>CAYOCV010000009.1:93277-169694 GCA_964402645.1 uncultured Desulfovibrio sp. | reverse complement strand
CCGACCCTTCACGCGAAAGGCCCCGGTGAGAAATCACCGGGGCCTTCGTGCGTTTACA
The DNA here is from genome assembly GCA_964402645.1 of uncultured Desulfovibrio sp. Taxonomy (GTDB): domain Bacteria; phylum Desulfobacterota; class Desulfovibrionia; order Desulfovibrionales; family Desulfovibrionaceae; genus Cupidesulfovibrio. Next base: position 169,636 of record CAYOCV010000009.1, on the reverse strand, counting down.
GGACAGGAATGGCGTGACGGAAGGCGTGGCAAGGCACAGGGAAGCGTGGGAAGACTTGGAGAAGCGAACCGGGAAGGGAGTGCTTGGGGGCCGGGAGTGGGTGCGCGTGCGGCACAAGTGCGGCGGACGCGTGGAGCCAGTTCGGTGACTGCGTGCGTAAGCCGACAGCACGAGGTGGGAAAACGGGCTTGCCAATAGCAGGAGTCGCCCTGCTGTTTCCCGGAGTGTAGTGCATGATGCGTTCAGCGAATCAATTGCGAAAGCACCATGTCGTCGATGTCGGTGCGCATTTGCAGCCACAGGGGCAAGTGGTCGGACATCTGGTAGGTGAAGTCCGTCTTGCTCATGCCGGGAAACAGCGCGTCGATGCCTGTCTCGCTGCCGTAGAAGTCCAGAGCGCCGCCAGTGTTTGCGAAGTTTTCAGGGTACACCGGGTAGTGCAGTATCTGGTCGTACCGCTTGTCCTTTTCAAGGTTCGACCCGTGCGCCAGCCCCGCCAGCCCCTTGGGCATGCACAGCCCCTTTGACGTCACCGCCTGGTACAGCGGGCCGGATGTGTCTGGCACGTTGAAATCGCCCATGACGATGACATCACGATCCACGGCCCATTTTTCAGTGCGCTTGGCCTCTACCCACTCCGCCAGCAGGCGCAGTTCCTGTTCGCGGCCTTCCTCCGTACCCCACTGAATGTGCGCCGTGACGACGATGAAGTCGAAGTTGCCGGAGGCAAAGGACGCCATGTACGGCGGTCGCCACCACGATGATTCCGGAAGATATTGCGTGCCCGCCTTCTTGCGTGGAGGGGCGGCATTGGCAGCCATGCCCTTGAAGGCCACGCAGCGGGTATCGTGGATGAAGGCCACACGTTCCCGGTTGCCGCCCGCGTCGGGGATCATGTCCGAGTACACCACCCGCCAGTACGGCCCCAGTATGTCCAGTACGCGCTTCAGGTCCGCCAGATTGTCGCGCAGTTCCACCAGGCCCACCAGATCGAACTGGCCGATGACCTCGGCAATGTAGTGGACGGCGGGCTCCGTGCGGCGCTTCTTGCCGAATTCGCGGACATTCCACGTGGCGATGTTCAGGGTTTCGTCCACCCGCGAAGAGGGGATTTGGGCCGCTTCGATGCGTTTACGCAGTTCCAGAAGCCCGGCCGCAATCTGCGGCGACACCTTGCCGTGAAACATGGTGCTGCCCTCCTGTGAGGGGTGAGGGAAGCTGCGCCGGAATGGCGACAGTTGTTTCTTCCCTCTAGGATGGAGCCGGTATGGCTGCCATTATAAGCAGGGCAATGGTGAGGTTCCCTCCGCGCGGACATGGTGCTAGGGAGGTTACGCGGCTATCGGGTCGTCCGGGGAATCCACCGTCCGAGCTGCCTGGTCGTCTGGACCGTCCAGCAGTCCTGACGATCCGGCTCATCCGGTTCATCTGGCTTGTCTGGCCCGTATGGGTCGTCTGGGGCGTCCTGGCCATCTGGAGCTCCGGGCCGCGTCTGACGGTACGTCGTCCCTCAGCGTGGTGCGCGTCATCGAACAGCCATGCTCCAGCAATCCTTCAGCCTGCACGGGATATCCACATGCCTTCTCCCGCTTCGCCTTCTTCGTCCCGCCCCTTGCCTGCCGTACTCCACGGTTGCGATCTGAACCTGAACGACGCCCTTGCCGTGGCGCTGGATGCCGCCAAGGCCGGTTGCGCCGTGCTGGCGCGCGGGCGTTCCCGGCTTGCCCGCGTGCAGACCACCACCAAAAGCCCCGGCGACATCACGACAGAGTTGGACGCCCGCTCCGAGGCGGCCATTTTCGCGCGCATCCGGGCCGCCTATCCGGACCATGCGCGCCTGGGCGAGGAATCGGGCGAAGGCGCGGGCGACTCCGGTACATCCCCATATCGCTGGATTGTCGATCCTCTGGACGGCACGGTAAATTACGTCCACTCCATTCCCTATTATGCGGTGTCCGTGGCGCTGGAGGTGGACGGCGCAGCCGTGCTTGGCGTGGTGGCGGACCCTGAACGGCGCGAGTTTTTTACCGCTGTTCGGGGCGGCGGGGCGTACTGCAACGGACGTCCGCTGCATGTGGCGCGTCGTACCCGCCTGGACGAGGCGGTCATCGGCACTGTGGTGCCGCCGCCCAAATGGCCGGGGCTGGATGGCTATCTGGCGCAGTTCTGCGCCGTGGCGCGCGGCGCGGCGGGCATGCGTCGCGGCGGCGCGGCAGCCCTGGACCTTGCCTATGTGGCTGCCGGTCGGCTGGACGGCTTTTTCGTGGTCAGCCTGAAACGCTGGGATCTTTCCGCAGGTGCGTTGCTGGTGCAGGAAGCGGGCGGCGCAGTGGCCGACATCGACGGTCATCCGGATCCGCTGCATGCCAATCGCCTTGCCGCCGCCAATGCCGCATTGCTGCCCGTGCTGCTGGAACAACTGCGGGCACGCTGAAGCATTCCTCGCATACGGTGCAAAAAAGGGGAGGGGGCCGCCATGGCGCGCCATCTCCCCTTTTTTGCATTTCGGACGCCGCGTGCGTTTGGCGCGGCGCATGGCTGCCCTGAACATGCTGCGAGCACTGTTGCCTTCAGTTGTTGGCGGCGGTCATGCTCTCCATGTCCACGCCGTGCCGCCGCAGCCACAGCCCGAACCACAGCGCGTTGCCCAGGCAGACGACGCCGGACAGCAGCAGCGTGGGCGACGGCCCCAGGGCATGGGCCACCGTGCCCCCCAGCAGCGAACCGAACGGCCCCATGCCCAGGAACATCATGGAATACAGCGCCATGACCCGCCCCCGGTAGGCGTCGGGCGACATGATCTGCAACAGGGTATTGGCCGACGCCATCAGCACCACCATGCACATGCCCACGGGCACCAGGGCCAGCAACGCCGCCCATACGGACCGGCACAGCGCAAAGGCCGTCAGGCTGGCCCCAAGCCCCATGGCGGCGTACAGCGCCCAGCGGGACAGCCCCTGGCTGCTGCGGCGCAAGGCAAGACACAGGGCTCCCAGCAGCGCGCCCGCACCTGCGGCCCCAAGCAGAAGGCCCAGGGTGCGGGCGTTGCCGCCCAGCACCTTGTCGGCCACCACGGGCATCAGCACCGAATAGTTTACCCCGATAAGGCTTGTGGCGCCCACCAGCAGGAGCAGGGTGCGGATGCCCTCGTGCCGTGCCGCAAAGCCGAATCCTTCGCGGATGCGCTGCAGGGTCGACGGTCCCGGCGGTGGGGGCGTGTAGACGGGCAGGCGCATCATCAGCAGCCCGGCGATAACCGGCACGAAGCTGACGGCGTTGAGCAGAAAGCACCACCCCTCGCCCGCAGCGGCCACCATCAGGCCCGCCAGGGTGGGGCCGACGACCCGCGCGGCGTTGAACATGGAGGAATTGAGCCCGATGGCCGTGGGCAGGTCTTCTCGTCCCACCATGTCCATGATGAACGACTGCCGCGTGGGCACGTCAAAGGCGTTGACGATGCCGAGCGTGGTGGCCAGCACAAACACGTGCCACACCTGCACGAGATCGGTCATGGTCAGCACGGCTGCGGTCAGCGCCAGCAGCATGGACGCCGCCTGCGTACACACCAGTATGGTGCGCCGGTCGTGGCTGTCGGCCAGCGCGCCGCCGAACACCGACAACACGAACAGGGGCAGTTGCGCCGCAAAGCCCAGCGCCCCCAGGATGAAGCTGGATTCGCTCAGCCGGTACACCAGCCATGACTGGGCCATGGACTGCATCCACGTACCCGGTAGTGAAATGGACTGCCCGGCGAAGAACAGCCGGTAGTTGCGATGGCGGAACACGCGCAAGGGGCCGGGTTTGCCCCCGGCAGCGCGTGAGGGGGCGGATGCCCCTGCCGCGTCTGGCAAATCTGGCATATCCGGCATGCCGGATGCTGCTGCCGGGACAGAACCGGACGCTGCCCCGGCGGTCCCGGCGGCATTGGCGTTGCCATGCGTTGCGTCTGGGGCCAGGTCTGGGGCTACGTCTGGGCCTGCGTCGGATGCCGCGTCGCGGGGGACGGGCACGTGCGGGGCGTGATGGTCAGGGAATGGAGGCATATGGCATCCGGTGCATTGTCGCCGTATCCGGCGCACATCAGTTGGCAGGGCGGGCCGCCTTGCCGGTCTTGGCATTTTTCTTCTTGGCGGGGGCGGGCGTGGCGGCCTTTTTGCCCGCCTGGGCCGTTTTTTCCGTGTTGCCGGTCTGGCTCGTGGCATTGGACGAGACCTGGGGCGCGGCATCAGGTGCGGCCTGAGGGGCGGGCATGCTGGTCATGCTGGTGCCGTCCTCCGTGCCGCCTGGCTCTGCCGCGCCATTCAGGCCCGCGCCGTTGCCCTGCACAGGTTGCGGCGCTGTCCGGGACTGGGACTGGGGCGCGGACTGTGGTGCAGCCTGGGGCGCAGGCTGCGGGTCGGGCAGGCCGGGGACGATGGGTTGCAGTTGCGGGTGCGCCTGCATCCATTGCGCGGCAATGTTCTTGGAATGCACCAGTTGATCGGGCGTCATGCGCTGTTGCACCTCGGCGGCCACCGGGGCGGCGTCGCCGTCGCCGAACAGCATGGCGCGGGTCAGCCAGGAATGGGCGGTGACGATATCGGCCTTGGCCCCTTCGCCTTCGGCCAGCATGCTGCCCAGCAGGGTCATGCAGCGCGGGTGTCCGCCTTCGGCGCACAGGCCGAACAGTTGCAGGCTGCGCCCGAAGTCCTTGGGTACGCCTTTGCCCTCGTGGTACAGGATGCCCAGGTTCAGCCGCGAATGCTGGTCGCCCGCCTTTTCGCCCATCTGAAAGTAGCGCACGGCATTTTCCACGTCCGGCTCTGTCCCCTGGCCTCGGTAGAACATTTCGGCCACCAGCCCCATAGCGTCGGGGTTGCCTGCGTCGGCGGCCTCGCGCAGCAGGTGCAGGGCCTTGGCGTCGTCGCGCGGCGTGCCCAAGCCGTAGCGGTAATGCACGCCCAGCCAGAATCGGGCGCGCTGCACGCCAAGGGCTGCGGCGCGTTCCGTCCAGCGGAAGGCCTCCGCCTGATTCTCCGGCCCGGCCAGCCCCTTGCGGTGGTATTCGGCCAGCAGGTCGCAGGCCTGCGGGTGGTCGCGTTCGGCAGCCAGCGAAAGCCATTTCTCGCCTTGCATGAAGTCGCGCCGGGTGCCGCGTCCATAGGTGTACAGCACGCCCACCAGGGCCTGCGCGTTGACGATGTCCTGCCCGGCGGCGGACATGGCCAGCGAGAAGGCCTTGGCCTCGTCCTTCTGAACGCCGGTGCCGTCCAGATACATGCGGGCCAGCACGTCCTGCGCGGGGCCAAAGCCTTGCGCGGCGGATTTTTCCAGCCACGGCGCGGCGCGAGCCGGATCCGGCTGGCCGTCCGCGCCTTGCAGCAAGGCCATGGCAAAGGCGAACTGGTCCTGCGGGCGGGTGGGGGCTTCGATGCTGGTGCCGTCGGAAAGTTCCACCAGTTCGCCCACGGGGGCGGCAGCGCGTCTCTGTTCCGCCTGCACGTTGCCAACCGGGCCTGCCGGGTCTGGCTGATTTGACGGATCGGGCTTGGCGGATTGATTCTTTCGCGCGTCGGCCAGTGCTTCGGGCTTCACCACCAGGTCGGGTGTGGCGGGTGCGGGTTGGACCACGACCGGAGAGGTGCCGGAATCCGTGCCTGACGTGGCGGTGCTTGTGCCGTCATCCGATGCGTCTGTACCCTGTTCCGCTGTATCCCGCACGTACGTGGGGCGTTCCGGCAATGATGCCGCGCCTTTCTGCGGGGGCTTGCAGCCGCCAAGCAGCAGGCCCGCCGCCAACAGCACGACCAGTGTCAGGCGCGACAGGTGAGCCAGGCGCGACAGGTGAGCCGGGTGAGCCAGGTGAGCCAGTCGCGCCGGGCGCGGGCAGGTTGCCGGAAAGGAGGGGGCGGCGTGTGGGCCTGATAAAGAAGAAAGCCGGGGGGCGGCACGGCGGGATGCGGGCATGATCACTCCAGATGTGTGGCTGGGCCGGGCGTGGGCGCGTGCGCCAGAACGCGCCGCAACCGGGGCCGACCGAAGGAGTGGGCATAGCATGCGCCGGGGTGGGGGTAAACGGGCAGCAGGGCGCATCCGCGGGCTGGCAACCTTTGGCGGCATGTGCGGGACAGGCAAAGTTCAACGTGGCGGGGTGATCGGCTCAGTCAGCATGATGGGCACGACTGGCACGACTGGCACGACTGGCATGACCTGGGCATCTGGGCCATGGGGGATGTCCGGGGCGTCGAAACAGGCGGGACTGGCGGGATAGGCGGGATAGGCGGAAACGATGGGAATGGGGCATCCCCCGGCGTGCCGTGCCGCGCGGCGATCAGCGCGCCCCGCCGCCTTCGCCGCCCCCGGTGGTGTCCGCCGGGCCGGGCCGGTTCGCGCGGGCCTGTTCGTGGCCTCCGGCTTCGCTGTCGCGTCGTTCCGGCTGCACCTGCGTGCCGTTGCCGGTCGGGCGATGCAGCCCGCTTTCGCCCCCGGCGGGAATGTGCCCGCCCGGCTCGCCGCGCACCGGAGAATGGGCGCAGCCTTCGCCAGCGCGCATCCCCGCTCCGCCCGATCCTGCAGAGCTGCCCGTACCCCCCGGTTCACCGTGTTCGCCGCCATGTTGCCGCTGCCACGCGGCCAGCCCGCCCTCCAGGTAGCGCGCAACCACCCCGCGTGTCGTCAGGAGCGACTGGATGCCCCGGCTGGGTTCGCCGCCGCCCTCGCAATACACCACGGCGCTGGTCCCTTCGGGGATGGACGGCAGCCACGCATCCGCAATGGCCGGGTCGCGCCACTGCGAGCCGGGGATGGCCTCCGGGTGCAGGTCGTGTTCGCTCCGGCTGCGCACGTCGAGCAGCAGCATGCGCTCTTCGCCGCACATGGCGTCGTCGAGTTCACGGGCAGTGATGGAACGAACCATGGATGCCTCCCTTGGATGCGGTGCAGGCGGGCGAGAGCCCTGTTCAGATCAGGACACGATCAGGGCACGGCCCTGTTCCGCTTAGGACGCGCCCCGGATACTCGCCGGACAATTCATGGATACTGCGCGGAAAACGGCGGATTGCCGCGTTCGGGCGGGTCAGGGCGTCTGGGGGAACAGCGTGAACTGGTCGTCCATCATGGTCATGGGCACGTCGTCGCGTCCGTGCAGCACCCCCTTGCCGCGCCCTCCCCACGGACAGACCTTGATGCATACCCCGCACACCGAATGCCCGATCAGCGGGCGCTTGGCGAAGTCTTCCTGCAGCAGGGTGCGACAGCGTTCGAAGTGCAGTGCCTCGTCGCGGCTTGCGTAGTGCGCGCCCGGCTCGTGCGGCAGTGCAACGCCCTTGATGGCCCCGGCGGGACAGGCATCGGCGCAGCGGGTACAGTTGCCGCAACGGTTCATCAGCGGTTGGCCCGGTTGCAGGGGCAGGTCGGTAAGCACGGTACACAGGCGGATGCGCGGCCCGTACAGCGGCGAAATGGTCAGCAGGCTCTTGCCCTGCCAGCCAAGTCCGGCGGCAACGGCCACGGCCTTGTGCGAGATCATGCTGGTGCAGGCCACGCTGTCCACCGCCAGCGAGGCAGGCAGCGGCAGGGCGCGTCCGCCCGCTTCCTGAATCAGCAGGGCCAGACGCAGGGCGGTGTCGTCCAGGCGGGTGTTCACGGCCCGGTAATGATGGGCGTAGAGCGGCGTGGGGCCGTCAACGATGTCGTCCATCACCGGGTCTGCCAGGCGCACCCCCAGGCTGATGGCCCGTGTCCAGCCGTCCAGCAGGTTTTCCGGCTGGGTGGGCAGGGTGCGCAGGCGTTCCAGGTCCGCCACGCCGAATAGGCTTGCTCCCCACCGTAACGCCGCTTGTCGCAAGGAAAAACTGTCCATGGCCTTGTTCACCTCCGCAGCGTGCTGGCTTCATGGATGGCATGTTTTCCGTCCGGCTGCAACGGTTGTACGCACCGGGGCGACATGTTTTGCCAAAGGGGTATTACATGCCGGAATGTCAGTGATAGTGGTGAGAATACATTGAAGGTGGACATGGGGTGTTTATTGCTTTATGTTTGAAAAATGGCGATGGCATGCCGATTCATCATGTGATTGAAATGGCTGTCATAGCTTAAATGAAATTGTATGCTTCGATGTCCGGGAGGATGTTGAGCGCATGGGCCAGGGCCAAGGAATGCCTGCCCATACGCATATGAGTTCGGTCTGATGCTTGCCGCCAGAATCATATGATTTGAAGGCGTGCGATGTTTCGGATGCAGTCGTCTTGCGCTGTCCGTATTTTCTCCGGCGTGCCCTTGCGGCCCGGCAGAGTGATGACCGCGCAGTGGCTGGTGTTGCAGCTTGTCCTGTCGCCTGCGCCGCCACCAATGGCTCAGGTTCGGGCGCCCTTCGTTTGCGGCCTGCGCGGATTGTGCAGACTTGCGGCGTGTCTCGCGGGGGAATTCTGGCGGGTCGTCCCTGCCCCCTCCCCTCCGAATGGGCTTGCCGTGCGAATGGGCCTGCCGTGCGAGTTGTCCCGCCCCCTGCGCGTAAACAAGACCGCGTGGCGCAATCGTGCGCCACCCGTCTGCATCCCGTTCCGTGTCTCCCTCCCGTGCATTCCGGCAACAGCATGGCGCGCGCCCCTCGCCGGGCGTGTGCCGATGGCGTGTGCCGCCGTCTGTTTTCCGTGTTCCGTCCCGCGTGCGGGGCGCACACGGCATCCCTGGCGTGTGGTCGGTCATCGGCATTTTTCGGTTCATGTTTCGACATGGGCCGTTGCCCACGGCGCGCGCAGCACAGGAGGCAATATGGCGAAAATAGAGATCCGCGATCTGACCAAGGTATTCGGGCCAGCGCCGGAAAAGGCGCTGACCATGGTCCGCGAGGGCAAGCCCAAGGACGAGATATACAAGCGCACCCGGCACGCCGTGGGCGTCAACCGCGCCACCTTCGACGTGGACGAGGGCGAAATCGTGGTGGTCATGGGCCTTTCCGGTAGCGGCAAGTCCACGCTGGTGCGCTGTCTGAATCGGCTCATAGAACCCACCGACGGCACGGTGCGCATCGACGGCACCGACGTGACCACCCTTTCGATGAAGGACCTGCGCGCCCTGCGCCAGCGCACCTTCGGCATGGTGTTCCAGAATTTCGCGCTGTTTCCGCACCGCACCGTGCTGGAAAACGCCGAGTACGGGCTGGAAGTGATGGGTACGGACAGGACCGCCCGCCGCGACAAGGCAGCCGAGGCGTTGGCCCGCGTGGGCCTTGCCGGGTGGGAAGCGGCCCGGCCCGGACAGCTTTCCGGCGGCATGCAGCAGCGCGTGGGGTTGGCCCGCGCCCTGGCGCTGGACCCGGACATCCTGCTGATGGACGAGGCCTTCAGCGCGCTGGACCCGCTGATCCGGCGCGACATGCAGGACGAACTGCTGCGCCTTCAGGACGATGTGCGCAAGACCATCGTGTTCATCAGCCACGACCTGGACGAGGCGCTGAAGATCGGCGACCGCATTGTGCTCATGCGCGACGGGGCCGTGGTGCAGGTGGGCACGCCGGAAGACATCCTGACCAGCCCTGCGGACGACTACGTGGCCCGCTTTGTGGCCGATGTGGACATTGCCCGCGTGCTCACGGCAGGCACGGTGATGAAGCGGTCCGAGGCAGTGGCGGTGCTGGGCGTGGACGGCCCGCGTACGGCCCTGCGCAAGATGCGCAACCACGCCATCGGCACCCTGTTCGTGCTCGACCGCAATCACAAGCTGGTCGGTCTGGTCACCGCCGACGACATCGCCGACCACATGGCGGGCGGCGAGCGCGACCTTGCGGCCATCATGCGCACCGACATCACCACGGTACCCACGGATGCCCCCGCCTCCGAACTCATTCCGCTCATGGCCGGGCTGCCCCACCCGCTGGCCGTCACCGACGAGCGCGGGCGGCTGGCCGGGGTCATCGTGCGCGGGTTGCTGCTGGGCGCGTTGGCCGAACGAGGAGGGAACGCCTGATGGATATGATGAACCTGATGGGGCCAGAGGGCATCTTCCCCCGCATCCCCCTTGGACAGTGGCTGGAGGCAGGCATCGACTTTCTGGTCACCCACCTGGCCCCGGCCACGCGGGCCTTTTCCGCCGTGACCGAAAGCGGTCTGAATCTGCTGGAGGCCGGACTGGATGCGCTGCCCCCGCTGCTGGTCATCGCCTTCGTGGGGCTGGCGGCGTGGCGCGTCACCCGCAAGGCGGCGCTGGGCGTGTTTGCCGTGGCCGGGCTGGCCCTGGTCTGGAACATGGGCCTGTGGCAGGCCACCATGAGCACCCTTGCGCTGGTGCTGGTGGCCACCCTGCTGGCCGTGCTGGTGGGCATACCGCTGGGCATTGCCGCCGCCATGAGCGACCGGGCCCGCGCCGTGGTCATGCCCGTGCTGGACGTGATGCAGACCATGCCCGCCTTCGTCTACCTGATTCCCGCCATTCCCTTCTTTGGCCTTGGCAAGGTGGCCGCCGTGTTCGCCACGGTGATCTTTGCCATGCCGCCCGCCATCCGCTTTACCTGCCTGGGCATCCGGCAGGTGCCCGCCGAACTGGTGGAATGCGCGGAAGCCTTCGGCACCGGGCGCTTCCAGCGGCTGGTGAAGCTGGAGCTGCCCCTGGCCGCGCCCACCATGCTGGCGGGTGTGAACCAGACCGTCATGCTGGCCCTGTCCATGGTGGTCATTGCCGCCATGATCGGCGCGCGCGGCCTTGGCGGCGAGGTGTGGAAGGCCATCCAGCGGTTGGAAATGGGCAACGGCTTCGAGGCGGGCATAGGCATCGTCATCGTGGCCATCTGCCTTGACCGCATATTGCAGCATGTGGGGAAGCGCGTGGGTGGGTAACAGACTGTTGGAAAACGAAGTTCATGCGGGGGAGGGACCCTTTTGGAAAAGGGTCTCCTCCCCCGGACCCCCTCCTCCCAAAACTTCTATTTGTATTCTGCACGCCTTACGGGACTGCAAAGAAAAAGGGATTCCTAAGGGATGACAGCTAGTTGACCGCTGGCGGTGTCCCGAAACAGATTTCTCAATAGCCTGTTAAGGCCCGTTCCGCATACCCCGCACCACACCGCCGCAGTGCGCGGCACAACCTCAAACAGAGGAGCACGACATGAAGAAGATACTGCTGATGACCCTGGCGGTCCTGCTGCTGGCAACGCAGGCCCTTGCGGCTGCGCCCGTGGCAACGGACAGCAGGCCCGTTCGCCTTGCCTACGTGGAATGGGACTGCGCCACGGCCAGCACGCATCTGGCCAAGGCGGTGATCGAGGACAAGCTGGGCCGCAAGGTGGAAGTGCTGCCCGTCAGCGCCGCCGCCATGTGGATGGCTGTAGCCACGGGCGACGTGGACGGCATGGTCACCGCATGGCTGCCCGTGACGCACGGCGACTACCTGAAGAAGGTGGAAGGCAAGGTGAAGGACCTTGGCCCGCTGGTGGGCGGGGCACGCCTTGGCTGGGCAGTGCCCGACTACGTGCCGCTGAAGTCCATTGAGGAACTGAAGGACAACGCGGCCAAGTTCAAGGGCAAGATCATCGGCATCGACCCCGGTTCCGGCCTGATGAAGCTGTCCGAAAAGGCCTTGCGGGCCTACGACCTGACCGGCATGCTTCTGGTCGAGGGCAGCGGGGCCACCATGACCGCAGCGCTGGGCGACGCCATCCGCCGCAAGGAATGGATTGTGGTCACCGCGTGGTCACCGCACTGGATGTTCGGCCGCTGGAAGCTGCACTACCTGGACGACCCCCAAAAGGTGCTGGGCGAAGAGGAACGCATCCACACCGTGGTGCGTAACGGCCTGGACAAGGACATGCCCGACGTCTACGCCTTTCTCGACCGCTTCCGCTATGCCGACGCCAACCAGTTGGAAACGCTGATGGCCTGGAATCAGGAAAAGGGCGCGGACCTGATGGCCAACGCCCGGCGGTTCATGAAGGAACACCCCGAACTGGTCAAGGAGTGGCTGGGCAAGTAGGGGAAGAGGACAGAGGACGGAAATGAGAAGTGCGGCGGATACCCGTCGCGCTTTTTTTTATCGTCCGTGGGGAGAATTCCTACTCGTCCCCCATCCGCCGCTCCATGCGCGAATGGATGATCGACGCCCGCACCTGCACCCCGCGCGAGGTGCCCGTGGGCGACCAGCGCAGGGGGTTGGGCAGCACCGCCGCAAGGCGGGCCGCTTCCCACGAGGTAAGCGCGGCGGCGGACTTGCCGTAGTGATAACGCGCGGCGGCTTCGGCCCCGAACACGCCGTCGCCCCATTCCACCACGTTAAGGTACAGTTCCAGAATGCGCTTCTTGGTCAGTTCGCGCTCCAGCCGCCAGGCCATGATGGCTTCCTTGGCCTTGCGCGACAGGTTTTTTTCCGGGGTGAACCACAGGTTCTTGGCAAGCTGTTGGGTGATGGTGCTGCCCCCGGCGGCAATGCGCCCTTCCTCGATGTTGCGTAGGAAGGCCTCTTCCATGCCGTCGAGGTCGAACCCTTCGTGCTGCCAGAACTTGTCGTCCTCGGCGATGGTCACGGCCAGCACCAGATAGCGCGAAATGCTGCCAAGTCCCACCCAGGTCTGACGGTAGCTGGGGCCGCGTCCCTGTCGTGCCCACTGATCCTGTCGGTACTCCATGAACGAGGTGATGGCGGGGTTCTGTTTTGCCAGCGTGGCCACCGGGGGCCACACCGCGTAGCGGGCGATGTCGCCGCCCAGCAGCAGCGCCACCAGCAGCGCCAGCCGCACGGCCAGCGGCCAGCCGGAGCGCGGCGCGCGCGGGCGTGTGGGGCCTTGCGGCGTTTTTCGTGATGGGGTGGATGTCGTGGAGGCCGATGGCATGCTGAGGTAGGGGGAGTCGCTTTGATCCGCGTCCTGCGGCGATGCGGTGGGTTCCTCATGCGCCCCGGCTGTCGACCTGCCGTCGGACTGGGGCGACACGCCCGGCACACTCGACACACCAGGCGGGCCAGCCGCGCCCGCCGCCTTGCCGCCCTTGCGCCCCAGCATGGCGCCCACCACGTGGGCAATGACCGCCCACAGGCCTCGCGCCATGCGCCACACCGACACGGCCAGCCAGCGTAATGCGCCGAATATCCCCCGGCCTGTTGCCGTCACCGCCAGCGTCAGGCCCACAACCAGCCCGCGCAGCATGCGGCCCACCAACCAGCCCACGCCATGCAGTGCGCGACCGGTCAGGCCGCCTTCGGCCTGCGGGGCCGGCAACTGAATGTCCGGCAGATCGGCTGCGGACGTGGCAGGGGCATGGTGCCGGTGGGGAGTGTGGTGACTGGACATGCGGGAATGCTATCCGTGCCGCACCGGGCGCGCAAGGGACCCGTGACGCCATTTTGTCCCTTGCCGCCGGGCTGGACACCATCATGATGAAGGGCGGACGCCTTGCGGCATCCGCCCGTTCCGTTTCTTGCGGTATTGCCGGGGAGGGCGCTACAGCCCTGCCGCCACCACCATGTCGGTGATGGGGCCGCGGCTCTTGCGGCCGCGCAGCACCAGATGCGCGTAGCCGGGGTTGCCGCGCAGCAGGCGCACCAGCCAGTTCAGCCCGTTGTTTTCCGGGCTGTTGAAGGGGGCGTCCACCTGCTGGGTGTCGCCCATGCAGATCACCTTCACGTTGCGGCCCATGCGGGTGAGCAGGGTGCGCAGGTCCTCGCGCGAGAGGTTCTGGGTTTCGTCCAGAATCACCACGCAGTCTTCCAGGTTGCGGCCCCGCGTGTAGTTGATGGGCAGCACCTGGATCACCTTGGGGTTCAGGCGGCTGAGGCTGGTGCCGTTGGGCATGGCCGCCAGCGCGTTGGGGGCGCGGCGGTGCTCGTTGTGCAGCTTCAGCATCAGGTCCACGATGTATTCCATGTACGGGTCGGTCTTTTCGGTCAGGTCGCCGGGCAGGTAGCCCAGCTTGGGGCCGATTTCCACCAGGGGCTTCGAGATGAAGATGCGCTTGTGGCGTTTTTCCTTCAGCACCATTTCCAGCGCGCAGCCCAGCGCCAGAAAGGTTTTGCCCTTGCCCGCCGTGGATTGCAGGCTGACCAGCGGAATGTCCGGGTCCAGCATCAGGCGCATGGCCAGTGCCTGATACACGTCACGCGGCACGATGTTCCACGGGGTGGGGGCGAACTTGACCTCCTGCGTATCCAGCGCGCGGTCGTGGAATACGGGGTACGCCCCTTCCCAGGTGAAGCTGTTGGGCACCACGTCGGCGGGGGTGACAAAGCCGGTGTAGCGCTCCGATTCCGAGCGGAAGGGGATGGAGCAGCGGTATTCCTCGCTGCGCAGGCCGGAACTGGTGTCGGCCATGATGCGCAGCAGTCGGTCGTTGGAAACCAGCACCACGGGTTCCTCGCGCGGCACGGTGGCCAGCAGCGAGCGGGCGTCGGCAATGATGTACTGGTCGGGAGAGGATTTGACCTCCGGAGCGGACGAGGGCAGCGCCAGGGCCTGATAGTCGCCGGTGACCACCCGCAGGTGCCCATGCAGGACGGCGGCCTCCACGGCGGACACGGCGCGGGACACCAGATGGGCCTTGGCAGGCTGGCGCTTCAGCTTGTCCAGTTCCTGCAGCACGGTCTGCGGCAGGTAGCAGGCGTTTTCGTTGTCGCTGCGCAGTTGCTCGATGCAGCCGGGGTCTTCCAGCAGGACGTTGGTGTCGATGACGTAATGCTTGCGGATTTCGCCGGTGGTGGGGCGCGTGGCGGTCTTGCGACGCCCCGGTGGGGCGGAAGCGGCAGATGCTGCGGGGGCGGCGGGCGCGCGGGTGGCCTTGCCGTTCACCTTGCCGGGAGGGCGGGGTGCCGTGCGTACGGCGTTTTTGAGGTCTGCGTGGTGCGACTGGCGGTGTTCCTCGAAGTCCTCCAGTGCCGTCAGCTTGATCTTGCCGTTGCGTTCCGGCAGGGGCGGGGCCTCTTCCTGCATCGCAGAAGGCGCGGGGACGGATGTGGCGCCGGTGACGGGGGCTGCCCGTTCCTTGCGGCGCTTGCCGTTGCCTGCGTCCACCTTCTTCTTCGCCATGGGTGCTCCTCTGTTGCGGGGGCCTCGCGGCGGATTGGGCGGGGCGACGTGCGCTCCGTTGTCCGGGTTCTCTAGAAAATCTTTAGCGCGCTTTTCAGGAATACGGAAGCACTCCATGCAGGGCGTTGCGTGAGGATATGGTGACGGTGATGTGACGGGCGTCGGGTTCGGGTGGGGCGGGGTACCGGACGCCCCGGAGGCGAGAATGAACGGGGCGGTGGAGTGGCGAATTGGTGACGACGGCGTTGCGCCGCAAGCGTGGGAGAGCGGCAGGAACAAATGCAGCGGCCCGGCGTTGGGGCCGGGCTGCGGGTTGCGTGACGAATATGAGGATGCGGAAACTGGAGCTTCGGGGTGCCGGAGGCTGGCGGGCATGGGCGGCCCTGCCCCCTGCGGCATCAGTCGAAGCTGCGGTAGAACACCGCGCCGTCGCCGAAGGCGGGTTCCACCGTGGCGGCGGGAAAGCGCGGGAACAGCCGTTCCGCCGCCGCGCGGGCATCGGCGGGTTTGGCGTAGAAGCGCGGCGGCATCAGGTAGAAGCGCAGCCCCCGGTCAGCCTTCCACACCGGGGCCAGCACCACCTCGCGCTTGTTGCCGCCCCTGGCGCGCAGGGCGCGGTAGGCTTCCTCCACCGTGGCGTGGCTTTCCAGCAGCAGGGCGCATTGGCTGCGCCGCTCCATGCCCGGTTCCATGGCTAGGGCAGGCAGGGCCAGAATGGTGTCCGAGGGCAGGCGGTTGGGGTTGGTGATGGCGGGGTTGGCCTGCATCACCGCGTCCAGCACGGCGGCGGACCGGCCATACACGGTGTCCAGCAGGCCGAGCAGGGTTTCGCCGCGGGGCAGCACCACCATCCCCAGTCGGGTGGGGGCGGCGGTCTGGGTGATGGTTTGGGCGGCGGACGCGGGGTAACCCGCAGCCGGGGGCGATGCCGCCGGCGTTGGCGTCAGCGGGCGGGATGCGGTGCCCGCGCGGGTTTCCGGACTGAGTGAACTGGGTGAACTGGGTGAAACGGGCGAACCCGACGCCGTGGACGACGCGGCTGTTGCATCCAGACCCGCCCCCGCGCCAGTGCCCACGCCTGTCACGGTCGTTGCATCCTGACCGGACAATCCCAGCAGGGCCAGCAACGATCGGAACTTCCCCGGCGTGTCGTCTTTTGCGCCAGCATTGGTGAGGCCTTCTGCGGACGCGCGGTTTTCTGCGGGCGGGGGCGTCTTTCCCTCCCCGGATGTCCACGGCAGGCGCAGGTCGCCCCCGGCGCTTATCCGGCCAGACAGCATCTGCCCGCCAGCCAGCAACCCGGCCAGCACCACAACCGTCAGCGCGGCATAGCCCGCCATCCGCAGCAGTCCCGGACCAGTCGCCCGGTCCGCAAAGGCCGCAGGTCCGGTATCCAGCCGTCCGCCCAGGCCCGCGTCGCGGCGGGCAAAGGCCAGCACTTCGCGCCAGGTTACCCGGCGGCGGTTGTTGATGAGCAGGTTCATGACCAACTGGTGGCACAGGCGCATGATCTTGCGCGGGTACCCGCCGGTGGCGTGATGCACGGCCAGCAGCGCGGGCAGGGTGAACAGCCGCTCCCCGGCGGGGCCGCCCGCCAGGCGCAGCCGGTGGCGCACCATGCGAAGGGTCTCTCGCCGCGAAAGGGGGCGCAGGGGCAGATACTCGTTGATGCGGTCGCGGAAGTTGGGCAGCGCGGCGATGGTGCCTTCCAGTTCGCGCTGGCCGAACAGGATGATCTGGAGCAGCTTTTCGGTGTTGGTTTCGAAATTCAGCAGTTCACGCAGCACTTCCAGGCATTCGGGCAGCAGCTTCTGGCTTTCGTCGATGCACAGCACCACGATGCGGCCACCTTCCTGCTGTCCTTGTGGATCAGGCAGGCCGGGCTGCCCTTGCGTCAGGCGCAGCAGGGCGGTCTGGATGCGTTCCACGGCCTCGCGCCGCAGTTCGCTGCCGGCGGCAGCGCGCGGGGTGTCGGTCAGTCCTGGTGTTGGTCCTTGCGTGGCCCCCTGCGCGGGCGCGCTGCTGACTGTGATGTTGTCCGCCATGGGGCCGAACTGCTCGTCATCCGTTTCCGCCGTGCCAGCGTTCGCAATTCTACCGCCCGGTACGCCCGCAGCGCCATCCGGCCCGGCCAGCAGGTCGCACAGGTGCAGGGCAAAGGCCTCTGCACTGGCAAAGCCGGGGTCCAGTATCAGGTGCGCGGTCACTTCCGGCTGTTCGGCAAAGGCGCGCAGCAGGCAGCGGCACAGGGTGCTCTTGCCGGTGCCCACTTCGCCCAGCACCACGTTCAGCCCGCGCCGCAGCCGCACGGCAATTTCCAGCCGGTGCAGGCACAGTTCGTGGCCGGGGGCGCGGTAGTACGAGAGCGGGTCTGGCGATGTGGAAAACGGCTCGCGCGAAAGTCCCAGCAATTCAAGATAGTTCATGACGTGTTCCCGGCTTCGGTGAAGCCCGACGATCAGAAGTCGTCATCCGCAAGGTCTGCCGCGCTGCCCGCCCGCGTCACGGGTGAGGCATTCACCCCGGCCAGATACGGCTTGAAGCGCGGCTTGTCGGCCACATGCACGGCGGCGTCGCGCGGGTTGATAAGCCCCGCGCCCAGCAGCCGCAGGATGTCGTCGTCCAGCGTCTGCATGCCCGCGTTCTTGCCGGTTTGCAGCACGCTGGTCAGTTGGTAGGTCTTGCTTTCGCGGATCAGGTTGCGCACGGCGGGCACGCCCAGCATGATTTCCAGCGCGGCCACCCGGCCCGGCCTGTCGGCGCGCGGAAACAGCACCTGCGATATGACGGCCTGCAGGGTTTCCGAAAGGCTGGTGCGGATCTGGGCCTGCATTTCCGGCGGAAACACTTCGACGATGCGGTCGATGGTCTTGGGCGCAGAGATGGTATGCACCGTGGACAGCACCAGGTGGCCGGTTTCCGCCGCTTCCAGCGCCAGGCTGATGGTTTCCAGGTCGCGCATTTCGCCCACCAGGATGATGTCCGGGTCTTCGCGCAGGGCCCCGCGCAGGGCGGCGGCAAAGCTCTTCGTGTGGCGTCCCACCTCGCGCTGGTTGATCAGGCACCCGCGCGGTTCATGCACGAATTCCACCGGGTCTTCGATGGTGATGATGTGGTCGCGGCGGTGGGTGTTGGCGTGGTCGATCATGGCCGCCAGCGTGGTGGACTTGCCGCTGCCGGTGGGGCCGGTCAGCAGCACGAGGCCCTTGGGCAGCATGGCTAGGTCGCGCAGCAGCGTCGGCAGGCCCAGCGCCTCTACCGAGGGGATGGAACTGGGGATCTCGCGGAATGCCGCGCCCACGCCGCGCTCGTGGCGATAGAAGTTGGCGCGGTAGCGGGCCATGCCGGGTACGGCGTAGCCGAAGTCCAGGTCGCCGCTGGCGGCGAATTCGTCGCGCCGGGCGGGGGGGATGATTTCGTCCAGCATGGCGGCAAGGGCGGCGTCGTCCAGTGCGGGGTGATCCAGGCGTTGCAGCGTGCCGTGTACGCGCACCATGGGGGTGCAGCCGCTGGAAAGGTGCAGGTCGGAGCCGCCAAGCCCGTGCAGGATGTGGAAGAACTGGTCGATGCGTGCCATGCGTGGTTCCTTGCGCCGCACGGGCGGCGGTGGGGGATGTGTGCGCCAGTCTGGATGTGTACGCCGGTCCGGGTGTGCGTGCCGGTTCGGGGCGGTTTGAATCGTGAAATCCGGCCTGGCCGACGCTGATCGGGGCAGATCGGGGTCAGATATCCGCCTTCCGGTTTCCGCCGTTCAGGCTGGCCCGATCCTATGCGGATGGGCGGAATAATCAAGTATCGTATACTAATGGCGTGTCGCGGTCCCTTCTGCTAGAAGCCGTGTCAACGACGCTGAAGGAGCAGACACCATGCCGTTCACCGACCCCGCCGTCTTCCCGTGGCTTGCGCTGGTGCTGGGCCTTGTGCTTGGCAGTTTCTACAACGTGTGCATCCACCGTTCCATCGAAGGGCAGTCGCTGCTGTGGCCGCCGTCGCACTGCCCACATTGCGCCGCGCCCCTGCGTCCGTGGCATCTGGTGCCCATTTTCAGTTACCTTGCGCTGCGCGGGCGTTGCCATGCCTGCGGCCAGCGCATCAGCCCGCGCTATCCCATTGTAGAGGCCGCGTCCGGCCTGCTGGCCCTGCTGCTGGCGCTGCGCTTTGGCGCAACGTGGCCCTTCGCCGTGTACATGGTGTTTGGCGGGGCGCTGCTGGTGGCTTCGTTCATCGACTTCGAGACGTTCATCCTGCCCGATGTCATCACCCTGTCCGGCGCGGTTGCCGCCCCGGTGGCCGCCGTGCTGCTGCTGGACATGCCCCTTGCCGACAGCCTGATCGGCGCGGCGGCGGGCGGCGGCGTGTTCTGGCTGGTGCTGGCGGGCTTCAAGCGGGTGCGCGGCATAGACGGCATGGGCCTTGGCGACGTGAAGCTGATGGCGCTCATCGGCGGGCTGTGCGGCTGGCAGGCCTTGCCCGTGGTCACGCTGCTGGCGGGCCTTTCGGCCCTGCTGGCCGCCGTGTGGTTCCTGCGCCGCCGCACAGAGGGCCAGTCCGCGCGCGAGGTGGCCATTCCCTTCGGGCCGTTCCTCAGCCTGGGCGCGCTGGTCTACATGCTGTACGGCCCGGCGCTGGTGCGCTGGTGGTTCGGGTTTGTCACCGGAAGGCCGGTGTAGCCGGCAGGCAACGAATCTCCGTCGTTTCAGGGGCATTTTCCAACGCCAACGGGCGAAAGGACAATTCAGAGACAGCCCCTAGCGCGAAAGCCGCGCATAGGTATCCATCACCTTGGACACGTACTGCTGCGTTTCCGGTATGGGAGGAATGCCGCCGTGCCTGGCCACCCGTTCCGGACCGGCGTTGTACGCGGCCAGCGCCAGCGGCAAATCGCCAAAGCGGTCCATGAGCGATTTCAGGTAGCGCACGCCGCCTTCCACGTTGGCGTCGGCGTCGAACGGCGCGGAAACCCCAAGGTCGCGCTGGGTGCCGGGCATGATCTGCATCAGCCCCTGGGCCCCGGCGGGTGAAACCGCCGTGGGGTCGTAGTTCGATTCCACGGCAATCACCGCTTCCACCAGGCGCGGGTCCACCCCGTGGCGCGCGCCGTGCTTGGCGGCCAGCCCCTTGATGCCCACCGGCCCCACGGCCTTTACCAGTTCCTGCACCCGAAACCGCCCGAACACCCGGTAGCGCATGTCGCCCTTTGGCTTGTCGGTCAGGTGGACAACGCCGTCCTCGTCCACGTAGCGGTAGATGGTGACGATTTCTGCAGCGGCGGCGTGGCGGGGCAGGGGCAGCAACGGTACGGCGCAGGGCAGGGGCAGCAGCCCCGACGCGGCCATGGCCAGCAGCAGCGCGGCGGTCGCCACGGCCACGCGCCCCCGTCCGCGCCATCTAATGGGCGTGGCTGATGCGGGGTCCATGGTGTATGGTGCGCCATGGGGGCCGGATGCCGCAACGGGCATTGAACGGGGCCAGAACTTCACGCGATGCATGGGAGGTGCCGATGTTCTCACTGCGAAAGCCGGGTGCGCCGCTGGCGGCATTGCTGTTGGCCGGGTTGCTGGTTGCGCCGGGCGTTGCCCTTGGCGGCAAGGTCTACATCTGGACCGATGAAAAGGGCGAGAAGCATATTTCCGACAAGCCTCCGGCGGCAGCCCCCGCCGACCTTAAAAGTCTGTCCGCCACGCCCAACGAGGGACGGCCCGACGGCCCGGCGTCCGGCTACGCCATTCCCGACATGAGCGGCGCGTTGCAGGGCGGCGCGCGCGTGGTTGATGGCGTGGTGGTGGGGCCGGACGGCCAGCCCCTGCCTGGCCCCGATGGCCAGCCCGTGCATGTCGGCCCTGATGGCCAACCCCTGCCCGGCCAGCCGGGTCTGGGGCCTGACGGCCAGTTCCTGCCCGCCGTGCAGTCCGGGCCGGACCCAAAGGACGAGGAACGCGCGGCCCTGCAACGCCGTCTGGAGGAACTCCAGAAGGAAAAGGAATCCTACGACCTGGCCAACCGGCGTGCCCGCGCGGTGGGCGATGGGTATGCCAAGCAGCGTTCGCGCTACTACCAGAACGAGGTGGAAGGCCGCATCAACGAGGTGGAAAGCCGCCTCAAGCTGCTGGATGCGGGCGACGACGCCTCCGGCGGCGCTGGTTCCCAATAGTCTGGCCGCGCGGCCATCCGTTCCGGATCATCCAACCCGGACCACACCGTCAAGCGCACGCGCCCCCTGAACCATCGGGGGGCGCGTCTGTTTTCGGCGCTTGCCGTGTCTTCGTCTTTTACAGAGCACGGCCCAGAACACGGCTCAGGACACGCCCAGAGCACGCAGGGCACGCCCCGACGCGCGCGTTCATGCCCCCCTTGCTGCGTCTACTGCTGGATGGGCGGCAAAAAGCCCTGCCCGCCGCGCAGGTCAAGCTGCATGGCAAAGTCGTCAAAGGCAATCCGGTTGCCGGTGGTGCCCGCCGTCACCAGCGCTATGCCTTCCGAAGGCGCGGTGGTGCTGCTGTCCGGCGTGCGGAAGCGGTCCAGCTTCAGCACGCTGCGGTTCATGGTGCTGGAAACGATGATTTCCGAAAGCCCCGTGGAGCTGTTTACCGCTTCCCATTCCACAAGGGTGAAGTTGTCGTCCTCGTTGGTGCCGGTCTGGGTCAGGGTCCACTTGGCGTAGTCGTCCGGCGTCCACTTGGGCACGCCGCCCAGGCTCAGGCGCGGGTTGGCGTTGCGGTTTTCGTCGTTCACGATGCGGTTGGCGGTGCCTGTCGCCGTTCTGCCGTAGTACACGCGGATGTATTCCGACTTGGACGAAGCCAGGGCAGAACTGGCAGTGGCATGCTGCGTGCCTTCCACGCGCAGGGGGGCGCTGCTGCCGAAGGTGCCTTCGATGTTGGTCAGCGCCAGCGTGCCTGCGGTGTTGTTGTTCCACGCCCCGGCAGAGTTCCACCCGCCCGCCGTCACGATGGGCGGCCCGATAACCCGCCCGCGCCCGGTTGTGGTGCTGCCGGACGTGGTTTCCACGAAATCGCCGTAGTTGAAGTCTCTTGTGCCGGTGCCGCCCCCCGCGCCGCTGAACGCAAGTTCCCTGCCTTCGGCAATGCGCATCAGCATGGTGGGCCAGTCGGCATAGGTGTAGGTGGGCGCGTTGGTGGTGCCTGCCTTGGACAGCAGGTTGGTGGCCGACATCCGCTTGTACGCAAGCCATCTGAAACTGCCGCTTTCGCGCGACCACAACAGCAGCACGGGGTGCGAATAGACCATCTGCGACTGCGTCTGGGTGCCGATCAGCGGCTGCGGCGAGGTGTAGGTGGCCGTTTGCAGGTTGTAGGTCACCGCAGAACCGCCAGACCCGGTGGTGAACGGCGTGAACAGCGGCCCCTGGTCCGATTCCGAGTTGTAGCCGGGCACCAGGTTGTTATCCAGTTCCGTCGAAAGCGAATACGACGACCAGTCCCCATAGTTGCCGCAGAAGAACAGGCACGTGCGCGTCCGCGTTCTTTGCCGGTAGGTGCGCATGTACGAAAGGCCCAGCGCGTTCAGGTCCTGGCCGTTCTGCTCACCCCGGAACATCAAGCCGCCAAAGTGCTGCAACTGCGCGGTGTCCGACTGGTTGAGGTACATCTTCACCTGCGCGTCGTAGCTCAGGTTGTACCCCGCGTCGGCCCAGGCCTGGGCCATGTTCACGTCGGTGGCCGTCCAGTTGAAAAAGATGCTGCTCCAGTAGTTGCTTTCCGTCCACCAGCCGACGATGGCCCGCAGCAGGGCCAGCAGCCACGACGCCAGCGATCCGTTGCTGGGGCCGGTGGTGGCAAGCTGCATGGTGGTGATGGTCAGGGCGTTGTTGCCGCCCACCTGGGCTATGGCGTGGCCGCCCAGTTCGCCCCGGTCGGAACCGCCCGTCACCCAGTTGGACGAGGTAAGGTTGGCGGCGTCAAAGGTATCCACATAGCTGGACTTGTTGAAGGCCCCGCCCGAAACCCAGCCGATGGGCACGTTGTAGGTGACCAGCCGCCGCGTGCCGCCGGGCGAAACCCCGGTGGACCGCAGTTCCACAAAGGCTTCCAGCGTGAAGTCGGCGTCGGTGCTGGCGGATGTGGTGATGGAGCGCCAGGTGGCGTTCTGCCCGTCGGCAAGGCGCACGTCGCGCAGGGTGGACCCGTTGCGTTCGCGGTAGACATAGGCCACCCCGCCGCTGTTGCCGCCGCCGCGAATGGTGAACATGCCGTTGTACTGCGGAAAGTTGGCCAGCGCGCTGGCGTTGCCGGACCCAAGGGAAAGGTTGCCGCCTTCCGTGGTCAGGCTGACGGTATCCGTCACCCGCGAAGAAAGAAACACGTCGGTGCCCTGCGTGACAGAAGTGGGCAGCCCCTGCGCCGTGCCGGTCATGCCGCTGCCGTTGCGGATGCCGGTGAAGGTGATGGTGTTGGCGCCGAACGACAACCCGCTGAAGTACACGGTGGTGCTGGTGTTGCCTATGCGCAGCCTGCCGCTGGCCCCGCTGGTCAGCCCCGGAGGCCGGGTGCCGTACACGCGCGCTTGCAGCGTGGTTGACCCGGCGGCGGTGGAACCCGTTACCTCGAACCAGTAAGGACGCGCCTCCAGTTCGAACGACCCCACACCGCCGGAAAGCACGTAAGGCCGGGTGGAAAGGTCGGCCAGCAGGTTCTTTCGGGCCAGGTCCGCGTCGCTTGCGCTGTCGCCCGCATGCAGGAACATGCTGGCCGCCGCGTTGAAGCCCGACTCCGCAAGGTAGTACGCCCGGTCGCCCTCGGTGGCGAAATAGCCGCTCTGGGTGGACGAGGTCATCAGGGTAACCGCGCTGGCTGCCAACACGGCAAAGGCCACAATGGTGACGATGGTGCTCAGCAGCACCGCCCCCCGCTGGGCCTGCGCGACGGGGCCAGCGGTTTGCGCGGCAAACCCGGCCAGCGCAGGGCTGGCATGGCCCGCCTGATCGGTGTTGCGCGCGCCGTGCCCGTCATGCCCGTCATGCCCGGCCTGCCCGTCATGCCCAGTCTGCCGGTTGCGCGCATTGCCCACGGCCCGGCCCAGCACGCAGCCCAGCGCCACGCACAGCAGCAGCGACAGGGCAAGGTGTGCCGGGGCATGCAGCCCCAACTGGGTCAGCGCCGCCACCGGGCGCAGCACCGCGCGCACCCCGGCGGCCAGCGTGGGAGAATTTTGCACCACCCCGGCCAGATGCGGGCCCACGGCGTAATAGGCCCGCACCAGCGCCCTGCCGGGCGCGTGGGGCATAAGCGCCTTGTCGCGGAATTCGCGCAGGGCCATCACCACCGGGTGGTTCAGGTCGCCGTAGGCCGCCGTGGCGATGAAGCAGAAATCGTAGCGCGACAGCGAGGGAATGGAGGCAGAGGGTATGGTGCCGCCGGTGTTCTGGTTGTTGCGCGGCACCACCCGGCTGACAAAGGTGCGCGCGCCGCCCACGTCCGATGCCAGGGTAAAGGAAACGTCCACGGCGGTCAGGTCGCGCCCGTCCAGACTGGAGGTGTCCCACGAGGTGCGCGAGGTCTGCCCCTCCCAGTAGGTAAGGGTGAACGCGGTCACGTTGTCGATGAGCGTATCGCGGTCGTTGTTGGGCGAGATGATGTCTATTTCGCGGTTGGCCGCGTCGTAGAGAATGGAGCGGTTGCCCTCTATGTTTTCGATGTTGATGCGCTGGGCCGTGCTGGTGGAGGAAATGTCCACCAGTTCCACTATCTCGCGGGTTATCCTGTCCTGCGCAAGCTGGGCCTGCTGCGAAAGGGTGGTGGCCTCGCGCATGTCCATGAAGCTGCGCGCCCCGGTGACAATGCCCGTGCCCGCCAAGGCGGCCAGAATGCCCGTCAGCACCAGGACCAGGATGGTTTCGAGAAGGGTGAAGCCGCGTGTGTCCATAGGCCCTCCGGCTACTGCCCGAACAGGCAGGTGACCCGGGTGTTGTCCAGTTCCAGCGTCAGCTTCAACAGGTTGGTGCCGCCGGTTACCTCGCCGTGGTTGGCGTTGAACTGGATGTAGCGCTTTTCCACCAGGTTGTACGCCCCGTAGGTGGATGTGGGGTGGTTCCCCACGGCCCCCACGGCGGTATGAAAAGTAGCCAGCGGGTTGCCGTTGCCGCTGGGGTCCATGAAGATGCGCCGGTAGTCGGCGTTCATGTTTTCCACCACCCGCAGCAGGCGCGTCTCGTTTTCCGTGGTCAGCAGGCTTTGTGCGCTGCCGCGTAGCGCAGCGCCGGTAAGGGGCATCAGCATGGCCCCCAAGAGGGCGATGACGATGATGGTGACAATGATTTCGACCAGAGAGAATCCCCGGCATCTGTGGCGGAGCGTCGGTATGTGGCGATTTGCCGAGGCGTATGGTGCAGGCGCGTGGGTGTTCATCGCAAAAACCCCGTGTTGCGGGTGACGACGACGCTTTGGGTCTGCTCACGGAAGCTGATCGTCACCGTGGTGTCGGCAGTGCGCCGGGTTGCCGCTCCGGCGTCGGAACACGGCCTGCCCCAGCGGTCGAAGGAAATGATGGTGGCCGCGCTGGTAAAGCTGGCCCCCTGCGGCAGGGTGATGACGCCGCTGGTTTCGCCGGGCAGGGTTACCAGGGTGGCGGTGTTGCCCGCCCGAAAGATGGAATAGGTGGTGCCCCCGGCGCGGAACTGTACCCCGAACACTTCATCGGCATTCATGGAACGGGTGCGTGCATAAGCCAGATGGCTGCGTACCTGGTCCTGCATGCCCCCCAATTGTCCGGCGCTTTGATCGAACATGCGGTCTACGGCAATGGCGGCCAAGACACCGATGATGACTAACACGGCGACCACTTCAAGCAGGGTGAAGCCGTGTTGTCTGGCACCATGCGGAAGGCGCAGGGCATGGGGCGAACTATCGTAAAGACGAGAGCTGGGTGCGGAGGGTACGGTGTGCGTCGTCATATGCGTGCCTGCCGGGCACATGGTCCGGCTGTTGCGGCGGGCGTTGGTCCGCCCGGAATGCGTGAAATTTCTGGCGACATTACCTGATGCGGTCTGCTCCCGTGTGACCGCCGACAGCCCTGCCAACTGAAACAGGCCGCTCCGCCCGTGTGCTAGCGTCCGGTAAACTCGCGCAGCACGTCTTCCAGCCTGCCCTCGTCGGTAAGGGTATACACGGTTTCGCCGTGCTCGTCCGTCCGTGCCGTGCCAACTTGGCCGGAGGGGCCAAGGTCCAGCAGGGCGGCATCCCCATGGGGCGCATCGTGCGACAGGGTTGCGCGGGCCAGGTGCCGGGCCGCTTCCGGGGTGTAGTGGGTAGCGCCAAGGCCGTGATCCACCAGGGGCGATTCGTGGTCCGGCAGTTGTTCCTCTTCCGGGGCGGGGCGAAACACGTTGGACGGGGCGGAAAAGCGTTGCGGCCTGTTCAGGTAGTCGTCGTAATAGGCGTCCATGGTGAACATGCCGTCGCCGCGCCCCATTTCCATGATGCTGTGCAACTGGGCAAACTTGCCCTCGCGCACCAGCATGCGCACCGGGTGGGTGCCGATGAGCAGGGACAGCACCGGCACACGGAACCGCGCCACCGGGTGCATGCGCAACTGCTGCACGACAATGGCATGCAGGCTGGATGACAACTGGTGCCGCACCAGGTCTTGCGCCTCCAGCGGAAAGGCGTTGCACAGCCGGTACAGGGCTTCTTCCGGCGTGGCGGAGTGCAGCGATGCTATGACCAGATGGCCCGATTCTGCGGCGGAAAGGGCAAGGCGGATGGTTTCCGCCTCGCGCAGTTCGCCCACCAGAATCACGTCCGGGTCTTCGCGCAGCACGTCCAGCAGGCCGCGCTCGAAGCTGGGAAAATGCGCCCCCAGTTCCCGCTGCTCCACAAAGCCCTTCTTGGAGGCGAAGCGGTATTCGATGGGGTCTTCCAGGGTGATGATGTGCGCCGGGCGGTTGCGGTTTATCTCGTCCAGCATGGCGGCCATGGTGGTGGTTTTGCCGCTGCCCGTGGCCCCGCACACCAGCACCAGCCCGGCCCGCAGGCGGGTAAATTCTTCCAGCGATGGGTGCAGGTTCAGGTGGCCCAGAGTGGGTATGCGCCCGGCCAGCAGCCGCACGGCCATGCTGAGGCCGCGCGTGGTGTTGAAAATGTTCACCCGCACCCGTATGCCCGCCACGGTGTGCGCAAAGTCCACCGACCAGCGGCGGCGCAGTATGTCCGCCCGGTGCGGGTTCAGCAGGCTGCGCGCCAGGTCGTCCACGTCCGCAGGGGCAAGCACGGTGTCGCGCAGCATGCCGATATCCCCGTCCTTGCGGTACACCACGGCATGGCCGCCGGTAATGTGTACGTCGGACCAGCCCATGGACACGGCCTGGGAGATGATGCGGTGGAACATTTCGTTCATGGCGGATACCTGTGCGTAGAGGGGGAAAGGGCGGCGGCACGGATGCGCCGCCGCCGTGGTGATGAGTGAAACTACTGGCAGTCGGGGATGGCCACGGCCCAAGGCGTGCCAGTGGTGTTGGCCACGTTAACGCCGTTGAACGTCAGCGTGACCGGAGCAGAGTTGTCAGCGATGTCGCCAATGGTGGAATCCCAGTTGTTGCCGAGGTCCTGGGCATTGACGTTCGTAACGGCTGTGGTCACTGCGGTGGCGCAGGTATCACCGCGCAGCAGGCGGTTGGCGAATTCCGAGTTCAGGCGGGCCTGCGTTTCCGCGACAGCGGCGGTGGCGGCGCTGGAGCGGGCAGTGGCCTGAAGGTCGAAGTACCGGGGCACCGCCACGGCAGCCAGAATGCCGAGGATGACCAGCACGGCCACGATTTCGATGAGGGTGAAGCCCTGTTCCTTCTTCCGTTCCTTCTTGCTCTGGGTCATGGGATGTTCCTCCTGATGCGTGGTGTTGCGATATCCTGTTGTATTCAAATCCACCTGGGTTCCGGACCTTCCGTCCCCCTCCCTATCTGGTGCCGCTGCGGGCGCGCTCCGTCCCCCCTTCGGGAGTGCGCGCCCGGCTGCGGCATGCATGGGCATAATGCTGGTTAGTGCTGGCCCGCCATCTTGGTCAGGTCCCACATGGGCATGAAGATGGCCAGGGCGAAAAAGCCCACCACCGCCGCCAGCACCACGATGAGCAAGGGGCCGATGGCCTCGGCCATGCCCGCCACGGCGTATTCCACTTCTTCGTCGTAGTGGACGGCCACGTCTTTCAGCATGGAATCGAGGCTGCCCGATTCCTCGCCAATGGCCACCATGTTGATGACCAGCGGTGTGAAGAATTTTGCGGACTTCAATGGGTCCGCAATGCCCCGGCCTTCGCGCAGCTTGTCCTGTATCCTGCGGAATTCCCGCGCGATGGCCGCGTTGCCGATGGTGTTGGTCAGCACGTCCAGGGCATCCAGCACGGAAACGCCGCTGGACTGCATGATGGAAAAGATGGAGGCAAAGCGGGCCATGACCGACTTCTGCAACACCGGCCCGGTAATGGGCATGCGCAGCAGCAGACTGTCCCGCCAGTATTTGCCTGTTTCCGTGCGCACCCACCATTTGTAGCCCATAGCCAGCGCAACCAGGCCGATCAGTAACAGGGGCCAGTAATCGTTGATGGCATGGTGCATGGCGATGGCGATTCTGGTAGGCAGCGGCAGTTGCAGCCTGGCGGCTTCAAATATCTTTACGAAGGTGGGAATGACCATGTTCAGCAGCACGAAAAAGGCGATGACCAGCGCGCCCAGCACCATCTTCGGGTAGCGCATGGCCGACTTGATGTCGGAACGTATCTTGTGCTCGTGCTCCAGCAGGTAGACCAGCCGTTCCATCACGTCGCCCAGCGCGCCGCTGGCCTCGCCAGCGCGCATCATGGAGCAGTACAGTTCGCTGAACACGCGGGGGTGCGCCTTGAAGGCGTCATACAAGGTGGAACCACCCATGATGGCCTGGGTCATGTCTGCCGCAATCTGCTTCAGCCGCTTGCTTTCGGTCTGGTTCTGCAACACCTGCAACAGTTGGGTAATGGGTATGCCCGCCTGAAACAGGGTGCGGAACTGCTTGGTGAACAGAATGAGTTCCTTGGGCTTCACCGGGTTCAGCATGTCGCCCAGCCCGCCGAAGTCGAAGCTGGCCCCCTGCGCCTTGACCTTCATGGGCACGTGGCCGCGCGACAGCAGCAGGGCACGGGCCGTGTCCGGAGATTCGGCGTCGATGGAGCCTTGCATGTTCACGCCGTGTTCGTTCAGCGCGGTGTAGACGTAAGTGGGCATGGTGCGCCTGTTAAGTGCGTTGTCGGTTAGCTATGAAATATGTCGTTGCCGTTCAGTGGGTAGTGCTCACCGCGTGCATGCTGCGGGCGGAATCCGTCTTTTGTCGCCGGGCTGTGTTGGCTTGAAATTTTTGATGCTCACGTACATGAGTACGCTCCGCTCAAAAATTCCAATCCGCCTTGCCCGGCGAGCAAAACTCGTAATTCCTTGCATCATCCCCGCCAGCCACCCGCGACGGAAGCCGTCGCGGGGTATAAGGAAGAAAGGCAGCAGCACGATAAAGGCGAAAAATCGAAAGACAACGGATTGTTGCTACAACATCACTGAGGTTGCGGCCTCCTCAACAGTGGTCGTCCCGCGCAGAATCTTCATGGCCGCGTCCTGCTTCAGGGTGCGCATCAGGCCCGTGTCAATGGCCGTATCAGCAATAACCTGCGTGGAACTGCGCTTGATTACCAGTTCTTGGATCATCTGGGTCATGGGCAGGATTTCGAACACCCCGGTGCGCCCCCGGTAGCCGGTGTGCGCGCAGTGGTGGCAGCCGCGCCCCTTCAGGTAGGTGGCCCCCGGCGTGTCCGGCGCAAGGCCGAAGGCGGCCAGCGCGGCGGGCATCGGTTCGTACGGTTCTGCGCAGTTGGTGCATACCCGGCGCACCAGCCGCTGCGCGAACGAAACCAGCAGTACGGAAGAAACCAGAAACGGCTCTATGCCCATGTCGATAAGCCGCGTTACCGCGCCCGCCGCATCGTTGGTGTGCAGGGTGGACAGCACAAGGTGCCCGGTAAGGGCGGCCTGCACGGCAATGGCGGCGGTTTCCGCATCGCGTATTTCACCCACCATCACCACGTCCGGGTCCTGCCGCAGGATGGAGCGCAGGCCGCTGGCAAAGGTCATGCCCGCCTTGCGGTTAAGCTGCACCTGGCGGATGCCCCGGATGCGGTATTCCACCGGGTCTTCCAGCGTGATGATGTTGATGTCCGGCCTGTTGATGCTTTTCAGGATGGCGTACAGGCTGGTGGACTTGCCGCTGCCTGTGGGGCCGGTGGACAGGATCATGCCGTAGGGCTTGTGGATGGCCCCCTCGATGGTCACGTGGTCGTCCGGCTGCATGCCCAGCATGTCCAGCGTGTAGTCGCGCCCGCTCATGTCCAGCAGACGCATGACCATGTTTTCGCCGTAGATGGTGGGTATGCTGGAAACGCGCACGTTTATCTCGCGGTTGTCCAGGTGCATGGTAAAGCGGCCATCCTGCGGTACGCGGGTGACGGCAATGTCCATGTTGCCCAGAATCTTGATGCGCGAGACCACGGCGGGAGCGACGCTGCGCGGCGGGGCCGGGGCCTCGCGCAGCTTGCCGTCTATGCGAAAGCGCACCTGCACGCTGTCCTTTTCCGGGCTGATATGCACGTCGCTTGCGCCTTCGCGCACGGCCTGGGCCAGAATGGAGTTGACCAGCCGGATGACGGGCGCAAGGTCGGCCTGGTTGGCCAGTTCGTCCACGGCCACGTCGCGCTCGGCGGTGTCGGCCTGGCTGACGGCGGCGGTGTGCAGTTCGCCCAGGCTTTCGATGACGCCGTCAAGGTTGGTGAACATGCCGTAGATGGCGCTGAAGAGCTGGTTGTATTCCTGCTCTGTGCAGATCAGCGGTTCCACCTCGCTGTTGGTGGCAAATTCCAGCGTGTCCAGCGCGTCGATGTCCAGCGGGTCCACCATGGCCACAACCAGCACGTGTCCGTGCTGTTGCAGGGGCGCGGCGTTGCACTTCTGGGCCACGTCCAGCGGCAGGCGCTCTGCCATGTTCAGGCTGAGCGGGTACTGCTGCGGGGTGTACCGGTCTATCTTCAACTGGCGGCTTATGACTTCCACCACATCAGATTCGCGGCACAGGTTGGTCTTGGTCAGGTACTGGCCAAGACGCAGCCCGCTTTTCTTGTGTTCGCGCAGTGCGGCCTTCAGCTGCTCATCAGTAAGCAGCCCGGCCTGCACCAGCAGTTCGCCCAATCGTACACGCTGACGCACGGTGGTCCTACCTTGCTACGGGGTGATGGTGTGGCGTCATGGTTATTGACCCGTACGGCTACTGGCGCGGCAGCACCGGTTGTTCGATGACGGGGGGCTGGCCGGGTTGCAGCGTGATGTGCTGCGTGGCGCCCTGTTCCGCCATTTCGCGGTAGGGCAGCACCACGGGGGTGATGAAGATCAGCACTTCTTCAAGCTTGCTGCCCTTGGCGTCGCGCCCGAACAGCCAGCCGACGCCTTCCACGTCATGCAGGCCGGGAACGCCCGAACGGGTGGTGGTCTTGCGGTCCTTGGTCAGGCCGGAAATGACGATGGTCTCGCCGTCCTGCACGATAAGCGTGGTTTCTGTCTGCTTCTTGATGATAAAGGGGTTGCCTTCCACCGTGCGGGTAAGATCCACTTCGTCCTTCTTTACCAGCACCTTCAGCTTCAGGTTCTTGTCGTCGATGACGTGGGGGGTGATTTCCAGGCGCAGCACGGCGTCTTCGAACTTCACTTCGCGGTCGCCCTGAGCGTTGGTGGAAACGTAGGGCACCTTTTCGCCGTTTTCGGTAAAGGCCATCTGGTTATCCAGCGTGGAGATGGACGGCGACGAGAGGATGTTGACCTTGTTGTTTTCCTGCAAGGCGGAAAGCTGCATTTCCAGAATGTTGCCGCCAATGGTGCCGAACATCAGGCCAAGGGACGCCGCGCCCGACTTGCCCGTGGTGTCGATGGGGAAGTTGACGCCGTTGCCCTGGCTGCTGAGGCCCGGAGAACCGAAGAACGGCGTGTAGCCGCCCGACTGCGGGTTGGTGGGGGTGCCGGTGCCGGTGCCGCCGGGGGTGGCGTAGAACCTGTCGCCGTTGCCCGCGTTGCCGCTGCGTCCCAAGCCTGCCCACTGGATGCCCAGGTCGCGCGCGGTTTCCTTGGTGGCTTCCACGATGTGGGCGCGCAGCTGGATTTGTGCGCGGGGCTTGTCGAGGTTGGCAACCAGGGTCATCAGCTTTTTCTGGTCGTCTTCAACAGCCTGGATTATCAGCGAATTCGTAAATGTATCCACCACCACGGAACCCACGGGCTTGTTCTGTTCATCCTTGGACAGAAAGCCTTCCAGGTTCTTTTTCAGTTCCGCAGCTTCTGCGTAGCGCACGTCGAGCACGGTGGTGATGAGCGGGCCAACCTTGCGGCCCTTCAGCTTTTGGGCCATGCGCTGGTTTTCCAGCGTGGTGCGTTCAAGGTCGGCCTTCTTGTCGGCCAGGGTCATGACCTTGATGAGGTCGCCCTGCCACGCATAGTCCAGCCCGTTGCTGTCCAGCATGCCCTTGAACACGTCGGACCACGGCACCCGGTTGACGTTGATGTTGACCGAACCCTTCACGCCGGGGCTGAGAATGATGTTCTTGCCCGCAGCGGCTGCCAGGCTGCGCAGGCCCACGCCCACGTCCACGTTATGCAGCTTGAGCGTTACCGGCACGTTGGGCAGCGGGCGGGCCTGCTGGTCCTGTTCTTCCGCCACCTTGTCCTGCTTCAGCACCGCACGGGGCTTGATCTCGCGCGTTTCGCGCGATGGCGAGAACCCCGTGGAATTGGTGGACATGGTCTTCCACTTGTCGAAGAACGGGTCGGACTCTTCCTTGCGCTGGGCGCAACCCAGAGTGCCGACGATGAATGCCGCCGCAAGCAGGACGACGAGGGCCAGGGGAACGTGTCTTCTCATGGAGCGCATCAGAATTCTCCCGTACTGCTCGCAGGTTACAGGTCGTCGCCCGAGTAGGGGATTTCCCTGTCGGTCACATCGCCCGGCGATGCCAGAACGACCTTGGCCGGCGTTATCGACTTCACTACGTATCCGGTATCCGCAACGGTTTCACCGGGGCGGTATTCAAGGCCGTCCAGTATGGCCAGCACGCTGTTGCCGATGCCCACGTACCCCGTATAGGCGATGTCGTGCGCGGCGTTCTTGCCGCTGCCGGCAGCGCCGGTGCCCGTGCCGTCGCCCTTGCCCGGCGTGGGGTAGAAGGGGTTGGGCGCGGCCTGGCGCACGGCGGCATCCAGCACATAGAGCTGGTTGGGGGTGATTACCGCTTCGGCCAGGGTTTTGCGGGCCTGCGTGACGATGGGGCCGGGGGCTTCAGCGCCGAAGGACAGCGGAGCTGCGGTGCCTGCCAGCCCCGCCGGGGCGTCTGCACCCGCCTGACCAGGCGAACTTGTCGGACCGGACAGGCTGGACGAAAGGGAGCCGGGGGCGCTTGCGACAGGCCCCGGACGCGAAGACCCCGAAGGCAGCAGCAGGATGACCACCGCCGCAATGGCCGCAACGCCCGCCATACCGAGCAAAATCTTTTCCCTGCGGGTCATGCCGTCACCCACCGATGCGCGTTGTGTTGCCGTTAACCTTCACCCAGATGGACACCTTGTAGCCCGGCCACTGGGTGCCCGCCGTCACTTCCATCGATTCCACCCGGTCCAGCCACGACTGCGCCGTGACCTGCATCATGAAGGCCCGGAACGATTCCAGCGGGCCGTCCATCACGCCGTCCAGCCGCACCAGGTTGCTGCCGCCCAGCACCGATTCTGCCAGCGGCACAAAGCGCACGCCCTTGAGCGATGCGTGGTTGCCTATCTCTTGCAGCGTGCCGATGGCTTCTGCCAGCGCGGGCGGGTTTTGTACGGCCAGCGCGGTGCGCCGCGCCATGGCGGCGTCAAAGCGGGCCGCGTCGGCCTTCATTTCGGCAATGACGGGGGCAAAGGCCTGCTGCATTTGCAGCATGGCGGCGATCTGCGCCGTTTCTTCGCGCACGCGGGCCGTTTCGCGCATGGCAGGCGCGATGAGCAGCAGCGCCATGCCCACGATGGCCACGGCGGACAGCACGGGTACGAGAAAGGGCGAGGTGCTTTTGGATGCTTGCATGGCTGTGCCCGTCACACCAGTTTGAGGGTGGCTATGAACTGAAGTGATTCCGTGCCCATGCCGGTTTCCGGGGCCTTTTTCTCCACGGTTACCGAAAGCACCATGGGAGAGCGTTCCAGCCGGTACAGAAAGTCGGCCAGCATGGCTTCGCGCTGGAGCATGTCGCCGGAAACGATACCGGTCACCACGGCCATGGCTGTGGCGTCGGCGGCGGCGTCATCCTTGCCTTGCGGCTGCGCGCCCCTGGTTTTGACGTCTTTTGCGCCGGGGGCCTGTCCGTGGTCGAGCTGCGTCAGGCGCAGGCCGGAAAGACGCACGCCCGACGGGGTGACGGAGGCCAGTTCGGACAGCAGGGCCACGGAAACCTGGCGGCGGCTCATGGACTGCACGGCCAGGCGCAGGGCCTTGCCCTTGGCCGAGGCGGCCAGCAGTTTGGTCTTGTCGGTGGTTTCGCCAAGCGAGGTAAGATGCTGGCGCAGGGCGTCGCGGTCGGCACGGGCGGAAAGCAGGGTTGCGCCCTGAATGCTGGCGAACACCGCCGTACACAACACGACGACCATGCTGCCCACGGCCACGGCCCGGCGGACGCGTTCGTTGTGGCGGGCCAGCTTGCGTTCGCGGAAGGTGTTGACGCAGTTCTGGGTGCGTTCATCGTCGGACAGCGAAAGGCCGATGGCCCACTGGGCTTCGGCGCAGTCTGACGGCAGTTTGGCCATGTCCAGTTCTGCCCCCGGCGTGGCCGGGCCGCGCTGGCTGTTCAGCGCCGTGCAGGGAATGCCCACCTGACGGCTGAACTCGTCCACCAGCGGTTGCAGGCAGCCGCCGGGCGTGGAAAGGAACATGCGCGATACGGCGGGGTAGCCAAGGGTGTTGGCGAAGTGGTCCATGGTGCGCTCCAACTGGCGCACCAGGCGTTCCACCGCAGGGGCGATGCTGGAGCCGATGTCGGGCGCGGGCAGGGCAACCGGCTCGGCTGCCGGGGCATCCTGGCCAGGTGCGGGCGCGGCGGGCACGGGCATGGGCTGCCCGGTGCGGCCCTGCCCCATGGCGACCGGAACGTCTGCGGCGGGCAGGGTGCAGGTGGAATCGCGCATCAGGAGGGTGCGGGCTTGCGCATCATCAAGGGGACTGACGGTGCCGGCAGTGGATTCTACCAGCGCGCGGGCCAGACTGGCGAAGCCGGTCTTGACCATGCGGCTCAGCACCACCTGGGACGACGAATAAATGTCGATGCGGGTGGATTCCTCGTCAATGTGCAGCACCGCAAACTGTTCCGTGGCCGGGTCCAGCCAGCCGGTGGCGAACAGGTTGTACGAGGCGATGACCCGCGTGGCCGCGCCGGTAAGGGCAAAACCCGCCCGCTGCACGATGTTGCGCACCTCGCCAAGGGCTGCGCGCGCGGCAAGCGTGGCGGTGACGGGAAGCTTCGGCACGCCCTTTTCAATGATCTCGGTGCCGATGGTGCAGTCGAATACCGACTGCCGCTCGTCGAATTCGCGCTCCTTGCGGGCGGTCCAGAAGGCCACGTCGTCGCGTTCCTTGGCCGAAACCTTGGGAATGCGGAAGTGCCAGTGCTCGGCGTGTTCGTCGGACAGGGCGGCCCATACCTCAAGGTCGGGCGCGGGGCCGCAGAAATCCAGGATCTGCTGGCGCAGGAAGGAGGAAAAGGCGTCGTCCCCAGGGCGGATGCCCGCAGGAATGCGGATGGCCTGCACCCCCTGCAATACCGGCAGATCCGTGCGATTATGGCGGCTTTCCGCGAGATACAGGCACCTGCCGCGCCATTCCACGCCAAGCACGCGACGTTCTTTTCGCGGGCGCAGCAGCGGAATGCTCCACTTGCCGGTGCCCGGTTCTGGCCGTGGCGCGGGGCGCGCGGTATCGCCCTTGCGAATGAGTTCGAGCAATCGCCCGGTGGATGACGCGTTGGCGTGCAGACCCATGAAGCCACCATCCCGATTACGGTTTCCCGGGGGGCGCGGAGCCTCCCGTGGTTGTCGTGCCGTATCGCAAGGCCAAGGCATGCTGCACGGTGGTTCCGCCGCCGTGGCGACGAAGGGGTGCCGTGTTGCGAATGCCCAGCCGCTCGTCATGACCCGCCAGAGCCCTAAGGTACCGGTAGGTTATGACGGTGAGGTGTCCGTCCGGTTCTGCGAGTGTGGAAGATACGGAATGCGCCAGGTCGAAAGGCCCCCCCTGCGGCCCGGCGTATCCCCCCCTCTATAGCGGCTCTGACCTTGCATCAAAATCTTGCTGTCGTGAAGCGTGTTATAACTTTTCTAGAGAAAAGACCACTCGGCGTTACACCGTTTGCACGAAAAGTCCGGTCCGAAGGCCCCCGAACAGACGCGAACCGTTGCAAACTGGCGCGGCGCGCGGCCTGCCGGGCGCCGCGCCTGAAAGAATTGTAAAGGTACCGCGACCATACCCCGTGGAAGGAAAAAAACAATCACCTTATACCGCAGCAGCGGGTGATATTTGGGGTGATATTTAGGAGCAGGGACATGAACGGGCATGGGTGATGGGGCACACGCTGCGCAAAACCGCAGGGAATGTGCGCGGCGACGGTGTGGCGAGGCGGCAGTCGAGGTGCGGCGGGCGTGGTGCGGCAGTTGAGGTGCGGCCCGGAGGAATGGGAAAAGCCGAAGGGGGCAGAGGCGACATGGTGCGGCCATACGCGCCACGTGCGACAGCCTGGCGTTGGTTCAGTTGTCGATCCGGGCAGGATCGTGCCGCGTGACGGCGTTGCGCAGTTCCTGCTGGTTGGCCACGCCGAGTTGTCGATAGATGTTGCGCACGTGGGTCTTCAGGGTGTTGTAGGAAATGTTCAGACGGTCGCAGATTTCCGGGCCGCTGTGCCGGTCGGCCAACAGCAGGGTGACGGCAACCTGCTGCCGGGTGAGGCCCATGCGTCGCAGCGAATCGGCCAGGCATGCCGCAGGCGGGGCTGACGGATAGGTGCGTGGGGCTTCCTCGCTGATCCTGCCGGACGGGGCGGGTGTGCCGGACGGGGCGGTCTGCCCGACCGCGTCGGCAGGCGGCGTTAGTGCTGTCGCATGCCGCCCCTGCGGGATTTGCCGGGCTTGCTGCCCGTTGCGGCCCGCATCGGGCGGGAGTGCAGAACCCGCCACGTTGCCTGCATCGCGCGCATCGGACACGTCGGCCATGTCGGTCATGTCGGTCAGCCTGGAAACGCAAGAGGGCGGAAGGGCCGCACCGTGCAGGCCGAACAGGGGCGGCACCGGCAGTTCCGCGCCATCCGTCCCCACCGGGGTCGGGGGATGCCATGCGTCGGCGCAGGACGACGCCCGGGGTCCGGCAGACGGGTCCGAGTCCGCACCTGCGCCGGAAAGGTCGAAAAGAATGCTCTGCAAGGCCGCATCGTCATCGCATTCGGGGTCGTTGCCGGAACAGTCTGCCCCGCCTTCCGATGCGGCATGGTCCGGGACGTGACCGGGCAGCCGCCATCCCACATACGTTGCGGGGTCGGGCCGCACCACCAGCATGATGGAAATGATGGCGCATACCGCCGCCAGCGAAAGCACCTGGATGCGGGCGATGTCCGGCGGCAGCAGCAGGCCAAGTCCCAGATACAGCAGGCTGCCCGCCCATTGCGAGGCGAACAGCATGGCCCAGTACAGGGCCACGATGCGCGCCCGGTTGCGCCCGGCGTGCAGCCCCGCGCTGTGCAGCAGCGAGGTGTACATGAACACGTCCAGCAGTGCGCTGCCCGCAAGCTGGATGAACATGGGCACGCGCGGCATGCGCTGGCCAAGCAGCATCAGCGTGGCAAAGCCCAGGCCCAGCAGCGGCAGGGCCAGCCGGAACAGGTGGCGCGGGGCAACCAGCGGCTGGACGCGCAGCAGCACCGCCGCGCACAGGGCTACGCCGCAGAACACTGCGCTGGAGGCCATGACCGTGGCATTGCTTTCCGGGGGGAGTTGATCCAGCAACTGGTAGAACAGGCCGCAGGCCGCGCTGGCCAGAAACAGCGCCGCCAGCAGCGATGGCGGCAGCGGGCGCAGGGGGACGGGGGAGTTGTCGGCAGCGACCGCAGGCAGGGTGATGTTGCCCAGCAGTAGGCGGGAGAGCACCGGCAAGGCTACGCCCAGGGCCAGCCAGACGGTCTCGTTGCCAAGGTCCGCAATGGACAGGGCCAGCACCGATTCCGCCACGAAGGTCGCCAGGGCGAAACAGAGCGCGGCATCCAGGCTGGACAGGGCGGACAGGCGCACCCCCCATCCGTGGAAAAGCAGGGTTGCGCCGACGACCGCAAGCGCCCCGAACAGCAGTTCAACGGTTGCACCGTGCAGGTCGAGGCCGGGCAGCAGGCCCAGAAGGGGCAGCAGCAGCGCGGCCAGTGCCGCGTCATGTATCCGGGCAAGACGCGTGGCGCGCGGCAGCAGGCCAATGCCGCAGGCGCAGGCCAGCATGGTGGCGATGGCAAGGGGGATCACCCACTCGCCTGCGGTTTCCGGCAGGGCCAGCGCCTGGGGTAGGTGGGCGCGCAGCAGGCCCTCGCGCATGAGGTACCACACGCAGGCAATGGAAACCCCCAGCCCCACGCCGCCGCGCAACAACATGGCGGCAGAGCGTAACGGCTGGCGAACCGTGGAAGACGGCATGCTGCTTCCCCCGTTGGTATGCCATTGAATGGAATTCCTTCGCTTCATGCATGATTTTGCGGCTTGCCGCAACGCGGTTAGCTGTGCCCGGTGGCTGCGGGCGGCAAAGGGGGGCGGGGTGGGGCGGTCTGAGGCGGCGGGGCAAGGCGGTGGGTGGCGGCGGGCACCGGGACACGCCAGCAAGGGGGGGGCTTGGGGCTGCCTGGGTCTGGCAAGGTTCCAAAACGCAGAAAGGTCCCGGCGTATGCCGGGACCTTTACCGTCGATGGTGCCGAAGGGGAGAGTCGAACTCCCACTCCCTTGCGGGAACTAGACCCTGAACCTAGCGTGTCTACCAATTCCACCACTTCGGCGCAGGAGGGTCTTCTAGCCAAACGCCGGGTGGTTGGCAAGCGTTTTTTTTGAAATCTTGCGAAATCTGGCAGCAATGGACTTTTTGGCGGTGGGTCGCAGGGGCGGACGCGGAAAAATACTTGCGTGCGGGCGGAGGCTAAGGCAATGCGTCGTGCCTGCCGATAGCAAGTATGGGGGCATGGGCGCAGCGTCGCCCTGCACGCCGGGGGAGAGGAGTCTGAATGTCCAAGGCGACGGAGGGCGGCATTTTACCGCCTTTGATGATGCAGTCTGATGGCGCGGACGCGCCTGAAGCGGATGGAAAACACCCCGCCGGACCGGGATGCCGGGGCGCGGCGCAAACCGCAGGGGATGACGCCGACGCATCCAGCGGGCTTGTGGTCATAGTGCAGGATGCGTGCCCTGCCGTACGTGAGACGCTGGCGGCGCTGGTGGGTAGACTGCTGCCCGGCGTTCGTCTGTATGCGGACGGGCCGGACGGGCTGAACGGGCAGAATTGGCCGAAAGGGCAAGACGGGCAGGGCGCGCAGGACGGGGTGAATGGGCAGGACGGGCCCGTCGCACTGCCGGTTTCGACGGCGCGGCTGATTGTCCGCCTTGCCGATGCAGATATTGCCGTGCCGTCCGACTGGCGCGGAGTACCCGTGGCAGAGGTGCTACCGCGCGCGGTGGATGGGGAACACATGCCCGCGTCTGCAGCATCTGTCCCGGACGTTCCCGGCGCGCACGGCGAAGCCTTCCGCCGCGTGGCTATCCCTGCATCCGCGCCGCCGCCAGTAGCGGGCCAGTCCTCCGCAACGCCGTCCGCTCAATCCGCCGCCCCGTGCTCCATACGGATAGGCCTGAACGACGTGGCGCTGGCGCTGGCGCGTTGCAGCCAGTTGTGCCGCGTTGCGCCGGAGGAGGTGTCAGATATCGCGCCTCGCGCCGTGCGGCTTTCGGGGGCGGCTCTGGCCGCAGCAGTGCCTGAGGTTCTCCGCCCGTTGCTGCCCGGTGTGCGGCAAACGGCGTACGCGCTGGTCGATCAGGCCTGCAACGCACTGGCAACGGGTGACTTTGCACTGCTGTCACGGGTGGGGCACACCTTGCGCGGCATGGCAGACAATTATGTGTTGCCGGAATGCTCCGCCTGCTCTGCGGCGCTGGAACGGGCCGCGCGGGATCAGGACAAGCGGGCGGCGACCGACCTTCTGGTGTGGCTGAGGGCAGCTTGCGCGGTGCTGCCCCGCAAGGCGGATTCGACCGGCCCGGAGTAGTGCGGATTATTGTTGAGGCTGCGGCTGCGCCGGTAACGGGGCAG
This sequence comes from uncultured Desulfovibrio sp., assembly GCA_964402645.1. Taxonomy (GTDB): domain Bacteria; phylum Desulfobacterota; class Desulfovibrionia; order Desulfovibrionales; family Desulfovibrionaceae; genus Cupidesulfovibrio. The sequence continues at coordinate 129,259 of CAYOCV010000009.1, read as the reverse complement.
GCAACCAGCCGCCGCGCTGCTGGCGCAATAGTTCCAGTGCGTGGAAGGCCGTGCCGCGTGCCTCGTCGGTTCCGTTGCCGCCGTGATGTGTTCCGGTGCTCCACGACCAACGTCCGCACGTGCCGTAGTGTAATGAACGTAAAGACGGGCCGCGCTCCTGCTGGAGCGCGGCCCGTCTTTTGGCGCGATGTCGGAAAATGGCGTTTGCTGGCGGATATGCCGCCGCCTTGCCTAGGGCGTGACGGTCAGCCCGTGCTCGATGGCGAAGCTGACCAGCTCGGCGGTGCTGTCGGCACCCAGCTTGCGCTTCAGGTTGGCCTTGTGTTTTTCCACGGTCTTGTGGCTGATGCACAGCTTGTCTGCAATCATCTTGTTGCCGTGGCCTTCTGCCACCAGCTTCAGCACCTGTTTTTCGCGGTCGCTCAACAGATCAAGCAGCGATCCGCTTTCGCGGCGTCCGTGGCGCAGAAAATCTTCGATGAGCAGTTCGGATATTTCGGGGCTGATGTACCGGCGTCCGGAAAGCACCGTTTCCATGGCCTGCACCAGAATGTCGCTGGAGACGTTTTTCAGCACGTAGCCATCGGCGCCCGCGCTGAGGGTGCGGTAGATCAGGCTGTCCTTCTTGTGGGCGGTCAGGGCAAGCACCTTGGTGCGCTCGCAACGCCGCTTGATCTCGCGGATGGCTTCCGTGCCGTCCATGAGCGGCAGGGTCAGATCCATGAGCACGATGTCCGGCATGTGCTTTTCAACTATTTTCAGGGCCTGGATGCCGTCTGGAGCTTCTCCCACGATGGTGAACGCGGGATATGCTCCGAGCAGGGCCTTCAGCCCCTCACGGACGATATCGAGGTCTTCGACGAGCACAACGGTTTTCGACATGTCGGCAGCCTTTGACTATGATGTGGCTGGTCTGAAAATAACACGGTACGTTATATGTGCCCCCGGTGGAATTGTAAACCTGCTTTCGCCGCAGTAGGGTTATTCCCCATTATAACGTAGGGTGGGGTGTCCGTGACGGGATGAATGGCAGCACCTCCGCAACGCGACGGAGACTGCCGCACCGCGTCTGTGCGCCGTCGTCCCTGTGCAAGTGAAGTGAAACGCTTGTGCGATATGTCCCGCCGCGTGGTTGCCGCATGGGGGCTGCACTGCGGGTGTCCCCCATTTCGGATTGGGGGTACGGCCATGTAACGGCGTATACTTCAGTGCCGGGCCAATTCTGCCTGTACGGCCAGCCCGGCTAGCCAAGTCGATCAGACGCGTCAGTCCCGGCGGCGTCCGGCGGCGTCCGGGGCGTGCAGCCAGCAGCGCACACCGTGCATGTCGCCTGCGTGACTGGAAGGCTGCCCGGATTGCGCAAGCAGCGGCGGCTCCTGTTCGGCGCACCGGGCAAAGGCGTGCTGGCAACGGTCGCGGAAGGTGCAGCCGGAAGGCAGCGCCCACAGCGGCGGCACCGTGCCCGGAATGGCCGACAACCGTTCTGCGCGCAGGCCGGAAACGGCCTGCGGCACCGACCGCATCAGTCCCTGGGCATAGGGGTGCAGGGGCCGCGCGAAGAATTCGCCCACCGCTGCATGTTCCATGATCCTGCCCGCATACATCACCGCCACGTGGTCGGCGGTTTCCGCCACCACGCCCAGGTCGTGGGTGATCAGCAGCACCGATGCTCCGCGATGCGCCGCAAGGTCGCGCATCAGGCGCAGTATCTGGCGCTGGATGGTCACGTCCAGCGCGGTTGTGGGCTCGTCGGCAATGAGCAGGCGCGGATCGCAGGCCAGCGCCATGGCGATCATCACCCGCTGGCGCATGCCTCCGCTCATCTGGTGCGGAAAATCGCGGGCGCGCAGTTCCGGCGAGGGAATGCCCACCTGCCGCAGCAGGTCCACGGCGCGCGCGGCGGCATCGGACCGGGAAAGCCCCAGATGCAGCCGCAATCCCTCGGCGATCTGTTCGCCCACCCGGAACACCGGGTTCAGCGAGGTCATGGGTTCCTGAAAGATCATCGAGATGCTGCGCCCGCGCACGCCGCGCATGTCCCCTTCCGGCAGCGTCAGCAGTTCCCGCCCTTCCAGCCGCACCGACCCGGCGGCAATGCGCCCCGGTTCCGGCACCAGGCGCAGCAGGGCCAGGGCGGTCATGCTCTTGCCGCAGCCGGATTCGCCAACCAGGCACAGCGTTCGTCCGGAGTCTATGGAAAAGGATACCCCCGCCACGGCGTGCAGCGGTGTGCCCGGCTGCCCGTCGCCGCCGGGCTTGCCCGGAAACGTCACGGTCAGGTCGCGTACGTCCAGCAATTGTTCCGCGCCGGTCGCGGTTCGGGATGTTCTGTTGTTGTCGGTCATGTCTGGCCTGTAGCTGTTTCCGGGTGATGCCGCCAGCGCGGCGCAGGTGCGGCGAAGCTGCGGCGGCGACGTGACGCCACTATCCGCTGACGGTCTCGCGGGCCAGAGCCAGCAGGGCATGGTACACCGGGACCAGACTGGGGACCAGCAGGCACTCGTGATCGGTGTGCTGGCTGGTTTCGCCTTCCGCGCCCCAGACCACCCCGGCAATGGAAAGATCGGTCAGGAACCGGGCATCGCTGGCCCCGTGGGCGCAGCCGGTGGCCGCGCCGGGGGCGTGGCGCAACAGCCTGTCCAGCCACGGGGTGTCGCCGGTGACGAACAACGGCTCCATGCGGGAGACGGTCAGTTCACCCTGTACGGCGGCGCGCATTGCGGCCACCAGTTGGTGGGGGTCGTCATGTTCGGTGTAGCGCACGTCCAGATGTGCCACGGCCTCGGCGGGCACCTGGTTTATGGCCGTGCCTGCGTGCAGCAGGCCCAGGTTCATGGTGCGGTGCCAGTGCGCGTCCGGCTGCGCGGAAGCGGCAGGGGATGGTGGCATGTCCGTTCCCGCCAGTTCCGGATACAGGTCCGGAAACAGGGGCTTCAGCGCCGCGTAGTCGCGCAGCAGCGCATCCACGGCATTCTCGCCCAGCCAGGGGCGTGCGCCGTGGGCGCTTTTGCCCCGTGCGGTGAGCACCAGGTCGATGACTCCCTTTTCCTTGATGATGACCGAACCCGGCGATCCGCCGTCCAGCGCCACGCAGAAGTCGGCGCGGACGTGCGGCAGGACGCGGAATGCGCCGTTGCGCCCGCCGGTTTCCTCGTCGCCGGTTATCACCAGCACAAGGGGGAGGGCGTCCGGGCCGAGGCCCCGTGTCGTCAGGTCGCGCAGGCAGCGGCGGCACAGCACCAGGGCCAGGGCCACGGCATACTTGTCGTCGATGGCTCCCCGCCCGTGCAGCACGCCGTCGGCGTCCAGGCGCGGCGTGAACAGGGCGTCCGCGCCGTCCACCACGTCAAAGTGTACCAGCAGGGCCAGCGGCGCGGCGTGGGCCGGGTTGCCCGCCAGCAGCGAGGGTACGCCCTCGTGCTCCATGCGGGTGCAGGGAATGCCGTTGTCGGCCAGCCATGCGGCGATGACGTCCGCGCAGCGGGCCAGCTCTTCCGGACGCGAGGCCGTGGACCGGATGGCCATGAGTTGGGCCGTCAGTTCCACCATGTCGGCGATGTCCGCAGCCGTCTCGGCATCAAGGCCGGGCGGCAGGCAGGCGCGGGCCTGCTCTGCCATGCGGGCAGGGATCGCCGGGGCCTCGGCGTCGGGCGGCGTGGACGTTGCGGGGGCCGGGGCAACCTTGGACGGGATGGCGGTCTGATCGTCAGCGGACTGATCGTCGATGGGCAGCGGCATGGCGCAAAAGCTCCTGCGAAAGATGCGGATATGCGTCCCTTCGGGCATGTGGGGAATGCGGGAGGGGCAACGGATGATGCTGGCCGGTAATGGACGGACAGCAAGCTACCGCAGCAGGCAAGGCGCGTCCAGTTCGCCGGATGCCATGCGTGGCCCGGGTGGGGCAGGGGGGGAAGGTGTTTTTGTCGAGAAGGAACTTGACAATCATTCTCACGAGGTGCAGATAGAGGGCGTCGGGCAAGAATGCTTGGCGTTCGCCGTAATTTCGCGTTTGTCCGACCATGACCAAGGAGACACCCATGCCCTGTTGCAAGTTGAGCGATATCCCCGCCGGATGCCGGGTTCGGGTACGTCGTTTGTGCGACAAGCAGGGAGAGCGCGGCAGACTCTGCGCGCTGGGCATAACGCCCGGCACGGAGATTGAGGTCTGTTCGCAGGCTGGCGCGTGTTGCGTCAGGGTACGCGACTCTTCACTGGTGCTTGGGGATACCCTTGCCTGCGAAGTCTACTGCGAACCGGTGCATTCCGCCCCCGTGGGCGTAGCTGGCGACGCACAACGTCGTTAGCGGCCTTCCTTGAAGGAGGCCGCCGGACATCATCGACAAGGAGATTGCAATGACCTGGGACACCCTTGTGGTCGTCGCCATCGTGCTGGCGGCGGCAGGGTATGTCGCGTGGCGGTACCTGTTCCGCAAGTCGGGCGGGTGCGGTTGCGGCTGCGACTGCTCCGGAAGTTCCGGCGCGTCGGGCTGCTGCGGCGGCGGGGGGCACATCGCCTCCAAGCCGGGCGCATCCTGCGGCTGCGGCAAGTAGCGGCGACTTTTTGCTGGATATGGCCGGCCTGCGGGTCGCGCCTTTTTTTAACACCGAGTAATGAGAAAGATTTTCAATTTCGCGGGGGCAGCCAGCCCGCGCACAGCGAGGAGGAGACACGAAGATGGGCAAAACCATTCCCCTGCGGCAACTGGCCGTGGGACAGCGGGCGCGCATCGCCACAGTGGGCGCACACGGTGAACTGGGGCGGCGCATCCGCGACATGGGGCTGATTCCCGGTGCGGAAGTGGAAGTTGTGGGGCGTGCGCCCCTGATGGATCCGGTGGCCTTGCGCCTGAAGGGGTTCACCCTTTCGTTGCGCAACAACGAGGCCGACTTCATCGCCGTCGAGATCGACGCCAAGCCCCGTCCGCAGGAGTAACCATGTCCGCCAACGTCATCGTCGCCCTTGCGGGCAACCCCAACTCCGGCAAGACCACCGCATTCAACGAGTACACCGGCTCGCGCCAGCATGTGGGCAACTACCCCGGCATCACGGTGGAAAAGAAGGAGGGCATCGCCCGCGTGGATGGCCGCGAAGTGCGCGTGGTGGACCTGCCCGGCACCTATTCGCTGACCGCCTACACCCAGGAAGAAGTGGTGGCCCGCCGCGTGCTGGTGGAAGACCGCCCCGACGTGGTCATCGACGTCATCAACGCAGGCGCGCTGGAGCGCAACCTGTACCTGGCCGTGCAGTTGATGGAACTGGGCATTCCCGTGGCGCTCGGCCTGAACATGATCGACGAGGCCCGCAAGCAGGGCCTGCGCATCGACGCCGCGCGGCTTTCGCAACTGCTGGGCCTGCCCGTGGTGGAAACCGTGGCCCGCACCGGTGAAGGGCTGAAGGACCTGATGTCCGCCGCCATCACCCATGGGGACGCCCAGCGCGGCACACCCTGGAAGCCGCTGGAAATTTCCTACGGGCCCGACCTTGATCCCGTGCTTGCCCGCATGGTGGAGCGCATCGAGGCCGCCCGGTTCCTTACCGACAAGTATCCGTCCCGCTGGGTGGCCCTGAAGTACCTGGAAAGCGACGAGGACATTCGCGTCCTGGGCCGCGCCGCAGGCCCGCTGGCGGCAGAGCTTGAAGCCATGGCCGCCGAGGTGTCCCGCCACCTGGAAGTGACCCTGAACAGCTACCCTGAAGCCGTCATCGCCGACTACCGTTACGGCTACATTTCCGGCGTGCTGCGCCAGGGCGTGCTGGTCCGCCGCGACGAACTTTCGCAGCGTCTTGCCGCGTCCGACCGCATGGACCGCGTGCTCACGCACCGTCTGCTGGGGCCGGTGATCATGCTGGGCGTGCTGTACGGCATCTACGAAGTGACGTTCGCCATCGGCGAATATCCCATGGGCTGGGTGGAAGCCTTGTTCGGCTGGCTGAACGGCGTGGCATCCGCCGCGCTGCCCGACGGTCTGCTGAAATCGCTGGTTGTCTCCGGCATCATCGACGGCGTGGGCGGCGTCATGGGCTTTGTGCCGCTGATCATGCTCATGTTCATGATGATCGCCTTCCTTGAAGACTCCGGCTACATGGCCCGCGTGGCCTACATGCTGGACCGGGTGTTCCGCCTGTTCGGCCTGCACGGCTGCTCGGTCATGCCGTTCATCGTGTCCGGCGGCATTGCGGGCGGCTGCGCCGTGCCCGGCGTCATGGCCGCGCGCACCCTGCGCAGCCCGCGCGAACGGCTGGCCACCATCCTTACCGCGCCGTTCATGACCTGCGGTGCCAAGCTGCCGGTGTTCATCCTGTTCGTGGGCGTGTTCTTCGCCGAGCAGGAGGCCCAGGCCATGTTCGCCCTTACCATGCTGGGCTGGGCCATGGCGCTCCTTGTTTCGCGCCTGTTGCGCTCCACCCTGATCAAGGGCGAATCCACTCCCTTCGTCATGGAACTGCCCCCGTATCGCCTGCCCACCCTGCGCGGCATCCTCATCCATACCTGGGAGCGCACCTGGCAGTACATCAAGAAGGCCGGTACCGTCATTCTGGCCATTTCCATCCTGCTGTGGGCGGCCATGACCTTCCCGCAACTGCCCGAAGACCGCGCCGCCGCCTTCGAGGAACAGCGCGCCGCCATCACCGCCCAGAAGGAAGCTGCGGAAGCCGCCGGTGACAAGGTTGCCGAGGCTGAAACCGCCGATGCGGACAAGAACACGCCCGATGCCGCCCCCGGCGAGGCCGTGGCCGAAGCGACCGCGCCCGGCGCCGACGAAGGCGGGGAAGCTGCCGCCGAAGGCGAAAAGACCGATCCGTTCGAGGAGCAGCTTGCCGCCATCGACGCCGAGGAAGCCGCAGCCGGTCTGGAACACTCCCTTGCGGGCCGCGTGGGCATCGCCCTTGAGTCCGTGACCGGTGTCGCCGGGTTCGACTGGCGCACCAACATCGCCCTGGTGGGCGGTTTCGCGGCCAAGGAAGTTATCGTCTCCACCCTGGGCACGGCCTATTCACTGGGCGAAGTGGACGCGGAAGACGCCGCGCCCCTGGCCGAACGCATCAAGGCCGACCCGCACTGGACCCCCGCCGTGGCCGCCGCGCTGATGGTCTTCGTGCTGCTGTACGCCCCCTGCTTCGTCACCGTGGTGGCCATCAAGCAGGAATCGGGGTCGTGGGGCTGGGCCATCTTCTCCTCGGTGTTCAACACCGTGGTGGCCTTTGCCCTTGCAGTCGCCGTGTACCAGCTTGGCACCGCCATGCTGGGCGGGGGCTAACCCCGCCGGGCAGAGCCCGCGCATCATCAGTAATGACAACGGGGCGTCCTTCGGGACGCCCCGTTTGCGTTTGGGGATGTACCCGCTGGGGGATTTGCCCGCCCCTGACCAGAGTTGCCGGGATGTAACCCTGTTTGATCGGCCATAATCAAAGATGGCCGGGCCTGGCAGAAGCAGTCAGAGCAAGGCTGGCTGATTTCAGGGCATTACGCTTGCCTGCGCATGGCGCGCCGATTACAGTGGCACGGTTTGCATCGCGTCCGGGGGGGGGCGTCCAGTCTCGGCGCGTTTCATTGGGCACGTTCGGGCTTGCGCGGGAAGGCAGGGTTTCTGTCGCTTCCCGCATGGCTGGCCGTCACTGCGTCGGCCAGCCGGTTGCCATTCCGGGGGGAATGCCGTCATGCGGAGCGTTCGTACCATCAAGGCGCAACTCCGGCTCTATGCGCTGTTGCTTATCCTGCTGCCGTTGGCATTGTCGTTGGCCGCATTTTACGGGGTATTGCGTGCCGAAGGGCTGCGCAAGGCCCAGCGCGAAATGCAGGCCGAATTGCGCCATCATCGCTTCGACGTGGAGCGTTGGCTGGGCTATCGCCTGGCCGACGTGGTGCATGTTTCGCGCACCGATGCGGTGCGCCGCGTGGATTTGCCCGCCATGACCCGCGACTTTCATGCCTTTCTTGACGCGCATGGCGATTTTCGTTCGCTGGTCTATGTGGATGCCGCCGGGCACACTGTGCTCGACTTCGACATGCCCGAAGGCGGCGTGGACCTGTCAGACCGCGAATACTTCCTGCGGGCGCGGCAGGGGCAGCCGTTCATCACGCGCGTGCTGACGGGGCGCACCTCCGGCAAGGCCATCGTGATCTTTTCTTCACCGGTGCTGGACCCGCAGGGCGATTTCGCGGGGCTGATCTTCGGCGTGGTGCGCATCGACGCGCTGCTCGAAATGGTGAGCAACCTGCGGCGGACCCCGGTGGACCCGACATTCGTGGTGGAGTCCGCTACCGGCGTTCCGCTGCTGTCGCCGGAAGACACGCCGCCCATCCCCTTGCCCGCGCTCGACGTGTCCAGCGACAGTCCGGCCCTGTACAGCAACCGGGACGGCGCCCCCGTGCTGGGTGTGGCGCTGCCGCTCAAGAACGGCGAATGGCTGCTGGTGCAGGAACGTGCCGTGGCCGACGTGCTGGGCGACATGCACCGCCTGCTGCTGCTTTTGCTGGGGGTGTCCGGGCTGACCATGGCCGTGCTCACCCCTTTCCTGCTGCGTCTCGTCCGGCGCGTCACCGAACCCATCGAACGCATTTCCGCCATGTCCGAACGGATCATGGCCGGGGAATACGGGGCGTTGCCCGACCTTGGGGATATGAACACGACGCCGGAACTGGAGCGCCTGCACCGCAACTTCTGCCGCATGGCCGAGCGCATCGGGGTACACGTGGCCGAACTGGAACGATTGTCCGGAACCGACGCCCTGACAGGACTGGCCAACCGCCGCCTGCTGGCGGGCGAGGGCGCGCGCATCGTCGGCATCTGTCGCCGGGCCGGACAGCCCTGCTCCTGCCTTATGCTGGATATGGATCGCTTCAAGCATATCAACGACATGCATGGACATGCGGCGGGTGACGAGATGCTGCGCAGGCTGGCCGCCGCCATCACCGAGACGGTCCGCGCGTCCGATTTCGTGGTGCGCATGGGCGGCGAGGAATTCGCCATCATCGCGCCCAACACTGATGCAGCCCGTGCCCTGGCGCTGGCCGAACGTCTGCGCTGCAACGTGGAGCGCATTGATCTGCACCAGGCAGGGGAACCCGTGTCCGTCACCATCAGCGTGGGGGTAGCGGGCATGTCGCTTGCGCCCGGCTTCGGGTCCGGACCGCTGGAGGACATGCTGGCCAGGGCCGACCACGCGTTATATCGGGCCAAGCAGGCCGGGCGCAACCGGGTGATGGCGTGGGATGACGTGGCTCCGGCAGTGGCTGCGGAACAGGGGCTGTCCGATGCGGGCGATACGCCGCACAAGGAAGGACGGCTGCGCGGGCCGCTGAGCGGGGCTTGAGGGGGCCGGGGCGGTGCTGGCCGAAACGCGTCGTCGACCGAAGAAGCCCGCAGCACCGGCAATGTCGGCGCACGCACTGAGGCGCGAAGGCTGGCGCATTCCGCAACGGCATGCCGCTGCCGCGCTATGCAGCCCCAGGCCGCATGACGCAAAAACGGCGCCCCCGTGAGGGAGGCGCCGTTCATGCGTTCGGCATGGTCCGCTGGCGGCCGGCCGGTTGTTTCTGGCCGGGCGGGGCAGCGTTCCTAGCAGATTTCGACCAGTTCGATGTCGAAGGTCAGGTCTTCGCCCGCCAGGGGGTGGTTGGCGTCGAGGGTGACGTGCTCTTCGGTGACGTCGGTGACGGCGACGTCAAGTTCGCCGTCGTCGGTCATGAGTTGCAGCATCAGGCCCACTTCGGGTTCGATGTGCGGGGGCACCTGGTCGCGGGGCACGGTGATGATCATTTCTTCCACGTGTTCGCCGTAGGCTTCGGCGGCGGGAATGGTGATCTTCACCGACTGGCCCTTGCCAAGGCCCAGCACGGCCTTTTCGAAGCCGGGAATGAGCATGCCTTCACCCAGAGTGAATTCCAGGGGTTCGCGGTCACGCGAAGAATCGAATTCGGTGCCGTCGTCCAGCGTGCCGGTGTAGTGAACGCGGACGGTATCGCCGTTCTTGAGTGCCATTTTGGGGCTCCTTGGGGGAGAATCTGTGATGATGTCCGCCAGCCGGAAAGCATGGGGCGACAACGGCCCCGGCGACCGCGCGGACCCGCCGACCATCGCCCGCCCCGTAGGGAATGTCAAAGAATATTCCGGGCGCGTGGCCGGGCCGGGGCGGGGGGCGGACTATGCCTCTGCCAGAGGCGCATCCCATCCGGCACACAGTTGCACGGCGGCCCGGCACAGCACCTCGGCCCCCACGGGCAGGCACGATTCATCCGGGGCAAAGCACGGGTTGTGTACCGGGGCCACGCCCGGTCCGCCGCAGCCCACGAAAAAGAAGCACCCCGGCACGCGTTGCAGGAACATGGAAAAATCCTCGCCGCCCATGGTGGGCACAGGTTCCATCACCCTGTCCGCGCCCACGGCGTCCAGCGCGGCCCGGCGCACCAGTTCGGCGGCGCGCGGGTCGTTCAGCACCGCCGGATGGCACCAGTGAAAGTCCAGCCGGTGGGAAGCGCCCATGGCCGCGCACACGCCGCCCGCCACCTGGTTGATGCGCTGTTCCCACAGGTTGCGCACCTCCGGCGCGAAGGCCCGCACCGTGCCTGCCATGCGCGCCTCGCCGGGAATGACGTTGTATGCCGTGCCCGCGTGCAGTTCGCCAATGGTCAGGATGACCGGCTCCAGCGGGCTGGTCATGCGGCTGACCACCCGTTGCAGCGCGCCCACCACCTGGGTGGCCGTTTCCAGCGCATCCACGCACAGGTGCGGGTTTGCAGCATGCCCGCCCTTGCCCAGCACGGTCAGTTCAAAGCGGTCCATGGCGGCCATGAGCGGGCCGGGCTTCACCCCCACGAACCCGGCGGGAATCTCCGGCCAGACGTGCGCACCGACGCATACGTCCACTTTGGGGGCATCCAGCACGCCCGCCTCGATCATGGGCGCGGCCCCGCCGGGGCCTTCCTCCGCAGGCTGGAACAGGAACAGGATGCGCCCGCGCAGCGCGCCGGGGTTTTCCGCCGCCAGGGCCACAAGCACCCGCGCCGCGCCCAGCAGCATGGCCATGTGCATGTCGTGTCCGCAGGCGTGCATGCAGCCGGGGTGCTCGGAGGCATAGTCCAGCCCCGTGGCCTCGGTGATGGGCAGGGCGTCCATGTCGGCGCGCAGCATCACCGTGGGGCCGGGCCGCCCGGAATCAAGCAGGGCGGTGACGCCGGTACCCGCGATGCCGGTGTGCACGGGCAGGCCCAGCGCGGCCAGTTCTTCGGCCACCAGGGCGGCGGTGCGCACCTCGTTGAAGCCGGTTTCGGGGATGCGGTGCAGGCGGCGGCGCAGATCGACAATGTACGGTGCGGCCGCGCGGACGCGGTCGGAAAGGAAATCCATGCATTCTCCTGCCGTTGGCGCGCCGGGGCAACAACGGTTCACTGGTGCGGACACGGGGCATACGGCCTGCGAAAGCCCGGATGACCGGCGCATGGGCAGGGCAGGCCGCGCGGATGGCGCAGATCACGAATGAGGCCGGATTCCGTGTTCCTTCGTTGACATTCCGTCGCGGTGATTGTAGTGGTACTAATCAGTACCACGCATGAGGTTTTCCCCGCCGCGCATGCAGCCCTGTGCAGCCGCAGCCAGCAATTGGCGCGGCGCACGGAGCGGGGCGGGGGCAAGGCCGACGGATGTCGGGGCGTCGCGGAACTCCGGTTCCGCGCAGTGTAGCGCAAGGTGCGCCGGTCGTCAGCCCCACGGGCGGGCACGCGCGCATCCCATGGCCCCAGACATGGTCCAAACATGGCCAGTCCAGCCGTCGTACTGCCGTCCGGCGGCCCTCATGCACCGGTACCCCGCCTTGTGGCGGGTTTTGGAAGGACGCACATGGAACTCATTCAGGCATTGCGCAAGTTCGGCTTCACCCAGCAGGAATCGCTGATGTACCTCACCCTGCTGCGGCACGGGAGCCAGAACTCCACGAACCCGCCGAACTCCCCGAATGCACCGGTCCCGCAGAATCCCATGACCGGGTACGAGGCGGCCAAGGCCGCCGGAATTTCGCGCTCCAACGCCTACGCGGCGTTGTCGAGCCTTGTGGAAAAGGGCGGGGCCGTGGTGGCCAGCGGCGATACCAGCCGCTACATGGCCGTCCCGCGCGAGGAGCTTTTGCTGAACCTGCGGCGCGACGCAGAGGGCACGCTGGCCTTTCTGGAAGCCAACCTGCCGGACAGCGAGCCGGACGAGACGCCCTACCTGACCGTGGCGGGCCTGCGCAACACAGAGGACAAGATCCGCAACATGCTGCACCTGGCGCGGTTGCGGGTGTACGCCTCCATGCACGCGGACAACGTGGCGCTGTTCCGGCGCGAGTTTGACGACTGCGTGGCGCGGGGCCTGAAGGTGGTGCTGCTGTCCAATGCCGATCCGGGCATTGCCGGGGCCACCTTTCTGAAGAACCAGGCGGGCACCGGCCACGTGAAGCTCATCGCCGATACCAGCGAGGTCATCGCGGGCCTGCTGGAACCGGGCGTGAGCGGGCGTTGCCTGTATTCGCGCAACGAGCACCTGGTGTACCTGATGCGCGAGGCCATACTGCATGAAATGGAACTGATCCGCATCCGCGCCGCCATGCCGAATGGTATGCCGGGCGGCGGGGCCGGGTCCGTTTCGGACGACTGACGCACCACCGGGCGGGGCACGCACCGCAGCCCCTGCACCGGAAACATGACGGAGATGTTCATGCCCAATGTTCGTTCCACGTACACCGATGCGGTCGGCTTTTTTGGCCGCACCACGCCCGAAGAGCTGGTGGCCGCCTACGGCAGCCCCCTGTACGTCTACAGCGAGGCCCTGCTGCGCGCGCGCTGCCGCGAGATGAAGGGCCTGTCGTCGCACCCCGGCTTTTTCGTGAACTATTCGGCCAAGGCCAACACCAACCTGTCCCTGCTGCGCATCGTGCGCGAGGAAGGGCTGGTGGTGGACGCCATGTCGCCCGGCGAAATTCACGTCAACAAGGCCGCCGGGTTCACGCCGGACCAGATCCTGTACGTGTGCAACAACGTGTCCGAGGCGGAACTTGCCAACGCCGTGTCGCACGGCCTTCTGGTGAGCGTGGATTCGCTGTCGCAGCTCGACACCCTGGGCAGGGTGAACCGAGGCGGCAAGGTGATGGTGCGCTTCAACCCCGGCATCGGCGCGGGGCACCACCAGAAGGTAGTCACGGCGGGCAAGGCCACCAAGTTCGGCGTGGACCCCTCCGATGCCTCGCTGGCCGAGCTGCGGGCCATCCTTGCCAAGCACGAGATGACCCTGACGGGCATCAACCAGCACATCGGGTCGCTGTTCCTGGAGCCGGAAGGGTATGTGGCGGCGGCGGAATTTCTGCTGTCCGTGGCGGAAAAGTTCGACACCGTGGAGATCATCGACTTCGGCGGCGGCTTCGGCATTCCCTATCGCAAGTACGAGGATCAGCCCCGGCTGGACTTGGCCGCCACGGCGGAACGCCTGCACGCGCTGATTGCCGGGTGGTCGGAACGCACCGGCTACAAGGGCCGCTTCTACATCGAACCGGGCCGCTACGTGGTGGCCGAATGCGGCCTGCTGCTGGGCACCGTGCATGCCACCAAGAACAACGGCCCCACCCGCTACGTGGGCACCGACCTTGGCTTCAACGTGCTGGCCCGCCCGGTGATGTACGACGCGCACCACGACATCGAGGTGTATCGCAAGGGCGGCAGCCCGGACGCGGCCCTGCACCCCCAGACCGTGGTGGGCAACATTTGCGAGAGCGGCGACATCATGGCCAAGGAACGTGCGCTGCCTGCCGTGCAGGAGGGCGACATTCTGGGCGTGCTGGACGCAGGGGCCTATGGCTACGCCATGAGCTCCACGTACAACCAGCGGCTGCGCCCCGCAGAGGTGCTGATCGGCCTTGATGGGGAACCCCGGCTGATTCGCCGCCGGGAAGAGTTGGCCGATTTGATGGCCCTTTTTCCGGATGCCTAGGCCGGATGGTCTTTTCGCCCGTTGGCTGACCGACCCGAAGGGCGCGTAGCGTGCCCGTTAAGCGAGTCTGCGAGCTATACGGGCATCGAGCGCAGAGCGGTCAAACTTCACCTGCCATAGCTTTGCTGTCCTTATCCGTAAGACTCGCGCCATGCGCTCGCCTAACGGCTAAGGCTCGGTCGAATACGATAAGAGTACGCGTTGCGGTCCTCATCCGTAAGGTTCGCTTCGCTCGCCCAACGGCTGAGGCGCGTTGCGGTCGCCATCCGTAATGCTCGAAGACTCGCATAACGGCTGCCGCACTCCCTCATGGCAGGTTCGTTTTCCTTGCCAATGAACGAAAATCTTCATCCGGCCTCGCACCCCAGCAGGGCGTGCAAGGAAATGTAGCGGAGGGGAGTTAGCTGATTACCATTTTGTCCACCCCGTCCAGCACGTCGAGCATGCGCCGCAAGGGCGCAAAGGCGGCGTCGGGCGGTTGCAGCAGATTTTCGATGGGCGGCACCACGCCGCTCACCGGAAAACCGGACAGCATGGCTACCGCCTCCATGTTGTCCCGGACAAGGTCCGGGGATGCGGAACGTTCCTTGGTGTGAACGAAAACGATCCCTGCCGGTTCCATCCCTCTCCGGACCAGCGCCTCTACCGAGAGGAGCGTGTGGTTCACGGTGCCCAGCCCCGCCCGCGCTACAAGCACGGGACGGGCGTCGGCGGCCCGGATGCAGTCGATGCACAGGGCCCCCGGCGTGAACGGCACCATCAGGCCGCCCGCGCCTTCAAGGACCAGAGAGGCGTGTTCATTGCGCAGACATGCCAGACTGCGCACCAGGTCTTCCGTCTCCACGCCGCGCATTTCGTCCCGCGCGGCGTGGAGCGGAGCCTTAGGCGCCGCAAAGCACCATCCCACCGCCTCCGCCGGGTCGCGCCCGGCCAGTTCCGGAACGTGCCGGTACACGAAGGCCGCATCGCTGTCCGTGTCGTACGGGTTTCTGCACCCGGTCTGCATGGGCTTGGCGTAGAAGGGCCGCTCTCCCCGCGCAAACAGTTCGCGCAGCAGCAGCATGGAAACCACCGTCTTGCCCACGCCCGTATCCGTGCCCACCACGAACAGGGCGCGGGAGGGGGACTGGCTCATTGCGTTCATGATTGATCTCCGGGGGCAGCACCCCGCTTCTCTTCCACTTGCTTCCACGCGCTGGCCAGCAGGTCCACGCAGCGGGCCACGTCGTCCACCCGGTGCAGGGCGGTAAGCCCCAGACGCAGGGTTGCCGCGCCGCGGGGCACCGTGGGATGGCGCGCGGCCAGGGCCAGCACGCCGGGTCCGCCGTCCTCAGGTTCGCGCAGCTTTGCCGCAAGGCGCGTGCAGCGGGCTTCGTCGCCCACGTCCACGCAGACCACGTGCGCGCCCTCGCGCACGGGTATCCCTTCGGCGCGCAGCCCGATACGCAGGGCCGCGCCCAGCGCGGCAAGACGGTGGCGGCGGTCATCCAGCCGGGGCAGCAGGTCCAGCAGGGCCAGGCAGCAGGCGGCGTGCGCCTCCGGCAGGGCGGTGGAGTGGATCAGCGGTGAGGCCAGGTTTTCCAGCGCCGCCCGTGTGCCGCGTGGCAGCAGCAGAAACGCTCCGAACAGCCCCAGCGCCTTGCCCAGCGTGCCCACGGCCACGTCGGCCACGCCGTGCGCCCGTCCGCGCCCGCCCATGCCCAGCGCGCCAAAGGCGTGGGCCTCGTCCACGATGACGAAGGCCCCGTGCTCGCGGGCCACCGCGCTCATGCGGGCCATGTCCGGCAGGGTGCCATCCATGCTGTACAGCGATTCGGCCAGGATCACTGGTTGGGGCGCGCAGGAAGTTCCGCAGGTGGGCGATGCGCCGTTGTCGCCGCTGTCGTTTCCGTCTGCCCGCCACACGGCCAGACGGCGCGACAGGTCGTCCATGTCCGCATGCCGATGGGTATGCAGCCGCGCCCCGGTGGAGGGCAGGGCGTGGGCCATGCTGGCGTGTATCCGGCGGTCCAGGAACACGGCATCGCCGTGGCCCAGCAGCCCCCACAACAGGGCCAGGTTGGCCTGATACCCGCTGGGCAGGAACAGGCATTCGGCATAGCCGAAATAGTCGGCCCAGGCGGCCTCGGCTTCCGCCGCCAGCGCGGTGTGCCCGGCGGCAAGGCGCGATGCCGTACCCGACGGCGCGTGACGGGCGAAGCAGGCGGCTACCGTGGCCCGCCAGTCCGCGTCGGCGGCAAGGCCCAGATAATCGTTGCCCGCGAAATGGAGCAGCGGGCGGCCCTGCACGTGTACCAGCGCCGGGGAGGGCGACTGGCCTGCGCCGATGCGGGGAATGGAGCCGGATTGGGCAGCGGGGCCGGGTGCGGACGCGGGTACGGGCGTGGGAAGCCCGTCCAGCGGCAGTGGGGTGCGGCCAAGGCCTGCGGCGTGCAGTTCCCTCACCCGCAGGGCCAGGCGCGCGGCCAGCAGGCCGGAAGGGGCCGGACCGGGCGCGGCGGCGGGCGGTGCGCCAGCCAAGTCGGGGCCGGGCAGGTGAGCGTCGGTCAGGCGGTTCTGGTCAGCCATGCGAAGGTATCTCGATAACGGGTGGAGAGTGTGTCGGCGCTGAAGAGGGTGTCGTAGGGCGCGCGGCCTATGGTCAGGGTGGCGGCCATGTGCGGGGATGAGGGGGCGGCATCCGCGCCTGATGGCAGCGGCAGCGATGTGACGATGGTCGCGTAGGTGGCGGCGCGGTCGCTTTGGGCCAGCAGGTCGGCCCCGATATGCAGCGTGCCATGCAATGCGCCTGTCATCGGCCAGGTGCCTTCCTCCACCGTCAGCAGAAAGGCGTGCAGGTTGAAGCCGGCTGTCCAGCGGGCGTGCAGTGCAGCCAGTTGGGCCATGGCTTCCAGCCCTTGCCACGGGGGGGCAGCAGTGAAGGCGCGGCTGGCCGTGGCTCCCTTTGCATCGCAGTGCTCCAGCCGGTCCAGCAGCAGGAAGCGGGCCGGGGTTGCTTCCGGAAGGGCATGGCGAAAAACGGTCACAGCCGCACCACCAGCGCGGCATTCTGCCCGCCGAAGCCGAAATTGAGCAGCAGGCCGATGGAGCCGTCCCTGTTACCCGGCAGGGGGAGCGGTTGACGCACAAAATCCAGCCGCGCGCTTTCCGGCGTGGACAGGTTGCGCACCGGCGGCAGAAAGCCTTCCGCCGCGCAGGCCAGCAGCACCGCCAGTTCCACCGCGCCGCAGGCCGAGGCGCAGTGCCCGGTCCACGATTTTACGGCGGTGACGGCGGGGGCGTGGCCCGCGTCGGCAAATACCCGTTCCAGCAGGCGGATTTCCGCTGCGTCGTTGAGGGCGGTGCCCGTGCCGTGGGCAGCCACCCAGTGAATGTCGCCGGGAGACAGCCCCGCCTCGGCCAGCGCGGCGCGCACGGCGGCCTCTGCCCGGCGGGCGTCGGGTTCCGGGGCGGTCAGGGCATGGCCGTCCAGCGTGGCCCCCATGCCCAGCACCTCGGCCAGTGGCGCGGCTCCGCGTGCCAGCGCCGTTTCCAGCGGCTCCAGTACGAAGGCCGCGCCCCCCTCGCCGGGCACGAAGCCGCGCCGCGCGGCGTCGAAGGGGCGGCAGGCATGGTGCGGGGTGGTGACGTCGGCGGGGTCCAGGTCGCGCTGGATGGCCCCGGCGCGGGCATAGCCCAACAGCCCCCCTTCCGACAGGCGCGAATCGCCGCCAACAGCCAGCGCCGCCGGGGCAAGGCCCCAGCGCACCCGTCGGGCGGCCTCGCCCACAGCCTGCAACGAGGCGGCGCAGGCCGTGCCCAACACCAGCCCCTCGCCCCGGACGCCGCAGCGCATGGCCACGGCAGAGGCGGCGGTGTTGGGCAGCCAGCGCAGCATCCACAGCGCGTCCAGACCGGGGTGCTCCAGGCCGGGCGGGGTGTCGTGCAGCAGGCGGATGCGTCCGCTGGCCGCCGGAAAATCTGCGGTCACGTCCATATTGGGCCCGCTGGCGGCCACCAGCGCGGTGTCGTCCGGAAAGGGGCGCAGGAAAGGAGAGACGGCGTTCGTCGCGGTATCCGTGGCGTCGCCGCAGGCATATCCGGCATTCCGGGTGGCGGCCAACGCTGCGGCCAGCGCCAGCTGCCCTCCGCGCGAAAGATAACGGCGGTGCCGCCAGCGGTCTGTGGCCGCTGCGGCGTCAAAGTCCGGCACCGGGGCGCAGGCCGCACCGGGCAGGGTCACGGCATGGCGGAACGGGCTGTACCCCTCGCGGATGGCGCGAGCCATGTCCTGCGGGGTGTGCCCCAGCGGGGTCACCGCGCCTGCGCCGGTGATGACCACGCGACGGGAATGCTGAGGGGGAGAAGAGAGAGACTGCATATGGTTGGCAGGCATGGGAGCAGGCGAAGCCGCTCAGGCCGGTTGTCCCGCGTGCCCGTTGTGCCGCGTCAGCGCCCACGCCACATAGGCCGCCACGTCGCCGATGGTCAGCACGGGGGGGGCGCTAGGCGTGCGCACTGCCGCCAGCACCTCTGCCACGCGCGCGGCGGACAGGTGCGGGTATTCCCGTGCCAGTCGGGCTTCGGGGGCTTCGCCGGTGCGCTCCGTCTCCAGTACGTGGATGCGCAGGTCGGTGAGAAAGGCTGTGGTGTCACGCACCGGGATGGCGAAACGGCGGTTCAGCCCCGCGCCGATTTCCAGCAGATCGATGGATTCGCAGGGCAGGTCGGCCATCAGCCGGGTGCCGGGGGACAGGGTGGCGGCGTCCACGTCGAAAATGGGGGCCACCAGTGCGGCAATTTCCGATGCAATGGCGGACAGGTTCCGTGCGTTTGCGGTGTTGTGGGAAGACATGATGTTCCTGTGGGGATGAGGTCTGTGCCGGTTCAGCAGTCCGGCTTCAGTGCGCCGAAGCCGCCGTCGCAGGTCAGGGTGGTGGCGTTGATGGCCATGGCGGGGGCGGACAGCAGAAAGCGCAGGGTCTGCACGGCCTCTGCAACGGCCACCGTGCGCCCGATGGGCGGCAGGGGGGCGTCGGCGGCGCGCGCGTGCAGGAAGGGCGCGCCCCGGCCAGCATCCAGCCAGCCCAGCCGCAGGGAACAGGCAGTGATCCCGCGCGGGGCCAGTTCCGCGCCCACGGCGCGGTACAGGGCCTCCCCGGCCAGTTTGGCGGCGGCGTAGTACCCTTGCCCCGGCGCGGCCCGCTCTGCGGCGGATGACGAGACGAACACGCACCGCCCGTCACGCACCGCCAGCATGGACCGGCTTACCGCGCGCAACAGCCGGGCGCGAAAGGCGAT
Source organism: uncultured Desulfovibrio sp. (assembly GCA_964402645.1). GTDB lineage: Bacteria > Desulfobacterota > Desulfovibrionia > Desulfovibrionales > Desulfovibrionaceae > Cupidesulfovibrio. Next base: position 110,020 of record CAYOCV010000009.1, on the reverse strand, counting down.
GTCGCGCGCGGCCCACAGGTCGATGTCGGCGGGGTCCGCCCCGGCCAGCAGGCATTCAAAGCGCGAATGCAGCATATCCACGAACAGCCGGGGCGCTTCCCCCAGCGCCGCGCGGGCGCGTTCGGGCAGGGTTTCCGGGGTGTCGTCTTCGGCATCCGAATGTTCAATTGCAGGCGGCGGGGTGAAATGCTGTCCGGTGGCGTCTTGCTCCGGCCCGCGTGCCCGCAGGCGCAGCACCGTCGCTGTCGGCAGGGCCGCGCGGATGCGCGCCGCGCCCGCCGCATCGCGCGCGGTAAGGGCCACGGCCACACCATCGGCGGCCAGCGCCGCCCCCAGGGCCAGCCCCAGTTCGCACGAGCCCCCGGCGATAAGCACGGGGCCGCGCAGGGGGCAGGGCAATCCGGCGGCGGCTACCACGCCAGCATCCCGGTGACCAGAAGAGGGGGGGACGCAGGGGCAGACGGCGCGGTGCCTGCCGTCGTTTCCGCTGCGTCGGGAAGGGCGGCTCCATGTCCCGTCGGTCCGTGCCCTTTCGTTTCCGCAGCTTCACGGGGCAACGCGTGCAGCGAGCAACGCAGTCCGCCGTCCGTGCATTCCATGCGGAAGGCGTAGTCGCCCGGCGTCACGAAGCGCCGAAAGCGGAACCCGCGCATCTCACGTACCGGGCCTGTGGGGCGCAGGACGGGGGCGGCCCATGCCTTGTCGGGCAGGGGACCGGTAGCCACGTCACCCGGAGACTGCTCGCGCGCCCAGCGGGCCGCTTCGTCCGCGAAGGCCTGCACGATGCATGACCCCGGCACCACGGGCGCACCGGGAAAATGGTCTTCAAACAGCGGATGGGCCGGGTCGAACCGGAATACTCCGCTACGCACTGCGCCGTGCGCGCCTGCCGTGGCGGTCATGCCGCCCCCGTGGCATTCGGCCACCCGTCCAGTCCGTCCAGTCCGGCCAGTCCGCCAGTCGCCCCGCGTTCGGTCACGGCGCGGATGGCCTCGCCCGTGGCGTCCACCAGCAGATCGATTTCGTCGTCGGTGATGGACAGCGGCGGCATGAGCACCATCACGTCGCCCAACGGGCGGATGATGATCCCGCGCCGCCGCGCCTCCAGCGTCACCCGGTGCCCCATGCGTTGGGCCAGGTCGTAGCCTTCCCTGGTGCCCCGGTCGCGCACCATCTCGATGCCGGTCATGATCCCGCGCTGGCGGATGTCCCCCACGTGGGGCAGGTCGCGCAGCGTTTCCAGCCGCGCGGACAGCCGGGCGATTTTCGGTTGCAGCCGTTCCATCACCCGTTCTTCCTCGAACACGTCCAGCGAGGCGATGGCCGCCGCGCAGGCCAGCGGATTGCCGGTGTAGGTGTGGCCGTGGAAGAAGGTGCGCAATTCCTCGTGGCGGGCCAGAAAGCCGTCGTGTACCCGTTCCGTGGTCAGGGTGGCGGCCAGCGGCAGGTAGCCGCCGGAAATGCCCTTGGCCAGGCACAAAAAGTCGGGGGTCACCCCTTCCTGCTCGCAGGCGAACAGGGTGCCTGTCTTGCCGAAGCCCACGGCCACCTCGTCGGCCACCAGGAACACCCCGTGCTCGTCGCACAGTTCGCGCACCCGGCGCAGCCAGCCGGGCGGCTGCAACAGCATGCCCGCCGCGCCCTGCACCAGCGGCTCCACCACGGCGGCGCACAGTTCGTGGCCGTGCCGGGCGAACAGCGTTTCCATGTGGGTGATGCATTCCTGCTCGCAGGCCCCGGCCTGCCGTCCGAAGGGGCAGCGGTAGCAGTACGGGCTTTCCGCCTTTACCGTATCGAACAGCAGCGGCGCGTAGATGGCATGGAACAGGGCCATGCCGCCCAGGGCCACGGCTCCCACGGTGTCGCCGTGATAGGCGTTGCGCAGGCTGAGAAAGCGGGTGCGCCGGGCATCCCCACCCAGATGCGCCGGTGCCTGCCGGTGGAACTGGAAGGCGATCTTCAGCGCGACTTCTACTGATGTCGACCCGCTGTCGGAATAGAACACCCGCGTCAGCCCCTGCGGGGCGATGGCGGCAAGGCGAGCGGCCAGTTCTATGGACGGTTCGCTGCCAAGGCCCAGCAGGGTGGTGTGGGCCACCTTGTCCAGTTGCGCCCGGACGGCCGCATCCAGCCGGGGATGGCGATGCCCGTGGACGTTGGTCCACAGCGAGGACACCCCATCCAGATAGGATGCGCCGTCGGTGTCGATGAGGCGGTTGCCAGCGGCGGCGGCGATGACCAGCGGGTCCGCCGCCAGCCAGTCGCGCATCTGGGTGAAGGGGTGCCACACGTGGGCCTTGTCCAGCGCGCGCAGGCGCAGGGTGGCGTCCGTTGCGGCGGGGGGCGTGCTGGGCGCTTCGGGCATGCCGGTATCCGTGGTCCGCGCGCTCATGCCCGTGCCTCTCCGGTGCGGTCCCCGGCGCTTTCGCCAGCGGGGGCAATCCCGTCCACCCCCAGCGCGGCCAGCATGTCCATGTCGTCGGCAAGGGCGCGTCCCGCCGTGGTCAGGTAGTTGCCCACCATCAGGCCGTTGGCCCCGGCGGCGAACACCCACGACTGCCATTGGCCCAGGGTTGTCTCGCGCCCGCCGCACACCAGGATGTCCCGATGGGGGTGCAGCAGCCGGAACACCGCAATGGCGCGCAGGGCCTCCATGGGCGGCAGCGGACTGCGGTGGCCCAGCCGTGTGCCCGGAATGGGATGCAGGAAGTTCAACGGGATAGAGTCCACGTCCAGTTCACGCAGGGTCAGGGCCAGTTCCACGCGGTGTTCCCACGTTTCGCCAAGGCCCAGGATGCCGCCGCAACAGGTGCGCAGCCCTGCCCGCGCAGCTTCGCGCACGGTGGCGATGTCGTCGTCGTAGGGGTGCGTGGTACATATGTGCGGGAAAAAACTTCTGGCCGTTTCCAGATTGTGGTGATAGCTGGAAATGCCTGCGTCCTTCAGGCGACGCGCTCGTTCTCCCTGTTCTTCAGGCCCTTTCGGACCCGTGGATCCGGTGGCGAGTTGTCCCAAGGAGGCGCACAGGCCGATGTCCACCCGTTCGCGCAACAGGCGCGCCGCATGGCAGACCGCGTCGAATTCACGCTCGGAAAGGGCGTTGCCGCTGGTCACGATGCCGAAACGGCGCACCCCGGCACGGGCCAGTTCCTCTGCGTGGCGCAGCAGCGCGTCGGGGCCCAGCAGCCCATGCACCGGAGCGCCCGTGGCGTGACGCGACGACTGGGCGCAGAAGGCGCAGTCCTCGCCGCAGCGGCCCGACTTGGCGTTGACGATGCCGCAGGTGGTCGCGGACGGCCCCTTGCGGGCCGAACGCACGGACTGCGCCACGGCCAGGATGTCCAGGATGTCGGACGCAGGCAGCCGCGCCACGGCAAGCGCCTCTTCTTCGGTAATGCCGGGGGAGGGGGCGGCTTCCGTCGTGCATGCGCGGCTTGGCGAAGCGCACGGGGTTTCCGTTCCGGGGGGAATGGTGTCCGCAAGGCGCGCGCGCAGACGTTCCAGCAGGCGGTTCATGTTCTGGTATCGCTCCTGTTGAATGGCAGTTCAGGGCGAGTAGCGGGCGTGTTCCCTTTTGTCAACCAAGCAATTGCCTGATGGTTTACAATAGCCGTGGACACAGACAGGACGACCACGAAAGGGCGTGTGTTCGCCATGTTGCGCGAAGCGGGCGGCAACTGGCGATCGGGAGAGGAACTTTCGCGGCTGCTTGGCGTAAGCCGGGCCGCCGTGGCCAAGCACGTGCGTGCGCTGCGCGGTGAAGGACACCAGATCGAGGCCATGACCCGCCGGGGCTACCGGCTGATGGCCGAGGCCGACGTGTTCACCGTGGGCGTGATGCGACGCGGGCTGTCGACCCGCTGCTTCGGGCAGGGCGATTTTGTCCTGCACGACTCCACCGACTCCACCAACCGCGAGGCTGCGTTGCTTGCCCTGGGCGGGGCGGAAGAAGGCTCCGTGGTGGTTGCCTCTGCGCAGACCGCCGGGCGCGGGCGCGGCGGACGGCCATGGTCGTCGCCCGCCGGGGTTGGGGTGTACGTTTCGCTGGTGCTGCGGCCCCGCCTTGCCCCGCAGGCCGCTCCGCTGGTCACCCTGATGACCGCCGTGGCCGTGGCCGAGGCGGTTGCCGCGGTCACCGGCCTTGCCGCGCGCGCCAAATGGCCCAACGACGTGCTGCTGCATGGCCGCAAGGTGTCGGGCAACCTGACCGAGGTGGCCCTGGTGGCCGATACGGTGTCCCACGTGGTCACCGGGGCGGGCATCAACGTGAATACCCGGACGGAGGACCTGCCCGAAGACCTGCGCGAAAAGGCCACCTCGCTGGCCATCGAACTGGGGCGCCCTGTGTCGCGGGTGGAGGTGTTGCGCGCCTTTCTGGAGCGCGCGGAACACTGGTATGCCGCCCTGCGCGAAGGCGACCCCGGCCCGGTCATCAGCCGCTGGAAAGAACTTTCCTCCATCGTGGGCACCCCCCTGCGTGTGGGCACGCCCCATGGCGTGGTGGAAGGCCTGGTGGCCGATGTGGACCCCGACGGCCTGCTGCGCCTGGTGGATGCCGCCGGGCACGAACACCGCCTGTACGCGGGAGACGTCATTGACAGCAGGCCGTAAGCGCCTATCTCTTCGTGACCGCGCCCGGTCGGTGTGATGCACCAGAGCCGGGCAAGACGGCGCGCCCTTCCGGCGGCCCCGGATTTTCCGGCGCGGCTGCCTGGTTTGGCGCGCCCGACACGTGTCGCGCCCTGCCGTGCATGCGGCGGGTACGCGTCCTGTGTCCCGCGCCGAATCATGCCTGCGGGCGGGTGCGACGCCCACTACCGATACCGAACCGAACGGACGGCACGAGATGTCGCAACACGCGCGCCCGCCGGGCGACGATGCTTCCTATCGCGGCATCTGGCGGCTGACATGGCCCCAGATGCTGATGATGGTCTTCCACTTCCTCATCGGGTTTACCGATGTGTGGGTGGCGGGCCGCATTCAGCCAGAGGTGCAGGCCGCCATCGGGCTTGTCTCGCAGTGTCTGTTCTTTCTGCTGGTGGTTGCCGTGGCCGGGGCCAACGCCGGGGTCGCGGCCATCAGTCAGGCGCTGGGTGCGGGCCTGCTGCCCCGTGCGCGCCGTTACGTCGGCATGGTGCTGGCTGGCGGGGGCACGGTGGGCGTGGGCATCATGCTGCTGGGCCTGGGCACCATCGATCCCTTTCTGCGCCTGTTGCAGGTGCCTGAAACCATCCTGCCGGTGGCCTCGTATTTCTGGAAGGTCTACCTGCTGGGGCTGCCCGCCAACTACCTGTTCACCATCACCGGGGCGGTGTTCCGGGCCCGCAAGCGCATGATCGCGCCGCTGGTATCCATGGTGGTCGTCTGCGCCGTCAACGCCGGGGCTACCCTGGGCTTCGGCCTGGGATTGTGGGGGCTGCCTGCCTATGGCTACGCCGGGGTGGCCTGGGCCACCTTCGTGTCCATCGTCATCGGGGCGGCGCTGAACGTGACCATGCTGGTCCGCGACCGCGAACTGCTGCAGCGCGCCTCGTTCCCCCCTTTGCGCTGGATGCGCCGCGGCGCGCCCTACCTGTTCCGCGTGGCCGCGCCCGCTGCAGGTTTGCAGATCATGTGGAACCTCGGCTACCTGGTGCTGTTTTCCATCACTGCCTCGTTGCCGTCGGACAGCGTGGCCGCCCTTGCGGGCATGACGGCGGGCATGCGGGTGGAGTCGTTCATCTTTCTGCCCGCGCTGGCCTTCAACATGACCGCTTCGGTGCTGGTGGGCCACCTGCTGGGCGCGGGCCGCAAGCCGGAGGCCATCCGGGTAAGCCTGCGCCTGCTGGTCACCGGCTGTGCTTCCATGAGCGTGTTTGCCGTGCTGCTGTGGCCATGGACGGCGGACATCGCCGCCTGGCTGGCCCCGGAACCCACCGTGGCCGTGCAGGTCGTCAGCTATCTGCGCTACAACCTCGTATCCATCCCCTTCACCGTGGCCAGCATGACCCTTGGCGGGGTCATGACCGGCGCGGGCGCCACCCTGTATTCCTTTCTGGTGTACGGTTCGGCCACATGGTTCGTGCGGCTGCCGCTGGCATGGGTCATGGGGCACGTGGTGTGGCATGATGCGGCGGGGATATTTCTTGCCATGTTCGTTTCCCAGGTGTTCCAGTCTTCGGTCATGCTGTGGCTGTTCTGCACGCATGACTGGAGCCGGTTCAGCATGATACGGCGCAACGGCCGCACGCCCGCGCCACAAGGAGCTGCCTCGCATGACCGACAGTGAGTTGACCCCCGGAGAGTTCCGGCCCGTCTCGCTCGACCGCATGGCCGAGTACCTCGACCTTTTCGCCCGCACGCCGCAGCATGCGTCGGACTTCAGTTTCACCAACGTCTGGGGCTGGGCCGAATACTACGGCCTGGAATGGACCTTTGCGCACGGGTTGTGCTGGCTGCGCCAGACCCGGCCTGAACCCGTGTGGTGGGCGCCCGTGGGGCCGTGGCTGGATGCCGACTGGCGTCAGTGCGCCCTGCTGGGCGCGGGGGCCAGGTTCATCCGCGTGCCCGAATCGCTGGCCCTGCACTGGCAGCAGTCTCTGGGCGACCGGGTGACGCTGACCGAGGCGCGCGGCCAGTGGGACTACCTGTACGCCGCGCAGGATCTGGCGGAACTGAAGGGCAACAAGTTCCACAAGAAGAAGAACCACGTGAACGGCTTTCTGAAGGCCTATCCGCACGAGTACCATCCCATGACGTCCGACTGCATAGAGGCGGTGTTGGACATGCAGGAAGAATGGTGCAAGTGGCGCGAGTGCGATGAATCGCATGCGCTGGTGGCGGAAAACACCGCCGTGCGCCGGGTGCTGGAGCATTGGGACAGGATTCCCGGACTTTCCGGTGGGGCGCTGTACGCGGACGGAAAGATGATTGCCTATACCGTGGGCGAGCGGCTGGACGACGAGACCCTGGTTGTGCATTTCGAGAAGGCCAAGCCGGAGTATCGCGGCGTGTATCAGGCCATCAACAACCTGTATGCGCGTGAACACGCCATGAGCTTCCGGTACATCAACCGCGAGCAGGATCTGGACGACCTGGGGCTGCGGCAGGCCAAGGAAAGCTACAATCCCGTGGGCTTCCTGAAGAAGTTTGCGGTGGACGTGGCCCCGGCGTAGGAGGAGGTTTTTTGCATGCCTCCGGCGGGCAGGGGGCTGTAGCGCGCTGCGATCGCCATCCGCGTTTTGCGGTCCCTATCCGTAAGGTTTGCTTCGCTCACCTAACGGTTAGGGCAATGCTCTAAGATTCGCATAACGGCTGCCGTCCCCTGCACCCCCGCATCTTTGCCATTCCCCCTCGTTTGACACCCCGCCGCCGAAGGCAGTAGAAGGGCGCGGCGTTCGCAACCCCCAAGGGGATGCGCCATTCGCCCCCATCCGCAGGGGGAACTTCAGGAGGTTTCCATGTCCGATGCCATCCGCGAGAAAGTGCAGGCCGCCCTCGACAAGGTTCGTCCCTATCTGCAGGGCGACGGCGGCGACGTCGAACTGGTGGAAATCACCGCCGACGGCGTGGTCCGCGTGCGCCTGACCGGCGCGTGCAAGGGCTGTCCCATGTCGCAGCAGACCCTGAAGGGCGGCGTGGAACGCATGGTGCTGAAGGAAGTGGCCGAGGTGCAGCGCGTAGAGGCCGTGTAGCCTTCGCGCCGCGCGCCGTTTCCTTCGCCGTTTCCGTGCTGGCGCGCTCGCGTTCAGGACGCGCGCCTTCATTTTTTCGTCATGCATGTCGAGGTCCTGCGCCAGATGGACCTGATGTGCCCGATGCGCCTGCCGGGCCAGCCAGGATCGCCTGATCTGTCCCGCCGTGCATGCCCGTTTTCATGCCATACAGACACCCGAAGAACGGGGAGAACATCATGACCAAGGTCGTCACGCGCTTCGCGCCGAGCCCTACCGGGCACCTGCACATCGGCGGTGCGCGCACCGCCATCTTCAACTGGCTGCTGGCCCGTCACTTCGGCGGCACCTTTCTGCTGCGCATTGAAGATACGGACCAGGAGCGTTCGTTGCAGGAGTACACCGATTCCATCTTGGCCTCCATGCGCTGGCTGGGCCTGGATTGGGACGGCGATCTCATCTACCAGAGCAAGCGCTTCGACATCTACAACGGCTACATCGACCGCATGCTGGAAACCGGCCACGCCTACTGGTGCGAATGCACGCCCGAAGAGGTGGAGCAGATGCGCGAAACGGCGCGGGCGCGCGGCCTGAAGCCCAAGTACGATGGCCGCTGCCGCGAACGCGGCCTTGGCCCCGGCCCCGGCAGGGTGGTGCGCCTGAAGGCCCCGCTGACCGGGCGCGTGGTGTTCGAGGACGTGGTGAAGGGCACGCTGGCCTTTGACGCGGCGGAACTGGACGACATGGTGCTGCGCCGTTCCGACGGCACGCCCACCTACAACATGGCCGTGGTGGTGGACGACGCCACCATGGGCGTCACCCACGTGCTGCGCGGCGACGACCATGTGTCCAACACCCCCAAGCAGGTGCTGATCTACCAGGCCCTGGGCCTGCAGCTGCCCATATTCGGCCACGTGCCCATGATCCTTGGCCCGGACAAGAAGAAGCTGTCCAAGCGCCACGGAGCGCGTGCGGTCATCGAATACGAGCAGGACGGCCTTTTGCCCCAGGCGCTGGTGAACTATCTGGTGCGCCTTGGCTGGTCGTTCGGCGATCAGGAAATCTTTGCGTTGCAGGAACTGGTGGAAAAGTTCACCACCGACAACCTGAACAGCGCCCCCGCCGCCTTCGATCCCGACAAGTTGCAGTGGCTGAACGCCCACTACCTGCGCGAGACCCCGGTGGACGAACTGGCCCGCCTGGCCGCGCCCTTCGTGAAGGCGGAAGGCTTCGACGTGGCCCCTGAACGGTTGGCCGCGCTGGTTGCCCTGTTTCGTGAACGCGCCTCCAATCTGGCCGAACTGGCCAGGGTGATGCGCTTCATGCTGGTGGACGCCGCCGCGCTGGAATACGACCCTGCCGCCGTGACCAAGGCCCTGACGGCAGAGGGCAAGGCCCACGTGGCCGCCCTGCGCGGGTTGCTGGAGAAGGCCGACCCCTTCAACAAGGCCGCGCTGGAAAAGGTGGTGCATGACTACGTGGAGCAGGGCGGCCTGAAGTTCAAGCAGGTTGGCCCGCCGCTGCGCGTGGCCCTGGCCGGTTCGCTGGGCGGCCCCGGCCTGCCCGAGATCATGGAAGTGCTGGGCCGCACCGAAACCCTGGCCCGGCTCGACCGGGCGGCTACGCTGGGTTAGGCCCGCGCGGCAATGCCGACGCGGCGCGGCTGGGCACGCCCTTGTCGCGCCAGCATGCAATGATGCTCGACCAGAGGCCGGAAGCACTGCTTCCGGCCTCTTTGCGTTGGCATGCGCGTCATGCACGCCAGGCCCTTTGACGTACCGTAGCGTTTGTCGTCCATGCCGTGCCGCCCCGCATGCACAAGGAGTATGCAACGACTGAGCCCCACCCCGGCAGGTAGGGAATCCGGTACGGCATCATTCGCTTGTTGACATCGTCATTTGCTCGTCGATAAAGTGTATGACCATCAATGTTGTCAGTCGCCGTTTGGGAACGTGATGCGGCGACAAGGCGCGCAACGGGGGCACGGAGTTGCCCTCCGTTGGCGGGGCCAAGCCGGGGGGCTCATGTATTCGGGGATTTCGGTCGACCTGTCGGACATGCTGTTGTCCATTTCAGAAGCGCTTGACCTTGCGAGTCCTTCGCTGTCGCAACATCAGTTGCGGGTGGCTTTTGTAGCATGGGAACTGGCAGAGGCGCTGGACCTGTCGCAAAAGGACAAGGAGACGCTGTTCATTGCGTCGTTGTTGCATGACGTGGGTGCCCTGTCGCCGGAAGACAAGATGGACGTGCGTGCATCGCGCGTCGAAAGTATGGATGAACACTGCTCCGTAGGCGCTGGCTTGCTGGCGCAGGGGCCGGGCCTGGCCGAAGCTGCGGAGGTGGTGCGCCTGCACCATGCCACGCTGCCGGAACTGGAAACGCACGGGCCTGATCCGCGCATCGGCCTGCTGTCCCAGATCGTCCTGCTGGCCGATACGCTGGAACGGTCCATGGACCGGCGCGTTTATGTGCTGCACCAGAACGATGCCCTTACGGCGGATATCCGCCGCATGGCGGGCTGCGCCATCGACCGCCGGGTGGTGGAGGCCTTTCTGCTGGTTTCCGGGCGCGACGAATTCTGGCTGAACCTCGTGTCGTCGCGCCTGTTCGCCTTTCTGAGCGAACGCAACCCCTGCCGCCGCATGCAGCTTGACCTGGACGGCGTGCGTACATGGTCGCTGCTTGTGCGTGAAATCATCGATTTCCGCTCCCCGTTCACCGCTACCCATTCCGCCGGGGTTTCCGCGTCTGCCGGGGCGCTGGCGCGGGCCTTCGGCCTGCCGGAGCCGGAAGCGCGCCTGATGGAAATCGCGGGCAACCTGCACGACCTTGGCAAGATGGTGGTGCCCAACGCCATTCTGGAGAAGGCGGGTCCCCTCACCGACGAGGAATTCGCCGTCATGCGCCAGCACACCTATCATACCTATCTGGTGCTCAATTCCATGAAGGGGCTTGGCAGCATTGCCGAATGGGCCGCCTTTCACCACGAGAAGCTGGACGGTTCGGGCTATCCCTTCCGCATCGGCGCGGGGGGGCTGAGCATCGGTTCGCGGATCATGGCCGTGGCCGACATGTGTACCGCCCTGGCCGAAGACCGGCCCTACCGGATGGGCATGCGGCGCGATGCGATCATTGATGTGCTGCGTGACGGCGTGCGTCGGGGCCTGCTGGACAAGGCCGTGGTGGCGACCCTGGAATCGCGGCGCGACGAGATCATCGACATTTCCGCCGCAGCGCAACACGCGGCGCGCAGCAAGTTTACGCGCCACATCGGGCGCTGAGGCACAGACTGCACGGCGCGCGCCCGGCTTGGCGCATCTGGCCGCCCAGGCCGTGAATCCCCAGCCGCCACGTCGTGACGCAGCCGCTACGGGCGGCAGCCAACACGTTGCAAGAACATGCAGAAAGGGGACGCCTTGCGGCGTCCCCTTTGCGTTGTTCTCGTTTTCCGTGCGCCGTTCCCCGTGCAAGGCCATGAGGCATGGCCGGGCGGAATCCGTGGGGGCCGGAATTACTGCACCGGGTAGATGCCGTTGCGGCGGTGTGGCGCATCCGGGTTTTCCGCGTCTTCCCCGTCATCGTCGTCATCGTCGCCAAGGTCGTCGTTGCCGGAATCCTCGTCGTCCATCAGCGCGGCCAGGATGTCTTCATCCAGATCGTCATCGTCGTCGTCATCGTCGTCCGGTTGCCCGGCGGAACGGTAGGCCATGTCCAGCAGGGGGCCGTCGTCGCGGGTCAGCCTGTCCGCCGGATCGGAGGAGAAACCGTCGCCTTCGTCGTCGCGGGTGAACATGCGCCAGGTCACGCTGCCGTCGTCGTGCTGTTCCGACGATACGCGCAGGATGGGCGTTTCCTTCCAGACGTAAATCATGGTGTCGTCGGGCCATATCTCGCAACGCATGTGCTCTGCGATGGCGTGCGCGTCCATTTCGCTGGGGGTTTCGCCCAGTTCCTCAAGTTGCTCGCGCAGCAGTTCCTCGACGCGGGCCGCCACCTTGCTGCCATATTTCATGGGATTGTCTCCTGTGGATGGGGCGCGGACGCCCGTGGTCACTCCTCGCTTACCGCACCCCGCGCATGGCCGCAACAGGCATGCTGCCCCTGCCACGCGTATGGCTGGCGCCCCGTCCTGCCGCTGTGGGACGGTGTACCGTCCTGTCGCTGCGGACGGTGTACCGTCCTTGCCCGGATGGCCGACGTGGCCTATGCTGTGATGCACGTGGCGGATACCGCCCGACACCAACCAGAGGTATGTCAGTGACCCAGCAGAACCGCCGCATCATCGAGCGCCTGCCCCTGTTCGACGGGCTTTCCGACGCCCAGTTGGAAGGGCTTGCGGGCATCGTGGTGGATCGCCGCGTGGACAAGGGCCAGATGATCTTTTTCGAATCGTCCCCGGCAGAAGGCTTCTATGTTGTGGCCGAAGGCCGCGTGAAGATATTCAAGACCGCGCCTGACGGGCGCGAGGCCGTCATGCACGTGATGGGGCCGGGCGAAACCTTTGGCGAGGTGGCGGTGTTCCAGGGCGGCACCTTTCCCGCCCATGCCATGGCCGTGGAGAACGCACGCGTGCTGTTCCTGCCCCGCAAAGGGCTGGTGGACCGCATCACCCGCGACCCCACCCTGGCCATGAACATGCTGGCCGCCCTGTCGCGCAAGCTGCGCGTGTTTACCACCAAGGTGGAATCCCTGACCCTGCACGAAACCCCGCAACGCCTTGCCGCCTACCTGCTGCATGCCAGCGAACTGAAGGGCGATGCCGACACTTTTCGCCTGGACATGGCCAAGGGAGTGCTGGCGGGCATGCTGGGCACCGCGCGCGAGACGCTTTCGCGCTGTCTCGGAAAGCTGGCCGAACGCGGTGCCGTTTCCGTGGACGGGCGCGAGGTGACCATCGTCGACCGCGACTACTTGCAGGCATTGGCTGACGGAGACGAGACACTCTAGTGCCGTGGAGCGCGTGCGGGGGCACGCGCTTCGGCGTTCGCTGCATCCGTGGCCGGATATCCGGCATGACCCGTTGCCGTTTGCGGACAGCAAGGCAGGGCGTGCCCACGATTTTCGGCAGGCGGCGGCATGCGGCGTCTGGCGTTTTCTTCGCCCGTAGGGGCGAATCCGTTCCGGAGGGAACGATGCAACATCCTCAGGCATATGCCTGGGCGTTGGTGCTCATGGTGGCGCTTGCCCTGTGTACGCTTGCCGTCCTGGTATTCACCCTGGGCATGCGCAGGTATCCTGGCATGCTCACCTGGGTTGCCGGCGGCGGGCTGGTGACCTTCGGCATTTTCCTGCTGCTCAGGCAGGGGGCCTGGCCGTGGGTCGCATCCGTCCTGGGGGCCAATCTGTGCCTTGTGGGCGGCGGCCTGCTGATGGCTTCGGGGCTGCGGCAGTTTGTGGGGCAGGAAGTGCCGTGGCGTATTTTCGCTGCGGTGCTGGTATCGCTGGCCTGCTTCGTTTCTTGGTTCACCTGGGTGCGGTTCAGCGTGCCCGCGCGGGTGCTGGTGTTCGGCCTGCATATGGCGATTGCCTACACCGACCAGGTGCGGGTGGCGTGGCGCGCCTACCGCAGGGGCAGCCCGTGGCCCGTCCTGCTGGTGCTGGCCTGCAATCTGGTTTCGGCAGTGTTCGCCGTCAGCAGGGGCATTGTGGCGGTGACCACTGGTCTGGACGGTGCGCCGTCCGTGTTCGCATGGACGTTTGCGGCGTACGGGGCCTTTGTCGTTGGGCCTCCCGCAGCGGTGGTGCAGGCGGTGGGGCTGTTGCTGCTGGCGGGCTACCGCAGCCTTGGGGAACTGTCCGGCGGTGGCGGCGGGGCATAGGACAGGCCCCCGGCGAATTGCGGCAACATGTGGTCCGGGCAACATGTGGTCCGGGCAACATGTTGCCGGGCGGCGCGCAGCGGCACGGCCAGTGCCGCGCCATGTGCGCTTTTACGGTCAGGCCGTGCGTTGTATGGCGGGCAGCAATACCGTGAAGCGGCACCATTGCCCCGGTTGCGATTCCACCAGAACATGCCCGCCGTGGTTGCGGCTGATGATGAAATACGAGACCGAAAGCCCCAGCCCCGTGCCCTCACCCGGGGGCTTGGTGGTGAAGAACGGCTCGAACACCCGCACGCGGTCCCGTTCGCCGATGCCCGGCCCGTTGTCTTCCACGTCCACCCGCACGTAGTCCGCGCCGCTTCCGGCGGTGTCCGCGCCTGTCACTGCGCCCGGCAGGCCCGGCAGGCCGTGTTGCAGCCCCACACGCAAGGTGATGCGCGGCGTTTCGCCCTGCGGATAGACCTTTTGCGAGATGGCCTGCGAGGCGTTTTTCAGCAGGTTGAACAGCACCTGTTCGATCTCGGTGGCGGCGCATTCCGCCGGGGGCACGCCGGGCGCGTAGTTGCGGACGATCTGGATGTTGCGGAAATCGTGACGCTTCTTGAGGTCGTAATCGTTCTCTGCCAGTTCCACGGCCCGCTCCAGCAACTCGGCCAGGTCGCATTCGCTACGGTCCGCGTCGCTGCGCCGGGCAAAATCCAGCATGTGCCGCACGATGTCCGCCGCACGGGCGCAAGCTTCGCGGATGCCGGTCACCAGCCTGGCAAGCCCCCGCAACTCGAAGTAGTGCTGCACGCGTTCCAGATCCACGCCAGCCATCAGCGCCGCCGTCTCGTTGTCGGCCACACCGGGGGTAAGGCGGCGTTGCAGGTTCTGCGCTGACTGCGCAATGGCCGAGAGCGGGTTGTTGATCTCGTGCGCCATGCCCGCAGCCACGCCCCCCACCGACATCATCTTTTCCGTTTGTACCATGATTTCGCGCAGTTTCTTCTGCTCGGTCACGTCGCGGATGATGGCGATGAGCCACGGTTCGCCCCGCAGGGTGAAGCGGCTGAGGGAAATCTCGCAGTCAAAGGGGGAGCCGTCCGCCCGCAGGTGCGCCCACTCGAAGAACTGCGGCTCACCGGCCAGAGCTTTCTGGAGGTGCATGCCCTCGGCCAGCAGGGTGGAACCCGCGTACGGCTGTTCAGGCGGGGAAAGGTCGCGCGGAGCCATGGACGTCAACTGATCCAGGGGTCTGCCGAACAGTTCGCAGGCCCGGCGGTTGGCATCGCGCACCAGGCCGTCGCGGATGAGGAAGATGGCATCGTTGGCCGCCTCGAACAGTGCCCGGTACTTGCGCTCGCTTTCGCGCAGTTCCTCTTCGGCGCGCAACCGTTCGGACACATCACGGGCAATGCACGAGACGTAGGGCGCGCCGCCGATGTCGTGGCGCTTCAGCGCCAGTTCCAGCCACAGGTCCGCCCCCTGCGCGGGCTGGCGGATCAGGCGGCGTTCTTCTCCGCCAGGTGCGGGCACGTCATCGGCGGTGTCGGCGAGCCGCCAGGCGCTTGTGCGTTGGCAGTCCTGGGGCACGCCGCCTTCCGGGCTGGACGTGAGCCTTGGTTTCCATCCGGTCAGTTCGGGAAACGCCGAGGACAGCGGGCGACCGGTCAGGGCCTCCCACGGCAGTCCGGCAAAGCGGCAGGCCGCGCCGTTGGCGTCCAGCACCACCAGGGTGTCCGCAGCCAGCAGCAGCACGCCGTCGCCCGCGCTTTCCAGCAGGGTGCGGAACAGTTCCAGCTGCTGAAGGCGTTCCTTCAGTTCCGGGTAGTAGCTCTTGCGCGTGGAAGCCTGGCCGAGCCCGATGAGTTTTTCCCGCAGATCGTCAGAACGCTTCGGCATACAATTCTTCCAGTTCGCGCGCGTCGAGGGGGGTCGGATTGGTGGACAGGCAGGGATCTTCCAGCGCCAGACGCGCCAGTTCCGCCAGTTGTCCGCGCGTGACGCCATACTGCGCAAGCCCCTTGTCGAACCCGGCCCGGCGGCGCATGTCGCCAAGGCGGACGAACAGGGCGTCGCGTACTTCGTCATCCGGCGCGGCCAGGGCTTCGGCCACGCCCAACGCCTCGGCCACGCGGCGATAGCGGTGCGGCGCGGCCACATAGTTGCGGCGCACCACGAACGGCAGCAGCAGGGCGTTGCATTCGCCGTGGGGCAGGTCCAGCAGGCCGCCCAGGCTGTGCGACAGGGCATGCACTGCGCCCAGGATGGCATTGGAAAAAGCCAGCCCCGCGTTCATGCTGCCAAGCGCCATGCGTGCCCGGGCGTCCCTGTCGTGCAGGTTGTCCAGCACGTCGAACAGGGCCGTGCCGATGCCCCGGATGGCTTCCAGGGCAAACATGTCGGTGACGGGTGAATGGGCGTTGGAGGCGTAGGCCTCTATGGCGTGGGTAAGTGCGTCAAGTCCGGTTGCGGCGGTGAGCGCGTGCGGCTTGGTCAGGGTGGTCAGCGGGTCGACCAGGGCCACGTCGGGCACGTTGGCCTTGCTGACGATGGCGATCTTCACCCTGCGGGGCGTGTCGCGGATGATGGCAAACTGCGAGACGTCTGCGGAACTGCCCGCCGTGGTGGGCACGCAGACCAGCGGCGGCATGGGCTTGGGGATGGCGTCCACCCCTTCGTAGTCCAGGATGTCGCCGCCGTTGGCCACCACGATGCCGATACCCTTGGCGCAATCCATGGGACTGCCGCCGCCCACGGCCACGATGGCATCGCAGCCTTCGGCCCGGTACAGTTCGCTGCCCAGTGCAACTTCGGTATCGCGGGGGTTTTCGGACACCCCCAGAAAGGTCGCGCAGGCAATGCCTTCGGCGCGCAGGGTGTTGACCACCGTTTCGGTGTGCCCCGCTGCCGCCACCCCTTGGTCGGAGACCACAAGGCAGCGCGATGCGCCAAGATTGCGGGCATGTCGCCCCGCCAGCTCTGCCGCGCCGTATCCGAACACGAATTCCGGCGCGACGAATTTCCGCAGTTCGTAGTCGTTCATGGAACGCCCCCGATGCCGCCATGCGACGACCTTTCCCCTGAAAGACGCCGCCAGTGTTTCCCCGTATTCCCAGTGTATGCAAGCTGGGGCCTGTTCGTCACCCATTTTGTGACTGTGTTGACAAAATGCATGACGGCGCACGTTCCGCGTGTGCGGGACGTGCGCCGTGGATGGTGTTGTCAGGCGAGACGTGTTGACGCTGGCGCGTCAGGCGAGAGGTGTCGGCGCAGGCGCGTCAGGC
>CAYOCV010000009.1:0-93177 GCA_964402645.1 uncultured Desulfovibrio sp. | reverse complement strand
AGACGTGTTGACGCTGGCGCGTCAGGCGAGAGGTGTCGGCGCAGGCGCGTCAGGCCAGAGGTGTCGGCGCAGGCGCGTCAGGCCAGAGGTGTCGGCGCAGGCGCGCCTTGGCACGTCATGACCATTTCGTTCAGCGGCACGTTGGTGCCGGAAAGTTCGCGGGCCTTGGCCAGCGCGGCGGTAAGGCCGCGACAGCAGGGCACTTCCATGCGCAGCACGGTCATGGACCGGATGCCGCTGGTGGCCAGGATGTCGGCCAGCCGCTGGGCGTAGGCGTCGGTGTCGTCGAATTTGGGACAGCCGATAAGCACCACCTTGCCCCTGGCGAAATGGCTGTGGAACAGAGGCGATGCCGCCGCCGCACAGTCCGCCGCCACCAGCACGTCGGCATCCTTCAGGTAGGGGGCCGTGGGCGGCACCAGGCGGATCTTCAGCGGCCAGTGGCCGGGACCGGCAACCGGACCTTGCGCCACCCCGAACATGGGAGCTTCGGACTTGGCGAAGCTGCGGATCATGGAACCGGGGCAGCCGCCGTGGCCACCGCCATGGCCGCCACCGTGGCCGTGGGCATGCCCATGCCCTGCCTGACCTGCCAGCCCGTAGTGCCCATGCACGCCGTGCCCGTCGGGCCTGGCGTGGGCGGAATGGTGGTCGCCGGTGCGCGGCTGCGCGCCGTCGCGTTTGCGCACGTGTTCCATGGCTGCGTCCTCGTCAAAGGGCACCGCATCGCGCTGGATGATGCGCAGCGCGCCCTGCGGGCAACTGCCGATGCATGCTCCAAGGCCGTCGCAGAAACTGTCGGAGACGATCTTGGCCTTGCCGTCCACTATGGCGATGGCGCCTTCGGCGCAGTCCAGCACGCACGCGCCGCAGCCGTCGCAGCGTTCCTCGTCGATTTCCAGGATGTTCCGGGTGGTCTTCATGTCTGTGATCCTTGCCTGCGGGTTGGAGCGCGGGCGGCCCCGTGTCGGTTGGGGGCCATGTCAGTGATGTCGGTGAAGTCGGTGAAGTCGGTGAAGTCGGGCAGCGCGGCTGGGGTTGCGGTGGCCGTGGCGGATGCATGCGTATGCGTAGCCGTGGTGATCGTCTTGATTGCCATGGTCGCCGTCCTGGCCGCTTCGGGCGGCACAATCCGGGCGGCGGTGGCGGAGGGGGAGGGGGAGGGGGGCTGCCTGCGCCGCCCCCGTCCTGTCGTCCCCGCGTGTGGTCGTCTTACCCCAGAATCGCCTTCAGGTCTTCATCCGGAGTGGTGATGGGCTTGATGTTGTAGTTCTGCACCAGGAAGTTCAGCACGTTGGGGGTGATGAACGCGGGCAGTGACGGTCCGAGGCGGATGTCCTTGATACCCAGGGCCAGCAGGGTGAGCAGGATGACCACGGCCTTCTGCTCGTACCACGAAAGCACCAGCGACAGGGGCAGGTCGTTCACGCCGCACTCGAACGCACCGGCAAGGGCCACGGCGATCTGGATGGCGGAGTAAGCGTCGTTGCACTGACCCACGTCCAGCAGGCGCGGAATGCCGCCGATGTCGCCCAGTTCCTTGTCGAAGAAGCGGAATTTGCCGCAGGCCAGCGTGAGCACCACGGTGTCCTTGGGGGTCTTTTCCACGAACTCGGTGTAGTAGTTGCGGCCCGGCTTTGCGCCGTCGCAGCCGCCCACCAGGAAGAAGTGGCGGATGGCCCCGGACTTCACCGCGTCGATGACCTGTCCGGCCACGCCCATGACGGTGTTGCGGCCAAAGCCCACCAGCACGTTCTTGCCGGGCGCGTCATCGGTGAAGCCGGGCATTTCGAGCGCCTTTTTGATCACGGCGGAGAAGTCGTAGTTCTCGCAGTGGACAAGGCCGGGCCAGCCCACGAGACCGGTGGTGAACACGCGGTCCTTGTAGGAATCCTGCGGCTTCTGGATGCAGTTGGTGGTGAACAGGATGGCGCCGGGGAAGGCCGGGAATTCCTTGTGCTGGTTCTGCCAGGCGGTGCCGAAGTGGCCGTAGAAGTGGGGGTACTTCTTCAGTTCCGGATACCCGTGGGTAGGCAGCATTTCACCGTGGGTGTAGATGTCGATGCCCTTGCCTTCGGTCTGCTTCAAGAGTTCGTGCAGGTCGCGCAGGTCGTGGCCGGAAACGAGGATGCACTTGTTCTTGCGGTGGCCCAGCGGCACCTGGGTGGGCACGGGGTGGCCGTAGGTGCCGGTGTTGCCCGCGTCCAGCAGTTCCATGGCGCGCAGGTTGATCTTGCCGCATTCAAGGGCCAGTTCCACCCACTGGCCAAGGTCGCGCTGCACGCCGTCGTACCCGGCGGCCAGGCCCTTGAACAGGAAGGCGAACACTTCGGGGTCGGTCTGGCCCAGCACGGCGGCGTGGTCGGCGTAGGCGGCCAGGCCCTTCATGCCGTAGAGCAGGGTCTGCTTCAGCGAGACGATGTCCGGGTCGCTCTTGTCGGCGGTCAGCGCGGCGATTTCGGCCTGCGCGCCCAGGGCGTCCAGGGTGGAGGCGGGCTGGAACGAGGCGGGGCCGGTGCTGCCGGTGCCGAAGGACACGCCAGCGCGCACGGCCAGGGCCTGGCGGTGCTTGACGATCTCGTTGATGTACGCCTGGAAGCGGGCCGGGTCGAAGTTGACGTTGGTCAGGGTGGTGAACAGGGCCTTGGCCCCGTAGTGGTCGATGACAGGATCGACGATGCCTTTCTTGCGGGCTTCCAGGGCCACCAGGGCCAGGCCGCGCAGGGCGTAGACCGTCAGATCCTGAAGGGCGGAAACTTCGGGCTGCTTGCCGCACACGCCGATGGTGGTGCAGCCGGTACCCTTGGCGGTCTGTTCACACTGGTTGCAGAACATGGACATGGGGCTCTCCTTTTTCTGGGGTTCACTCTTGTGGCCGAACAGGCCTAAAATTTTCGAAAGGACCATGGCTCGCTCCGTCGTGGTTGTGGTTCGGCGGGGCGGCGTCGTCGGGCCGGAAACGCATCCGTGCCCGTACCCGTCGTGGCCTTTCGCCCCGTCGTTGGGTGGACAATAGTCCGGGGGGCGGAAGCGCGATGTGACGGACATCAAAACCACGGGGGAATTTTGCGAGGAATGCGATTTTTTTTTCGCCAGGGCGAGTGACAGGCCTTCCGTGGTCCGATGGCGGAACGATGCGGGCATCTCCTTCATGATATCGCAGAATGCGTGAAACGTGAGTATTTTTTGTCCGCGAGGGCGCGAGGGTGGAACGAGGCATGCCGCTCATTCCATGTGATCCCCACGGCGGCACGTGGTGCATCCCATGCCCTCCGCAAGGGGAGGGCTGGCAGGCGTCTATGTGTTGCTGGTGACTTGATAGGAAGTATCGATTTTACCGGAACTTGGCAGGTGGGCTATCCAGTGGCAGGGCACCGTGCGTGGCCCGAGTTTTTCCGCAGGAGGCCTCATGCCCGTTGCCCGTCTGGTTGCCGGAGTGGACGTGGGTTCCACCGCCGCCAAGGCCGTGGTTCTCGACGCCGCCTCGCGCGCCGTGCTGGGCGTGGCCGTCACCCCCACCGGCTGGAACCCCCGCGAAACCGGCCAGGCCGTGCTGGACACAGCCCTGCGCGAGGCCGGAACCCGCATCGAGCGGGTGGCCCGCGTGGTGGGCACCGGCTATGGCCGCATCTCCCTGCCCTTCCTGCACCGCACCGTCACCGAAATCACCTGCCATGCGCGCGGCGCGCACCACCTTGCGCCTGACACCCGCACCGTGCTCGACGTGGGCGGCCAGGACAGCAAGGTGGTGGCCGTGGACGAGCGCGGCAACGTGCGCGACTTCGTCATGAACGACAAGTGCGCCGCCGGTACCGGGCGCTTTCTCCAGGTCATGACCGGCGTGCTGGACATGACCCTGGACGAGATGGGCGACGCCGCCCTGCGCGGCACCCCCATGCCGCTCAACAGCATGTGCGCCGTGTTTGCCGAAACCGAAGTCATCGGGCTCATTGCCCAGGGGGTGTCCAAGGACGATCTGGCCGCCTCCATCGTGGCCTCCGTGGCCCGCCGCCTGAAGGCCCTGACCGGCCGCGTGCCCCTGGTGCCCGGCTGCGCCTTTACCGGCGGCCTAGCCACCAACCCCGCCTTTGCCCGCATCTTTTCCGATACCCTTGGCCTTGCCGTCACCGTGTCCGACATGCCCCAGGCAACCGGGGCTCTTGGCGCTGCCCTCATCGCGGCGCAGGATGTGGCGGTTGGCGGGGCGGCGGGGTAGTGGTGGCGGGAATTCCTGCCGGGGGGAAGGGGAAACCCCCTTTTGAAAAAGGGGGTTTCCCCTTCCCCCCGGACCCCCCATCCCCTTCCCCCCAAACTTTTCAATTGTGGGGTGTTGCGCGTGATGGTCGGTCCTGCTGATCGAAGCGGGGATGCTGGAATGTTTTGGGCAACGAAGTGGCCCGACTGAAAAGTTTTGGGGGGAGCTTCAGCCGTTATGCGGGCCTTTGAGCATTACGGATGAAGACAGCAAAGCGGGGTCCGTCCCCTCCCCGGTCTCTTTACATCACGTAACTCATCAAGGAGCAGGCACATGACGTGGGAGAGCATCGAGCGGCTGAAGACGGCGGCGGAGCGCAATGCCCTGGCCATCAGCGAGGCAAAGGCGGCGGGCCGCAAGGTGGTGGGGCTGTACTGTCTGTACTCGCCGGCGGAAATCGCGCTGGCGGCGGGCGCGGTGCCGGTGGTGCTGTGCGGCACCCGCAACGACCCCATTGCCACGGCCGAGCAGGTGCTGCCGCGCAACCTGTGCCCGCTCATCAAGAGCAGCTTCGGGTTTGCCATGGAAGGTTCGTGCCCGTACCTGTCGGCGGCGGACCTGGTGGTGGCGGACACCACCTGCGACGGCAAGAAGAAGATGTTCGAGCTGCTGGGCGAGATGAAGCCGGTGCATCTGCTGCACCTGCCGTCCACGCCGGGCGACGAGGCCCTGCCCTTCTGGCGCGGACAACTGGAAGGGTTGGTGAAACGGGTAGAGAACGACTTCGGCGTGACCATCACCGACCAGAACCTGACCGACGCCATCAAGCTGGCCAACCGCGAGCGCCGGGCACTGAAGGCGCTGATGGACCTGCCGCAGATGGAACCGGCCCCGGTGACCGGCATGCAGATGCTGGAAATGCTCTTCAAGCTGGGTTTTTTCTCGGACCGCGAAACCATCATCGAACTGGCCGAAGGCGTGGTGACCGAGGTGCAGGCGGCGGCCAAGGCGGGGGCCCTGCCCGAACGCAAGGGCGGCCCGCGCATCCTGCTGACCGGCGTGCCGGTGGGCATGGGTTCGCACAAGGTGGTGCGGCTCATCGAGGAATGCGGCGGCCAGGTCGTGTGCATGGAAAACTGCACCGGCTACAAGAAGGCCGACCTGGTGGACGAAACGGGCGACCCGCTGACCGCGCTGGCCCGCCGCTACCTGTCCACGCCGTGCTCGGTCATGGCCCCCAATCAGGGCCGCTTCGACCTGCTGGAACGACTGGTGGCCGACTTCAGGCCGCACGGCGTGGTGGACCTGACCTGGCAGGCCTGCCATACCTACAACGTGGAGGCGTACAAGGTGCGCAACTTCCTGCGCGACAAGTTCGACCTGCCCAGCCTGCACATCGAGACGGACTACTCCGAGGCCGACGCCGAACAGCTCAAGGTGCGCATTGAGGCGTTTCTGGAAATGATCGGCTAAGGCCATCCTGATTTGGAAACAGTCCGCGAGAGTCGTGGCGGATCTGTACGGGGAACGCCCGTATCCGCCGCAGCAAGAATACACAAGGGGCCGTCCGCAAGGGCGGCCCCTTTGCCGTGCCTGACGGTGTGCCTGACGGTGTGCCCAACGACATCGCCCCCCAGGAGGTTCGCATGCGGTGCGAACTCCAGGGGGGCGATGATGGGGGCCGGGACGGACACCCGACGGAAGCGAGGAGCGGCATGCCTCCGGCGGAGGAGCGTCGTGCGCGCGTACATGCCCGTCCCGGCGGGGTGTTGCGTTGCGGACCGCCACACCCCTTGATTTGCTGCCAATAGCTGCGCCTTGCGGCGCTACAGTTCCACCTGCGCGCCGATTTCGATGACCCGCCCCGGCGGAATGCCGAAGAAGGTGGTGGCGTTCCAGGCGTTGCGCGACATGAAGGCGAACAGTCCCTTGCGCCACCCCGCCATGCGGTTTCCACTGCCGATAAGCAGGGTTTCGCGGCCCACGAAGAAGGTGGTGGTTTCCATGCGCATGGGCAGGCCGCGCGCGGCGGCAAGCTGCACCAGTTCGGGTACGCGCGGGGTCTGCATGAAGCCGTAGCGGGCCACCATGCGGTGGAAGCCTTCGCCCAGATTATGCACCACCAGCCGGTCGGGCCGGGGCACAAAGGGTGAAGGCTCGGCCACGATGGTCAGCAGCACCACGGTCTGGTGCAGGGTGTGGTTGTGCTTGTAGTGGTGCAGCAGGGGCAGCGGGGTGCCCGTGGGGTTCACGGACATGAACACCGCCGTGCCCGGCACGCGCAGGGGTTTGGTGCGGCGCACCCCGTCGAGGAAGGTGCCGAAGGGCACCGAGGCGGCGGCAAAACGGGCGGAAAGGGCGGCCCTGCCGTCGCGCCAGGTCAGCATCAGGATCATGATGCCAAGGGCCAGCAGCAGGGTGAACCAGCCGCCGTCCATGATCTTGAGCAGGTTGGCGGACAGGAACGCCCCGTCAAAGACCAGGAACAGCGCCACCAGCGGCACGGCCTGCCACGCCCTCCAGCCCCAGCGCTGGCGCGCCACGGCGTAGTAGAGCAGCGAGGTCATGCCCATGGTGGCGGTAACGGCGATGCCGTAGGCCCCGGCCAGTCGGCTGGACTCACGGAAGGCCAGCACCAGCCCCACGCAGGCGATCATCAGCATCCAGTTCACGCCGGGCAGGTAGATCTGCCCGCGCGTTTCCTCCGAGGTGTGGATGATGCGCATGCGCGGCACGAAGCCAAGCTGGATGCCCTGCTGCGTCAGCGAATACACACCGGATATCATGGCCTGCGAGGCGATGACCGTGGCCACCGTGGACAGCGCCACCATGGGGTACAGCAGCGGGCGAGGCACCAGGGCGTAGAACGGGTTGAAGGCCAGTTCCGGGTCGCCCAGCAGCATGGCCCCCTGGCCCAGGTAGTTGCACATCAGCGCGGGAAAGACCACGGCCATCCACGAAAGGCGGATGGGCCGCGCGCCAAAGTGGCCCATGTCGGCGTACAGCGCCTCGCCCCCGGTGATGCACAGCACAACGGAGCCCAGCACGATCATGCCGTGCAGGTGGTTTTCCATGAAGAACCGCACGGCGTAGGTGGGGCTGATGGCGGCGAACACCTGCGGGTTGCGCAGCGCGGCCACAAGGCCCAGCGCGGCGATGGCCGCAAACCATACCACCATTACCGGGCCGAACACCCTGCCGATGCGTTCCGTGCCGTGCCGCTGGGCCATGAACAGTCCCACCAGCACGCCGATGGTGATGGGCAGCACGAACGGACCGGCGGCTTCCGTGGCCACCTCCAGCCCTTCCACGGCGGACAGCACCGAGATGGCCGGGGTAATCACCCCGTCGCCATACAACAGGGCAGCGCCGAAAATGCCCACCACCGGCAGCATGCGCCGGAAGGCCGAAAGTTTTGGAGCCGATGGGGAGGCAGACGCCGCAGCAGCACCGGTGGACTTTGCAGACCCGCCCGGCGCGGTGTCGCCGTTTCCGGCGGCGTTCTGCCTGGCCGCATTTTCCCGCGCGCTGTCGCGCAGGAGGGCCAGCAGGGCAAAGATGCCGCCCTCGCCGTCGTTGTCAGCGCGCATGATGAACAGCACGTACTTGAGGGTGACCACCACGGTCAGCGCCCAGAACACCAGCGAAAGCACCCCCAGGATGTTGACGGGCGTCACCGGCAGGGCATGCAGGCCGTGGAAGCATTCCTTGATGGCGTACAGCGGGCTGGTGCCGATGTCTCCGTACACTACGCCCAACGCGGCCAGCGCCATGGGCAGCAGGCGGTTGGCGGCATGGGTGGGTTGGGTTGCCCCCGGTTCTACAAATGGTGCGGACGGGGTGGGCGGGGTAGGCGCGCTCGGAGCGGACGATATGGTAGTGGATGCGTGTGTGGACATGTGCTCATGACCGGCAACGGGCGCGGGCCCGGCACAAGGCACGGGCGATGCGCCCCCGGTGACGGAGGCTTGCGGGGCGGGGTGCCCGGTGATGGAGGAAGTGGCGGACGAAGGCGCAACGGCATCGGGGCGCGGCGAGGCGCACGCGGTGCCGTCCGGCATGCTGCCGGACGCGGCTTCGCCCAACGGATCGGAACCGGTGGACATGAGGCCTCCGAAAAGGGTGGGGAAAGCTTCCCCCACCCCGAGGCCTGTCCATCCGGCAATGGCCGCCCGCTGCAGGGCAACGGACGGATGCACGGAAAGTGCTCGGAGGGGTGCTCTCCCTTCGACGCCTGCGAGGTTAGCTGACGGGCTCGGGCCGAAGAGATTGCCCTACGCCTTGCGGCGATGCGCCCCGTACCGGGTGACCGGCTGTTGGGTCCCCCGCTTCCGCCCCCAGGGCGGAACTCGGCGATTTCGGCGAGGGCTACGCCTGTCCGCGCACTCTGTCAATGGGGCGCGAAAGCCATGTACCGCAAGGACCTGCGGGTGGGAGGCGAAAAAAGAGGCGCGGCGCGGCAGGCGGACGGGCGAAGTGTGGAACAGCCAGATCCGCGCTTGGTGCGAAATGTCCTTCGGCATGGAGGGGCAGGAGGCAGGAGGGCAGGGGAAAGCATGGGGCAAGTGCGGCTGCCCGTGCGCGGGGAAACGGTCGGGCAACCGGTATGGGAGGCGGCAGGGGCGGCGGCATGCACGCGGTGGCGGACAGGGGGCGGTGCCAGAGCCTGTTCCCTGTCTATATGTAACGTGCGCGCGCGATACCTGCCGCAGATGACCTCGGAAACAGCCGCGGCCCGGTCTGGGCGGCCATGCAGGGCAGGACGTGTTCAGTCCGGGGCAGGCATGCTCAGTCCGGGGCAGGCAGGGCAGGGCGTTACGGGGCATGGCGGGGTGTTCCGCCTTTCACGACAGGTGTTTTTTCGTTTTTTCAGGTGCCGTGAAAGAAAACCGCTTGACGGTGACGGCGTGCGCATGTAGATACCCCTCCTGCCTCGCAGGTGTAGGCGCGTAGCTCAGGGGGAGAGCACTTCCTTGACACGGAAGGGGTCAGCAGTTCAAATCTGCTCGTGCCTACCACACCGAAAGCCCAGAGAGGGAGGTTCCGGCCTCCCTTTCTTGTTATGGTGCGCGCGGCGGCAACAACAAACTCACCGAGGAGATTCGGCGTGAACGTGACCATCGAAGGACAGGTGTTCGACGTGCAGTCCGGCGTCTCCTGCCGTGACGCCCTCAAGGGCGCCCTGAGCGGGAAGAAATTCAAGAATGTCGCAGCCTGCCGTTGCAACGGCACCCCGCTCGACCTTACCGCCACCGTGCCCGCCGACACTAGCACCATCGAACCGGTCTTCGCCGATTCGCCGGAAGGCATCGAGCTTATCCGCCACTCTGCCGCGCATATCATGGCGGAAGCGGTGCAGAAGCTGTTCCCCGGCGTGAAGGTGACCATCGGCCCTGCCATCGACAGCGGGTTCTACTACGATTTCGATTACGAGCGCCCCTTCTCCGTGGACGACCTCGAAGCCATCGAGGCGGAAATGCAGAAGATCGTGGCTGCCGCGCATCCCTTCACCCGCACCGAAATGTCCAAGGATGAGGCCGTGGCCCTGTTCGAGAGCATGGGCGAGACCTACAAGGTCGAGATCGTGCGCGACATTCCGGCGGACATGGTGTCCGTGTACCGCAGCGGCGACTTCGTCGACCTGTGCCGCGGCCCGCACATTCCCGACACCAGCTTCGTGAAGGCGTTCAAGCTGCTTTCCGTGGCCGGGGCCTACTGGCGCGGCGACGAAAAGAACCGCATGCTTTCGCGCGTGTACGGCACTGCCTTCGCCGACCCCAAGGCCCTCAAGGACTACCTGCACCAGATCGAAGAAGCCAAGCGCCGCGATCACCGCAAGCTGGGTCAGCAACTGGACCTGTTCGCCTTCCACGAAGACGTGGCCCCCGGCATGGTCTATTGGCATCCCAAGGGCATGCTGCTGCGCACCATCCTTGAAGACTTCCTGCGCAAGGAACACCTGAAGCGCGGGTACGAACTGGTGCAGGGGCCGCAGCTTCTGCGCCGCGAGGTGTGGGAAAAGTCGGGCCATTACGACAACTACCGCGAGAACATGTACTTCACCGTCATCGACGACAACGCCTATGGCGTGAAGCCCATGAACTGCGTCTCGCACATGCTCATCTACAAGAGCCATCTGCGCAGCTACCGCGACCTGCCGCGCCGCATGTTCGAACTGGGCGTGGTGCATCGCCACGAAAAGTCGGGCGTGCTGCACGGCCTGTTGCGCGTGCGCCAGTTCACCCAGGACGATGCGCACATCCTGTGCCGCCCCGACCAGCTGGAAGCCGAGATCATCGGCGTCATCGGGTTGGTGCGCGACCTGATGGGCTTGTTCGGCTTCGACTACCGTATCGTCATCTCCACCCGGCCGGAGAAATCCATCGGCTCGGACGAGGACTGGGACCGCGCCACCAACGCGCTCATCGGCGCGGTGGCCACGGCGGGCCTGTCGTACACCATCAACGAGGGTGACGGCGCGTTCTACGGTCCCAAGATCGACATCAAGGTTACGGACGCCATTGGCCGCGAGTGGCAACTGTCCACGATCCAGGTTGATTTCACCTTGCCTGACAGATTCGACTTGGTGTACATCGGGCAGGATGGCGAGCGCCATCGCCCGGTTATGGTCCACAGGGCCATTCTGGGTTCGCTCGAACGCTTCATCGGCGTGCTAACGGAGCACTTTGCCGGGGCCTTCCCCACGTGGATAGTCCCGGTTCAGGCGCGCCTGCTGACCGTCACCGACGCCCAGAACGATTTCGCCCTGGGTGCGCGTGACCAGCTTGCGGCCGCAGGCCTTCGCGTGGAGGCCGATACGCGCAATGAAAAACTGGGCTACAAGGTCCGCGAAGCCCAGTTGGAAAAGATCCCCTACATTCTTGTGGTGGGGGACAAGGAAGTGGAGGCGGGGAGCGTCAACGTGCGGCTGCGCACTGGCGAAAACCTTGGCCTCAAGACCCTTGCCGAAGTGGCGGAAATGATCAGGGCGGACTGCCAGGAACCCTTCAAACGTGGAGGAATGAGCTATAGCTTCTCCTAACAACAGGATGCGCCGCGATATCCCGCAGGACACCGTGCGGCGTAATGAACAGGTCCGTGCCCGCGAAGTGCGGGTCATCGGAGCGGACGGCGAACAGCTCGGCATCTTGTCGCGCAACGACGCCATCGCGCACGCCAAGGAGCTGGGCCTCGACCTCGTCGAGGTGGCCGCCACGGCCGATCCGCCCGTGTGCCGCGTGATGGACTACGGTCGCTTCAAGTACGAGCAGCAGAAGAAGAAGGCCGAGGCGAAGAAAAACCAGACCGTGATCCAGATCAAGGAAATCAAGGTCCGGCCCAAGACGGATGACCATGACTACGAAACCAAGGTCAGGCACATCCGCCGCTTCATCGAGGAAGGCGACCGCTGCAAGGTCACCGTTTTCTTCCGCGGGCGCGAAATCGTCCACAAGGATCGCGGCCAGTCCATTCTCGACCGAATCGTCGAGGATACCAAGGACATCGCCAAGATGGACCAGGAGGCCCGCGCCGAAGGTCGCACCCTGTTCATGATGCTCGCTCCGCTGCCGAAGAAATAGGCCGCATCAAGCCTTGCTTCCGGCGCGTTTTTATCGCATTATGCCCCCTCTCGCCGGGGGTGCGGTCGCTTGCGCCGCTGCAACCGACCGGGAATTTTCGACGATCCAGTCCTTGAGAAGGCAAACAGGGTCCTCCGCTAGGCGGGGGGCTTCGTCATGCGTCCGCAGCCGCCTCGGCGGTTTCGGCGCGAGCAGAGAACGGCAAGGAGTATCCAATGCCCAAGATGAAGACCCGGCGTTCCGCCGCCAAGCGCTTCTCCGTGACCGGCAGCGGCAAGTTCAAGCGCCGCAAGCAGAACCTGCGCCACATCCTCACGAAGAAGAACGCCAAGCGCCGCATGCGCCTCGGCCAGTCCGCCACCGTGGACAGCACCAATGAGAAGGCTGTGCGCCGGATGATGCCCTACGCCTAACGAAGGCGTTCAAAAAAGTACTTTTGCCCTCCGGCTGCGTCGGACTCGCCTTTTGCTCCGGTCGAGTACCTAAGAGTACACTCCCTTCGCAAAAGACTCGTCCTCCTTGCCGGAGAACAAAATTCCTTTTTTTGAATCGCCTTCGTCGGGGCCTGTGCCCCGGCTAGGCGTGCTCTCGATGCAACGAGAGCGCATCCCCGCACTTTACATTATCCGCTCCGCTGGCCCGGTCTCTCGCCTCGCGGAGTCAAGATCACGATGGAGGTATTCCATGCGCGTGAAGAGAGGTCTCGCCTCCCACAGGCGTCACAAGAAGTATCTGGACGCGGCCAAGGGTTTCCGTGGCGGCCGCAGCAAGTTGTACCGCACCGCCCGCGAGGCTGTGGAACGTTCGTGGATGTACGCGTTCCGCGACCGCAAGGTGAAGAAGCGCGAATTCCGCAAGCTGTGGATTCTGCGTATCAACGCCGGCGCCCGCATGCACGGCCTGTCGTACAGCAAGTTCATGCACGGCCTCACCCTTGCCGGCATCTCCCTGAACCGCAAGGTGCTTGCCGACCTTGCCGTGCGCGAGAAGGAAGATTTCGCGAAGCTGGCGCAACTCGCCGCCTCGAAACTCAACTAACCCCATACGGGGTCTCTACGCATGGACCTTCTCAAGGAACTGGAAAGCCTGGTCCCGGAACTCGAAAGAGGCCTGGACCAGGCTTCGTCGTTGACGGAGCTAGAGGAACTGCGTGTCGCCTTCCTTGGCCGCAAGGGGCGTCTTGCGCAGATCATGGGCCGTTTGCCCGAACTTTCGCCGGAAGACCGGCCCCGTCTGGGGCAGGCCGCCAACGGCGTCAAGATGGCGCTCACCGAACGCTTCGAAGGCCGCAAGGCCGCCCTTGAAGCCGCCAGCGAGGCCGCCGCGCTTTCCCGCTTCGACCCGACCCTGCCCGGCCGCGCGCCGTGGCGCGGCTCGCTTCACCCCGACACACTGGTCATGGAGGAAATCTGCTCCGTGTTCCGGGGGCTTGGTTACGACATCGTGACCGGGCCGGAAGTGGAGATGGACCACTACAACTTCGAAGCGCTGAACATGCCCGCCGAACACCCGGCGCGCGACATGCAGGACACCCTGTACGTCACCGAGTCCATCCTGATGCGCACCCACACCTCGCCGTTGCAGGTGCGCACCATGCTGGCGCGCAAGCCCCCGGTGGCCATCATCGCTCCCGGCAAGGTCTATCGTCGCGACTCGGACATCACGCACACCCCCATGTTCCACCAGATCGAAGGCCTTATGGTGGACAAGGGCGTGAGCATGGCCGACCTGCGCGGCACGCTCACCTCGTTTCTGCGCACCGTGTTCGGCGGCGATACCAGGGTCCGCTTCCGCCCCAGCTTCTTCCCCTTCACCGAACCCAGCGCCGAGGTGGATATCTCGTGCTGCATCTGCGGCGGCAAGGGGCATGTGGGCAACGAACCCTGCCGGGTGTGCAAGACCACCGGCTGGGTCGAGATCCTGGGCTGCGGCATGGTGGACCCAGCCGTGTTCACCGCCGTGGGCTACGATCCCGAAGAATACACCGGCTTCGCCTTCGGCCTTGGCGTCGAACGCGTGGCCATGCTCAAGTACGGCATTGGTGACCTGCGCATGTTCTTCGAGAATGATGTCAGGTTCCTGTCGCAATTCAGCTGAGCTTTTGAAGACAAGCGGGGGGCGGGGAAGGGGACCCTTTGGAAAGGGTCTCCCTTCCCCGTCCCCCGTACCCCCCACCCCATCCCCCCCAAATGTTACAATTGGGTTGGTCGGAGAGGGGGCGTTGGTCGCGGGTGCTGCCTGCTCACCCTACAATCAAAAAGTTTGGGGGGGTGGGGTCCGGGGAGGGAGACCCTTTTCAAAGGGTCCCCTCCCCGGTTCTCCCCCCGATTCTCTTAATCATGGAGTAGCCCCATGCTGCTGTCCCTTGCCTGGCTGCGCGAATTCGTTCCCTATGAAGGCACCGCCGAACAGCTCGGCGACCGTCTGACCATGCTCGGCCTTGAACTGGAGGAAATCCGCCGCCCGTTCGACGCCATCCGCGCCATCGTGGTGGGCCACGTGGTCGAGCGCGCCAAGCACCCGGAGGCTGACAAGCTGTCGGTGTGTAAGGTGGACGTGGGCCAGGGCGAGCTGCTGGACATCGTGTGCGGCGCGCCCAACGTGGCCGCCGGTCAGAAGGTGCCGGTGGCCCTGGTGGGCGTCACCATGCCGGGCGGCCTGGTCATCAAGAAGGCCAAGCTGCGCGGCCAGCCCTCGCACGGCATGATCTGCTCCGAGCGCGAACTGGGCCTCAGCGACGACCACGAAGGCATCATGGTCCTGCCGGAGCACTTCACGGTGGGCAGGCTGCTGGTGGACGAGTTGCAACTGGACATGGAGGTGTGCGACATCTCCATCACGCCCAACCGAGCCGATTGCCTTTCGGTGCTGGGCCTTGCGCGCGAAGTGGCCCTTGGCTTCGGCCTGCCGCTGACCCTGCCCAGGCTGAACATGGTGCCGGGCGTGGTAGAAGACGGCCCGGACTGCTCCGGCGAGGTGGCTATCGAAATTGCCGATCCGGCCCTGTGTTACGCCTACCACGGCCGCATTCTCGAAAACGTGCGCGTGGGCAAGAGTCCGGCGCGCATCCGCCATCGCCTCACCGCCATCGGCGTGCGTCCCATCTCCAACATCGTGGACGCCACCAACTACGTGATGATGGAACTGGGCCAGCCCATGCATGCCTTTGACCTGAACCTGTTGGAAGGCGCACGCATCGTGGTGTCTCCGGCGGTGGCGGGCGAGCGCATCGTGACGCTGGACGGCCAGGATCGCGCGCTGGTGGCGGGCGACCTGCTGATACGCGATGCGGTGAAGCCCGTGGCCCTTGCGGGCGTCATGGGCGGGGCCAACTCCGAAGTTTCCGACGCCACCACCCGCGTGCTGCTGGAAAGCGCCGTGTTCCGTCCCGGCACCGTGCGCCGCACGGGCCGCAGGCTGGGCCTTTCCAGCGAGGCGTCGTACCGCTTCGAGCGCGGCGTCGACCAGGCGGGGTCTGTGTACGCTATGCATCGTGCGGCCCAGATGATGGCCGAACTTTCCGGCGCGCGGCTGCGTCCCGGCATGTGCAGTGCCGAACCGCGCCCCTGGGCCAGCCCCGCGCTGCGCTTCCGCCCGGCGCGCGCTCGCATGCTGCTGGGCATGGGCGAAGGCACCATCGGCGATGGTTTCTGCGCCGACACCCTGACCGGTCTCGGCTGCGTGCTGGACAAGACCGACGCCGCCGACTGGAAGGTTTCCGCCCCCAGCCACCGCCTGGACTTCGAGCGCGAGGCCGACCTGATCGAGGAAGTGGGCCGCGTGTACGGGCTGGACGCCATTCCGCCGGTGCTGCCCAAGGTCATGCGTCCGCTGGACCAGGCAGGCGCGCCCGAGTCGGAGTACGATTTCTGGAGGCGCATCAAGGGCTGGGGCCGCGGCCTTGGCCTGAACGAGGCCATCAACTACAGCTTCGTGGGCCAGAAGGATCTGGATCACCTGGGCCTGCCCGCCGATGGCCGCATCCCGATCATGAACCCGCTGTCGGAAGACCAGAACGTGCTGCGCACGGCGCTGGCCCCCGGCCTTCTGAACAACCTGCGCCACAACATCGCGCAGGGCAATGCCGGGCTGCGGCTGTTCGAACTGGCGCGCATCTTCACGGCGGACGCCGTGTCGGAAACCACCGCCTGCGAACGGGGACGCCTGGGCATCCTGATGTACGGCGCGCGCCACGACAGCGCATGGCCCAACCCGGAAGCCGATGCGGACTATCAGGACTTGAAGGGCGTGGTGGAACACTTCGCCGCCTTCCTGCACCTGCCGCAGCCGCAGTGCGCCATGGCCGACGCGCCGCACCCCTTCCTGGCCCCGTGCGTCAGCGTGACGGTGCAGGGCAGGGTGCTGGGCGTCATGGGCCGGGTAAAGCCCGACCTTGCCGACGCCTACCATGCCCGCAAGGACGTGTGGCTGGCCGACATCGATCTGGATGCGGCGCGCCAGCTGCACGACGCGGTGACGGTGCGCTTTGCCGCGCTGCCGGTGTACCCCCCGGTGCGCCGCGACATCACGGTCATGGCCCCTGCCGCCCTGCAGACCGGCGCAGTGCTGGATCACGTGCGCGGGATGAAGTTGCCCCTGCTTGAAGGCATCGAGCTTATTGATGTGTTCGCCCCCGAAGACCGCGAAGAGCGTAATTTGACCTTCCGCATGACCTTCCGCCATGCCGGGCGCACCCTGAAGGACGCCGAAGTGGACAAGGAACGCGAGAAAGTGGCAAGTTCGCTCCAGCAGGCACTCCCCATCCGGCTCTAGGGTACGGCGGGGAGCGCCGCGTGCCCGCGCGGTTCGTGCGGGCGCACGGACAGTGAAACGGGAGACGGCATGGCGGAGCGGACGTACCGGATAGGCGAGGCGGCCTCGCTGCTGAACCTGAAGACCTATGTCCTCAGGTTCTGGGAAACGGAATTTCCCCAGCTTGTTCCGTTGCGCACCGAAAAGGGGCAGCGCCTCTATACCGAGGCGGACCTGGCCCTGCTGCGGCGCATCCGCTTTCTGCTGCACGAGCGCGGTCTGACCATCGAAGGCGCGCGACGCATGCTGGCCGAGCGCGGGAGCGCATCCGCTTCCGGGGCGAACGACCTGGCGGCTGTCGACGTTGCCGGGCTGGTCGGCTTTGGCGAGGATGATCCCGACGACATGGCCCTGGCGGACCTGCCGGGCGAGGGTGATGCCCTGACCGATGCCGATGCGGATGCCGAGCTTGACGACGCGCCTTCCGATGCCGGGACGCAGGGCCGCACAGTGTCCGCGCCTGCCTCGCGGGTGCAGGCCTGGGACCAGTATCTGCACGGCCTGCTGCTGCCCGACGACGGTGCGGCGGAGCCCGCGGACAGCCAGCACGGGCATGCCGCACCACGGTACGCAGATGCCGCACCCGCTTCCGGCATGGCATCGCTCGGCGGCGCATCGCCGGAAACCATGCACGCGATCATCGCGGAACTGGAGGCCATGCGCCGTCTGCTGGCAGGCACGGACTGACCGGTTCGTCACTATTGGGCGCAGGGCCGGGCAGTGCCCGGCGGGCCGCCTACCGCACATTTTCACCGCTTCCGGCAGCACGCCGGGCAGCGGTCAGATTCCCGCAACCGCGCATCCGCGCCACGAGCACCGCATGATCCTTTCCCCTTCGCTGCTGTCCTCCGACTTTGGTCGTTTGGCCGATGAACTGGCCTCCCTGGAGGCTGCCGGGCTGTCCTGGGTTCACTGGGACGTCATGGACGGCACCTTCGTGCCCAACATTACTTACGGCCAGCCGGTCATTGGCCATCTGCGCAAGCAGAGCCGCCTGTTCTTCGACGTACATCTGATGGTGGAGCGTCCGGAACGCTACCTGCACGAATTCGTGGACGCCGGGGCCGACATGCTGGTGATCCACGCCGAGGCGACCCCCCACGTGCAGCGCGCCCTGGCCGAAATCCGCCGCCTGGGCGTCAAGGCCGGGGTGGCGCTGAACCCGCACACGCCGCTTTCTGTGCTGGACTACGTGCTGGACGACGCGGACATGGTGCTGATCATGACCGTCAACCCCGGCTTTGGCGGGCAGTCGTTTCTGCCCGCCAGCTACCGCAAGATCAGCGACCTGCGCGCCATGATCAACGCGCGCGGGCTGTCCACGCTCATTCAGGTGGACGGCGGGGTGGACCCGTCCAACACGGGGCAACTGGTGCGCAGCGGGGCGGACGTGCTGGTTTCCGGCTCGGCCTTCTTCAAGTTTCCGCCCTATGCCGAACGGCTGAAGGCGTTTGAGGCGGCGGCGAATACAGTCCTTTAGGATATGCGCCGGAGATGGGCCGGGGCTTTCGTGGCCGGTAACGCCATGGCGCATCCCCGCATGTGATTTTCCCGTTGCCAGATGGCGCGGAACGGACTAGTCGGGTGTGGGCGCCGCCGCAGGGCAGTGCCCACACCTTGCATGTGCGACATGTTCCGCCGCATGCATGATCGTTGCGGCAGGGCGTGCGCCCGGCCATTCGTGTATTTATCGGCGCACCGCGCCGTACCGCTGCATCGCCAACGGCGCGGGCCTTTGCCCCCGCCGCATCGAACCCCGCTGGAGGTTGCAATGCCGTCTCGCAAGGAACTCGCCAACGCCATCCGCGTGCTCAGCATGGACGCCGTGGAAAAGGCCAAGTCCGGGCACCCCGGTGCGCCCATGGGCATGGCGGACATCGCCGAAGTGCTCTGGAACGATAGCCTGAAGCACAACCCCGCCAATCCCAAATGGGCCGACCGCGACCGCTTCGTGCTGTCCAACGGGCACGGCTCCATGCTCATCTACTCGCTGCTGCATCTTTCCGGCTACGATGTGAGCATGGACGACATCCGCAACTTCCGGCAGTTGCATTCCAAGACCCCCGGCCACCCCGAATACGGCATCACCCCCGGCGTGGAAACCACCACCGGGCCGCTGGGCCAGGGCATTGCCACCGCCGTGGGCATGGCCATGGCCGAAAAGCTCATGGCCCAGCAGTTCAACCGCCCCGGCTATGATGTGGTGGACCATGCCACGTACGTGTTCCTGGGCGACGGCTGCATGATGGAAGGCATTTCGCACGAGGCGTGTTCGCTGGCGGGCACTCTGGGCCTCGGCAAGCTGACCGCCTTTTATGACGACAACGGCATTTCCATCGACGGCGACATCGCCGGGTGGTTCGCCGACGACACCCCGGCCCGTTTCGAAGCCTACGGCTGGCACGTGGTGCGCAACGTGGACGGTCACGACGGCGAAGCCATCGCCGCCGCGCTCAAGGCCGCCCGCAGCGTTTCCGGCAAGCCCAGCCTGATCTGCTGCAAGACCCGCATCGGTCAGGGCGCGCCCACCAAGGCGGGCAGCCACAACTGCCACGGTTCGCCCCTGGGCGCGACGGAAATTGCCGCCGCGCGCGAAGGGATGAACTGGCCGCATCCCCCCTTCGAGATTCCGGCGGACATTTACGCCGGTTGGGATGCGCGCCCGCGCGGCGCTGCCGCCGAAGCCGCCTGGAACGACCTGTTCGCCCGCTACCGTACCGCCCACCCCGACCTTGCCGCCGAGTTCGTGCGCCGCATGGCGGGCGACCTGCCCGCCAACTGGCAGGCTGATGTGGCCGCCGCCCTTGCCGCCACTGATGGGGCAAAGGAAACGCTGGCCACCCGCATCGCCTCGCGCAACGCCCTGAACGCCGTGGCCCCGCTGCTGCCGGAAATGATGGGCGGCTCGGCGGACCTTACCGGTTCGGTGGGCACCTGGCACAAGAATTCCAAGCTGGTCACCCCCGCCGACTGGTCCGGCAACTACATCTCGTACGGCGTGCGCGAATTCGCCATGGGCGCCATCATGAACGGCCTGGCCCTGCACGGCGGGTTCCTGCCCTACGCGGGCACCTTCCTGATCTTTTCCGACTACGCCAAGAACGCCATCCGCCTGTCCGCGCTGATGGGCGCGCGGGTGGTCTGGGTGCTCACGCACGATTCCATCGGCGTGGGCGAAGACGGCCCCACCCACCAGCCAGTGGAGCAACTGGCCGGTCTGCGCCTGACCCCCAACGTGCAGGTGTGGCGTCCCTGCGACACCGTGGAAACCCTGTCCGCGTGGAAGTTCGCCGCCGAATGCGCCACCGGCCCCACCTGCATCTCGCTGACCCGGCAGGACGTGCCCTTTGTGGAACGCACCGCCGAGCAGCGCGCCAACATCATGCGCGGCGGCTACGTGCTGCGTGACTGCGCGGGCACGCCGGAGGCCATCGTCATGGCCACCGGCTCGGAAGTGCAGTTGGCCCTTGCCGCCGCCGAGGCGCTGGCCGCCAAGGGTCGCAAGGTGCGCGTGGTGTCCATGCCGTCGTCCACCCAGTTCGACCGCCAGGACGCCGCCTACCGCGAATCGGTGCTGCCGTCCGCCGTGCGCGCCCGCGTGGCCGTGGAAGCCGCCGCCGTGGACGGCTGGTGGAAGTACCTGGGCCTGGACGGCAAGGCCGTGGGCATGACCGGCTTTGGCGAATCCGCCCCCGGCAAGGTGCTGTTCGAGTACTTTGGCATTACCACCGGGAAGGTCATCGAAGCGGTGGAGTCTCTTATCTAAGGACTCCACAAGGGGCTTTTTGCCTCTGCCTGACCGACCCGAAGGGCGCGAAGCGTGCCCGTTGGGCGAGCGTGCGAGTCCTACGGGCATCGAGCGCAGAGCGGTCAGAACGCCTTTTTATTCCGGTCACGTACGAGAAGAGTGCGCTGCTGTCCCCATCCGTAACACTCGCGCGAGCGCTCGCGTAACGGCTGCGGCACGCTCCCTCCATAAAAAGGCGTTCTTCCTTGGCACAGACAAAAATCCCTCTTGTGGCAGTGCCGTCACGTGGGACGTTGCTGTCCCATGGACGCGCAGGATACGCGCAGTAGGGCCCCCGCCCCCCAGTCTGGACACCGGGCGCGAACGTGGTAGGATGCGAAAACCACGTTCGCGCCTTTTCTTTTGCCAACCAAATCAAGCCAATCGAGCAACAGAGGTATATCCATGGCCGTACTGAAGATGACCGACCTTGATCTGAAGGGTAAGCGCGTCCTTTTGCGCGAAGACCTCAACGTACCCATGAAGGATGGCAAGGTGACCAGCGACAAGCGCATCCGCGCCGCGCTGCCCTCCATTCAAATGGCCCTCAAGGCGGGCGCCCGCGTGCTGCTGGTGTCACACCTGGGCCGTCCCACGGAAGGCGAGTTCGATCCCGCCTTCTCGCTGGCCCCGGTGGCCGAGCACCTTTCCAGGGTGCTGGGCTTTCAGGTGCCGCTGGTGCGCGACTACATCGATGGCATCGAGGTGGCGGAAGGCCAGTGCGTGCTGTGCGAGAACGTGCGCTTTCTGAAGGGCGAAAAGAAGGACGAAGAGGCCCTGGGCCGCAAGCTGGCCGCCCTGTGCGACATCTTCGTCATGGACGCCTTTGGCGCGGCGCACCGTGCCCAGGCCTCCACCCACGCCGCCGTGCGTTTTGCCAAGGTGGCCTGCGCCGGTCCGCTGCTGGCTGCGGAACTGGACGCCCTGTCCCGCGCGCTGGACGCCCCGGCCAAGCCCATGGTGGGCATCATCGGCGGCTCCAAGGTGTCCACCAAGCTGACCCTGCTGGACACGCTGTCCAAGAAGGTGGACCGGCTCATCGTGGGCGGCGGCATCGCCAACAATTTCATCAAGGCCGCCGGGTACGAGGTGGGCCGTTCGCTGTACGAGCCGGAACTGGTGGACGAGGCCGCACGTCTGATGGCCGCCGCCAAGGCTGCCGGGGGCGAGATTCCCGTGCCGGTGGACGTGGTGGTGGGGCCGGAATTCGCGGAATCCGCCCCGGCCACGGTGCGCAAGGTTTCTGAAGTGAAGCCGGACGAGATGATCCTGGACATCGGCCCCGAAACGGCAAAACTGTACCGCGACATCCTGATGCAGGCGGGCACCATTGTCTGGAACGGCCCGGTGGGCGCCTTCGAGGTGGAGCAGTTCGGCCAGGGCACCAAGGCCGTATGCATGGCCGTGGCCGACAGCCCGGCCTTCTCGCTGGCGGGCGGCGGCGACACGGTTGCCGCCATCGAAAAGTATGGCGTGGTGGACCGCATTTCGTACATGTCCACTGGCGGCGGGGCCTTTCTGGAGTTTCTGGAAGGCAAGACCCTGCCCGCCGTGGCCGTGCTTGAGGAGCGGTCCAAGGGGTAATTGCGGGTAGGGTGCTGCGCTGGCGCGTTGCGGGCAATCCCGCAGGGGCGCTGATGCATGCCATGTGTTTCACGCGGCGCGTTTCCGTTGTCATGGTGGCTTGGGCCATTGGCGACGGGGCGCGCCGTTGCTGTTTCACGCAACGCACTGCATGGGACGCTGCATGGATGGTCGACCGATGCTCCGCACCTGTGGGGTGCGGGGAAGTACGGCAGAGGGGAGCAAAGAAGGCGCAGGAGAAAGGCCTTTGCTCGTTGCAGTGCAGCGACATGGCGGGTGTCGCGGGTGTGGTGCCGCATCGTGCTGCATAACGTGCATGCGGTGCGCATGCCGCTTGGGGCAGAACTGGACGGAAGCGTTTGCCAAGGCAAGGTTTGTCCGCAGCGTGCAACAAGGGTGCGTGCCGCTGCATCCGTTTTGCGTTTCCTGTGCCGTTTTTATGCTACGCTGCTGTTGACTTGCTGTAGTGGCGGATGTAAGAGCGGCGATGTGCCGTGACTGCCGCCGTGTAGTGGCGCTGTCGTTTCGGCTCCGTCGTTCAATTCCCGCGGAGGTCCATTATGGATGACTTTTTGAAGGAAGCTTTGGAAATCGTGAAGGCGCAGGCTGGGGTGCGCACCATGACGGAGGACGAGATCACCTCCATGGTGCAGACGCTGGCCAATGGCATCCGTGCCATCAGCCTTGGCGAAGCCGAACCGGAAGAGGCATGTGAAGTCTGCGGCGACCCCCGCAAGGCCGTGAAGGAAAAGTCCATCACGTGTCTGGAGTGCGGCAAGTCGTTCAAGATTCTCACCCGCAAGCACCTTGCCTCGCACGACATGGATGCCGCCGCCTACCGCGAAAAGTGGGGCCTCAAGAAGGGCACCCCGCTGGTGTGCAAGGCGTTGCAGCGTGAACGCCGCAAGAAGATGAAAGACATGAAGCTTTGGGAGAAGCGGCGCAAGCACGTTTCCTAGGCGGGAGGCCCGGCCATCTGCCGGATTGCTTCGGGAGGGCCGCGTGTTGCGGCGGCGCCGCCGAAATTTGCGACGGAAAAAAGACCGCCCTGCGTTTGCAGGGCGGTCTTTCGCGTTGGGCACTCCGGGGCGTGGGGGGTGCATTGCCCTGCGAAAGGCCGGGGGGCAGGATGGAGGCACAAAAAGAAGAACCGCCCAAAGGGGCGGTTCCTAGCGTCATGGCATGTGCGTGCGTGCGGGGCTAGTTGTCCAGCGCGCCTTCCCCAACGATGAGCGAGCGGCCGCCGTCGTCGGTTCCATCCTCTCGTGGTTCATGCTCCGTGGCGACCATGCGGTAGCCGAAGCTGACATAGAGAGGAGCCTGGTCCTCGGGGTCCAGATAGAAGCGGGTTTCAAAGGGAATGGCCCCTTCGTCACCCACGGCGCGCGGCAGGTAGTCGTATTCTGCAGTATCCAGAACCCGGCCGGAAGCATCGCTGAGATAGACCATCACCGTGAGCTGTTCGTACCACCTGGCCCAAGCGGGCAGAGCGCCGGGCAGCGGGCTGGCCTGCCCGCGCACGCCTATGGATTCACGCAGCGGCACCACGCGGTAGGTGAAGCGCAGGTACTGCATGGAAACAGTCTGCGGGGTATCCGTCTGCAACTGGGCGCGGGCAAGGTGGGCTACCGTCTGTTTGCCGCAGCCCGCCAGCAGGGCCAGGCACATGCCCAGAACCAGCACGCCCGCCAGTGCCGCCGTGCGCCGGGGCAAATGCGGGGACGTGCAGGAAGAGTCGTGCGGGATTCTGTGTGACAAGGGGAAAGGCACGGACATGGCATCTCCGGTTGTTGCGGGGCGTGTGCGAGTGCCCGGGGAAGCCGCTGTGGCCAACCGGAAGTCCGGTCGCAGGCGGCATCATGCGAGGCGTGAAGAATGTGTTCCGCAGGCCCTATGGCTTGGGCGGACCATAGACCAGCATTTCCGCCAGCGTCAAGGAAACCCGCGGCGCGGCACGCCCTTGCGCCGTGCCCTTGCCTGTACAGTGTTCCATCTCCAGTTCCGCCAGTCGCCGGTAGAACGGCGTGCGGTCCAGAGTGGGAACGTCCGCGTCCGGCTGGCCGTCCGTCAGGCCGCAGAAGCGGTAGCAGCCGCGAAACAACTGGCGCTGGCCGTCCGGGCGCAACAGCATGTTGCGGGTGCCGTGCATGCGGCAGATCATCAGCCGGTGGGCGTACAGACCGCACCGGCCCTCGTCGTTGACCGGGCACATCACGCGCGGCACCACACCGGCGGCCTGTGCGGCTGCGCACTGGGCCATCACCTCTTGGGCACGGCGCAGGTATTCGGCGCGGCGCGCTTCGGGCAGGGTCAGCATCCCCTTCCACAGGTAGGCCCATTCCACGTGGGTATGGTGCTTGAAGTGGGTAAGGCAGCAGTTGTCCTCGCATCCGGCGCAGGTCAGCCCGGCGGCGTGGGCGGTTTCCTCGTAGGCCCGTTCCATGTCGGCGTACAGTTCCGCCAGGCGGGCGAAGACGCCGGGGCCCTTGCGCCCCTGTGCGCGGCCTGCGGCCTTGCCGGGCTGGGCAGCCTGACCGGGCTGGGCGGGGGATCCGTGGCCCGCCGCGGTCAGTGCAGCGGCGATGCGGGCAGAGGCCAAGGGGGCGGGCTTGCGGCCAGAGGGGCTACCAGGGCTGCGAGAGGACATCATGCCTCCCCGCCGGTCAGCCAAGCCACGATGCGCGCAGCGCACCCGCCGGGAGACAGGTCGTCCGCCGTGACCGTGAAGCTGGCGTAGCGGCGGTACAGGGCAATGCGTTCGTTGTACAGGTCTTCGATGGTCTGCCCCGGTGCGATGGCCAGCCCCCGGTCCGGGTTCATGGCGATGCGTTGCAGGATCAGCGGCAGGGACACTTCCAGGTAGATCAGGGGGCCCAGCGCAGCCAGGTGTTCCATGGCCGCGTGGCGGTACACCACGCTTCCCCCGGTGGAGAGTACGGTGCGCCGCGCGCCAATGCGGCGAATGACGCCCGCTTCCACGTCCAGAAAGCTTTCCTTGTCCATGGAGTCGGCCACGGCTTGCAACCGGGTGCCGTAGGTTGCCTCGATGAGGTTGTCGGTATCCACGTGGGCCCAGCCGAGCTGGATGGCCAGTTCGCGGCCCACGGTGGTCTTGCCTGCGCCGGCCATGCCGATGATGCTGACGCAGCCCTCGGGCGCGATGCGCGCAGGGTCAAGCTGGAGAGGGATGGGGGGAGTGGTCATGTGCAGTCCTGTGGTGCAGCCCTGTGGTGCAGCCCTGTGGCGAAGTCCTGTGCGCGGGATGGACGGGAATGCGCGCCGGGGGCTGGGCGTGGATTCCTTGCGGCGCAGGCCCGGCGCGTGTGCCTGTGTAGTCGGCTGCGGCGTGCGGTGTCAACCAGATGCAACGGGGCGCGTATGCGGGGGCAGGAGGCGCTGTGGGGCGTTCGTGCGGGTGGGGCTGGCGGGGAGAGCGAGCGCGGTGCGGCGGATTGGGGGCGTCGTCGCTGGCGGGGGCGCGCGCAATGTGCGCACCCGCCCAAACGCAAACAGGCAGGCCCGCCAAAGCGGACCTGCCTGAAAGGCATCGTACGGAAGCGATTAACGCTTGGAGTACTGGTACCGGGCGCGGGCAGCGCGCTGGCCGTACTTTTTGCGTTCCTTCTTGCGGGCGTCGCGGGTAAGGAACCCGGCGCGCTTCAGGGCACCGCGCAGTTCCGGTTCGACTTCAAGCAGGGCACGGGAAATGCCGTGACGCACCGCTTCGGCCTGACCGGTCACGCCGCCGCCGCACACATTGATCTTGATGTCGAAGCGCTCGACATTCTTGGTCAGCACCAGAGGCTGACGGATGATCATCTGCAGCGACTTGCGCGGGAAGTAGTCTTCAAAGGGACGACCGTTCACCACGATCTGACCGGAACCTGCGTACAGGCGGGTACGGGCCGTGGCGGTCTTGCGGCGACCGGTACCGTAGTTGAATTCGTTGGCCATGATTCTCTCCGGCTCGATCGGGTTAGTACTTGATGGCGAGCGGCTGCGGGTTCTGGGCGGCATGCGGATGCTCAGTGCCTGCGTAGACCTTGAGCTTCTTCAGCATGGCGCGGCCAAGCCGGTTCTTGGGCAGCATGCCCCGCACG
This sequence comes from uncultured Desulfovibrio sp., assembly GCA_964402645.1. Lineage (GTDB taxonomy): Bacteria > Desulfobacterota > Desulfovibrionia > Desulfovibrionales > Desulfovibrionaceae > Cupidesulfovibrio. Next base: position 67,119 of record CAYOCV010000009.1, on the reverse strand, counting down.
GCGTTCATCAGCACGCGTTCCGGATGGGAGGCAAGCAGCTTCTCGAGGGTGATCTCGTGAAGGCCGCCAACGTACCCGGAGTGACGGTAGTATTTCTTGTCGGCAAGCTTGTTGCCGGTGACCTTGATCTTTTCGCAGTTGACCACGACGATGAAATCGCCGTTATCCATGTGCGGGGCGAACTCAGGCTTGTGCTTGCCACGCAGGCGATGCGTGATCTGGGTGGCAAGGCGGCCGAGAACCAGGTCGGAGGCATCGACCACGAACCATTCGCGGTTGATGTTCTCGGGCGTGGGGCTGAACGTTTTCATCAGAGCGTACTCCTGTGCGAGCTCGAAAGAACGGTCTATTTATTGGGTTCCCCGTTCCTTGTCAATAGAAAAAGAACGTGGGAACGCGCGGCGAATGACGCACGGCCCGGATGGGGCTGCGTCATGCGTGCGGTGTATGCCTGATTCGACCGGGCTGCCGCTCCTTTTACGGATGGGGCAGAACCGGGCGCATGCCGCGACAACACGGGAGGTTCGCCTGGCGGCCGTACGCACTTCGGTTCCCACTGGCGCGCCTAACGGGGCGGCTTGCCTGGGGAGCGGACGGCTGGCCCCGCCGGAATGCCGGAACGGCGGGCGGGGCTGCGCTGGGCAATCGCGGGAAACACTGTCGGAAGGGTTGGCTTGCCCGTCCGGCGGGTTTCCGTGGCGTGAACCCGAAGCGTATCGCTTCAAACTCTTGAGCTTTACACCACGACCGCATACATTGCCAAGAGCTTTTCTTAACCCTTTCGGGAGGCCCCATGCCCAGCATTCGCAAGAGCTTGCTCCAGTTCGTCTTTTCCGGCGCGTATATGAAACGGTGGAACGACAAACTGCGCCCCGTGGAACTGATGGAAGTGGACAAGCAGGCCCACAAGATGATCGTGGCGTGGCTGCTGCTGCAACTGAACACCCGCGACCTGCCCGCAGAAGAACGGCTGCGCCTTGGTGCGGAAGTGGTGGAAGGGGGGCTGTTCGACTACTTCTACCGCCTGGTCATTACCGACATCAAGCCGCCGGTATTCTACCGCATCAAAGAAAACGAGGCCCACTACAGCGAACTTACCGAGTGGGTTGCGGACGAACTGGAACACATCGTGCGTCCGCTGGACGAGGATTTCTGGCAGCGCCTGCTGACGTACATCCGCCGCCGCGAAAAGAACACCCTGGCCGATCGCATCCTGACCGCCGCGCATCTCTACGCCAGCGGCTGGGAATTCAATCTCATCAAGCCGCTGAACGCGTTCGACGACGAGATGCCGGACATCGACGGCTCGTTCCAGACCCGCCTGACCGCCATGGCCGATCTGGCCGGGGTGCCCGAACTTATCGGCGGCTCCAGCAACGCGCTGGGGCGCTTCGCCAACCTGTGCGGCCAGTTGCGTTTTCAGAAACGCTGGTCGCAAACCCCGCGCATTCCAGAGACATCGGTCATCGGCCACATGTTCATCGTGGCCTGCTATGCCTATTTCTTCAGCATCGCCGTGGGCGCATGCCCGGCGCGCCGCCTGAACAACTTTTTTTGCGGCCTGTTCCACGACCTGCCCGAAGTGCTGACCCGCGACATCATCTCGCCGGTGAAGCGATCCGTGAAGCAGTTGCCCGAACTCATCCGGCAGTACGAAGAGCAGGAAATGCAGGAACGGGTGTTTTCGCTGCTGGACAAGGCGGGCTATGGCGACGTGGCCAGCCGGTTAGGCTACTTCCTGGGGCTGGAAACCGGTTCCGAATTCGACGAGACCGTGCGCGAACCCGGCCCCGATGGTTCGTCCCGCGTGGTCCGCAAGGTCACCTTTGAAGAATTGCAGAGCGCCTGCAACATCGACGCCCTGGACCCCAAGGACGGTCGCCTGGTGAAGGCCTGCGACACCCTGGCCGCGTTCATCGAGGCGCATACCTCTGTGCGCAACGGCGTGACGTCCAGCCATCTGCAAGAGGCCATCGCGCGGCTGCGGGGCGAGTATCGCCGGGTGTCGCTGGGGCCGTTGCATGTGGGGGCTCTCTTTGCCGACTTCGACTAGGCGAGGCCCGTGCAGGGTGGCTTTTGCCCTCTGCCAGCGTCAGAACGCCGTTTCATTCCGGTCGAGTACCACAAAAGTACACTCCCTTCATGGAACGGCGTTCTTCCTTGGCAGAGAACAAAATCCCCACCTGCACGGGCCTCGCCTGTAGCGTTGGCGTGGGCGGGGTTTACCTCTCTGTGCTCCCTCAAGCCGTGTTTTTCCTCGGCAGCAGTCAAAATGCGCTCTTGCGCCGACACCGCCTGATCGCCCGGTATAATTTCGGCTTCTCCTGACTTGCGGCATGAAGCCGCGCCTGATGTGCGGAGTGTGGTGACGTTCCGGCAACGCATCCGCCCGCAGGGCTTGTGAAAGAGAAGACAAGCGGGGCGAGTTTTGATAACGATGACGCCATGCCCCATCCCGGCCTGATTCCGTCGAGAGGCCGGGGCGGCCCCGGAAACTTCGCGAATGCTCCGCTGGTGCTCCGGTCGGCCAGATGATGTCCATGAACACACCGTGAGGAGAGTACAGATGCTGTTGCGAAAGCGTGCCTGGGACATCGTGCGGGAAGAATTCCCCAAGTTGCGCGAGGACGATTCGCTGGCCGAGGCCATGCGCAAGCTCAGTTCCTGCGTGGGGCCGGACGGCGGGGGCGGGGCCGGGTGCCTGTGCGCCCTGGTGTATGACGAGCGCGACATGCTGCGCGGTGCGCTTTCGGTGTGGGACACCGTGCGCTTCATGGAAGATTCGCTGCTGCGCAGCGGCTCGTTGCGCGGCATAGAGGAAGACGGTTTCGACCGCATCTACCGCAATGCCTGCAAGGTGGCCGGTTCCACCAAGGTGCGCGACGTCATGGACCGCGACATGACCCAGGTGGCCCCCGACGACCCGCTGCTGGTGGTTCTGGAAAGCTTCGTGAAGAAGGGCCGCAGCTACGCCGTGGTGACCGAGGCGGGCAAGGTGCTGGGCGTCATCATGATCAACGACGTGTTCCGCGAGATCAGCGGCGAGATCATCAGCCGCGCTTAGCAGGGGGAGTTTTCCGCGCGTGTGCCGTGCGGAGAGCAGTCGTTGTCTTGCCCGCCCTGCTTCGACCTTGTTCACCCCAGTCCTGCCCAGTCTGGTTCGGCTTGCTGGTTTTTGTTCAAGGCAACGCCGATTTCTCATGCCGATGCAAAAGGGCCGCTCCATCACCGGAGCGGCTCTTTTGCATCGCGTGGGGCAGGAAGATGCGGCAGGCAGGCGTGATTGCGCGTGCGTCCAGCCGCGAGCATCGCCTTCATCGGGCTTTCCCGACCGCAGGCCATCAGGCCGCGCTGTCATGGACGGCGGGGCGCATCCGGATTGGAGGTCATCCCCCGACTGGAAATGTCACCCCTTGGCCGGGGCCTCCGGCTTGGGTTTGCCGGTAGTGCCGAAGGCGTTGGTCACCAGCGCGTTCAGCAGCAGGGTGGAATAGCGCGCATCGTAGCGGGCCTTGTCTGCCGCAAGTTCCTGCGAGGCAGGCACCAGTTCCTTGGCAGGGGCGTAGGGCCGCGCAGTGATCATGGCCGAGAACGAATCGGCCACGGCGCAGATGCGTCCAAGTTTGCTGATCTGTTCGCCCTTGAGCTTCTGGGGGTAGCCGGAACCGTCAAGCCGCTCGTGATGTTCCAGGGTGCATTGGCGCAGTTCGTCAAAGGCCAGCCCCATCTTGTGCATGATCTTGGCCCCCACCATGGGGTGCAGGGGGATCTTGTCCTTTTCGTCGGGCTTCAGCGGCGTGGTCTTGGACAGGATGAACGCAGGCACCTTGGCCATGCCCAGGTCGTGCAGCAGCAAGGCCAGCGCCGACCGGTCCAGGTCACGGCGCTTCAGGTTGTCTCCCATGGAGGCGACCAGCAGCCACAGGCCCACCGACAGGGTATTCAGCGAATGCTTGACCAGGGAATGCTCGCGGTGCAGACGGCGCATGAACTGCTTTACCCGGTGCTTGTCCTCCCACAGGTATTCGGTCAGCACCATCATGTCGCGGTACAGCACTTCGAACACCGGCTTCACCGGCTGATCGGCGAATTCATGCATCCGCATGGCCAAGGCCCGTTGGAAGATGTCGGCAACCTCGCCTTCCTTCAGGTTCTTGTCCACCAGCACAAGGTCCAACTGGTGGATGATGTGCTGCGAATAGATGGGATGGTCCGACCGCGAGACGAACAGGTCGCCTGCTTCACACAGTCGCTGCACCTCGTCCACCTGCTCGTTTGTCAGTCGCACCCCCTTGCGGGTGTAAGGCTGCAATTGGGCCAGGTCCTCGCGGAAGCGAAACAGATCGACCGGTGGCCGATACTTGGGAAAGCTCGACAATATCTCCGAGCTGATCTGGTAATATTCCTCGGAAATATTGTCGGGGATGGTTGCCTTCACCGTGGGTAGCTCCCTTGTCATGCGCGCGGGCCGTGGGCAGCGGGGGCGCGGCGGCATCCGGCCTGTGGGGCAGGAGGCCGCCGCCTGTCGTTACTTTCTGTATATCTTTACCATGTTGGTGCCGCGCGGCTTGCGGCCCGTCTTGGGCTGCCCGGCGGTAATGACCACATTGTCGCCCTTTTCAAAGTCGGGCGCGGTATCCACAAAGCGCTCGGCGCGGGCCACGTGGCCGGGGATGTCCAGCGGGATGTCCTGCGGCACGATGCCCCACGAAAAGTTCAGGGCGCGCAGGGCTGCCGGGTCGGGCGTCAGGGCCCAGACCATCTGGCTGGGGCGGCGCGACGAGATGAGCCGGGCCGATGCCCCGGTCATGCTGTGCGACACGATGCCCTTGGCCCCGGTTTTTTCGGCCAGCAGACAGGCTGCGTAGGCCAGGAATTCCGCCGTGCCCTTTTCATCTGCCGGTTCGACAAGGCGCTGCGTTTCAAAGTGCAGTTCTTCCGCCTTGGCTGCAATTTCCTTCATGAATTCAACGGTTTCCACGGGAAAGTTGCCCATGGCCGTTTCTTCCGAAAGCATCACGCAGTCTGCTCCATCCAGCACGGCGTTGGCCACGTCGGTGGTTTCCGCGCGGGTGGGCGAGGGGCTGTTGACCATGGAAAGCAACATCTGGGTGGCCACGATGACCGGCTTGGCCGCGCGGTTGCAGGCGCGGATGATGCGCTTCTGCATGGCGGGCAGGGCAGGCAGGGGGCATTCCACACCCAGGTCGCCGCGCGCCACCATGATCACGTCGGCCTCGGCCAGGATGTCGTCCAGCCGGTCCACGGCGTTCTGCCGTTCCAGCTTGGCGATGACGGGGATGTGCTTGCGGCCGCTGGCGGCAATGATTTCCTTGGCGTCGCGGATGTCTTCCGGCGTCTGCACGAAGGACAGGGCCACGGCGTCCACGCCCAGTTCCAGGCCGTCGGCCAGGTCCTTGCGGTCCTTTTCGGTCAGTGCGGGCAGCCGCACCGACTTGCCGGGCAGGGCCAGCCCCTTGCGCGAGGTGATGATGCCGCTGTTGTCGGCTTCCAGTTCAAAGCACCCTTCAGGCGCAGAACCCAGCACGCGAAATTGCAGGCCGCCGTCGGAAAGCACCAGCCGGTCCCCGGTTTCCAGCCCGTTCAGCACGGCCTGGTTGGTGAAGGGGATGAGCGGCAGCACCGCGCCCGCCGGGGCCTTGGGGCCCAGCAGTACGCGATCGCCCTTGCCCACCGAGATGGCGCCGTCGGGAATTTCGCCGATGCGGATCTTGGGACCGGAAAGGTCTTGCAGGATGGTCACCGGACTGCCGCATTCGGCTTCCAGCTCACGCAGCGTGCGCACCAGATCCACGAACATGGATGCGCCGCCGTGGGAAAAATTGAGGCGAAAGATGCGCACTCCAGCGGCGATGAGGCGCGAAAGCACCTCCCGCGAGCGCGAGGCCGGTCCTATGGTGGCGATTATCTTCGTTCTCATGATCCACCCCTGTGCAATAAGTTGTATCTTGTCAAGCCGTTTGTGCTCGTAACAGGCTGCGACGGGCGTTTCGGCGCATCGCGGGGATGCCTTCGTATACCTTGCCGACGCCCCTCGTGTCCCCCTGCTTTTCGTAAAAATATCAGGGCAGGTCGAAAGGGCGTTTGGCGGTGGTACGCGCAGCGCCCGGACGGTGCATGCAGCGCGTGCGGCAGCGCACGCAGAGCCGTTGCATGCGGCGTTGCGAGTTCTTGCGTCAGTGTTCCGCAGTGTTGTTGTTATTATGCGAAATGATGGCATATTTTTGTGGTGATTGCCGTCGGAAACGGGGCGTTAGAATTTTTCTAGACACTGCCGATGACCACGGCTTGACAGTGCCAAACATATCATAGAGAAAGTGGGAAATTGTGGTAAAAGGTGGTAGAGTCTCCCAGAAAAGCCCCCTTCCTTCCGATGGAAACACCCCAGCGCAGCACGTGGGGGAAACGGTGGAAGCAGGGTTCGCATTCTCGACACTTTACGCAACAGTTCAAGATAACAGGCAAGTGGTGTTCCCGTGTTGTTCAGAGGCCGTTCCCACCGCAGTCTCGACCCCAAGGGGCGACTGATGCTGCCGCCGGATTTCCGCGACATTCTCCTGTCGCGTGCCGAGGGCGGCAAGCTGGTGCTGACCAGCTTCGACGACTGCGTCATGGGCTACCCCCTGCCTGACTGGGAAGACTTTGAACGCAAGTTCACGAACCTGAAGAACCCTTCGCGCAAGATGCGCGACTTTCGCCGTCTGGTCATCGGCAGCGCCGAACTCATGGATCTGGACGGGCAGGGGCGGGTGCGCATTTCGCGCTCGCACATGGAGTACGCAAAAATCACCAAGGACGTGGTGTTGCTGGGCCAGGGCAGCCGCTTTGAAATCTGGGACCAGGCCCGTTTCGACGGCATCGTGTCGCAGGACTTCGACGACGTGGCTGCCGAGTTGGCCGACAGTGGCATCGAACTCTCTCTCTAGTCAGCAAGCACAATCCATTAAGAACAACAGGATATCGCAATGACCGGCGCACCCGACACCACCGCACCGCAGGCCGCCTCCGCTTCAACGGAAGGGGCCCGCGCCGCCACGTTGCACGTGCCCGTGCTGCTGGACGAGGTGCTGGAGGCGCTGGCCCCCCGTCCCGGCGGCAGGTACCTGGACGGCACCGTGGGCCTTGGCGGGCATTCCGCCGCCATCATGGAGCGCATCGGCCCGGACGGCGAACTGTGCTGTCTTGACCGTGACACCACCGCGCTGGAACTTGCCCGCCAGCGTCTGGCCCCCTGGGGCGACCGCGTGCATTTCTTCCATACCCGCTACGCGGACTTCGAAGCCGCGCTGGACCAGTTGGGTTGGGACAAGGTGGACGGTGCGCTCATCGACATCGGCGTGTCGTCCATGCAGATCGACATGGCCGACCGGGGCTTCAGCTTTCATGCCGACGGCCCGCTGGACATGCGCATGGACCAGGACGGCGACGAAGCCCCGGCCTCCAAACTGGTGAACCGGGCTGCCGTGGACGTCCTGAAGGACATCATCCTGCGCTACGGCGAGGACCCCATGGCCGGGCGCATCGCCCGCGCCATCGTGGATGCCCGCGCCGCAGGCCCCATCGAAACCACGGCCCAACTCGCGGCCATCGTGGACCGGGCCTACCCGGCCAAGTGGCGCGCCACCTCGCGCAACCACCCGGCCACCCGCACCTTTCAGGCGCTGCGCATGGCCGTCAACGACGAACTGGGCCAGCTGGAACGCTTTCTCGACCGTATTCTGGACAGGCTGAGCCCCGGCGGACGGCTGACGGTGATCACCTTCCATTCGCTGGAAGACCGCATCGTCAAGCACCGCCTGCGCGACGAATCGCAGGGCTGCGTGTGCCCGCGCAACGTGTCCCGCTGCGAATGCGGCCACAAGGCCCGCGTGGACGTGCTGACCAGAAAGCCGGTCACCGCCGGCGAGGCGGAACTGGCCCGCAATTCCCGCGCCTCCAGCGCCAAGCTTCGCGCTGCCCAACGGCTGGCGGAAGGACAGGCTCCGCGCCCCCGGCGGCGCAACAAGTATGCCCCGGAAGACCGCGATGAAGCGGAAGGGGGCGCGTCATGAGCCACGGCGTGGGAAGCTGGGTGCTGGCCATGATCCTGTCGGTGCTGACCAGCCTGGTGCTGGGGCTGTCGCTGGTGTGGCTGAACATCGAACGTATGGACATGGCCTACAACCTGCGCAAGTTGCAGGGTGAACTGGACGGAAAGGCGGGCCTGACCGCCAAGCTGGAAGTGGAGCGGGACCGGCTGATGTCGCCGTATGAACTGGGAAGGAAGGCGGAGGCCATGGGCATGCGGGGGGCGCGTCCCGGGCAGATCCGCCGTATCGAGGAGGCGGGGCGTTAGCCCCGAAGCGTCATGCTGCGAGCAGACAGGAAGTCACGCATTCTCGGCAGGCCCGCGCCGCGCACCGCGCGCGACGCGCGTCCCTCTTACGAGGCGCGCGCACCGCGCGCCGCCCGTGCCCTGCGCAACAAGAAGGCCCCCGGCTCGTCGTTTTCGTCCTTCGGCGGCGGACCGCGCTTCAATCCCCTTGCCCGGTTCGGCGGGGCGGATTGGGGCAAGGTGCGCCTGTACAGCGTGGGCTGCGTGTTCGCAATGTTGTGGATGCTGCTGTGGGCACGTGCCTGGTACGTGCAGGTCTACGACGGCGACAGGCTGGCAAGCCTTGCCCGCCGCCAGCATATGGCGGCGGAGACGGTATCCGGCAAGCGCGGGGCCATTCTTGATCGCAACGGGCAGATACTGGCCCGCAGTGTGGAGGTGCGCTCCATCTACGTTCGCCCCGGCGAGGTGCGCGACGTGGACGCCACGGTCAACGCCCTGACCACAGCGCTGGAAGCACCGGCCAAACATGTGCGCGACGCCGTGGCTTCCAAGCGTGGTTTTTCGTGGGTGGCCCGCAAGGTGGACGATCTGGCCGCTGAAAACGTGCGCAAGGCCAACCTGCCCGGCGTGTACCTGACCAGCGAATACGAGCGCATCTATCCCTTCAAGCAGATGGCCGGGCAACTGCTCGGTTTCGTGGGCATGGAAAGCAAGGGGCTGGAAGGCATAGAACTGGCCTTTGAAGAAGTGCTCAGCGGCGATTCCGCCCGCAACGTGGTGCAGCGCGATGCCGCCGGGCGGCGCATGGACATGGACGGCGGGGCCGCGCGCGCATCGTTGCGGGGGCACGACGTGCGCCTGACCATCGACACCCAGGTGCAGTTCTTTGCGGAAGAAGCCCTGGCCCGCTCGGTTGACCAGTTCGACGCCGCATGGGGCGGCTGCCTGGTGGTGGACGTGGATTCCGGCGACATTCTGGCCTGGGCGCAGTATCCGTTTTTCAATCCCAATGCCTACCGCGACTACAAGGCCGACCGCTGGCGCAACCGCCTGGCCGCAGACGCGCTGGAACCCGGTTCCACGCTGAAGCCGTTCCTGGTGGCCGCGGCGTTGCAGGAAGGCGCGGTCAAGGGCGACACCACGTTCAATTGCGAAAAGGGCCGCTGGAAGACCCGCTACATCACCATCCGCGATACCCACAGCTACGACATGCTGCCGGTGAACAAGGTGCTGCGTTACTCCAGCAACATCGGCATGGCCAAGATTGGACTTGAGCTGGGTGCCAGGCGGTATTGGGAATACCTGAACCAGCTGGGCTTCGGCGAGCGCACCGGCCTGCCCATCACCGAGAGCAAGGGCATCCTGCGCGACCCGCGCCACTGGTCCGAGCCGGACCTGATCACCACGTCGTTCGGTCAGTCCATCGCCGCCACCGGCGTGCAGATGGCCCAGGCCTACCTTACGCTTGCCAACGGCGGTGAACGCAAGCCGTTGCGGCTGATAGCGGATTCCGGCGACGACACGCCCGCCAACTCGGCCAGCCAGAAGGTGTACAACGACAAGACGGTGAAGCAGGTCATCTCCATGCTGCGCGAAGTGGTGGAGGAAGACGGCACCGGTACCCGTGCGCGCATCCCCGGCATCATGGTGGGCGGCAAGACAGGGACCGCACAAAAGGCTGACGAAACGGGGCGTTATGGTCACGAGCGCTTGGCTTCTTTCGTGGGTTTTGCCCCCATCGACCGGCCCAAGTACCTGATTTTGGTCATGGTGGACGAACCGCAGAAAAATTCGTACGGCGGCGTGGTCGCCGCGCCCGTGTTCAAGCACGTGGCCATGCGCACCATGGCCTACCACGGCCTGCTGCCCGACGCCCCCGACCCGGAGGCCCCCACCTACGCCACGCCCACGGGCAAGACCGGCCCGGTGGAAGTGCGCCGCGAAGTGGCCGAAGCGGTGCGCGAGGCCCCCGACGGGGTGCCCAACGTGGTGGGCAAGTCGGTGCGCCGGGCCGTGGAAGTGTTTGCCCGGCAGGGCATGGTGCCCATCCTGAAGGGCGCGGGACAGACCGTGATTCGCCAGACGCCGGAACCGGGCGCCGAATGGCCCAAGGGCCAGCCCTCGTCGCAGTGCGTCCTCTGGCTTTCCGAGAATTCCTAGGAGCACCGTCACATGACCTGCATCCCTTTTGACGATCTTCTGGCCCGTGTCCGTCAGGCAAGCGCCCGCGCGGACAAGCCGGAAATACGCACCGATTCGCGCAAGGTGGGCCGGGGCGACGTGTTCGTTGCCGTGCCCGGTGTGGCCGCCAACGGCGGCGCGGGCGTGGACGGCGCGGACTTCATCGCCAAGGCCTGGGCTGCCGGGGCCTGGGCGGTGGTCTGCCTGCCTGGCCGCGTGGATGCGGCCCTTGCCAGCGCCCCGCAGGGGGCGGTGGTGGCTGCCCATGACGATCCGCGTGCGGCCATCGGCCTGCTGGGCCAGGCGCGCCACGGCACGGATGCGCTGTCCTTTCCCGTGGTGGCCGTAACCGGCACCAACGGCAAGACCACCATCACCTACTTGCTGGAACACGTGTTTTCCGCACTGGGCCGAAGGGCCGGGGTGCTGGGCACCGTCAGCTACCGCTGGCCGGGCTTTGCCATGGACGCGCCGCTGACCACGCCCGACTGCATCGAAACTCACGCCATGCTGGCCCGCATGGAGGCCGCCGGGGTGGATGTGGCGCTGATGGAAGTCTCGTCCCATGCGCTGGACCAGCGCCGGGTGGCGGGCATCCGCTTTGCCGGGGCCATCCTGACCAACCTGACGCAGGACCATCTGGACTACCACGGCGACATGGAACACTACTATGCCGCCAAGGCCCGCCTGTTCACCGAACTGCCCGACGCGGACAAGGCCTGCGCCGTCAATGCCGACGACGCCTGGGGCCGCCGCCTGCTGGGCGAGGTTCCGCACGCCGTCGGCTTCGGACTGGATGCGGCAAACGCCGTTCCGGGCCGCAAGTTCCTGCATGGCGAGATGGTGCGCAACGCCACCTCCGGCCTTGCGCTGCGCATGACTTTTGAAGGGCGGCAGTGGGAACTTTCGTCGCATCTTGTGGGCGCGCACAACGCCTCCAACCTGCTGGCCGTGCAGGCCGTGTGCCTGGGCATGGGCCTTGCGCCGCAGGATTTCGCCAGCCTGGCAGACTTTGCCGGCGTGCCGGGGCGGCTGGAGCGCATCGTGAACCCGCAGGGGCTGGACATTTTCGTCGATTACGCACATACCCCCGACGCGCTCGAAAACGTCCTGCGCGCGTTGCGCGCCGTAGGCTTTGCCCGCATCGTCACCGTGTTCGGCTGCGGCGGCAACCGTGACCGCACCAAGCGCCCGCTGATGGGTCAGGCAGTGGCGCGGTATGCCGACGTGGCCGTGCTCACGTCCGACAACCCCCGCCATGAAGACCCGCAGGCCATCATGGCCGACGTGCTGCCCGGCCTTGCCGACGCGCGTGAAGTGGTTGCCGATGCGGACCGGGCGCAGGCCATCGGCAAGGCCCTTGCCCTGCTGCAACCCGGCGACGTGTTGCTGGTGGCGGGCAAGGGGCACGAAAGTTACCAGCAGATCGGCGACCGCAAGGTGCCGTACAGCGACCAGCAGGTCATTCGGGAGATACTGGGGTGCAATTGAAGTTCACCGCCATGCGCCACGCCGCGCGGGTACGCGCCGTATCCTTCACGACCGGCGGCATTGCCGGGCGAACCGTGTTCCGCCGCGCCGTTCCGGGCGCGTGCATGACGGGGCACAACACCGGGGCGCGGCATGCTGTATAACCTGTTGTATCCCCTCAGTGCCGAATTCACGGTACTCAACGTCTTTCGCTACATCACCTTCCGGTCGGTGTGGGCGCTGCTGACGGCGCTGCTGCTGTCCATCCTCATGGGCCCCCGGTTCATCGAATGGCTGCAACGCATCAAGTGCGGGCAGCAGATTCACGAGGACGTCACCTGCCACATGCAGAAGGCGGGCACCCCCACCATGGGCGGCCTGCTGATCGCCTTTTCGCTGTCCATCAGCGTGCTGCTGTGGGCCGATCTGACCAACAAGTACGTCTGGCTGACCATGCTCATCTTTCTCGGCTTCGGCCTGGTGGGCTTTCTGGACGACTACATCAAGGTACGCCGCCGCAACAACAAGGGGCTGTCCGCACGCGCCAAGTTTCTGGGGCAGGTGATTGTGGCCGCCGTGGCCATGTACATGGTGGTCAGCGAGCCGGTGTATTCCACGCGCCTCGCGTTTCCGTTCTTCAAGGGCCTCGCGCCCGACCTCGGCTGGCTGTACATCCCCTTTGCGGTGACGGTCATGGTGGGTTCGTCCAACGGGGTGAACCTGACCGACGGGCTGGACGGCCTGGCCATCGGCCCCACCATCATCGCGGGCATGGTCTTTGCCGTGTTCATCTACGTGGCGGGCAACGTGCAGATGTCCAGCTACCTGCAGGTGCCCTACGTGCCCGGCGTGGGCGAGGTCACCGTGTTCTGCGGGGCGCTGGTGGGGGCAAGCCTGGGTTTTCTGTGGTTCAACGCTTACCCGGCCCAGGTGTTCATGGGCGACGTGGGCTCGCTGGCCCTTGGCGGCGCGCTGGGCTTTCTGGCCGTGCTGTGCAAGCAGGAACTCTTGCTGCTCATCGTGGGCGGGCTGTTTGTGGTGGAAACCCTGTCGGTGATCCTGCAGGTGGGCTACTTCAAGTTCACGGGGGGCAAGCGCATCTTCCGCATGGCCCCGTTGCATCATCACTTCGAACTGCAGGGCATTCCCGAGTCGAAGATCATCATCAGGTTCTGGATCATGTCGGCGCTGCTCGGTCTGATGGCGCTGTCTGTTCTGAAGCTCCGGTAGGACAAGGATACGGCAATGACCTGCGACAAGCACACGGCGCGGACCATCGGCAAGGGTGACCTTGTGGTGGTCGTTGGCGCGGGCCGCTCCGGCATGGCTGCCGTACGGCTGCTGCACCGCATGGGGGCGCACGTGCGCCTGCTGGAACGCAATGCGGACGGCGTACCCGCCGACTTCGTGCGCTGGGCCGCCGAAGCGGGTGTGGAAATAGCCACCGGCGACCATTCCCCGGCGCAGTTTGAGGGTGCGCGGGCCGTGGTGCCCAGCCCCGGCATGGCCGTGGCCAGGCTGTTGCCGCTATTGCCGCAGGGGCCGGACGCCCCGGAAATCATGGCCGAAATGGAGCTTGCCTGGCGGCAGCTTGACGGCGAGCCGGTGCTGGCCGTCACCGGCACCAGCGGCAAGACCACCACGGTTTCGCTGTGCGCCGCCATGCTGCGGGCGCAGGGCCTTGCCGTGTTCCTTGGCGGCAACATCGGCACCCCTCTCAGCGAGTACGTGCTGTCGGTTGCAGAGGGGCAGGGCAGGGCCGACGTGCTGGTCATCGAGATTTCCAGCTTCCAGTTGCAGGCCTGCACCACATTTCGTCCGCGTGTGGCCATGCTGCTGAACATCAGCGAGAACCACCTCGACTACCACGCCGACATGGCGGAATACATCGACGCCAAGTTCCGGCTGTTCCGCTGCATGGACGAAGGGGACCTGGCCGTTTTCGGCGCGGGCGTGCGCGACCTGGTGGCCGCGCGTGATCTGAAGCCCCGCACGTTGTTCTTCGACGCGGCAGCCCGGCGCTTTCCGCATACCCGCCTGCTGGGCGGGCACAATCAGGCCAACATGGAAGCTGCATGGCAGGCCTGCCGCGAGTTCGGCGTGACGCCGGAAGCAGCGGAAAAGGCCATGGCCGATTTCGCGCCGCTGGAGCACCGCCTGGAAGCCGTGGCCGAGCGTAACGGCGTGCTGTGGGTGAATGATTCCAAATGCACCACGGTGGAGGCCCTGCGCGTGGCCCTGCAAGCCTTTGACAGGCCGGTGGTGCTGATGGTGGGCGGCAAGTTCAAGGGGGGCGACCTTGCATCCCTGTTGCCGCTGCTGCGCGGTCGGGTGCGGGCCGTGGTGGGCTTTGGCGCCAGCCGCCAATATTTCGAGGGTGCATGGCTGGAGCAGGGGAATTTTTCCCTGTCCTGGCATCCCGCGCTGGAACCTGCGGTGGCCGAGGCCGCTGCGCTGGCCCAGCCTGGTGACGCGGTGGTGATGGCCCCGGCCACCTCCAGCTTCGACCTTTTCGCCAACTACAAGGAGCGCGGCCACGCTTTTTGCCGCGCGGTGGAGGCCCTGCCATGAGGTTCGGCGCGAACGCGGACGCCCACCCCTCCGCCGCACTGGCGGACCTGCGCCACGGCGGCGCCGGAAGCTTCGGCGGCATGGCCCATGGCGAGCATGGCCCGCAGAACGGCGTGGACTGGTGGCTGTTCGCCATCGCCCTGACCCTGCTGGGCATCGGCCTGCTGATGGTGCTGTCCGCCAGCGGCATCGTTGCCGAGCGGTTCAATGCGGACAAGTACTACTTTTTCAAGCGCCAGGTGATCTTTGCCTGCGTGGGCGGCGTTTCCATGTTCACCGCCGCGCTGATGCCGCGCAACCTGTTGTACAAATTGCAATACCCCATCCTGTTCGGGGTGCTGCTGATGCTCATCCTGGTGCTGACGCCGCTGGGCAACAAGGTCAACGGCGCGCGCCGGTGGATCCAGGTGGGGCCGGTGGCCGTGCAGCCCATGGAATTCACCAAGATCGCCCTGGCCCTGTACCTGGCCTACTTCATGAGCACCAAGCAGGACATCATCAAGACCTTCAGCCGGGGGGTCATACCGCCGTTTGCCGTGACGGGCGTGTTCTGCGCGCTGCTGTTGCGCCAGCCGGACTTTGGCGGGGCGGCGGTGCTGGCCATGATCCTGTTCTTCATGTGTCTGGTGGGCGGCACGCGGTTCTTCTACCTGGCCGTATCCGGGGCTGCGGCGGTTGCAGGGGCCGTCATGCTGGTGGTGCATTCGCCGTACCGCTTCCGCCGGTTCACGGCATTTCTCGATCCCTTCGCGGATGCGCAGGATTCCGGCTACCAGCTGGTGCAGTCGCTGTTCGCGCTGGGGTCCGGGGGCATCACCGGTGTGGGCATCGGGGCCAGTCGTCAGAAATTGTTCTACCTGCCGGAAGCGCACAACGACTTCATCATCGCCGTGCTGGGCGAGGAACTGGGTTTCATCGGCATGTCGCTGGTCTTCGTGCTGATGGGCATGCTGTTCTGGCGCTGCTTCAGCATCGCGGCCCGGCAGGATGAGCTGCGCGACCGGTTTACCGCCTTTGGCATCACGCTGGTGCTGTTGCTGGGTGCGGTGCTGAACATGGCGGTGGTCATGGGCGTTGCCCCGCCCAAGGGCGTGCCCATGCCCTTTTTGAGCTATGGGGGCAGCAGCCTGCTGACGACCCTGACCTGCGTGGGGCTGATGCTGAACTTTTCGCGGACGGCACGCTGACGGCGTGCCGCCGCACGTTTTTTCACCGCACGAGATATCGGAGAAACCACCATGCGCCGCATCATCCTCACCACTGGCGGAACCGGGGGGCACATCTTCCCGGCGTTGGCCGTGGCAGAGGAGATCACCCGCCGCCATCCCAAGGCCCGCATCCTGTTCATGGGCGGTCAGTACGGGCCGGAAGCAGACCTTGCGGCCCGCGCCGGGCTTGAGTATGTGGGGCTGCCCGTGCGCGGCGTGCTGGGGCGCGGCCTGCGTGCGGTGGCCGCTGCCGGGGCCATGGGCCTTGGCGTGTGGCGTGCGGTCTCGGTGGTGCGCCGGTTCGACCCGGACATGGTCGTGGGCTTCGGCGGCTATGCCGCCTTTGCCGGAGTGCTGGCCGCACGGCTGTGCGGCAGGCCCGCCGCCATCCACGAGCAGAACGCCATACCCGGACTGACAAATCGCCTGCTGGGCCGCGTGGTGCAACGGGTGTTTCTGTCCTTGCCGGATACAGCGGGCGCATTCCCCGCGCGGCGCTGCGTGGCCACCGGCAACCCGGTACGCGCGGCCATAGTGGCAGCGGGGACGGCGGCGGCAGCGGAAAACGACAAGGCCCTGCGCTCGGCGCATTCGCGCCGCCTGCTGGTCATGGGCGGCAGTCTTGGCGCACGAGCCATCAACGAGGCCGTGGTGGCCGCGCTGCCCGCCCTGCGCGACGCCGGGGTGGATCTGTGGCACCAGACCGGCGTTGCCGACTGGGAGCGGGTGCGCGCAGGCTACAAGCAGGCAGGAATTTCAGAGGCCCGTGTCGAAGCGTTCATCGACGACGTGGCCAGCGCCTACACCTGGGCAGACCTTGTGCTGTGCCGCGCCGGGGCCACCTCGGTGGCCGAACTGGCCGTGGCGGGCAAGCCGTCCGTGCTGGTGCCGTTTCCCTTCGCCACCCACAACCATCAGTGGCACAACGCCCGGCACATCGCTGACGCCGGGGCCGCGCAGGTGGTGGAGCAGAAGGACATCGTTCCCGGCGCCGACGGCAAGCCTGCCGTGACGTCCGTGTCATTGGACCGCGTGCTGGTGGAACTGCTGGCTGACCGCCAGCGGCTGGCAGACATGAGCCGCGCCGCCCGCTCCATGGGCAGGCCGCAGGCCGCTGCCGCCGTGGTGGATGGGATGGAAGCGATTCTCGCGGGGCGTGGGTAGGGTGGCGTTTTTCGTGTGTCTTCGGCAGAAGGCCGAAAGTAGCTTGTTTGTATAGAGAAAGACCATGAATAACAACAAGATCAAAAAAATACACATGGTGGGCATCGGCGGTTCCGGCATGAGCGGCATTGCCGAGGTGCTGCTGAACCTGGGCTACGAGGTGTGCGGTTCGGACATGTCCGACGGCACGGTGGTGCGTCGTCTGCGCAAGCTGGGGGCCGAGATCTACATCGGCCACGGCGAGGGCAACCTGACCGACGCCCAGGTGCTGGTGAAGTCCACGGCCATCGGCGACGAAAACCCGGAAGTGGCGGCTGCGCGCAGGCGGGGCATTCCCATCATTCCGCGCGCCGAAATGCTGGCGGAGCTGATGCGCCTGCGCACGGGCATCGCCATCGCAGGCACGCACGGCAAGACCACCACCACCTCGCTGACCGCCGCCATCTTTGACGAGGCGGGCACCGATCCCACGGTCATCATCGGCGGGCGGCTGAATGCCTATGGCGCCAACGCGCGTCTGGGCGACGGGGCCTACCTGATCGCCGAGGCGGACGAATCGGACGGCTCGTTCCTGTGCCTGTTCCCCATCGTCACCGTGGTCACCAACGTGGACATGGACCACATGGACCACTACCCCTCGCAGCAGGCCATTGACGACGCCTTCGTGGACTTCATGAACAAGGTGCCGTTCTATGGCATGAACGTGGTCTGCGGCGACGACCCCGGCGTGCGGCGGCTGCTGCCCCGCGTGAAGCGCCCGGTGGTCACCTACGGCTTCGGAGAGGGCAACGCCATCCGGGCAGAGGTGCTGGCCTGCGCGGACACCAGCCTGTTCAACGTCATCGTTAACGGCGACGACATCGGCCAAGTGCGCCTGGCCCAGCCGGGCCGCCACAATATCCTGAACGCCCTGGCCGCCATCGGCGTGGCGCTGGAATGTGACATCGCGCCCGAAAAGATCGTGGCGGGCCTTGCCAAGTTCGGCGGGGTGGGGCGGCGCTTCGAGCGCAAGGGCGAACGCGACGGCGTGCTGGTGGTGGACGACTACGGCCATCACCCGGCGGAAATTGCGGCCACCCTGGCCACCGCGCGGCAGTGCTTTCCGCACCGGCGGCTGGTGGTGGTGTTCCAGCCGCACCGGTTCAGCCGCACCCAGGCCCTGTTCGGCGAATTCTGCAAGGTGTTCGACGGCGTGGACAAGCTGCTGCTGACGGAAATCTACCCTGCGTCGGAAAAGCCCATTCCCGGCGTGAGCGGGCAGAGCCTTGCCCAGGGCATCCGCCAGGTGTCCAAGACCGACGTGACCTATCATCAGGATTTCGATTCCGTGCTGGCGGCGCTGCCTGACGTGCTGCAACCCGGCGACCTGCTGCTGACGCTGGGCGCTGGCAACGTGACCACCATCGGTCCCCGTTACCTGGAAAGGGAATAGCATGCTCAAGGTTCTCGACGGCCCCGTGCTTGCGCACCGCACCACGCTCCGCCTTGGCGGCAGGGCGCTGGCAGAGGTGCGCGCGGCCGGGCCGCAGGACCTGGATGACCTGCCCGCCGCGCTGGCCCGCATTGGCGGTGAGCCGCGCATGCTGGGCTGCGGCAGCAACATCCTTGCCGACGACGGCGAACTGCCCGTGGTGGTGGTGGCGCTGGAAGATGGCGGCCCCTTTGACGCCGCGCCGGAACTTGCCGGCGAGACCGTGGACGGGCGCGTGCTGGTGCGCGTGGGCGCAGCGCAGCGCCTGCCGCGCCTTGTGTCGCGCCTGGCCGCCTGGGGGCTTGGCGGCATGGAAGGGCTGGCGGGCATACCCGGCGCAGTGGGCGGCGCGGTGGCCATGAATGCGGGGTCATACGGCTGCGAGTGCGGCGCGGTGCTGCATGCCGTCTCGGTGTTTTCCCCCGTCCTTGGACATGTGACGCTGGAACGCAGGCGCTTCCGGTACGGTTACCGACATTTCGAGGTGCTGGACGAGGCTGGCGCGCCGCTTGACGGCTGGTTTCTTGTCACTTCGGCCACCTTTGCGCTTGAGCGGTGCGACAGTGCCCTCGTGCATGCCGCCATGCGCGGAAATTATCTGAAGAAAAAAGCAACACAACCGGTGTTGTCCCACAGTGCCGGGTGTGTGTTCCGCAATCCTTCGGCAGAATATCCCGCAGGTAAATTGCTGGATGCAACAGGCTTCAAAGGGTACCGTGTTGGCGGCATGGCTTTCTCGCCAATGCATGCAAATTTCATGGTCAATGAAGGAAATGGCACTGCAAAAGAGGCCTTCAGTTTATTACAGTTGGCAAAAGTTGCCGTGAGTGAACGGTTTGGAGTTGATCTTGAACTTGAAGTGAAGGTCTGGTCATGGCGATAGCATTGTCGCGCAGCAAGAAAAGCGCGAAGAATGCGTACAGCAGAAAAAGCACAAAGCCGAAAAAGGTTACTCTGCATCCCGGCGACGGGCTGTTGTCATTCGCAAAGTGGATCTTCACCATGTTGCTGTCCGTATCCCTTCTTGTCGGCATAAGTGCAGGTTTGCTGTATGCCTATAGATATGCGACAAGTTCTGAATATTTTGCAGTCAAAACTATTGAAGTCTCGGGCAATTTGAGGTTAAGACAGGAGGAAATCCTGGGGTTGGCAGGTATTGCCCCTGGCGCGAACAGTCTTGCGGTGAACATCGCGGACATGGAGTCCGGGCTGCTGCGCAACCCCTGGATTACGGAAGTATCCGTAAAAAGGTTGCTTCCTGACGGATTTGCGATAAAAGTCGCTGAACGGGAACCGAAGTTCTGGGTGCAGCGCGGCGCAGAGCTGCTTTACGCCGACGAACACGGCAACATCATTGCCCCGGTGGGGGCGGGCCGGTTCACCTCATTGCCCACGCTGGAAGTGGAGGGGGGGGCGGAAGAAACGCTGGAACGCTTGCCCGAGATAACCGGCGATCTGAAGCGGGCCAGGCTGCCCGTGGATATCGCCATGGTTTCGTGGGTGCGCCTGAGCCCCGGCAAGGGCGTGGAGCTGTATCTGGAAAACAGCGACCTGCGCCTCAGCATTGCGCTGGAAGACTGGCGCGGCAACCTCGACAGGCTGGGTAAGGTGCTCGACGACCTTGCCCGTCGGGGCGAATTGAAGCAGGTGCGTGAGGTAAAGGCGGGGGGCGTCAACGTCTGGGTACAGAAGGACGCCGCCCTCGGCGGCTGACCCGGCAGTGCGAAACCGCACGGGCAGCCTCCGGGCGCCTGTTCGGCATCGCGTAAACAGGAGTAGCAGATGCCCAAGTCGGATCTGATTGTCGGCCTTGATATCGGTACCACCAAGATTTGCGCGGTCGTGGGCGAAGCCACGCCCGACGGGGTCGATATCGTCGGCATCGGCACCAGTCCCTCCACCGGCCTGCGCAAGGGCGTGGTGGTCAACATCGAGCAGACCGTCCAGTCCATCAAGAAAGCTCTCGAAGAAGCCGAGCTGATGGCTGGCTGCGAAATCCGTTCGGTCTATGCGGGTATCGCGGGCAGCCACATCAAGGGCTTCAACAGTCATGGCGTCATCGCCGTAAAAGGCGGCGAGGTGGGCCCCAAAGACGTTGAACGTGCGCTGGACGCGGCGAAAGCCGTGGCCATTCCGCTGGACCGCGAGGTCATCCACATCCTTCCGCAGGAATACATCGTGGACGACCAGCGCGGCATTGCCGATCCTCTCGGCATGGCGGGCGTGCGGCTTGAGGTCAAGGTCCACATTGTCACGGGCGCCGTGACGTCCGCCCAGAACATCGTGCGCTCCTGCCACAGGAGCGGGCTCGACGTGTCGGACATCGTGCTCGAGGCGCTGGCCTCCAGCAAGGCCGTACTGACCGAGGAAGAAAGGGAGATTGGCGTCGCCCTTGTCGACCTTGGCGGCGGCACCACCGACATCGCCGTGTTCTCCAACGATTCCATCAAGCACACGGGCGTGCTTGCGCTGGGCGGACAGAACCTGACCAACGACATTGCGTTCGGATTGCGCACCCCCATGGTTTCGGCTGAAAAGATCAAGGTCAAGTACGGTTGCGCCATGGCCGACCTTGTGCGCAACGACGACCTCATCGAGGTGCCGAGCGTGGGCGGACGCGAACCGCGCCGCCTGTCGCGTCAGGTGCTTGCCGAGATATGCGAACCCCGCATGGAGGAAATCCTGTCGCTGGTGGATCAGGAACTCGTGCGCTCCGGCTTCAAGAGCATGATCGGGGCGGGCGTGGTGCTGACTGGCGGCACGGCCCTCATCGATGGGTGCCAGGAACTTGGCGAGCAGATATTCAACATGCCTACCCGCATCGGTTACCCCCGCAATGTGGGTGGGCTGCGTGACGTGGTGAACAGCCCGAAGTTCGCCACCGCCGTGGGGCTTTTGCGCTACGGCGCCGAAAAGGAGGGCCTTGAACTCAAGTTCCGCATCCGCGACGGAAACGTGTTCAACCGCGTGCTGTCGCGCATGCGCAAATGGTTCTCCGACATCTCGTAAACCGTGGGTCCAACGGAATAGTCATTCGGACAAGGAGAGGCGTATGGAATTTCACGAGATCGATGCCGAAAGTACTGCGAAGATCAAGGTCATCGGCGTCGGCGGCGGTGGCGGCAACGCGGTCCAGAACATGATTTCCTCGGCGTTGAAGGGTGTCACCTTCATCGCGGCGAACACCGATATCCAGGCCCTCAGCCGGTCTTCAGCAGAAGTGAAGATCCAGCTTGGCGACAAGCTGACCAAGGGCCTTGGCGCGGGCGCCAACCCCGGCATCGGCCGCGATGCCGCCCTTGAAAGCATGAGCGCCATCAAGGACGCCATCGGCGAAGCCGACATGGTCTTCGTCACTGCGGGCATGGGCGGCGGCACCGGCACCGGCGCGGCCCCCGTCATCGCGCAGGCCGCCAAGGAACTTGGCGCGCTGACTGTGGGCGTTGTCACCAAGCCGTTCTTTTTTGAAGGCAAAAAACGCCTGGAAGCGGCGGAACAGGGCATTGCCGAATTCCGCGAGCATGTGGACAGCCTGATCACCATTCCCAACGACCGTCTGCTGTCCCTGGCCCCCAAAAAGGCCACCTTCGTGGAAATGCTGAAGAAGGCCGACGAAGTGCTGTACTTTGCGGTGAAGGGCATTTCCGACCTGATCATGGTGCCCGGCCTCATCAACCTCGACTTCGCAGACGTGAAGGCGGTGATGGGCGAATCTGGCCTGGCCATGATGGGCGCTGGCATCGCGCGCGGCGAATCGCGCGCCCGCGAGGCCGCCATGAAGGCCATCACCAGCCCGCTGCTGGAAGACGTGTCCATCGACGGCGCGCGCGGCGTGCTCATGAACATCACCTGCGGGCCGGACCTGACCATCGACGAAGTCAGCGAAGCCGCCGGCATTATCCAGGAAGCCGCGCACGAAGACGCGCGCATCTTCTTCGGCACCGTGTTCGACGACGCGGCTGGCGAAGAAATGCGCATCACCGTCATCGCCACCGGCATCGACGCGGACATGGTGGGTGTGGAAGGCGCGGGCAAGTCCGGCACCGTCACCCCGTTCCGCAAGGGCGGCTCCATGGGCCAGGCCCAGCCGGCCCCCCGTTCCGCCGTGCAGCCGCGCGCCGAACAGGTGCAGCAGGCCAAGCCTGCCCCGCAGCAGGTGGCCCAGCCGCGCGGCATGGGCGGTTTTTCGGACGACGACCGCAACATTCCTGCCTACCTGCGCAAGCAGGGCCAAGTGCAGGCCACGGTGAATCGCACCAACACCCACGCCCCCGGCGAAGAAGACTTCATCTTCGACGAGGACGAATTCGAGATTCCGTCCTTCATCCGCAAGCAGGCGGACTAGACGGACGCTTCCGGCTCGCCGCCCGCCCGCGCATGCGGAACGGCGACATGGAGCCGATCGATTCGACCGGCCCAGTGAAACCGGCGTTACAACCGGGGGGGTACATCACGGGTACGGGCATGACCGCGCCATGGGCGCACGATAGACCCCGCGCACGGGACGAAGAAGACGCCTCTCCATCCCGGGCACGGTTTACGGGAGGGCCGCCTCTGCAAAGGGGCGGCCTTTTCTCGTTGCCGGGGCTGGATTTTCTTGCGGCAGTGGTTACGCTGTATGGCGTGCGTGACCACACCATCCGGAAGGAGGGCGGGGGTAACCCGAACATGCATGTGCATGCAATGGTGGCTTTCCGGTCGTATGTACGACCCGGCAGTGCCGCCAGCCATAGCCCGCAACCCGTTGCAACAGCCGATGCTTTCCGGTACGGCGGGCGGTAGACTCTGGCTGGCGCTTGCGTGGTCCGCAAAGGAGACAACCATGTTGATGCGCCATTTTTCCGGGGGACATCGTATCCCCCATGCATTTCACATCGCCCGGTTGCAGGCCGCCCTGCGGGGCTGGTCGTTGTTTCCGTTGCTGTTGCTGACCGTGGCGCTGCTCGCCGCGTGCGCGCCGCTTACGCGCGGTCTGAGCGGCGATTCCGTGGTTTCCTCGTCGCGCCCGTCGGTGCAGGTGCGCCCGTCCACCGGGCTTGCGCTGCTGGGCAGCGGCGCGGCATCACCCCTGCTGCAAACCGAGTTGGGGCAGCGGCATGTTGACGTGAACTGGGCGTTCTACGCCGACGCCACCCGTGAACGGCAACTGGCCGTGTTGCTGAGCGAAGTGCCCGACGGCTGGCAGTGGGAACTGGATGTCTCCAGCCCCTGGCACGAGGTGCGGCGCGACGTGTTCGTCAGCGGGCCCGCGCGCTTCAGAGGCGCAACCTTCCTGATGCCTGCCGAGGTCGACCCCTTTGCGGCCATGCTGCCTGCCCCGCCGAAGCTGCCTGCCGACGAAGGTCAATGGCGCTGGCTGGTGCGGCGCTACACGCAGCTTTCCGATTTTCGCGCCGTAAAGCTGGTGGTGGAATATCGTGAACCGGTGCCCGTGGGCGCGGGTGAGCAGTTAGCCGATGCGCTGGACGCCGGGCACGAGCCTTCCGGTCGTGCGGCGGCGCTGCTGAGCGAGTTCGAGGCGCGGTCCCGCGCGGCGTTCATGGTGGTTGCCTATCCGGAGGGCGGCTTGGCCGCTGAAGCCTTCGTGTATGATTCCAGCAAGGTACATGTGCGCAATCTGACCGCGATGGCCGGGCGCATGGAACCTGTAAGCACCTTGCCCAACGACAAGTAACGGCATGACGGTGGGGATGGCCATGCACTGCACGCCGTCCCCACCGCATCTTTCGCCTTTCGTCTCCCCGTCGATGTTCGGAGGGCTGCCTGCCTTTTCCCTGATTGGTTGTGTCCAGTTGTGTTCGATAGTGTCCGGTCGTGTTCGCAACGATTCATTTGCCCGGTGCGCCATGCGAGCGCCGGAACCGTCAGGTACGCCATGCCCAAACTGATAGTTATCGCCCTTGCCCTGCTTCTGGCTGGCCTTGTCTATGCGTTCATGTACCGTAATCCCGTCCGGCGCGGGCTTGTGGACGGCATGCTGGCATCGTCGGCGCGTCCTGCGCTGCTGGTACGCGCGGCATCGGGGCTTGCGCCAGCCGGGGCGGGCGTTGCGGACATCGCCCCGGATACGGCCAGCGCCACTGGCTCTGCCCGGGTATATTACGCCCTGCATGCTTGTCCCGCGCGCGGGGGCAGCGCAGACCCGGCACGTCTGGCGACAGTGCTGGCGGAAGCTTCCAGCGAATACCGCTGGCCGCTTGAGGTGACTTCCGGCCTGGATGAAGTGCGCACGGCCAGCGGCGATCTGGCGGGCATGCCCGTGCGTGCCGCCACCTTTGTATTGCCGCCCGACAGGGATGCCCTGGCTCCGGCATTTGGCGACGATCCTGCCCCGTGGCGCGGCGGCGCGCTGGTGCGCCGGTTTACCGGGCTTGCTGAAATGCGCCACGTGAAGCTGGTGGTGGAATACCGTGAACCGCTGCCCGGCGCGGGGGGGGACGGTGGCGGAGATGCCCCGCGTCTTGCCCGTCCGGCGGAGGCGGCAGCGCTGGATGACCCAGCCGCGCTGGCTGCCTTCGAGGCGCGGGCAGAGCAGGCCTTTCAACTGGAACGTCCGGGCGGCGACTGGGGCAAGGGCAAGGGCGTCACCACGCCGGATGCCGCCCCGGAACAATTGAAGCGCCGGGATCTCACCCGCATGCTCGGTATCCTGGAGCGCGACCGGGGTGACGACCGCTGACGGTTACCGGCCACCCCGTCCACGCGTCCACGCACCCGGCATTGCCTTTCAGGCATGCACAATGAACAAGGGCGTCCGTGCCATATGGCATGGACGCCCTTGTCGTGTGCTGTGTTTATCGCGCAGACGGCTGTTGCCGTGTGGCCGGTGCCTGTCGCATGGGGGTAGAGCCCCCGCGCTACGGCATCAGCATCCCGGAAGCATTACCCGTTGCGCAACGCGCGGACAAGGTTTTCCAGTTCCTGGGTCTGCTGGGCCAGTTCGCCGATGGCCTGTGCCGAATGCTGCATGGCTTGCGCCGTTTCGTTGGAAATCCTGTCGATGTTCTCGATGGATCTGTTGATTTCATCGCTGGCGGTAGACTGTTGCGACGACGCGGTGGCAATGGCGCCGACCTGGTCGGCGGCCACCTGCACCAGGGTGACGATTTCACCAAGGGCCGTGCCCGATTCGCCCGAAAGCGCCGTGGCTTCTCCAATGGTCTGCACCGCGCCGTCCACGCTCTGCATGCTGGCGCGCGCACTGTCCTGAATGGCCCGGATGGAGTCCCCCACTTCCTTGGTGGCGTTCATGGTCTTTTCCGCCAGCTTGCGCACCTCGTCGGCGACAACGGCGAATCCGCGTCCGGCATCCCCGGCGCGGGCCGCCTCGATGGCCGCGTTCAGCGCCAGCAGGTTGGTCTGGTCCGCGATGTCGGTGATCACGTTCATGATCTGCCCGATGGATTCGGCCTGCGTGCCCAGGCGGCCCATGTCGTCCTTCAACGCTTCCGCCTGGCGGCGTACGGCGTCGATGGCCTGCACGGCCCTGTTGACCACCTGAGCGCCCGATTCGGCCTTGGCCCGTGCGGTGCGGGAGTTGTCCGACGCCTCGGTGGCGTTGCGGGCCACCTCCATCACCGTGACGTTCATTTCCTCCATGGCGGTGGCCGTTTCGCTCACGCGGCGGGTCTGTTCCTCCGCACCCCGGCTGGCCTGCTCCACCTGGGCCGCCAGTTCGGTGGACGAACTGGACAATTGCTCCATGACCACTTCCAGCCGGGCTACGGCGCGCAGTATGGCTTCGCCTTTCGCTTCGGCATCGTTCTTGGCCACTTCCGCCTCGGCCATGGCCTTGCGGGCGCGTTCCGCTTCCTGTTCGGCCTCGTGCGATTTCTGCTCCGCTCCCTTCAGGGCGGCCACGATCTTGGTGACCATCTCGCCAAAGGAACGGTGCAGGGTCACTAGTTCGCCATGAAAGAGGGCGTCGGGCGGCAACGGGGTGTCGTAGGCGCCGCCTGCAAGGCGTTCCGCCGCAGTGGCCAGTTCGGTCACGGGACGGGCGATCAGGCGGCCCATGTACAGGGCAATTGCGGCAGCCGCCAGCGCGGCGGCCACGGTCAGCCCGTACATGATGTTGCGCGCGTTGCGGTAGGTGCGGTCACCTTCGTCGCTTGCGGCTGCGGATTTGTCGTGGTTTACCTCGATGACCTTGCGGGCCGTGGCCACCAGCTTGTGGTACAGTGCTTCCGTGTCCCCGCCCAGCAAGGCCAGGGCCTCATTGTTCTTGTTGGCGCGCGAGAGTTGCAGGAAGCCCTCGTGCAGCGAAAGGTAGCGTGTCCAGTCCGCCTTCAGTTGCGCGTAGTTATCCTGGTCCACAACGGCGCGGGGGAGTTTTTCGTAATCCCGCATGGCCTTGTCGAAGGCTTCTACGGTTTCTCTCATTTCATTTTCAGTGCTGCGCATGGCTGCAGCATCGGAGGAGACATTGTGCTGATACTGAAGTTGGCGAAACACATCCACATACTGGATCATACGGTTCGCAAAACGGATCGATGGTGTGTATATACCTTCCATTACCGTGGAGATATTGTTGACGCTTTCTATCTTGAGCACGCCGAAAAGGCTGATGGAAACCATCAATACAATGATTGCGAAGAAGGAAAAACCAAGTTTTGATGCAATACGCATTGACCTGAGTGCTGACATACATCCCCCCAATATTTCGATATGGTTTTCTATGCCTGGTGTTCTTATGAATACCATGCGTGTTGCCTTGCGCATGGACTTTTGCCCGTGCAACGAGACGATGGAAACCGTTCCATTGGTCTTTTTAGTTCAAATCACGAAAAAAAAGCAACGCGAATATAAAAACAATCGACCATGTTTGCAGGGTGCAGCGGGATAGGCGGCAAGAATGGCGGCCTGTGTGCGATTTTGCACGCAAGGGCGACGGGCTGCGGCTCGCGCATCTGCCAGGTTGTGGGCCTGGCGCAAGGCCATGGATGCGTATTCGACAGGCGTGGTTGCCCGTCCTCAGGGAAGAGGAGAAGGGGAAGGTAAGGCAGGGGACGCGGGGGGGGCTGCGGGAGGGAGAGTGGGGCTGGCTATTCCGCGCGCTTCACGTAGCAGACGATGCGGCCTTCGGCCACGGCCACGCCGGGCGCGGATTCAGAGGCGATGCGCACGAAGATGTTGCCGATGCGGTAGCCCTGCAACCGCACGTCGGCTTCGGCTATCAGGTCGGCAAAGGGGGCAGGGCGCAGGAAATCCACGCGCATGTCCACGGTGGAAACCAGGTCGTTGGGGCCGAAGTGGGTCCACAGGGCCACGTTGCCGCAGATGTCGGCCAGGGTGGAGATGACCCCGCCGTGCAGCGCCCCGCGCGACTTGTTGCCTGCGAACTCCTCGCGGAAGGGCAGGCGCAGCCGGGCGTAGCCGGTGCGCACCTCCTCCACGCGGATGCCCAGGTGGCGATGCCAGTCCACCTGTTGTTCGACGAAGGCGACAAGGTCTTCATGGACGGTGCTCACGGAGCCTCCCGAAATGTTGGCGTGCAGAAGGGGCGGGAACATTGCCCCGCCCCTTTGTATAGCCGATGTGTGCCGGGTGCGCCACAGAGGGCGCTGCGTGCCTAGCGCCGCGCGGCCATGGCCTGCAGGCGGGCGATGCGTTCTTCCATGGGCGGGTGGGTGCTGAACAGGCTGGCCATGCTGGCGCCGCTGAACGGGTTCACGATGAACATGTGCGCGGTGGCCTGGCTGCCGTGCTGCATGGGCACCTTTTGCGACCAGGCTTGCAGCTTGGCCAGCGCCCCGGCCAGGTACAGCGGGTTGCCGGACAGCGAAGCCCCCGTCTCGTCGGCCAGATATTCGCGCGAGCGCGAAATGGCGAACTGGATCAGCGAGGCGGCGATGGGCGCCACGATGGCCATCATGATGGCCACCAGCGGGCTGGTTCCGCCTTCTTCATCGTCGCTGCGGCCAAAGCCGAAAATGGCCGCCCATTGCATCATGTTGGCAATGGACACGATGACCGAGGCCAGCACCCCGGCCACGGTCTGCACCAGGATGTCGCGGTTGGCGATGTGCCCGATCTCGTGGGCCAGCACGCCCTTCAGTTCTTCCGGCGAAAGAATGCGCATGATGCCGTGGGTTACCGCCACCACGCCGTGGGCCGGGTCGCGCCCGGTGGCGAAGGCATTGGGGGCGTCTTCGGGAATGACGCACACGCGCGGCTTGGGGATGCCCGCGCGGGCGGCCAGTTCCTCGACCATGGCGTGCAGCATGGGGGCGTCGTGGGGGGCCACTTCCTGCGCGCCGTACATGGAAAGGACGATCTTGTCGGAATACCAGTAGCTGCCGACGTTCATCACCAGGGCCAGGATCAGTGCGATCATGATGCCCGTCTTGCCGCCCATGGCCCCGCCAAGGACGATGATGATGCCCGAAAGAAGGGCAAGCAGCATGGCGGTCTTGATCTGACTGGTCACGGTCTGTGCTCCTTGCGTGGGGTAGGCGCGGGATGGCCGCGCGTTGGGGTGTCAGGGCGGAGCGCGCGCGTGCCTGTGCGGCCGCGCGGCATGCCTTTCAGGCTGTCCGCCTGCGCAACTATGTAATATCGCAGCGGGAGATGACAAGGGGGGTGACGCCGCAATACTGCGCAGGGGGGCTGAGAAGAAAGAAGGTGCGCGGTTGTTGTGCGGCAAGGGCAGGCCGTGGGGATGCGGCGTGCGTCAGGGCGCGCCGGGCAGCGCCTGGGAGCGCAAAACTGCGCCGGTCGCGTGCCGGACACGTGCCGGTCACGTGCCGTTGCTGCGGACGGGGTGCGGCGGTGTACATGCCCGGTGCTGGATGCGCAATGCGAGCATCCCGGCCTCCGTGAAGGAATGCCGGGATGCGTTGCGAACGGAGCGTCGCGGGCGTGCGCAACGCAAACGCGAAGGCGGGGCAAACCGCAGTGGCCTGCCTAGTGGGTGATCATGCCTGCCCGCAGCATCATGTGGAAACGGCGGGCCATGGACTGCGGCAGGGGCGAATCCCACATGCCCAGCGCCTGCGCCACGCCCCAGGCCGCCAGCAGCACCAGCACGCACCCGGCGGCGATGGACCACGCAGGCAGGCGGCGCTTGCCGGGCAGGGTTACCGACAGGCAGCCGTCCACGGGGCAGGCGGCAATGCATTCGGTGCAGCCCACGCATTCGCCGGACGAGACGCGCTCCAGCCGCTGCACGGGCAGGGCGGCGGGGCAGGCGCGCGAGCAGCGCCCGCAGTCCACGCAGGTTGCCGGGTCGCGCCGCATCGCCACGGGGGACAGGCGCGCCAGCAGAGAAAGCAGCGCGCCGTACGGACACAGCACCCGGCACCAGAAGTAGGGCAGCACCAGCGACCCCACGCCCAGCACGGCAAACACGGTAAGCGCGGTGTTGCTGGGGGCCAGAAAGAACTGGAGCATCCGGGTGTCCGCCACGAAGTTGTAGGGCGAAAGCAGAAAGCCTTCTATGGACGCCACATCCATGGACACTACGGATATCCAGGCAAACTGCGCCAGCACCAGATATTTGGGCAGCGAGAGCAGGCGCGACACGCGCGGCCCGGTGCGCCGGGCAATGCCCAGCCGCGTGCCCAGCCGGGCCAGCAGCGACGAGACGAAGCCCACGGGGCAGATGTACCCGCAAAACCCCTTGCGTAGCAGCAGGGCCATGCCCAGCACGGCGATGAAGATGAACAGCCCGGCAGGATGTACCGGGTCCCACTGGCCGGTGAACAGCAACCGCTTGAAGGCGATCAGCGCGCTGATGGGCAGAAAGCCCTCCACGGAAGGGGGCTTGGGCACGAAGTCTTCGGTTTCGCCCATGGCCCAGCGCACGTACAGGAAAAAGCGCCATCCGGCGTACAGCAGGAACAGGGCATAGGCGGCCTGCACGCCAAGGCGGACACGAGCGGGGGACAGCAGGCGGGACGGGGTGCGCGGCACGAAATGCTCCTTGAATGTTCAGGCCAGCGATGGGGCTGGCGAAACGGGCCGGGGCCCTGGGGTGGCGGACGGAACCCGGCGGGGCCGCAACGCGGGGGGCGGCTTTTGGACACGCGGCGATTCTGCGCCTTGCGGAGTGTGGCTGTCCGTCGGGCAGGCGACAGTTGCGCCTGTTGCGGCAATCGAGGCAGCAACAGGGGCGGCGCGCGGCTGCGACAGGTTGGCGAATGCAGCGCACGGCGTATCGGACGCAACGGCAGGGTGCCCGCCGTCACCGTGGCCCGTGGCGTCGAAAAGGTCCGTGACCTGAGTCACGGTGAACCACGCCGGGCGTTGCGTCCATGCCGGGTAGGCGGCGAAAACCGCCATGCCGAGCCGATGGCGAAAATCGTGATATCGGTCAATGGGCGAAAATCGCCATGGGTGCGACATCCACCTGCCGCCTTTTATCGCCGCCATCCCGGCACACCAACAGCAACGGACGGGCATGCCATCCCGTCCGTTGTGTCCATCGGATATTGCCGGATACCGGAAAGGGGCGTCTACCCCGCGCGGGTCAGCATCACCCCGGCCACGATGATGCAGGCCGACACCGTGCGCCAGCGGGTCAGCGGTTCCTTCAGCACCACCACCGAGATGGCGGCGGCGAACAACACGCTGGTTTCGCGCAGGGTGGCCACCACGGCGATGGGGGCCAGGGTCATGGCCCAGATGACGATCCAGTACGCCCCCACGGACATGACGCCCGCCGCCGTGCCGCCGCGCCAGTGGGCGCGCATGGCCGTCAGCCCTTCCCGGCCGCGCGTGGCCAGCAGGATGGTCAGCATGATCAGGCCGTCGAACAGGAACAGCCATGCGGTGTAGCCGTGCGGTGATCCGCTGGCGCGAGCGCCTAAGCCGTCGGTGATGGTGTAGCTGGCGATGAACAGCGAGGTGCCCAGCGCAAAGGCCACGCTGCGCAGGTCTGGCCGGGCCTGGGCGCGCCCGCCGCGCAGCGACATGAGCCAGATGCCGGACGCCAGCAGGCCCACGCCCATGGCTGCTGCGGGCGAGAGCGTCTCGCCGAAGGTGGTGGCCATGACTACTGCCACCACCAGCGGGGCGCTGCCCCTGGCGATGGGGTAGACCTGCCCCAGGTCGCCCGTGCGGTAGGCCTGGGCCAGAAAGAGTTTGTACCCGGTGTGGAACAGCAGCGAGGTGCCCAGCCACGGCCAGGCCGCAGAGAGCGGGACGGGCACGAAAGGCACTGCCAGCAGCGCGGTGACCGATCCGGATACGGCCACCAGGGTTATGCCCAGCAGCCTGTCCGCACCCATCTTGACCACTGCGTTCCACCCGGCGTGCAGCATGGCCGCCGAGAGCACGGCGACGAATACCAGCGGTTCCATGAAGGCTCCCGATCAGGTCATCATGTGGTGGGTGGAGATTGTTCCGGACGTCGGTTGCCGATGGGCCTCGGGCATCATCCCGAACACGGACGGGCTGATATGCGGTGCAACAGTGTGCGCTCACGCTGTCTTCTACCAACAGCCAAATCGGCCCGCCGTCAAGCGCGTCGGGAGACATGGGCCGGAATGCCGACGTGACGGAGGCAATGGAGCGCAACCGGAAGGGCTGGGGACTGTGCGGGGTTGGCAGAGGATGGGCGGCTGGGCGGTGAAAACGCGAAACGGACGGTCAAGACCGTCCGTTTCCTGCGCGCGCCGTGGCCGGAAAACCCGCCGCAGGCCGCATGCCCGTGAGGGCAAAAAGCGTGTCCTAGTGGTGGTGCGGAGCGTTGGGGCTAGTACACTTGATGTAGCGCAGCGCGATGGCCACACCCAGAATGCCCGCGAAGAACCATGCGAAATCCATGACAGCCTCCTTCTGGTGCCCCGGCGCGGACGCGCGCGGGTTGTGCGCAATTTCCCAATCCTCGCTTCGAGGTGTACCGGAAAGAATCAGGAAGTTCAAGGGGCTTGCCGCTGGAGAGGGAAGGCGCGCGCAGAGTTGGAGGGGAAGACTCGCCCGGTGCAGTGGATGCCGGGTGCAGGGGCATGGCCGGTTGCGGGGAAGGAGACACAGGCGACGGGAATGCGTCAGACCTTCAGCCCCGGCGCATTATTGTGCCATCGCCGCAAAGCCCTGCCGGGCCTCGGCCACGAAACGGCGCAGCCGGTCCGGGCACTTGCAGCCGTCCGGGCCTTCCACGCCGGTGTGGGCGTCCACGCCTGCCGGGCGCACCCGCAGGATGGCTCCGTACACGTTGTCCGGGGTCAATCCCCCGGCCAGGATGACGGGGCGGGGCGAGTGGCGCACCAGTTCCGCGCTCACGGCCCAGTCGTGGGTAAGGCCGGTGGCCCCGTCCGCGCCGGTGGCCGGGTTGTGGGTGTCGGTGATGAAGGCGTCTGCCAGGTGGGCCAGTTCGCGCACGGTATCCAGCAGTTCCGGCAGATTGCCGTCTGCCCGCACCACCAGGCTCTTGATAAGGAACAGATTCGGAAGTTCGCGCCGCAGCCGGACCAGTTCGGTGGGCGTCACCGGGCCGTGCAGTTGCAGGCGGCGCAACCCCAGCGCGCGGCAGAACTCCGCCGCTTCGGCACCGTCGGCAATGTAGGTGATGCCCACGGGCAGCAGGTGCGGCACGGGCAGGCGTTCCATATCGGCCACCAGCCGGGCGGCCTCGGCTTCGGTCAGGTCTTCCGCGTTCACCGGCAGGCGCAGGGGTAGCCCCACGGCATGCACCCCGGCCTCGCGCAGGGCCAGCGCCTCGGCCAGGTCATGCACGCCCGCCACCTGGATCAGCCCGGCGAAAGGCATACCGTGCTCCAGCCGGGGAGCATCGAACAGCGTGCCGCCGGTCATGCGGACTCGTCGGGCACCACGCCACTGGCACCGCCGCGCGGGCCGCAGTGGGTGATGCGGCCATCCGCCAGACGGAGTACGTGGGTGATTTCCGGAATCAGGTCGTCCTCGTGATGGGTGACCAGCACCATCTGCACGCCCGCGCGGGCCAGTTGCCCCAGCAGGGCCAGGAATGCGGTGCGGCTGGCCGGGTCCAGCCCGGAGCAGGGTTCGTCCAGCAACAGCAGGTCCGGCGCGCCCGCCAGGGCGCGGGCCAGCAGCACCCGGCGCAACTGCCCGGTGGACAGGGTGCGGATGCGCTGTCCGGCAAGGCCCGCCGCGCCCAGCATGCGCAGCCAGTGGGCGGCCTCGGCCCGCTGGTCGTCGTCCGGCTCGTCGTACAGGCCGATGGTGCCGGAAAAGCCGGTGAGCACCAGTTCTTCGGCAGTCAGGTCGTACCCGTAGGTAGCTTGCAACTGGTCGGACACCAGGGCCACGCGGCGGTGCAGCAGGGGCAGGTCGCGCAGGGACGCCTGTTGCACCTGTTGCGCCTGTTCGCGCCGGGCCACCCCGCAGGATGCCTCGTCCGCAAACCACACGATGTCGCCCCCCACGGCCACGTTTTCCTCGCCGTGCAGCAGGCGCAGCAGGGTGGACTTGCCGGAGCCGTTGGAGCCGATGACGCACCAGTTTTCGCCGCGCCGGATGGTCCAGTCGATGGCGTGCAGCACGTGCGTGCGCTCCACGTACACGTCGGCGCGCTCTATGCGGGCCAGCACCGGAGCCAATGCCGGGACCGAGTCGTGGCACTGGCGGGCGGATGCGGCGCTGCCGTCCAATGCGCTCTGGCCATTCACGCCGGGCATGCCGACATCCGGGGTGTCCAGTCCATCCCCCCCGCACACGCCGGAGTCGACGGGCAGGTTGCTCATGACTTCATCCAGCGGCCCTTCGGCCATGATGCGCCCATTCTGCACCAGCAGGGCGCGGGTGAGGCAGGCGGGCAACTGGTCGGTGCGGTGGGTGGCGAACAGTACGGTCACCCCCAGCGCGGCGGCCTGATCCACCGCGCCCAGCACCGCTGCGCGGGCCGTGGCGTCCAGCCCTTCGCACACCTCGTCCAGCAGCAGCACGGCGGGCTGGCGCACCAGGGCGCGGGCCACCAGCAGCAGGCGCAGTTGCCCCTGCGACATGGCGGGCACCTTGACGTCCAGCAGGTGGGCGGCCCCCAGGCGACGGGCCAGGTCGCGCGCGGCGGCGGTGCGCTCCGCGCCGGGGTCTTCGTAAAGCAGGGGGGTGTCGTAATAGCCGGTGAGCAGCAGTTCCTGGCCGGTAATCAGCCAGCCCTGGCGCATATAGCGTTCCTGCTGGGCAGAGGACACGCTGGCGCACAGGGCGCGCCCGGTCAGCGGGGACGTTTCGCCTGCTGATGTTTCTCCGGGGGGCGTTGCGCCCTGTTGTGCCTGCACTTCGCCGTTCGCGGGCGGGTACCAGGTCACCTTGCCGCCGTCGATCTGGTCGGGCCGGGCAACGCCGCGCACCACGCGCAGCAGGGTGGACTTGCCCGCGCCGTTGCGGCCGAACACGGCCCAGCATTCCCCGGCGCGCAGGGTCCAGCTTGCGCCGTCCAGGGCGCGGCGTCCGCCGAAGCTGACGCGGACGTTGTCCAGTACCGCCAGCGGGGCGGCGGGGTCGGTATGGTGCATGGGGGTGGTGGTCATGATGGAGGAAGGGCGGCGGAACCGACCGGGGGCTGGAGGATGAAAAACGCACGCCGGGGCCACGGGGCACCCCGGCGCTGCGGACGGAACGTGTTGCGGTGGCTAGAAGGGCCGCTGATGCATCACACCCTTCTGAAACCACACGCTGTGCGTGTAGCCGAAGCGGCGGGCGTATTCTTCCAGTTGGTCGAAGCCCCAGGCCACGGTGGAGGTGCAGTGCGCGTCCGACCCGAAGGTGATGGGCAGTTCCAGTTCGCGGGCCATCTCCATGATGGTGGGGCAGGGGTAGATTTCCTTGCACAGCTTGCGCAGCCCGGCAGAGGAAATTTCCATGGCCATGCCCGCCGTGCGCAGGGTGGCCAGCGCATCGCGCACCCGCTGGCGCGATTCCGGGCGGTCCAGCCATTCATGGAAGGCATCCACCGCGAATATCTTGATGATGTCCGGGTGGGCGGCGATGTTGAACATGCCCGACGCCCCCATGCGGCGCAGGCTCTCGAAATAGCGCTCGAAGGCGTCGTTGGCCTGTTCCGGCGCAAGGTCCTTCCAGTCGTCCACGGTGCAGTCGAAGCCCCAGGTGCCCAGAAAGTGGATGCCCCCGATGATGTAGTCGAACGGGTAGCGGTGGATGGTTTCCGCCGTGAACGGCTCCTGCCCCGGCAGCCAGTCCATCTCCAGCCCCAGCAGCACGGTTTTGCCGTCCTTGCGCCCATCGGCCAGGGCGCGCACCTCGTCCACGTAGCGGGGAAAGCCCGCCGTCAGTTTTTCGCGGTAGTCCTTGGGATAGGAATAGGCGAGGGGACGGGGCGAGTGTTCGGAAAAGCCGAAGACTTCCATGCCGCGATCCATGGCGGTGGCGAACATTTCTTCCACGGTGGCCTGCCCGTGGGAGTGGCTGGTGTGGGTGTGCAGATCGACGGTGATCACGGCGGTGTGTCCATGGCCGCCCGGTGGTGGCGGGGCGGGTTGCGGTGGGATGGCAGGCGCTCCCGCGCGGACGGTCCGCGCGGGTGGAGGCTATTCCTTGGGACGTTCCATCACCCGCACGAAGGCGTTGCGCACGGATTCGACGATCTGGTCGTCGCGTACCGGGTCGCGCAGCACGATGGTGCCGGTCTGGGCGTAGCGCGGGGTCAGGTTGTTCAGCGCCAGCGCGTAGATGTCCTGAATGTCCTTGGGGTCCGGGGTGTACACCGGGGGCTCGCGCAGGACCTGCTCGATGGCCTTGATGACCCGCAGCTCGTTGCGGTTGCGGATGTCGGTCAGGTCGATGTCGCCGATGCGGTACTTCTCGCTTCTGGGCGCCATGGGCGGGCCTCCTCGGTGTGGGATGGATGTCCGGTGCGGGGTTGGTTCCCCGCCATGCGTGCGGCATGCGCCGCACGAAAGAACATAGCAACGGCACGGGCAGCCCGCAAGCGCGCGCAGGGTTTGGGAACAACGGGAAACCGCCGCCCCATCGGCCCGTGCGGGCGAAAGGGCGGCGGTGTGCGTTCGATGCGCCGCCAGTTGCGTTGGCGGATGCGTAGCCGGAGGATGCGGCTGGCGGCGGCCAGACGGCGCGCGCCTTTCGCCGTGCGGTGTCTGCCGACGTTCGCCGTATCTTTCCGTTACTCCCCGCCCTTCAGGCGGCGGCGGATTTCCTTGGCCGCCCTGCGGCCCGCGCCCATGGCCAGGATGACCGTGGCCGCGCCGGTAACGATGTCGCCCCCGGCGAACACGTTGGGCATGGAGGTCTCGCCGGTTTCCTCGTCCACCTCGATGTAACCGCGCCTGCTCAGCTTGAGCTGCGGCGTGGCTTCCAGCAGGATGGGGTTGGGCCGGGTGCCCACGGCGATGACGGCAAGGTCGGTGGGCAGTTCATAGGTGTCGCCTTCCACCGGCACCGGGCTGCGGCGGCCCGAAGCGTCCGGCTCGCCAAGCTGCATGCGTTGCAGGGTTACGCCGGTCAGGCGGCCCATTTCGTCGCCGTGGAAGGCCACGGGGTTGGCCAGCAGTTCCAGGATCACGCCTTCTTCCTCGGCGTGTTCCAGTTCCTCGTGCCGGGCGGGCAGCTCGTCGCGGGTACGGCGGTAGACGATGCGCACCGATTCCGCGCCCAGGCGCAGCGCCGTACGCGCCGCGTCCATGGCCACGTTGCCGCCGCCGTACACCGTCACGTTGCGGCCCTGGTAGACCGGGGTGTCGTAGTCGGGGAAGGAGTAGGCCCGGCCCAGGTTGACGCGGGTAAGGTATTCGTTGGCGGAAAAAACGCCGGTAAGGTTTTCGCCGGGCACGCCGAGAAAGCGCGGCAGCCCCGCACCCACGCCGATGAACACGGCGCGGTAGCCTTCCGCGAACAGGTCATCGATCGAAAAGGTGCGACCGCCCACCCAGTTGGTGACAAAATCCACTTCCTGGGTGCGCAGGGCCTGCACTTCCTTTTCCACGATGGCCGATTTCGGCAGGCGGAATTCGGGAATGCCGTATACCAGCACCCCGCCCACCTCGTGCAGGGCCTCGAACACGGTCACCTTGATCCCGCGCGAGGAAAGGTACCCCGCCACGGTCAGGCTGGCCGGGCCGCTGCCGATGCAGGCCACGCGCAGTTCCGGGTCCACCGCCGGGCAGGTCAGTTTGGCGGAAAGATGGTCGCAGGCGTCGAGGGCCATGTAGGTGTCGGCCACGTAGCGTTCCAGGCGGCCAATGGCCACGGGCTGGCCCTTGGCGTTCAGCACGCACGAACCCTCGCACTGATTTTCCTGCGGGCATACCCGGCCGCACACGCCGGGCAGGCTGTTGGTCGATTTGATGGTGCGGTACGCACCTTCAAGGTCACCCTGGGCAAGCTGACCGATGAAGTCCTTGATGGGCACTTCCACGGGGCAGCCCTTGACGCACTTGGGGTTCTTGCATTGCAGGCAGCGCAGGGCTTCTTCCGTGGCCATCTGCTGCGTGTAGCCCAGGGCCACTTCCTCGAAGTTGCGGATGCGCTCCCCGGCGGGCTGGCAGGGCATGTCCACGCGCGGGGCGATCTTGCGGCCCCCGGCGGGCTTGCGTTCGGCGGTGGCGGTCATGGTCTTACTTCTCCCCCGCGCAGGTACACTTGCAGTGGTGGTCGTACGATGCCTTTTCCTGCGGCTTGAAGGCCGCAAGGCGCTGACGCAGTTCGTTGAAGTCCACCTTGTGGCCGTCGAATTCGGGGCCGTCCACGCAGGCGAAGCGGGTTTCGCCGCCCACGCTCACACGGCACGCGCCGCACATGCCGATGCCGTCCACCATGATGGAGTTCAGGCTGACCGTGGTCTTCACGCCGAAAGGCTCGGTGGTCTTGGCCACCGCCGCCATCATGGGCACGGGACCCACGGCCACCACTTCGGACACGGTCTTGTCGGTTTCCAGCCGCTGGCGCAGCAGGTCGGTGACCAGCCCCTTGTGGCCGAAGCTGCCGTCGTCGGTGGATACCAGCACTTCGGGGCAGAAGGACGAAAGTTCGTTGTAAAAGAGCAGCAGGTCCTTGCTGCGCGCGCCGATGACGGCCACCACGTGGTTGCCTGCCTTGTGGTGCCCCTTGGCGATGTGGTGCATGGCTGCGATGCCGGTGCCGCCGCCCACGCAGATGACCGTGCCCGCCTTTTCGATGTGGGTGGCCTTGCCCAGCGGACCGCACAGGTCGAGGATGGAATCGCCCGCGTTCAGGGCTTCCAGCAGGGCGGTGGACTTGCCCATGACCAGATAGACGATGGTGATGGTGCCGCGTTCAGGATCGGCGTCGGCGATGGTGAGCGGGATGCGTTCACCCTTTTCGCAGACGCGCAGAATGACGAAGTTGCCCGGCTGCGCCTTTTTGGCGATGTGCGGCGCGTCGATGACCAGCTTGCTGGTCTGGCCGGGGATCAGGCGCTCTTTTTCCAGTATCTTGCAGGGCATGCGCGTGCTTCCTTCCTTGCGGGGATTGGCTGTCCGCCGTGGACGCTTCTGCCGTAGACGGCGTTTGTCACAGATGTTGTCTGCCATGGACGCTGTCTGGCGTGGACGCATTCCGGCGTGCGAATGTGCCGGGCGTGACTGGCGAATCAGGCATGTCGGCACGGCTGGTGCGGCGGATACGGCAAAGGACCGTGATCGGCGGCTGGGTAAAAACGACCCAACCGGTTGAACGGTCAGCGACCTTCGTAAGTTCTGCGCCCGCGCAATGCAAGAAAAATGCGGGTTGCGCGGGTGCTCGGACGTATGTAAATTACTGTAGCACCCCAGCGGATACGTCGGTCTGGCGGGGCCACCCGCAAATGAACCGGCACGTGCTGGCGCACGCCAGTCTCCGCGCAGTTGTGACGGGATTGAAGAAGGGCAGTCAGGGATCGGCCATGAATATCGGCGACGCACCCTCGTCACGCGGCCTTGCCGCGTACAGCAGCGCACTGACCCGTGATGCGGGCGATGCGCTGGGGCTGCTTGCCGCCAAGCGGACCAGGACGGCCTTTTCGGTTGGCCCGCTTACCGTCAGCTACGAAACCGAAACCTCGCCCACCGCAGAAGACGCCGCCGTACAGGCTGCCGAATCGCTGCAGCGCATGCGGGCCTTCAATTTCGCCGACAGCCTGCAAACGCAGCAACTGTTGGCGGAACTGACCCCCGCCTCAGCCTCGGCGCAATCCGCAGACCCCGCAATATCTCTGGACCCCGGTCAGGAAGCAGGCCAGAGCGCCGGGGCCTCCGCCGCCCAGTCTGCCCAGTCTGCACAAGCCGCGCTGGCAGGCGCAGCCAGCCCCACCCGCACCCCCGCCGCAGGCGCGCGCGCCTATGCCCGTTCCGCCGCGCTGGTGCATCGCCCTTCCATGATTCAGACCGCCGTGTAGGACTGGTTGCGCACCAGACTCTGACGTGTTGCACATGTGTTGCGATTGACATTCGTTATCATTTTGGCGACAACGGCCTCGTCGCACCGGGTGGTGCGCCGAGGCCATCGTCATTTGGGGCCAAGGCGTGTCACATCCGATGGGGGAAGGACGTGTCGCCCCCGATGGAGTAAAGGCGTGCCGTGCCCAATGGGGTAAAGGCGCGCTACACCCGAAATCCCAGCAGGGCCGCGCACTGACGCGCCTGCTGACTGGCCGCTGGTCCGTTGGTCCGCAGCAGTTCCCACATCCGGTTCTGCACGGTCCACCAGTCGAAGTCAGGCGTCACTTCACGGGTGCGCTCCACGGCCCTGCACAGCTCGGCCCAGTCTGGCGTGGGAGCATCCAGCAAGGCCAGCAGGTGGCCCTGCACCAGCCGGTGCAGACTATGCCGTTGCCGGGACGAAGGTTGCAGCGAACGCAGCAGTTCCAGCCCCTGCCGCCACGCGGCCTCGTTGCGCGATGCATCGCCGGTAAGGGCGGTTGCCGGGGGGGCCGTCACCAGCGCCAGCCCCAGTTGCGGGGCAAGGTCGGCCCACAGGTGGCTGGCGGGCATGTCGTGCTGGGCTTCCTCCCACGGGTCCACAAGGGCTAGGGACTGGCGGGCCAACGCGGCACGATGCGCGGCCTGCCGGTGTTCGTCGCCGCGCAGCAGGGCCAGCAGCAGCGCCTGCCGGGCATTTACCGGCAGCTCGTCCATGGACAGGGATGTTTCGGGCGCGTCGGGTTCAGTTGTCGGGCGTACCGCCACCCGCGAGGCGCGGGCGGACGTGGACGGACCCGGCGGTTGCCAGGTGAAACGCACGGTGCGGCCTTCCGTTTCCAGCGGCAGACGCAGGGCGGCAATGCCCGTGACAGGGGCGTCGACGCTGTTCGCACCTTCCGGGCCATTGTCCGGAGAGCTGGCATCAAGGGTCACGTCCACCTCCGCGCCCGGCCAGGCGTGGGTTGCCGTGGTTCCCGGTTCCGGCAGGCCGTGTTCCGCCCGCAGCCGCCACAGGGCCTGAAGCACCAGGCTGGCGTCCGTGCCGCGTCGGGGCAGCACGGTGCGGCGCAGGATGTCCGCGCCGGTGCCTTCCTCCGGCTTGTTGGAAGCCGCACGGGCCAGGTGGTCCGCCAGATGCGGCAACAGGTCCGGTCCGCCTGTGGCCGCGCACAGGTCCAGAGCGCGCAGGGCGTAGGTCATGGCGTTCACCGGCTCTATGCGCGAAATTTCATCGAAGAACCAGGCGCAACTGGCAAACGACGCCAGCCCAGCCTCCTGCATGGCCAGCAGCTTCCATGCCGCGTCCGCCTGTTGCCCGGCGATGCCGGGGGCCAGATGCGCGGCGGCAAAGGATTCGCGCACGGCGCTGTCGCCGGGTGCCGCCAGCACCTGGCCATAGGCCAGCAGGGCTGCCTTGGGATCGCGGAACAACGCGGCTCCGGCGGCGGCAAAGTGGGCGTCCAGCCCTTGTTTCACCGCGTCCAGCCCTTCCCGCAGGGGGCCGCGCCAACGCTGATTCCAGCCGGGGTGCCCGCCGTCGGTGCAGCCGCAGTCGGAGCGCCAGCGCTCCACGCCGTGGGCGCAGCTCCACGACGAGGGTTCGTGCAGCAGCACCCGCATGCGGGGCGGATTGCGGCGCAGGAAGGCCGCGAAGTTGGTCAGCGCCACTCCGTCGCGTCCGGCGTACCCCTGGGCCAGCACGTGGGCCAGGGCCATTTCGCCGAAGGTGAAGTGATGTCCGTAGGTTTCGCCATCGGTGCATACGGCCAGCAGGCGGTCGCCATTGCCGCCGTCGCCCGGTCCCTCGCCGGGGGGGACAGGCAGGGCGCCGGCCGCGTCGGCCAGCCTGCGCCAGAAGATTTCGCCGTCGCGCAAAAGTTGCTCGAATGCCACGGCCCGCGAGATGGGCCCGTCGTAGAAAAAGATGTCGATGTGGCGGCCAGAGGGCAATTCCGCCCGGTAGGGCAGGCCGATGTCCAGCGTGCCTTCATGCACGGGCTGCCACGCGGCGTTGGCCGGGGCTATGCCGTCCAGCGCGGCCACGGCGCGCGCCTGGCGCGGGGCCAGTATGGTGAAGGCGATGCCCGCCGCTGCCAGGGTTTCCAGCGTGGGCGTGTCCACGGCGGCCTCCGGCAGCCACATGCCTTCGGGCGCGCGGCCAAAGCGCGCGGTGAAGTCGGCCACGGCCCATGCGGTTTCCACCTCGCGGTCAAGCTGGGTGGCCAGGGGCATGATGACGTGGTGGTATACCTGGGCCATGGCGTTGCCGTGCCCCCAGCGCGCGGCGCTTACCCGGTCGCCTTCCACCATGCGGCGCAGGGTGTCGGGGGCGTGGCGGTCCATCCAGCGCAGCAGGGTTGGCCCGGCGTTGAAGCTGATCCACTCGTAACTGTTCAGGATGTCGCCAATGCGCCCCTCGCGGTCCAGCCTGCGCGCCCAGCCCATGGGGGCATAACTTTCGCGCAGGATGCGGGTGTTCCAGTCCGGGGCGGGGGCTGCGCTGCCTTCGGGCAAAATATCATCCAGCCACGGGTCTTCCCGGGGCGGCTGATAGAAATGACCGTGAATGCACAGGCTGCGTGGCATGGGAACCTCCTGGTTTCCGGCACGATACACCGCCCCGGCTGGCGGGAAAAGGTGTCTTGTCCAGACGACGGGGCACAAGCAGGGTTTACGAGGGAGCAATGCAAGGCTATCATCATGCCGTAGCCAACCGGGAGTTCATCGTGAACGCTGATACGGAAATCGTGAACGATTTCCCCGTTATGGGTGAAAAACCCAGGCGCGGGGTCTTTTCCACCACAGCCGATATGAAAATCGGCTTCGGCGGAACGCGGCGTACCGTGCAGCAGAACGTGATGATCTATGTGGTCCGGCGCGACGATGGGCGCTACGACGCCCAGGTGCTGAACGACAACCACGTGCCCACCGGCGAAGTCAGCATCCTCAGCTACGAGGATCTGGTGCTGGACTACATTCCCGAACCCGCCATCTACCACGAAAAGGTGTATCCGGCCATGCGCGAGCTGGCCGGGCATATCGCGCGCGGTGAACGCCACCGCGAACGCGGCGAGACCTGGAGCGCCGAGTTCGAGTTCCAGAACGCCCTGGCCATCGACGAACAGAACGTGCGCGCCACCTTCGGGCTGGGCCTGACCTATCTTGCCCGCGAAGATCTGGACAAGGCGCGCGAGGTGTTCCAGCGGCTCATTGCCCTGCCCGGCGCATTCGACCCGCGCCATAAGCACATGTTCAACGATTTCGGCATAAAACTGCGCAAAAGCCACATGTACGGCGAGGCGTTGCGCTTCTACGCCCGTGCCGCCCAAC
Source organism: uncultured Desulfovibrio sp. (assembly GCA_964402645.1). GTDB lineage: Bacteria > Desulfobacterota > Desulfovibrionia > Desulfovibrionales > Desulfovibrionaceae > Cupidesulfovibrio. Next base: position 24,066 of record CAYOCV010000009.1, on the reverse strand, counting down.
TGGCCCCCAAGGACGACCACCTGCTGTACAACATCGCCCGCACCCTGTTCGAGTCCGGCGACTACGAGAAGGCCAACGGCTTTCTGTGCCGCGCCCTGACCTTGAACCCCCGGCTGGAGGAAGGGCAGCAGTTGCGCGCGGTCATTGCCGTGCGCAAGGGGCGCGATGTGGGACACCCCATGGACATGCCGCAGGAATTGTTGCTGAACGATCCGTGCGACGTGCCGGAGGCTTTGGCGGACGGGGTGGAAAGCTATTAGCTGCAAGGGTGTTGCGGCCTGTAAAAATATCACGGGGCGGCGTTCGGAAGAACGCCGCCCCGTTTTCATTCAGGCGAAGGCAGCCGAAAATCCGAAACTTGCCCCTAATAGGGCGCGCCCAGATTCATGGCCGCATGCACGGTGGCCCCGAAGAACACCGCCCGGCCCGCCAGTTCGCCCAGCAGCACCAGCGGCCCCATCCAGCGGGGGATGCGCGGGCTGCGGATCATCACCACCAGCGGCACAAGGATGCCCAGCACCAGCCGCGCCCAGTACAGGGGCGATGCCAGCCACGCGCGGGCGGTCATCTGCATGACCGTGCCGCCCGACGCCCACACGCAGGGCACGATGACGTACACCGCCAGCGCCGCAGCCAGGCTGCCCAACAGCACGGTGCGCAGCATGGGCTGGCTGCCTTCGCCCGCAAACCAGCTGCCAAACGAGGCCCCCAGCAGCAGCGCCGACAGCAGGAAGAACCCCAGCGGCGCGGCGTTATGCAGGGCAGGCATGGCAGGCGGGGCATAGGTCATGCCCGAGGTGTACAGGGCGGCCAGGCCCACCAGCGCGGCGGCCCCGCGCAGGCCCGCGCCCGCCTTGCCCGTGACGGCGGCCACGGCCAGCAGTGCGGCAAACGCGCCAAAGGCCAGTATCTCGCGGCTCAGCCAGGCCTTTTCCAGATGGACCAGGGTGCGCACCGCCCCCTCCGGATGCCCCAGGTGGAACAGCGAGGCCAGCAGGGCTACACCCATGACGGCGGTGGCGGCCAGCCATTCCGTGCGGCTGCCGGGCGTGTCGTTGCCCGCGTTCATGGTCGCGCAGGCTCCGCCCGCGCAGCCGCACGAACGCACGGCACGCAAGAGGGCAATGCCCACTGCCGCTTGCGACAGTACGGTGAACAGCACCAGGGGAAGTTCGATGTTCTGCATGGCTACCTCCTCACCACGCGGGGTGTTCTGGGCATGATGAAGCGGGTGGACGGATTGACCTGCGGCATTTCCGGGTACCCTGCCGGGTACTGCACGGCGTTGGCGGCGTCCGCCGTGGACAGGGCGGCAATGTCCACCAGCCGCAGCGCCCGCACCGGGCAGCTTTTCACGCAGGCGGGCTGTTCCCCGGCGTCCAGCCGTTCGTGGCACAGGCTGCACTTTTCCGCCTTTTTCAGCACCGGGTTGTAGCGCGGCGCGCCGTACGGACAGGAGCGGATGCAGTTGCCACAGCCGATGCAGCGGTCCTGGTGATGCACCACCACGCCGTCCTCGCGCTTTTCATAGGCCTTTACCGGGCAGGCGTTGAGGCAGGCGGGGTTTTCGCAGTGGTTGCAGGCCAGCGAAAAGAAGGCCCGCTCGCGGTGGGGGTAGATGGCCTCGTCCAGCGGGTACAGCTGCCGCCAGACCACGCCGGTTTCCTGCTGGTAGTAGTTCTTGCAGGCCATGGCGCAGGTGAAGCAGCCGATGCAGTGCTCCACGTCCACCAGAAAGGCACGCTGCCTGGGAAGGGACGTCTTTTGTGTGGTCATGGGCCGCCTCCTATGCTCTCGCCACGTCGGCGAACTGGTCGTGAATGGCCACACCGGGCGCGCCGGTCTTGTATGCGCCCATGTCCGCCGATTCGTCGTCCACAAGGTTCTGCACGTTAAAGTTCAGCTTGCGGAACCATGCCTCGTACATCAACAGGCAGTCGCCGGGCACCGTATCGGTGATCTTGGCGCGCAGCTTCACCTCGCCCGTGGGGTTGAACACCCGCACCGTGTCCAGGTCGGCTATGCCCTTGGCCCTGGCCAGCACGGGGTTCAGGTAGACGAAGGGTTCCTTCTGGAATTCCTCCATCCAGTCCAGGTTGGCGAACTGCGAATGGATGGCGAACTTGCTGTGCGGGGTCAGCAGGCGGTAGGGGGCGTATGCCTTGCGGCCTTCCTTGTACTCCGGCAGGGCCTTGTGCCCGTGGCTGGCGCACAGGTCGGACCGGAACTCGTACTTGCCCGACGGCGTCTTGAACTTGCGGTCGCTCCACGAGGCGGACGACGGCATCTTCGCCTTGGCCGGGCCCTTCCGCAGATCCTGCCAGTGGCTGATGCCCAACAGGTCGTACACGCCCTTGTTGAATTCCTTCTCCATCCATTCCTTGGTGTCGATGTCCTGCGGATAGGTGCAGGAGCCGGGCGAGAGGCGGTTCATGTGCTTCGAGAGCAGCGCCGCGATCTCGATGTTCGACTTGGCCTCGTGCATGGGGGCAATGGCCTGCTCGTTCAGCGATACCCAGTAGTGCCAGTAGGATGCGTTGACGGTCCATTCCTCGAACAGGGTGGTCACCGGCAGCACGATGTCGGAATGGCGCACCGTTTCGGTGAAGAACTGTTCGACGCTGACCACCATTTCCAGCTTGTTGAAGGCCTTTTCCAGCTTGTTGCGGTCAAAGTCCTGCGCAAAGGGGTTCTTGCACGACGACCACAGCACGCGCACCGGCGGGTTCTGGGCGTCCAGCAGTTCCTGGGCGGTCTTGTTGATGTTCAGGGCGCGGTCGGTATAGGCGGTGGCCGCCGCAGCGCCTGCGGTGACGTCGAATTCGCCCTTGGGACCCGCCTTGCCCACAAAGCCGATGGACCCCGCCGGGGCCTTCTGGATCATGGCGTGGTAGTTGAAGCCCCAGGTTTGCAGGTGGCCGTAGCGCGCGCCGCCGCCCACCTTGCCCACGTTGCCGGTCATGGCCACCAGCGCGTCGATGGCGCGCACGGCGGCCCCGCCGTTGACGTGACGTTGCATGCCGTAGCCGATCCAGATGGTGGCGGGCTTGGCGGTGGCGAATTCCTCGGCCACGCGGCGGATGTCGTCGGCAGGGATGCCGGATTTTTCCGCCGCCCATTCCACGGTGACGTTGTTGCGCAGGTAGGCGGCGAATTCCTCGAAGCCCACGGCGTTGTTGGCCACGAAGTCACGGTCCACCAGGCCCAGGTCAAGCACGTGCCGGGCCATGCCCAGCGCCAGCGCGCCGTCGCTGCCCGTTTCCGGCTGCCAGGCCACGTCGCCCTTGGCGGCGGTCTGGGTCAGCACCGGGTCGATGACCACGATCTTGGCCCCCCGGTCGCGGGCGGCGTAGACGTACTTCATGGAATGCACGGAACACCACGCGGGGTTGGCCCCCCAGATGATGACGTAGCGCGACTTTTCCATGTCTTCAGGGTCGTTGCACCACATGTCGCCCAGGTCGTAGTTCTGGGCGTCGATGCCGGCGGGCCAGCAGGGCGTGCCCACCAGCCGGGTGGTGTAGCCCAGCGAGGACATCATGCCCTCGACCCCGTAGTTGGTAATGCCGAAGTTGCCGGAATACTTGGTAAGGGCAAGGCCCAGCAGATTGCCGTCCTTTTCCTTGATCTCCAGCAGCTTGCGGGCGATGCGTTCCATGGCCTCGTCCCACGATACGCGCCGCCAGTTGCCGCTGCCGCGTCCGTCCTGGACCATGGGGTACTTGATGCGGTCGGGGCTGTAGATGCGGCGGGGGTAACTGTAGCCTTTCACGCACAGCCCGCCCGCCGTGAAGGTGGATTCCGGCGCGCCTTCCACGAACTTGACCACCCCGTCCTTGACGTGGGTGACGATGCTGCACGTGTCGTAACAGTTGCGCGGGCAAGCATTGCGGAATATCTGGAAATCCGCCTTGTTGAAGGGCGCTGCGGACGCGTTGCGGGGCATCAGCAGCCCGCAGGGCAGCGTGGCCAGCGCGCCGGATGCGATGAGCCCCTTGAGGAAGCTGCGCCTGCTCATGGAGCAGGAAGACGCCCCGCGCGAGGGGGTCCCGTTGGGGCAGTCGGGGCCGGTTGTCTTGGGCATGATGACCTCCGTGGGTTTCATGATCTGCGGGAATCGGGGACCGGTGTGTCGGTTACAGGGGTGACGCCGACGCATCGGCGGTCGGATCCGGGGGGTGATGCCGGGCGCAGGTCGTTGCCGCGCCTTCCTGCCAGCACAGCAGCAGGGCCAGCGCGCGGGCAATGACGGGCGGCACGCCGGGTTCGGCCAGGGCGCGCTGCACGAAACGGGGCACCCATGCGCCCATGTGCTCGGCCACCAGCCAGCACCAGGCATCGTTCACGGCCAGCCCGCGCTCTTCGCGCTGTGCGTTGGCGGCGGGCCGGGGCGCGTCGTTCAGGGCCAGCAGGGCCAGGGCGGCGTCCAGTTCGAAGCTCAGGTGGTCGTCGGGTGCGGTTCCTTCGTCGGGTACGGCATACCCAAGGGCGTGGTACAGGGCGCGTACATCCATGGTGGATTCACCCATCAGGCGCGGTTCGGTTTCCAGCCAGGCGGATGCGTAGGGCGGCGCGGGCACGGCCATGGGGCCCACGAACAGCCGGTTGAAGGCATATTCGGCATCGCGCCACTGGTTGTCGTGGGAAAGATCGGGCGCATTCGGGGCAGGGGATGGCCGGGGCTGATCGTGCTGAAGACGTTGGCCGTGCTTGCCGTGCTGTCCGGAGGCGTTGGGGGGGAGCGGGGCCGGACTGCCGTAGTGCGCGATGCACGCATCCAGCGCCAGCGATGCCGCACGCAGGTCGTCAGCGCCGCGCGCCGCGAACAGGTCGCGCAGGCCGCGCAGCAGGCATGCTTCGCGGGCGTTGCCGGTTGGGGTGGGACTGTTGACCATCGTATCTCCTCGGAGCGTTCGCGCCGCATGCGGGCGCGCGTACAGTGGCCTGTTTTTGGGTATATGCAGGCTAGTCCGGGAGGCCGGTTGTCACAAGGCTATGAAATGGGGTGATAATGGGTAGGGTGGGCTACCCGATGTGGAGCTGGGGCGTCCGGAACGGAAGGGGAGAGTGCGCCGGAAGGGAGTGTGTTGGAGCGGCAATGCCCCGTGTGACAGGCGGGGCGCGGGCTGGCGCGGCATGCCGTGCAGCATGCCGCGCGCGAGATGCTCATCCGTTGTTCATGCCGCGCCGGGCGGCGTGCGCGTGGCGGGGGCGCTGCGCAAAAAGCCGCACAGGCTTGCGTCCTTGCCGTGCAGGCCCAGCTTGCGGCGGATGTTTTTGCGGTGGGTCTGCACCGTTTCTACGGACAGGTTGAGGGCGCTGGCGATATCCTTGGTGGGGCTGCCCGCCTGGATGAACTGGCAGATGCGCATTTCTGCCGGGCTCAGGCGCAGCAGCAGCGGGTCCGGCCCGGCATCATCGGGGGCCAGGCGCATCAACTGGTCACGGATCACGGTCAGGTAGCCCCGCCGCACCTCCGGTTCCATGTCCGCCTCCAGATGGTCCAGCGCGGGCAGCAGCATGGCGTGTACCTTGCGCGCCACCTCGCGGTTGATTTCGGCCCGTTCGCCGTCAATGTTGCGCAGCACGGTGCGCAGGGTGATGTTCATTTCCTCCAGATGGGCCTTTTCCTCGCGCAGCGCTTCGGTGCGTTCGGCCACCACCCGTTCCAGGGCCTCGCGTTGCAGCACGTGGCTGGTCACGTCGGTAAGCATGACCAGGTACCCGTCGCTGGCCAGACTGACGGCGTTGAGCGGCGAGATGCGCATGCGAAAGACCTGCGTGGCGTGGGGCGGTCCCATTTCTGCGGCGCTGGGGGCGGCTGAAAGCGGCATGCCCGCCGGGATGGCGTCTCCGGGTGCGGTGGCGGACACGCCCTCGTCACTTCCTACGGCCCTGTTTGCCCTGTCATCCTGCCGGGCAGCCACGGCACGCCCCCGCCGCATGGTCCGGGCGGTCACGGCGTGGGCGGCATCGCTGCTCCCGGCGTCATCCGTGGCGGCAGGGGTGATTTCGCACGATACCCCCAGCGGGTAGAAGCGCAGCAGGTCCTGCATGCTTTCGCCCTCCAGCCCCAGCGCGGTCCAGATGGGCAGCCCCGGCACCGCGCGCCCGGCCAGATGCTGGCGGGCGGCGCGGTTGACGCTGGTGATGATGCCCAGGGCATCCGTGGCCAACACCATGTCCGAGGTTGAGTTGAGGAAATTCTCGACCTTGCACTTTTCCAACGTCAGCAGTCGGTTGGCGTCATCAAGCTGTGAGGTGTCCACCTCTGCCCGGCGGGTTTCCCAGTGGCGGGTGAACAGCACCGAGAAGGCCTCTTCATACAGGCGCACCACGGCGGCAGCGGCATCGCGGGCGCGGCGGGGGGCGGGTATTGCCTCCACCACGTCCAGCACGGCATGGATGAGGGTATGAAAGCAGCCCAGGAACATGGCTTCGGTGACGCCGCGCATGCGGTGGCGGCGGGCAGAGGCCAGCAGTTCGTGGCCCCAGCCGTTCCGGATGTCCCCGCCGTCCGGGCTGCCGGTCCCCACGCCGGCTTCGATTTCGCGCACCAGATCGCCGAAGGTCGGGGCGTGCCCGGCGTGCAGCGCTTCGCGCAGGGGTTGCAGGAAGCCCAGCAGCGAATCGATGCAGTCCTGCCGCTTGGCCGTGGTGTGGCGCAGGTAGCCCGCCGCGCGCATGTGCTCGGACCAGCGGACCAGGAACAGCTCCATGTGCCCTTCAATGCTCAGCAGCACGGGGCGTGCCGCCGCGAAAAGGGCCGCGTTGGCGGCGGGCCCGCCCGGTCCGTCCGGCCCGTCCGGCTCGCGGGCGCGGACAGGCCCGGGCAGGGCGGACTGGTGCGATGGGGCGGGAATAGCGCGGGAAGGGCGGGGGGAGCGGGAAGACATCGGCAAACTCCGGACGGGGTGCGTCGGCATGAGCCAGGTATGGAAACGGATGCGGGGGGTGTTCCGGCGGTCAGGCCGTTGGACCGTCAGCGGGGCGGCAGCCGGATAGGCAACCGGCTCGGCTGATACACAGCAGCCCGATCAACGGACTGGGCGGCGTACAGCATACCCGATGGGTACCCGGTGCGTTGCTTCCCTCTGCCGGTGTGCTATTCTTTACCCAAGTCACGCGTGGACACAAGAGCGTGTCTGCAAAATTCACGGGAGCGTCCAGTGGCAAAGCGCGGCAAGGACACGGGAACGGAACGCGCAGTGTGCGCGGCCATCGCGCGTGGGCATTCAGGCTTGGCGCACGATGGTCGGACGGCATGCGCCGCCTGCTTTTCTTGCGTCAAGGCGCTGTCTGCCGTGCTGCTGGCGTGCCAGCTTGTGTTGTTGGGGCATGCGTTGGTCTGGGCTGTCTGGCCGGTACGGGCCATGGCTGCCGACGCGGGCGCGCCTGCCGCTGCCGGGCTTGCCGGAGCGGGCGGTGAACCGTGTCCGCTTACCTCGCCGGAGCACACCGCCCGGCTGGTGACGCCCGCCCCGCAGGACCGTGGCGGCACTGCCGCCGACTCCGCTCCGGCTTTAGCCCGCGCTGGAGCGCCCCTGCCCGTGACGGTGGAACTGCAAGGCCCGCCCCTGCCGTCCGGCGTGTTCCCCGTGGTGAACATCGACAAGGCCTCCGGCCCGGAAGGCGGGCGCGTGTCTTCCACCACAGGGTACCCGGAATCGGAAGTGCGCTTCACCGCGCCGGGCCGGTATGAACTGGACCTGACGGTGACTCTGGTGGCCCGCTCCAGTTGCGGCGGGGCCAAGGCCCGCACCGTGATGGAGCGCCGTCTGCTGGTGGAGGTTACCCCGTAATCGTCCGCAGCCGTTTGCGGGCGTGCCGGTTTTGTTGACGGCCTGCCGGTCGCCCCTCTCCTTTTTCGGCGTGCCCGGTTTTTGCGCGGGCCTTCTCCGTCCTTCTCCCTTCCGCCATCCCGTCGTTCTGACCGCCAGCGCCCCATCCGGTCGCACATCCGTCCCTTGCCTGCCCAGCGTCTTTCGATTCCTGTCGGGCGCGGACGGAACACTGGCGCCATCAGCGCCCCAAGACATGTGGCGTGCCGAGGAGATACGGGGGCGGGCAGGGGGAACGGGGCTTCTCGCGCATGCGGCATGCCGGAAGGTTGCACGTCAAGATGCGGGCCGCGCCCTTGTCAGGTGGGAAAAGGATTGTTATTTAGCAAAACTGGAACGGCGTAGTAGAATCACGATGTTTTCCCGGCCCCGCCGGAATGGCTGTTCCGCACAAATGTTACAGGAGGTTTCGACATGCTCGGACGCACGGTCTCCGCACCCACGAGGGCGCGGGCTGAAACCGTCAACGCCTTCATGCGCGGTGTATACAACTGGATGTTCGTGGGGTTGGCCATGACGGCGGCTGCCGCGTGGTTCACGGCTTCCAGCCCGGCCATGCTGCAACTGGTGTTCGGCAACAGCTTTGTGCTGATTGGCCTGATCCTTGCCGAACTCGGCCTGGTCATGGGCATCAGCGCGGGCATCGCCCGCCTTTCCGGCGGCGCGGCCACCGGGCTTTTCGTGCTGTACAGCGCGCTGAACGGGATCACCCTTTCCGCCGTCCTGCTGGCGTACACCGCAGGTACGGTGTTTCAGGCGTTCGCCACGGCGGCGGGCATGTTCGGCGCCATGTCCATCTACGGCCTGACGACCAAGAAGGACCTCACCTCGTGGGGTAGCTTCCTGTTCATGGGCCTCATCGGCATTCTCATCGCCAGCGTGGTGAACATGTTCGTGGGCAGTTCCGCCATGTCGCTGGTCATCAGCGCCATCGGCGTCATCGTGTTCACGGGCCTGACCGCCTATGACAGCCAGAAGCTGCGCATGATGGGCGAGACCGCCCCCATGGACGACGCCACCGCCATCCGGCGCGGCACCATCCTGGGTGCGCTGACGCTGTACCTGGACTTCATCAACCTGTTCCTGATGATGCTGCGGCTGTTTGGCTCCTCGCGCGACTAGCCGGTGCATCGCCCGCGTGATCGACAGTGACTGCCAGGAGGGGCTTGCGCCCCTCCTTTTTCATGGCGGCGCACGCCTGTCTTGTGACCGGCAGCATGCGCGCCATGCCTGCCCCGCGCCCCGCAAGGCGGCACTGTCTGCCTGCCAGTTTGCCTGCCAGTTTGTCTGTCTGGCCCGGCCTCTCGTCCGCATTCCCCCGGCGACAAGCGCGCCCGCGCATGCTAGACTTGCTTTCATGCGCACATCGTTGCCCTTTACCGGATCGACAGGGGCGGCGTCATGAACGTCGCTGCCGTACAGAAAAACTGCGCTCCCCTGCTGCGCCCATTGGGTGCGGCCTATGCCGCGTGCATGGCCGTGCGCCGCGCAGCCTACGAGGCGGGTGTGCTGCCGCGCTTTGCCCCGCCGCGCCCCGTGGTGTCGGTGGGCAACATCTGCTGGGGGGGTACGGGCAAGACCCCGCTTGTACACTGGCTGTTGCGATGGTGCGGCGCGCACGGGCTTTCCGCAGCCGTGCTTACGCGCGGCTACGGGGCGAAACCGCCGCAACTGCCCCTGTTGGTGCGGTCCGCGAACACGGCGGCGGAGGCGGGCGACGAACCGCTGATGCTGGCCCGCCAGAACCCTGATGCCGCCGTGCTGGTGGACCCGGTGCGGCGCAGGGCCGGGCACTGGGCAGAGGCGCACCTTTCTCCGCACCTGTATCTGCTGGACGACGGTTTTCAGCATCTGGCGGTGCGGCGCGACCTGGACATCGTCGTCCTGCGTCCCGTGGACCTGACCGGCCAATGGGGCCGGACCATCCCGGCGGGGTCGTGGCGCGAGGGCGTGAGTGCCCTGAGCAGGGCGCACGCCTTCTGCGTGAAGGCGGAGCCGGACCTGTTCACTGCCCTGGGCCCTCAACTGGAGCGCCGCCTGATAGACTACGGCATGCCGGTGTTCAGCTTTCGTCTTGCGCCGCGCGGCCTTGTGCGGGTGGGCCGGGGGCTGGACCCGCGCCCGGCGGAGCAGGGGGGGGCCACCCGTGCGCATCTGGACGGCGCGCCCTATGTGCTGGCATCCGGGGTGGGCGATCCGGCCCAGGTGCATGCCACTGCCACGCGTTTTTTCGGCTATCCGCCATTGCGCCACCGCATCTTTCCGGATCACCATCCGTATGCCCTTGGCGACCTGCGTTCGCTGGCGGCGGAAGGATGCGCGGTGGTGTGTACTCCAAAGGACGCCGTCAAGCTGTCGCCGTTGTGCGGCGATGGTGACGGGCGTGAAGGCGCGAAGCAGCCCGACCTGTGGGCTTTCGACCTGGTGACTGAATTCGGACCGGCGCTATGGTCCGCAACAAATTTTCCCGAATGGTGGGCCGCCCGCTGGGCGGGGCTTTCCGCCGCCCGGCGGGCCTGACCTTCAGCCCCCGCCTTGGCCGGGCGCACCTGCCCGGACCGGCTGGCCGATACTGGCCACGGCAGAACGTGCCGGGCCGCAGCGGCTGCGACTGTCCGCCGTTGGCCGCGACGGCTCCCCCACCGCATCGACATCTTTCACTCCGGCATGGCCGGAAAGGACTTCCATAATGGCAAAGAAGAAACGCGACGAAAGCTACGTGCTGCCCGACGCGAACGACCTGATGACCCTGTTTCGCGAGGCGCACCGCCCGCTGAAGATCGACGCGCTGATGCGCATGCTGGGCCTGCACCGCCGCACGAAAAAGGAACTGGAAGACCGGCTGGACGACCTTGTCCGGCAGGGGCGGGTCATCCGCCTGCACGGCGGGGCCTGGGGCCTTGTCGAGCAACTGCGGCTGGTCACGGGAACCCTGTCCATCCAGCGGTCCGGCATGGGCTTTGTGCTGCCCGAAGAAAAGGGACGCGAAGACATCTACGTGCATCCCTATCAGATGGGCGACGCCTGGCATGGCGACAAGGTGGTGGTGGCGCTGCTGCCGGGCCGTCACGGCAAGAACCCGGAAGGGCGCATCGTGCGCGTGGTGGAGCGGGGCCGCAAGGAAATACCCGTCCGTGTGGTGCGCCGCATGGCCAGGCACAGCCTGCTGTGCCGCGCGGCAGACCCGCGTCTGGCCGTGAGCTTTGTGGTGGACATGAGCGCGGTGGAGGAAAAGGCCGAAAAGGGCGACCTGCTGGTGGCTGCCCCCGGTGAAAAGGTGGAGGACGGCCTGTGGGCGGCCACGGGGCTTGCCGTGCTGGGAGCCGACGATAACGTGGCCGTGCAGGAACGGCTGGTGAAGATCAACCATGACGTGCCCACGGACTTTCCCCCCGAAGTGCTGGAAGAAGCCCGCGACCTGCCTGCCGCACCCAGCCGCGACGACATGGAAGGGCGCATCGACCTGCGTCATCTGGAGTTCGTGACCATCGACGGTGCAAAGGCGCGCGACTTCGACGACGCCGTGTATGTCGAGGAGCAGGGCAACGGCTACCGGCTGTGGGTGGCCATCGCCGACGTGGCCCACTACGTGCGGCCCGGCTCGGCCATGGACCGCGAGGCGCAGGCCCGGTCCAACTCGTACTATTTCCCGCAGTCGGTGGAACCCATGCTGCCCGAGGCCCTTTCCAACGGGTTGTGCAGCCTGAACCCCCGCGTGCCCCGGCTGGCCATGGTGGCGGAAACCTACTTTCATGCCGATGGGTCTTACGGGCGCAGCAAGTTCTACGCGGCCATCATCGAATCCAAGGCGCGCCTGACCTACGGCCAGGTCAACCGGGCGCTGATCGAAAAGGACGAGACCGAACGCCGCCTGCTGACCCCGGTGCTGCCCCTGCTGGAACGGGCCGAGCAACTGGCCCGTCTGCTGAACGCCAAGCGTTCCGAGCGCGGCAGCCTGGACTTCGACCTGCCGGAGCCGGAAGTAATCTTCAACATCTACGGCGAGACGGTGGACATCGGGCGCAAGGTGCGCCACTTCGGCCACCAGATCATCGAGGAATTCATGATCGCCGCCAACGAGGCGGTGGCCCGCTTTCTGACCGAAAAGAACGCCCGTTTCCTGTACCGGGTTCACCCCGAACCGGATGGGGAAAAGCTGGAGGGGCTGTTCAAGGTGCTGGCCCGCACCTCGCTGGCGCAGCACCTGCCGCACAAGGCGTCGGCCAAGGCGTTGCAGGGCGTGCTGCAGGCGGCCAAGGGCACCGACCAGGAATTCGTGGTCAACCGCATGGCCCTGCGCACCATGATGCAGGCCCGCTACGCGCCCGACCACGAAGGCCACTTCGGCCTGGCCTCGGAATGCTACTGCCACTTCACCTCGCCCATCCGGCGGTACGCTGACCTGATCGTGCATCGCGCGTTGCGGCGCACCCTGGGCCTGCCCGTGAACGGGCCGCTGCCGGGCGAACGGGCGCTGCTGACCATCGCCGACACCCTGAACGTGAACGAACGCGTGGCCATGGAGGCCGAGCGCGAAATTCTCAAGCGCATCACCGTGCTGTTCCTGTCCGAAAGGGTGGGACAGGAGTTTACCGGGGTCATTTCCGGCATCATCGACTTCGGCTTCTTTGTGGAGTTCAACGAGGTGATGGCCGAGGGCATGGTGCGGCTTTCGTCGCTGGACGACGACTACTACGGGTTCCTGCCGGAACGGCAGGAACTGGTGGGCGAACGCACGGGGCGCAGTTTCCGTCTTGGGCAGGCCGTGACGGTACGCCTTGCGGACGTCAACGTGGCCCGGCTGGAAGTGAATCTGGCGCTGGCCGGCACGGATGCCGTGGCGTCTTCCGGCGCGCGCAAGGAACGCCGTGAGCGGCGCGACTATGCTGACCGGGGCGCCCGGAGCGATCGGGGCGGACGCAACGCCCGTGACGGGCGTGATGCTCGTGGCGGTCGTGGTGCGCGCTCCAGTGGTCCCGGAGAGCTTGAGGGACGCGCCGATGGCCGTAAAGCCGACAGCGTGGCCGCAGCGCCCGCGCAGGCCGGAGCCATTGACGAGCGCGCCGCCCGCAAGGCCCGCGCACGTGCAGCCACCGATGCCGGACTGGATGATCCGATGCCCACGCCCATTCCGGAACCGTTGGAAAACGCCCCGCGCCGCGGGCGAAAAGCCGCGCTGCCCGCCCTGACCCGCGCCGCTGCCGACCCCGCTCCCCATCGCAAGGGCGGCGTGGCAAAAAAGGCCGACAGCGTCTTTGGGCAATCCCCGGCAGCGCCGGATTCTGGTCGTCGGGGCAAGGGCGGTGACGCCAAGGCCCGGAAGCAGGAAGACAAGACTGCCGCTCCGGTGATGCCTGCAGGCGAGCGAGAGGCTGGCGGCAAGGGCAAGGCGTCGTCCAGGTCTGCCGCCTCCGGAAAAGCCGATGCCGGATCAAACAAGGCGGGCAAGGAAGACAAGGGGGGCAAGGCGAGTCCGGGCAAGGCCGTGGGGAATGGTTCCGCCAAAAAGGGAACGGCTGGGGATTCGGCTTCTCCTGCCAAGGGGGCGCAAGCCGCGAAGGGTAGGCCCGAATCCGCCAAAACGGAATCTTCCAGAACAGAATCGGCCAGGCCCGAACAGGCCAATATCAAAAAGGCCAAGCCCGAACAGGCCAAGCCCGAATCGGCCAAGTCCGATCCCGGCAAGGCTGGCGCGCCTCGCTCCAGGTCTCCCAAGCCAAGGCCCGCCAAGGTCGACGGGGATGGCAAGGGCGTCAAATCCACAAAGGGTGGCAACGGCTAACAGCCGGTTTTCGCCCACTGACAGGCAATGCAACGCCGCCCCGGAGACGTCTCTCCGGGGCGGCGATTTGTTCTGGGCTATTTGTTCAGGTTGGCATGCTTGGGGGGGCGGCGTGCTCGGGCCGATCATGCCTTGCGGCGTGCCCCCCACGTGTTGCCGGGACAGGTCGGACCGTGAAGTGCCTGGCGCAGCCTTGCGAGATTGTCCAGAGCACGGCAGGTTTGACTGGGACGGGTAGGGCAGCCGGGAATCGTCCTGTGAAGTCCCGGTTCCGCTTACAGCTGGGTAATCCCGAAGCGGGCCAGCAGTTCGGCCAGGCGCTGGTTCAGGTTGGTGGTGGCGCGCGACAGCAGGTCCAGGCTGATGTACAGGGCGAATTCCACCCGGTACGAGGCGTCGGTCCACAACGAACCGATCTCGCGGGCAAGTTGCGGCTCGATCTGCAGGAGGTGCAGCAGCGATTCCAGTTCCGTGGCTGTCTGGGGGCGGAACAGCAGCATATTGGCGCGACCGGGGTCCTGCTGCCACAATTTGTTGCGCCGGATGCGCGTCAGCCCGGAATCGAACAGCGTTTCCACTGCGGCCACCGAGGTGCGCCGCTCCTTGCGGGTGCGGATGTGGATCTTGCCCATATCCTCGCCCGCGCGGCGGCGCAGCAGCGTGACAAACTGGAATTCCAGCAGCGACTGCAAGGCCTTGCCCAGGCAGGGCAACGAAAAATCGCCCAGCGTGCGACGCACGATGGCTGTTTCCTTGGGTGAAAAACCATCCAGCGCACGCAGAAAGTCCTCGCGCAGCAGGTTCAGGGTAATGGCCACGCTGCACGCCATGCCCACCACCTGTTCGCGCAGGAACTGCACCTGTTCGGCGTTGACCTCTTGCGAACCCGCTCCGTTACTCCCGTTTGCCGCGCCCGCCGGGGCGTCGGCGGAAGTCCCGGCAGGGCCGCCCGGCACGTCGCCAGACGCATTGCCCGCCATGTCGCCCGTAAGCCCGCCGGACAGCAGCAGGGTTTGCAGCCGTTCCATTTCCTTGGCGGCGGGGTCGATGCACACGATCTGGCTGATGAAGTCGATGTCGTTCGTGGCAAAGGGGTAGTCGGGCCGCGCCGCCGTGCCGTGCAGGATGTCGTGTACCAGCTTGCGCGCCTTGCGGCTGGCGAAGTCGCGCGTCTCGAACTCGAACAGGGTCTGCACCCGTGTCTTGTCCAGCGGCTTGGGGGTACGGCACAGCCGTTCCAGCAGGGCGTCGAAGGGGTACCGGATGACCAGCAGCGAGCGTTCCTTGGCCAGGGTGAACGCCTCTTGCCCCATGATGGCGTCGTAGGCCTCGTCCACCATGCGCACCACGAAATGTTCGAAGTGCTTGCGCCAGAATTGCTCGTCCAGTTCGGTGGATTCGGTAACCGCGTCGGACGGGCCAAGCGCCTCCTCGCCGTAGGCGCGCACCAGCGTTTCAATGAAATTGTCGGTACACAGCGCGGTGGTGTACACCACGCCCTGCACGCATTTCAGCAACTGGGTTTCGGTATTGATCAGGCTGGTGCGCAGTTGGCCGGAATCGGTCCCGCCAGGTTTGGCGTATTGCCCCAACTGGGCCACGAATTCGCCCACCAGCTTGCGGATGTGCTCGTGCAGCGGGTCCACCGCGCCGCGCGCGGCCACGATTTCGATGATGGATCGCTGCTGCGTTTCCAGCAGGGGGTATTCGTTGATGCGTTCGCTGTTGGTGCGGATGAGGCACAGCAACACCTCGCGTTCCACCACCTCGCGCACGGCGCGTCGGTCCTTGGTGGTGGCAAGGCAGTTGACGTAGGCGGCCAGGCGCTCTTCCGGCGGTGGGCCTTGTGATGGGGCGTGGTTTCGCGCGTCGGTCATGGCAGCTTCCTGCGTGCGGCGTTCTGCGTGTGCGAAACTGGGTGTAATCCCCCATTCGCACGTGGGGGCAATGCACGTCTCTGTCCGCTGACGGGCGGATTGTCAACCCGATATCATGAAATCAGCTCGCGGGCCATGGCTTCGCCCTGGCCGCCGCCCCCTGCCATGCGGGCCAGTTCCAGACGGATTTCTTCGCCATCCAGCCTGCGGCACAGGGTGAAGGTGGCGTTGTCCGCCACCTCCTTGCTGACCTGAAAGTGCCGCCCTGCGCGGGCGGCCAACTGCGGCCAGTGGGTGATAAGGATCACCTGCCGCCGTTCGGCCAGCGCGGCCAGCCGGTCCGAGACGCGGTTCAGGGTCAGCCCCCCCACGCCGGAGTCCACTTCGTCGAAAATCAGGGTGGCCGTCTCGTCGCGGGCCATCAGCCCCACCACGGCCAGAAGAAAGCGCGAAAGTTCGCCGCCGGAGGCGATGCGGTCCAGCGGTTGCGGCGGTTGGCCGGGGTTTGGCACCCACAGCAGGCGCGCCCGGTCTTCCACGCAGCCGGGCCATGGCTCGTGCGGGGTGAAGTCGAAGGCCACGCGTACGTGTTCGGAAAAGCCCAGGCCCGCCAGTTCGCCTTCCAGCGCCTGGGCCAGCGTTGCCGCCATCGTCTGCCGGGCCGGGTTCAGTTCCGCCAGCACGGCGCACAACTGTTCCTTCAGGGCCTCCTCGTCACGCTCCAGGGTGCGCAGGTCCAGGCGGCAGGCATCAAGAAACGAAAGATTTTCCTCGATCTCGCGGCGCAGGTCCACGATCTCGTCCAGGGTGCGGCGCAGCTTGCGTTTCAGTTGGGCCAGTTCGTACAGCCGTTTTTCAATGGATTCCACGTCCATGTCGTCGTCGCCATCGGATGCGGCGGGCGACGGGCGGCGGCGCAGGCGGCGTTCCAGATCGGACAACCCCTGCCGGAAGGCGGAAATGGCGGCCATGTCTTCGGACCAGGCGGGGCCGTCGCCGGTGACGCCCATACGGGACAGGCCGTCCAGCGCCCGTTCCAGCAAGCCCAGCGCTTCGGCCACGCCGGGGCCGTCCTCGCCGCGCAGCACGGCCAGGGCGCGTTCCTGCGCTTCCTGGGCAGAGGCCACGTCGCGCAGGGCGCGGCGGCGCTCCTCCAGCCGGTCTTCTTCGCCGGCTTCCGGGGCCACCTTGTCGATCTCGCGCTGCTGAAATTCCAGCACGTCGCGCCGGTCTTCCAGCGAACGGGCGCGGGCGGCCAGTTCTTCGCGTTTTGCGGCCACCTCGCGCAGTGCCTTCAAGGCCTCGTCGCGGGCGGAAATCAGTTCGGGCCGGTTCAGGAATTCGTCCAGCAGGCGGGCCTGAAAGGCGGGTTGCAGCAGTTTCTGCTGACCGTGCTGGCTGGTATGCACCACCAGTGAAGCGCGCATGTCGCGCACCGTGTCCTGCGAACTGAGCCGGTCGTTGATGAACAGGCGGCTGCGACCGGTGTCCGCCGCCAGTTCACGGCGCAGCACCATGTCGCCGTCGGGCAGGGCGAACAGGGCCTCTACCTGAGCCTTGTCCTTGCCGGGGCGGACCATGTCCGCCGACAGCCGGTCGCCGATGAGAAAATTGAGCGCCTTGAGGATGAAGCTTTTGCCCGCGCCCGTTTCGCCGGTAAGGGCGTTGAGGCCGGGGGCAAAGTCCAGTTCCATGTCCTCGATGAGCGCGAGGTCCCGAATGCGCAGGTATTCCAGCATGAGGTGTCCTTGCTCAGGTCCGGTCGGCGTCGTCGGCCTGGGGCGCGGCGTCGTTGACCGGTGAAATGTCGGCGTCGGCGTTTGCGTTGGATACGGTGGAATGCATTGCGGTGCGCGGCGTTTCCAGCCCCCGGCGCAGGTGCCCGCCGGGGCCGTGCCCGTCCAGCAGCCGCAGGAAGGCTTTATCCTGGCCCACGGCAGTGGCGCGCCGTCCGGCTTCCGCCAGTTCGTGCAGCCCCTGCTCCACCCGGTAGGCGCGCAGGCTGGCAAGGCCGAATTCCGCCTGGGTGCGCCAGGGTGCGCCGGGCTCCAGCGCCAGACGGGCCAGCATGCCGAGCCTGTAGAAAGTGAGCGCCTTGCGGCGTGAAGTCAAGCGTTCAACCCCCCGCATCCATTCAAGGTCGCCGCCCCCGAAGCGTTGGGCCAGCACCAGCATTTCAAAGGCGGCTTCGGGGCAGTGGCGCTCCGGGTCATAGGTGAAACCGGGCTGCGCGTCGCGCCCTTCGCGGCGCAGCAGTTCCGCCCACAGCAGGCAGGCGTGGTACACTGATTGCGGCTTTTCCGGTTCACGCATCCGGCGCGCCTGATGCAGGCGGTACCAGAAAGGTTTGGCGGCGCGCAGGTCGCCGCGCACCAGACAGGCTCCGGCGGCTGCCGCGTTGACGTCAACGTCTTCAGCGTGCGCGCCGGTTGCCAGCAGTTGGTCCAGCAGGGTCGCCAGGGCGGGCGTTTCGCGCACCGGCAGGGCGACCTGGTCTTGGGTCGGACCTTTGGGCGGGGCCTTGGGCGGCTCTGCTGCGGCACGTAGCCGGGCGGACAGGCTGACGGGTGTTTCGGGCAGCGCCTCCAGCGCGGCGGCCACGGCGTCCGGCGGCATTTCCAGCGCGCCGCCACGATGCATGTGGGACAGCGTCAGCCAGAGGGCCTCAGCGCCTGCCGCACCAGTGGCGGCTGCTTCCGGAGCCTCGCCCATGACCTGCAGGAGCGTTGCCGCCCGGTGGTCCGGCAAGTGTTGCACCTGCACACGTTCCCAGGCGGCGCGGCCAATGCGTTCGGCCACCTCCGGCTTGCGCAGCAGGAATCTCAGTTTCTCCAGCAGATCCAGGCCATCGGCATAGACCACCATTTCGCGTCCGTCGTTGAACAGCGCGTCCTGGTCCGGTCCAACGTCCGGGGTAAGCACGCACGCCCCGCACGAGGCCCCTTCCGTAAGCCGGAAATTGACCTCGAACCCGATGGATTCGTTGGGAATGATTCGGGTGTCGCCATACAGGTCCAGCATTTCGGCAAAGGGCACGCCCTGCCGCGCCTGCACGCCGAACCGGTCCCGCAGCAGGTCGGCCAGCCAGCCGCGCAGGGGGCGGTGCTTGTCCAGCACGCCCACCATGGAGACGTCATGCCCGCGCTCCGCATGGGGCCGCCACGGACGGGCATGGCCGCTCATGGTCAAATGCGCGGGGTGCGGGTGGCGCCATTGTGGCGGCAGCGACTGGAACAGCGAAAGATGGGGGGTGAACACCACGTCGAACAGCCGCGCGTAATGGCGGTGCCAGTGCATGTTCAGGTGGCTGTCTATGGCCCAGTGGGCCTTGCGGCAGCGCAGGGTTTCCAGCCCGGCCAGAATGGTTCGCGCGCCCAGCGTTTCCTGCTGTACCAGCAGGTCGGGGGCGAAGGCGTGCGCGTCGAGCAGGGCGGCAATGTCCACGATGCCCCCGGTCGGGTGCAGGTCCAGCACCTCGTGCCCCATGCGCCGGAACCCGGCGGCCAGGTGCGTGCCGACGCAGGCGATGCGCATGGTTACCGCTTCAGGCGCGGGTCCAGCAGGTCGCGCAGACTTTCGCCCAGCAGATTGTAGCCGAGCACGGTGAGCAGGATGGCGCAGCCGGGAAAGATGGACAGCCAGGGGGCGATCTCCAGCACGTCCTTGCCCTCCAGCAGCATGTTGCCCCAACTGGGCATGGGCGGTTGCACGCCAAGCCCCAGAAAGCTGAGGGCCGATTCGGTCAGGATGGCCCCGGCCACGCCCAGTGTGGCGGAAACCAGCACCGGGGCCACTGCGTTGGGCAGCACGTGCAGGCTCAGGATGCGCACCGGTCCGGCCCCGGCCAGTCGGGCGGCGGCGATGAAGTCGCGTTCGCGCAGGGACAGGGTTTCCGCACGCACCAGCCGGGCAACGCCCATCCACGAGGTAAGCCCGATCACCGCCATGATGTTCAACAGGCTGGGTTCCAGAAAGGCGATGACCGCAAGAATCAGGAAGAATGAGGGAAAGCACAGCATGATGTCCACGCAGCGCATGATCAGTTCGTCCGTCAGCCCGCCGAAGTAGCCCGCCGCCAACCCCAGCGCGAGGCCGATGGCCACGGAAATGCCCACGGAGACAAAGCCTACCCACAGCGAGACCCGTGCCCCGTGCAGCATGCGCGAGAGCACATCGCGGCCCAGGGCGTCGGTGCCGAGAGGGTGCGCGGAAGACGGCGGCTGCAGGATGGCCGTCAGGTTCAGGGCGGTGGGGTCGTGCGGGGCTATCCACGGGGCCAGCAGCGCCGCCGCCGACATGGCCAGCACCAGCGAAAGGCCGGTGGCCAGCATGGGGTGGCGCATCCAGAAGTGCAGCCAGCGTCGGGGAGAGAACAGGGCGGACGCGTTCATGCGCGGTCTCCCCCGTTTCCCCCGTTTCCCCCGTTTCCCCCGTTTCCCCCGTTTCCATCGTCGCCGCCCGTGCCCCCGGTGAACCGGATGCGCGGGTCGGCCAGGCCGTAACACAGATCTGCCAGCAGGTTGCCGACCAGCGTCAGCACCGCGCCCAGAACCAGGTTGCCCATGATCAGCGGGTAGTCGCGCGCCATGACCGCCTGGTAGAATAGTTGGCCCAGGCCGGGCAGGGCGAAGATGGATTCGATGATCACGCTGCCGCCGATGAGCCCCGGCAGCGACAGCCCCAGGATGGTGATGACCGGCAGCAGCGCATTGCGCAGCGCATGGCGGAAGATGACCGTGCGCACCGGCAGCCCCTTGGCCCGCGCGGTAAGGATGTAATCCTGCCGCAGCACTTCCAGCATGGAGGCGCGCATGAACCGCGAAAGCCCGGCCAGGCTGCCGAACGTGTAGATGAAGATGGGCATGGCCAGGTGCGCCAGAAGATCCCATGCCTTGCCCAGCGGCGACATGGCGGCGTGGTCCAGTGACGTGAGTCCGGAAATGGGCAACCATTGCAGATGGATGCCGAACAGCAGCATCAGCAGCAGGGCCAGCCAGAACCCCGGCATGGCAAATCCTATGAACACCAGTACCGTCATGGCCCGGTCGAACAGCCTGCCCTGCCACTGGGCGGACGCAACGCCGATGGGGATGGCGCACAACAGGGTGAGCACCAGCGAGGCCACGTTCATGCCCACGGTCAGCGGCAGCCGTTCCTTGATCTTGTCCCATACCGGGCGCGGGTCGCTGGACATGGAATTGCCGAAGTCCAGCCGGGCCATGCGCCCCAGCCACTGCACGTATTGCACGTGCAGCGGCTTATCAAGGCCATACAGGGCTTCCAGCCGCTTGCGCGTTTCTGCCCCGGCCAGAGGGTTCATGGTGGTCTGCATGTCCGTGGGCGATCCGGGGGCCAGGTGGATGACCCAGAAGCTGATGATCGTGATGCCCCAGAACACGAAGAGCATCCACGCCAGCTTGCGGGCCATGCGGCGCAGCATGGCGGCCATGCTGCCGGGGCGCGGCGCGGGATGGCGAACGCCGTGCGCCGGGGTGTCTCCGGTGGGGGGCGGCGCAGGAGGGGTATCGCGAAGATCGCTGGTCACGTCGTCGATGTCCTTGAAGCCTTGTGTGAGGCAGGGGGGCGGGGGCCGTCCCTACGCCTCGTGCTCCATCCACCCGCGCAGGTCGCGCACTTCCTCGGCCCAGCGCTTCGAAAGGCGCACTTCCATGAACTGGCGGTACACCTCGTCCAGGAAGCCGAGGCAGGTCTCGATCAGGTAGACCTTTTCCAGCAGGCGGGCGTCGGGGTCATCATCCCCGCCTTCGCCGTCCTTTTCCACCGTGGGGGTCTTCAGACTGTTGAGTGAAAAATCCTCGGCCCGCAGGCTGAGTTGCCACGAATCGGCCTCGCGCTCGAAGCGCAGCAGGGCGCGGGTCACCTTCTTGCCGGTGGTCAGGCCCATGCGCGCCTCTCGCAGGGGGGACATGGAGCCGGAAACGGTGGCGGTTTCCAGACTTTCGCCCTCGCCGCCCTGCACCGAAATGCGCTGCTCCATATGTACACCGAAGGGGCTGCCGTCCGGCATGCGGAACGAACCGGGCGCGGTTTCGCTACGGTACCACAGCCAGGTCAGGAATTCCTGGCCCAGGATCACGTCGGTGGTCTGGCCGAGATAGGGGGTGTCGCTCATCGTATATCCTTGTCTGGCGCGCCTACCCGGCGAACCGGGTGGGTTCCAGCGTGTCCAGTCGGGTCATGGCGGCTTCGTCCAGCATGGAGGCGGCCAGCGCATACGGCGTCAGCGGTTCCAGGTGCAGGTCAAAGGTCAGCGTGAAATAGTCGGAGAACAGGTCGATCATCTTAGACTGCGTGGACGCGAAATAGATGATGCCCGTGTCGATGGCCCACAGCACGTTGAATTCCGCGGGGATGGGAAGAAAACGCGACATCAGGCGCAGCCGGGTCTGTTCCTTCAGTTCCTTCTTGCGCTCGCGCGAGATGAACTTCTTGCCCTGCTCCTTGTTGCGGGCCTCTTCTTCGCGCAGGGCAAGGGACAGGTGCTTCTTCAGCACGGCGGCGGGAATGCGCCGGGTGTCCTGCCGCAGTGAAAAGGCAATGTATCCGCCCTTTTCGGGCGGCGCGGTGCGCCAGGCCGTGTCGAGCATATCATCAAAGCACACCCAGCCCCACGAGCGTTCGTCGGAAGTGTTGTCGATGTCGCGGAAGCAGAACTGCTTCAGCTTGTCGGGCAGGGTGGGCCAGAGTGTGGCGGGCACCGGGTCCGCGATGCGGAACCGGGTGAAGCTGCTGCTGGCGTTAAGAAAACCCATTGGTGTCTCCCTTGGTTGCGGATTGGGCACATACCTAGCCTATCTTGTCGTGGCGCGCCACCCCGTGGGTACGGTGCGCAGGACGGGACGGGCGGGCGGCAGGGCGCGCCAGGAGGCAAGCGGCAGCAAGGCCGCAGTCAGGTGGAGGTGTGTGGCCGTCGAGGTTGCATACATATATATGCACGCGTCGGGGCGGGCAGCGCCGTGGCGGTGTCGTGGCGGTGTCGTGGCGGTGCCGAGCGGTGCCGAGCGGTGCCGAGCGGTGACGGACGGATAGGCGCGCTTCGCAGCATCGGGCTGTATACATATATAAGCAAGCGTCGGCGCGCTGCATGAACGGAAGTCCGAGGAGACGGACGTGGGACTCGGTGTGTGTGAGGGGGATCTCCGGCCCGACCGGGAGATGGCGAAGGTACGAGAGGAAGCAGGGCGGTAAGATCAGGGTCCGTCCGGCCATCCGCTGGGGAGGAATGCGGCCCCGGATGGTAGTTCCGGAAGCGACCACGCACGCCACCGGCGTCGGGATGCTGCTTGGGAATGGTTTTGGTGTGCGGTGATGCCTGTTTTTATGTGTTAGTTATCAGTCTGTTGGGGTGTAATTTTGAAAAAATGGAAAAACGGTGTTGACTTCATCCGGGTTTCGCGTAGAAACCACCTCCGCGCCGAACGGAACCGGCAACGCCTTCTGCAAGGGGGCAACGCAGGACCGGATGGAGCACAAGGTCAACATGGCCGTCGCGAAAAAGACGCGAAAAAGTGTTGACGGGAGTCTCCGAAAGGAGCATAGCTGAAAGTCCGCCCGCACGGACAACGTGCAGGACGAAATGGTTCGGACAATGGTCCGACCGACGGTCGCAAGACTGCGGTTCTTTGACAAGTAAATAGCGAGTCGGGAAGGAATCAGCCTTTACGATAAGTAATCAATCGTACGGGTGCCTCAATTACGAGGTGTCTGTGCGACTTCAGTTTTTCAACTGGAGAGTTTGATTCTGGCTCAGATTGAACGCTGGCGGCGTGCCTAACACATGCAAGTCGTGCGTGAAAGGGCTTCGGCCTGAGTAAAGCGGCGCACGGGTGAGTAACGCGTGGATGATCTGCCCATGAGTTGGGAATAACGGCTGGAAACGGTCGCTAATACCGAATACGCTCCGATTTCACAGTTCGGGGGAAAGGTGGCCTCTGCTTGCAAGCTACCGCTCATGGATGAGTCCGCGTCCCATTAGCTAGTTGGCGGGGTAATGGCCCACCAAGGCGACGATGGGTAGCCGACCTGAGAGGGTGATCGGCCACACTGGGACTGGAACACGGCCCAGACTCCTACGGGAGGCAGCAGTGGGGAATATTGCGCAATGGGCGAAAGCCTGACGCAGCGACGCCGCGTGAGGGATGAAGGCCTTCGGGTCGTAAACCTCTGTCAGGAGGGAAGAACCGCCATGGTGCTAATCAGCCATGGTCTGACGGTACCTCCAAAGGAAGCACCGGCTAACTCCGTGCCAGCAGCCGCGGTAATACGGAGGGTGCAAGCGTTAATCGGAATCACTGGGCGTAAAGCGCACGTAGGCTGTTTGGTAAGTCAGGGGTGAAATCCCGCGGCTCAACCGCGGAATTGCCCTTGATACTGCTGGACTTGAGTTCGGGAGAGGGTGGCGGAATTCCAGGTGTAGGAGTGAAATCCGTAGATATCTGGAGGAACATCAGTGGCGAAGGCGGCCACCTGGACCGATACTGACGCTGAGGTGCGAAAGCGTGGGGAGCAAACAGGATTAGATACCCTGGTAGTCCACGCTGTAAAC
>CAYOCV010000008.1:0-194135 GCA_964402645.1 uncultured Desulfovibrio sp. | reverse complement strand
TCAACGTCACGCCCTTCGTGGACGTGATGCTGGTGCTGCTCATCATCTTCATGGTCACGGCGCCCATGATGACCGAAGGCCTGGAAGTGGACCTGCCCCAGACGCGCACCGTGCAGGTGCTGCCTGCGGACAGCGACCACCTGCTGCTCACCGTGCGCAAGGACGGGGTGATGTACCTCGACGAGTACAAGGTGACCATCGAGGAACTGGAAGGCTACCTGCAACGCCTGGTCAAGGAAAAGAACAAACTGCTCTTTCTCCAGGCTGACAAGGCCGTGCCCTACGGCGTTGTGGTGGACGTGATGGGGCACATCAAGGCGGCGGGCATCGAAAAGCTTGGCGTCGTGGCGGAACGCGAGGACCCGAAGAAGAAATGAGCCCGTCATCACGAAGGGACGGCACGGTCCGGTTCCACATCCTTTGCGGCAAGGCCGCGCGGTAGGCCGGAGACGACATGCGCTACTCAAGTTTTCTGCTGTCGCTCAGCCTGCACTGCGCCATCGTGCTGCTGGTCTTTTTCTGGCCCTCGTCGCCGCCAGTGCGTCTGGACATGCCCGTGGTGCAGGTGGACCTGGTAAGCCTGGGTGCGCCCGGCGGCCCCAAGGCCCCGCCCGCCCCGGCCCCTGGTCCGGCCCAGCCGCAGGCGGCCCCGGCCCCCGCGCCCACGGCGTCTGCGCCCAAGGCTGCGCCAGTGGCCACGCCCGAGGTGCAGGAAAAGGCTGCGCCCAAGGCAGAGCCGAAACCGGAGCCAAAGCCCGAACCCAAGCCGGAGCCAAAGCCTGAGCCGAAGCCGGAACCCAAACCGGAACCGAAGCCTGAGCCAAAGCCCGACGCCAAGGCCATCAGCGAAAAGAAGGACGAAAAGCAGACCAAGCCGGAACCGCCCAAGGACGTTTCCAAGAACGCCACGGCGGCTGCCCCGGCAAAGCCTGCTGCGCCCGCAAAGGACGAAAAGCCCGCGCCCAAGCCCCCGGATGCGAAGGACGTGCTGAAGCAGGCCCTGGCCGACGTGCAGACCAAGACCGGCGGCGCGCCGGAACAGGGCAAAGCCCGCGCGGGCGTCACATCCGGCGCGGCTGGCGCCAAGGACGTGGCCAACGCCCTGTCCGCCCTGCAAGCCACCGTCAAGGGTGGTGGTGGAGGCGGCGCGGCGGGCGGCGGCGACGGCAGCGGGGGCGAAGGCTCCGGCGGCGTCGGCATCGCCGGGGTGTACACCATGCAGGTCATGCAGATCGTGCGCGGCAACTGGCAGTTCCCCGCCCTTGCCAACCGCGAGAACCTCGTGGTGCGGGTGCGGGTGAAGATAGCCCCCAACGGGCAGATACAGGACTTCAACGTGGAGCAGTCCTCGGGCCGGGCCGACTTTGATTCGTCGACCCTGAAGGCGCTGGGCAAGACCGGCGTACTGCCGCCTCCGCCCAGCCCGGAATTCCAGGACCTGGTGCTCAACTTCAACCTTCAGGAAATGATCGGAAAAAGATGAGACAGCAACGCGTCATCCACCGCCTTGCGGCGGCAGTGTGCCTCATCGTGTGCTGCGCGCTGGCGGCCCCGGCCCTTGCGGCTCCCGTGCAGATCGACATCTACGGCCCCGGCCAGGGCACACTTAACCTTGCCCTGGCCGACCCGCTGGGCCCTTCTCCTGCCACCCCGGTGACCGGACAGGGCGCAAAGCTCAACGAGATCATCCGCGAGAACCTGAGCTTTCTGCCCTTCCTGCGCCTGACCGACCCCAAGGCCATCCTGGGCGGCACGGTGCTGCAAAGCTACAAGGCCCCGGACATCGACTTCAAACGCTTCCAGATCGCGGGCACCGACCTTGTGGTCACCGCAGGCTGGCCCCAGGGCGACGCCCCCGGCAAGCCCTTTGTGGAACTGCGCGTGTACGAAGCGTATTCCGGCAAGCTGGTGTTCGGCAAGGGCTACTACGACATCCAGGAAACCCAGTTGGCTGACGTGGCCGACCGCTTCTGCTCCGACCTCATGAAGGCGCTGACCGGGCGGGGCGAGTTCTTCAAGTCCACCCTGGCCTTCGTGAAGGCGGGCGGCAAGAACAAGAAGGACGTGTGGCTGTGCAAGCCCACCGGCCGCGACCTGCGCCAGATCACCAACCTGCCGGGCGAGGCCCTGTCGCCCTCGTGGTCGCCGGACGCGCGATTCATCGTGTTCGGTCACATGGATGACCGCACCCACGCCCTTGGGGTGTGGGACCGCCTGACCCGCCAGACCCAGCGCATCAAGTTTCCGGGCAACACCGTCATCGGGCCCACCTTCATGCCCGACAACAAGGTGGCGGTCAGCCTTTCCACCGGCAAGAACCCCGGCATCTTCCTGCTGAGCCACGTGTTCCAGAAGGAACGCGCGCTGGAGGACAGCGCCTCCATCGACGTTTCGCCGTCGTTCGACGCCACCGGCACCAAGATGGCCTTCTGCTCCAGCCGCCTGGGCGGCCCGCAGATTTTCCTGAAGGACCTGACTACCGGCCAGGTGACGCGCATCAGCCGCAGCGGCAACTACAACACCGCACCGTCCATCAGCCCCGACGGCACGCTGATCGCCTTTGCCCGCATGACCGACTTTGGGCACCGCATCTTCGTGTACGACATGGTCACCCAGTCGGAGCGGCAGGTCACCTTCGGCCCAGGCACCGACGAAACCCCTTCCTTCGCGCCCGACAGCTACTTTCTGGCCTTCACGTCCACCCGTAGCGGCGCAAAGCAGATATACCTGATCACCCGGCACGGCGGCGATGCCAAGCGCGTGCCCACGGGCCCTGGTGACGCATCGTTCCCCGACTGGGGCATGATTCCCGATTAGGCGATAAGGATGGAGTGACCCTGCGCCTGCACCTTCCCGCGCGCTCCCTTCGATTGCCCGCGCCCCGATGTTTCACGGCAGAACACTGCCGCGCGGCAACGGGAAACACATTCAGAGGGTCATTGTGAAGTCCGGGCCAGCCGGATAGCAAAAAAATCGTGCAGGAAAGTGGAGATACCGCAATCACCCATCTTGACAAAAAACGGCGTAGAGATACCATTACTGCTGTCCCACTCCGGGGGTGTTAGGGTTGCGGCCGAAGCCCACGGAAAAGGATAAAGGAAAGGAACCGTTCTCTGCATAATTCTATTGGAGCGAAGAGCTGTCTAGGAGGAATCAAATGAACACCGCAAAGCGCTTTGGGCTTGTCCTGACTCTGGCCCTGGTTCTCGCCACCGGCTTCGGCTGCGCCAAAAAGCAGGTCGCCGCCACCCCTGAAGGCACCAGTGCCCCCATGGCCACCGAGGACGACGCCGCCCGTCGTGCTCAGCTGGAAGCCCTTGCCCGGGCCCAGCAGATCATCACCGACGCCAAAGTCTACTTCGACTTCGACAAGTTCGACCTGAAGGCCGAATCCAAGGAAGTGCTGAAGCAGAAGGCCGACGTGCTGAAGAAGTTCCCCTCCATCCGCGTGCTGGTGGAAGGCCACTGCGACGAACGTGGTACCCAGGAATACAACCTGGCCCTCGGCGAACGTCGCGCTCGCGCCGCCTACGAGTACCTGGTGATGTCCGGCGTGAACGCCGGTCAGCTGGAAATGATCAGCTACGGCGAAGAACGCCCCGCCGTGGAAGGTCACACCGAAGCTGCTTGGTCCAAGAACCGCCGCGGCGAGTTCAAGATCATCAAGTAAGTTTTGTTTCCGCCTGATTTCAAGGCCGTCCCTGTTCGCGGGGGCGGCCTTCCTTTTTTTGATGCGTCAAAACGAGAACCAACCGGAAACACCCCGCCTGCAGGTTGGCCAGTGCCGGCATGTGCCGACAAGCGCCTCCATGAGGCGACATGGGTCGAAAGGCGGCAAAATGGGAAAAGACGGCCCGTCCGCCGTCGCATGCGGCAGGACAGCGTTCACCAGCCCCATCGCGGCTCACGACGGCAGGGCCTACGCCAGAAAATCGCGTGCGCAATCGCACTAGTGCGGGGCACAGGACAAGGGCGCAGCCATCTGCCGGAATCATTGCAGGCAGCACCCGCGCACCATCCGCAAAACCGGCGTCAACCATGGACGATTACGCCCGGCGTGGTTACACCGCCACGGAAACTGGTGTGGGTGCAGCCTCGCACTCGGCGCGCAAGCGGCGCAGACGGTGCTCTGCCACGGTCAGGGCGGAAAGTACGCGCGCGCGGTCCAGCATATCCACGGTGGGCAGCGACATCAGCGCCCGCAGCCGTTCCACAAACATCTCCAGTTCCTGGGCTTGCCGCGTAGCGCCAGTAACGGGGGGCAAGCCGGTCACTGTGTCAGGGCGTGCCGCAAGCAGGGCCTCGCCGGGAATGCCGGGCAGGCAGTGGCGCTGCATGGCCTCGCGCAGGCGCAAGGGATGGCGCGTGGGCTGATGCTCCGTCGCGTCGGGGGCGGTGGGCGGCGGGGGAAGCAACGCGGAATGGGCATGCAAGGCCGCCGCAATGCCCGCCCGGTGACCAAAAACCTGAGCGGCCAGCACCATGCCCCCGCCGATGCGATTTGCCCCATGCATGCCGGTGGCGCATTCGCCGCAGGCAAACAGACCCGCCGCCGTGGTGCGCCCATCCGCATCGATGAGCGCCCCGCCGTTGCCCGCATGGGCCATAAGCGCCAGCAGCCGCGCTTCCCGTTCGCCACGATAGCGCACGGGCACCACTCCCGCAGGGGTCATCCGGGCCAGCAGCCAGGCGTCCAGCGCGGCATCGGCCACGCCCCATCCCCACGGTGCGTGTGTGGCGCGGCTGGCAAGGTGGTCTCGCAGTTCGCGCGGCAGGGCGGCAGGAACGCCGTCAATGCCCGCCACCTCCAGTTCGTGCGCGCGTTCCGGCTGGAAGGGGAAAGGCTGACCGCCCTCGTACCACAGGAACTGGATGAACGATGCGTTGCCGGTGCGGGCGCCGCAACTGCGCGCAAAGCCCAATCCTGCGCCGGTCTGTCCTGCATCGGCACGGGCAAGCCGGGACACGTCGCTGGCGAACAGCGATGCAGGGCCGCCCACGGCCAGCACCACCGACCGGGCGCGCACGGGCAGCACCCCCCCTGCGGCGTCAAGGCACAACGCGCTGCCCGGGGGGCCGCCTTCCACGCCCAGCGCCGCCAGGGTAAACCCGGAAAGCACCTCGACGCCAGCGGCCGTGGCCACGCGCATCAGGGCCGCATGCGCCGCCACGCGGTCCGGAATCACGGCGGCAACGACCAGTTCCGGCAAAAAACACGCGGTGCGGCGCACCCTTTGCCCGCCTTGCCCCGTGACCAGCGGCACGCCCCATTCGGTCAATTCGCGCAGGCGCGCCTCTCCCTGCTCCAGCATCACGCGCACCAAGGCCGGGTCCACCGAACCGGGATGGGCGATGGCCAGTGCGCGCTCCAGAATGGCGTCGCGCTCCTCGTCATCGGCAGGGGCCAGCACACCCAGCGAACCCGCATGACCGGCGAAGGACGAGCCCCCCGGCCCTTCGTGCGGGGCCAGCACGATGACCCGCAGGCCGCGCCCGCACACGGCGGCGGCTATGGCGGCGCGCAGACCGGCAAATCCGGCCCCGGCAACGAGTACGTCTGCTTCCAGCGACATGCGCGTTCCTTCACTCTTTGTCACAGTACAGGCCCCCATGCCGGATACGCTGGCGCATCCTCCACGGCATGGGCACGCCCCTTCGACAGGGCTGCAACACTTCGATTCACCATCACTCTGCGCGGAACCGCACCGGAAATCAAGCGCACCCCACACGCAAGACGCCCCCGAAGCCGGAAGCTTCGGGGGCGTTGTCGTCAATCAAGCGCAATCTTTCGGGGCCGCCGTATCCTGAGCGAGGCGGAACGAACCGGATCAAACCTGTTCACGCCGGGCACCAACGGCCAAAAGACAATCACGATGCTATTTCATGGCTTCGGGGAACAGCTCCGAGGCCATCTCGCGCAGCTTGAACTTCTGGATCTTGCCGCTGGCGGTCATGGGATACGCGTCGATGAAGCTGATGTAGCGCGGCACCTTGTGCCAGGCGATGCGGCCACGGCAATAGTCGCGCACGTCTTCAGGGGCCAGTTCCACGCCGGGCTTGGGAATGATGAACGCCCCCACTTCCTCGCCGTACTTGCGGCTGGTCACTGCCACCACCTGCACGTCCTGCACGCCGTCCATACCGTACAGGAATTCCTCGATCTCGCGCGGGTAGATGTTCTCGCCGCCCCGGATGATCATGTCCTTGATGCGGCCCGTGATGACCACGTAGCCTTGCTCGTCCATGACGCCCAGGTCGCCGGAATGCAGCCAGCCATCGGTGTCGATGGCGGAAGCCGTGGCTTCGGGCATGTTGTAGTAGCCCTTCATCACGTTGTAGCCCCGGCAGACCACTTCACCCTGCGTGCCGCGCGGCACTTCCTCGTTGGTTTCCGGGTCCACAATGCGCACCTCTATGCCCGGCATGGCCCGTCCCACGGTCTGCACGCGGCGCTCGAAGGGGTCGGTGACCATGCTCTGGGTCATCACCGGCGAACCTTCCGTCAGGCCGTAGCAGATGGTGATTTCACGCATGTACATCTTTTCGACCACCCGACGCATCAGCGGTTCCGGGCAGACCGAACCGGCCATGATGCCAGTGCGCAGCGAGCTGAAGTCGAACCGCTCGAACAGCTTGTGCTCCAGCACGGCCAGGAACATGGTGGGCACCCCGTACAGGGCAGTACACTTTTCCTGGTCCACGGATGCCATGACGTGCATGGGGCTGAAGCTTTCCAGGATCACCAGCGCGGCACCGTGGTTGATGGCGGCCAGCACCCCCAGCACGCAGCCGAAGCAGTGGAACAGCGGCACCGGCAGGCACACGCGGTCCTTTTCGGTAAAGTGCTGGTTCTTGCCGATCCAGTACCCGTTGTTGCCAATGTTCACGTGGGTGAGCATGACCCCCTTGGGAAACCCGGTGGTGCCCGAGGTGTACTGCATGTTCACCACGTCGTGCGGGGAAAGCGCGCGCTGGCGCTCGGCGTATTCCTCGTCCGAGACCATCGCCGACATGCTGATGATCTCCGGCACGGAATACATGCCGCGATGCTTTTCCGCCCCCAGAAACATGACCCGCTTCAGATGCGGCAGCGTGGGACAGCGTAACTGGCCGCGCGGCTGCGTCTTCAGTTCCGGAATCATGTTGTAGATAGTCTGCACGTAGTCGTGATCGCGGAACCCGTCGATGATGAACAGGTTTTCGCACTCCGACTGGGTGAGCAGGTAGCGGATTTCATGCTCGCGGTAGTTGGTGTTCACCGTGAGCAGGATGGCCCCCATCTTGGCCGTGGCAAACTGCAACGCCACCCAGTAGGGCACGTTGGTGGCCCATACGGCCACCTTTTCGCCATGCTGCACGCCAAGGGCCATCAGGCCCTTGGCAAGCTCGTCCACCACCTCGGCGAACTGGCTGTAGGTCTGTCTGTAATCGCGGTCCACATAGACGACCGCGTCGTTGTCCGGATATTTGGCAACGGTCTCGTCCAGTATCTGGCCAAGGGTCCGTTCGCGTACTGCAAAAGCGTCCATGCCCCTTCCACTCCTAAGGGTAGTAGATGACGGCGTATATCTCGGCCGGGCCGTCCCCTTCGGCACCCACGTAGTGGGGCACGATGGAGTTGTAGTAGATGCTGTCGCCCGGTCCGAGCACATGTTCTTCCTTGCCGTACACGACGCGGATGGCCCCCTTGTTCACCAGGATGAATTCCTCGCCCTGGTGCGAGGACAACTTGCGGTCCTCGGCGGGCTCCGGACATATCTCGATGAAGAACGGTTCCATGTTCCGGTCGCTCTTGCCCTTGCCCAGCGAGTGGAAGCGGAAGGCCGCACACTTGTTGCGCGACTTCTGCATGGTCAGGTCCGCCTCGCGGTCGCCCTGGCGGCTCACGATGGGGTCGCGGCTCACCGCGTCGTCCATGAAGGTGCCAAGGCGTACGTTCAGGGCGCGGGCGAGCTTCTGTAGCGGCCCAATGGACGGATACAGGTTATCGTCCTCAAGGGCGGCGATGAATTCCGTCTTCAGACCTGCGGCGTCCGCAAGTTCCTCGCGGCTCAGGCTGCGGTCTTCCCTGTACTTGCGCACGCGCGCGCCAAGCTTGTCAGCGCCCATGGCTCCTCCTTGAAGCGGATTGGTTTGCTGTCGCTCCCGCCAGTTTCCGGCAATGGAATGCAGCGGGAATCGTTTTATCTAGCCGAGCAGCGCACGCTGTACAAGGAAAATACCCCGGACTGCGCGCGCGAACAATGACGCTGGAGGGATACCGGTCGCGCCGCGGCCCCCGGAATCGCTCTGGCCAGGTTATGCACGTGGCCAGAAGCACGCGGCTCGGCGCGACCGTTGCAACACTTTATAAGAGCGCCGCCCGCATGACAACCCGTGTATTGATGTACGTAC
This sequence comes from uncultured Desulfovibrio sp., assembly GCA_964402645.1. Lineage (GTDB taxonomy): Bacteria > Desulfobacterota > Desulfovibrionia > Desulfovibrionales > Desulfovibrionaceae > Cupidesulfovibrio. The sequence goes on along the minus strand of CAYOCV010000008.1, from coordinate 185,741 downwards.
AACAGTGAATGCAGGCATCCTGCCAAGGCGGAGATAGTGCGTTGGGTGGCCCGGATACCTACAGACGGTATGCGGCGGAGTCCGGAACTGGCCGGAACTGGCCGGGCCGGGACTACCGACACCGACACGACAGGCCAGGGCAGCGAAGAACAGTCCGGATGCGGACGGGTTGGGCGCCTGTCCGCGCCAGCTTCGCACCAGCCTCGCAAGGGGAGGCGCCGCGTGCAGGCCGTTGCGAACGCATGGGACACGTCTTTTCACACTGTTGGTCTTCCGCTATGGTCGCCGCATGCCAGACACTCTCGTGCGCCGCAAGTTCACCGTCTCCGGGCAGGTCCAGGGGGTGGGTTTTCGCCCCTTCGTGTACCGCATCGCCGCCGACCACGCGCTGACCGGCACGGTCAGCAACACCGCCGCCGGGGTGTTCATCGAAGTGCAGGGGCCCCCGGACGCCGTTGACGGCTTCGGGCACGACCTGGCCCGCAAGCTGCCGCCGCTGGCGCGGGTGGTCTCGTGCCTGCGCGAGGACATTCCCGTGGCGGAAGGCGAGGAGGGGTTCCGCATCGTTGCCAGCGAGGCAGGCGAAGGCGGCGCAGGCCATCAGGTGCTTATCAGCGCCGACGTGGCCACCTGCGACGACTGCCTGGCCGACATGAACGACCCGACCAACCGCCGCCACCTGTACCCCTTCACCAACTGCACCAACTGCGGACCGCGCTACACCATCACCCGGTTCATCCCCTACGACCGCGACAAGACCTCCATGGCCTGCTTTCCGCTGTGCCCGGAATGCGCGGCAGAGTATGAAAATCCGCTCGACCGCCGCTTTCACGCCCAGCCCAACGCCTGTCCGGTGTGCGGCCCGCGCGTGTGGTTTGTGGACGGCGCGCCGCAGGGTCCGACGCCGGGCACCTCCCCCGACGCGGGGGGCCTGACCGGGATCGCGGCCATGGAACGCCTGGCCCGCGCGCTGGCAGAGGGCCGCATTGCCGCCGTGAAGGGCCTGGGCGGGTTCCATCTGGTGTGTGATGCCACCAACAGTGCCGCCGTCGCTGAACTGCGACGCCGCAAGCACCGCCCTCACAAGCCGCTGGCCATCATGGTGCCGGACATGGACGCCGCCCGGCGCATCGCCTGCATTTCCCCGGAAGAAGAAGCCCTGCTGACCGGGCGCGAACGCCCCATCGTGCTGTGCCGCGCCCTGCCCGGACTGGCGGGCGACATGCCGGGCTGGCCAGACGGACAGGATTGGCCTGACCGGCGGGATCGGGTAAACAACGAGCCTGTGCCGCCCCTTGTTTTCCAGCAGGCGGCACCGTCCCCAGCCTGTGCGACGGGCATGCCGGACAGGCTGGGCGCGCCGGGCAGCACGGGCGGCCCATGCAACCCAGCCACACCGGACGGTCAGGCCAGCGCGCCGCACGATGCCCCGCCCATTTCGCCCCTTATTTCACCGGACACGCCCTTCGTGGGCATCATGCTGCCCTATACGCCGCTGCACCACGTGCTGCTGCGCCTGTACCGCGCGCTGTTGCCGGAAGGATGCGTGCCCGCGCTGGTGATGACCTCCGGCAACGCGGGGGGCGAACCCATCTGCCTCGGCAACCGCGAAGCGCTGCGCCGCCTGCCGACCATCGCAGATGTGTTCCTGCTGCACGACCGCGACATCCTGATCCGCACCGACGACTCGGTGATGCGCGTCAATCCGGCCACGGGCGCGCCGCAGTTCCTGCGCCGGGCACGCGGTTTCACCCCCCAGCCCGTATTTCTGGAGAGCGACGGCCCGTGCGTGCTGGCCATGGGGCCGGAACTCAAGAACACCCTGTGCGTCACGCGGGGCGACAAGGCCTTTGTCAGCCAGCACATCGGCAACATGCACAACCTGGAAACCCTGGGCTTTCACCGCGAGATCGCCGCGCATTTGCCGCGCATCCTGCAAGTGACCCCGCAGGCTGTGGTGCGCGACCTGCACCCCGACTACATGACCACGGCAGAGGCGGAACAGAGCGGACTGCCCGTGCTGACCCTGCAACACCATTTCGCGCACATCCACGCCGTGCTGGCCGAAAACCGCCATGACGGCCCGGCGCTGGGGCTGGCCCTGGACGGCACCGGATACGGCGACGACGCCACCATCTGGGGGGGCGAACTGCTGTACGTGGACAACGTGGCGCTGGACCATCAGCGGCTGGGACGGCTGGCGCGCATCCCCCTGCCGGGGGGCGAGGCCGCCATCCGCGAACCGTGGCGCATCGCGCAGGGATTGTTGTGGCAACTGGGCCTGCGCGAACCTGACGCCATGCCCTGGCCGTGGCTGCACAAACACGCCCAGGCTGCCGCCTTTCTGCCGCGCGTGCTGGAGCGCGGGGTCAACACCCCGCTCACGTCGAGTTGCGGGCGGCTGTTCGATGCCGTGGCAGCACTGCTTGGGCTGTGCGACACCATCACCTACGAGGGGCAGGCCGCCATCCGGCTGGAACATGCACAGGACGCCATCGCCCCGTGCGGCGGCAGTCACGACGCTTTTTTCACGCACGCCTACCCCTGCCCGCTGCGTGCCGCGCAGCCGGTCAGCGAGACTGGCCAGGGCACACCAGACCGCGATGCTCCGGACAATGATACCCAGGGCAATGACGCCCGGTACGACGGCGAAATTCTGGAACTGGACACCCATGCGCTGTTCCGTGCCGTCCACGACGACTGGGCGCGCGGCACCGCCCCCGGCGTGGTGGCCCGGCGTTTCCACGCGGGGCTGGTGGCAGGGCTGGCCGACATGACCGCCGCCGTGGCCCGCGCAATGGACATGCACGTGGTGGCCCTTTCCGGCGGGGTGATGCAAAACCTCACCCTGTCCGTACACCTGCCCCAGGCCCTGGCCGCACGCGGGCTGACAGTGCTGACCCATGCAGAACTGCCGCCCGGCGACGGCTGCATCTCGCTGGGGCAGGCCGCCTGGGCGCGACGGGTGTTGGCCGCACAGGTGTAACTGCGCCGCGCGGTACGCCCCGTCAGTATCCGCGTTTACCCTCCCGGAATCCTACCACGCTACGGCCCACCCGCCGGAGACGCCATGAACCGGACCGACCGCCTGCTGGGGCTGATCCTTTTCCTGCAATCGCGCCGCTACACCACCGCCGCCGATATGGCTGCGCACTTCGGCCTCAGCCTGCGCACCATTTACCGCGACATGAAGGCCCTGGCCGAGGCAGGCGTGCCCGTGCTGGCCGAGGCGGGCGTGGGCTATTCGCTCATGCGCGGCTACCTGCTGCCCCCCGTCAACTTCACCGAGGACGAAGCCATTGCGCTGACCACCGGCGCCATGCTGCTGGAGCGGGCCGCCGCGCCCACGCTGGCCGAGCATATGGAATCGGCCCTGCAGAAAATGCGCACCGTGCTGCCCCCGGCCCGGCGCGACGAATTGCTGCGCCTTGGCCGGGCCATGGGCGAAACCGCCTTGCCGCCTTCCTTCACATCCCCTTCCGGAGCCGCAACCCGGACGGACCTTGCACTGATCCAGAAGGCGCTGGCCCGCAGACAACCGTTGCGTTTCGACTACCGGGGCCACGGCAAACTCCACGCAGCCCCGCGTGAAGTGGAGCCGATGGGGCTGCTGCGCTACCTGGGCCATTGGCACCTGATCGCGTGGTGCAGGCTGCGCGGGGCACTACGTGATTTCCGTACCGACCGCATGCATCACCCTGTAATGCTGGACCAACATTTTGCCCCTCGCCAGGCTTTCGACCTGGCCGCCTACGTTCGTGAACACATGCCCCGTCCGGAGTTGCGGGCCACGGTGCGCTTTCATCCCGACGCGGTGGACCGCGTCTGGCGCGAATGGTGGATGGGGGTTGTTGACGCACCGTGCGCTCACCCGAATGGCGCACGCAACTGCGCGAGGGACGGCACACGCAATGACGACACGGGGGGCACGGAACGGCCTGCATCCATTGCCGGAAACGGGAATGCCCCGCACAGCGGCCACATCGGGCACGTCCCCTCCTCCGTCCCCCTGGTTCTGTCTGCCGTGGACTGGGACCATCTGGCCCACTGGCTGCTGTCCTTCGGCCCGCTGGCCACGGTGCTTGACCCGCCCAACCTGCGCACCCTGCTGGCGGAACGGGCCGAGGCCGCCGCGCGCCATCATCGGCAAGAGCCAGACTGTTCCTGACGGCAGCGTGGATGCCGTGGGGCCAACGGCATGACCGCCGCAGCGCCCTGGCTCCATGCGCTCGGCGCACCCGAAGTCCCGGAGCGTGAAATACCCCGCGCGTCAAGCCGTTCTGGCCGCCATCCCTCCATGGGCCAGCCGACGTCCCGCTTATCGCGTCAGCACGATCTTGCCGCGCACGCGCCCCTCGCACATGTCCGCAAAGGCTTCTGCCGCCCTCTCCATGGGCAGTACTCGGCCTATCTCCGGAACGATGGCGTGCCGCATCACGAAATTGATGAGGTCCAGCATCTCGTCGCGGGTGCCCATGATGGTGCCCCGAATGACAATCTGGTTCACGATGACCGGCAAAAGGTCCATGCTCACCTCATGCCCGGTGGTCACGCCCATGGTCACTACGGTGCCGCCGCGCCGCACCCAGCGCAGCGAATGCGCCCAGGTGGCTGCCCCCGCGCTGTCAAACACCGCATCCGCCGGGCGGGGCAGGTCCGCGCCATCAGCAAACACCCGGTGCGCGCCAAGGCGCAGCGCCAGCGCCATGCCGTCGCGGCCCCGGCTGGTGGCCCACACCTCCATGCCTGCCGCGCGGCCCATCTGAATGAGCGCAGTGGTCACCCCGCCGGTGGCCCCCTGCACCAGCATGATCTGCCCCGGTCGCAACCCGGAGCGCACGAACAGCATGCGGTAGGCCGTAAGCCACGCCGTGCCCAGCACCGAGGCATGCAGGGCTGAAAGCCCCTCGGGCAGGGGCAGGGCGTTGCGCGCGGGCACGGCCACGAAATCGGCCATGGTGCCCGGCACCTTTTCGCTCAGCACATGCCAGCCGGGGTCCAGCGTCTCGTCGCCAGTGCGGTCGCCATCGGTCAGCAGCGGATAGAGCACCACGGGGGTGCCGTCGTCGAGGGTGCCTGCAGCGTCGTTGCCGAGAATCATGGGAAAGGGGATGGGGGTGTCTTGTCCGGTGATGCCGCGCAGAGTGAAAATGTCGTGCCTGTTCAGGCTGGCGTGGCTGACGCGCACGCGCACCCAGCCTTCGGGGATGACGGGGGCGGGCATTTCGCCCGTGCGCAACGCTGTGAGGGGGTTCCTGTCGTCGGGGTATTCGCAGTACACGGCAAACATGGGGCGCTCCTGGGCTGACGTTGTGGAAAACGCCCCCACCCTGCCCCACCCTGCTGACACCGTCCTGTCCACAGACCCGAGCCTGCTGACGCAAGGCTGTCAGTGGAGGGGGGCATACCGGAGGCATGGCGGCTCCAGCCGCCCCACCCGCATCAAGGAGAACCCCATGTCCCTGAACCTGCCCCCCGCCATCGCGGGGTACTTTGCGGCGGCCAATGCCCACGACGGCGCGGCCATGGCAAGCCACTTCGCGCCCGACGCGCTGGTGGTGGACGAACAGCAGAGCCGGCGCGGCCACGCGGCCATCCTGGAATGGGAAGCGCACGCCCACGCACAGTACCAGCCGCTGGCCGTCCCCGTGTCCGTCGAGGCTGTCGGAGACGACACCGTGGTCACTGCCACTGTGAGTGGCAACTTTCCCGGCAGCCCGGCAACGCTGCGTTTCGCCTTCCGACTGTCCGCCGGACTGATCACCCGGCTGGAGATCGCTGCATAGCCGACGACGCTGAGTCTTGGTGGGCCGTGCTGGCCGCGCCGCCATCGCCAGCACGTATCCCCTCACGAAAAAGCGGGCGGTGCGCCTGTGGTGCCGCTTCCCCACAGAAGCTCCACCACCGCGCACCGCCCCGTACTCGTGCATTCGTCCCGCCGCTGCCCCACAGCGAGTGTGGGGCGGGGGGACACCCGTACTCCGGTCTTGCCTGTCCCTTTCCCGAATGTGTTCCCCGCCCGGCCCGGCGAACTACCCGCAGTCCGCCGTAACCAGCTTGGCGAAAATCCGCTCCGCCGCCTGGCTGGACAGGGTGAACGCCAGCATGCCCGCAGGCAGGTATGAAAACTCCGTTGTGCCCTGCACCCCCACGGTAAAGGTGGTGCGGGTGGTCACATAAGCCTTGCGCACGTTGTGCCGCCGGGCGAACTCGAACAGGGGCCGCAGTTGCGTCCCGCTGCCGTTGCCCGCCGCCTTGCGCGCGCCCTTTGTCGCCTTGGCCTCTTCCACCGCCGTGCCGGATGCCTCACCGCGCACCCCGCAACGCCCGTTGCCGTTCCCCGTGCCAGGGGCAATGCCCTCGTCGCTCCAGCGGATGTCAAAGGCCAGCACCGGCTTGCCATGCACCGGGTGCAGGCCCACCAGCGCCACCTCGCCGCCGTCCCAGCGGGCATAGCAGGTGTTGCTGGACAGGGCCGGGCTGCACAACAGCTGCCCCACCACGGCGGTTTCCAGCAGGGGTTGCAGGGCCGGATCATCCGGCCCGGTGATGGGCGCGAACAGCGCCGTACGCATGGAGGGGTTGGCCAGATACACCTTGAAGCTGCGGTCGCGCCGGAAGCGACGCCCCGCGTCGTCGATGCGCCGCAGCCGCACCACCAGGAAGGCGGCTTCCAGATAGTCGAGGTACCGCTTCAGGGTGTTCACCGCGATGCCCGATTCGCCGCGCAGGTCTTCCAGAGTCACCTCGCGCCCGCTGTTCAGGGCCAGCACGGCCAGCAGGCGGTTCAGCTCCTGCACGTCAGAGATGCCGTACAGGCCGGGCATGTCGCTGCACAGCACCCGGTCGATGATCTCGCTGCGCAGAAAGCGCGTCATGTCCGAGCGTACCCGTTCGGACACTACGGCTTCCGGGTAGCCGCCGAAATTCATGTATCGCACCAGCAGTTCGTTCAGCTCGTCCATGCGTTCGGGCGTGAACAGCTGCTTCATGTCGCGGCGCTGCCCGCCGGACAGCCGCAGGAATTCGGCGAAAGACAACGGCGGCAGCATGTACACGGCAAAGCGCCCGGCAGCCTCTGCGTTGCCCATGCGGCGCAGGGCGGGCGCGGCAGAACCGCACGCGGTGCAGCGCAGGGCGGGCCAGCGCGCGGCCAGTGTGTCCAGCCCGCGCTCCCAGTCGGCCATGTACTGGATTTCGTCAAAGATGATCCACCCGGGCCGGGTGGGGTCCAGACCCGCCATCTCCACGGCCAGCGCCACGAAGTCGGTCAGGTCCATGCCGGTGTAGGCCGGGGCGTCCAGGGTGGCGAACAGTATCTGGCGGCGCTCCGCCCCCTGCTTCAGCAGGTTGTCCACCACCTGGTGCAACAGCACGGTCTTTCCCACCCGGCGCGGCCCCATGAGCACCACGGCCCGGTGCAGCGCACAGTCGGCGGCAAGTTCGAAAAACGGCGCGAAGTGGTCGCGCTGCGGCAGATCCGCCGCAAAGGGGCGGGCAATCTCGTCGGCCCACCACGGGTTATCCGCGGCAAGGCGTCCCATGACATCGGCGCGTGGCAGTGCGTGAGGCATGGCGTCCCTCCTTTCTGGGAGCATGCACCACGCTACACACCAAACACAAAAAAGTGTCAATTACAATCAATTGATTGATCTTACAGTTAACACGCACGGCATGACACAGTCGCACTACACTGTTCGCACACACAAACTAGACGCAACATTTCGTTACATAATGAAATTCACGCACTCAGGCATAGCATCACCCGCCTGATTCTAGCCGCCAAGATGGATGCCGCATCGTGCATATTTTTTTCCGATGCCCAACCCTGTCGGCGCACCCCCCACGCTCCCGACCACGCCGGTACCGCCCCCCGTCGGAACATCGTGCGCTCACTCAACTTGCCAACCGGGCCGCGCGCGCCTATAGTCGAAGGCTTCCTCTCACCGCAACCCGAGAGAGAGCCCGCCCATGCCCCATAAAGGCCCGCACATCTCCATCTCCGCAGATTTCGTCGTAAACCGCATTCTGCGCATCAACCTCGACGAGTTCGAGGACTGGCCGGAATCCGTACGCCATCTCGCCATCGAAATCGCGGAAGAACTGTTTCTTGTCGTGTACAACCCGTACATCGACGCGGAAACGGTGAAAGCGAGCGTTCGCGCGCGTTTCGAGGGCGAAAAGGCGGCACTTGCCCACCACTACGCCACCAGCATCGGCGAAGGCATCACCATGTTCTGGAGCGCGCACGAGGCCGAGGTGGCCTACCGCGAAGAACTGGTGAAGCGCCTGGCCGCCGTCATGCCGCGCGAGTGCATCGACACCCGCCCCGGCGCGCTGGTTGAAAATTCCACCGACGCCACCGACCTGCGCATGGAACTGCCCATGCTGGTGGTCAGCCCCGCGTCTGCCGAACAGGTCAGCGCCGTGGTCAAACTGGCCAACGAGCTGAAGTTCGCCATCATCCCGCGCGGCGGCGGTTCCGGCCTGACCGGCGGGGCCGTGCCCGCCCGCAAGCGCACGGTCATCCTCAGCCTTGGCCGCCTTACCCGCATCGTCAGCATCGACGAGCAGAACAAGGTGCTGTGCTGCGAGGCGGGCGTCATCACCAACGACGCCATCGCGGCGGCGGGCAAGAAGGGCCTGTTGTTCACCGTGGACCCGGCCTCCAAGCTGGCCTCGTCCATCGGGGGCAACATTGCCGAGAACGCGGGCGGTCCCTTTGCCTTCGAATACGGCACCACCCTCGACAACCTGCTCTCGTGGCGCATGGTTACCCCCACCGGCGAGATCATCGACGTGGCCCGCGTGGATCACCCGCGCCACAAGATCATGCCGGACGAGACGGCCACCTTCGAGATCCGCGACCTGAGCGGCGGCGTGCGCAACGTGGTATCCCTGCGCGGCGACGAAATCCGCCTGCCCGGCCTTGGCAAGGACGTGACCAACAAGACCCTGGGCGGCCTGCCCGGCATGCAGAAGGAAGGCGTGGACGGCATCATCGTCGAGGCCTGCTTCGTGCTGCACAAGAAGCCCACCCACCAGCGCGTACTGGTGCTGGAATTCTTCGGGCGCTCCATGAACAGCGCCATGCAGGTCATCAAGGACGTGGTGGGCTACCGCGACACCATCCGCCGCGAAGGCGACCACGTGAAGATATCGGCCCTGGAGGAGTTCAACTCCAAGTACGTCAAGGCCATTGAATACAAGAAGAAGTCTGCGGAGTACGAGGGCGACCCCATTTCGGTGCTCATCGTGCAACTGGACGGCGACGACGAGTTCCACCTGGACCGCGCCGTGCATCAGATCCTGGACATCGTGAACCCCTACGACGGGGCGGACATCTTTGCCGCGCGCGACGAGAAGGAAGCCGAAGTCTTCTGGGAGGACCGCCACAAGCTGTCCGCCATCGCCCGCCGCACCTCCGGCTTCAAGATCAACGAGGACGTGGTCATTCCCATCGACGGGGTGCCCGAATTCGCCGATTTCCTCGAACAGGTGAACCTGGAATGCGCGGCCGCCGCCTACCGCTCGGCCCTGCAAGAGGTGGGACGCCTGGCGGGCATGCCGCTGGACGACAGGGAGTTCAACCGCGAGTTCACCTACGCCTCCAAGGTGGCCAAGGGCGAGGTTTCGGCCAAGGACATCTCGGACGAGGAAATGCAGATCCGCGCCGTGGTCTTTCTGGGCGAACTGGCCAACGCCCACCCCAACCTTGCCCGCAAGATAGAGCGCATCAAGGATCACATGCAGGCCACCCGCATCGAGGTGGCCAGCCACATGCACGCGGGCGACGGCAACTGCCACGTCAACATACCGGTCAACTCCAACGACCCGGTCATGCTGCACAATGCAGAACAGGTGGCCCACCGCGTCATGGCGAAAGCCCAGGAAGTGGGCGGCGAGGTTTCCGGCGAGCACGGCATCGGCATCACCAAGATCGCCTTCCTGCGCAAGGAAAAGATGGACGCCCTGCGCGCCTTCAAGGAGCGCGTGGACCCGCGCAACGTGCTGAACCCGGCCAAGCTGACCCAGCGCGAGCTGCCGGTACGCCCGTTCACCTTCTCGTTCAACCGGCTTATCGAGGACATCCGCCAGAGCGGCCTGCCCGACAAGGAACGGCTGATCGGGCTGTTGGCCAACGTGCAGATCTGTACCCGCTGCGGCAAGTGCAAGCAGGTCTGCCCCATGTTCTACCCGGAACAGTCGCTGCAATACCATCCGCGCAACAAGAACATCGCTCTCGGCGCGCTGGTGGAGGCGGTGTACTATTCGCAGGTCAACAAGGGGCGGCCCGATCCCTTCCTGCTGGGCGAGCTGCGCACCATGATGGAGCACTGCACCGGCTGCGGCCGCTGCACCTCGGTCTGTCCGGTAAAGATCGATTCGTCCGGCGTGGCGCTGGCCATGCGCGCCTTTCTGGAATCGGAAAACGCGGGCGGACACCCCATCAAGCGCAAGGTGCTGGAATGGCTGTCCACCGATCCTGCATCGCGCGTGCCGCGCGCGGCCAAGGCCGCATCCATGGGCCAGCGTTTCCAGAACCGCTTCGTGGGCCTTGTGCCCGCCGGGTGGCGCGAACGCTTCGAAAGCCCCCTGTTCGCCGGTCCCGGTCCGGAAGTGGGCTACAAGAACCTTGCGGAAACCCTGCATCTCGGCAAGGGCGGCATCTTCGTGCCTGCCAGCGCGCGCGAACGCGCCAGGCAGCAGGGCACGCCCGTGGAGGCGGTGTTCTACTTCCCCGGCTGCGGCGCGGGGCTGTTCTACCGCAACATCGGCCTGGCCGGGCTGATGCTGATGCTCAAATCCGGCGTGGCCGTGGTCATGCCGGAACAGCACCTGTGCTGCGGCTATCCGCTGCTGTCCGCCGGGGCCGACAACGCCTTCGCCACCAACCGCGACCGCAACGTGCAGGCCATCAGGGCTGCGCTGGACAAGGCGCGGTCAGCAGGACTCAACGTCACCCACGTCATCACTGCCTGCGGCTCGTGCCGCGACGGCATCCAGCGCCACGAGCTGCTGGCCGCGCAGGGCACTGCCCCGGCCATGCACCACAAGGACATGGTGCAGTTCCTGCTGGAACGGCTGCCAGCCGACGCCCTTACGGGTGCAGAAAAACCCGCCGCCGGAACCGAGGTGCTCTACCACCCCTCGTGCCACGCGGAATGGGTGGGCGTACACAAGGGCAAGGCCGCCAACATCTACGCGCAGGCCGTGGCCGCCTTCACCGGTGCGAAAGTCCGCGTCAACCCCGGCTGCTGCGGCGAATCGGGCATGGGGGCCATGACCTCGCCCGCCATCTACAACAAGCTGCGCGCCCGCAAGCGCATGCGCCTTGAGGCGGACTTCATGACCTACGCCGACGGCGCGCCCGTCATTGTGGGCTGCCCCTCGTGCAAGGTGGGCATCAAGCGCACCATGATGGCCCTGAAGGACAAGCGCCCCGTGCTGCATACCCTGGAATGGCTGGCCGAACTGGCCAAGGGCGCGGACTGGCGCAAGATCCTGCGCAAGGCCGCAGACCAGGCCAAGGATGAGGGCGGGGTGCGGGTGGTGGATGACAGCGGCTTGTAGCGCGCCGTGGCCTTTCGCCCTCTGGCTGACCGACCCGAAGGGCGCGAAGCGTGGCCGTCAGGCGAGCTTGCGAGCCATACGGCCATCGAGAGCAACGCGTCAGATGCCGCCTTTTACTGCGGTCACGTACGACCAGAGCGCGCTGCGGTCGCCAGCCGTAATGCTCGAAGACTCGCATAACGGCTGCCGCACGCTCCCTCCGCAAAAGGCGCATCTTCCTTGCCAGAGAACGAAAATCCACGGCGCGTAAGTCCTGCGTACCCCAATGAAACCAAAATACAAGGCGCATCCGTTTCGACGGATGCGCCTTGTCCTGACACCACCTGCCGCACGGCAAATCGTCACCACCCCGCAGCTTGCCCAGCCGCGCCCGCTGGCGTAGCATCCGGCCACCCATGAAGTACCTTGGCATAGACTACGGCACCAGGCGCACCGGCGTTGCGGCCAGCGACACGGGCGGCAGCATGGCCTTTCCGCGCCGCACCATTGTCATGACCACCCGCGACCGATTCTTTGCCGAACTGCTGGCCGTGGCCGAGGAAGAGCGCGCCGAGGCCTACGTGGTGGGGCTGCCCCTGCTGCACGACGGTACGGACACCCTGACCACCCGGCAGGTGCGCAACTTCGTGGAACGGCTGAAGCGCCGCACCACCCTGCCCGTCTACCTCATGGAAGAGTTCCTGAGCTCCTACGAAGCAGAAGACGACCTGCGCGACGCCGGGCTTTACGGCAGGGCGCTGGAAGCCGTGGTGGACCAGCAGGCGGCCGTGCGCATCCTGCAATCGTTCCTCAACCTGCCCGAATCCCGGCGGACACCCGCCTGACCGGATAGCATCACCGCATGAGCGATACCCCCAAAGCATCCCTTGAAATTTCCCCCCAGACGTCCGCACAGCCAGCCGCACAGGAGCAGGGCACTCAGCCCGTGGCCCCCGATGTGGTTACTGACGCGCCTGTCGCGGCCACCGCTGCCGCCGCCCCGCAACAGACGGACGGCGAGCGCAAGCCCGACGCGTCCAGCACCGCCGAAACTACGAAGCAGTCTGACTCTGCCGACAGTGCTGCCGCGCCCGCAACGCCGGATGCTTCCGACACGCCTGACAAGACAGACAGATCAGGCGCGCCAGACGTCACGGACGCTACGCATGCTGCGGACACCGCCGCCGCGCCCGCGGCGCAGGCGGACAAAGCAGCGGACACATCGGCGTCCCCTCCTGCGACATCAGCCCCTGAAGCCGCTGCGCCCCCGAAGGCCCCGGACTCCCAGGATCCCACGGACGCGCAAGCCGCCGCACCATCCGATACGGCAGAAGCTGCGACGCCCCCCGCTGCCCCCGCAACCTCCGAGAGCGCGACCGGCACCGCCCCTGCCCCGGCATCCGGCGACACCACCGCCGCAACGGCAGCGGAAACGCCCCCGGCGTCATCCGCCACGGAAGCAACCACGCCCGATTCGGCATCCCCCTTAGCGCCCGCACCAGCCCCGGCAGCCCCCGTGTCCGCCCCGTCTTCACCCGTTCCGTCCACTCCGGATGCCACCGTGCCGCCCGGCTCGTCCGCGCCCACGCCATCCGCCCAGTCCGCAGCCCCTCCGGCTCCGGGCCGTCCGGTGCTGCGCATCCTGCTGCGCGTGCTGGCCGCGCTGGTATTGCTGGCGCTGCTGGCGTGCGGCTACGCGGGCTACGACGCCTGGCGCTTCCTGCACACCCCGCCCGCCACTCCGGGCGGCGACGTGTACGTGGACGTGGAACCCGGCGCTACCTTCGACAAGGTGACAAAGCAACTGGTGGACAAGGGCGCGGTGACCAGCGACTGGCGCTTCAAGCTGCTGGCCCGCTATCACGGGTGGGAAGGTTCGCTGAAGGCTGGGCGCTTCCTGGTACACAGTAACTGGCCGCCCTTCCGCGTGCTGGACCAACTGGTAAACGGCCAGCCGGTGTTGTCGCGCATCACCCTGCGCGAAGGGCTGACCTGGTGGGAAACCGCCCGCCTGCTTGAGGTTGAAGGCTTCGTCACCGTGGAGGACTTCCGCGCCGTCATCACCGACCCGGCCTTCCTGCGCCACTGGGGCATCCCCTTCGACACGGCGGAAGGCTTCCTGTTTCCCGATACCTACCTGATAAAGAAGCCGACCACGCCCGACCGGGAATCGGCCCGCGCCGTGGCCGGGCGGATGGTGGACACCTTCTGGCGGCGCGCCGCCCAGGTCTGGCCCGATGGACGCCCCGCGCGGGATGAACTGCGGCGGTTGGTCACCCTGGCCTCCATCGTGGAAAAGGAAACCGGCCAGCCCTCGGAACGCGGACGCGTGGCCGGGGTGTACGCCAACCGGCTGCGCACCGGCATGCTGTTGCAGGCAGACCCTACCACCATCTACGGGCTGGGCGACACCTTTGACGGCAACCTGCGCCGCTCGCACCTGCAGGACGCAGCCAACCCGTACAACACCTACCGCCGCCCCGGCCTGCCCCCCGGCCCCATCTGCTCGCCGGGGCTGGAATCGCTGCGTGCGGCCACCACGCCGGAAAAGCACGGGTATTTCTACTTCGTGTCCCGCAACGACGGTACGCACCAGTTCAGCGCCACGCTGGACGAGCACAACCGCGCCGTGAACCGCTTCCAGCGCGGCGGACGGGCCAAGGGGGCCGATCAGGCCGCAATGCAGGACGCACAAGGCACGCCCGGAACCCCGACGCCCCCGGCGAATGGCGCTAATGGCACGGACGGCGCGCTTACCCCGCCTGCCCTGCCGACTCTGCCTGCCCAGAATGACGACACCGCCACCCCTGCAGCGCAAAACGCCGAGACCGGAACTCCCGCCCCGGCGTCCGCCGCCGCAGAGGCCAAGACCCCGGAGGATACCGGCAAGCACACCGTGCCCGCCACCGGGGACAAGGTTGCCGCCTCCAACGCAACCACGTCCGGCAATGCAACGCAGGGCGCGGATGCCGCCAAACCGGCAACGCCGCCCACAGTGCAGCCTGCGGGTTCAAGCTCCCCCGGCGCTCCAGTCACGCCCGCTACGTCTGGCCTTTCGGGCACGCCGGGTACGCCGGGTACGGACGCTCCGGCGGCTTCCCAGGCAGGCCAGACTGACCGGTCTGGCCAAGCGTCCCCGATATCGTCGGCGCCTGAAAACGCCAAGACCTCTCCCGGCGCAAAACAGGCCCCGACCCCGCTGCCGCGCACGGCGCCGACCGCCGGAAACGGAACGGCAAAAGCCACGGGGGCCAATGCAACCACGCCGGCAAACGCCAGCGTCCGCGCCCCCACGGCCCCGCGCGAAGCAACCCCGTCTGCCCGGTCTGCACAATCCGCCCCGTCTGCCCAATCCGGCCAGTCTGCCCAAGCTGGCCACTCTGGCCAACCCGCGCACACCGAGCCGGGCACGGCGGACGGCATAGGGGGCAAAACTACGGGCACGACCACGGCAACACCGCATGCCCCCGCCACTGCGGACGGCGCTCCGACCCCGGCGGATCCGGCCCCGGCAGGCACAAAAATGCCCTCCACCAGCGTCCCCACCGCACCGTAGCCGCAAGGCTGCGGTGCATAGTCCAACGGCGCAGCCACTCCTGCGGCCCGCGCAGCCATTCTGCCAACAATGCGACGGGCGCTTTCCGGAAACCTTCCGGAAAGCGCCCGTCATGCATTGTGGTGTCAGCGCCAGTGGTGTGTCAGGCGGCACGCCGCCCGATCAGGCGTCGCCGCGCGTCACCCCGCCGCTGCTCCAGCGGCGGCTCTGATCCTCCAGACCGCCATTGGTGGCGCGCGCCAGCATCACCCGGTTGCGGCCCGCCTCCTTGGCGGCATACAGCGCCGCATCCGCGCGGCGCAGGATATCGTCGAAGGCTGTGTCCCCAGACCCCTGCATGGCCAGGCCGATGCTCACCGTGCAACGCAGGCCCTGCCCGCTGAAGGGGATGGCCATTTCCGCCACCGCCCTGCGCACCCGTTCCGCCGCGGCCAGCGCGTCATCCAGATCCGTCTCCAGCAGCACCACCGCGAATTCCTCACCGCCCAGCCGCCCAAGGATGTCGGTGTCGCGCAGCGACTGCTGGCAGGCCTGCACGCACCCCAGCAGCACAGCGTCACCCGCATGGTGCCCGTAACGGTCGTTGACGCGCTTGAAGCGGTCCAGGTCCAGCATCAGCACGGCCAGCGGGCGGCCATAGCGCACGGCGCGGCCCATTTCGCGTTCCGCTTCCGCGAAAAACTGCCGCCGGTTGCGGATGCCCGTCAGCGGGTCGGTGGTGGCCTCGCGCATCAGGGCCTGTTCCAGCCGCTTGCGGTCGGTGATGTCGCGGGCAATGCTGAGCACCACGGGCCTGCCGTCGAAATCGAGCAACTTGGCATGGATTTCCACGGGCAGGACTGTACCGCTGCGGGTGCGGTGGGCCGATTCGAACGTCAGCGAACCTTCCTCGCGCAGCCGACGGATGCGTTCGTCCACCTGCTCGGCAAATTCCTCGGCATCCAGTTCATGCGGGGACATGTCCAGCAATTCGTGACGGGTGTAGCCAAGGCGACGGCAAGCCACCTCGTTCACATCCAGAAAGTGCCCTTCGGGATCGTGCAGGAAGATGGCGTCGGCGGCGGCCTCGAACAGCAGCCGGTAGTGCGATTCGGACCGCTGGCGCGCTGCTTCCGCCGCCCGGCGCTGGGTCACGTCCTGGGCCACGCCAATGACCGTGTCGCCATCCAGCTTGCCGGAATACTCGAACCACACGGTGGAGCCATCGCGGCGGCGCATTTCCACCTCGATGTTGCGGAATTCCCCCCGGCGCAGCAGCGTGGACACCATGCGCCCACGCGCCTCCGGGTCCACGTACCACTCGGTGGCGCGCATCTTTTCCATGAACTCCGCGCGGTCGGACCAGCCGTACATTTCTATGATCCGGCCATTGGCCTCCAGAAACCTGCCGTCGCCAATGCGGGTGCGAAAAATGCCCACCTGCGCGTTCTCGAACAGGGCGCGGTAGCGGCGTTCGCTGTCCTCCTGCGCCTGATGGGCCGAGCGCTGTTCGTTGATGTCCACGATGATGGCCAGGGCCGCCTCCACCTCGCCGTCTGGGGCCACCAGCGGAGAAGAGCTGATGTCGGTCCACAGGTAGCCGCCGTCCTTGCAGCGCAGGCGGTGCTGCAACCGGCTGGCGGCCTGGGTGCGATTCAGCAGCCCGGCCAGGGTATGCGCGGCCAGGGTGGTTTCTTCATCGTGCATGAACCGGCTGAAATGCTGCCCGCGCATCTCGTCGACGGCGTAGCCCAGCATGTGCGCGCAGGCATCGTTGACCCGCGCCAGCAGGCCGAAGCGATCCAGCAGCACGATGCCTACCGATGCGGTGCTGAAGATGCCCCGGAACAGTTCTTCGCTGCGGGCCAGCGCCAGCCGCTGGCTGACGGCGGCGGTAATGTCCATGTGCGTGCCCACCACCCGCGCGGGCGAACCGTCCTCGCGCCGGGCCAGCACGCGGCCCCGCGCCAGCATCCAGTTCCAGCCGCCGCCCTTGGTGCGCAGGCGAAACTGCACCTCGAACTGGCCCACGCCGCAGGAGGCCACCGCCTGCGACACCGCCGGATCCGGCATGCACAGGGCGGCGGCAACTTCGCCCAGGTCATCGGGGTGCATCAGGTCGCGCAGGGCTTCGTGCGTACACTCGAACTCGCCGGGCACGTACCCGAGCATCTCATAGTAGCGCGGGCTGCAATACAACTCGCCGGTTTCGAAATTCCAGTCCCAGTGGGCCTCGCTGGCGGCGTCCAGAGCCAGCTTCAGCCGTTCCTCGCTACGGCGCAGCGCCTCTTGCGCGCGCACTTCCGCGGTGACGTCCTCGAACAGCCACACGCGCCCCCAAACCAGTCCATGCTCGTCGCGCAACGTGCGAAAGGTGCGCCGCAGCACCCGCCCATCAGCCAGCAACACCGGTTGGCCGCCGGGTTCTGCAAGCCTCCGCGCCGGAAGGGCCAACGGTTCGTCGGCCTGGCGGACTTCTCCGTCAGGCAGGATATTCTCGATGTCGGCGGGATCCAGCAGGCAGGCGGCAACCAGGGGGCGCACCTCTGACAGCGGACGCCCGGTCAGACTGGCGGCATCGGCCTCGATACCCCACACCTTGGGAAAACGGCGGTTGGCCCGCGCCACCATGCCCCGCGTGTCCACGGTCAGGGCAGCCGAAGGCAGGGTATCCTGCTGCGCGCCGAACAGGGCGTTCTCGTAGCCAAGGGCCAGGGTTTCCTCGATCTGCCCGTGAAAATCGTCCACGATGCCCCGGTGTACTTCCGAGACAGGCCACTGGCGCGTGTCCAGCAGGCACAGCGTGCCGTACAACTGCCCGTCGGGCAGCAGCAAGGGGTAGCCGAGGTAGGAGACGAAACCCGCCCGTGCCATGGGGCTGTCGCGCCAGCGCGGGTCGTCCAGGGCGTTCTGGACATGGACCGACCGTCCGTCCGCGACGACGGCGTCGCAATAGCTTCCGCCCGCCGTGTCGGCAATACGCATGCCTGGCGCCAACGGGTTGCCCGCCGTGTTGCTGGAAAGCAGTACCGTAAGTCCGCCGGGATGCCGCCGCATGATGGCGGCCACGCGGATGCCCAGCAGCCGAGCCAGGGTGTCCAGCGATTGCTGCCAGCGGGACCGTGTTCGTTCGCCTATGGAGATGAAAATCATATGCCCCCCTGTGCGCGACGCAGTTCAGCTTTCGCCCGAGCGCCATTCATTCGTGGTTCGCCCGGCCCCGCCGTTGCGTCTCCTCCCGCGCTCCGCCGCATGTCTCTCGCAGCAGACCGTGCCCGCCCTTGCCACAAGACAGAACCGGCAAACCATCATGCTGCGTGCAGGATACAATCAGCCATGATCCAGTGTACCACGCAGCACAGCGGATTGCACGCGCAATGACGTTTGCGAGGCATCACTCCGCGCAGCGCAACACCGCAACTGCCCCCGGACACCCCCTCACATGCCGCGCCGCCGGTACACGGACAGCACCTGCCCCTCCACCAGCACGAACAACGTCACAGGCACGACCAGGAATACCAGCGACAACATGGCCGCAAGGCCCCTGTCCGGCGATTGCAGCACCGGGAACATATATCCGGTGAACGAGGGGACCACCCCGCCTCCCACCAGCTGCACCAGAAAATAGTCGGAAAAGGCCACCAGAAACACCACCGACCCGCCCGCCACGGCGGCGGGCAGCAACAGCGGCAGCTCCACGCCCAGCAGGCGCAGCAGAGGCCCCGCGCCCAGGTTGGCGGCGCAGCGCCCGTAGTCCCGCCCCACCGTCTCGTAGCCGGATGCCAACGCCCGCAACATGTACGGATATGACACCACAGACAGCACCAGCACCACGCCCGCAGGGGTATCCGCTAGGCCCAGCCGCACCAGCATGCCATACAGCCCCAGCGCAAAGCCCATGGCGGGCAGCAGGGCCGGGGCCAGCAGCAGCCCTTCCAGCGCGCCACGCCCCCTGAACCGGCCGAAGGCCAGCAGTCGCGCCGGGGCCAGGCAGGCACACAGGGTCACCGCCACCACGGCCAGCGAATACAGCGTGGACAAGGCCAGCGCATTGGCGATGCCCCTTGCGTTGGACAGCACGAAGGCCGCCGTACGCCCGCCGATGACTGCGGGCCACAGGTCGGGCCAGGCCCAACCGGGCGCAGCGGCCCACAAGACCAGCACCGGCAGCGGCAGGCCGAACAGCAGCCACAACGCCAGCAGAAACAGGCCAGAACCCGTGCGCCCCGGCAATCCGCCGCTCCGGCCTTGTCCGGCACGGGGAGTCACAGCTGACGCTCCCGTCCGCGCAGCCCGGCCACCAGACGCACATAGGCCGCCACAAACCCGGCACAGCACAACAGCAACAGGGTCAGCAGCGCGGCGGCAGCCGGGCGGTCTTCCAGCGAACGCAAAAAGTAGAGGTCGTACGCCGCCACACCGGGCATGGGGGGGGTGGATTCGCCCAGCAGCAGGGGAATTTCCACCGCGCCGAAGGCGTATAGGAACAGGATGAGGAACGAGGCGTGCAGCACCGGGACAAGGTGGGGAATCACCACATCACGCAGCACGGCCCACCGCCCGGCCCCCAGCATGCGGGCCGTCTCCGGCAGGCGCGGGTCCAGCCGCCGCAACGAGGCCACGGCCAGCAGCATGACGAAGGGCAGTTCCTTGTACACGTAGGCCATGACCATGCCCGTGCCGTCGCCGCCCCAGAGCAGGGCCGGAAACTGCGCCTGCCCTCCGATGATCCCGGCCTGGTGCAGCGCGGCGGACACAAGGCCGGAACGGCTCCAGAACACGATGGCCAGGAAGGCCACCACAATGTGCGGCAGCACCAGCGGCACGCGGAACACCAGCGCCGCCAGTTGCATGCGGAGAGGCAGACGCCACACCCCATAAGCCAGCAACGCCCCCCCGGCCACGGAAAGCAGCGCCGACACACCGGCCACACGCACGCCCAGCAGCAGCGAACCCACCATGTGCGGCTGGGCCAGTTGCCGCCATCCCGCCCACATGTCCCACGCATCCCGAACATCCGGGGCGTACTGCACGGGCAGCAGCCACCCCAGCGACTGGGCCGCCGTCAGCCCCACGCCCGCCAGAAAGGGAACCAGCAGCACCAGCAGCGGGCACAGGGCGGCCATGCGACGGACAGCCGCTCGCGGCGCGCGCATGCAGGTGGGCGCGCAGGCGGGGACGGCACGGCGCGCGGCGGGCGCGCCGTCAGAATGGCGGCGGGTCGGGTGCATGGCGATTCCGGCGGCGGTTCCGGCAATGGTTGCTGACGATGGATGCGAAGGAGCGACGATATCGCCCTGTACAGGCATTGCGGGGCCGGGTGCAAGCAGGAGGTTCGCGTTGCGGCGTCGCGGCGGCGCCGTGCCGCTTGGCACACGTCGTCAGCCTTGCCATACGGGCCGCGCCGCGCTACAGGCACGCCCACGCCGCCGTACCCCCTTACCGCCTTCCCAACCCACGGACACGCACATGACCGCCACCCCCATGGATGACCGCACCATCTACATCGCCGCCGCCGGGTTCACCGACGACCTCGTCCACGAGTTGGAGGACCTGCACGGCGCGCGGGTGCTGGACGTGCGCGGGCGTCTGGTGGCGGCTGCCGGTCCGCCCCGTCCGGCGGCATGGGCGCAGAACGTCTGGCTGGAGCCGGTGGCCATCCCCGTGGCCTCCATCGGCGATGCGGCCCGCAAGCTGAAAGCCGTCCAGCGCAACTGGCACCTGCATGCCACCGGCCACCACCGCCGGGCCGCGCTGGTCCAGGAGCAGTTGCCCCGCGTTGCCGCCCGGCCCGTGGTGTTCGGCGATGCGCCGCCCACGGCCCCGCTGGGTTCGTGGACCCTGTGGGAGCCGGACCTTGTGCTGGCGTCCGCCCGCTGCACCAGCCCCTTTCCGGACGGCGAGCCGCGCTTCGAGGAAAACCGCACCGTGCCGCCTACCCGCGCCTACCTGAAGCTGTGGGAACTGTTCACGGTACTGGGAAAACGACCCGCCCCCGGCGAACTGTGCCTGGATCTGGGCAGTTGCCCCGGCGGCTGGACCTGGGTGCTGGCCGAACTGGGCGCACGGGTGTTCAGCGTGGACAAGGCGGACATTGCCCCGCACATCGCCGCCCACCCCAACGTGAATTTCTGCACCGGCAGCGCCTTTGGGCTGGACCCGCGCCACGCCGGGGCCGTGGATTGGCTGTTCTCCGACGTGATCTGCTATCCGGACCGGTTGCTGGCCACCGTAGGCCGCTGGCTGGAACTGGGCCAGTGCCGCAACTTCGTATGTACCCTGAAGTTTCAGGCCGATACGGACCACGCCACGGCGCGGGCCTTTGCGGCGGTGCCGGGTTCGCGCCTGCTGCACCTGGCCCACAACAAGCACGAGCTGACCTGGGTGCTGCTGCGCGACTGACGGCACCCGGCACGCCATCGGTTACCTTTCGCCCCCCCCCGCGCCCGTTCTCCGCACATGCATCGCCACGCCCTCCGGGCCGTCTGGGTGATTATTGACGGCACCCGGCACGCCATCGGTTACCTTTCGCCCCCCGCGCCCGTTCTCCGCACATGCATCGCCACGCCTTCCGGGCCGTCTGGGCGATTTGCGTTCCGCCCCCCTGCACATCACGGGCTGCGGGCCTTCCTGCGCGCCGTTTCTCCGCCGCAATACGTGAGTCCGGGGCGGAACCGTCTGCTGCGAAGGTTCCGCCCCGGACTGCGAGGGGGGGATGGGCGTATGCTGCTGTCGTGGAACATTGGCGGCGGCTGCCCGCCGTGCCGGGGTTGCCCGGCGAAATCCATTTCCCCTGCGTCTTGCGGCTTACTCCGGCCGCTCTTGGCTCTTGGGGGCTGTTCTCCCAAGCAGGATTTCCGTTTGCCGGCCAGGAAAGCACGCAGGCGGAAAGCCCATCGGGAGACAGCCCTCATTGGGCCGCGCGGCGCTCCAGAACCTGCTCGAACGCGGTTTCGATGCGCTCCAGCAGTTCCTCCACCGGGCAGGGCTTGAGCAGGTAGTCGCTGGCCCCGGCGCGCATGGCGTCCAGGGCGATGTCCGTGTAGGCGTGCCCGCTCAAAATGATCACCGCCGGGTCTTCGCCGCCGGACTTGCGGATCTCGCGCAGCACGTCGCGGCCATCCATGTCGCCCAGTTGGATGTCCAGTATCACCACATCCACCGTATCGCGGGCCAGCCATTCCAGGGCGGCCCGGCCGCTGCCTACGCCGTCCATGGTCACGCCGCGCTTGCGCATGCGGCGCAACAGGGCGTCACGAAAGCCGTCCTCGTCATCCACCAGCAGGATGCGGCAGTTTTTCAGCAATTCCGGGCAGTCCATGCTCCCCCTCCTGTTCCGCCAATTCCGCCTGCATCACCTGTCCCGCCTGGCGTATCCGGACCCACGGGCAGGAACCTTCACGCGCCGCGCGTGTCCGTCGGTTGGGCCGCCCGGTCGGGCACATCGGGTACATTGGGCAAATCGGGCAGGGTCACCACGTCGCCGGGCTGCACATCAAGTCCGTGGGGTACGCGGGCCACGCAGTCGTTCGCCATGCATTCCACCACGCGCGCCTCGCCTACCGGGGTGCCGTCAGGGCGGTGGACGCTGCAACGCATGCCGGGGCTGGCCCCATGCTGCACGCCAAGGCCGAAGGTGACATCCTGCCCCCCGCCGTCGGGCGCGGGCAACAGCTTGTAGATTTCGGCGCTGCGCTCGGCCAGCAGGGCCCGATTCCAGGCCCGGCCCAGCATGAAGTTGCCAAACCCGGCCAGCAGGGCAAAGGGCAGCACCAGCGCGGCCAGGGCAAAGGGATCAATGCCGAACCACCGGGTAAGCCGTTCCGGCGCGTTGGCCTTCATGGTGGCCTCATCAGGCCAGACAACCAGCGCAAAGATCAGCGTGGGGTTCTGCTTTTCGCCAAACTTGTCGTGTACCCGAAGGACGTATTCGCCCGATGCCGGATTGGCGCCCACCTTGATGGCGCCGCGCCACATCCTGCCGCCCAGCCAGTAGCCGGAATAGATTTCGTAGGGGACAAGGCGTACCTGCCTGTCCTCGGTGCCACCGTCGATGACCATGTCTTCCAGGGTTTCGGTCTGCGGCGGCAGCGGGCCGCTTACCGGATATTCGCCGCCGGGCAGCGCATTGGTAAGATTGAACCCCTGCTGCATCCTGCCCACCAGCCCGTCCACCAGGCTCAGCGCGCAAACCAGCAGAAGCAGCAGCGCCACCCGCCCGGAACGCTGGTGCAGGCGCGCCAGATGCACAGCCCTGCTCACGCCTGGCCCCGGGCGCGCAGCCAGCGCTTGCCGCACCAACCCAGCACCAGCGAAGGCGCCAGCACTGCGAAAAAGGTCTTGAAGAACACCGGGGTGAATTCGTCGGGCACGAACGAGGCGCGGTACATGCCTGCGCACACGGCTCCGATGGCCAGCAGGTTCATGGTCAGCACCAGCAGCTTGTGGGCCACGGTGGTTGCGAAATCCATCTGGTCTTCCACGGCGTTACTCCTTGTCAGGTGGTCATCGGGCTTCTTCCGCCCGTTCCGGCCCGCCATCATCCCTTGCTGTGCCGGGGATGGCGGGGCGGAAGGGGAGGAAGCGGCGGGACTGTCGCCAGCCCCGCCGCCGTCTGGCTACTTCTTGAAGATGTCGGTCTTGGTGATGTTCATGAAGCGCAGGGACACGCCCTCTGCCTTGTAGTACACGCGCACTTCGTCACCGGCGTCCCAGGTGGCATCGGGCAGGGCGAAGTATTCGTCAGGCATGGAGATGGTGCACAGCATCTTCTGGCGACCGGAGTAGATGGTCACGGTCTTCTTGTCGCGGTCCACCATGGGGAACTTCTTGGCTGCGTCTGCGGCCTTGTCGAACACCAACGGATGGTTGCGGTCGATGTTTTCCTGCAGGTCCACCATCTTGAAGGCGATGTCTTCAAACGCCTGGGTCTTGGTGTTGAAGATACGGATGATGTTGGTCTTGGTGTCCAGCTTCATGCGCTGGCCGGCCTTGGGTTCCGGCCCCATTTCGGCGGGGTCCACGGGCAGCTTGTAGGTGTGCGGAGGCAGGATGGAGTAGTCCGGGTTCAGCGGCTCCATGGCCTTGTCCTGGATCAGGGTAACGGTTTTCGCGTTCTTGTCGTATGCGATCACCCGGCCCTGGTCCACCTTGCCGTATTCACCGCAGCCCACGAGGCCGAGGGGCAGCGCCACGACGAGCAGCATCAGCAGAAAACGTCTCATAGTGTTCTCCTTCTTACTCGCCGGTGCGGCTAGGCGGACTTCTTCATGGCCAGTTCCATCTTCACGCCCTGAATCATGCGGATGAAGATGTACAGCGACATGCCGGAGACAAGGCCCAGCACCAGCACGGTGGCGCCGGTGTCCAGCGCGGACTTGAACTGCGGCAGCCAGGGCTGCACCAGCTTCATCAGGATCGAAAGCGCGCAGCCGACAACGGCGAGGCCGAAGGCGATACGAATGCCGTAACCCTTGATGTACTTGGTGGCCACAGCGCCCACCTGCGCGCCGACGGAAGCGCCCACCAGCATGATCATGGCGGCCACGAGTTCGGTGCGGCCCTTGTAGGTGTAGGTGGCCGCGCCGTACAGACCGGAAATGGCGACTTCGAAGAGGTCGGTGCCGACGGCCACGTGGGTCGGGCAGCCGATAAGGTAGATAAGGGCGGGCATGCGGATGAGACCGCCGCCGATGCCGAGGATGCCTGCCAGCCAGCCGGTGGCGAAGCTGACGAAGATGGGCAGCCACGCAGAGCAGTACACGCCCGATTCCTTCAGATGCACCATGGGGGGAATCTTGATCTTGTGCAGGGCCTTGTGCCATTCGACACCGGTAGTGCCCGCTTCCAGCTTTTCACCGCGCGCAGCGGCCTGGCGTTCCTTTTCGCGGCGCTTGGACACGTCGTGGAACACCATCCAGGCAATGCAGGCAAGCAGCGCGATGTAGATCCAGCGCACCACCTTTTCGACGTTGCCTATCCGTTCAAGCCACATGACCATCTGGGCCCCGACCTCGAAGCCCACGACGGTGCCCACCAACATGATCAGGCCCAACTTATAGTCCACGTTGCCGAACTTGCCGTGGCGCATGGTGGAGATGAGCGACTTGCCCGCCATGTGGGCAATGTCCGTCCCGATGGCGAAGGCCATGGGAAAGCCGAGGATGTTCAGGCCGGGGGTAACCATCCAGGCGCCGCCCATGCCGAAGAAGCCGCCGATGATGCCGACGCCCACGCCGAGAATGATCAGGCCGGGCCAGAAGATCTTAACGCCCGCTATGGGCATGAGGATATAGAGCCATTCCATCGTTGTTCTCCTTTGGTGCGGGCGCGGCCTAGTGCTCGGCCAGTTCGCGGGACTTCAGGTCGATGCCGATCCAGTTCATCACGATGTCGGCGAGCACGCCGAAGATCACGCCGACCAGCGGGATCAGGATGATGGTCAGCATGGCGAACTGCAGATGACTTTCGTTGTACAGGTTGGCCCACCAGGCCAGTACCCCGTCCAGCTTGCGGGTGTCGGCCACGATGACCACGGGCGCGCCGCCGCCGCCAGCGGCCAGCGCCAGGCCGGGGATGGCCAGCACGAACGTGAGCAGCGACAGGAACAGCGTCTTGATCCTTCTCATGTGCATCCTCCAGGTTGCGGGCAGCCCCTGCCGCCCTTTTCGGCTACCGCCTCCGGCCCGTCCTCGCGTGTTGCGATCCCGTCCGGTGTCGGAGCCCGCCTTTTCGTTCACCCGCACCCCCCCTTGGAGTGCGGTTTTGGTCCTGAGCATTGCGCGGTTCTCTTCGCGCAATTCAAGCACAGCAAACCGCGTGCCATTTTTTTCAATATACCGGTTTTACTAAGGCTATCTTCTTTCGCGCAAGATGCGCTTGCATGATTGCGCATACCATTGTACATATTTTCTCAAGCAATCAGACCAGTGAGCGCCCCGCTTTCGCGCCTTTCGTACGGCTCGCATCCGCAGGGTCCGCCTGTTGCGAAAGACAAGGGAAACGCTCATAAGTAAAAGCGTATTCACTCACGCAAATGCAGTGCGGCAGGCGGGGCGGTCCCTGGTCGGCGTATCCACGGCTCCGGTATATTCACCAGTTGCCCGCACGCGCCTGGACACGGCGTCCCGTGCGCCGCGCTTTCGGATTCGGGCGGTCCCCCGCCCGACACCCACAGCAGGGAGATGGCATGCGCTATTACAGGCCGCCGTTGTTCGGCACGCTGTTCCGGCTGGAAGGCAATTTTTCGGAATGGAGCATCGCCAAGCGGCTGCTGTTCGCGGCGCTGCCCACGTTCATGCTGCTGCTGGCCATCAGCGGGGTCATAGCCCACCGCATTTCCCAGAACTTCCTGCACGACGCGCTGGGGCGCAGTTCGCTGCTGGCCACGCTGGCCCAGGCCCACGAGATGGAGCAGGTGCTCCAGCAGGCCCGGCGCGAACTGCTGTATCTTGCCCGCACCGACATTTCGGCGGCCTCGCTGGCCCACCACTTGCGCACCCGTGCCGAAACCATGGGCACCCTGTACCGCGAGATCGCCTACCAGGGGGCCACGCCCGACAACCGCCTGGTGTTGCTGAACACGGGCCGTGATGTGTGGATGGTGCCGCTGGAACAGGCCCTTGCCACCCGCTTCGGCCCGCTGACCCGCCAGAACGTGCAGGAACCCAAGCCGGGATTCGTCCGCATTTCCGCCCCCACGGAGGTGGTCTACCCCTCGGTGCCCACGGCAGGCACGGTGCAGGGGCTGTCCATGCACGTGCTGCGGCTGACCACCCCTGTCATGGACGCGGCAGGCAACCAGACCGGGCTGCTCACCCTGTCCGTGGACATGCTGGCCTTGCGCAACGTGCTGTCGGTGTACGCATCGCGCCGTTCGCCGCTGTACATTTTTCCGGAAGAAACGGAAAAGCACCGCAGCTTCTTTTTCGACGCGCACGGCTGGATCCTGTTCCAGTCGGAATCGCCGGAACATCCCAATCTGGACCTGTCCACCGACACGGTGCGTTCGGGCATGCGCGGCGACTTCGGGCGGCCCGGCTTCGAGGCGGCCTTTCGCCCCAACCCCGAACAGGAGCGGTACTGGGGCATGGTCACCGAGGTTCAGACCGGCAATTCCGGCCAGAGCCGTCTGGGCACCATGATGGAAGACCCCTCACCCATGAACCGGGCCTTCTACATCAGCTACGCGCCGGTCACCTTCAGCGAAGGCCCCGGCACCAGCACCGTGGTGGTGGGCGGCATCGCCTACACCGACACCAGCTTTCTGGCCATGGCCGCATCATACAAGCTGTACGGCGCGCTGTTCGTATTCGGGCTGTGCGCCAGTGCAGCTGCGGCGTTCATTCTGGGCATGCTGGGGCGCGGCATTGCCGGCCCCCTGCACCGCATAGCCGAAGAAGCAAGCGGCAAGCTGGAATCGGGCGACCTTGCCCCCATCGAACTCGGCCGGGTGCATCCGGAGGCGGAGGCACTGCGGCACACCACCAACGAATTGTTTGCCGCACTCCAGTCGCGCAGCGAAGACCTGCGCCTGCGCGAGGAGCACATCCAGTCCACCCGGCGGCGGCAGCGGGTGTGCCTGGACACGGAAATCGCCCAACAGCAGCCCCAGAGCCAGCTTTCACCGCAGGACACCATGCCCGGCATCGTGGGCACCAGCGAAGCCGTGCGCGGGCTGCGCGGAATGATTCGCAAGGCCGCCGGGGTCGAGGCCGACGTGCTGATCATCGGCGAAACGGGCACCGGCAAGGAACTGGCAGCCGAGGCCATCCACATGACCAGCGACCGTTCGGGCGGGCCGTTCATCTCCATCAACTGCGGGGCGCTGGACGAAAACCTTCTGCTGGACGCCCTGTTCGGGCACGTGAAGGGCGCTTTTTCCGAAGCGCGGGGAGAGCGCAAAGGCGCTTTCGTGGCGGCGGACGGCGGCACGCTGCATCTGGACGAGATCGGCAACGCCTCGCCCAAGGTGCAGCAGGCGTTGCTGCGCGCCCTGTCCGTGCGGCGCATCCGCCCGCTGGGCAGTGACGACGAAACCCCCTTCAACGCCCGCATCATCGCGGCCACCAACGTGGACCTGAAGGATTGCGCACGCCAGGGCACCTTCCGCGAAGACCTGTACTACCGGCTGGCGGTGATCACCATCAACACCCCGCCCCTGCGCGACCGGCGAGAGGACATCCCCGCCCTGGCCGACTACTTCCTGAAGCAGGCCGCGCAAACCCTGAAGCGCCCGACCATGGGCCTGTCCCGCGGGGCGCTGGAAAAGCTGCTGGCCTACGACTGGCCCGGCAACGTGCGCGAAGTGAAGAACTGCATCACCCGCGCCGTGGCCTTTGCCGAAGGGGACACCCTGTACGCCGAAGACCTGCGCTTTGGCGCGGAACTGGACCCCACGCTGTCGCACGGGGCGCTGCTGCCGCCCAGCCCGGTCCAGCCGGGGATGCCTGCGGCCCAGGGTGCGGCCCAGCCGTCCTTGCCCTATGCGCCAGGTTCTGCCCCGCACGGCTACGGGCAACCGGGCGCTCCCAACGCCTATGCCGGCGACGCAGCCTACGGCCAGCCGCATGGCTCTGTCGCCGCAAATGGCGGCGGCACCATGTACGACCCCGTCAGCGGACGCATCGTGGCGGCGGGCAACGGCAACGGCGGCCCGGACTGGTCTGATGCCACATCCCGCTCGACCGGGGCGGCAATGTCCGCCGGGGCCGGGGGAGCGGGCCGCAACGACCGTGCCGGCATGCCCCCCGCCAATGGCCGCCAGCAGCGCACCGGACCGGATGGCGCGCCCCTGCCGCCGTTGTCCCTGCTGAACCCGCGCCAACGCGCCGCGTGGGAATTCATCAGCCGCAACGGCGGCATTACCCGCACCCAGTATCAGGACATCGTGGGCAACGAGATACCCGTGCGCACGGCGCAGTACGACCTGCAAGACATGGTGGGCAAAGGCTTCATCCACAAGGTGGGCAAGGGGCCTGCCACCCGGTACGTGCTGACTGACGGCGGAGCCGCAACGCCGCCCCGGAGGTGACCCATGCTGGCTGCGCCGCCCCCTGCATCGCTGCTGGAGCGTCTGCGCGCCCTGTTCGGACACAGGCGCGCCGTGGATGCCGAATCACGCGAACGGGTCATGCGGGTGTTCCGCGCCCGCTACGCCCATTTCAAGGACCTGCTGGACTCCAACGCGGAGCTAGCGCGCATCCTTGCGGACATGGACGAGAAGATCGCAGGGTGTACCCTGTTCGGGGCCACGTGGCTGCGTTCGCAGGCCACGCGCGCGGTGTTCCATGCCATGCGCATGGTCACCGGGCTCAACGCCATCTCGGGTGACGCCTACCCGACGCTGCCGGGCGTTGTGGAGCGCATCAACGCCGAAATGACCGAACTGCTGGAAAGCCGCCCCCAGGCCACGGTGGAGGCCTACGCGTTGCCCTTTGCCGAAATCAACGGCGACATGGTGGACTGGGTGGGCGGCAAGTGCGCCAATCTGGGCGAACTTACCTCGCGCGTGGGAGCGCCCGTGCCGCGCGGCTTTGCCATAACCACACGCGCCTACTACGCCTTCATGGAACATGACGGGCTGATGGGCGAGATACGCAAGCGGTTGCGCGAAGTGGATCCGCAAGACCCGGAAAGCGTGCTGGACGTGGCAGAGGACATTCAGACCCTGTTTGCCGCCGCCACCGTGCCGCCCGACCTGGCCGACGCCCTGCACGACGCCTGCAATACGGCGTTCGGCCCGCCCGGAACGGAAAACGCCGATGCCCCGCTGCGCCTGGCGGTACGCTCCAGCGCGCTCAGCGAGGACAGTCACGTGTCGTTCGCCGGGCAATACCTTTCCGTACTCAACGTGCCGCGCGACGGCGTGGTGGACGCCTGGAAGCGCGTCGTCGCCAGCCTGTTCATGCCCCAGGCCATCGTGTACCGCCTGCATCAGGGCATCACCCTGGACGCCAGCGCCATGGCCGTGGCCTGCATGGAAATGGTGGATTCCGTGGCCGCCGGGGTGCTGTTCACCCGCCATCCTGTGGACCTGCTGTCCGATGCCATGGTCATCAACGCCGCATGGGGCTTGGGGGCCGCCGTTGTGGACGGCGAGATGGAGCCGGACACCTGGCTGTTCAGCCGCGAGGATGCGCCCCACCCCGTTTCGCGCCACATCGTGTGCAAGACGCACAGGCTGATGCCCGGAGAGGATGGCCGTCTGCGCGAGGAAGACGTGCCTGCCGCGCAACGCGAGGCCCCCTGCCTGACCGACGCCCAGGCCGCAGAACTCGCCCGCATCGGCATGCGGGTAGAGGCGCACTACGGCGTGCCCCAGGACGTGGAATGGGCGTTGGACCCTGCCGGACGGTTGCTGCTGCTCCAGGCCCGCCCGCTGACTACCACCCCGCGCGGCGATGCCCGCACCACACCGCTGCTGGAGGGGTACCCCCTGCTGCTGCACGGCGGCGAACCCGCCTGCCCCGGCGTGGGTTATGGCCCCGTACTGCAACCGAAGGACGCGGAAGAACTGGCCCTGTTCCCGGAAGGCGGCATACTGGTGGCCACGCATTCCTCACCGTCTTACGTGCTGGTCATGCAGCGTGCTCAGGCCATTGTGGCCGAAGCAGGCAGCATCACCGGGCACATGGCCTCGCTGGCGCGAGAATTCGGCGTGCCCACCATCGTCAACGCACCGGGGGCCATGGCCGCCCTGCCCGTGGGCAGCGAGGTGACCGTGGACGCATTTTCCTGCCGCGTTTACGCTGGCAAGGCAGAGGAACTGCTGCCCCTGCGCGAGGAGCGCGCCGTGTGCCTGCGCGACACGCCCATCCACAACCTGCTCAAGCAGGTGGCTGCGCGCATCTCGCCGCTGAACCTGCACGATCCCAAAGCTGCGGACTTCACCCCCGCCGCCTGCCGCACCATCCACGACGTGATGCGCTTCGTCCACGAACTGTCCTACGCCCACATGTTCCGGCTGTCGGACACGGTGTCCGATGCCGGAGCCGTGGCCGTGGAGATGAAGGCTCCGGTGCCGCTTGATCTGCATGTCATCGATCTGGGCGGCGGGCTTTCCGGTGTGGATGGGCCCTATGTCTGGCCGGAACAGGCGGTTTCCGCCCCGTTCAAAGCCCTGCTGGAAGGCATGCTGGACCCGGCTGTGCATCACCGCGAACCGCGCCCGGTGGACATGAGCGGCTTTCTGTCCGTCATGAGCCGCCACATGATCGAGCCGCCCACCATGCACGGGCAGCGCTTTGGCGACCGCAGCTATGCACTGGTTTCCGACAAGTACCTGAATTTCAGCTCACGGGTGGGCTACCACTACGGGGTGCTGGACGCCTACTGCGGCCAGACCATGAACAAGAACTACATCACCTTCCAGTTCAAGGGCGGCGCAGCGGACGAAACGCGCAAGAACCGCCGGGTGCGCTGCATCGGCATCATCCTTGATGCGCTGGGATTTCAGGTGGAGGTGCGCGGCGACATGGTCACCGCCCGCTTCCAGAAATTCGCGGCCCCGCAGATTGCAGAGCGGCTGGTGCAATTGGGCCGCCTGCTCATCGTCACCCGGCAGATGGACATGCTGATGGTGGATGAAGCGGCGGTGCAGCGCTTTGCGGATAATTTTCTGGCTGGCCGCTACCACTAAGGCCCGCAGCGCGAAACAATCACGCAAAGTGCAGCAGCGCGATAACGTCAGCGCGATACCTTTGCGCAAAAAAACACAGAACACCTCTATATTTCATGGAATATAGGGGTGTTCTGTGTTTTTCAAAACAGGAACGCGCAAGCGCCTTGGCGCGCAGGTCCGAAAAAAATGCTGCCCGCTATTCTTGCTCGTCTGCGGACAACCCGGCCCGAATGCGCCGGATGAGCCCGGTTGTGGAAAATCCTGGCAGCAAGGGCAGGCTGAGCACCCGCCCGCCGCGGGCCTGCACTATGTCGCGGCCTACGATGCGGTCCACGGACCAGTCCCCGCCCTTCACCAGCACGTCGGGCTGGATTTCCGCGATGAGCGCCTGGGGGGTGTCCTCGTCGAACTCCACCACGTAGTCCACGCTGGCAAGGTGGGCCAGCACGTACGCCCGCACCGCAAAGGGGTTTACCGGTCGGTCCGCGCCCTTGCCCTGGCGGCGCACCGAGGCGTCGGAATTCAGGCCCAGCACCAGCAGGTCGCCCTCGGCGCGGGCGCGGGCCAGCAGGTCCACATGGCCGGGGTGCAGGATGTCGTAGCAGCCGTTGGTGAACACCACCCGCTGCCCTTCGGCGCGCCGGGGTGCCAGCAGGCCGGGCAATGCGGCACGGTCCACCACGGCAGGGTGCAGCAGGTCGGGATATGCTGCGTGCATGAATGACTCCTGAGACTGGCTGATACGCCGGGGCCCGGATGCGCCAAGGCCCGGAGCATTGGACATTGGTTGGACATTGAACACGGAATGAAGCCGGGCTGCAATTGCCTAGGGCCGCGCGGCCCAAGGCCAAAGCGCACGCAGCGCCTCCGCGTGTTGGTGCAGGTCCCGTTATCCCTTCATGCGCAGCGCAGCGCAATCGCCGAACAACACCAGTTCCGCCCAGTCGTAGGCGAAGTCCAGGCGGGCTTCCTCGTCGTCCAGCACCTGCTGCTGCCGGGCGGCATCAATGTCCAGCCGGTCGAACAGCTTCACGCCCTTGATGAAATCCGCAAACCGGTCCAACTGGTAGCAGGCCAGCAGCACCATGGTGGCCTGCTTGGGGCTGATGGTCGCACCCTGTCGCTTGCAGCGCGCCATGAGGCGCATGTAGCGGTCGTTGGAGGCATTGTACGGCTCCAGCCCCTGATCGGCCAGCCAGGTGGCGCTGGACCATTCGCCGGACTCGTCGAAACCGCGACAGTGCTCCTCGCGCACCACAAAGAACTGCTCCACCACGTTGCCCGCCTCGTCTTCCTTGGTGGCCCGGCCCAACGGATAGGTGCGGCAGGCCCCGGAACGGTCGGGATACACGGTGCATCCGGCATCGCTGACGAACGGACACAGCTTCAGCGGGTGATCGCTCATGCGCAGGAACAGGGCAGGAAAACCCGTGTCCGGATACTGGCCCACGCGGGCATGGGTATTGATGAATGCCTCGCTGCCCATGCCCAGGTTGCGGCGCAACCGCAGCACGTCGTAGGGCGTCAGCGGCATGTTCAGGTCCGAACAGCAGGCGTTGAAGCAGCGCACGCCGGGATGACAGGCGAATTGAAACGTCTGGCCCGCATGCAGTTCCGGCAGGCTTTCCAGAAAGGCCTGGGTCTCGTCACCCTGCGCGGCTTCCGCACCTGCCGGGCAGCATCCGCTACACTTGTCCGTCTCGCCGGTCATCGTCGCCTCGCTTGGCAGTGCGTCGGCTATCCGGCGCGGTCATCATGAGAATTCGAAAGGGCAGATATCTACCCTGACCATCAAACGAGTCTATCGCCCACCCACCCGATGCACTGTAGGCCCTCTCCGCACAGCCTGCCCGAAGGCGACGCGCGCCATGCGAAAGGCGGACGCGGCGTTCGGGGCAAGGCGCGCGGGTAAACGCCGACGCAGGCGTAGCAGCGCTACGTCAAGGAAGGCGTTTGTCCGCGCAACGCGGCACCGGGCGACGCGCCCCGCCTTGCAGCGGCGTGCGTCGCCCGAGGGTAGGCTAGAAGTTGAGTCGGTCGCGGACGCCCGCCATAATCCTCGACGCCTCGGCACGCGCGCGGGTATCCCCGGCCTCCAGAATATCGCGGATGCCCTTGGGGTTGGCCAGCAGCGCGGCGCGGCGCTCGTGCAGCGGCCCCAGGAACGCGCCCAGGTTTTCGAGGAAGATCTTCTTGCAGTCCACGCAGCCCAGCGAGGCAGAGGTGCAGCCCTGACGGATTTCGGCCTGCTGTTCCGGGGTGGCCATCAGTTCGTGGTAGGGGAACAGGTTGCACACGTCGGGGTTGCCGGGATCGCTCTTGCGCAGGCGGTTGGTATCCGTGAACATGCCGCGCACCTTGGGGGCGATTTCTTCCATGGTGTCGCGCAGGTAGATGGAGTTGCCGTAGCTCTTGGACATCTTGCGGCCATCAAGGCCGGGACACTTGGCCGCCGGAGTCAGGCGCGCTTCTGGCTCGGGAAAATATTCGCCGTACAGGAAGTTGAAGCGGCGCGCGATTTCGCGGGTCAGCTCCAGGTGGGGCAGCTGGTCCTGGCCCACGGGCACCCACTTGGGGTGGTAGATCAGGATGTCGGAGGCCATCAGCACCGGGTAGCCGAGGAACCCGTAGTTGCCGAGATCCTTGTTGACCACTTCCTGCTTCTGTTCCTTGTAGGTGGGGTTGCGTTCCAGCCAGCTCACGGGGGTGATCATGGACAGGATGAGGTGCAGCTCCGCGTGTTCCTTGATGTGCGACTGGCGGAACATGACGCACTTTTCCGGGTCCAGACCGGCGGCGACCCAATCGGTGACCAGTTCGGGCACGAACTCGCTGATGCGCGTGGGATCGGCGTAGTCGCTGGTCAGGGCGTGCCAGTCGGCCACAAAGAAGAACGCCTCCATTTCGTGCTGCATCTCGACCCAGTTCTTCAGCACGCCGAAGTAGTGGCCAAGGTGCAACGGCCCGGTGGGCCGCATGCCGGAAACGGTGCGCTTGTCGGGAGTGGTCATGATCTGTCGTTCCTCCGAAAGGGGATGGGATGTCGAAACATGCGGCGCACGGGCGGCGTGAACGGCCCGCGAACCCTCGGAACAACGCCGCCCGGCCATGCGGTGGGCCACGGCGGGACGGCGGGTGAATGCACACGATGCGGCCAGGCGTGCCTTGCGGCGTGCCAGCCTGCGGAGCAGCAAATCAGCAGCCCTGCCGGTCCGCAGGGTTCAGGCGCGGCGGCACGGAACGGCGGAAAACGCTAGTCCAATCCCACCAGCCACAGGGCGAACGCCTGCGAATGCTGCACCAGCGGGGACAACACGGGAAACAGCACCCCGGTCGCCAGCAGCACCACCAGCAGAAGCAACCCGTACCGTTCCATCTTCTGGTAGTGCCAACTGATGGAGCGCGGCAGGACGCCCGCAAGAATGCTGCCGCCGTCCAGCGGCGGAATGGGAATCAGGTTGAACCATGCCAGCATGAAGTTCACCTTGATGCCGATGAAGAACATGTACAGGAAAAAGTCGTACGCGCCGTGGCCGCCCCATTGTTCCACGGGCAGGGCCAGGGTAAGCAGGCGCAGGGCAGCGGCAAAGCCAAGGGCCACCAGCATGTTGGTCAGCGGCCCGGCAACCGAAACCAGCGCCATGTCCCGCCGGATGGACTTGAAGTATCGGGGGTTCACGGGCACGGGCTTGGCCCAGCCGAGAATGAAGGGACTGGTAAGGGCGGTGAACACGAACAGCAGCGACCCCATCACGTCCAGATGCGGCAGGGGGTTCAGGGTCAACCTGCCCAGCATCTTTGCGGTGGGGTCGCCGCGCTTCCACGCGGCCCAGCCGTGCGCCACCTCGTGGCAGACCATGCCAAGCAGCATGGGCACGAAGGCGGCAGCCAACAGCTTTATTTTCGCGGCGATGTCGGTTTCAAACATGACCCCTGCGGCTACCACGAAGGCGGGGGCAGGGCAAGGGGCGTACGGCTGCGCCAACGGTGGCGCCTGTGGCAGTTGTGGCCGTTGCGGCAGCTGGGACGTTGCCCTGAAGCGCCTGTCGGTCCGCCGCGCCTTTTGCTGACGATTCAAAAGGCCCCCATGCGGCACGGGGAATGCTGACGCGGAATGAGGGAGGACGAAGCGGGGAAAGATGAAACGGGCAGCGCGGTTTCTACCCCGGCACGCCGCGCCCCAGCGCCTGTTCTATGGCGCAGACCAGTTCTTCCATCTCGCAGGGTTTCAGCAGGTAGCCTGCCGCGCCTAGGCGCATACCCTCGCGGGCTTCTTCCGCGCCGCCGTGGCCGGTCAGCATGATGACGGCCATTTCCGGGGCCATGCGCCGCACCACGCGCAGCAGTTCAAAGCCGTCCATGTCGTCCATCTTCAGGTCGAAAACCGCCGCGTCGAAGGTGGCCCCGCGCAGGGTGCGCAACGCTTCGGCCCCGCTGCCCGCCGTGTCCACCACGTAGCCGCGCCGGGCAAGGCGCTTCTGCATCACCCGGATGAAGCCTGCCTCGTCGTCCACCAGCAGCAACCGGACGGGCGCGGTACCGGGCGGAGAAAGTGCGGAAGGTACATCGCTCATGCCGTATCCTTTCCGCCCCCGTCGCCGGGGGCCTTGATGCTTGAATCACTGCCGTCCGCCTGCACGCCGGGGGCAGCGGGCTGTCCGTCCGTAGGGAACTGCGGCGGGCGGGGCTGCGCCGCGCGCGGTGCGGGGCACGCAGCCGCGCCCACTGCTCTGCCCGTCAGCCTGCCGGGGTGCGGTGCTCCCTGCGCCGCATGCACTGCCGGGTCGAACGGCGGCAGCAGCACCTGAAAGGTGGTGCCCACCCCCACGATGCTGCTCACCTTTATCTCCCCGCCCATCTTGTTGATGATGCCGTAGCAGATGGACAGCCCAAGGCCCGTGCCCTTGCCCACCGGCTTGGTGGTGAAGAACGGGTCGTAGATGCGTTGCAGGATGGCTTCGGGCATGCCGGGGCCGGTGTCGGCCACGTTCACGGCCACCATGCCGTTGTCGCTTGTCAGGGTGGCCACCTTCAGGGTGCCGCCCGTGCCTTCCATGGCGTCGAAAGCATTGTTGAACAGGTTCAGGAACACCTGCTGCAATTCGGAGGCGGAGGCCGCCACAGGCGGCAGCCCCTCTGCCAGCGCCATGACCACATGCACGCTGACGGTGCGGGCCTTCTGGCCGGAAAGTTCCACCATCTCGGTGACCATGGCATTGATGTCCACGGCATGCACCTCGCGGTCGGAACGGCGGGCGAAACTGAGCAGTTTGTGGGTGATGTCGCGGCAGCGCACCCCCTGGGTGCGGATCTGCCGGGCGCTGTCGCCTATCTCGCGCACGGCGTCCTGCTCTTGCAATTCGTCCAGCACGTCCTCTATCCAGCCCGCCTCTTCCATCATGATGGCCACGGGGTTGTTGATCTCGTGGGCGATGCCCGCCGCCATCTCGCCCAGCGCCGACAGTTTGCCCGCCTCCACCACCTGGGCGTTGAGGGCAGCCATTTCGCGTTCCAGCCCGTCTATGCGCTCTATGATGCGCTGGGCCAGAAACATCCCCAGCACCAGCACGGCGATGGAAGCCAGCCCCAGCACCAGGAACAGGGTGCGCTGGGCAGCGTGCAGCCCCTGCAGCGCCTCGCGCGAGGACTGCTGGAACACCAGCACCCAGTCGCCGCCCTTCAGGCGCGACATGGCATAGACCATGTCGCCTTCCTCGAAGGCACGCTCCTGGTCCATGCCTGCTATGCCCCCGCCGAACACCCGGCGGGCGAATTCCGCCAGTTGCGTGCCGTCGCCTGCGGAATGGCGACCTCCGGACGTCTGGAATGCGCCGCTGCGGTTGATGATGCAGGCCTGGCCGGTGGCCCCCACGCGCACGTCCTCCACCAGAGAGACGAAGCTGGCGAAGTCGATGGTCGAGCGCAATATCCACGCCTTGCCGTCCACCATCAGCTTCACGGCCACGATGAAGTGGGGCGACTTGCGCACCCCCATGAACACGTCGCTGATGAACACGTCGCGCGCGCCAGCCTGAAGGAACCAGTTCTCGCGGTGATAGTCCGTGCCTTCCAGGCGATGCGGACCGGCGTACACCCGCTGGATGCCGCTTTCATCCACCATGCCGAGGTCCACGTATGCACCGCCATAGGCGCTGCGCATGGCTTCAAGCTTGCGGTTCAGGTTGGCGGGGTCCAGCAGGCCCGCGCCCTGCGCCTCCACCAGCATCTGTACGCTGGCCAGGCGTTCGTGCAGGAAGTCGTCGATCTTCTGGCTGTGCCGGTCAGCGATTTCGCGCGCCTGACCGAAGACCATCTCGCGGAACGACACACCGAGGTGCAGGTTCATGACCCCCAGAATCAGCACCAGCGGCAGCACCGACGCCACCAGAATGCCCATGTAGATGAGCCGGTTCAGCGCGACGCGGCGGCCAACGGGAAACAGGGAGTCTGGCATGGGCACCTCTGTGGCTGGCGCAGGGCGGTGCGGGCACGGCGCAAGCGCGCTGCCGCCGGGCCGGGCAGCCCCGGTCGCGCAACATGCGATCGCGCAGACAGCAAACACGATGCCCCCGCCTGTCAGGCTCATCGCTTGCTGCACATCGACGTTCTGGCACACTGGCATGCGGGACTTGAAAACGGGGCGAGCGCGCCGGGCGGCAGGGCAGGCGCACGCGGCACGCAATCCGCGTGTCGACCGCACGGCGCGCGGCTATTGCGCAATATCGCGCAAGCCACAGTTCGCCCCACAGGGTAAAAGCAAGGGGTATGCCATCTGCGCGAAAATGCCGTGCGGGTGCGCCGCCGCCAGCCCGTGCCGACGAAGGGGAGGAAAGACCGGGGGGAGAAAAACGCTAGGCGCGCTTGCCCATGGCCAGCGCCACCTTGGCCTTCAGCTCCGTGAGATCCACGGACTTGACCACATAGTAGTCCGCCACCACAGATTTCAGGTCGTGCTGAAAGGAATCGTAGGCGGTGGACAGGATGACCGGCAGGGTGGGATCGCCCCGGCGGATTTCCTGCAACAGGTCCAGACCCGACAGGTCCGGTCCCAGCTTGATGTCCAGCACCACCACCAGGGGTTTTTCGCGCGCCACCACGTCCAGAATGGGTTCGCGCCCGTCGGACACGGCCACGGCGTAGCCTTCGGCCTCCAGTTCTTCCTGGTACAGCATGCGGATGTGCTTCTCATCGTCCACGACAAGGATTTTCTTGGCCGACATGGTTCACCTCCGAAGGCTGGGGACGCAGGGGATGGGTGGAGAAAGACGGACGCGTTCCGGGTCCGCGCCGTAGGCCGCATGACCTGATGGCCGCACGCGTTCAGGGATACGCGGGCGGCATGCTGACCACGGACCTTTGCCAAGAATAGTACAGGCGCGCAGTGAAGACAAGCAATCCGCCCCGGCGGCGCGGCATCTTCACGCCCGGCCCGGCGGCGCGGCATCTTCACGCCCGCCCCGGCGGCGCGGCATCTTTCGCCTGTACCGGACGGGGACGGATTGCGGCAGACTGGAGTGGACAGGAATGCGCCGGGATGAACTGTGGCGTCCGGCCTTCGGCCTGCGCCCACCGCCATTCCCCGGCCTGCCGCACCTTGTCATCGGGGCGCAAACAGGTATGGTGCGCTTCCGGTACGCGGCCCGGGCGCCGCCGTGGAAAACGTTGCGGCGCGCCCACCCCCCGAACCCTTACCAGAAGACGACACATGGAACACACCCCGGAAACCACACCCCGCGAACGCCGCACGTTCGCCCCGCGCACCATCACGGTGCGCCTGCAACCCAAGGAACAGCTGCTGACCATGCCGCGCGAGAAGACCGTGCTGCAGGTGCTGCGCAAGCTGGGCATCCGCCCCACCACAGCCATTGTGGTGCGTGACGGCGGCCTGCTGACCCCCGACCGCGAAGTGCTGCCGGATGATGAGCTGTTGATCCGCATAGTCACTTCCAGCGGGTAAGGACTGTCCCCAAATCGTCCTTCCGCACGCGGCGCGCCTTCGCTTCCGATAGACTGGCACCGTCTTTACTCCCCAGACTGTGGCCGGCGCCCTTCACCATGGGCACCGCACGCACCGCAACCCCAAAGGATCACACGCCATGAAATGCAAACGCTGCAAGGAGACGGCAGTCGTCGCCCTGCCCAGCCACCATACCGGTTTCTGCGCCGAATGCTTCCTGCTGTTCTTTACCCGGCAGGTGGAGCGCGGCATCAAGGAACGCAAGCTGTTCACCCATGACGACCGCATCCTGGTCGCCCTTTCCGGCGGCAAGGATTCGCTGAGCCTGATGCTGGAACTTTCGCGGCTGGGCTACGACGTGACAGGCCTGCACATCGACCTGGCCATTCCCGGTTCCTCGCCCGCCGCGCGCGGGGTGGTGGAACGCTTCTGCGAAAAGCACGGACTGAACCTGATCGTGAAGGAAATGGGGGCCGAAGGGCTGGCCATTCCCGACGTAAAGGCCCGGCTGAACCGCCCGGTGTGTTCGGCCTGCGGCAAGATCAAGCGCTATTTCTTCAACAAGACCGCGCTGGACGAAAACTTCACCGTGCTGGCCACCGGCCACAATCTGGACGACGAAATCGCCCGGCTGTTCAGCAACACCTTGCGCTGGGACGTGGCCTACCTGAGCGACCAGGGTCCGGACCTGGCCGCCGACGGCGGCTTTGCCCGCAAGGTGAAGCCACTGTGGCGGCTTTCGGAATTCGAGACCGCCAACTACGCCTTCCTCATGGGCATCGAGCACCACTACGCGCCCTGCCCCTATTCCGGCGGGGCCAGCTTCACCTTCTACAAGAAGCTGCTGACCGACCTTGAGGAAGAAATGCCAGGCCGCAAGCTGGACTTCTACCAGGGCTTTCTGGAACGGGGCCGCCCGGTGTTCGCCCGCGCCGACAACGAGGACGGCGTGGACCTGAGCGGCTGCACCCAGTGCGGCTACCCCACCTCCAACGAGGTATGCGGGGTGTGCCGCATCCGCGACGCCCTGCGCGATAAGGCCGTTGGGGCCGACGAGGCGGCAGGGGCGAAATAGCGAAAAAAGACACGGGGAAGGGGCACCTGCCTCCTTCCCCGCTTTTCAACGCCACCAGCCCTGAAGTCCACGACGCCACACACCGCCCTCTTGCCTTTCTTCCTTATTCCCGCGACGGTCTTTCCGTCGCGGGGGCTGGTGCGGACAGGATGCAAGGAATTACGAATTTTGTCCGCCGCGCAAGGCGAATCACGTTTTTTGAGCGCAGATCGGCAGCCGTTAGGCGAGCGCAACGCGCGAGTCTTACGGATGGCGCAAGCAGCGCTGTACTCATGTACGTGAGCATCAAAAAACGTGATTCAACGCCGCACGGCGGCAAAAGGCGACAGCCGTTAGGCGAGCTTGCGAGCCTTACGGATGACGACCGCAACGCGCGGATTCCGCAAGCAGCGTGTCCGCGCAAACAATAGCCTCCCCGCCCTCTCCCTCCACCCCCAACCCGCGCCGCCATGCCCCAGCCCTGCCCCGCCGTCAGCGTCGTGCTGCCCGTCTGGAACGCCGCCGCCACCCTGCCCGCCACGCTGGAAAGCCTGCTGGCGCAAACCGGCGCGGACTTCGAGGTGCTGGCCGTGGACGACGGCTCCACCGACGCCACCCCCGCCCTGCTCGCCGCCCACGCCGCGCAGGACGCCCGCATCCGCGCCGCGCGCATCCCCCACGGCGGCATCGTGGCCGCGCTGAACCACGGCCTTGCCCTTGCCCGTGGCCGCTACATCGCCCGCATGGACGCCGACGACACCTGCCACCCGCAACGCCTGGCCCTGCAATGCGCCTATCTGGACGCGCACCCGCACATCGGGCTGGTGGGCTGCCGCGTGGACTTCGGCGGCGACCGCGAACGCTGCGGCGGCTACGCCCGCCACGTGGACTGGGTGAACACCCTGCTGGACCCCACGGACATCGCGCTGGCGCGCTTTCGCGAATCGCCCTTCGCGCACCCGTCGGTAATGTTCCGCGCGGAACTGCCCGGCCTGCACGGCGCATACCTCGACGGCCCCTTTCCGGAAGACTACGAACTGTGGCTGCGCTGGATGGACGCGGGCGTGTCCATGGCCAAGCTGCCGCACACCCTGCTGACCTGGAACGACCCGCCGGGCCGCCTTTCGCGCACCCACCCCAACTACGCGGAAGACGGATTCTACGCCCTGAAGGGGCAGTATCTGGCCCGCTGGCTGGCCCGTCACAACCCGCGCCACCCCGAAGTGTGGGTGGTGGGCGCGGGCCGCACCAGCCGCCGCCGCGCGCGCCTGTTGATGGACCAGGGCATCACGGTGCGCGCGTGGATCGACATCGACCCCCGCAAGATCGGCAACCGGGTGGACGGCCTGCCCGTGCTGGGGCGCGAGGCCATGCCCGCACCGGGCGAAGGGTTTCTGGTGGCCTACCTGGCAGGGCACGGCGCGGCGGAAGAGTTGGCCGCCTTCCTCGACGGCGCGGGCTACGTACAGGGCCGGGACTACATTCTGGCCGCATAGCGGAAACGGTCTGTCCGGCGCAGCACCCCGTCCCGACCTTTGCGCCTCCTTCCATCCCCGCCGCCGCAACGTCACCCAACCGTCCGCAAGATTCATCACACCGACACACATGCGCCACCGCCGGGGCGCATTCCTCCTGCAACACCCTCAGGCATTCTGTAGATACTTTCCAGAATCGCCCAACCCGCCGCCGCGCCAAGGCGCTCGCACCGCCCGCGCGGCCCCGGAACCCGCAGGAGGTCGCACTGCATGGCCACTGGCGCACCCCGTTCCGCGTCCCGCACCGCCGCACAGCAATCCGGTTCCCGGTCCGGACAACCAGCGGACGCCGCCACTTCACCAGACGCATCACCGGACGCGTCTTCCGACGGGCCTTCCGGCGCAGCCGCATCCCGCGCGGGCACGCACACCACCGCGTCCGCGCGCGCATCTTCCCCGTCCCCCTCGGCGGCCCCGTCCGTTTGCCCGCCGCTGTCCATCGACCTGCACGTGCATTCGCGCCACTCCACCCGCCCCTCGCAGTGGATACTGCAAAAGCTGGGCTGCGCGGAAAGCTACACCGACCCCAAGGCACTGTACGACATCGCCCGCCGCCGGGGCATGGACCTGGTCACCATAACCGACCACAACACCCTGGCGGGCAGCCTTGAAATAGCCCACCTCGACAACACCTTCGTCAGCGAGGAAATCACCGCCTATTTCCCCGAAGACCGCTGCAAGATCCACGTGCTGGCCTGGGACCTGACCGAGGCCCACCACGCCGACATCACCCGCCTGCGCGAAAACATCTACGATCTCGTGGACTACCTGACCGTGTCGGGCATACCGCACGCCTGCGCCCACGCCATGTACTCGCTGAACGAGCGCCTGACGCTGGACCACATGGAACGGCTGCTGCTGCTGTTTCGGGTGTTCGAGCTGAACGGCTCGCGCGACGACTTCCAGAACGGCATCCTGCGCGCCATCGTGCAGGGGCTGACCCCGGCGGACATGGACGCCATGGCCGACCGGCAGGACATGGCCCCGCGCATGGAACGGGCGTGGGTAAAGCACCTCATGGCCGGGTCGGACGACCATTCCTCGCTGAACATCGCCCGCAGCCACACCATCATCGAAGGGGTTTCCGGCGTGGGGCACGGCCGCGTGCGCGACGCCCTGCGCGGGGTGATGGAAGGGCGCGGCACGCCGCACGGCAACGCCGCCACCCCGGTGACCATGGCCCACAACCTGTATTCCATCGCCTACCAGTTCTATAAGCAACGCTTCGGCCTGGCCCGCCACGTCAACCGCGACACGGTGCTGCGCTTTGCCGACAGGGTGCTGACCGGCGCGCCGGAACCGGAAGGCGGCCTGCTGACGAAACTGCACGGCCTCATCGGATACCGCCGCCCCCGGCTGTCCTTTTCCGCGTCCACCCCGCGCACCGTGCAGGACCACCTGCAAACCGAGGCCGCGGAAATCATCCGCCGCGACCCGGAACTGCGCGGGCTGCTGGACGCCCCCGTCGCCGACATTACCGGCGAACGCACCGAACAGGCCTGGATGCGCTTTACCGACCAGGCCTCGGAAAAGGTGCTGCGCACCTTTGCGGACACCCTGCTGGACAACGCCATGGGTGCCGACCTGTTCAGCGTGTTCAACGTGGTGGGGTCCGCCGGGTCGCTCTACGCCATCCTGGCCCCCTACTTTGTGGGGTACACCCTGTTCACCAAGGACAGGGCCTTTGCCCGCGCCTGCCGCGACCACTTCCTGCCGCACGAGGCAGAGGCCGAACGCGGGGCGCACGCACAGGGGCCGCTGCATGTGCCGTCCGGCCCTCATTCCCAAGCCGCCCATGCCCCCCACGTGACGGACACGGACGAATGGCACGCCACGGGCCGCCTGCACGTGGGCCACTTCACCGACACCTTCTACGATGTCAACGGGGTGGCCCGCACCCTTCAGATGCAACTGGACATCGCCCGCCGCAACGACAAGCGATTGCAGGTCATCACCTGCGCGCCCGACGGCGTGGCCGACCCGGAACTGGCAGACCGTTCCGACGTGTTCACCTTTTCGCCCATCGGCTCGTTCGCCATGCCGGAGTACCCCGGCCTTGCCCTGTACTATCCACCGGTGCTGAAGATGCTGGACCACTGCTACCGCCAGGGCTTTACCCACCTGCACTCGGCCACCCCCGGCCCGGTGGGGCTGGTGGCGCTGGCGGCGGCGCGCATCCTGCGCCTGCCCATCCACGCCACCTACCACACCGCCTTCCCGCAGTACGTGATGATGCTGACCGAGGACGCCGGGCTGGAAGAAGCCATGTGGCGGTACATGATCTGGTACTACAACCAGATGGACCGGGTGTACGTGCCCTCGCACGCCACGGGCGACGAACTGGCGGAACGGGGCATCGCGCGCGAACGCATCGCCTTCTACCCGCGCGGCATCGATACCGAAACCTTCACCCCGGCCCGCCGCAACGGGTTCTTCAGCCGTTACGACGGCAACACCGTGACCCTGCCGCGCACCTTCCTGAACAGCGAGGACGCCCGCGCCGCCGGTCCGGGCAGGGGCGCGGCGCGCGATGCGGCCCAGCCGGTGCGCTTCCTGTATGTGGGACGCCTGTCGCGTGAAAAGAACCTGCACGTGCTGGCCGACGCCTACCGGCTGGTGGCCACCCGCGCCCCGCACCTGCGGCTGGTGCTGGTGGGCGACGGCCCGGCCCGCGCGGAACTGGAAGAAACCCTGCGC
This sequence comes from uncultured Desulfovibrio sp., assembly GCA_964402645.1. Classification (GTDB taxonomy): domain Bacteria; phylum Desulfobacterota; class Desulfovibrionia; order Desulfovibrionales; family Desulfovibrionaceae; genus Cupidesulfovibrio. The sequence goes on along the minus strand of CAYOCV010000008.1, from coordinate 140,789 downwards.
GGCCTGCCGGTGACCTTCACCGGCTACCTCACCGGCGACGACCTGGCCAACGCCTACGCCTCGTCGGACATCTTCGTGTTTCCCTCCGGCACCGACACCTTCGGCAACGTGGTGCTGGAGGCGCAGGCATCCGGCCTGCCGGTGGTGGTCACCGACAAGGGCGGGCCGCAAGAAAATCTCTTGCCAGGCCGCACCGGGGCCATCGTGCCGGAAGGCGACGCCACGGCCATGGCCCAGGCCATGCTGGACATGGCCGCCGACCCGGCCCGGCTGGACGCCATGCGCGCCGACGCCCGCGCCTACGCGGAAAGCCGGTCCTTCGAGGCGGCCTTCCTGCAACAGTGGGCCATGTACCGGGATCGAGACCGGGGCCGCAACGCCGCGTAGAACGTAGCCGTAACTGCAACCAGCCTCTGAGGCCGTACTTTTCCATCCGTCTCCGGCCCGTCCCATCCCGCACGCTGCCCCGCATTCCGCAATGGAGTGCGGGGCAGTCGCGTCAAGGCGGGGCGCGGGCTCGGAGAAAGGCAACACCCGCAGGGCGGTCTTGCCGTCCCGCCATTGCGTTGCCGCGCCCGGCGTCCGCTGCTACGGTGGGTTCGCCATCCCCACGCCATCCAAGGAGACCCCATGGCCCGCCTGCTGCTGCTCGGCGCGGGGCACGCCCACCTCGACACCATCCGGGCCATTCCTGCTCTTCTAGCGCGGGGACATGCGGTGACCGTGGTCGGCCCCGGCCCATGCCATTGCTATTCCGGCATGGGCCCCGGCGTGCTGGGCGGCACATATCCGCCGCAGGCCATGGCCCTGCCGGTGCAACGCATGGTGCAGGCGGCGGGCGGAACCTTCGTCACCGATACGGCGGTGCGCGTCGACGCGCCGGACCACGCGGTGCTGTTCGCCTCCGGCCTGCGGCTGGAATACGACGTGTGCTCGTGCAACGTGGGGTCGGTGGTGGCGCGCCCCCTGCCGGGGAATGCCAACGCACCGGGCGCGAACGACAGCAATCCGCCTGCGCTGCCCGTATTCACGGTAAAGCCCATCGAAAACCTGTACCGCGCCCGGCAGGCGCTGCTGCATCTGGCCGCGCGCGGCCCGGTGCATGTGGTGGTGGCGGGCGGCGGGCCTGCCGCGCTGGAGGTGGCCTGCAATGTTGCGGTGTGCCTTGCCCGCGCACGCGGCAACACGCTGCCTGCCGTGCCTGACGGCGATTCTGTGACCCTGGTGGCCGGACGCGGCCTGCTGCCGGGCCTGCCGGAACGGGCGCGCGTGCTGTGCCGCACCATGGCCGCCGCGCGCGGGGTGCGCATCATGGAAGGCGTGCGGGCCGTGGAAACCGCACCAGACGGCGTGCTGCTGGACGATGGCCGCTGCCTGCCCGCCCACGTGGTCTTGCTGGCCACTGGGGTGGTTCCGCCGCCGCTGTTCGCCGCATCGGGCCTGCCCACAGGCATGGAGGGCGGGACTGGTAACGAATCGGGCGGCAAGCCGGACGGCGGGCTGGCGGTGAACGCACACCTTCAGTCCATCGCCCATCCGGACCTGTTCGGCGGCGGGGACTGCATCCATTTCGCGCCCGCCCCCCTGCCCCGCGTGGGCGTGCATGCCGTACGCCAGGGGCCGGTGCTGGCCTCCAATCTGGCGACCCGGCTGGACGAACACGCGCAGGGTTCCGCAAGCGCACCCCGGTCAGCCGAAAAGCCCCTTGCCCCGTACATTCCCCGGCCCGGTCATCTGCTGGTGCTGGATACCGGCGCTGGCACGGGGGTGCTGCACCGCCCGCTGGGGGGAACGGCGCTGTGCTTTGGCGGGCGTCTGGCCTTCCTGCTCAAGCAGGCCATCGACACCCGCTTCATGCGCCGCCACCTGCCGCCCGGCGGCACCCCGCCCGGCGAATGCCCGTGGGACGCCACCCCCTGACCCGGCCCAACGCAGCCGCATCGCACGGTCGGCTCTGGCGCAACCTGGCCCGGTTTGACGCCTCACCGGACGCGCGCAATCGCACCCTGTTCCTGTCCTCCGTCACGTGATAGGTGAATGCATACATGCCATCCCTCAAGATGCGAGGTATCCATGACGCCCACCACCGCACAAGAGCGAGCTGCCTGCGCCGTCCCGTCACCCGTTGACGAAGCCCAGCGAAAACTGGCGGTCCTCATCGACGCGGACAACGCCCAACCCTGCATCACCCCGGCCCTGCTCGCGGAAATAGCCAATCTGGGCGTGGCCTGCGTGCGCCGGGCGTACGGCGACTGGACACGGCAGGATCTTGCAGGCTGGAAGGACATGCTGCATGCCCATTCCCTGCTGCCCATCCAGCAATTCCAGTATACCAACGGCAAGAATTCCACCGACTGCGCCCTCATCATCGACGCCATGGACTTGATGCATACCGGGCGATTCGACGGCTTCTGCCTGGTGTCCAGCGACAGCGACTTCACCCGACTGGCCGCGCGCCTGCGCGAGGAAGGACTGGTGGTCTACGGCTTCGGTGAACGCCAGAAGACCCCGGCCGCCTTCGTCAGTGCCTGCACCAGGTTCATTTATACCGAAGTGCTCCGGCCACAAGCGCAGCAGTCCGAGGTTCCGGATACCCCCGCATCCGCCGACGCCGCAGAGCCCGCCAAGCCGGGCAAGCTGATCAAGGGCAGCGGCAAGACGAACATCGCCCCGGATGCCGGAACGACCCATGCGGCGCAGCCTGCCATAATCCCCACCGGAACATCCAGCAAGGCACCCCCCAACTCGCCGGAGAAGCCCAAACCCAACCTGGAACGCATCCGGCAGGCCGTGCAGAATTCACTGAACGACAGCGGCTGGGCCACGCTGTCGTCCGTGGGCGACAAGTTGGGCAAAATCCAGCCCGATTTCGACTCGCGCCTCCACGGATACTCGAAGCTCAGCGGGCTGATGCGTGCCTACCCCAAGGTCTTTGAGGTCAAGGAGCTTGCCACGCCACGCGGCGGCAAGGCCCTGCACGTCCGGAACAAACCCGGCAAATGACGCATGGGCTGATCCCCCCCCGCAACGCACAAAGGCCGCCACATCATGTGGCGGCCTTTGTCGTTGGCAACCTGAAATGCCGCAGCGTTGTTCCGCCGCCCCGCTACATGCCGGGGCAGGTCCGCCCGCCGCAAAAGGTCAGAAAGCGTTGCGCCTCGGTAAAGTCGGGCCGCATGGACAGGGCCTTGGACAGGTGTTCCACGCAGGCACCCGTGTCGCCCTTGTCGAAGTGAACCCGCGCGATGTTGAAATGCAGGTGCTCATCCTCGCGGCATTCCAGCGCCTTGTGGTAAAAGCGCAGCGAATCGTCAAGGTGCCCGTTCTTGCGCAGGCTGATGCCGAACTTGTTGAAGCGCACCCGGTGCTCCATCAGAAACGCCTCGTCGCTGCCCATGAGCACGTGCAGCACCTTGCGCAGCCGGGCGGCATCCTTCTTTTCCGCGTACACCTCGCCAAGGCCGAAGTTGGCGGGCACGTTCAGGTCGTCGATCATCAGGGCCTTGATGAAGGCCTTTTCGGCATCGTCCAGCCGCAGTTCCTCCAGGCAGGCCTCGCCCTCGACCAGCTTGCGGTGCAAGGATGCCAGTGCAGGCACCGTATGATTCTTGTAATACAGCGGCTCCGGCATGTAGCCGCGCAGAAATTCAATCTCATCCATTACCTTGCGAATGCCCGACGGCACATGATGCACGTTGAGCGGCTGCACTTCGCAAGTGTTCGCATCAAGCTTGCGCGCATACCAATAGGTGACCTGCCGCTGCTGGGCCGCGGTGCCGCCTATGCCAACCATGGCGTCCTGCTGCAACGAGTAGACGCCAAGTATTATCGGATACTGTTCGTCGTGCACGGGTTCTCCCCTGCTGCGCGCCATGGCGCGACCGGTGTCCTGCCCTCCCCGGACAGTGGGTTGTCGCATACTTCATTGACTGCCCCTCCCTGTCAAGGTCGTTGCGCGGCATTGCGGGTTTCGCTGCTCAGGTGTCGGGCTTGCCCTACCTTCACCATGGGCGGGTACAGGGGGAAGGCGCAAAACCCCAATTGACGTTGCGCCGCTCTGCGGCAAAGAATAATGTTCCGATACGGCGGCGCATGGCACAGCGGCGCACTGCCTGTTCCTGCACGCCGCGTGCGCACGAACCATCACAGGACACAGCTCCATGCCCAGACATTCGCGCCCAGGCCCTTCGCTGCTCGGCTTCGTCGCCCTGGTCTGCGCCGTGGCGGCCACGCTCTTCGTGCTGCTTGAACTGCCCGATTCCGAAGATACGGCATGGCGTGGCGGCATTGTGCGGGTGGGCTACGCGCTGGAACCCCCGTACGCCTACCGCACCCCCGAAGGCGCCGTTACCGGCGAGGCCCCGGAAGTGGCCCGCACGGTGCTGGCGCGCGCGGGCATCACCCGGGTGCGCTGGGTGCTGTGCGACTTCAACGCCCTGGTCCCCGACCTGCTGGCTGGCCAGATCGACATGATCGCGGCGGGCATGTTCGTCACGCCTGAACGGGCTGCGCGGGTCACCTTTTCACTGCCCACCAGTTCCGTGGGCCAGGGGCTGCTGGTGCGGCGCGGCAACCCCCGCAGGCTGCATGACTACACCTCGCTGGCGGAGCGCACGGACATCACCCTGGCCTTACTGGACGGTGCGGTGGAACACCGCCAGTTGCTCATGCTGGGCGTGCCCGCCGAGCGTCTTTCCCTGGCTCCCGATGCGCATGCAGGCCTGACCGCCGTACTCCGGGGCCGTGCGGACGGCCTGGCGCTTTCCGCCCCCACGGTGGTGCTGCTGGGGCGCCTGCACCCCGATGAACTGGAGGCCGCGCGACCCTTCACCCAGCCGGTCATCGACGGCAAGCCCGTGGCCGGGTTGTGCGCCTTCGGCTTTCGCAAGGAAGACTCCGCGCTTGCGGCCAGGGTGAATGAACAGTTGCGGGCGTTCATCGGCACACCGGAACACCTTGCCCTGGTGCGGCCTTTCGGTTTCGACGCATCCAACCTGCCCCCCTGGGCACGCCCCGTTGAACGCAACCCCGGCGACTGAATTTCGACAGCCGCCCCGCTTCGTTCACCAAGACCAAACCCGCAGCACCAGCCATCTCCGCAGGACCCGCAACATGACCAGACGCCCAGCCATCTCGCAAAGCCGTAACGCCGCCATCGCTGGCGGCATCCTTGCGCTGGCGTGCTCCGGCATACTGTTGCTGTGGATCAACCATGTGTGGCACGCCAACCTGCGCAGCTTCCTGCCGGTGGTAAAGGCGCTGCGCATCGCCCGGGCCGACCAGCTGAAGGGCCAACTGGCCGCCGAGCGCCAACTGGCGGGCGACGAAGACGTCCCGCCGGGCATTCACGGCGCGTATTTCGAGCAGGGCGCGGGCAGGCTGTACGACGCCGTGGACGACCTGCTGACGCCCGGCAACACCTTCCACAACGGGATCATTCCCGGACTTCAGACCGATGCGCCGGAAATGCTGGTGGCCCAGTTGCGCATCTACGCGGACGGCATCACCGCCCTGGACCGCACCACCAACGCCCGCCTTTCCGCCCCGCGCGAGGAGCACGCCCAACTGGTGCTGGAGCAGCGCAGGGCCTTCACCGAACTGGATCGGCTGGGCGATGCGCTGGAGCGCAACGTGTTTTCCCGCTTTGTCGAGGACGCAGAGCGCCAGAGCCGCCTGACGCGGGTCGTCTTTGTGCTGTGGATGGGCTTTCTGTGCGGGCTTACCCTGCTGTTCAAGGTGGCCTCGGATCGCCGCCGCGCCGCCGAGGAAGCCCTGGCGGACAGCGAGGAGCGCTGGCAATTCGCCCTGGAAGGCCCAGGGGACGGCGTGTGGGACTGGGACATCCGCACCGGAGAACTGTTCCTGTCGCCGCGCTGGAAGGACCTGCTGGGCCACGAGGAACACGAGATCGGCACGTCGCCCCGTGAATGGGAAGGCCGCATCCACCCCGATGACCGACAGCGCGTGCGCGCCGACATGGACCTGCACCTTTCCGGCTCCACCGACACCTACCAGTCGGAATACCGCATGCGCCGCAAGGACGGTTCGTACATCTGGGTGCTGGCGCGGGGCAAGGCGATGTCCTTCGGCCCGGACGGCGCGCCGCAGCGCTTCGTGGGCACGCATTCCGACATCACCGCTCGCCGCCAGGCCGAAGAAGCCCTGCGCGCCAGCCGAGAAAACCTGGCCATCACCCTGCGCTCCATCGGCGACGCGGTAATGGCCACCGACCGCACCGGACGCATCACCCTGATGAATCCGGTGGCCGAACGCCTTACCGGCTGGCCCTTCGGGGCGGCCAAGGGGCGGCATATCAGCGAGGTGTTCGTCATCGTTTCGGGCGGCGCGCGCGAACCCGTTCCCGATCCGGTGGCCCAGGCGGTCAGCACCGGCAAGGTGGTGGAACTGTCCAATGACACCCTGCTGCTGGCCCGCGACGGCACCGAATACCAGATAGCGGACAGCGCGGCCCCCATTCATGACGCGGGGGGCGAAATCACCGGCGCGGTGCTGGTGTTTACCGACGTCAGCGCCCAGTACACCGCGCGCCGCCGGTTGCTGGCCAGTGAACAGCAGTTCCGCGCCGCCATCGAGGAAGCGCCCGTGCCGGTGATGATCCACGACGAGGACGGCAGCGTCCTTGCCCTGAACCGCAGCTGGTGCGAACTTTCCGGCTACACGCCCGACAGCGTGCCTACCCTTGCCCGGTGGGAAGCTCTGGCCATGCGCGGCGATCCGATGCACGCGCAGGAAGGCGCACCCGCTGCCGCCGACAGCATGCCGGACGGCGACGCGATGCCGGGCCGCCATGACGCATCCGACACCGACACCCTGTACGCCCTGGGCGCGCGCCGCGCCGACGGCGAGCACCCGGTCATCTGCGCCAATGGTTCGGCCAGGGTGTGGGACTTCAGTTCCGCCCCCCTGGGTGCGCTGCCCGATGGCCGCCGCGCGGTGATCCGCATGGCCGTGGACATCACCGACCGCAAGGAGGCAGAGGCCGCCCTGCTGCGCGAAAAGGCGGCGGCAGAAACCGCAAACCTGGCCAAATCCGAATTCCTGGCCAACATGAGCCACGAAATACGCACCCCGCTCAACGGCGCACTGGGCATGCTGCAACTGCTGCAAACCACCACCCTGGACGATGAACAGCAGGATTACCTGACCAGCGCCATCACCTCGTCCCGGCGGCTTACCCAGCTTCTGTCCGACGTGCTGGACCTTTCGCGCGTGGAGGCCGGGCGGCTGGCACTGCGCGCCGCGCCCTTCGACCTGGAAGGGGTGGCGGGTTCCATCCGCGACATCTTCCTGCTGCCAGCGCGCGAAAAGACGCTGGAACTGGACATCCGGCTGGACCCGCGCCTGCCCGCGCGGCTGGTGGGCGACGAGGCCCGGTTGCGCCAGATTGTCTTCAACCTGGTGGGCAACGCCATCAAGTTCACCGACACCGGGTCGGTGACCGTGGAACTGACCCCGCTGGGGCTGGCCGGAGCAGGCAAGCGCACCCCGGGCAAGGGCAACACCGCCCCCCGGCCTGCCAGACTGCACCTGCTGCTGGAGGTGCGCGACACGGGCATCGGCATTCCGGAATCGCACCTGGAGCGCATCTTCGAGCCGTTCAGCCAACTGGACGGGTCCCACGTGCGGCGTCACGGCGGGGCCGGGCTTGGCCTGTCCATCGTACGGCGGCTGGTGACGCTGATGGACGGCGAACTCGCCATGGAAAGCACCCACGGAGAAGGCACCGCCATCTTCATTTCGCTGCCCTTTGGCGCACTGTGGGGGGACGGGGGCGCAAGCCCGGCTCCGGCACAGGAAACACCGGGCACCCCGGAAACCGGCAGGCCGGATCAGGACAATCCCGCAACAGGCGACGGGGCGCAGGCCGAGCAAGCTGCATTGGCCGAACTGGCCGAACTGGCCGAACTGGCCGAACTGGCCGAACTGGGCATGCCTGCCCGGCACGCCGATGTTTCCGCCCTGCCGGGGCGCAGGTCTGCCGCGCAACCGGGATCATCCGGCGGATCCGGCTCCATTACGGCCACCCCTGCCGACCATACCGTCACCCCTGACACCAATCCTGCCGTAGCCCCGCTGCCTGATACCCCGACCAGCCTGCACGTGTTGCTGGTGGAGGACGACGCCGTAAACCAGCTGGCAGTGCGCCGCATGCTGGAAAAGTCGGGCATGACCGTAACGCTGGCCCCCGACGGCCAGCAGGCTCTGGACGCCCTGCGCCACGGCAAGTTCGACTGCGTGGTCATGGACGTGCAGATGCCGGTCATGGACGGCCTGACAGCCACCCGCACCATCCGTACCGACCCGGCCTTCGCCCACCGCGCATTCATACCCGTGGTGGCCATGACCGCCCACGCCATGGTGGGCGACCGCGAAACATTCCTGGACGCGGGCATGGACGACTACGTGGCCAAACCCGTGGAAATGGCCGTGCTGCGCCGGGCCATCCTGCGCGCCATGCAGGTGCGGCGGGAGTCGGCGGAATAGCGCGTTTCAGGGGTCCAAGGGCCTCCTGCAATTCGGTGACGGTGCGTCCTGACGCATCCTGATCGCCCATCCGGCCCGGCGTGCTGCGGCCTGTTTCCGCCATCTCGCCCCCCTCCGGCTCATTCACCCCCCTCCGCCTCACCGCATGGCTGCCGCCCTACTCGCGCGGCCTGCCTGCTGCCCCGGTATCCTGCGACGCCGCCGATACATCACAGGCCGTCGGCCACGTGACTACCGCATGCCTGGCGCATGCCTGGCGCACGTCTGGCGCACGTCTGGCGCACGCCAGCACATGCCCCGGCGCATGCCCCGGCGCATGCCCCGTGCGCACCGCCACATTCCCCCCGAATACCGGCGTTCCATCCCGCATGCCCAGCACCCTACCCGCAGTCTTCCCCCGCCCCCGCAAGCCTTCGCATGTCCATCCGCCTGTACGAAAAACACGAATTTTCAGAAATAGCTGACAGTCTTTCATGAAAAGATGACTAACCAGCGCGGGCCTTCATCATGAACTCGCGTGGTTACAGCCTGTTAGCGACCACTTGCATGCTGGCCCGCCTCTTGCTGTGCATTCTTTCACAATGGGGCTCGCAATCCCCCAACCCTCAGCCGGAGGCATGCGCATGCCACCCCGTTCCCCAAGTTTCTGGATCATGGCCGTGGGCCTGGCCGTGGTCGCGCTTGGCGCAAGCACCTATGGCGTGAAGGCCACGTCCACCACCGCGTTCTGCATTTCCTGCCACGAAATGAAGGTCTACCAGACGGAACTGGACGCCTCGCCCCACGCCAAGGACGCCAGGGGCGCACCCATCGGGTGCTCGCAATGTCACATCCCCGGTACGGGCCTTGTGCGCATGGTCGCCGCCAAGACGTACCTGGGGGTGAAGGACATCTGGGCCCATTACGGCGGCGAGGGCGAAGATATGGACCGTGCCGCCATGCAGCCCATGGCGCGCCGTTTCGTGGATGACGCCAACTGCCGCGCCTGCCACCAGGACCTGACCCGCAACGCCAAGAACGACGGAGCGGTGTCCGAAACAGGACGCCTGGCCCACGAAAACTACGAGGGCAAGAACGGCATATCCCGCAGCGGCTGCGCGGGCTGCCACCGCAACATGGCGCACCTGCCGCGCTTCGACCAGCGCCTTGCCGCCAACGCCAAATTCGCCGCCAAGCTCAAGGAGGCACGCCCATGAAACCCGGTATGACGCCCGATCCGACGGGATCCACGCCGCCCTCGCGGTCATCGTCCATCCTGGCCCACCCCCTGCTGCGCAACCGCGCGGTGGTGGTGCTGGCGGGCGCAGCCCTGCTGGTGGCCGCGTTCTTCCTGTACGTGCGCCTGGCCTTTCCCGGCGTGCGTTGTGAAGCGGCCAAGCACCTGGATGCGCCGGAAAAGATGGGCGACTGCTACGGCTGCCACGCAAAGTCCACGCCCCGCGTGGCCCAGGACTGGTACGAGGGCAAGCACGGCATCACCCTGGTGCGCTGCCAGACCTGCCACGGCCAGCCCGACGGCAAGGGAGCCATCGCCTTCAACCGTTCGCCCGGAGTGGAAATCTGCGCCCGCTGCCATGCCCCCAGCATAGACCGCATGGAGGCCAAGTTCGGCACGCGCGACAACTGTTCCACGTGCCATCCCAACCACCAGAACCCCATGCACGGCGACGCCTACGTCAACCGGCAGGCCACCATCAAGACCACGCTGGACTAGGGCATGCCCGCAACGCGTCCTTTTGCCCGCTGGCTTCGTCAAACGTCGCCTGTCCCCAGGTCGAATACCACAAGAGTATACTCCCTGATGTCAGGCGTGTTTTCCTTGCCCGCGAACAAAAAACCTGCGTTGCAACCATGCCCCCATAGCAAGGAGACAACCATGGAATGCTCCAGACGCGACTTTCTGCGCTACATGGCCCTGTCCGCCGCGCTGGCCGCCGTCAGCGGCGCGCCGCTGTCGGCATCGGCCGCCCAGCAGGACGACAAGCCCGACACCTGGGTGAAAGGCGTATGCCGATACTGCGGCACCGGCTGCGGTGTGCTGGTGGGCGTAAGGAACGGCAAGGCCGTGGCCATCAAGGGCGACCCGGACAACCACAACAAGGGCCTGCTGTGCCTCAAGGGCGCGCTGCTCATCCCGGTGCTGAACTCGCCCGACCGGGTCACCAGCCCCATGGCCCGCAAGACCAAGGGCGGGCCGCTGGAACCCATCGGCTGGGACGAGGCGCTGGACCTGCTGGCGCAGAAGTTCCGCACCGCCATCGACACCCACGGTCCCAAGTCCGTGGCCTACTACGGTTCCGGCCAGTGTCTGACCGAGGAATCGTACCTGGCCAGCAAGATATTCAAGGCCGGGCTGCGCACCAACAACGTGGACGGCAACCCCCGCCTGTGCATGGCGTCCGCCGTGGGCGGCTACGTGACCTCGTTCGGCAAGGACGAACCCATGGGCACCTACGAGGACATCGACCAGGCCTCGTGCTTCTTCATCATCGGGTCCAACACGTCGGAAGCGCACCCCGTGCTGTTCCGGCGCATCGCGCGGCGCAAGCAGGCCACGCCCGGCGTCAAGATCATCGTGGCCGACCCACGCCGCACCAACACCTCGCGCATCGCCGACCTGCACATCGCCTTCCGCCCCGGCACGGACCTGGCCCTGATGAACGCCATGGCCTGGGTCATGATCCACGAGGAGCTGGACAACGCCCGCTTCTGGGGCAAGTACGTGGCCTTCAAGGACAACGAGGGCAAGGACTGCACCTTCGACGACTACAAGGCCTTTCTGGAGGACTACAGGCCGGAGAAGGCCGCCGCCATCTGCCACATTCCGGAAGAGCAGATCTGGCAGGCCGCGCGCCTGTTCGCGGAATCGCCCGCCACCATGTCGCTGTGGTGCATGGGCATCAACCAGCGGGTGCGCGGGGTGTGGGCCAACAACCTGATCCACAACCTGCACCTGATCAGCGGGCAGATCTGCCGCCCCGGCGCAACCCCCTTCTCGCTGACCGGCCAGCCCAACGCCTGCGGCGGCGTGCGCGATGCGGGCGCGCTGTCGCACCTGCTGCCTGCGGGCCGCGCCATCGCCAACCCCAAGCATCGCGCCGAAATGGAGCAGTTGTGGGGCCTGCCCGAAGGGGCCATCTCGCCCGACCCCGGCTACCACACCGTGGCCCTGTTCGAGGCGCTGGGCAAGGGCGACATCAAGGCCATGCTGATCTGCGAGACCAACCCCGCCCACACGCTGCCCAACCTGAACAAGGTCCACAAGGCCATGAGCCACCCGGACTCGTTCATCGCGGTCATCGAGGCCTTCCCCGACGCCGTCACCCTGCGCTACGCCGACCTGGTGCTGGCCCCGGCCTTCTGGTGCGAGCGCGACGGCGTGTACGGTTGCGGCGAGCGCCGCTACGCGCTCATCGAAAAGGCCGTGGAGCCGCCGCAGGGCTGCCGCGCCACGGTGAACACCCTGGTGGAGTTCGCCAGGCGCGTGGGCGTGGACCCCAAGCTGGTCAACTTCCGCAATGCCGCCGATGTGTGGGAGGAATGGCGCACTGTCAGCAAGGGCACCACCTACAACTTCTACGGCATGACCCGCGAACGGCTGCGCAAGGAATCGGGCCTCATCTGGCCCTGCCCGGACGAAAAGCACCCCGGCACCCGGCTGCGCTACGTGCGCGGTGAAGACCCCATCGTGCCCGCCGACCATCCGGACAAGTTCTTCTTCTACGGCAGGCCCGACGGCAAGGCCGCCCTGTGGATGCGCCCCTACCAGGGCGCGGCGGAAGAACCCGACGCCGACTACCCCCTGTACCTGACCTCCATGCGCGTCATCGACCACTGGCACACCGCCACCATGACCGGAAAGGTGCCGGAACTGCAAAAGGCCAACCCGTCCGCCTTTGTGGAAATCAACGGCGACGACGCCAGAAACCTCGGCATCGCCCACGGCGACGCCTGCGTGGTGGAAACCCGGCGCGACAAGCTGACCCTGCCCGCGCGCGTCAGCGACGTGTGCCGCACCGGGCTCATCGCCGTGCCGTTTTTTGATCGGGAAAAGCTGGTCAACAAGCTGTTCCTGGACGCCACAGACCCCATCTCGCGCGAGCCGGAATACAAGATCTGCGCGGCGCGGATACGCAAGGCGTAGGGAGCCGGAAGAGGAATCGATGCGGGGGAAGGAACCCTTTGCGGCAGCCGTTAGGCGAGCTTGCGAGCCTTACGGATGGCGCAAAGGGTCCCCTTCCCCCGCACCCCCATCCCCCCAAACTTTTCAATTGGTATTGGTAGAGATGGGGGTACGGCAAAGGAAACGGCATATCCTTCATCCCGCTGCCCACAACCCCTAATCCACAAATAAAAAATTTAGGGGGGAGGGGTCCGGGGAGGGGACCCTTTTTAAAGGGTCCCCTCCCCGGTGCCTCGCTCTTCAGTCAACATTCCAAGGAGGCCACAATGGCCATAGCAGGCATTCTGGTGCAGACGGATGCGGAAGCGGCGGAAGCGGTCTGGACGCGGCTGTCGGTGGACCCGCGCATTGCCGAGGTACACCGGGCCGAGGTTCCGGGGCGGATGGTGGCGGTGCTGGAGGCCGATTCGGACCGCATGGAGCAGGAGTTCAAACGGCTGGCGGCGTGGGACGGCGTGCTGTCCATAGACCTGGCCTACCTGACCTACGAGGACGAACTGGCCGACGGCGGCGCCATCAAATGTCCGCCGTGGGAACCCAGGCACCGGAGCGCCTGAGGTGTCCGCATCCTCCAGACAGCCGGAAGGGGGCGGGGGGCAGCCGTCAGCCGTGGGCATGACGCCGGGCCTGCTGCGCCCGCCGGGCGCGCGGGCCGAGGCGGAATTCCGCGCCCGGTGCATCCACTGCGGCAAGTGCGCGGAAGCCTGTCCCTACGGCTCCATCCGCATGGCCGCCGGGCGCATGGCCGGGTTCTTCGGTCAGGTGCGCAACACACCGTACATCCACGCCAAATCCATCCCCTGCTGGCTGTGCATGAAATGCCCGCCGGTGTGCCCTTCGGGCGCGCTGCGGCCTGTGCGCGACATGGCGCGGGCCGACATGGGCATGGCCGTGCTGCTCAGGAACCGCTGCCACAACTGGGTGGGCACGGTGCTGTGCCGCACCTGCTACGACAAATGTCCCCTGCGCGGCACGGCCATGGTGCTGGAAGGCGGCGACATTCCCGCCGTGGCCGACGCCTGCGTGGGCTGCGGGGTATGCGAACACGTCTGCCCGGTGGACGCCATCGTGGTGCGACCAGCCGCCGGACGCAGGACGGCGGCGAACGTGGATGAGGACGCCGGACGCAGGACGGCGCGTGTTGTGAATGAAGTCGCCGGACAGAAGACGACGGCGGGCACGCATGACGTCACCGACACCACGCCCGGACGCGGAGGGAACCCGGCATGAAACCGTGGCACGCACGCTGGCGCCGTCCCGCGCAGTGGGCCGTGCTGGCCCTGTTCGCGGCGCTGCCCTGGCTGAACCGCAAGGGATTCCACGGCGTGTCCGGCACGCTGTTTTCGCTGGAGGCATGGGGCCTGCTGCTGGCCGACCCGCTGGCCGCCGCGCAGATGCTGGCCGCCGGGGCGTTGCCCGGCATGCGCCTGTTGCTGGGCGGAGTGCTGGTGCTGGCCGTGGCTGTGGTGCTGGGCCGGGTGTTCTGTTCCTGGGGCTGCCCCTACGGGCTGCTGTCGGAATTGGTGCATGCCCGGCGCAAGAGCGGCATGCACGCGGCATGCGGCGCTCATGCCCGAACGGCAGCCGCGCCGGATGACGCGGCAAATCCGGACGGTTCCCGGCTCACCAGCCAATCTACCCCGTGGAAAAGCGGCTTCCCGGTCCGGGCGGGCCTGGCTGCCGCCGGGCTGGCCCTGACGGCCCTTGCGGGCGCGCCCCTGCTGAACCAGTTTTCCCTGCCGGGAGAAATCACCCTGCAACTGCTGACACTGGCCTATCCGGCCCCCGGCGCGGGGGATTGGCCATGGCTGGGCCTTGTGCTCATCGCCGCGCTGCTGGCGGCGGAATGGCGCACCCGCACCCGCCTGTGGTGCCGGTACCTGTGCCCACAGTCGGTATTGTTGTCCCTGGCCGCGCGGCTGTGGCCGGGTGCGCTGGGCATCCGGCGCACCATGCGCCGCTGCACCTGCGCCGCCAATGACAGGGCTTGCGCCGGGGCCTGCTCGCTGGGGCTCGACCCGCGCATCCCCTCGCGCGCCCCGCGCAGCGAATGCACCAACTGCGGCGACTGCGCCACGGCCTGCGCCGCGCGCGGCGGCGCGTTGCGCCTGGGTTTTCGGGAATCCCCGAAAGCATAGTTGGACAAAGCAATACGGGGGAAGGGAGGGGGCTTTGAAAAACCCCCTCCCTTCCCCCGTACCCCCTACCCACCCGCACACTTTTCCAAGGTAATGAATACCACCGAACCTGCCGGGAACGCTCCCAGCGGGGACAACTGCATGAAGCGCCACCCAATGAACACGTTTTAGGGGGAAAAGGGGGGTTTCTCCCCCCCCCCGCTACCCACATGCCTTCGCCCTCAACACGAATAGGTGGTGCGCGCCACGGGCATGAGCCCGCGCAGCACGGAAAAGCCGTGCCCAGCGCGGGAAAAGACGTGGCCGTCCAGGCTCACGGCATCGGCAGTGAAGCCCATGCGCAACGGAACCAGATCGGTGGGCGTGGTGCCGCACAGGCTTTCCCGAAAGCCGGGGCCAAGGGCCAACCGTCCGGGCTGACGTACCTGCTTGCCGGTTGCAGCGGCCCAGCGGGCGCAGTCCGGGCAGCAGGCGGGCCAGGCGTCCGCGCCGATCCCGTCCGCACCAGTCCCGTCCCCACCAGTCCCGTCCCCACCAGTCCCGTCCCCACCAGTCCCGTCCCCACCAGTCCCGTCCGGTCCCGATTCCGCCACGGCCTTGCAGGTCACCACCACCTTGTCGGTGGCGGTGGTCAGGGCCGTCACATTGCCTGCCTCGTCGAATTGCAGTGAGTTCAGGTCCGCGGCCATGCCACCCTCGGGGTCGGTGTCGAAGGCCAGCACTGTGCCAATGGGGGTCTTGGCCTCGAAGGGGGCGTCCGGCTCGAACGAGCGCAACGCGCCCGATTCGTGGAACGAAAACCCCACACTGACGCTGGCCTGCCCCTGCGGGGTGGCTATGGTCGCCCGCTCGCCGGGCCACAGGGTGACGCTGCGCAGCGCCCCGGACGGAAAGAAGTGTACGGAGATGATCCGCGCGCTGACCACGCCGAGGGGCGTTTCCATGTGCTGCGGTCCGGCAAGGGCGGTTTCGTTCTCCACGCTCCAGTAGGCGGAAATCTTGCCGTCCAGCGGAAACACCCGGCGCAACTGGCCGCCGGGGTGAAAGGTGACCCGCTCTGCCGCCATGGGCCCCACGGGCGTTTCGATCACCGCCTTTTCCTGCAACGACACCGCCTTCAGCCCGCCGCCGGGGTGCAATTCCACCGGCTGCACCCGCTGCCTGCGGGGGTCTTCCGGCTCGTACTGGGGCACCAGCACGCCCGCCGGGGTGGACAGTTCCACCCGCTCTTCCAGCAGTACCTCTGCCGGACTGCCGTCCGGATGGAGGCACTGCACCACCGCGCCCGGAATCGCCGTGACGTCCGGCTGCGCTGTCTGATGGTCGCTCATGTGACCTCCCTGGCTGTTTCGTTGCCGCATCTCATGGCCTCTCGCCGCCCGAAAACGCGGGTATTCCGCGCGCGGGGACAGGCCGTGCGCCCGGCCTGCACATTGCCGAAAACGTGAATTCACTTCCCTACCATGCCAAACCCGTGACCATCCGTCGAGGGGGAAGGGGCAGTTCCCGTCCGGCCTGGATGGCATGGCCAACACGGCCTGTGCCGCATCACCCTGAATTTCCACGCAGCGTTCTTGCAACCCGCCCTGCTGCCGCCTGAATTCACAAAATGGTCACGCCACGCTCTTCTGACAAGTCCGCCTCCCGGCACGCCCCCATTCCGGACCATGCCGGTCTTGACGCCTCTGCCCAAGAGTGGTTGCATGCACAAATATAGACGCAGCCTCCGCCCATCCCGACCCGGCGGCGGCCACGGGCAACCCGCAAGCGGCGCAACGGACGCCGGAACCATCCGCCGGGCAGGCGCGCCTTCCCGTCGGCAAGGAGCCCTCATGAGCAAGAAACCCACCGCACAGCACCCGGAACCGGCCACCGCGCCGGACACCACTTCCCTGAACGCCATCTCCCCAGACGACATCGAACCAAACAGCATTCTGGTGGACGACATCGTCACCCGCGTGAACGAGGCGCAGCGCACCTTCGCCACCTTCTCCCAGCAGCAGGTGGACGCCATCTTCCACGCCGCCGCTGCCGCCGCCACGGCGCAACGCATCCACCTTGCCCGCATGGCCGTGCAGGAAACGGGCATGGGCATTCTGGAAGACAAGGTCATCAAGAACCACTTTGCCTCGGAATACATCTACAACAAATACAAGGATGAAAAGACCTGCGGGGTCATCCGCGACGACCCGGCCTACGGCTACCGCGAGGTGGCCGCGCCCATCGGGGTCATTGCGGGCATCATCCCCACCACCAACCCCACCTCCACCACCATCTTCAAGGCGCTGCTGGCGCTGAAGACGCGCAACGGCATCATCTTTGCGCCGCATCCGCGCGCCGCAAAATGCACGGTAGAGGCCGCGCGCATCGTGCATGAGGCCGCCGTGGCCGCTGGCGCGCCGCGCGGGGTCATCGGGTGGGTGGAAGCGCCCACGCCCGACACCACCCGCCAGCTCATGCAACACCGGGGCGTGTCGCTGATTCTGGCCACCGGCGGGCCGGGCATGGTGCATGCCGCCTACAGCTCGGGCAAGCCCGCCATCGGCGTGGGCGCGGGCAACACCCCGGTGGTGGTGGACGCCACCGCCAACGTGAAGATGGCGGTAAACTCCATCATCCTGTCGAAAACTTTTGACAACGGGATGATCTGCGCCTCGGAACAGGCGGTCATCGTGGAGGACGCGGCGGCGGACGCGGTAAAGACCGAATTCGCGGCGCGCGGCTGCCACTTCGCCTCGCCGCAAGAGGCTGAAGCTCTGGCGGGCGTGGTGTTCACCGACGGCAAGCTCAACGCGGCCATCGTGGGCCGCTCTGCGGCAGAAATAGCGGCAATGGCGGGCATCACCGTGCCGCCGACCACCAAGATACTCATTGCGGAACGCGACGCCATCGACCCGCTGGACCCCTTTGCGCACGAAAAGCTTTCCCCGGTGCTGGGTTTCTACCGCGCGCCCGATTTCAGCACCGCCGTGGACATGGCCCAGCGTCTGGTGGAACTGGGCGGGGCCGGGCACACATCCGTGCTGTACACCGACGAATCCAACCGCGAGCGCATCGTCCACTTCCAGAACGTGCTGACCACCGGGCGCACGCTGGTCAACATGCCCTCGTCGCAGGGGGCCATCGGCGACGTGTACAACTTCGAGCTGGCGCCCTCGCTGACGCTGGGCTGCGGCTCGTGGGGCGGCAATTCCGTCAGCGAAAACATCGGGGTGAAGCATCTCATGAACGTGAAGACCGTGGCCGAACGGCGCGAGAACATGCTGTGGTTCCGGGTGCCCCCGAAAATCTACTTCAAGATGGGGGCGCTGCGCCTGGCGCTGGAAGACATGCGCGACAGAAAGCGCGCCTTCATCGTCACCGACCGCACCATGGAAGCCCTGGGCCACGTGGGCAAGGTGACGGCGGTGCTGGAAAAGCTGGGCATCCAGTTCCGGGTGTTCAGCGACGTGCAGCCCGACCCGGACCTTTCGGGCACCTATGCCGTGCTCGATTCCATCCGGGCCTTTCAGCCGGACATGTTCATCGCGCTCGGCGGCGGATCGCCCATGGACGCGGCCAAGATCATGTGGCTGATGTACGAGCAGCCGGATTTGAAGTTCGAGGAAATATCCATGCGTTTCATGGACATCCGCAAGCGGGTCTACGCCTTTCCGGAGTTAGGCAAGAAGGCCGTGATGGTGGCGGTGCCTACCACTTCCGGCACCGGGTCGGAGGTGACGCCCTTTGCGGTGATCACCGACGACGCCACGGGCATGAAGTACCCCATCGCCGACTATGCACTGACGCCGGACATGGCCATCGTGGACCCGGAATTCGTCATGGACATGCCGAAGACGCTTACCGCGCATTCCGGGCTGGACGCCCTGACCCACGCGGTGGAGGCCTTTACCTCCACCTATGCCAACAACTTCAGCGACGGCAACGCGCTGGAGGCCGTCCGGCTGGTCTTCAAGTACCTGCGCCGGGCGTACAGGGAAGGCGCGCGCGATGTGATGGCCCGCGAAAAGATGCATTACGCGGGCACCATTGCGGGCATGGCCTTTGCCAACGCCTTCCTTGGCGTGTGCCATTCCATGGCCCACAAGCTGGGGGCGGCGTTCCACATGCCGCACGGCCTGGCCAATGCGTTGCTGCTTTCGCACGTCATCGAGTACAACGCCACCGACACCCCCACCAAGCAGGGGCTGATGCCGCAGTACCGCTACCCCTTCGTCAAGGGGCGCTACGCGCGCATCGCCGACATGCTGGGGCTGACCGAAGGCTGCGGCGACGACCGAGACCGCAAGGTGGCCCGGCTGGTGCAGGCCATAGAAACGCTGAAGGCCGACCTGAACGTTCCCGGCTCGCTGCGCGAGGCAGGCATTGCCGAGGCGGACTTTCTGGAACGGGTGGACCTGCTGGCCGAACAGGCCTTCGATGACCAATGCACCGGCGGCAACCCCCGCTACCCGCTGATCGCCGAAATCCGCGAACTGTACCTGAAGGCGTACTACGGCGCGCCGCTGGCCTCGCTGGCCTCACCACCCCCCGCCAACGTGAAGTAGCGGGGGAAGGATAGCGGAAAGCAGAACGGCGGCGCACACGCACCGCCACAGCATCACGAATGCACGGGGCATGCGCCATGGGGACGCATGCCCCGTTCTTTCTTTGGCAGGATTGAAAAGCAGCCCCAGGCAAGCCGGATGCCCTGCGCGTTGGTTACAGCAGCAGGCTGAAACGCGCGGCATCAGGCCATGCAATTGCGAAGATCGCGCCCTGGCATTGACGGACCTCCGCCAGGCGCGCTCCAGAATATAGATCAGTGCAATGAAATATCGCACAGCCTTGACATTTCGCAACGCACAAAAGTAACTGCTTACACACTCGGTGATCAAAACACCATCTGACGTGCCAACCATGCACTGGAAAAAGGCGTGGCATCCGGCAACGGGGAAACGATGACACCTCACGCATGCCCGCGTGCGCACCACAGCACACCCTCTCTTCTGCCGACGTTGGCAGCGGCAACGAAGGCACAGCTTCACACTCGCGCCTGTGGTGTCGCTTCGCAAGACTCCGCCACAAAAGCAGACCTCGCACCGTGCAGGGCACTGTTCCTGCTGGCGGCGTTCTGCATATGCGTGCTCCCGCTCACCGCGTGCAGCGCCGCCGGAAAGCCAAGCAGGCCCAAGCCGATGTTGTACATGACGGTCAGCGACATGTTTCCCGGCAACCCGCAGGCACAAGCCTTGGCCAAGGCTGCCGAAAAGGGAGACATCGCAACCATGGACAAACTGGTCGCCGCCGGGGCGGACCCCAACGCCACCGGGGAATACGGTGTTACCGTACCTGCGTGGGTGGTCCTGCACCCCAACAAGGACGGCTTCCGCCGTTTGCTCGAACTCGGTGCCGACCCGAACAAGATATGGCGTCGAGAAGATCCGGCATTTGACAAGTCGCTTATGCATTTCGTCACAGGAGAGGCCCCAAATATTGGTACAGAGTACGTATCCATGACGTTAGAAATTGGCAAAGGGGATCCAAACTTGCCGCGCGGCGACCTGAACCTTCCGCCAATGAAAGAAGCCCTCTGCCCTGTTTGCATACCAGCATTTGCCACATTGCTGAAAGCTGGCGGCGACATGTATTATATTGACTGGTTTGGCAGGACATATGCAATGAGCGCTACTATTCAAGAAAATTACAAGCTCGTCCTCTTCCTCCTCGAGAAGGGTGTAGATTATTCAAAAAAGGACAATCGCGGTAGCTATCTCGCAAGATATATGCAGACGAAATTCAAAACATCTTCCGAATACAAACAGCCATACAGCAAAAAATACATGTGGTTCTGGCGCTGCATAGATTTTCTTGAAAAGCGCGGGGCAACTTTTACCATTCCGCAGGATGCGATCCGTCCCGCCGTGCTGGATACCACGCCGCCAGACATTTTCGCCGAAGCGCAAATCCAGCAGCCCGACACGCTTGCAAAGCCTCAACCTCGCGTGAGCGACACCGAAACCGTGAGCATGCATGAGGTTTCCCTGTCGTACCCCGTGCCGTTCTGGCTTCAGGATGCAGACGCCACCACCGGCAACACCCATTCGCGCATGCGCCAGAAGGCCGGTTTTCTCGCATACGATTACGTGCCCAAGGGGCAGGACATCGACCGCTGGCAGAGCTCCCTCGGCATTTCCACCCTGTACGCCCCCGGCAACACATGGCCCCAGTTCAGCAAGGCCGTGCAGGAGGGCTACGCGTCCGCCTGCGGCAAGAACGCGCAGATTGACGTCGTGCAGGATGCGGCGGACCATCGCGTGTTGCATCTGCGCTGCGGCGAAGGCGAACAACAGGAAGGCTACCTGTACCTGGGCGTGCTCAAGAGCACCTTCGTGACCGTGTATCAGGGGTGGCGCAATGCTTCGCCCGCCGATGCGGAACGCTATCGCACGGCGGCTCTGCAAGGCATCGCGCGGATCAGGCTGGAACCCGGCATGAACGTAATGCCCATGCCGTAAGAACCGCCATGCGCCACCCGGCAGGCAGCGCACACCTCGACAGCGTTGCCCCCCCGGCACACGCACACCGCTCACCCGCAAGAGATTCGAGACGACATCTCTCGCGCGCCGGGAATCACCCAAAAATGAGGACACAACAATGCCGCACTGCTGCGAATTAATGTGCATGTTCTTGGACGACACAAGAATAAACATCCATTATAATGATGTATTCAGAGAATATTATATGAAGGTAAAAGGAGGTAACTCCATTCAATGCCTGTTCCACTGCCCTTGGTGTGGAAACAATATGCCAACATCACTGCGTGATGTATATTTTGGCATGCTAGAAAATCTACACGGTGAAGACGTTGATATATTCAGCACAAACACTCCTATAGAATTTACAACATCAGCATGGTGAGAAAAACACGAATCAGAACTCGACGCATTAATTGAAAAATATAATTATGAAACTGAGACAGGAATCCCAGGAAGATGCCTTTTGATACGTTCAAATATTGAAAAATCATGACGCCAGAATACTCACGCAGCTTTGATGACAGACCACACACAAAAAACATACTCGTGTAAAAACACAACGCCATGTTCACACAACGACACCGAGACACGCTGACCGCAAGCCTACTTCAGTGGAGAAAATGCCGCATGCGCATAGTAACATGTAACATTTCCGCACCCAACCCCAACCAACGTCCACCCTGCCACAAGGAGATCCCCATGCTTCGCAATCCATTCCGCATGCCGCGCACAATCCTGTGCCTTGCCACGGCGGCATGCCTGCTGCTTTCCGGCTGCGTGGCCAACACCCAAAAGAACAGCGCCACCACGGACGCGGCACCAACCGCCCCTAACGCCCCCTTCTCGATCATGATGACCATGGCCATCTATGAAGGAGTTCTGGCCTTTCCCACGCCGCACTGGGTGACCACCATCAAGGACCTTGGCAACATAAAGACGTTCCGCAATCAGAGTGCTACCAGCTACACGTTTGAACAGATTCCCAAGGATCAGGAGCTCGAGAATTGGTCCACACTGTACGGTGTCTACGGCTGGCAGAAGGCCGGATACGACATGCCGCACTTCATCGCCGAGTCGACGGATGCGCTGGCCAAGGGCTGCAAGACGCAGGCGCGCATCAAGCAGGTAACCTCCGGAAAAGACAAGACCATCGCAACGTTTGAATGCGACACCCTGATCGACGGACTGGTAAAGGACGGCAAGGACAGCGAAAGCGGGGTCCTGCTCATGACCCGCACCGGCAATTCGTACGTCAGGGTCTATCAGGCGTGGCGCGCCCCCAGCCAGGACAGGGGCACCCCAGCCTGGCCCGCTAACGAGGCCACCCTGGCTGCCAACGTGGAACGGATGCAGCGCATCACCTACACCCCAAGAAGATAACCGCCTGCCGCCCTGCCTATCCACGTTTGCGGACAGGCAGGGCGCGCTGAACGGGAAACTCGCTATCCATACCCTGCGGCCCAGACATCCACCACAGGACAGCACCTTGGATAACATTCGCGGGACGCAATACGAGGAACACGTCAAGAAGGATAAAACATGCTTGTAACAGCTCTGCACTATTCACAAACGAGAACGCCACCCATGCCCAAGATCTCCGACGACGAGGGCACATATTATTCCTTGAAGAGAGATGGCACACCTTACGGAGTATACGGAATATTGTTCATAAAAAACCGCGTTGAATATCTTGTATGCAGAACAGGATGGTCGCCATGCTTTATTCCGTCGCAATTTTTTGAAATCACAGATCCGACACTTCCAACAGAATTTAAAATATGCAACACAATGTATAGTAATGACTACTATCACCTTTACGAGCACTGTGGAATAACATGCTTAATCGGATATCATGAACTTGCATACAGCATTAAACACTACTATGGCATAAATGAATACGAGGAAGATGCCCATCGCTTTTTCTTTCGTGTGAAAAACAGAATAGACCTAGAGCTATACAAAAAAATTATATGATAAGCACAATAAAAACAACAATAAAATACATTCTTACATTTTACTTTCCCAAAAAGCATCATGAAAATGAAGATGAAACAAACCATGACATTACTTTGCATCACGCCAGGCGCATTCGCCTCAAGTTCATGCCGGAATGGTGTACATGGCCTATATGGGAGTTGGAAGACACCCCAAATGGGATATACGAGCCTATTGATCCAGAGTCACTCCCCATCAGCGCAGACCTCAAGCATGACATCATGAAATTCGACAGAATATACCAGGCAATGCTCGACCAACGATATCCTCCGGATTCCGGATTTTCAGATGCCCAGGCAAATGCAACCCTCAATCTGGCGATTCACCAGGAATGCTTCACACTATATCAGCGGCTTGAGGAAGAGCTGAGAGACACGCACGAGGTGACTGCTTCTCAGGACATCCTCTCATGGACGCCCGACCTGGAACCATAGTCAGCCCTCCTTCCGGCCAACGGGCGTATGACGCCCCCCAGCTTGAAAAACCCCGCACCCCGGTGTAGATTGTGAACTGGTCGGCAGTTCACCAAGGCGTCACTGTCCCCCTGCGGGAAGCTAAACCTGCCATCTCTCCATCCCGACACGCACCTGCCTCGTGCCGCGTCGAAAGCCAGTGACCATCGACACCCCATCCGGATCGGCACGTCGAGAGGATAGGTGATGTCCAGACCCCGTTTTCCCTTCATCGCCAAGGACGTATCCGCGCTGGCCCGTTCGCTGCAACGCGAACTGGCGGCTTGCGCCGTCTCGTCGGAACAGGCAGGCCGTGATGCCCGCCCGGCGGACGGTGTGTCGAGCGGCCCCGGCGGCTCCGCTGCTAACGCTGGCAATGCCGCCTACGCTGCCGCGAATGCGCTTGGCGCAGATGGCACGCCTGACGCAACTGGCGCAACGGGCGTGCCCCCCACTCCGAACTCTCACGACCCCACCCGCACAAGCCCCGGCGTCCCTGGCCACGTCAGCCACGTCAACCATGTCAGCCATGTCCAGTTGCTGAACATGCTGGTTCGCGCCGTGGGTTACCGCAACTTCCAGCACTACCGCGCCCAGTTCGCGGCGCAGGAGCGGCTGGATCGCCTTGCCGCGCCGGAACCCGCCGCACCCGAAGAACCGATGGACCTGCGCCGCGTGGAACGCGCCGCCCGCCACTTCGGCCCGGACGGGCTACTGGCCCGCTGGCCGGGCAAGGTCAGCCTGCAACGGCTCTGCTTGTGGTGGGTGTGGTCGCGTCTGCCCGCCGGGCAGGAGCTTACCGGCACCCAGATGGACGATGCCCTGCGCGCCTGCCATCACTTTGGCGATCACGCCTTGCTCCGCCGCTGGCTGTGCGATCTCGGCATGGCCACCCGCACCCCGGATGGCCGCCAGTACCGCCGCGTGGAACAGCGCCCCCCGCAAGAGGCCCTGGCGCTGCTCCAGCACCTGCGGGACCGTGAACGGCGCGAGCAGCGGGCGGCTCACGCCCGGCCAGCCGGACGCAGCGCGACGGCGGCATGACTGCGGCATAGTGGGGCTTAGTAAGCCACAGAGAGGCATAGAGGAACACAGAGGGGCAGCCCGCGCGAGAGCAAGGACACCCGAACCGCTAAAGACGGCGTCTCCCACCTCTGCCGTCCCAACGGCTGCACCTCGCTGCTGCACCCCGCCCATACAAACAAGGCGGACCGCACGGCCTCCTCCCGCTCACACGGGCACAGGGCCGCACGGTCCGCCTTTCCGTATTGTAAAACGCGTCAGGCGTCCTATACTGAACGAAGGTCGCCATCCCCTGCGGCGGACGCAGCACGGGCGCATGTTACCCCCAAGTCCCATCAGTCCCGTCCGTTCGGTCCGTTCTGTTCAATCCGGGCACGTCCGGGCACAACCGCTCATGTCCGCCCATGTCCCCCTACATGGGGCCGCATCAGGCCAGATCGGGCCACATGGGACACACGGGGCGGCCAACCATCATCGCAACCAAGGAGCACCCTCATGTCGCATATCGCCGTACTGGGCCTGGGAGCCATGGGCAGACGCATGGCCGCCAACCTGCTGAAGGCCGGGCATCAGGTCACTGTCTGGAACCGTACCGCCAGGGCGGCAGAGCCGCTGCTGGCTCAGGGCGCCACGCAGGCCGCCACGCCCAGGGATGCCGCCGCCGGGGCAGATTTTGTTCTGGCCATGGTGCGCGACGACGCCGCATCCGCCACAGTCTGGCTGGACGCCGAAACCGGGGCCTTCGCGGGCCTGCGGCAGGGCGCCATCGCCATGGACAGTTCCACGCTGTCGGTGGACTGGATCAAAAAGCTGGGCGCGGAGGCTGCCAGCCGTGGCGTGACCCTGCTGGAAACCCCCGTCTCCGGGTCGCTGCCGCAGGCCGACGCCGCGCAGCTCATCTTTCTGGTGGGCGGCAGCGCAGACGCCTGCAAGACGGCCGAGCCGGTGCTGCTGGCCATGGGCAGCGCGGTGAACCACACAGGGGATATCGGCACGGGCGCGCTGACCAAGCTGGCCACCAACGCCCTCTTGGGCATTCAGGTGACCGCCATCGCCGAACTCATCGGCATGCTGCGTCGCAACGGCGCGGACGCGCAGAAGATCATGGGCATCATCGCGGGCACGGCGGTGTGGAGCACCTACGCCCAGCGGGCCATTGGCGCGCTGCTGTCGGGCGAGGCCCCCGTGCTGTTCCCGGTGGAACTGGTGGAAAAGGACTTCGGCTACGCGCTGGATGCCGCCGGTTCGCCCGATGCCGCGCCCACCATCGCCGCCGCGCGCTCGGTATTCCGGCGCGGCATGGACGAGGGCCTTGGCGATGCCAACCTGACCAGCGTGGCGAAGCTGTTCCTGCCGTAGCGTGTGCGCGGTGGGGAGGCAGGAGGCAACCTGCACGGTGGCGCGGCGATTCTGTCTCACGATCTATCGGTCGCGCACGCTGGCATGCAAAAACAACGGGCCTTGCGGCATCAACCGCAAGGCCCTTGCATGTCAGCCATGCTTACAATGGAGACTGCCCCCTGCCTCCGAAATGAGTTGAGATAATCGCCGCATTTCGTGCGGAGATTATTCCCGGATTCTCCGCATCAAACACAAGTCCAATGAATACGCCAAAACGCCAATGCAACCCGCTGGGCAAACAAGAAGGCCCCATGAGTTTCCTCATGAGGCCTTCAAATATGGTTGCGGGGGCCGGATTTGAACCGACGACCTTCGGGTTATGAGCCCGACGAGCTACCGAGCTGCTCCACCCCGCGTCACCTGCGGAATTCGGGTCCGGCGGCGTGGACAGGGCCTTGCCGTCGGGTCGTTAGGAGTATGCCCGCAGCACTCCGGTGTCAACAGAAAATTGGAAGAACATTGCGCAATGTCAACAATACACTGATACGGCAGACAAAAAACTTTCAAGAGCCCCTACTTTTCCGCGCGGGCAGGGCGGCATGGTCCTCTCGTTCGCCCCGCCACGCGTCCAATCCCCCTTGCCGCTACGCCGGGCATGGGCAACAAAACTGGCACGACTGGCACGACTGGCACGACTGGCACGACTGGCACGACCGGCAAGCGCCCCCACTAGCCGTTTCGCCGACACGGCCCACACAACCGGAGAGGCCGCAGCAACCGGAGCGACCTGCGCAACCTCTCTCTCGTCCCCCAGCCCTGTCTGCTACCCCCGCAGCACCTTCAGTTCCGCCGTCAGCGGGCCGTCTTCAGGCGCGGTGACCACGGCGTAGCCGCCCGCTCCCAGCGCGCCGGGGTTCACCACTACGGTGCGCCCGATGCGGTCCACCGCGCGTGATTCGTGGATGTGCCCGCACAGGCACACGTCCGGCTGCACCGCCTCGATGAACGCCCGCACCGCCGGGCTGCCCACGTGTGCGCCGTTGCCCAGTTTGTCGCACAAACTGTCCTTTGGCGGCGTATGCACGGCCAGCACCAGCCGGGGCCAACGGCCCGCCTCGGCCCGCAGCGCATCCAGCCATTCGGCCAGCCGTGCTTCCGGCACCTCGCTGGGCGTCCCGAAGGGGGTGGGCGTGGAATAACCCGCGCCCAGCAGGCCCACGCCGGGGGCCAGTTCGCGCGCGGCCCGGTGGATGTTCCAGCCGCGCCCGTCCAGCCAGGCGGTCACCTCGGCCTTGTCCATGTTGCCGATCTGGGCGTGGATGGCCGGGTTGCGCGCGGCAATGGCCGTCAGCACGCGCTCGGCCTGGCGCACGCCGCCCACCACGGTGATGTCGCCGGTAATGATCACGCCCGCCGCCTCGGACAGGCCGGGAATGTCCGCGACGGGCGAAACGTCGTCGTGGATGTCGCCGAATGCTATCCAGTAGGGTGTACTTTGCATGCGGTGCCTTCTCTTGTTAGATTGCGCGACGGGGAGGGGGATGTGGAGGGCGATTGCCACCCGGCAGCCACCGGCAGCCCCCGACAACTATGGGGTGCCGCCCGCGCCCGCACTCTACACCACCCACCCGCCACCTGACAAAACTCCCTGCGGGGGCGCATCGACGGCGATTCCGGAATTTCGGCCTACCCGGCGCAGCCACGCAGCCCGGATATGACAGGCACCCGACAGGTCCTCGACGAGCGCCCGACAAGCCCTGACTGGCACCCGGCAGGCACCTGACTGGCGCCCGGCAGCCCCCCGCACCAACGCGACACAACACGGCACACCACATGACGCACTCCACCCCGCCAGACGCCGAAGCCCGGCAGGCCCTGCGCCGCGCCATGCTGGCCCGCCGCGCCGCGCTGCCCCCGGACGAAGCCGCCCGCCTGGGCCATGCCGCGCAGCAAGCCCTGCTGACATCCCCCGCCTGGCAGACCGCCCGGCAGGTGCTGCTGTACGTGGCCGTGCGCAACGAGGTCGCCACCGCCCGCCTGCTGGACGCCGCCTGGGCGGACGGCAAGCAGGTGCTGCTGCCGCGCTGCATCACGCCTGCCTCCGCATCCTCCGCAAATTTTGCCGCATCCGGCTCCACATCGGCCTCCGCATCCTCCGCAAATGCTGCCGCATCTTCCGCAGCATCCCCCACCGCCAACTGCGACAACGAGATGTGCCTGGCCCCCTGCGCCTGCGCTGCGGACCTTACGCCCGGCCGCTACGGCATCGCGGAGCCGGACCCCGCCCGCTGTCCGGCCATCGACATGGATGCCGCCCCCGGTTCCGCGTCATCCTTCGCACCCGATCTCGCCGTCATCCCCGGCGTGGCCTTCGACCGGCAGGGCAACCGCCTTGGCCACGGCGCTGGCTACTACGATCGTTTCCTGGCCCACCCGGCCATGACCCGCACCGCGCTGGTGGGGCTGGCCTACGCCTTCCAGATCGTCCCGGCGCTGCCCGTGGCCCCATGGGACCGCCCCGTCCACGCACTCTGCACCGAGGAGGGACTGACATGGCTGTAACCACCCCGTCGCTGGCCTTTCCGCCGCTTTCCCGCTCCGGCTCCCCCGCCGCCAATCCTGCCGACGTCACCCCGCGCTGCATCCGCTTTGCCTTTCCGGGCGTGCCGGGGGTGCATTGCGCCTTCCAGACCCGACGCGGCGGCATCTCCGACGGTCCGTGGGCCGGGGGCAACATTTCCTACGAGGTGGGCGACGACCCCGCCGCCGTGGCCGCCAACCGCGCCGCCCTTGCCGCCAGTCTGAACCTGTCCGAATGGGTAGAGGCCAAGCAGGTACACGGCGATGTCATACTCATGGACCCGGAACCGGTACAGCTGGCCGCCGCGTTGGCCGCAAGCCCGGTGGCCCAGGCCGACGGCCTTGCCACCGCGCGTCCCGGCGTGGGACTGGTGATCAAGACGGCGGACTGCCAGCCCATCCTGCTGGCGCATGAAAGCGGCAAATACGTGGCCGCGCTGCATGCCGGGTGGCGGGGCAACCGCATCGGCTTTCCGCAGTCGGGGGTACGCGCCTTTTGCGAACGCTACGGCTTTCCCCCGAACGAGGTGCTGGCCGTGCGCGGCCCCAGCCTTGGCCCGGCTGCGGCGGAATTCGTCAACTTCGGCACGGAATGGGGGCTGGACTTTGCCCGCTGGTTCCGCAAGGCCGACCGCACCATGGACCTGTGGATGTTGACCCGCCACCAGCTTGCCGAGGCGGGCCTGCTGCCGGAACGCATCTTCGGGCTGGACCTGTGTACCCACACCCTGACCGACGATTTCTTTTCCTACCGCCGCGCCGCCACCACAGGACGGCAGGCGTCCATCATCTGGATGGAGGGGTAGGGGCCGTTTCCCCATTACCCTTCCACCCGTTGGCCAACCGGCCCGATGGGCGCAAGGCGTGCCCGTCATGCGGGTCCGTGAGCGTCACGGGCATCAAGCGCAGAGCGGCCCAACCTCGCCTCTCCCTTGCGCTGCTGTCCTTATCCGCAAGACTCGCGCTGCACGGCCGCCAAACGGCCACGTCTCGGCCAGATACGACACGAGCGCCATGCGGTCCTCGTCCGTGACCTTCGCTTCGCCCACTTAACGGCGGAAGCACTCCCCTATGGCAGGCGCGTTTCCTTGCCAGCAAACGCCCCCCTGTTTTCGCCCGCCCCTGATCCGCCCCTGATCCGGCCCTGATCCGGCCCTGGTCCGGCCCTGATCCGGCCCTGCTCCACTGTTCCGTCTCTGGTTCGGCCCCTGCACGCGGGAGAAATCCCCCCACTACCCGCCGCGCTGGCACAACACGGCCACAGACCGCTTCGAACATTGCACGGGCGGCATCGTCGTGGACTCGACCCCGAAAAGCGACTACGAATAAACTTGGACCAAGGGAGCCAACTTCCGGGAGGTATGCGCATGATCCACTGGCGGGCCGGCGCGCTGCACGAGGGCGGGGTACGGCTGGACATCGGCAGTCCGGCCTTCCGGTACGGGGCCGGGTTCTTCGAGACCATCCTGTGGAACGGGCACGGGCCCAGCCGCCTGGATGCGCATCTGGCCCGGTTGCAGGCCAGCCTGGACCACTTCGGCCTGATGGTCGAACCCGTGGACTATCCGACTGTCATCGCGGAAGTGGTGCGCGCCAACGGCCTTGCCGAACGGCAGGCGCGGGTGAACATCATCGTCCCGCTGGAAGACGAGGACGCGGCCATGGCCCCGCTGGTCACCGCCGCCCCCTACGACCCGCCCGCGCCCGACCGCACCTACAGCCTGCGCCTGGCCCCGCCCGCCACGCTGGGTTCGCTGTCCCTGCACAAGTCCATGAACTACATGCTCTGCTACCTGGAACGCAGGGCCGCCCGCGCCCTGGGGCAGGACGACGCCGTGCTCACCCAGCCCGGCGGCATCGTGACCGAGGCCACCACCGCCGCACTGCTGTTCGGCGACGGCGACTGCTTCTGCACCCCCACCGGCGGCTGCCGCCTGCCCAGCACCACCCTGGCCGCCGTGCGCGAACTGCTGCCCGTGCGCGACTGCACCGTACGCGCCGGAGAACTGCGCGCCTTCCGCCACGCCTACATGCTGAACTCGCTGCAAGGCATGCGCCCGGTCACGGTCGTCGGCTCGCACGCCTTCACGCCCGATTTCGCCACCTGCGAGCGGTGCAATCCGGTGTTGCTGGGGTAGAAGGCAACGTTCGAACGCAACCGGGGGAAGGAACCTTTTAAAAAAGGTTCCTTCCCCCGGCCCCCATCCTCCCAAACTTTTCAGTTGGGTTGATAACCGTTATGCAACGAACCGACTCAGCGTCACTTTTTTCTTGAATCGAACCCGAACAGGCGACCGCGCACCACGGCCTCGCGGCCATGCCGGTCGCGCAGGGCGTCCAGCGCGGCGTCCAGTTTCTTGCGGCGGTTCTCGTCCGGCGGGGGGATGGATGCACCGGGAATTGCGGCAGCGGGAGTGACCTGTCCGCCTTGCCCGGCCCGTCCACGCAGCCTGTCCGGCTCGCCCGGTCCGTCCACACCCGAAGCTCCGGGCGCATCTGGCCCATCCTGTTCATCATGTTCGGCAGATGTCCCCACGTGGCGCGCACCATCCGCGCCCCGCGCCCCGGCGTCTCTGCCCAGCCCGTCCTTGCCAATCGCCTTCCCTCCCTTCGCCCTGCCGGGGATATCCAGCGGCAAGGTGAGCTGGCGCGGGCCATGGTGCGCCGGGCCGAAGTTGGAGACCCCCACCCCGATCAACCGCACCTTGTCCGCCAAGGTCAGGGCATCCAGCAGGCGGCACGCCTCGTCAAAGATGGTCTCGGTGGAGGCCGTGGGCTCCGGCAGGCTGTGGCTGCGGGATATGGACCGGAAGTCGGCGTACTTCACCTTCAGCGTGATGGTGCGGCCCGCCAGCCGCTGCCGCCGCAACGACGCCCCCACCCGCTCCGCCTGCGCCAGCAGCCAGCGCCGCAGCACGTCGCGGTCGGCGGTGTCCTCGTCAAAGGTGTTCTCCGCGCTTTCCGACTTGGGCTCGGAATATGGCTCCACCTCGCGCGGGTCCACGCCGCTGGCCCGCTCGTGCAGGTGTACGCCGCCCTTGCCGAAACGCCGTTCCCAGAATTCGCGCGAATAGCGCAGCACGTCGCCCGCGCTGCGCACGCCCAACTGCTCCAGCGCGTCCAGTGACCGCTTGCCCACCCCCGGTATGCGGCCCACGGGCAGGGTGCGCAGAAATTCCGCCACGTCTTCCGGGTACAGGACGAACAGCCCGTCCGGCTTGTTCACGTCCGAGGCGATCTTGGCCAGGAACTTCACCGGGGCCGCACCCACGGAACAGCTCAGCCCGCCGGTCACGTCCAGCACGCGAGCCTTCACCGCCATGCCCATGTTCTCCACCGGGCCGAACAGCCGTTCCAGCCCCGTGGCGTCCAGATAGGCCTCGTCCACAGAGGCGGGTTCCACCAGCGGCGAAAATTCGCGCAGCGCGTCCATGATGCGGTGCGAAAGCTCGGCGTAGCGGCGCATGCGCCCCGGCACCACGATCAGGTGCGGGCACAGCCGCAGCGCCGTGCTCATGGGCAGGGCCGAGCGCACGCCAAAGCGCCGCGCCTCGTACGACGCTGCGGAAACGACCCCCCGGTGCGAGCCGCCCACGGCCACCGGCTTGCCCCGCAGGGAGGGGTCGTCCATCTGTTCCACGGACGCGAAAAAGGCGTCCATGTCGATATGCATGATCCAGCGTTGCGCCATGTCCACGTTCTAGCAGAGCGTGGGCGGCGCCGAAAGCGGGGCGCGGTTGTCGGGACCGGCAAGGTCATGATGAATTGCGGACGAGGTCTGGACGAGGCTTGGACTCGCGTCGTGCCCCTGTTTGTATCCGGTCATGCACCGGATTGCCGGACACCCCCCTTGCACTGAACCGCGCGACGAACGATGGACGGGATGGAACGGAATATGGCAGGCATCACGAAGCCGGACGGCCCACCCCGCAATGGCGTTCCGGGCATGGCATGGTCCGCTCCCAGAAATGTACCGGAATCGCACGATCGTCCAAGACGTCTCGCAGCATCGGACATAGGGTTGCTTCCAGCGCGGGCACGATGCCTTGCGCCCAGACACGGGAGCAAACCAGATGAGGACGGCAAACAATTTTGGCGAATGCATGGAACGCGCGGAAATCGGCTGCCCCGATGGTCGCTGCCAGGCCAGCAACATGGCATGGAACCGGCATCCGTCTTTTCAGGGTGTGGAAATCAAGCATCTCGTGAGCGGCGCATCCACCGAAGGGCGCTTGTCCTGCCACATGGTACGGGTAGCGCCGGGATGCACCCTTGAAACACACGTCCACGAAGGACAATGGGAATTGCACGAGGTCATGCACGGGTCCGGTCGGGCAGAGGTAGCGGGCGAGGGCATGGACTATCGTCCGGGTTCGGTCAACGTCATCCCCATGGGTACAGCACACCGCGTGCAGGCGGGTGACGACGGCCTGTGGCTGCTGGCCAAGTTCTTTCCGGCACTGCTGTA
Organism: uncultured Desulfovibrio sp.; assembly: GCA_964402645.1. Classification (GTDB taxonomy): domain Bacteria; phylum Desulfobacterota; class Desulfovibrionia; order Desulfovibrionales; family Desulfovibrionaceae; genus Cupidesulfovibrio. Next base: position 107,586 of record CAYOCV010000008.1, on the reverse strand, counting down.
ACTGGTGTTCGTCTGCGGAGGCACATGACGCCGCAACGCCCCCTCATCCGATTTCCGCGCGTGCCGGACCTGCCGGACGTGCAGCTTGTGCTGGGCCGGGGCGTGGAGGCACGCTTTCCGGCCCATGCCCATGGCAGCTACTGCGTGGGCGTGGTGGACGCGGGCCAACGGGTGCTGCACCTGCCTGACAGGTCATGCGTCATTCCCGCGCATGGCCTGTTCGTGATCGCCCCCGGCCAGCGCCATGCCTGCGAGGCCAGGGGACCGCACTGCTACCGCGTGCTCAGCCTGCTGCCGGAGCGGATGCAGGCCCTTGCCTCGGAATTGACGGGCACGCCGAGCGCACAGCCCCACTTTGCGTCCTCCGTGCTGGATGACGCCCCCCTGGCGCGGCAATTTCGCCGCCTGCTGGGCCTGCTCACCCGCCCCGCCTCCACGCTGGAACGAGAAGAAGCCCTGCTGGCCTTCCTCGTCGCGCTGCTGCACCATGCAGACGTACCCCCACCACAGCCCCTTGCGCCCGACCGCCATGTGTCGACCTTGGACCGGATTGCCGCCCACATCCGCGAACACCATGCCGATCCGTTGCGGCTGGACGATCTCGCCGTGCTGGCCGGGCTGTCGCCCTGCCATTTCCAGCGCCTCTTCCTGCGGCACACCGGCCTGTCACCGCACGAATTTCAGCAGGCCGAGCGCATCCGCCACGCGCGCATCCTGCTGGATGCAGCCCACCCCCTGCCCGAAATCGCCCAGACGGTGGGCTTTTGCGACCAGAGTCACCTGAACCGGGTCTTCAAGCGGCTCATGGGCATCTCTCCGGGGGTATACGCGGAAGAACGGCGCGGCTAACCACGCCTTTACGCCTCAGCCATACCCCCCGGCCCGTGCGCACCGGGCACGGTGACGGCCCGCCGCGCGGTGTGCTAGACAACGTGCTAACGCCCCGCAAACGGCGAGATTTCCCAGTCACCCCAACCCCCGGTCACCCATGCCAGCGTTCCGCTTCGTCCACGCCGCAGACCTGCACCTTGACGCCGCCTTTGCGGGCGTCTCGCGCGACCTTTCACCCCGCCTGGCCGACCGGCTGCACCGCGCCACCTTCACCGCGTGGGAGCGGCTGGTGGATCTGTGCCTTGCCGAACGGCCCGACGCCCTGCTCATCGCGGGCGACGTCCACAACCACGAGGACGGCAGCCTGCGCGCCCAGGTGGCCCTGTGCGACGGCTGCGCGCGCCTGACGGACGCGGGGGTGCGGGTGTTCATTGCCCACGGCAACCACGATCCGCTCACCTCGCGGGTGCGCTCGCTGCACTGGCCGGACGGGGTTACCGTGTTCGGCCCGCAGGTGGAATCGCACGCCGTGACCCGCGACGGTCGGGTGGTGGCCGTGGTGCATGGCATCAGCCACGAAACCGACCGCGAAGGCCGCAACCTGGCCAAACGCTTTTCCCGCGCCGCCACGGTGCAGGGCATGGTTCACGGCATGGTTCAGGACATGGACGTGCCCCCCGGCACGCCGCAGATCGGCGTGCTGCACTGCAACGTGGGCACAACGCCCGGCACGCGCGATGCGGGGCGCTACGCCCCCTGCACCCTGGACGACCTGACCGCCACGGGCATGGACTACTGGGCGCTGGGGCACATCCACCTGCCGCAGGTGCTGCGCACGCGGCCCCACGTGGTCTACCCCGGCTCCACGCAGGGGCTGCACATCAACGAGGACGGCCCGCGCGGCTGCCAACTGGTCACCGTGCATGAGGACGGCGAGGTGGAACTGGCATTCCGCCCGCTGGCCCCGGTGCGCTGGCAGGTGGTGGAGGTGGCCATAGGGACCAATGGGGCTGGCGTGACAGGCAACGACGGCAGCACTGGAACCAGTGACGCCGATGACGCGGGCACTCCCGACGGCGCGGCCTCGCTGGAAGCCCTGCACGGACGCATTCTGGAGGCCATGGAACGCGCCGCCGCAGGGGATGGGACGGGCAGTGCGCCCGGTACCCCCGGTGTGCCCGACACGCCCGGCTTCCCCGTGGAGGCCGCCCTTTGCCGGATCATCCTGCACGGGCGCGGCCCGCTGGATCGCCACCTGCGTCGCCCCGGCGTGCTGGAAGGCCTGCTGGAAATGCTGCGCGAGGCCGGGGCTTCGCTGGATCCCCTCGTGTGGGTCAAGGACATCGAATTGCGCACCCGGCCCGACGTGAACATGGACGCGCTGCGCCGCCGCGATGACCTGCTGGGCGAAGTGCTGCGCGTGGCGGCCGCCGCGCGGGGCCTGCCGGAACAACCCGCGGACGATGACGCCGCCTGCCCTGCGCAGGGGGGTGCCGCATCCCTCACCTCACCCGACACCCAGCCCCCCGACATCTCTCCCCAGCCCGACCCGGCAGCCCTGCGCGCGCTGGCCGCCGCCGTGCTCGCCCCGCTGTACGACGGCCCGCGCGGCCGCCGCTTCCTCGGTCCGTCCGACGCCCTGTCGCCCGAAGACCTGGCCGCCCTGCTGGACGACGCCGAACGCATCTGCTGCGACATGCTGGAGGCAGACTGATGTACATCCAGCGCGCGCACATCGACGGCTTCGGCGTTCTTGCGGGCCAGACCATTTCGCAGTTGCCGCCGGGCCTGTCCATTTTCCTCGGCAGCAACGAGGCGGGCAAATCCACCTGTCTCGACTTTTTCCGGGCCATGCTGGCGGGCTACCCGCGCAGCCGCGCCGCGCACCGCATTCCCCTTGCGGGGCGCGCGGCGGATGCGGGCGGCACGCTCACCCTGCACACCGACCGCTGCGGCGTGGTGCGGCTTACCCGCCGCCCCGGCGCGCACGGGGGCACGCTGACCTTCACCGATGCAAACGGAACACCGCTGGATGCGGAACTGGCCGCCGCCCTGCTGCACGGGGTGACGCCAGACCTCTACCGCAACATCTACGGATTCAGCCTGTCGGAATTACAGGAATTTTCCTCACTCTCGGCGGAAGGCGCGCGCAACGTGCTGCTGGGGGCCGGGGCCGGGCAGGGGCTGCGCCCGCCCAGCCAGTTGCTGGACGACCTTTCGGGCCGCATGGGCGCGCTGTTCCTGCCGGATGGCCGCAAGCCGCCGCTCAACGAGGCGCTGAAGGAACTGGAAACCCTGCGCGCCAGCCTGCGTACCCACGAGCGGGACACCGCCCGCTACGACGCCCTGTCCGCCGAACTGGACGACCTGTCCGCCCGGCTGGCCGGGGTGCGCGCCGAACGCGCCGGACGCGAGGCCGAACACCGCGCGCTGGAACGCCGCTTGGGCGTATGGCGGCAGTGGCAGGAACTGGTGGTCGTGGAAGGGCAACTGACCCGAATGGACCTAGTGGTGGAACGCTTTCCGCAGGACGGCAAGGCCCGCTTCGAGCGGGAGCGCGAACGCGCCGCCGACCGGGGTTTGCGGGCACAGGGGCTGCGCGGACAACTGGCCACGCTGGAAGCGACGCTTGCCCGGCGCACGCCCGATGCCCGGCTGCTGGCCGCCGCGCCGGAGCTGCGCACCCTGCTGGAACGCAAGGCCAGCTACCGCAACGCCCTCGCCGCCATGCCCCTCCTGCAAGCCGACATTGATCGCAACCGCGCTGACCGCGAACGGCTGCTGGCCGCCCTTGGCGCGGACTGGACCCCGGAGCGGGTGCGCGGCTTCGACCGTTCCCTCTTCACGCGCGAGGCCATCGCCGCGCACGAGGCCGCCATGGACGCCGCCGGGGCCGACCTGCGCCAGGCCCGCACCGAGCATGACCGCCGCGCCGCCGAGCACGAATCCGCCCGCCATGCGGCGGAACTGACGCAAACCCAGGCCGACGCACTGGGCGCAGACCCCGACGCAACACCGGACGCGGAACAGGCCGAACGGCTGCGCACCCTGCGCGCGCAGGCCGGAGCCGCGCAGGCAGAACTGCCGGGCTTGCGCGCCGAACTGGGCGTGCAGGCCGCCGCGCTGTCCCGGTCGCTGGCGGACATTTCCCCCGGCTGGACCCCGGATACCCTGCGCGGATTCGACACCTCGCCCCGCGCCCGCGAAGCATTGGCCGCCCGTGCCCGCACCGTCACCGACGCCGCCGACGCCGCCCGCGATGCCGCCCGCAAGGCCGACGAACTTGCCGCGCAACTGGACGACCTTTCCGCCCGCCGCGATCAGGCCGTTCAGGCCGCACGCGCCATCGCCGCGCCCACCCGCGAGGAACTGGACCGCCGGGCAGAGGCCGTGCGCCGTCTGCGTCATGCAGTCAACGCACTGACCGTGGAGGCGGAGCGCGAGGCAGAAGCCGCCCGCGCGGAACGGGACCACGCCGCCAACACGCCCGTGGTCCGCAAGTCATTGGTGTTGCTGTCCCTTGGCGGCGCGCTGCTGGCGGCGGGCTCGCTGTCCGCCGGGTTGCTGGTGGCAGTGCTGCAAGGTGCGCTGGACATTTCCGCCCCGTCCTCACTTACATATCTGGCTGGACTGGCCGGGCTGGCCCCCTTCGTGGCCATGGGGCTTGCCCCCGTGTACCTGTGCGCGGTGGCCGCGCTGTGCGGCCTTGCGCTGCTGGCCACGGGCTGGCCCCGGCGCGATGCGGCGGAACAGGCCGCCCATGCGGCCCGCGCCGCCCAGCTTGCCGCGCGGCGACAGGAACTGGCCGCGCGCAATGAGACGCTGCGCGCCGAGGCCGCCCGGCTGCTGCATGGGCTGGGGATATCCGACGCCGATGCCCGCATCGACGTATCTGCCCTTGCCGACCGTGTGGACATGACCGAACGCGTGGACATGGCCGAACGGGCGCTGGAACGCGCCCGCGACGAACGCGCCCGACGCGACAGGGCCGATGCCGAGGCCGCCGCCCGCGAAGCCGACTGCGCCACCCTGCGCGCCCGACACATGCAGGCCCTGCACGCCCGCGAGACGGCAGAAGCGGCCCTGCATCAGACCCGTGCGGACTGGGCCGCGCACTGCGCATCGCTCGGCCTGCCGGAATCCTTTGCCCCCGAAGCGGCCCCCGGCCTGTTCGACCGGGTGGAGGCCTGCAACGCCCGCGCGGCGCAGGCCGACGCGCTGGCCGCGCGCGTTGCGGCCCTGACGGTGCAGATCACAATACTTGCCGATGCTGCCCGCCGCGTGCCCGCGCTTGCCCCGCTGTGCCCCGACGAGATTGCCGGACCGGACCGCCCGGAAGTGTCCGACGAGGCCGTTGCCCCCCTGTTGGCCGGGGTGGACCGCCTGCTGGCCGACCTGCGCGCCGCCGAGGCCCGGCGTCAGGAGCGGGAACGGGCCATGGCGGAACTGACCGCCCGGCGCGAACGGGAACAGCAGGCCCTGGCCGCCGTGCAGGCCGCCGACGCCGCCCGTAACGCCGCGACAACCACGGCGGGCGCTGCCACGGACGCATGGCGCGCCTGGCTGACGGAACGCGGCCTGTCGGCGGACCTGACCCCGGCCACCGCCCGCGAAGCCCTTGTGGTCATGGACGACTGGCTGCGCCTGGACAACGAGGCCGCCGGACTGACCGCCCGCCGCGCCGCACTGGACGCGGATCTGGCCGCGCTGGAAACCCCGCTGGTCCGCATTGCCGCAGACTGCGCCAGCGCCCTGCCTGGCGGCCTGCACAACGAAGGCCCCCAAACCTCGTTAACCACGCTGGTCACGCCGGACGCGCCGGACGCGTTGGACGCGCCGGACGCGTTGGACGCGTTGGACGCGTTGGACGCGCTGTCCGCCGCCGCCGACGCAGCCGTGGCCATGGCTGCCGAGCGGGACAGGCTGGCTGTCCGGCACGCGGAACTGCGGGCCGAACTGCACGACGCAGAGGCCGCCCACGCCGCAGCCAACACCGCCGTGGCCGAACTGCTGGCCGCAGGCGACGCCACGGACGAGGAAGACTTCCTGCGCCGCGCCGCAGCCTTTGCCGAACGGCAGGAACTGCTGCGCCGCCGGGGGGACCTGACCGACCATCTGCGCGCCGCCCTGCCCGACGTTTCCGCACAGGTCGCGCCCGACATGCCGGACAGCGCGTCCGCCCAGCCGCAGGCAGACCCGCTGGCCGCGCTGCGCGCCGAACTGGCCAGCGCCGACCGCGAAGCCATGCAGGCCCGTTGCGACGAACTGGCCACGGAACTGGCCGCGCTGGCTACGCAGGAGACGGAACTGGTGGACAAGACCGCCGCGCTGCGCGTGCAGCGCGAACAGACGGCCTCCGCCGACGATGTAGCCGCCCTGCGCAGGCAGGAAGCGGCCCTGCTGGAATCGGCCCGCCAGATGGCCCTGGAATGGAGCCGCAACGCGCTGGCCCGCCACCTTATCGACACGGCGCGGCGGCGCTTCGAGCGGGAGCGCCAGCCCCACGTGATCCGCGAGGCTGCTGCCATCTTCCGGGCCATCACCGGGGGGCAATGGCAGTCCATTGCCGCCTCGCTGGAGGACGGCGTGCCCCGCGCCGTGCCCGCCGACGGCGAACCGGTGCCGCACGAACACCTCAGCCGGGGGGCTCGCGAACAACTGTACCTGGCCCTGCGCCTGGGTTACGTGCGCACCCACGCCCTGCACGCCGAGCCGCTGCCCCTGATAATGGACGACATCCTGGTCAACTTCGACCCGGAACGCGCCGCGCGCACCGCCGCCGCGCTGGCGGCGCTGTGCGGGCAGCCCGCCGCACCGGCAGCCGTCGGGGGCGACGCGCCTTCCCCCCTCGTTGACGGCACGCCTGCCCCCTTGGCGGACGGCACGGTCCAGCCCGTCACCGCCGTCACCGACGGCAAGCCCCACCAGATCCTGTTCTTCACCTGCCACCCGCACACCGTGGACATGCTGCGCAAGGCCGCACCCCACGCCGCCCTGTTCACCGTGGAGCGCGGGGCCATAACCGCCACGTCCTGAACGGCAGGCCCGAACGACAGACCCAACCGGCAGCCCTGAACGACACGCATGACCAGCGGCCAGTGAAAACGACAGGCGCACCCCGCCTGCTCCTCTTCTTGACCGCCTGACCCGTCTGCCTGGCCGTCTGGTCGCCGCCTGACTGCCCGTACTTGCCCGGACCTGCCCGACCGGCCCCCTGCCCGGCGCATGGGGCCGCGACCTCGGCCATCCGACTCCTCCGGCGGGGGGTACGTCATGCACGTATCCCCCGCCTTTCACGACATCCCCCTCGGGTTGACGCATCCGCCCGACCCGGCCATACAATGAAGGCTCTGCCCCGTTGCAGCCTCGCGCCAGCCGACATGTCCAGCCGACATGTCCAGTCGGCGTTCCCGACGCGCGCCCCATCGCCGCGCCCACGGCGTCCGCCCCAGCCAGAACAGGAGCCTCCGCATGCCCCGGTCACCCCGCACCGTATCACCCGCCGCCCTTTCGGCCACCGTCACTCATGATCCCACAGCGCCGCAGTCCGGCGCAACCGGCCTGCCCGCCACCTGCCGCGCGCCAGCCCCCGCCGATGCGGCAGGCGTACGCAACGTGGTCATCATGGGAGCCGCCGGGCGCGACTTTCACAACTTCAACGTGCTGCTGCGCAACGACCCCGCCGTGCATGTGGTGGCCTTCACCGCCGCGCAGATTCCGGACATCGCTGGCCGCTGCTACCCGGCGTCCCTGGCCGGGCCGCGCTATCCGGACGGGGTGCCCATCCTGGCCGAGAGCGAGCTGACCGCCCTGTGCCGCGATAACAACGTGCATGAGGTGATCTTTTCGTACAGCGACGTAGCGCATGAAACGGTCATGCATGCCGCCTCGCTGGCGCTGGCCGCCGGGGCGGACTTTCGCCTGCTGTCGCCCGCCGCCACCATGCTGCGCGCGCAAAAGCCCGTGGTGGCCGTCACCGCCGTGCGTACCGGCAGCGGCAAGTCGCCGGTCACCCGGCACCTGTGCGCCGCCTTCCTTGCGCACGGCATGCGGCCTGTCGTGGTGCGCCACCCCATGCCCTACGGCGATCTGGAGAAGCAGGCCGTGCAGCGCTTCGCCAGCCACGCAGACATGGACGCCGCCGACTGCACCGTGGAAGAACGCGAGGAATACGAGCACCTTGTGGACGCGGGCATCACCGTGTTCGCGGGGGTGGATTACGCGCGCATCCTTGCGGCAGCCCAGGCCGAGGCCGACGTGCTGCTGTGGGACGGCGGCAACAACGACACGCCCTTCTTTCGCCCCGACGTGCATAGTACTGTGCTGGACCCGCTGCGGGCCGGGCACGAACTGACCTACCACCCCGGCGAGACCAACCTGCGCATGTGCCATGTGGCCGTAATCAACAAGGTGGCAACGGCCACGCAGGACCAGGTGGCCACGGTGCGCGCCAACATCGCCGCCGCCAATCCTGCCGCGCGGGTGCTGCTGGCCGATTCGGTGGTGGAGGTGGACGACCCCGCCGCCATCCGCAAGGCGCGGGTGCTGCTGGTGGAGGACGGCCCCACCCTGACCCACGGCGGGCTGCCCTTTGGCGCAGCGCAGACGGCGGCGGAAATGCACGGCGCAGGCCGCATCGCCGATCCGCGTCCCTATGCGCAGGGATCGCTGAAACAGGTATTCGAGAAGTACCCCCACCTCGGCAAGGCGCTGCCCGCCATGGGCTATTCGCGCAGGCAACTGGACGACCTGGAGGCCACCATCAACGCCACCCCGTGCGATCTGGTGCTGCTGGGTACGCCGGTGCGGCTGGACCGGTTGATCCGCATCGACCGGCCCTGGCTGCGGGTGCGCTACACCTACCGCGACCGCCCAGACGCGGAAGGCGGGGCCGGATTGGCGGAAACCGTGCTGGCGATGCTGAACGCAAGGGCCTGAGCCCCGGTGTCGTCACGCGGGTTGTGCCTGCCCCGCAAGGGGCTGGCGCCCCCACCCGCACGCCGCCATTCGCTCCCCCTGCCCATGACAAAAGGGAGGACGCCGCGCGGTGGCGGCATCCCCCCTCGACCTTCCTTGCACACGGGCGCGGACGCCCGCCGTTACCCGCTACCCGCTCCCCGTTACCAGGACAGGGTGCGGGTGTTTTCCCGGAACAGCGCCGCGCCGGTCAGATCCGGCGTGCTGACGGCCAGCCCCGGCAGCAGATCGGCCTGCTGCACGCCATACTGCTTCATGCACATGGGGCAGACGTACACCGTGGCCCCGCTGCCCACCAGCTTGGCCAGCATGCGCTGCTGCTCCTGATATTTGGCCTCGTTGCCCTTGGCAGCCAGCACCACGGCCCGGTCGTTCAGGAACAGCGTCAGCGGGTGCCCGCGCTGCAACTGGTTGACCCCGTAGCCGATGGCCATGAGGGTGCGGTGGCCCTCGTCGCTGGTCAGGTTGATGAACAGCGGGGCGTCCTTGTCTTCCGCCGCCGGGGCGGCGTGCGCGGGCAGGCCCGCCAAAAGCAGGAACAGCCACGCGGCCAGTGCGGCCAACCATCGCCCGTATCGCATGATGCCTCCTGTAGAGTGGGGGTTTCAGCCTGCCGCCCCGCGCGGGACGCGGACGCGGATATACCCTTTCACCATAGCCTGCCTGGCGAGCCGCAGGCCAGCATTATCACGGAGAGGATGCGGCAACGCGCGTGGGGAGTGCAATAGAGACGACTGGAGCGACCGGGGGCCACTGGGCAGCACAACTGGAGCAACTGGAGTGACGGGGGCGACGGGGGCGGCGCAATCAGGGCTGCGGGGACGAACGCCAAAAACACGACGGCCCGTGGCATGAACCACGGGCCGGACGCTGCGATACGCACAGGGATGAACGCCCACCGTGAGCAGGGGAAGGCAACGCCAGCCCCTCGGTCGGCGCACGCCGTCAGTAATAGTGCGCCACTTCTTCCACGGTGGCCGTGGCCAACGCTTCCTGGTCGGCCTTTTCGCGCTTGCGCTCGTCGCGCCGCTGTTCGCGGCGACGTTGCGCCTCGCGGTTGCGGCGGTGCTGGGCGGGCGTTTCCAGCAGCAGTTCCGGCACGGGCACGGGCTTGCGGTCCGGCCCCATGGACACGAAAGTCAGGTAGGCGGATGCGGCATGGCGCGATTCGCCGGTAAGCAGGTTTTCCGCCTCCACCCGCACACCCACTTCCAGCGAAGAGCCGCCCGCAAGGTTCACGCTGGCCTTCAACTGCATCAGCTCGCCCACGTGTACCGGCGCGCGAAAGTCCATGCGGTCGATGGAGGCCGTCACCACGGCGGTGCGGCAATGGCGCATGGCGGCCACGGCCCCGGCCAGGTCGATGTGCTTCAGGATGACCCCGCCATGCACGTTGCCTGCGGGGTTGGCGTCCTCCGGCAGGGGGCGGTGGGTCATCACCACTTCGCTGTCTTGCACGCGCTTGGCGCTCATGCGGCTGGCTCCGGGCAGTGTTGGGGTAACGAAACGCGAGGTGCGAAAACGCAAGCTGCGGGGCGCGCGCCGGGCCTACCCGGCAAAGCTCACGCCGCCCTTGCCCAGCAGGTCGTGCAGGTGGATGAGGCCCAGCAGGCGGTGCGCATCGTCCACGATGGGCAGCACGGTGATGGCCTTCTGCTCCATGATGTCCAGCAGTTCCGCCACAGATTGGTCGCTGCGGGCGCTGCGCGGGTTGCAGGTCATGATGGCCGTCACCGGGGTGCGCGGGGCATAGTCGCCCTTGATCACCGCGCGGCGCACGTCGCCGTCGGTCAGGATGCCCATCAGCCTGCCGCTGCCGTCCACCACGGCCACCGCGCCAAAGCCGCCCTTGTCCAGCACGCGCACGGCTTCTTCCTGGCCCACGTCGTCCTGTGTCACGGGAATGCCGGTGGTGTGCATCAGTTCCTGCACACGCAGGCGCAACCGCTGACCCAGCGAACCGCCGGGGTGATAGCGCAGAAAGTCATTTTCGGTAAACGATTTCCAGTGGATAAGGCACACCGCCAGGGCGTCGCCAAGGGCCAGCACCGCCGTAGTGGAGGCCGTGGGGGCCAAGTTGTGGGGGCATGCCTCTCGCGGGACGCCGGAATCCAGCACCACGTCGGCGGCGCGGCCCAGCGTGGACTGCGCCTTGCCGGTCATGGCGATGATGGAGGTGCCGATGGCCCGCAGGCTGGGCAGGATGGCGTTCAGCTCGTCCGTCTCGCCGGAATTCGAGATGGCAATGACCACGTCCTCCGCCCGCAGGCTGCCCATGTCGCCGTGGGCGCCTTCCACCGGGTGCAGGAAGAACGCCGGGGTGCCGGTGGAAGACAGGGTGGCGGCCAGCTTGCGGCCCACCAGGCCCGACTTGCCAAGCCCGGTGACCACCACGCGGCCCCGGCAGCCCGCCAGCAGGGCCAATGCCGCCTCGAACGAGGGGCCAAGCCTGTCGCGTACCGCCGTCAGGCCTTCTATTTCGATATCGAGCACGTCGCGCCCGAGGGGTATCCAATCGGTGCGGCGTTCGCCGCAGGTGCAATCGCTCATGCCGTGGAAATCCTGTGGATGTTGCGGATATGCCGGGGGGTGCCGGGCAGGCCGGTCATTACCGGAAGGGCCGGACATTGCCGGACGGGCCACGCCGGGCGCGGCGTCCTTCTCTTCCCCCGAAACGCGAGGCGGGTCAACCGAATGGGTATCCTACTCGTCCGCTCCTTTTAAAACGCGTAAAAATAAATATTGCAAAACTCACAGGCACGCTGCAAGAATACATAAATATCTGTACACACTCGCGCATGATAAAATTTATATACGACAACGCTCCGCTACTGCTTCAGGCCCTTCACCATCAACTACATGCAACTACTAACATACACATCAGCAAACTTTAAACGTATTAAGGGAACTAAAATGAGCCAGCACCCCCCCGCAATCCCACAACCCTTATTGACAAACCCTGCTCAGAATGCGCGAGATATATCCAGAGCACTTCTTAATTGGGCGCATGACCACGCAATAATATCTAATATTCCACACACCAGATCTCAGCAACAAACCTCTCTTGATGAAGTTTTTCCATCTATGAGCCCAGAACTTCGCCTAAGATTTCATGAAAAAATATCTAAATCCAAAATTATCGGAATAATAAAAAGTGCAAACAACAATAAAATTACTATTGTAACGCGCGGATCACTTTATGGAACAAAGAAAAAACCACTCCCTGCATCATACTGCGGAGTAATTATAGAATATATAGAACATGGCGACATTACTATAGATCAATTCGCAGTGCAACAAAGCACAGAAAACCCATCACCATGCTTTTTATATAACAATTGTATAACATGCGGAAGCTCTGTTACAGCCGCACCCATTCCAAGCGCAGGGACATTAGGCTTCCTAGCCAAAGACCAAACCGGACAACTATTCGGCGTAACGAACAATCACGTAACTGGAGGGTGCAACCACACGCAGCCCGGCATGCACATCCTCATGCCATCACCAGTTGACGCTGCCCCCGACGGACCGCCTCCTTTAGCCATAGGGAGACACGCGCAACTGGTTCGCTTAGTTAGCGGATACCCGCAACAAAACATGCCCGCTCAGAAAATTGATGTGGCCACATTTAAAATTGAAGCACCAGAGCGGATATCATCGATGCAAGGCTTCTTTTACGACACTCCGCACCAACTAGACGCCATACAGCCAGGAATGACCATTCAGAAAGTTGGAAGAACAACTGGATTGACAAGAGGAATTGTAGTAGGTCAATATGACAATCCTGTTCCTATCAAATACACGTCCCCGAATTTCTCTGGACATGTATACTTTTCGGATTTCTACGTTGTTAGGGGACTTGAAGCCGCCTTCTCTTTGCCCGGCGACTCAGGGTCATTGGTCGTCAACGAAGATGGCAGCGCAGCCGTTGGGCTTGTTTTTGCGGGTGCCGAAGCCAATTTAAGCTACGTCATCCCAATTGAAGACATCGTTAGCGCGATAGGTTTAGAAATAGTATCGGGACACAACGTCTCCCCCCACGGAGGCCATGATGAACGCCAAGATCAGAACATTGACCAAGGAACTTAGAAAAAGACTCAACCTCACAGACTCTCAAGCATCCATTTTAATTGACCAAACATCAACGCCAGAAAAATTCATCGTCCACCTTTTTTGCCACAAGGGAACTAACCAGTTTCCTAAGCAATGGCATGGGCATGCTGTCGAATATATATCTACTGATTTCCCTAAGGCATACATCACACGCGAGCCTCTTTGCTGCTAATCCGCAAAAGCTCCACAGTGGGGCTTCACCCTCTTTCCAAACGCAGCTTGCCTTACTAGGTCATGCCCAACACTCACAATGACATTGCCAACTAGCTCAGCGCAAAAGAAAGGGGGACGGCTCGCCGTCCCCCTTTCTTTTGCGAAATGCGACACATTCACAAGCACAGAGCAATCAAAAGTTTGCCCCGCTCTAGTCCGACACTTCCAGGCACGCCCGGCTGCACCCGCCGCCCGCGCAGGGGATGGGGTAGTCACCGTTGAAGCAGGCCAGGCAGTAGTTTTCGGGGTGCGACACCGAGCGCAGCAGCCCGTCGATGGACAGGTAGTGCAGCGAATCCAGCCCGATGAAGCGCTCGATCTCGGAAATGGAATGATTGGCCGCGATCAGTTCGCCCTTGGACGAAAAGTCGATGCCGTAGAAGCACGGGTGCTTGATGGGCGGGCAACTAACGCGGAAATGCACTTCCTTGGCGCCCAGTTCGCGCAACTTCTTCACGCGGGTGCGGATGGTGGTGCCGCGCACGATGGAATCGTCCACGATGCAGATGCGCTTGCCCCGGATCATGCTCTTGACCGGGTTGATCTTCACCTGCACGCCAAAGTCGCGCATGTCCTGCGAGGGCTGGATGAACGTACGGCCCACGTAGTGGTTACGGATCATGGCGTGCTCGTACGGCAGGCCCGACTGCTGGGCAAAGCCCACCGCACAGTAGATGCCCGAATCGGGGAACGGCATGATGAAGTCCACGTCCGGGGCCGATTCGATGGCCAGTTGGCGGCCCATCTCCTTGCGGCACTGGTACACGTCCTCGCCGAACACGATGGAGTCGGGCCGGGCAAAGTAGACCAGCTCGAAGATGCACTGGCGCACCGAGGGCTTGTTGCCCTCGTCGAGCAGGCTGTAGCTTTTCACGCTGTTGCCTTCGATGACCAGCATTTCGCCGGGGTCCAGCGGGCGGATGAATTCCGCCTCCATCAGGTCGAAGGCGCAGGTTTCGGATGCCAGCACCGGCGAACCGGCCAGACGGCCAAGGGCCAGCGGGCGCATGCCGTGCGGGTCGCGCATGGCGATGAGCTTGTCGTTGGCGAGGATGATCAGCGAATACGCGCCCTGCACCCGCTTGCACGCGGCCATGACGGCTTCCTCGAAGGTCTTGCCGTTCATGTTGTGCGCAATGAGATGCACGAACACTTCGCTGTCGATGGAGGTCTGGAAGATGGACCCCTTCCGCTCCAGTTCGTCGCGCAGTTCCACGGTGTTGGTCAGGTTGCCGTTGTGCGCGATGGCGATTTCCATCCCCTTGAAGCGCACCAGAAACGGCTGGGCGTTGCGGATGAGCGAGGCCCCGGTGGTGGAATAACGGATGTGGCCGACGGCAATGTTGCCCTTCAGTTCCTTGCCCAGGTGCCGTTCGTTGAACACGTCGGGCACCAGGCCCATGCCCCGGTGTTCGCGCAGCTTCTGGCCGTCCCAGGTGACGATGCCCGCGCTTTCCTGCCCGCGATGTTGCAGGGCGTACAGGCCGAAGTATGCCATGCGCGCCGCTTCGACGTGGTTGTAGATGCCGAAGATGCCGCAGTAATGCTTGATCATGCTCTACCTCGATGCAGACGGTCCGTTACGCGCCCATTGTGGTCATGTGGTGCGCCAGTCATGCGCCAGCCACTCGTCAACATTCGTCAACGCTCGTCAACGCTCGTCTGGCCTTGCCTGGCGTTCAGCAGGCGTTTGCCACAGTGCGCGTGGCCCCAAAGCGCAGGACCGGGCCTGAGGCCCGGTCCTTGTCGGTCTTCTAGTTGGTTCCGTAGTATTCCTGCAAGCTCTTCACGTTCACTCCGCAGCAGCGGCTGGCCCGTATGGCCTGCGCGATGGCCTTGGCCCCGGATACGGTGGTGCTGTAGGGCACCCCGTACATCAGCGTGGCCTGGCGGATGGACTTGGAATCCTGCACGGTGCGCTTGCCCGAGGCGGTGTTGAGCACCAGGGCAATATCGCCGTTCTTGATGAAGTCCACAATGTTGGGCCGTCCCTCGTACACCTTGTGTACTGCCGTGGCGGGCACGCCGCCTTCGCGCAGCAGCTTGGCGGTGCCGTTGGTGGCCAGCACCTCGAAGCCAAGGTCGGCAAACATGCTGGCCACTTCCGTAATCAGCAGCTTGTCCCGGTCGTTGACGGAGATGAAGATCTTGCCGCTCTGCGGCAGACGCTGCCCACCGGCAAGCTGGCCCTTCAGATAGGCTTCCTCGAAGCTGGAGGCAATACCCATCACCTCGCCCGTGGACCGCATTTCGGGGCCGAGCAGAATGTCCACCCCCGGGAAGCGGTTGAACGGGAACACCGATTCCTTCACCGAGAAGTAGCCGGTGCGGCGCATGGACCACGGGTCCAGTTCCTTCAGCGTGGCCCCCAGCATGATCTGGGTGGCCAGGCGCGGCAGGGGCACCGCCGTGGCTTTCGACACGAAGGGCGCGGTGCGCGAGGCGCGCGGGTTCACTTCAAGGATGTAGATAAGGCCATCCTTGACCGCGAACTGGATGTTCATCAGGCCCACCACGCGCAGTTCGCGCGCCAGCTCCACGGTCTGCCGGGCGATCTCGTTGACGATGGCCTCGGGCAGGGTGTGCGGCGGGATGACGCAGGCAGAGTCGCCGGAGTGGATGCCCGCTTCCTCGATGTGTTCCATGATGCCCGCCACGTACACGTCGGCGCCGTCGGACAGGGCGTCCACGTCCACCTCGATGGCGCTTTCCAGGAACTTGTCGATGAGGATGGGATGCTTGGGCTTTTCACCCACCGAATTGGCAAAGTATTCTGCCAGTTGTTCCTCGTCGTACACGATTTCCATGGCCCGGCCACCCAGCACGTAGCTGGGCCGCACCACCGTCGGGTACCCGATGCGGGCGGCGGCGCTGCGCGCCTCCGGCAGGGACATGACCGTGGCGTTGGCGGGCTGGCGCAGGCCCAGCTTCTGCAGCAGGGCCTGGAAGCGTTCGCGGTCTTCGGCGCGGTCGATGGAATCGGGCGAGGTGCCAAGAATGGGCACACCGGCACGCATCAGCGGCACGGCCAGATTCAGCGGAGTCTGCCCGCCGAACTGCACCACCACACCGTCGGGCTTTTCCGTCTCGATGATGTTCATGACATCCTCGTAGGTCAGCGGCTCGAAGTACAGACGGTCGGAGGTGTCGTAGTCGGTGGATACCGTTTCCGGGTTGGAGTTGACCATGATGGCCTGCACACCCATTTCCTTCAGCGCGAAGGAGGCGTGGCAGCAGCAGTAGTCGAACTCGATGCCCTGGCCGATGCGGTTGGGCCCGCCACCCAGAATGATGACCTTCTTGCGGTCTTCCACGGCCACTTCATGGCCGGTCTCGTAGGTGGAGTAGTAGTACGGGGTGTACGCCTCGAACTCGCTGGCGCAGGTGTCCACCAGATAATAGGTGGGCACGATGCCCATGGCCTTGCGCAGGGTGCGCACGTCCGATTCGGGGCGCTTCCACATTTCGGCCAGTTGGCGGTCGGAAAAGCCGTATTCCTTGGCGCGGCGCATCAGGGCAACCAGTTCCGCGTTTTCCACGGTCATGGCGTTGCCCAGGGCAAAGTCGCGCAGCTCGGCTTCCATGTCGATCAGGTCCTTCATCTGGCGCAAAAACCACGGGTCGATGGCGGTGGCCTCGTGGATTTCCTCCACGGTCATGCCGTCGAGCATGGCGTGGCGCACATAGAAGATGCGGCGCGAGTTGGGCGTGCGCAGCTTGCGCATGATGTCCTCGCGCTCCGGACCCTTGCAGCGGAAGGCGGAACCAAGGCCGGGCGCACCCACTTCCAGCGAGCGCAGGCCCTTCTGCAACGATTCCTTGAAGGTGCGGCCAATGGACATGGCCTCGCCCACGCTCTTCATCGAGGTGGTCAGCTCGTCCTTGGCGCCGGGGAACTTTTCGAAGGTAAAGCGCGGAATCTTGGTGACGCAGTAGTCGATGGACGGCTCGAAGCTGGCCATCGTCTCGCGGGTGATGTCGTTGGGAATTTCGTCCAGCGTGTAGCCCACGGCCAGCTTGGCCGCGATCTTGGCGATGGGGAACCCGGTGGCCTTGGAGGCCAGCGCGGAAGACCGGGACACGCGGGGGTTCATTTCAATGACCACCATGTCGCCGTTCAGCGGGTTGATGCCGAACTGCACGTTGGAGCCGCCCGTTTCCACGCCGATTTCGCGCATGATGGCGATAGAGGCATCGCGCATCATCTGGTACTCGACGTCGGTCAGGGTCTGCGCCGGGGCCACGGTGATGGAATCGCCCGTGTGGACGCCCATGGCGTCGAAGTTTTCGATGGAGCAGATGATGACGCAGTTGTCGGCCTTGTCGCGCATCACCTCCATCTCGAATTCCTTCCAGCCCAGCACCGACTGCTCGATCATCACCTCGTGCTTGATGGAGGCGGCAAGACCGCGCGCGGCGATCTCTTCCAGATCCTCCATGTTGTAGGCGATGCCGCCGCCGGTACCGCCCATGGTGAAGGCGGGGCGGATGATGAGCGGGAAGGGCATTTCGGTGCCCAGGCGGCGCACGTCTTCCATGGTGCGGGCAATGCCGCTGGCGGGCACCTTCAGGCCGATGTTGGCCATGGCCTCGCGGAAGAGTTCGCGGCTTTCCGCCTTTTCGATGACCTGCTTGTTGGCCCCGATAAGTTCCACGCCGCATTCTTCCAGCACGCCCATGGCGGCAAGGGCCAGCGCGGTGTTCAGACCGGTCTGGCCGCCCAGGGTGGGCAGCAGCGCGTCGGGCCGCTCCTTGCGGATGATGGCGGCAACCGTTTCCGGCTCGATGGGTTCGATGTAGGTGCGGTCGGCAAGACCGGGGTCGGTCATGATGGTGGCGGGGTTGGAGTTGACCAACACCACCTCGTAGCCTTCTTCCTTCAGGGCCTTTACGGCCTGCGTGCCGGAATAGTCGAATTCGCACGCCTGCCCGATAACGATCGGGCCGGAACCGATGACCATGATCCGCTTCAAATCGGTGCGTTTGGGCATTGGACTCTGTCTGGTAACAGGGTTGCCCCGCAGGGGCGGGAAAGAAGAGGGCTGCCGGGACAAAGGCGGGAGGAATGTGCGGGGCGTTCCGGCGCGGCGAGGCGCGGGGGAACGGCCATCCACCCGCGATTGTTACGGAACACGCAAGAATGAACCCACGTTCCGTCAGCAATCCGGCTCTTATATCGCGCACCCCGGCGCTTGGCAAGACGCAGCCGGGGTGGCTGCGGGGGCGGAATACCGTTTTTTGACATTGATGGGAAACGACGGAGAAAAACAGTCTGCACCCCAAACGCGCTCCATCCCCCTTTCATGCGCTCCGACGAAAGTGCGGACTGCAACAGAAGAAAGCGACATCGCCTTCCCGCTCCGCATCTGGCGCACATCCGGCAGGCGGTGGACGCGCATCCTGTACGCATCCTGCGCGGAACAGGAGCATAATCCGCACGGTGTGCCGCCGTACGTCGCCCCTTGCGCCCCACCGCCCGCAAATGCTACCGCATTGCCTTCACCACGCCCCGGCGTCCGGCTACTGCTGCCCGCGCGGGCGCGCCCAGCGCCGCTTTGCGCCCGCATCCGCAGCAGACCGGCCAGCCCCGGCGGGTGATTTCCGAATTTTGTCATGCGGATCCCGGCGCCCGGATGGTGGAGTCCGGGTCCACTCCGTGCCAACAGGCCTGCATGCGGACGGCGGCCATGCCGCCAAGCAACACGAGGGACAGGAACATGCTCGCAATCCTCGACTACAAGGCAGGCAACCAGACCAGCGTGCGCCGTGCGCTGGACCACCTGGGCATTCCCTGCGTCATCACGGCGGACCCGGCGGTCATCGCCGGGGCGCACGGGGTGATCTTTCCGGGGGTGGGCGCGGCCGGACAGGCCATGAACGAACTGCTCACCACCGGCCTCGACAAGGTGCTGAAGGACCAGGTGCAGGCGGGCAAGCCGCTGCTGGGCATCTGCGTGGGCTGCCAGATCATGCTGGACTACAGCCAGGAAAACGACACCAAGGCCCTTGGCATCGTGCCCGGCGAATGCCGCCTGTTCAACCCCGCCTGGACCGAAGAAGACGGCAGGCCCATCCGCGTGCCGCACATGGGCTGGAACCGCATCGTGCAGAAGCGCCCCTGCGAGCTGCTGAAGGGCATCGAGCCGGAGGCGGAATTCTACTTCGTCCACAGCTACTACCCTGCCCCGCCGGAAAGCTACGTCATTGCCACCTGCAACTACGGCGAAGAATTCTGCGCCATCCACGGCGGCCCCGGCCTGTGGGCCGTGCAGTTTCACCCGGAAAAGAGCGGCCGTCCCGGCCTTGCCTTGCTGCGCAACTTCCACGCCTACTGCAAGGAGGCCAGCCGTGCTTAGCAAGCGCATCATCCCCTGCCTGGACGTTCGCAACGGCAGGCTGACCAAGGGCGTGAAGTTCGAGGGCAACGTGGACATCGGCGACCCGGTGGAAACCGCCCGCCGCTACTACGAACAGGGCGCGGACGAAATCGTGTTCTACGACATCACCGCCTCGCACGAGGACCGGGGCATCTTTCTCGACGTGGTCGAGCGGGTGGCCTCTGAAATCTTCATCCCCTTCTCGGTGGGCGGCGGCATCAACACCGTGGAAGACATGCGGGCCGTGCTGGTGGCCGGGGCGGAAAAGGTGTCGGTGAACTCCGGCGCGGTGAAGAACCCGGACATCATCAGCCAGGGCGCGGCGGCCTTCGGGTCGCAGGCCATCGTCGTCGGCATGGACGTGAAGCAGGTGGAGAAGTCCGCAACCATCCCTTCCGGCTACGAGATCGTCATCCACGGTGGCCGCAAGTTCATGGGCATGGACGCCATCGAATGGGCCAAGACCTGCGAGGCGTTGGGGGCCGGTGAACTATGCGTCAACTCCATCGACGCGGACGGCACCAAGGACGGCTACGAGCTGACCCTGACCCGGCTGATCGCCGACGCCGTGACCATCCCGGTCATCGCGTCCGGCGGCGCGGGCAGCCCGGCGCACATGTACGACGCCATCACCAAGGGCGGCGCAACCGCCGCGCTGATCGCCTCCATCGTCCACTACGGGCAGTACACCATCCCCGACCTGAAACGGCAGATATCGGGCATGGGGGCGAAGCTGCGCATGGTCTGGTGATCCAAACGGGTGTTTTGCCCGTTTGGCGTCGTCAAACTTCGCCTGACATGCGGTCGAATACGAAAAGAGCGCGATGCGGTCGCCATCCGTAATGCTCGAAGACTCGCATGACGGCTGCCGCATGCTCCCGCATGTCAGGCTCGTTTTCCTCGCCAACGAACAAAATCCCTCGTTTGGCTCCAAAGGCATTCCCGCGCTTTCTTTCGTGCGGCGTCCGATAACCCACCGGACGCCGCACGACCGCTGACGATACGAGAGCCACCGACACGGCTGGCCGCCCCGACGCCACGCCGAAATCCCGCCACCGCCCCTCAGCCGGAGGGCACCCCATGCCTGCCCATTGCACCAGATTTCCCTTCCTGCTCCTGCTGCTGGCCGCCCTGCTGGCCGTGGCCCTTGCCTGCCCTGCGCCCAACGCCACAGCCGGTCCCATCCTCGACAAACTGCGCGAACGCCGGGCCGAGCGGTCCGCGACCGGCAATGCCGACACAGGACGGCAGGAAAACGGCACCGCCGCCCGCCGGGGCAGCAGCCCCCAACGTCCGGCAGACCCCGCCGCCATCGTGCCCGGCAGCCGCAGGCTGTCGGAATCCTACGGCCCGAACCCGGCCCAGAGCATGGACGTGTATCTGCCGCCCAACCCGCAGCACGCGCCCGTCATCATCATGGTGCATGGCGGGGCGTGGAGGACCGGCGACAAGGCCAACCCCGGCCTGATGGACAACAAGCTGGCCCGATGGCTGCCCAAGGGCTTCGTGCTGGTAAGCATCAATTACCGGTTGCTTCCCGATGCCATGGCCCTGACCCAGGCCGAAGACGTGGCCGCTGCCGTGCGCCGCGTGGCCGATGCCGCCCCCGGCTGGGGCGCGGACCCGGCGCGCATCATCCTGATGGGCCATTCGGCGGGCGCGCACCTGGTGGCGCTGGTGTCGTCCGCGCCGTCGATGCTCGACCGCCCGGTGGCGGGCACGGTGGTGCTGGATTCCGCGGCCATGGACGTGCCCGCCGTCATGCAGCGCCGCCACCTCGGCTTCTACGACGATGCCTTCGGCAAGAACCCGTCCTACTGGATAAAGACGTCGCCCCAGCAGCAGTGGACGACCAGCGCCGTGCCCATGTTGCTGGTATGCTCCACCAAACGGGCCGACAAGCCCTGCCTGGCGGCGGACGCCTTTGCCGCAAAGACGGCGCGCGCAGGCCGCAAGACGCCGGTGCTGCCGCAGGCCCTGACCCACGGCGAGATCAACCACCAGTTGGGGCTGCCCGGCGCGTACACCGACGCCGTGGACGGGTTCATCACCGCCCGGCTGGAGGAGGCTGCACGCTGACGAGACGCTGCGCCATGTTGAGCAGGCTGCGCCCCGGCGAACCAGCCACGCAGCCAGGCGGGCAACGGCCTGACAGCCCGCATGACCGGACGCGCTGACGGGCGGTGATAGGCCGCGAACGGAAGACACACCCTGTGCTGACCTTTCCGGCCTGTCCTGTCTGTCTGGCCTGTCTGGCCTGTCTGGCCCGTCCAGTCTGCCCGGCCCGCTGCGCCCGCGAAATTTCCCAACCCTCACGGTGCCGCCTTACGCCGTGCCACACCCGCACCGGCCCTGCCGGACGGGGCGAAACGCGCGCCGCAAACAACGCACGAGGTCCCGCATGACCAACCCCTATTACCGCGTCCGCACCACCATCCCCCGGCCCGATGCCGCCCTTGTGGACGCCTTCCGTGGCATTCCCGTTTCCAACATCGGCGACGCCATGAACCGCATGGCCTGCATGCATGCCCGCATCCGCCCCATGAACCGCGCCCACCTGCTGGGCACCGCGCTGACGGTGCGGGTGCGCGTGGGCGATAACCTGCTGTTCAACAAGGCCATGGACATGGCCCGGCCCGGCGACGTGCTGGTGGTCAACGCCCACGACGAGCCGTTCTATTCCATCGTGGGCGGACAGATGACCACCTGGATGCAGCAGCGCGGCCTGGCCGGACTGGTGATTGACGGCTGCATCCGCGATGCCGAGGAAATCGAGGCCATGGACTTTCCGGTGTACGCCACGGGCATTTCGCCCAACGGCCCGGTGAAGAACGGCGGGGGCGAGGTGAACTTTCCCATCGCCTGCGGCGGGCTGGTGGTGAACCCCGGCGACATCGTGGCGGGCGACCGCGACGGCATCGTGGTGGTGCGCCCCGACGACGCCCCGGCGGTGCTGGAAAGAACCCGCGCCATGGTCGAGAAGGAAACGCGCGTCATGGCCGCCATAGCGGACGGCACCTGGGATCGCAGTTGGGTGGACGAGATGTTGAAAAAGCAAGGGTGCGAGTTCGTGGACTAGGTACGCTTTTAAAAATACGTGTTCATTTGGCGGAGCCTTCTCAGGCTCCGCTTTTTTTGCGCACGCTTTCAATTCTAACGGATTGCCACAGTGTCAAAATATAGAATAGTCGATAGTTATCTCATAACAAAGGAGGTGATACCCATGTCCCGCATGCCCATCGGCACCACTGCCCGTACTGGCGAAAAGTGTCCGGAAAGTGGCGTCTGGAAGGTAGTCGGCACGCCGTCCACCACAGCGCCCATTGCCAAGGGAAACACCATGCCGCCCTATGCCGGCAAGGCTGTGACCTGGACGCTGATCCAGTACGCCTAATGGCAACGCGGTGGCCACCCAGGTGACCACCGCGTATTTGCACTAGGGACGGTTTACCCCTACCCCGCCCGAAAGGTGCCGCTCTTGCCGCCGGACTTGAACACCAGGCGGCAGTCGCGCAGCACGATATCCTTCTGCACGGCCTTGCACATGTCGTAGATGGTCAGCCCGGCCACCTGCGCGGCTACCATGGCTTCCATTTCCACGCCGGTCTGACCGGTGGTGCGCACTTCCGCCTCCAGTTCGATGGAAGGGGGCGCGTCCACCACCACAAAGCGCACGTCCGCGTAGCTGATGGCCAGCGGATGGCACATGGGAATCAGGTCCGCCGTGCGCTTGGCGGCCATGATGCCCGCGATCTTGGCTGTGGTCAGCACGTCGCCCTTGGGCAGGGCGCGGCGCTTCAGCAGGTCCAGGGTGTTGTCATTCACCTCCACCACGGCCCGCACGATGGCGGTGCGCTGGGTGGGGGCTTTAGCGCCCACGTCCACCATGGTCACGCTGCCGTCCTCGGTCATGTGGCTGAAGGCGGCCTCCGCGTCGTCGGAGTCGGGCGCGGGTTTGCCGTGTCCGCCGGTGCATTCCAGCGCGGAAGGCGCGCCGCATCCGCAGCCGCACCCGGTATTGGGCAAGTCCGGGCCGTCTTCGTCATAGTCGAGGGGGTCGAGGGGGTCGAGGGGGTCGGGCATATCGTCAAGCCGGACGGTGGGGGCGTCGCTTTCAGGCGAATCGGGCGTTTTGGGCGTATCGGAAGACATGGGGATAACCTCCTGCCAGTCGTGAAACAGGGCAAAGGGATGACGCTGGCGCGGCCCCGCGCTGGCGGTTCCATCCTTCTTGGCTGTAGCCCAAAACAGGACGGACGCCAATGCGGCGTCCGTCGGAAAGGGCTGAGGGAATCGGAACTGGCTTGCCGGGCATGGAAAGCCGCGAACGCAGGTTGCGGGACTGGACCGGAACAGGACCGGTACGGCGCGTTTTGCGCAGTCTACCCCTCCACGTCCTTGGGCACCAGCCGCATGCCCCTGCGGCACAAGGTCAGGATGTCATCGGCGGGCAGGGGGCGGGCAAGGCAGTAACCTTGCAGATAGTCCACGCCCATGCCGCGCAGGGCGGAAAGCTGGGCCGCCGTCTCCACGCCCTCGGCCACCGTGGCCAGGCGCAGGCTGCGGGCAAGGCCCAGGATGGTCTCCACGATCTCCAGGCTGCCGCCATCGTCCAGCAGTTCCTGCACGAAGGTGCGGTCTATCTTCAGGGCGTGGATGGGCATGCGCGCAAGGTACTGCAACGACGAATACCCGGTGCCGAAGTCGTCCAGAGAGACGCGCACCCCAAGGTCGCGCAGGGTACACAGCATGGCGTTGCCGCGCTCGTAGTTCTGCATCAGCGAGGTTTCGGTAATTTCCACTTCCAGCGCGTCGGGCGGCACGTCGTAAGCGTTCAGGCAGGCGGCAATGTGGCTGATGGTTTCGTCGCTGGTCAGGCAGCGGGACGAAATGTTCACCGCCACCGGCAGGGTCAGCCCCTCCAGCCGCCACGCGGCGTGCTGGGCGCAGGCCATTTCCACCACCAGCCGGGTTATCTCGCGGATGGAGTTGGAACTTTCCGCCACGGGAATGAATACCGAGGGCGGGGCCACCACCGTGCCGTCGCGCTCCCAACGCAGCAGCGCCTCCACCTTGCGCACCCGCAGGGTGCGCGCGTCGGTAATGGGCTGGTACACCAGCCGGAATTCGCGCCCGGCAATGGCCGCCTTGATGTCCTGATCCATGCGGTAGCGCCGGGTGAATTCCAGGCACTGTTCCTCGCAGAACAGGGCAATGGCGTTCTTGCCCATGTCTTTCGCGCGGTACATGGCGATGTCCGCCCGCGACAGCAGTTCGTTGGCCGTGCCGCCGTCATCGGGATACACCGAGACGCCGAAGCTGGCCGTGACCGAAAAGCCCATGCCGCCATACGCAAAGGGTTCGGCAAAGGTCTCGAACAGCCGCTGCATGATGCCGTCCAGATGGCTCTTGTCGGTAATGCCGCCCACCGCCGCCACAAATTCATCCCCGCCCAGGCGTCCCAGGATGTCGCCGGGCCGCAGGGCCGCACGCAGCCGCCGGGCCACGTCGCACAGCAACTGGTCGCCGGTGGCATGGTCGTACGAATCGTTGATGAACTTGAAGCCGTCCATGTCGATGAACACCACGGCCAGCGTCTGGCCGCGCGCCGAGGACCTGGCGATGGCATCGTCCAGCAGTTCGAAGATATGCTTGCGATTGGGCAGGCCGGTCAGGTCGTCATGGTTGGCCTGATAGGTGATCTGGGCTTCCTTCTGCTTGATGTCGGTAATGTCCGAGAACACCCCCACGCAGTTCAGGATGGCCCCGCCCTCATCGCGGATGGAGACCAGGCTCAGCCACTGCGGAATCTGCCAGCCGTCGCGGTGCGGCCCGCGCGTTTCGCCAATCCACGCCCCGTGCTCCAGCATTTCGTCCCACACGCTGCGGGTGCCGCTCACCGGGGCCATGCCCAGGGCCGGGGACAACCGCCCCACCATGGACTGGGCATCCACGCCGGTAATGCGCTCGAAGGCCGGGTTCACGGCCAGCACCAGGCCCGCGCTGTCGGTGATGAAGATGCCTTCCACCGCGTGGGTGAACACCTCGCCCATCAGGTGCAGCTTGGCATTGGCGTCGCACAGTTGGGCGGTGCGTTCGCGCACCCGGCGTTCCAGTTCGCGGTGCGCCTCGTTCAGTTCGCGCTGCGAGGCCTCCAGCAGATCAAGCATGCCGTTGAAGGCGTTGGCCAGCCCTTCCAGTTCGTCGCCGGTGCGTATTCCTATGCGCTGGCCCATGTTGCCGGGGCCGATGGAGCGCACCCAGTCCGAAAGGCGCAGCACCGTGCGGGTCACCGTGCGCGCCAGCAGCAGCGAAGCCCCCAGCGCCACCAGCATGGCCATGGCCGTCAGCGTGCCTATGTGCCACCACGCGGCGCGCTGCTCCGCCCGGTAGCCGTCCAGCGCAAGCCCCACGGCCACGGTGCAGATGGACACACCCGCCCGCTCCACGGGAATGACGTGCTGAAACACGCCCGGCGCGTTGGCCGAGCCGACCATGTCGTCGGGTTCCGGAATTTCCGGCGTCGTGGGCATTCCCTGGCGAAAGTCGCTGGATGCGCCGGATGTGGTGAATGCGGTGGCCGCAGTGCCGCCCATGCCCTGAGGGACACCGGCTGATGCGGCAGGGAGCGCACCCGGTGACGCATCCTCAGCGGCCTCCGCCGCCGTTTGCGGCAGGACGGCTGCGGGCGCGGCCCGGAACGCCCAACTGTTGCGGCGGAACAGAAAGGCGGAACCATCGGTGCGGGTGACCACGATGTATTCCAGCCCCGGCTGCCGCTGCAACACGCCGGTACAATGATCCACCAGGGCGGCGTAGTCTTCACCGGCCAGGGCATTGGCGGCAACTTCAGCCACCGAAGCGGCCAGTTTGTCCGCCTGCGATTCCAGCCCCCGGCGCAGCACCCCCTGCTGATAGGGGATGATCATGCCCAGAATGGCCGTGATGATGACCAGCCCCGCCACAAAGGCCAGCACCCCCGCCTTGAAGGCGATGCCGAGCCTGTGGCGGAAGCGGCGTGACAGGGGGACGCCCGGCTCGTCCGGACAGGCCGGGCCCGTCGCATGGGTCGTATGGGGCGGAGGGGTCGGGCGTTCGTCTGCCCTGGCGGACGCGGGAGTGGCCGGGGACGTGGCCCGTCCGCTCCACGCGGTGTCGTCGCCCGATCCGGAATCCGCCGCCGCAATGAGGGGAGGAGGGATGCTCATGGTTCCACCAGACGGCGTGTGGGTTCGATGGCTTCAGGACGGAACGGGGCGATGCCGTCCAGTTGCAGCAACAGCAGCATCTGCCTGCCCCACGGGTTGTCCGAAAGGCCCAGGCCCAGTTCCGCGTAGCGCGGACCAAGGGAAGGATCCACGGACGGCGCAAGACACATCACGAAGTCGATGAGCGGCGGCGAAACGACCACACGCTCCATCTGCGTCTCGATCTGCGGGTTCAGCTCGGACATGATGCGCAGCGCCCGCTCCGTGACGATGCAGGCCGGAGCCTGGCCGAAAAAGACCGGCAACAGCACGCGAGATGGCTGCGCCTCGTACCTCAGGGATGCGAAATGTCTGGATGCCGGGGGCAGCCCCTGGTCGCGCAGCAGGCGTTCAATCCACCGCATGGGCAGGCTTTCCCGCCCCTGCGACGTGGCCTGCACCAGCAGCCGCGCCCCGCGCAACTGTCCGATGCTGGTGATGCCCGCCCCTTTGGGCACGACCAGCACGTAGCGTTCGCCGAATTCACCGTCGGTGACGGGCACGCCGAAAGGCTTCAGATCCATTTCGCGCGACAGCAGCAGGTAATCCACCGTGGGCAGATGCACCACGTCCAACTGGCCAGCCAGCAGCGCTTTCCGGATTTCGGCCCGTGAACCGTAGGCGAACAGCCGCGCTCCCAGGCCGCGCTCACTCTCCATGTAGCGGCGCGCCCACATCTGGGCGGCCAGGGCCACGTCCTTGCTGTCCACGCCGGGCAGGGCATATTCCACGTAGCCAAGGCGCAGTTCCGCCGGGGCGGCATGCGTGGGCGAAGTCGCCGTCCCCAGCAGCGCAAGCAGCAGGAGCAACGGCAGCAGCACGATGCGCAAAGCGGCACAGAGGATTACGGCAACAGGCTCAGGGCAGTGCACGGGCGCCATAGCCCACCTCCCGCAGCCGCTCGAGAATCTCGGTGCCGGCCACCAGGTTGCGCGCGGCAGCCGCAGCCTGCGCATCGTACAGGGCGAGCAGACGCGCCGCGCGCACCATCGATTCGTAAATCTGGGTTTCCAGCAGTTCGCGGGTGTCCACCAGCCCATCGCGGTAGGCGCGCTCTGTCAGGGCGCGGCTTTCCATGGCCACGGCCACGGTTTCCGCGCCGATGGCGGCCTGACGTGCGGCGCGGCGTTCCTGCAGCACTGCGTCCTTCACGCGCAGGGCCACCCCTTCGCGCAGCAACACCCGCTGGTGGGCCAACTGGCGCAGCCGGGCGCGCATTTCCTCCACCCGCGCACGGGTGCGAAAGCCTTCGAACAACGGCAGCTCCACGGTCAGCCCGGCTGCGCCGTGGGTGCGTTCACCCTCGGCCACCAGTCCGCCATCATAGGAATTGGTCACCGTGGACAGGGTGCCGAACAGCGACACCACGGGCAGGTATTCGCCCGTGGCATCGTCCAGCCGGGTTTCTGCCGCGCGCGCGCCCGCGTCAAAGCGGGCCAGGTCCACATTCAGGCGGTAGGCGTCGGCCACCGCGCCATCCAGGTCGCCGGGGTCCGGCGCGGCGGGCAGCGCCGTATCCGCCACCCGGACCTGTCCGTCCCACGGCAGGCCCATGGTGTTGGCCAGGGCGGATTCGGCCAGTTCCACGTTGGAATCCAGTTCCGCCAGCCGGGTCCGCATGCCGGAAACAGCCACGCGGGCGCGCAGCCAGTCGGTCTTGCGTACCCGTTGCGAACCGCCCTTGTAAAAATGTTCGGCCACGTCGCGGGTGGCCTCGAACCGCTGCACCGTCTCGCTCCCCAGGTCGCGCAGCGCGCGCGCCAGCACCACGCCGTAGTAGCGGGTCACCACGTCATGCACCAGTTGCAGGGTTGTCCGGCGCGCTTCTGTGGCGGCGGCATCGTGTCCGGCCTCGGCCTCGCGCACACGGGCCTCGCGCCGCCCGCCGTCGTACAGCAGATAGCCCAGGTCAGCCCGAAACTCGCCGATGTCGCGGTCGGCAATACCGATGCGCCGCTCAGGCACGGTGGTGCGCATGGTCATGGGCCCGCCGCCCACGTTCACGGTGTAGTCGAACGTGTCTTCCGGATAGACAAAGACCGGATCACGATCGAGCCGGGTCTGGGTGGAAGAAACGGAGAGATGCGGCCAGTAGGCCGAAAGGGCCTGGCGCTGTTGGGCCTCGGCAATGGCAAGTCCCTCGCGCGCGGCGGCAGGCCCCGCATTGTTGCGCAGGGCAAGAGCGATGCACTGGCCAAGATCCAGCGGGCAGGTCGATGCTGAAGCCGAGTGGCCCGGTTCTGATGAGGACCGGGACGGAGGCGCAGACGGGCATGGGCACGGACCCCGCCGTTGCGAATGGGCCGGAAGAGGCGACAACGCCGGGGGCATGACGGTGGGCGCATCACTTGCCGCAGCAGCCCCCCCAACCGGGAACGCACCCCACCACAACGCCGCAGCCAGCAGCACCGCCCACAGCGCGCCAATGCCATGCCTACCGCTTCGCGCCTGAACTGCTCCCCCGCCGGAAATGTGGCTAAGGGTGCGGCGCGGGTGCGGCTGGACTGGATTCATGTCGAGGTACTTCCTTGCGTAGGCGAAAATGCTGCGGGTTACGGGGCGCGCCGTGTGGACCACGATGTCCGTTGAGGCCGCAGGACGCAGGCCAGTCACCCCCATGCATGCCTGCATGTTGGTTGAGTGGTTAGTGACACGCCCCTTCGCGGGCCGTCAAGATTGTGGAAGGGTTTTATGGGGGTTTTATGGGTATTCCCCCATAACATAGTAGGCAAAACCCCCATTACTGTGCGGGTGACCAACCGTCACCACACGCACACGCCCCCCCAAAAATAGCATCCGCCCCCGGCGCAACACCGGGGGCGGATAAACCTTTCCATGGAAAAGCGAGGCATTACATTTCGAAGCACCGTCGAAAAGCCGAAACAGGAAGGTGGGGCAACGCGATGCGCCTTACAAGACGCGCCAAGGGGATGCGCCAGAGGGACACACCGCCGGAAACCGCAACAGACCGGGCCTGCTGCGGCAACGGGTCATTCCATGCCCATGGCCTTTCCGATCTTGCGCGCCACCTTCTTGACCTTCTCGAACGGCTTGCCTTCTTCCAGCTTGGCGAACTCGCGCAGCAAGTCCTCCTGCTTCTTGGTAAGGCTGGTGGGCGTCAGCACGCGCACCTCCACCAGCAGGTCGCCGTTCTGGTGGTGGCCAAGGTAGGGCAGGCCCTGGTCGTTCAGGCGGAACACCTCGCCGCTCTGGGTGCCCTTGGGAATTTCCAGGGTCACCGGGTCGTCCAGGGTGGGCACCTCGATGCGGTCGCCAAGGGCGGCCTGCACGAAGCTGATCTCGTGGGTTATCACCAGATCCTGGCCCTGACGGCGGAAGGTCTTATCCTGTTCCACGCTGACGACCACGTACAGGTCGCCGGGGGGGCCGCCGTGCAGGCCCGGTTCGCCCTCGCCGCGCAGGCGCAGGCGGTTGCCGGTGTCCACACCGGCGGGAATGCGCACGGCCAGTTCGCGCACCTGTTGCAGGACGCCCGCGCCCTTGCATTTGGGGCAGGGGCTGGAAATGACCTGCCCTTCACCCCGACACACGGGGCACGGCACGGCGATCTGGAAAAAGCCCTGGCTCTGGCGGATCTGCCCGCTGCCGCCGCAATGACGACACGTCTCGGGCCGCGTGCCGGGGGCCGCGCCGGAACCGCTGCATTCGTCGCAGGTCACCTTCTTGGGCAGGCGCAGGGTGACTTCGTCGCCCTTGGCCGCCTGGCGGAAGGAGATGGACAGGTTGTAGCGCAGATCAGCCCCGGCCTGGGGACGCGGGCCGCGCGAACGCGACGAGCCCCCCGTGGCAAAGCCGAAAAGGTCGCCGAAAATGTCGCTGAAGTGCGCGAACACGTCGTCGGCATTGGCGAAACCGTGGCCGCCGTTGCCATTGAGGCCCGCATGGCCGAAACGATCGTACCGCGCGCGCTTGTCGGCGTCGCGCAGTACGTCATAAGCCTCGGCGGCTTCCTTGAATTGCTGTTCGGCCTCGGGGTTGTCCGGATTGCGGTCGGGGTGGAACTGGAGCGCAAGCTTGCGGTACTGCCGCTTGATCTCGTCCTCCGACGCGTCCCGGGCTACGCCGAGCACCTCATAATAGTCGCGCTGGCTCATGGTTGGCTATTCGCCCCGAAAATCGTCCTCGGTCTCCACGTAACGCGCCTCTTCATCGGGCAGCACCTTGCCGGCGGCGATCTCGCGCAGGGCGGTCACGACTTCCTTGTTGCGCGAATCGACCAGAGCCTCGTACCCTTCACGGTACTGATGCACGCGCTTGATGGCCATCTGCACGAGAAGGAAGCGGTTGTCGACGCGTTCCTGGCAGTCTTCAACGGTAATGCGGGCCATGGGAACTCCTTGCGGAAAGGATTGGGCGCTGCGGCACGGGTGGCGCGCAACGCCTCTTTCAGGTAATGCGGCAGGGCCGGTTGTCCAGCCCCCGGCAGCATTTGCTACGGGCGGCGGTGGACTTCCGGCAGACTGGCGGCACGCGGGCGCACTACGCCAAGCTGCGCAAGATACCCGTCATGTCAAGACACGTCAAGCGTCTCGTCCGCCCACGCCGCCGCGTAACGCCACCGCGACGGGCACGGCCCCCTGTCGGTGCATGGTAATGATGCGCAGCCGCCAGCCGCACGTCCCGGCCCCCGACACACAAGGGGTCAGCGGTTGCTTCCGCCCCCGCGCCGGGGTATCGGGGGTCGCCGATGCCCCCCTGTGCGCCATCCGACGTGGCCGCAGGCATGCGCCCCCCCCCACGCCATCACAACGCCGCCGCCCCGCCAGACGGAGATTTCATGCCCCGCGAAAAATTGTCCTACGCCCAGAAGCAGTGCGTCACCGCCACCGGCAAGCTGATGCAGCAGACCGCCATGATCCACCCCGGCGCGCGCATCGGCGTGGCCGTTTCCGGCGGCATGGACAGTTGGGTGCTGTTGCAGGTGCTGAAGCTGCGCCAGCGCATCGTGCCCTTCAAGTTCGAGATCATGGCCCTGCACGTGAACCCCGGCTTCGACGCAGAAAATCATGCTCCGCTGCTGCCCTGGCTGCGCGCCAACGGCGTGCCCTCGCACATCGAGGTCACCGACCACGGTCCGGTGGCCCATTCGCCCGCCAATCTGCGCAACTCGCCCTGCTTCTACTGCGCCAAGCTGCGCCGCACCCGGCTGTTCGAGCTGTGCAAGCAGTACGGGCTGACCCACCTGGCCTTCGGCCACAACGCCGACGACCTGGTGACCACCTTTTTCATGAACCTGGTGCAGACCGGGCGGGTGGACGGCATGTCCATGAAGGAAGCGTTCTTCGGCGGCAGGCTGATGGTCATCCGCCCCATGATGCTGGTGGAAAAATCGGTCATTGCCCGCGCCGTGAAGCAGTGGAACCTGCCCGTGTGGTCCAACCCCTGCCCCTCGGCCTTCGATTCGCGCCGCAGCGAGGTGGCCGCAGAGGTGAAGGAACTCTGCAAGGGCAGCAAATTCGCCAAAGCCAACATTTTCAACGGGTTGATCCGCTGGCAGCTTGGGTTGACACCCTCGGACCAATAACGCTAGACAAAACGACAGGCTCCACGCCCAGCCACGGCGCGCCACCCCACCGCCGCAGTACGGCAGCACAGCGTGCCGTCATCCCCGTCTGCGCCTCCCGGCACGGCCCCGACGCGACCACGACACCTTTCCCGCAACCCCACGCAACCCAAGGATCACACCCGACACATGCTGCTCGGCAAGTACCACATCGTCATCCTGAAGGAACGCGACGGCGTCCACCGCAACCTGCGCATGCGCGGGTGGTTCGGATTCGCCTTGGTCTGCCTTGGGCTGGCGCTGGTGGGTATGAATGTGTGGCTGTGGGGCTTCTACACCGACAATGCGGCTCTGCAGCGCCGCCTGGCCGAGGCCGAACGCACGGTCGAGGAACAGAACGGGCAGATGCTGAACATGGTTGGCAAGGTGCGCACCCTGCAGGCCGACCTTTCACGCGTGCAGCAGTTCGATTCCAAGCTGCGCCTGATGATGAACATGGAGAAGGACCCCGGCGAACTGGCCTCCATGGGCGGCGCGCGCTCCGAAGATTTTTCCAAAAGCTATCTGCCCCTGCACCGGCAGGAACTGCTGGCCCGCAAGATGCACAGTTTTCTGCAGCAGCTTTCCACCGACGTGCGGCTGGAAGAGGTGCGCCAGCAGGAACTGGTGCGCACCCTGCGCGACAACCGCGAGGTGCTGGCCGCCACCCCCTCCATCTGGCCCGCCGACGGTTACATTTCCTCCACCTTCGGCATGCGCGTTTCGCCGTTCACCAGCAAGGGCGAATTCCACAAGGGCATCGACGTCATCAACCGTCCCGGCACGCCCATTTATGCGCCCGCGCGCGGCACGGTCACCTTTGCCGCCGTGGACGGCGCGTACGGCAACAGCGTGGTGCTGCAACACGGCGGGGGGCTTTCCACCCGCTACGCGCACATGCAGCGCTTTGTGCTGAAGGAAGGCCAGACCATCAACCGGGGCGACCTGATCGGCTACATCGGCAATTCGGGACGCAGCACCGGCCCGCACCTGCACTACGAGGTGCGCCTGAACGGGGTATGCGTGAACCCCATGCGCTACATCCTCAATTAACGCACCGCCCCCTGCGCATCAGCGGCATCCCGCCCGGCCACCTCACACACGTTCCCCACACCCCATGCTGCATATCTTCGACACCCCTTTCCCGTGGGACATCGAGTGGCTGCTGCGCGTCAACGTGGATTGGCGCAACGCGGCGTTCGACCTGCTGATGCCGCTTGTTTCCAGCACTCTGCTGCTGTGGGTGGCCATTGCCGCCTACGCGGCCCTGTATCTGGTCCGCACCGGCAAGGCCGGGCTGCGCCCCCTGCTGGCCCTGCTGCTGGTGGTGGGCATTGCCGCCGGGCTGGCCGACGCCACCAGCAACGTGTTCAAGAAGGCCACCGACCGGGTGCGCCCGCTGAACGCCCTGCCGCTGGTGCAGTACCGGGACGGCAACGCCTGGAAACAGAACCCCGCGGACTTCGAGCAGCGCAAGAGCAAGGGCGATTCCTTTGTCTCTGCCCACGCGGCCAACACCATGGCCGTGGCCGTTGCGCTGTACGCCATGCTGCCGGGCCTTGGCGCGGCTTGCGCCCGCACGCGGAAAACAGCCGCCCCAACTGCCGGAGCGTTCACCGCGCGGGCACTGGTCTTCCTGCTGCCGCTGGTGGTGGGCTATTCGCGCCTGTACCTTGCCAAGCACTACCCTTCCGACGTGCTGGGCGGCTGGCTGGTGGGCCTGATGGCCGGATGCGCGGCGGCGTGGGCGTGGCGTCTGGCCACGGAACTGCAACGCAAGACGGCCTGACGAAGAACCTCGCGCTGCAACGCGGTAGCCACAAACGGGGATCCAAGGGGGCCTTGCCCCTTTGGCCGCCGGAGGCATCCAGAAACGCACCTCGCCATCATGCGAAACGGGCGGGACATTGCTGTCCCGCCCGCTCTCGCTTCGGAAAATCGTCGCCAACCATCGGACCAGCCTACCCGGCGGCCAACCCCTGCAACTGTGCGAACGAATCCGCCAGCGGCGCGGCGTCAGTCACGTCCTGGCGCAGAAAGGCGTTGATGGGGCCATTCATGGTGATGGCCTTGTCGATGTCCGGGTTGCTGCCCTGCGCGTAGGCCCCGATGTTGATCATGTCCTCGGCCTTGCGGAAGGTGGCCAGGTGCCGGGTAATCACGCGGCCCGCGTCCACCACGCCCTTGGCGCAGATGTCGCTGCGCAGGCGGCTGATGGAGCGCAGCACGTCGATGGCGGGAAAGTGCCCCAGGTCGGCCAGGTCGCGGGTAAGCACGATGTGCCCGTCCAGAATGGAGCGCACCGCGTCGGCGATGGGTTCGTTGAAGTCGTCGCCGTCCACCAGCACGGTGTAGATGCCGGTGATGGTGCCCTTTTCGCTGCGGCCCGCGCGTTCCAGCAGTTTGGGCAACTGGGCGAACACAGTGGGGGTGTAGCCTTTGGTCGTGGGCGGTTCGCCCACGGCCAGCCCCACCTCGCGCGCGGCCATGGCAAAGCGCGTCACCGAGTCCATCATCAGCAGCACGTCCTTGCCCTGGTCGCGGAAATGTTCGGCCACGGCGGTGGCGGCATAGGCGGCGCGCATACGCACCAGCGGCGACTGGTCGGACGTGGCCACAATGACCACGGACCTCGCCAGGCCTTCCGGCCCCAAGTCCTTTTCCATGAACTCCACCACTTCGCGGCCGCGTTCGCCGACAAGGCCGATGACGTTCACGTCGGCCACGGTGTAGCGGGCCATCATGCCCATGAGCGTCGATTTGCCGACGCCCGACCCGGCCATGATGCCCACGCGCTGCCCCTTGCCCAGGGTGAGCAGGCTGTTGATGACGCGCACCCCCACGTCCAGGGGGTCGGAAATGCGCGGCCGGGCCAGGGGGTTGGGGGGAGAGGCGTACAGGGGGGCGAAATCGCGCGAGGGCACCGGTGCCCCGCCGTCCAGCGGCGCGCCGAAGGCGTCGAAGGCGCGGCCCAGCAGGGCGTCGCCCACAGGAAAGACGGGGGGCAGGCTGGTGTTGCGGATGAGGCTGCCGGGGCGGATGCCGCGCATGTCGGCATACGGCATGAACAGCAGGTTGCCGTCGCGAAAGCCCACCACCTCGGCGGCAATGCCCCCGCACGCGGCGGCCCCGGCCTGCACGCCTGCGCCGGGGGACGGTTCGCACCCTTCGGGCAGCATGTGGCACACCGCGCCCAGCGGAGCCTTTATGCCGCAGCCTTCGGCCACCAGGCCCACCACCTTGGTGACCTTGCCGTAGGTCTGCATGGCCTGCACTTCGCCCATCAGACGCAGGCAGGCGGCGGGGTCCAGCCCGGACAGATGGTTGTCGGGAGCGTTGTCCGAGGCGTTGTCCGGGGCGCTCACGGGCGGTCCTCCGGCAGGATCAACCCGGCCAGCACTTCCTCGATGATCCGGTGGCGCGTCTCGATGGTGTTGTCCACCATGCCGTCGCGGCTTTCCACCACCATGCCGCCGGGGCCGATGGCGGCATCGCCGCGCACGCTCCAGGCCTCAAGCCCCGGAAAACGGTCCTTGGTGGCGGCGATGATGTCGGACACCGCCGGTTCGTCTTCCGGGTTCACGCGCACGGTAAGGGTACGGCGGCTTTCCAGCGCCTGCACCGACTTCACGAACAGCGTTTCCAGCATGGCGGCGCGCTCTGCGTCCACCACGACACCCACGCTGCGCTCCACGGCGGCGCGCATCAATTCCACAAGATCGCTGCGCCAGGCGGCAAAGATGGACGAACACTGCCCCTGGATGGCCGAGAGCACGGCAGACACGGATTCACCCATGCCTGCCCGGAATTCTTCCAGTTCCTGGTGGGCCTGCTCCATGCCTTCGGCATAGCCTGCGTTGCGGCCTTCTTCATGGGCGGCGGCGCGCATGGCGTCGGCGTCGCTGCGGGCCTTGGCCAGCGTGTCGTTGGCCTTGGTCAGCACGTCGCGCGCCATGGCTTCCGCCTTGGCGCGCACGCGCTCCATGTATTCCTGCTCGGTGGTCTCGTCCCACAGCGGGCGCTGCCTTGCGCCCTCCACGCCGGCCAGGGTGGTCTCGGCGAAGGGGGTGGGCCCCATGAAGATGGTGCCCCACCGTTCCGGCTTGCCGGAATCAGACGAAGACATCCCCGCCTCCGCGGCCCACTATGATGCGGCCCTCGGTTTCCAGCCTGCGTACCGTCTTCACCACGTTCTGCTGTGCGCCTTCCACGTCGGAGAGCCGCGTGGGGCCCATGATTTCAAGGTCTTCACGGATCATGGTGGCCGCACGTTCCGACATGTTCTTGAAGAACTTCTCGCGCAGGTCTTCGGAAGCGCCGCGCAGGGCCATGGTGAGGTCCTCGTTGGAGATTTCCTTCAGCAGTTCGCGGATGCCCCGGTCGTCCAGCGCCTTGACGTCGTCGAACACGAACATGAGGTTGCGGATGTCCTCGGCCATTTGCGAGGATTCTTCCTCGATTTCGGCCAGCACTTCTTCTTCGGTGGCGCGGTCCACGGCGTTGAGGATTTCAGCAACGGAGGGCACGCCGCCCACCTTCTTGCCTTCCTTGCCGCCCATGGCGATGAGCTGACTTTGCAACACCTTGTCCACTTCCATCAGCATGTCTTCGGGCACGGCTTCAAGCCGCGCAAGGCGCATGAGCACTTCCGGACGCACGCCTGCGGGCAGGTTGGTCAGAAGTTCCGCGGCCTTGTCCGGGTGCAGGTGCCCAAGGATGAGCGCCAGCGTCTGCGGATGTTCGTTGCGCAGGATCTGGGCCAGCAGGCGCGGGCTGACGTTGCCCAGTTCGCGGAAGGGTGCGGGCCCGGAATCCAGGTTCAGCGAATCCATGATGTACTTGGCGGTTTCGCTGTCCAGGTTCTTCATGAGCATGCGCTTCACGGCGTCCGCGCCGCCCGCGATCATGTCCTGTCCGGTGACCAGGGCGGTGTGAAATTCGCGCAGGACGTCCTCCACCAGTTCCTTGGGAACGGTGTCGAGTTCCACGATGGCCTTGGAGACTGCCGCAATCTCCTGCCGTTCCATGCGCTTGAAGATTTCCGAGGTGAACTTGTCACCCAGCGCAAGAAGCAGGATCGCCGTCTTCTGGGGGCCCTTAAGCTGCTCCAACTTTAGGTCCGTCGCCATGCTTCAACCAGCTCCTGATGATGCTCACTGCCTGATCCATGTTCTGTTCGGCCATTTGCAGGGCGTGAGCCTTGATGTCTTCGATCTTCTTCAGCGCGTCCAACGCGTCCACTTCCTCGTCGCCCTCGATGAGCGCAAGGCGTTCTTCACCTTCGGGCAGACCTTCCAACCCTTCGATCATTTCTCCCTCCACGCGGGGACGGATCATGGCGAGCACCACGGGGCGCACCACCAGCACCAGGAACAGGAAGACCAGCAGCGCATTGAGCAACGGCTTGCCGAGGCGCAGGGCGTAGTCCATGACCAGCTGGGGCAGGCTCGTTTCCTGGGGCACGTCGGGATTGCCGAACGCAATGTTGCTGACTTCAATGGTGTCGCCACGCGCGCGGTCATACCCCACGGCGTTGGCCACCAACTGGCGGATGCGCTCGATATCCTCGGCCTTGCGGGGCACGAAGGCCCACTGACCGTCCGCCCCCTTCTCATACGTGCCGTCCACGATCACCGCAACGGTCAGGCGGGATATGTCGCCCACCTGGGCAACGATATTCTGCTCTTCCTTGTTGATCTCGTAGTTGGTGGTGCGGGTTTCGCGGTTGCCTTCCTGGGTGGATGCGCCGCCGGTGGGCGAATCGCCGCGAAAGTTGGCGTCGGGGGAACCGGCTTCAAGGTTGGAGCGGCCGCGCTGCGATTCTTCGCTGCGCTGCTCGCTGCGCACCACGGTCTTTTCCGGGTCGTACAGTTCCTTGCGGATGGTGCGCTGGCTGAAATCGAGGTCGGCGTTGACCTTGGCGATGACCTTGCCCGCGCCAAGCACCGGGTAGAGCAACTCTTCTATGCGCCGCTCAAGGTTCTGCTGCATGCGAACCTTGTGCTCGAGCTGGGTGGTGGTCATGCCGTTGACGCTGCCGTCCTCGTCGGGGGCGTACAGGATCTTGCCGGTGGTGTCGGTAATGGACACCTTGCTCTTGTCCAACCCTTCCACGGCCATGACCACCAGATTGACGATGGCCTGCACGTCCTTGGATTCCAGCTTCTTGCTGCTGTCGCGCAGCTTCAGCACCACCGAGACGGAAGGCTTCTGTTGTTCTTCGATGAACAGGCTGCGATGGGGAATGACCAGGTGTATCCGCGCGCTCTCGACGTTGGGAAATTCGGCTATGGTGCGCGAAAGTTCCCCCTGAAGGGCGCGCTGGTAGTTGATCTTCTGGACGAAGTCGGTCTGGCCCACCTTGACCTGGTCGAAAATCTCGAAGCCGATACCCTGGCCCACCAGGTTGCCTTCACCGGCCACCTTCAGCCGCAGGTCGTACACCTTGTCGGCGGGAACGGTGATGGACGAACCGCCGTTCTCCAGCTTGTAGGCCACCTTGTCGGCCTGCAGCATCTTGACCACGCGGTTGGCGTCTTCGGGCGTCAGGTTGGAATACAGCACCCGGTAGTCGGGTCTGTTGATCCAGAACACCAGACCGAAAAACACGGCCACCACCGCCACGCCCAGGCCGGCGACGAAGATGCGCTGCGAGATGGAGATGCGATCCCAGAAGTCTTTGGCCTTCTGGACGACGTCTGCGAGAGCGGGAGCCATGTGTTCTTCCTCCGGGGGCGTATCTGGCGAGTGGTCTCTGGACTGCTATGCAATGCGTGATGCGGTGGGCCGACTTGATCCGGTTCCGTTCTCCGCCGGGGCCACCGCGTGCCGGGCATTCGGATGATTCCCGTCGCCTGCCGGGCGTCCCGATCTGCCGGACTTCCGTTCTCCGGCGGGGCCACCGCGCGCGGCATTCGGATGATTCCCGTCGCCTGCCGAGGAAGCCAAGCGGTTCATGAAGGGAGCGCACTCTTCCGTGCGTGACCGAATGAACCGCGCCGGCTGACGATGGCAGCGGCGGGAAGGGCCGAATGCCCTAGAATTGGATGCGACTGAGTTCCTTGTACGCCTCCATGACCTTGTTGCGCACGGCAGAGGTCATGTTCACGGCAAGCCCGGCCTTCTGCAGGGTAATCATCAGTTCATGCACGTTCTGGGTTTCACCGGACGCGAAGGCCTGGATCATGTTGGCCTTTTCGGTCTGCATGTCGTTGACCTTGGTCAGCGACTCGGAGAGCGTGTTGGTGAACGACTTGGCCTGAACGCCGGAGGCCGTGGATGCGGCGTTGGTGCGGGTGGCCTGCTCGGCCTTCATGAAATTGCCAAGGGCGTTGGAGTACGCCTTCAGCCCTACTGCCTGGATGGTCATGGCCGAGTCTCCCTGCTGCCTAGCGGCTGATTTCGAGGGCCTTGGTGTACATGGCCTTCACGGTGTCGATGGTGGTCACGTTGGCCTCGTAGCCGCGCTGGGCGGTCATCAGGCTGGCCATTTCCTCCACCACGTTGATGTCCGGGTAGGCCACAAAGCCATCCTGGTCGGCATCGGGGTGGCCGGGTTCGTACACGCGCTTCAGGGGGCGCGAGTCGGTGGCCACGTGCATCACGCGCACGCCTTTCAGCTCGCGGTCCAGCGCGCCTTTCATATGCTTGGAGAAGGGATCGTCCACGTCCTGGGCCGCCATGATGGTGGTCTTGCGGCGATAGGGACCGCCCTGCTCGGTGCGGGTGGTCTTCACGTTGGCGAGGTTCATGGAAATGATGTTCATGTTCGTGCGTTCCGCGTTGAGCGCGGAAGCGCCGATATCAATGGCAGTCATGAAGTCCATTACTTCTGCCCTTCTTGTATGATGTTCTTGACGCCCTCGAGGTTGCCGCGAATGACGGTGGAAAGGGCGGTGTAATGCAGGGAATTCTTGGCCATCTTGGCCATTTCCTTGTCCAGGTTCACGCGGTCTTCGCCGTGGATGATGCGCGGCTTGGCCGCCTTTTCCCAGTCGGCGTTGAACCCGTCTGCGCTGAACTCGGCGGGCATGTGGCTCTGCTCGGTGCGGGTCATCCGCCCCTTGGCGTCCAGCCCCAGCGCCGCCTGCAACTGCTTCTCAAACTCCACTTCGCGCGGCTTGTAGCCGGGCGTGCGGACGTTGGCGATGTTGCTCATGACGACATTCTGACGCTGGAGCTGCATGTCCATGACCTTGCCGACAAGGTTCACATGCGGTTCGTAAAGGCTTTTCATGCGGGATTCCTCCCTGTTCGCC
This sequence comes from uncultured Desulfovibrio sp., assembly GCA_964402645.1. Classification (GTDB taxonomy): domain Bacteria; phylum Desulfobacterota; class Desulfovibrionia; order Desulfovibrionales; family Desulfovibrionaceae; genus Cupidesulfovibrio. The sequence continues at coordinate 67,007 of CAYOCV010000008.1, read as the reverse complement.
CCTGGGCGTGCGCCGCGCGGGGGATGGTGGCCGTCGCTGCGGCCCGTCAATCCACCCCCGGTTGAGCAAGAGGTGTTCCAGCCTCACGAACATTTTTTATTCAAGCATGTTGCACATAAAAAAAGGTTTCATGCCCACTCCTGCCCGCCGGAATGACGACGCCGCCCGACCATCGCGTGGATGATCGGGCGGCAGCGCCAACATGAGGGCGTGGCGGCAGGATTTGCCCCCACCGTGTCAGGGTGGCGTGAGGCAAAGACGGCAAACCGGCGCTTTATGCCCCGCCAAAAATCAACGGGACAGGGCGCACAGCGTCGCCACCCGTCTTAACTCCCGCAAATACAACTTATATATTCATAGGTTGCCAACACACGGCCACCGCGCCAGAATGCCATGGCATGCGGTTTGCTACATTGCCGGTGCCCATGAAAACTCCGCAGCCAGCAATGGCACGCATCGTGCTAACCGGAGGGCATGGGCAGAGCTTTCCCAGGGGCGTTCGCGAAACCAACAGGCGAACCGCTCCGGCGCAGCGCCAAGGCGCCCGCCCGCACGACGCGGGCGAACCAGAAGCGAAATGCCTTACGGCATGGAGGGGAGAAATGAGCAACCATCTCGATTACGAAATCAACAAGGAACTGGGCGAGTGCTACCTTTTCATGGGTGACCTGGAAAAGGCCGAAGAGTACTACCGCAAGGCCGCCAGCAGCAACGGCGTGCATCCGGACCCGTACCTCGGGCTCGCCACCATCGCCGTGCAGCGCGGCAACCTTGAAGCGGCCCTGGTGCTGTACCGCAAGGCGGCGGCCATCGAGGTCAACGACAAGGCGCTGGCAGGCATGGGCCTGGTGGAAATGGAAACCGGCGCGCACGCCGAGGCCTATGACAACTTCGTGGCCGCGCTGGGCATGAACCCCGGCAACCTGGTGGCCATGAACGGCCTGCTGCGACTGGGCTACCACCTTGGCCGCATTGAAGAAGTGATGGCCCACCTGCGGGCCTTCCTGGAACTTTCCCCCGAAAAGGACAACGTACGCTTCTCGCTGGCCGGGTGCCTGGTATCCCTTGGCCGCAAGGACGAGGCGCGGGCCGAGCTGGAGGTCATTCTCGACCGCACGCCCGACCACGCCGACGCCCGCGAAATGTACGCCCTGATCGGGTAGCTACGGCCTGCCGCCGCCAGCGGCAGCCACGGCAAGATACTCCCCTCCCCATACGATTTTCCGGCCCCGATGCTGGCGCTAGGGGCCGGAAAATCACCTTTCGCCGTCATTCTGCCAACGCTCGGGCGGCGAGAGGGAGCGGAAACGCCGTACGGGCGCATGGCACTTCCCCGGGGGAGTGCCATGCGCCCGTCACCGTTTTTCCTGCGGCAGCGGAGGCTCGCCGGGAAGCGGACGGCTGCCCGGCTTCCGACCCTTGCCTCAGGCGCGGATCAGATCAGCGCGTTGAACAGATACCCCACCAGCATGATGCCCAGGCCCACCACGCCGAAGAACACGGCCACCAGCCGGGGTTTCAGCACGCGGCGCAGCATTACCGCCTCCGGCAGGGACAGGGCGATGACGGCCATCATGAACGCCAGCACCGTGCCCAGCGCCGCCCCCTTGCCCAGCAGGGCCTGCACCACGGGCACCATGCCCGCCGCGTTGGAATACATGGGAATGCCGATGCCCACGGCCAGCGGTACGGCCCACCACGCGCCACGCCCCATGATGGAAGCCATGAAGCCTTCCGGCACGTACCCGTGGATGCCCGCCCCCACGGCAATGCCCGCCACCACCCACGGCCAGACCTTGCCCACGATGTCGCGCACGGCCTGCACGCCGTAATCGATGCGCGCGGACCACGACAGATCCGCCTCGTGCATCTGCTCCGCATCGGCCCGCACTTGCAGCACCCAGCCCTCTATGTGGCGTTCCATGCCCAGCCGACCGATGATCCATCCGGCAATGATGGCAATGACCAGCCCCGTGCCCGCATACAGCGCAGCCACCTTCCAGCCCAGCAGGCCGTACAGCATGATCACGGCCACCTCGTTGATCATGGGCGCGGACACCAGGAACGAGAAGGTCACCCCCAGCGGTATGCCCGCAGAAACAAAGCCGATGAACAGTGGCACCGCCGAGCAGGAGCAGAACGGGGTGACCACGCCCAGCAGTGCGGCCAGCACGTTGCCCGTGGCCTCGCTGCGCCCGGCCAGCAGGCGGCGGGTGCGCTGCGGCGTGAAGAACGAACGCACCAGCCCGATGCCGAAGACCACCAGCGCCAGCAGCATGAGGACCTTGGGCGTGTCGTACAGGAAGAATTCCACCGCCTCACCCAAATGGGTGGACGGCATCAGGCCCAGCAGTCCGTAGGTCAACGCACGCGAGGCAGCAGGCAGGTTCAGGTACACCGCCCACCACGCCGCAAGGCCCGCGGTCATCCATGCCAGGCGACGCCGCAACCCGGCGCGTTCCTGCTCGGGCGACAGGGCCGGGGGCTGCCCGGAGAGGGAAGAAGGCGAGGAACAGGCGCAGCCGCCAGCGGCGGAATCTCCGCCGGGCAGAGGGGCAAGAGGCTTCAAGGTGAAGCCGGAAGCAGCGCCCGCCCCCCCGAATGAGGATGTTGCACCCGGCGCGGCTGATCCGGACATGACTGCTCCGGCCACGGCCCCCGACTGGCCTGCCCGGCCAGATTCGCCGGTTTGTCCGGATTGGCCGGACGGGGCCGAACAGCAGCACCCGCCGGAGGCCTTGCCCAAGGGCGCAAGGGGCTGCAAGGGCCGCAGCCCCGCTGCATGCCTGCCCTCCGTCATGGAATGTCCGCCCGCCGCATCCCCCGTCACGGAAGACGCGGCTGCATCCATCCCACCGTCATTCTTTGCAGATTCACTGGACATGTGCCGTGCTCCCTTCTCGCCGATTCTTTGCCCGGCGTATCTATATTATTTCCTATTTGGCTTAATAGCCAAACGATCACCCAAAAAAAGACCCGCTTGCCTGCCTACTTGCCGGGGCGCAAGGCCACCAGCCGGGCCAGATCGCGGGTGGCCGTTTCGATGTGATGGCCCGTGCATTCCAGAAACGAACCCACGCACCCCAGCGACAGCGAATAGTAGACGTTGGCCCCGCGCTTCTCATCGCGCACCACGCCCGCCCCCTTGAGGATGGAGAGGTGCTTGGACACGGTGGAAACGTCCGACCCCACCAGCGCCTGCAACTCGCACACGCAACGCTCCCCGCGCGTCAGTTCCTCGACCATCAGCAGGCGGCTGGGGTGCCCCAGCGCCTTGAAGATGTCGGCCTGCGCCTCAATGAGCTTGCGGCGGGCGGCTGCGTGTTCCGGCGTGATCATTTGCATGTTTCGCCAAATACTCTTCCTGCCCGGATATGGCAAGCACACTCTGCTCCACCCGTCAGCCAGGGCTCAGGCCGCAGCCGCCTCCCTCCCTGCCCGTGCTCGATGGTCCGCAGCCGCCAACGCAAACGCCCCGCCGCAGGGGGTGCGGCGGGGCGGAACGGACAGTAGATCGGTACAGACAGCGCGGCGCGCCTACTTCAGGTTGGCGGCGTACCAGTCGCCGGACAGGCGCAGCCCCTGGCGCACGCTGTATGCGGGTTCGTACCCCAGCCGGGTGTGGGCGCGGCTGATGTCGGCCAGCGAGTGGCGCACGTCGCCGAAGCGAAATTCGCGGTGTTCCGGCTTGGCAGTGGCGGCTTCCGGCTTGTGGCGGCTGACTTCCTCACGGATCAGGTCGAACAGTTGGTTCAGGTCGGTGCGTTCGCCAAAGGCCACGTTGTACACCGTGTTCAGGGCCGCCTCGTCGGTGGCGGTGGCGGCCAGCAGGTTGGCCTGCACGCAGTTGTCGATGTAGCAGAAGTCGCGGCTGGTTTCGCCGTCGCCGTTGATGAACACGGTCTCGCCGCGCAGCAGCGAGGCAAACCACTGCGGGATGACGGCGGCGTAGGCGCCGAAGGGGTCCTGCCGCTTGCCGAACACGTTGAAGTAACGCAAGCCGATGGCCTTCATGCCGTAGCAGGTGCCGAACACGTCAGCGTACAGTTCGTTGACGTACTTGGTCACCGCATAGGGCGACAGCGGCTTGCCGATCTTGTCCTCGACCTTGGGCAGGGTGGGTTCGTCACCGTAGGTGGAACTGGACGCGGCGTAGACAAAGGTCTTCACCTTCGCGTCGCGGGCGGCCACCATCATGTTCACGAAGCCCGAAATATTGCTTTCGTTGGCCAGGATGGGATCTTCGATGGAACGCGGCACCGAACCCAGGGCGGCCTGGTGCAGCACGTGGTCCACGCCCTCGCACACCTCGCGGCAGTGGTCCAGATTGCGGATGTCGCCTTCCTTGAAGCGAAAGTTGCGCCACAGGTCCGCGCCCACGATCTCGCGCACCATGTCCAGGTTGCGCTGGTAGCCGGTGGCAAAGTTGTCCAGCCCCACCACCTTCTGGCCGTGCAGCAGCAGCGTTTCCAGCAGGTTCGAACCGATGAAGCCGGCAACGCCGGTGACAAGCCAGGTGCGGGGGGCGGCTTCCAGTTCCTGCATCAGGGCGGTATAGCGGGTCATGATGGCGGTTCCTCCCAAGGGAGTGGCGGTTTTGGATTGAATGCCTATTGTACGTACGGGGGCGCGCCGCGTCAAAGGATGGCGCGCCGGGCGGCGGTGCGCAAGGGCGCATGGCATGCGCTGGCACGGCAATGCGGCGGGTTGGCGTTCGGCCCGCCCTCGCGGGTTCGTGCGATGGCGGGGGCCCTTGCGGACAGGTTTCCCACGCACCACCGCAACGTGCGCGCTTCTACTCCCAACGCCACACCCTGTAAAGAGGCGGCAAGGGAGCGGGCCGCATGAACTGGAAGGGACCGGATCGCGCGGCACGAAACGTGTAATAAACCCCGCCGCTACGCCTGTGGCGACGGGATGCTGACGCGCACCCGGCAGCATGCGGCCAGGGTCCGACCGACCGCACGCTCGTGTCCGTGCGCCCGACCAACCGTACATCCGCAGGCCGCACCCACCGGCCCGCTCGTTCCGACCGTAAATGCAGGGCAGCCGGCCACCTGCTGCCCCCTTTTCAGCGTGCTGCCCACCTGTTACAAGGTGCGCGTTCTTCCGCCCCGCGCGCCGCGTGCGCCATGGGCAGAGCAACACATACCCGGCGCTCCGCCGGGACCAGCGCCCGGCCAGTCCGATTCACCTGCCAGTCCGACTCACCGGCACGACAGGCACATCGGCACAACCGGGCGCACAGCCAGCGAGGCATCAGATGAAGGTCGCCATTCTGGGCAATCAGGCCCGGGCCATGGTCAATTTCTGGAGCGTGCTTATCCGCAGGCTCCGTTCGCTGGGGCACGAGGTGCTTTGCATCGTGCCCGACGCCGACACCGACACCGAAGGGCGCGCCGCATTGGAAGCCATGGGCGTTTGCGTGGCGGGCTACCCCCTGGACCGCAAGGGGCTGAACCCCGTGCGCGACGCCGCCACCTTTGCCGCGCTGTATCGTGTCTTTCGGCAGGAACGGCCCGACGTGGCCTTCTGCTTCACCATCAAGCCGGTCATCTACGGGGCCACGGCGGCGGCGCTGGCACGCGTACCCGCCCGCTACGCCATGATAACCGGGCTTGGCTACATGTTCGAGGCGGATACGCCGGTCAAGCGCATGCTGACCAAGGTGGCGGCCCTGCTCTACCGCATCGCCCTTTCGTGCGTGCGCACGGTGTTCTTCCAGAACATGGAAGACCGCCGGGTGTTCGAGGACAACCACATCATTCCGCACGGGACGTCCGTGGCCATGTGCCGGGGCACCGGCGTTGCGCTGGACCACTTTGCCCAGGCGGACCCCGTGCTGGACCCGCCGACCTTCCTGCTGGTGGGCCGCCTGCTGGAGGCCAAGGGCCTGCGCGAATACGCCGGGGCCGCACGCCTGCTGAAAGTGAAGCACCCCGACGCCCGCTTTCGCGTGCTGGGTCCACCGGAAACCGGGCCGGGCAGCGTGCCCCTTTCCGAGGTGGAAGGCTGGACGCGCGAGGGAATCATCGAATATCTTGGACAGACCCGTGACGTGCGCCCCTACGTGGCCGACGCCAGCGTGGTGGTGCTGCCCTCGTGGCGAGAAGGCACCCCCTGCTCGGTCATGGAAGGCATGAGCATGGGCCGCGCCGCCGTGGTTACCGACGCCCCCGGCTGCCGCGAGGTGGTGGAGGACGGGGTGAACGGCTTCCGCGTGCCGCTGCGCGACCCGGAGGCGCTGGCCGCCGCCATGGAACGGTTCATCACCGACCGCAACCTGATTGCGCGCATGGGGCAAGCCGGGCGACGGCTGGCCGAAACGGAATTCGACGCCGACAAGGTGAGCGAGCATATTTTGCGGGTGATGCGCCTGGTGTAAAAACCGGCCTTTGAGCCCCGCACGGGCGCAACAGCCCCCGCGACGAAAGTTTTTCCCATCCATTCCGGGAGGAATGCGTGAACGACAATATCCGCAACAGCCTGTTCCGTCTGCTGGATGCCCTGTGCATCCTTGTCGCGTTGTACGCCATCGGCGAGATCATGCTGCCGGACGAGTACAGCGTGCTCATCGACTATACGGGCGCTTCGTTCTTCACCACCTTCTTCTTCCTGCTCTCGTTCTACGTGCTGGACTGCTACTCGGTGGGCGAGGAAGACTTCCGCGATTCCGTGGCCCGCGTGGGCGTGGCGTCCGTGCTGGGGGTCATCGCCACCGGCTTCACGTTCTATTCGTTCGAGAACTGGCGCTTCGACCGCCACACCTTCCTGCTGCTGTTCGCGCTGGTTCTGGCCATGTGTCTTGCCTGGCGCGTGGTGTGGCACCGCATCGGCAAGCGTTTTGTAACCCGCCACCGGGTCGTGCTGGTGGGCGTGGACCGGGCGGGCAAGGTGCGCGACCTGCTGGCCCAGAGCATGCCCCACGCCGAAATCCTGGGCTATGTGGGCGAAGGCGGCATCGACGTGGACGCCGGGCCGTGCCTTGGCCCCTCGTACGACCCGCTGGGGGTAGCACGCGGCCACGGGGCCACCATGCTGGTCATGCTGCCCGACGCCCCGCTGGACGAGGACATTGCCCGCGAACTGCTGCGCGCCAAGCTGGGCGGCCTGATGGTGGTAGACATCCGCACCCTCTACGAACACGTGGCCGGGCGCATTCCCGTCAGCCTCATCCGCGACGAATGGCTGCTGATGGAAGACGGCTTCAACCTGAACACCCAGGGGTCCATGCAGCGGCTGAAGCGGGTGTTCGACGTGCTGACCTCGCTGGTGCTGCTCATCCTTACCCTGCCGATCATGGCCATCGCCGCCATCGTCATCCGGCTGGAATCGCCCGGCCCGGTCATCTACAAGCAGAAGCGCGTGGGCCTGCAGGAAGAGGAATTCACAGTGCTGAAGTTCCGCTCCATGACCGTGGACGCGGAAAAGAACGGCGCAGTGTGGGCGCAGAAGGGCGACACCCGCGTGACCAAGGTGGGCAAGTTCATCCGCAAGGTGCGCATCGACGAACTGCCCCAGCTGTGGAACGTGCTGCGCGGCGACATGTCTCTGATCGGCCCGCGCCCGGAACGCATGGAATTCGTGCGCGAACTGGAAAAGGTCATCCCCTACTTCTACGTGCGCCACACCGTGAAGCCGGGCGTCACCGGCTGGGCGCAGGTGTGCTACCCGTACGGAGCGTCCATAGAAGACGCCCGCTACAAGCTGGAATACGACCTGTACTACATCAAGAACATGTCGCCCCTGCTGGACCTGAAGATCGTGCTCAAGACCGTGGGGGTCATCCTGTTCCCCAAGGGGGCGCGGTAGGCGAACATGGAGCAACTGCCCTGCAACACATACGACAGAAGGGGACGCTGAACAGCGCCCCCTTCTGTCTTTCTAAATCGAAACGTGAATTCCCTTTCTTGGATGCTTATGCGCTAAGATATTTTTCTGCATCTCCAAGCTGACATGGACATATCTTTCTGTTGTCTTTATAGAGCTATGCCCTAATATTTTTTGTATTTGCCTGCAATCGACACCTCTATCCAGAAGCGTCGTAGCCAATGTATGCCTAAACATATGCGGTGTAATATGCATTTGCACACCTGCTGATTTTGCTACAGCCGAAAGCATACACCGCACAGACTGTTCCGACATCCTGTTTCCAACCTTATTAACCAGAAAAAATTCTGCTCTCGGAGCTTCAGATTTTAACGTCTTTACATACATTCTTACAACGCTTCTAATATCAGCGCCAGCCACATATACAACCCGCTCCTTTGCACCTTTACCCATAATTAAAACGTTTCCACGTTCCATATCAACATCACCAACTCGCAAGTTGCACAATTCTGACACACGCAACCCCGTAGAAAACAACATCTCCACGACTACAATATCTCGAAGAACAACAAGCTTTTCAAACCGTTCACACGGCGTACCGCGCAATCTCCCATATACGAAATTCAGAATTTTTTCCAAAATTTTCATGGTAAAAATGCGAGGAAGGCGCGCCTCATCCTGCATCTTAAAGCGTAACTTCGAGAACGGATTAGCGCCAATGACCCCATCATGCTCAAGGTAATTAAAATAGGAGCGAATCACTGCATATTTGCGCCTTGAAGTTGCAACCTTATATTTTGCATTGATTTTACCCAAATATAATCCTATCGCATCTTTATCAACGCACACGCCATCACTCACCAGCATTTCGACGAACTGAAACAGATCCAGACGATACGCCTTGATGGTTTTTGCATCCAAGCGTTTATTATTCTTGCAAAATTCCAGATATTTATCCACCGTTTCAAAACGCAATGGCACGTGTACCCCCCATCAAAGTAAGTGTTGCCCGCAAAGAACATCTCACCAGACTGAAACGCCCAGCATAGGCAAAAGAACGCCTAGCAAGAACCGACAGGAATCGAGACCGGAGACCTGCCTGCGCCTTGCAAACAGCCCCTTCTAACCGAAGATAATATATAATTATCCCACGGAGAATCTGCAATGGAAGGCATGCTTGAGAACAAATTTGCAATCCGCAGGGTCACCAAAACTACAGACTTAGACTACACGCGAGCGCTATCGATATACAATGCGACTACACCAGTTGACATAAAAACAAATACTAACGAACTGACTTCATGGATTGGAAGGAAAGACGCCGCAGCCCCATTTGAATTGTTAGTTTTTACGCTATATCTTGATGGAAATGTCGCTGGACTTGCGATGATGTGTTATGTAAAAAGACAAAAAATTGCTATATATGATTACATAGCGCTAGAAGAAAGATACAGACTTAATGCTGTTTTCTTTTCATACTTTAGCCTTATTCAGAGTTACTTTGTTGATATGAATTATAACATATCATATTTTGTTGTAGAGATTAGCAATAAAAAAGATGGAACATGCATAGACAAGGAAAGTGTACTCTTTAAAAAGCTGATCTGTCTTGAGGGGTTTGGAATGATTAACACAGAATATCGCGTCCCTCCCCTTGGTACGGACAGTCCTGACAGTTGCTTTGATGCGTATCTGTATGTGAAGACAAATGACTCTCTGCATTCCGTATCTAGAGATACGTTCATAGGAATAGTACGCGCAATTTATTATGACTATTACACCCCGTGGTATTCAGCATTCTTAAGCGATGAAGACCTTAATATATACAAAGAAAATCTAAACATACACTATGAGTCGATCGTTAAAGGGCTGTCATCTGCGCAACATTTTGACGTTGTATATACAACATGTGCAGCACCAACAGGCCGTGACACTGAAAAAACGCACGGAGTACTCCCTGCGGGGAGACCTCGTGCCGCAGCCAAAAAATCTGTACTAACTGCGCTTCTTCTGCTCGCGCCAATTGCCTTGGCATGGGCATATGTCAAAACGATGAATGGCATGGGTTTCCCTATTGATCAGTCTGCACTAATTGCCGGTTGCTCCATTCAGGGTGTTTTTAGTGCTGCTGCAGTATATCTCGTTAAACAAAAATAATGCTATATCCGCACACACGCAAAAATAACATTGCACGAATGGTTTCTCAGGATAGGCATCTTCCGCGCAATGCAATCGAATCTTGTCCATATTGCTGCTCTGTTTTCATCTGCGTAGACACGGTAATGTAATCCGCTCATATAATGAAATCTGTGTTTATGCTTAATGGTAAATCCACATGCCGCCAGCACGGACTTGATATATCCCGGCGAGTATAGCCACATTCTCTGATGCTCGCCTTGATAGTTAAGCGTTGCGACGCCCGCATCACGCTTGTATGCGCTTTTAAGGAAATGCTCATATCCCCAGCTACTCTCAAACTCCAAAATCAATGACCCCCCACGCTCTGTGACTCTAGACAGCTCACGAATTGCTAGTGCGGCATCGCAATAATTTATTACGCTTCCAACGCATATGGAGTCTGAAAATTCACCATCCAAAAATGGCATGCGCTCAACTGTTGACACTGTGTAAAGATCAAGATGTGCAATTTTATTTCCTGCAACATCAACATGATGCATTTTATTTGCAAGCCCATATGTGCTCCCGCCAGACCCAGCATTTAAAATGTAACGCCCTGTTGAGAAGTTATGCCCAAGCACAAAGTTATGTATTTGATTTCTAGAATACGCGTGCCATTTATCGTCGGCTGGCCACACATCCGCAACATGCTCATAAAATTTCTTTATTTGTTCTTCATCAATGCCTTCCATTGCAGATTCTCCGTGGGATAATTATATATTATCCTCGCCAGGACCGCCTGGTAATGCCCTGATATAAAAAACTTTTCCGCAACGACACCGCCCATAAAATCGCGAGAGGGGGGCTTTGAAAAGCCCCCCTCTCGCGTATCCAGACTCTTTTCTTCTCTTCCTCTTCCCGCCCGCAGCCGTCAGCAGATGCGCGGCAACTGCTCGCCCTCCAGCATGGAGAGCAGGCGGTGGCCGCCCATGGGCGTTTCCAGGATGACCTGCCCGGCGCGGCCCGGCCCGGCACCGTCGGGGGCCAGCACGGCGCCGATGCATGCGGCGTCGGCCCCAAGGGGGCTCTGGCGCAGCACGGCAAGGGCGGCCTCGGCCTTTTCCTGCGGCAGGATGCAGATCAGCTTGCCCTCGTTGGCGAGGTACAGCGGGTCCAGGCCAAGGAACGAGCAGCCTTCGCGCACGGCGTCGCGCACGGGAATGTCCCGCTCCGCGATACGCATGACCACGCCCGACTGCCCGGCGATTTCGTTCAGGGTGGTGGCAAGGCCGCCGCGCGTGGGGTCGCGCAGCACGTGGATGTCGCCCACCTCCAGCAGCAGCCGCTCGGTCAGCCCGTTGAGCGCGGCGGAATCGCTGCGCACATCGGCGGAAAAGTTCAGCCCTTCGCGGTGCGACAGGATGGTCAGCCCGTGGTCGCCCATGCTGCCACTGATGATGACGGCATCGCCGGGCTTTGCGGAATGCCCGCTGGGCGAAGGATCCGCAATGATCTCGCCGATGCCGGTGGTGTTGATGAACACCTTGTCGGCCATGCCGCGCGGCACCACCTTGGTGTCGCCGGTGACGATGCAGACCCCCGCCTCGCGAGCGGCGTTGCCCATGGAGGCCACGATGCGTTCCAGCACCTCCATGTCCAGCCCTTCTTCAAGGATGAACCCGCAGCTCAGGTAGCGGGGCCGCGCGCCCAGCATGGCCACATCGTTGACGGTGCCATGCACGGCCAGCGTGCCGATGTCGCCGCCGGGAAAGAACAGCGGGTCCACCACGTAGCTGTCGGTGCTCATGGCCAGCGGCCCGGTCATTTCCAGCCGGGCGGCATCGTCCAGCGTGCGCAGCACGGGGTTGTCGAAGTGTTTCAGGAACAGTTCGCCGATCAGGCGGTGCGCGGCCTTGCCGCCGCTGCCGTAGTCGAGAAGAAGCGTATCACCGGCCATGCGATCAGGCCTCCACGTTGTACTTGAAGTAGGCGGCGCAACTGCCCTCGGTGGAGACCATGCACGGCCCCACGGGCTTGGCGGGCGTGCAGGCCTTGGCGAACAGCGGGCAGTCGCAGGGCTGCATCTTGCCCTTCAGCACGTCGCCGCACTTGCAGCCGGGAATGGGCCGCGCCTCGGGCAGGGTCAGGCCCAGGCGGGCCATGGCGTCGTACTGCTCGAATTCGGGCCGGAACACCAGCCCGCTGCCGGGAATGCAGCCGATGCCGCGCCACAGGGCGTCGGCAGGCTGGAACACCATGTCCAGAATCTCTCGCGCGCGGGGGTTGCCCGCGTCGTCCACGGCCCGGCGGTAAGAATTGACGATGGCGAACTGGCCCGACTTGCGCTGCTCGACCATGATCAAGAGGGCTTGCAGGATATCCACGGGGTCGAACCCGGCGATGATGCCGGGGGTATGGAATTCGTCGGCCACGAAGCGGTACGGCTCCATGCCGAGAATGGTGGACACGTGCCCCGGCAGCAGAAAGGCGTCCACGGCGCAGTCCGGGTCGGCCAGCAGGGCGCGCAGCGCGGGCGGCACCAGCTTGTGGAACGAGAGCACGCAGAAGTTGGTCAACCCCTGCTGCCGCGCCATCAGCACCGTGGCAGCCACGGTGGGGGCGGTGGTCTCGAAGCCGATGCCCAGGAACACCACGGTGTCGCCGGGGTTGTCGGCGGCCAGCTTCAGCGCGTCGTGGGCGGAATAGACGATTTCCACCCGCGCGCCCTTGGCCTGGGCCAGCTTCAGGTTGTCGCCGCCGGGGCCGGGCACGCGCATCAGGTCGCCGAAGGTGGCGATGATGACGCCGGGCTTTTCCGCCAGTTGCAGGTAGGCGGCCACCTCGCTTTCGTGGGTCACGCACACCGGGCAGCCGGGGCCGGACAGGTGCCTGACCCCGTCGGGCAGCAGCGGGCGCATGCCGCTCTGGAAGATGGCCACGGTATGGGTGCCGCACACTTCCATGAAGCGCAGGGGTCGGTCCAGTTCGCGATGCAGCCGCTCGACAAGGCTGCGGGAAAGGTCCGGGTCTTTGAAGGCCGTGGAGAAATTCACGCTCACGTTGGTCTTCCTGCCTGTCGCTGCGTCGGCGGTGAACCGGAGTGAACCGCTGTGGGCCGAACCCCGCGGACCGCCCGCCGGACGATGATGCGCCGCCGGGCCGTGGCCTGGCAGGCGCGACGCGACGGCGGTGCCGCCCTGGGGCATGGCCCGCCGCCCGCACGGTTTCGCGCGGGCAACCCCATGCCCTCCGCACCGTGTCCCGATGGTGCTACGCCGTGCCAAGGGCTGCTGTCAACGCGGCGGAATCATGGGGGCGAAAAGGGCAGCACCCGGAGCGGCCGCGCCAGTGGACGACGCATGCATGGCGGACGGGATTTTCCCGCCCGGCGTGTTGCCCGCGTATTGTTTGGGGCCGGGGGACTGCCACCGTCATCACGGACGCCCAACCCTGTCTATCCGCCCGGCGCACGCTTTGCCTTTTGCCCGGCCAGTGGTTATGTTCATGGATGTGGCGAACGCACGGCGCAGCATCCGGGACCGGCATCCGGCGGTCCGCCCAGCCCGCGCGTCACCAGAGGAGATCGCATGACGGCCACCGGGGGTATGCCCTTTACCGGCGATGCGCAAAGCCCGCGCGAGGCGGCAGCCATACGCTGCATGACACTGGACGACCTGCCGCCCATCAGCTTCGCGGCCCCGAATCCCGCCGATCCCAAGACCGCCTGGCCCGTGCCCGACGCATCCGCCTGCCGCGCCCTGTGGGACCGCTATGCCATGCCAGAGCACATCCGCGCCCACAGCAGCATGGTGGCCGACATGGCCATGGCGCTGGCGCGCACGGCTCTGGACAATGGCACGGACAAAGTGGCCGGAGTGAGCGGACCGGACGGAGCAGGCGACGCGCATCTGCACCTGCCTTCGGTGCTGGCCAGCGCCCTTTTGCACGACATCGCAAAGGATTACACCATCCGCTTCGGGGGCAACCACGCCCAACTCGGCGGCGCGTGGACCCTGTACGAAACGGGCAACCCGCGCATCGCCCAGGGGGTGATGCACCACGTACACTGGCCGTGGCGGGTGGATGTGACCGTGCAGGAATGGCTGATGCCGCTGATCATCATTTACGCCGACAAGCGCGTGAAGCACGACCGGCTGGTGACCCTGGAAGAGCGTTTCGACGACCTCGTCGAGCGGTACGGACGCACCGAACGCATCCGTGACCGCATCCGCGAATCGCACGAGCAGGCCGTGGAGATAGAACAGGCCCTGTCGGCCCGGCTAGGCATGCCGCTGCATGATGCCGTGCCGCGCGACGGCGTGCTGACGGCCAATGCCGGGTAAACGCCGACCTGCGCCAGCCGCACCGGACAGGCGCGGGCCACGGGCCGTTCACCACCTCTTTTCTCCCGACATTCAAAAAGGTTCCGCATGAAGTCCGACACCCTGCACGCCGCACTGCTGGCCGCCTACGGCGGCGTATGGCGTCTGGCCCGCCCTCTGCTGCGCCGCAATGCCCGCCTGGCAGAAGGCTATGACCAACGCCTTGTGCCCAACTGCTGGGCCGGATCGGCGCACATCTGGGTACAGGCGGCTTCCGGCGGCGAGGCGTACCTGGCGTGGGAACTGCTGCGCCACCTGGGCGGCGACGCGTTCACTGTCGCCGGGGCTGAAGCCGCCCCTTCGAATCCCGCCGCGCCTGCCCCCTGCGCGACAGCGCCTGCCCCCCGGTTCACACCCCCATTTGCACAGGACGGCAGACTGCGCGTGCTGCTCACCTCCTGCACCCGGCAGGGGGTGGAGGTGCTGGAAAAGGCCTGTGACTGGGCCGCCGAACACCGGCCCGACCTGTGCGTGCAGGTGCGTTACTTTCCCTTTGATGAGCCGCATCTGATGCGCCGCGCCCTGGACCAGGCCCGCCCTTGCGCCGTGGCTTTGCTGGAAACCGAGCTGTGGCCCGGCCTGCTGTCCGTCTGCGCGGCGCGGTCCATCCCCGTGGCCGTGGTCAATGGCCGCATGACCCCGCGCACCCTGGCTGGCTACCTGCTCACCCCGGACTTCTGGCGCGGGCTGGCCCCGGCGCGCATCGCCGCCATCTCGCCCGATGACGCCCAACGCTTCGGCCTGCTGTTCGGGCACGAACGCACTGCGGTCATGCCCAACATCAAGTTCGACCGGGCGCTGCCGGAAACCGGTGCATCCGACAAGTCCGGTCCGACCGGGCCAACGAATCCCGCTGGTGCAACAGGAGTACCCGGCCTTGCGGGTACGGTGCTGCGGCATGCCGCCCCGCTGGTGGTGCTGGGTTCCGTGCGCGAGGAAGAGGAAGCCGCCCTGCTGCCGGTCATCGAAAGGATCGTGCAGGAGCGTCCCGATGCGGACATTGCCGTGGCTCCACGCCACATGCACCGCGTACCCGCCTGGGTCCACGCGCTGGAGCAGGCCGGGCTGCCGTGGGAACTGCGTTCGCGGCGCACGACCCCGCCTTCCGGCGATGCCGCCTCCGGCACGGTGCTGATCTGGGACGTATTCGGCGAACTGGCCGCGCTGTACGCCAGCGCCGCCGCCGTATTCGTGGGCGGGTCGCTGGCGCGGCTGGGCGGGCAGAATTTTCTGGAGCCGCTGACGCACGGGGCCGTGCCCTGCGTGGGGCCATCGCGCGAGAATTTCGCGTGGGTGGGTGACGGCCTTGCCGAGGCCGGGCTGCTGACCGAAGTTGCCGACGGCGATGCGCTGGCCGTGGCCCTGCTGGACCAGTTGCGCGTGCCCCTGCAACGAGGGGTGGTGCGCCGCCGCTTCGAGGAATGGATGACCCCCCGCCGGGGCGGCGGGCGCATGGCGGCGGAACTGGTGTTGTCCGTGGCCGGACTGCGTTAGGGCGCTGCACGCCCACGACACGGACACGGACAGCGGCACAAGGGCGACACGGCCACACGTACCCGCCGTGCGGGAGTCGTCAGGAAGCCGCGCCCGAACGGTTGGCGTCGTCTGGCTCCTTGCCTGCCATATCCGCCACATCTGGCATACCGGGCACATCCGGCATATCCGGCATATCCGGCATGCCAGGCCCATTTCTTCCATCAGGCGATTCCGCACGCCCGGCGTCAGCCATCGGCATCATGCCCCCGCTGTCGCCAACCGGGCAGTGCTCCGCCATGCAGCGCAGCAACTCACCGCGCGAGAACGGCTTGGCAAGAAAGCCGGAGCACCCCGCCGCCGCGCAGTCGTCACGGAATTCACCCACCACATGCGCCGTCAGGGCAATGACCGGCACGGGGGGCAGGCCGCGTTCGCGCTCCAGGTCGCGGATGGCCCGGGTGGCCCGGTAGCCGTCCATCACCGGCATTTCGATGTCCATGAACACCAGGTCGAACCGCCCGGCTGCGTAAACGGCCACGCCCTCTTCGCCGTTGTGGGCCTCTGTGATGGTGCAGGGCCGTCCGCGCAGGTACAGCGAGAACAGCAGCCGGTTGCTGGGGCTGTCCTCCACCAGCAGAATGGACAGGGGGCGCACGGCTTCCACCGTTCCGCCAGCCATGCCCGTGCCTTCCGACAGCCCGGCACTGACCGCCCGTTTCGCTGCGTCCCCGAAATCCGGGGATTCCACAGAACCCGCCCTGCCCGGCATGTCAGCCGAATCGGGCACATCGGGCGCGCCTGCCGCACCGCCCCCCCCTTGCATTCCATCACGCAGCACAGCCTGTGGCCCGCCGCCGCCAGCGCCAACCCGCCCGACATCCGCCGCCACCGGCTCCGCACCGCACGCCGCATCCGCCGCTGGCTGCATGGGCAGGGTGAAATACACGGTGGTGCCGCGTCCGGGGGCGCTTTCCAGCCAGATGGCCCCGCCCAGCACTTCCACCAGCGCCCGGCAGATGGACAGCCCCAGCCCCGTGCCGCCATACTGCCTGGTGATGGACGAATCCGCCTGCATGAAGCTTTCAAACACCACGTCCTGATGCTCCGGCGGAATGCCGATGCCCGTATCCGCCACGGAGAACAGCACTTCAATCCGCCTGCCCGGCAAGGGGAGGCAGACGGGATCGACGCATTCGGCATCCGCACCCCCCGTCTCCGGCCCGCCGGACACGTCCGCAGCAGCCATCCTTGCACCCGGCACGCGACCACCGGATGCATCACCAGATGCACCGGACACGCGCGGCACATCGGCCGCCACGGGCCGGGGAGCGTCGCCGTTGCGGCCCGGCACGTTGCCGTCTGCGGGCTGGGCCAGCACCATCACCCGCCCGACGGGGGTGAACTTTACGGCATTGGCGATCAGGTTGCCCAGAATCTGGCGCAGCCGCAGCGGGTCGCCCACCAGCATGTCGGGCACGCCGGGCAGCACGGCCCAGTCCAGACGCAGGCCGCGCCCACCCGCGTTGGCGGCGGGTTCCATCTGGCGGCAAACCTGTTCCATGATCTCGCCCAGGCGAAAGCCCACCCGCTCCGGCTCCACCCGCCCCGCCTCCAGACGGGAAAAGTCCAGCACATCGTTCAGCAGCGCCAGCAGCGAATGGCCCGAATTGCGCAGCACATCCAGATAACCGCGCTGTTCCGGCTCCAGGGGGGTGCGGCCCAGCACGTCGGCCATGCCCAACAGGGCGTTGAGCGGCGTGCGCACCTCGTGGCTCATGCGGGCCAGCAGTTGCGTCTTGGCGCGGCTGGCCGCCTCGGCGGCCTCGCGCTCGCGCTCGGCGCGGTGGCGCTCCACGCGCTCGGTAATGTCATGCACCGCGCCTTCGATGTACAGTTGCTCGCCGGTTTCGCCGGTCACCGCGCGGGCGGTCAGGGCCACATGCACCGCACTGGCATCGCGCCTGCGCAGGCAGGTTTCCAGCGATACGCGTCCCTCCTGACGCAAGCGGCGCAGCAGTTCCTCGCGTTCGCCGGGGCGCACGTAGAACTGCTCGCCAATGTCCAGCACCGACGACACCATCTCGTATGGCGAGGAATAGCCGAACATGCGCGCCATGGCCGGGTTGACCCGCAAAAAACGACCCTGCGGCGTGGACTGGTAGATGCCCTGTGCCGATTCCTCAAAAATGCGCCGGTAGTTGGCCTGGGCGCGGGTAAGCTCCCAGTTCAGCAGCTCCAGTTCACGGTTGGCACGGGCCAGCCGTTCGCCCGACTCCACCTTTTCCTGCAACGCTCCGAGAAGGCTGGTGCGGTTTTCCTCCAGCGTTGAGGCCATGTGGTTCACGGCCTGGGCCAGTTGGCCGATCTCGGCCATGCCTGCGGGGGGCAACCTTTCACTGTAATTGCCGAGCGAAATGCGGCGCAGGGCGTGCAGCAGTTCGTGCAGCGGCCGCACCACCCGGTCGGCGATAAGGAACCCTGTGCAGATGGACAGCCCCAGGGCCACCACCGCCGCCAGCAGGGTGTATTCCACGGCGGTGCGCAGCCGTGAGCGTTGCGGCTCCACGTCCACGAACACGGCCAGTGCGCCCACGGGCATGCCGCTGCCCCCCGGCAGGGGTTGGTAGCTGACCAGATACGGCTTGCCCGCCACCTGTTCGTAGCGTTGCAGGAACGGCATGTCCGAACCCTGCCCCAGGCCGGATGTCAGACCGGAGCCGAGGCCAAACGGGGCCGCACTGCCCGGCCACCCCAGCAGGCTTCCCGGCCCGGCGGAACCGCCCGCCGACACGCCCCCCGCAGACATCGGGCCTGCCGAAGCCCCATGCGTCAGTCGTTGGGCCAGGTCGGGCCTGTCCGGCCAGTCCGCCACATCGGCGGTTCCATCTCCGGAAAACAACGTGCCGCGGGGACGCTCGCCGCCAATGTCGAACACCGCCACGTCCGCGCGCACAGCATCGCCCAGGCCGCGCAGCAGCGCCCTGTTCATGGGAAACGACACCACTGCGGCCCCCACGATGCGTCCCTGTTGCCGGGCGGCCAGCCCCTCCATGTCCACCCGTGCGGCAAGCTCCTCCACGTCCGATGCAAACGGCGCGAACGGGGCAAACGGCCCCATCTGGGGAACGCTGCCCAACGATGATTCCGGCAACGCCGCAGGTCCCGTGGGCGCGGGCAGCGGTCGCCTGCGGTCGCCTCCAGCGGGGCGCGCTCCGGCCTGCCCCAGCGGCAGGATGATGGGCACAACCGCCTTGATGGCCAAGCCGTCCGAAGACCGGAACACGTCGCGCCGCGACAGCCCGCGCAAGGCTTGGCGCACCACCAGAGCGCCGTCCGGCGTGGCCCCGTTGGGGGTGGCGCCGCCGACCGCCGAACCATCCGCCGGGCCACCGTTGGGCAGCAGGCGCACCACGGACCCGGCCCCGGCGTCGAACACCTCGATGCACGCACGGGGCCACAACCCGTGCAGGTCCGCCAGACGCAGCCGCAGACCCGGCATGTCGCCGTCGTATTCGGTGCGCAGCCCGGCCACGACCCGGGCCAGAGCCTCTGCCGTGCGCGACAGGCGGGTAAGCTGCAACGATGCCGCATCGGCCAGGGTGCGCCCCTGCGCATGCAGATAGCTGTCGGTCTGCACCGTGGTCACCTGCACAAACACCGCGCTGACGATGCCCAGCGGCAGCAGACAGACCAGAAAACACCACCCCACCAGCCGCAGGCGCAGGCCGGGAGCGGGCGGGGCCGCCCGCAGCAGTTGGTTGCGCAACGGAAAATGCGCCCAACTGCGCGCAAGGGCTGTGCGCAGGCGACCGATCATGACGGCAGCAAGGAGGAAGAGGACGGCAGGGAAACAGGGGCCGCCTTGGGCCGATGCAAGGCGGAACGGACATCAGCGCCACGGAGAGGCGCGATTACGGCGTGCGTGAGCAGGGGCATGGACTGGAGCACGGACAGAGGCCCGCACAGGCCGCGCCACGCCGCTACCCGCGCGCGGTGCGCGCCGATGCTGGCGGGACGGTCTGCGACGCTGGACATGCGGTGCCTCTGGGACGACGTGCCGAACGGATGTCGTGCCATGCAGCATAGCCAATCACCTGTGGGCACGCAACGAGGCGCGCCCCGCAACCCGACATGGGGGACGCCACGACACCCCGCGCCCCACACACCGCGCCAGGCAATCAACACGTTGAATTATCACATATAAATCTCACAAACCACCGCCGGAACGCGCCGCTGCGGACCGGAATTACGGACCGGGGTTGCATCATACGCTCACCTTGTTATGGTATACGCTGCACGCCTGGGCGAAACCGTCGCCCGGCACGACACGGGAAAGGAGGAGAGCATGCCCCGCTTCAGATCGCTGAAGACCCACCTGCGCGCGCTGCTCGCTTCCGCCGAGTGGGAACAACATCTGGACGACATCGTCAGCCTGCCCGGCAAGGAAGCCGTGGGGCCGCTGCTGTCGTCCCTGCTGCTGGGCGGCGAGGCCAAATGGCGCGCCGTGGTGGCCCTGGGCCGGGTAGTGGCGCGCATCGCCGACGCCCACATGGAAGACGCCCGCATCATCATGCGCCGCCTGATGTGGCACATGAACGAGGAATCGGGAAACATCGGCTGGGGCATCCCGGAAGCGTTCGGCGAAATACTGGCCTGCCACCCCCGACTGGCCGACGAATATCACCGCATCCTTGTCTCGTACGTGCGCGAGACGGGCAAGGACGACAACTACTGCGACCACGCCCCCCTGCGGCGCGGCGTGTACTGGGCCATAGGCCGTCTGGCCCAGGAACGGCCCGACCTGCCCGGCTTTGTCGAAACGGCGACACCCGCACTGCTGGCGGGCCTTGCCGACTGCGACCTGCCCGCGCGCGGCACGGCGGCATGGTCGCTCGGCGTGCTGGCCGCGCCCGAAGCCCTGCCCACCCTGCGCGAACTGCGCACCTGCGACGCCCCGGTTGAACACTTCGAACGCGGACGCCTGCTGCTCTGCACCGTGGGCGAACTGGCCCAATGCGCCGCCCAGCGCATCAAGGCCCACTGCCCGCCCGCTTCGGGCAACGCCAAATCCGACGCAGACGCCAAGGGCACGGCGGCGTAGCCCCGCACGGCATTCCTCCACAACAAGCCCCGCCCGCCTTCACTGCGAAGACGGGCGGGGTTTGTTGTGTGATCCGCCCCGGCAACCGCTCAAACCGTTGCCGGAAATATTGGAGAAAAGCACTTGAAGCGGTGCGATCCGACCGCAGGATTTTCGTTCTCCGGCAAGGAAGATGAGCCTTTTTGCGAAGGGAGCGTACTCTTCTCGTACGTGACCGGAGCAAAAGGCGAAATCTGACGATGCCGGAGTACGAAAGGACGCGGTCGGGCGTACCGCTAGAGGTCTTGGCGGTACTGCATGGACTGCCGCAACGTCTCCCGATCCATGAACTTGACCTCTGACCCCAGCGGAATACCCTGGGCGAGGCGCGTCACGCGCACCTGCGGGTGCTGCCGGGCGATCATGTTGCGGATGTAGGTGGCGGTGTTTTCCGCCTCCACGGTGGTGCCAAGGGCCATGACCACCTCGCGCACCGTGCCTTCGGCCATCCTTTTGGTCAGCCGGTCCAGTTCCAGCGAATCGGCGTGCAGGTTGTCCAGCGGGGCCAGCAGGCCGCCAAGGATGAGGTACTGGCCCTTGTAGAAGCCGCCCTCTTCCAGGGTGAGCATGGAATCCCACTCCGACACCAGACACAGCGTTTCGCCGCTACGGGCAGGGTCGGTGCATATCCCGCACGGGTCCACGTCGGTCAACGCGCCGCAGCGCCCGCACAGGTGCAGGTTGTCGCGCAGGTCATGCACGGCGCGGCCCAGCCTGCGGGTTTCGCTGGCGGGCCACTTCAGCAGGGTCATGGCAAGGCGCAGGGCCGACTTGGGGCCAAGGCCGGGCAGCCGGGAGAGCTGCTCCACCAGCGCCTTCAACGGTTCGGGCAGTCGCTGCACGGACACTCCGGATCGCTTGTTACGGCTATCGCTTCAATTTCGTTCTTGAACGTCACGCGAACCATGCAGGCCCCCCGCGCGACAGGATACGTAACGTAGGGGACACCGCAGGAGGCGTCGCCACAAGGAGGGATTTTGTTCTCTGCCAAGGAAGAACGCCTTTTTGTGAAGGGAGTGTACTCTTATCGTACTCGACCGGAACAAAAAGGCGTTCTGACGCAGGCAGAGGACAAAAGCCCCCTTGTGGCGGCGTCTCCTAGAAGAGGCCGGGCATCTTGAGCCCACCGGTAAGCGCCCCCATCTCCTTCTCCATCATGTCCTTGGCCTGGCGCAGCCCTTCGTTGACGGCGGTCAGCACCAGATCCTGGAGCATTTCCACGTCGTTGGGGTCCACGGCCTTGGGGTCGATGACGATGGCCTTCACTTCCTGCTTGCCGGAAACGGTCACCTTGACCATGCCGCCGCCGCTGGTGGCTTCAAGGGTACGGTCGGCCATTTCGGCCTGAAGCTTGCTCATCTTGGTCTGCATGACCTGCGCCTGGCGCAGGAGGTCGTTCATACCGCGCATGGATTCCTCCGGATGGTTCTATTGAAGCCGCCCGTCGGCCAGGGGCCGACAGGACAGCATGGTGGCCCCGAACTGTTCGCGCAGCAGGCTCACGGCGGGGTGCCGTTCGGCCTCGGCGCGCAGTTCCGAGGGGGTCTTGATACGGGTGGTAGGCGGAAGCACCTCTACCCGTACATCGGTGCCGAAATAGGCACGGGCACGAGCAACGAGAAGCGCTTCGTTACCGGGGGCCGACAGCTGGTTGTACAGCGTGCTGGACCGCGTGGACACCGTCAGCCTGCCATCGGCACAATGCCCCTGCGTCTGCCTGAGCATGGAAAGGCTGCTGCCGCCCTCGCCGTTACGTTCCGCGCAATACTGCACGAAGCCGTCCCACGTGCCGTCGCCCTGAGGGTCCTGGGGAACGGGTGCGGACACGCCAGATGTGCCAGATACGCCTGACGCGGCATCCGCCACGGCAGGGCCGCCGGGGGCAGCGCCCGCGCCGGGCGCGGGATACGGCACGTCATCCCACGGCAGCGAGGTGTCGGCCCCGCCGCCCGAAGGAGCGGGGGCCGCTGCCGGGGCGGCACGCTCCGGACGGGGAAAGCCGCCCGCCCCCTGCATGCCGGGCACGCCGGGTACGCTCGAAGCAGACGACATGGACGACGAGGCGGGTTGCGACCGGGCTTGCCCCGGACCGGGATACCGGCCCTGCGGCGGCTGGGCCTGTGGGAACGATTCGCCAGCTTGCACGGATTGCGCGGATTGCGCGCCGTAGCCGCCCTGTCCGGACTGACCGCCATACCCGCCCTGCCCGGCCTGCCGGGGCGGCATGGAGCCGTAGCCCCCTGCGCCCCCGCCGGGCATGCCGGAACCGCCGGCAGGTCCGCCCGCCTGTCCGCCGCCAACGCCGCGCCCGCCAGCGGGGCCAGCCCCGCCGCCGCGCGACAGCTGTTCCAGCGAGACAAGGCGGGGCAGCATGGCCAGGTTCAGCAGCAGAAGTTCCAGCGCCATGGCCGGTTCCAGGCTGGTCAGCACGCGGCGCTGGCCTTCCAGGGTCATCTGCCAGCAGGCGTGGATGTGCGTAATCTCGAACTTCGGGGCCCATTCCAGCCACTGGCGGGCCTCTTCTTCCGGCAGGTCCAGCGCGGGCAGGGCGGCCTCGCCCGCCTGGCGCAGCATGAACAGGTTGCGCCAGGTGGCGGCCAGCTCGCGCAGAAAGAACCCGATGTCCACGCCCTTGTCCAAAAGGTCGCGCACCACGGCGGACACCGCCACGCAATCCTGCGAGGCCAGGGCCTGCATCACCTCGAAAAACAGTTCCTGCCCGGCCAGGCCCAGCACGCCGCGCGCGCCCTCCACGGTCAGGCGTTCGCCGCCAAGGGCCAGCACCTGGCCCAGCAGCGACATGGAATCGCGCACGCTGCCCGCAGCCCGCCGCGCGATAAGCCGCACCGCCGCCGGGTCGAAGTCCTGCCCCTCGCGGGTCAGCACGCCGGTCAGGTGGGCTTCCAGTTCGTTTTCGGGCAGCCGCTTGAAGGTGAAGTGCTGGCAGCGGCTGATGATGGTCACGGGAAATTTGTGCGGCTCGGTGGTGGCCAGCACAAAGGTGACGCGCGGCGGGGGTTCCTCCAGCGTTTTCAGCAGGGCGTTGAACGCCTCGCGCGTCAGCATGTGGGCTTCGTCGATGATGAAGACCTTGTAGCGGCCTTCCATGGGCGCGTAGCCGATGGCCTCGCGCAGGCGGCGGGCGTCCTCGATGCCACGGTTGGACGCGCCGTCGATTTCCACCACGTCCACGTGGTTGCCCATGACCACCTTGCGGCACTGTTCGCAGGTATTGCACGGCTCGCCGGTGGGGGCCTTTTCGCAGTTCAGCGCCTTGGCCAGGATGCGGGCGATGGTGGTCTTGCCCACCCCGCGCGTGCCGCTGAACAGGTAGGCGGGGGCCACGCGGTCTTCCGCCGCGGCGCGGGAAAGAATGGCCTTTACCGTCTCCTGCCCGGCCACCTCGGCGAAGGTTTGCGGGCGGTATCTGGCGGTGAGGGGGGCGTTGCTCATGACGTGCGGGCCTGCTGCGCCGCCTGTCCCGCCCGCCTTCGCGCGGAAGGACGGGACGCCGGACGGGGCGCGGGTTGGTGCGTGCCGTGGGGCAGTGAAATATGTACGCTACGGGCGATGCCGGGCTATCCGGTGCATCCGGGCTACCTGGGCTGACCGGGTTGCCTGGGCTGGCCGGGGCCGCAACGCACGCCGCACGCCGGGACGGGTGCCCGGCGTGCGGCGATCATACACGGACGGACCCTAGATGGTATAGCGGTGCAGCCAGTGGGCGTAGGCCGGGTTTTCACCCTTCACGGCCTTGAAGTACTCGCCCTGCAGGTGCTTGGTCACCGGACCGGCGGTGCCCTGGCCGATGACGCGCAGATCCACTTCGCGGATGGGCGTCAGTTCGGCGGCGGTGCCGCAGAAGAACGCTTCGTCGGCGATGTACAGTTCGTCGCGGGTGAACTGCTGTTCCACCACTTCGTAGCCCAGTTCGCGGGCCAGGGTGATCAGGCTGTTGCGGGTAATGCCGTCCAGCACCGAGGTGAGCGGGGTGGTCTTGATGAGCTTGCCGCGCACGATGAAGATGTTTTCGCCCGTGGCTTCGGACACGAAGCCCTGGGTGTCCAGCATCAGGCCTTCGTCGTAGCCGTCGGCCTTGGCTTCCATCTTGGCCAGCACCGAGTTCACGTAGTTGCCGCAGGCCTTGGCCTTGGTCATCATGGCGTTGACGTGGTGGCGGCAGAACGAGCTGGTCTTGACGCGGATGCCGTGTTCCAGCGCCTCTGCGCCAAGGTAGGCGCCCCACGGCCATGCAGCGATAATGGTCTGCACCGGGTTGTCGCCGGGGTACACGCCCATGGCGCCCGCGCCCACGAACGACAGGGGGCGGATGTAGCCTTCGGCCAGCTTGTTGCGCTTCAGGGTTTCTTCCACGGCGTCCACAAGCTGGTCGACGGTGTAGGGAATAACCATGCGCAGGATCTTGGCCGAGTTCAGCAGGCGCTGCATGTGCTCGCGCAGGCGGAACACGGCGGACCCGCCGTCGGCGCACTTGTACGCGCGAATGCCTTCAAACACGCCCACGCCGTAATGCAGGGTGTGAGTCAGCACGTGGACGTTGGCTTCGTCCCAGGGCACCTGCTTGCCGTCGAACCAGATGGTTTCCGCTTTCTGGACCATGTTTCCTACCTCTCGGATGTACGCCCCGCGTGTTTCGGGGCACGTTGGCGGGCCGCGCTGGCGGGCGCATGGCGGCCAGCGATGGCGGCACGGCCGCGCCTGGGTGGTGACGGATATAGCGCGCCGGGCCCCCGGCGCACCGCGTGGTGTGAAGACGTGCCACGCTAATCAAGCCACCCGGCAAGGTCAAGACGCGGCGGGGTGGATCAGGGTGGACCGTGGGGCA
Source organism: uncultured Desulfovibrio sp. (assembly GCA_964402645.1). GTDB lineage: Bacteria > Desulfobacterota > Desulfovibrionia > Desulfovibrionales > Desulfovibrionaceae > Cupidesulfovibrio. The sequence continues at coordinate 41,215 of CAYOCV010000008.1, read as the reverse complement.
GAGGGCACGCAGAAGGGGGAGCTGAAAAGCGGGAACGGCGCATGTACGGGAGGATATCTGGACAGGGGAGCCGGGGGAGACAGAGGAGACAGGGGAGACAGGAGCGGGCGGGGGTGGATGACGGCAGGATCGCGGGGTGATGAGGCCTGACGGCGGATGCATGCCACCCGGATGCTGGCCAGATGCTGGCCCGATGCTGGCGAGACACGTGCGGTAGCCTTCGTCATGACGGGCGGACACTGGGGATTGTGGGCGCGGCGGCCCCGGAAAACCCCGGCCTGCCCCCCTCCGGACGGCCACCCCACCCCGTTGCGACCCCGCTGCGGCAACGCCGGGCCGCCCCCCACATGCTACCGATGCGGCATTTCCACCTTCAACCATGGAGATGCCATGTCCCCATCCACTCGCGGGCGCGCGTCCCGTCGCGCCCCTGCCCAGCGTTCCCCCCAGGCCATGTCCACCGAAGACTTTTTGCGCAACGTGGTGTTCGCCAGGCCCCCCCGCGACGACCGGCCCGCGTCAGCCGGAGGGGTTGTGTCAGGCGGAAGGGCTGTGCCAGGCGGAGGGGCTGTGCCCACAGGAGGATTTGCGCCTGCCGGGCCGGGATACGGCGCGAACGCATTCCCGGCGGCTGCTCCCGCTGCCACAGCGTCCGCCATGCCCGGCCCCCACGCGTCCGATTCCCGCGCCGGGGTCACCCCCGGCATCGCCTCTGCCTCTGCCGCCGCACCCCAATCCGGCGACATCCCGCCCGCGCTGGACGTGCAGTGCGCCTTCTCGCCCGACGGCAGACTGCGCGCCAAACAGGAACGCTGCGGCGGACGCGCCGCCAGCTACGACTACACCCACGACGAACGCGGCCACCTGACCGAGGTGCGCCGCGACGGCCAGGTGGCGGAACGCTACACCTACAACGCTGCGGGGCAGCGCATCACGGCGCGGGTGAACCCGCTGCCCGGCATGTCGCGTGACGCCCTGCGGCTGATGGAGACGGAGCGCGCCTTTGCCTACGACAACACGGGCCGCCTCGTGCGCGCCGGGCGGGCGCGCTACATGTACGCCCCGGACGGCACGCTGCGCTGCCGTGAGGAAGGGCGCAACAGCACGTGGTTTTACTATGGCAATGGGGGTAATGGGGGCAATGGGGGCAACGGGGGCAATGCAGGCAACACCGTCGGGGGCGCACCCCATGCATCCCACGCCCCCCATAGTCCCCATGGTCCCCACGCCCCCCATAGTCCCCATGGTCCGCATGACCAGCTTGCGCCCGTGGCCCTCGATTCGGTGGTGCTGCCCGGCGGCGACATCATCCGCTACCGCTTCGGCGACAACGGCATGCCCTTCATGGTGCTGCGCAACCACACGCCCAGCGAGGAATACCAATGGCTCGACCCGCTGCGCCTGGCCCGCTTCCGCGACCATCGCACCGGCTCGGACTACACCTTTCATTACGGCGGGGGCCGCGTGCCCGAGGCGGTCACCGTGCGCGGCCCCGCGCTGGACAGCCTGGACGGCAACCTGCTGGACCCGTCCATCTTCCGCAAGGCCGGGGAACCCGCTGCGCCGCAACGTTCCGCCACCTTCCGCATCGGGTGCGACCAGGTAGGCACGCCGAAAGTGCTGCTGGACCCCGATGGCCGCGTGGTGAAGCGCATGGAATACGACAGCTTCGGCAACCCGCTGCTGGACACCTGCCCGTACTTCTTTCTGCCGCTGGGCTTTGCCGGGGGGCTGGCGGACCGGCACACCGGCCTCGTGCGCTTCGGCTTTCGCGACTACGACCCGCGCACCGGACGCTTCACCGCGCCCGACCCGCTGGGCGACACCGGCGGCGACCACGACCCCTACGACTACTGCGTGGACGACCCGGTCAGCGCCTTCGACCCGCTGGGGCTGGAGGGAGAGAGCATCTTGAAGCGCTTGCGCCCGTGGTGGTCATACCCGTACGGAAGCAAAGAAAAGAAGGAAGGCATTGCCAAAATGCAGGAGCAGGCGGGCCCCCGCGCACGCGGTTTCGCCACGGGTTTTTTGACTATCGACAAGGCCCACCCGATTACGTACGCTTTCGATAAAATTGCTGAACAAAAAGAGAAGGGTGACCGCGCACAATCTCAAAATAAGGAATGGGACCCGACAAAACATCCGAGAGACTCGGAGACTGGCAAGTTCGTCGACAAGTAATGCCGTGGCCATCTTCCACAGGAAGGTGGCCATCACTATTTTACGATTCCCCTTTCTCCATATCTATGAGCAAAATATATGCATTGAAGATAAATGCATGCAAAAAAAGCTGGCCATAAGTCTTTAAACTCTATTTCTGATGATTTTTTAAAATAGAAAACGTTTGTCACGATGCGGGGACTCAACCCATAGTAAGAATTGCTGCTCCCGTATAAATTTACGAATGCGAGGAAAAATGAGTACAACATCATTCCAGTAAGAATTTTCCTCATGACCTCATTGTTTTTATGTAAAAACACTAAAACTACAGTTGCTATCCGCAAAAATTCAACGAAAACCACATAGTGCATATTTACATCTTTATAAAAATCAGCAAAATACCATACGAAATGGTCGACGATAACAATCATCGTCACAATCACCCGTTGAACAAGTACCACCTCAAAATCAAACTTCATATGGACTCCATCCAGTCACCATAACACATTGCCTTATTCTTTAGAACTTTTGTCCAGCTTATGAGCAAAATATATAACGAAGAGATACACGCACGACGAAAAAAACAACACTCCAATATTTGGCTTTACATCGGCGCTCCTCCTGAAGTGCATGAAATCGTCACCTTCTGACGGAATTATCCTATAATGATATCCGCCATGACTATAGCCGCCAACAAGAGCCATCAAAAAGCAGTACACCATCATTGCTGTCAGAATTTTATTCATAGATTCGTGCGTTGTTGCCATAAGAGCAAACACCATCGCAAATATGCGCATTATCTCGATACATATAACGTATGCAATATTCACTTCATCAGAGATACCCATGCCAAACCAAACAACATGATCCACGACAACAATCAATATTACTGCAACACGCTGAAACATCAGAGTGTCGCGCCTTAACCTTTCCACAACGCCACCCATATTCCAACCTCTCTGCATCGTTGATATAACATCAAACGAAAATTCTTGACACGGCAACAACCCGGCGACCAAGGCGCCCAGCAATCAACACCACTACGCATATAGAAAAACACAATAACTGCCAAGCTAATACCGGGGACTGCCCCACCTATCCGATCCTTCCGAGACCGCATGAGACCACAGCTAAACTAAGCCACTCCGTACAGCATACCAACGTGACAAGAAACGAGAATCGTGCAGGTATGAACCTCTTCATGCCGACACACTACAAATCTTGTACATAGCCCGCCGTTATGCCGAAGCGGAACTGCCGAAACGCATTCCCAAGGCAAAGACCGGCAAAGACCCTGTCCCGACCTGCGCAGGGGCCGCCAGTGCTGCCTGTACTGGATGCACGGAAGGCCACTCCGGTCGTGCCATCCGCCTTGGCAACCTTCGGCTCCCACAGGCAAGTACCGCTGGATACAGGGCCTTCCCCGCCCTTTGAGTTCCGCCCGGATTTCGGATAGGGTTCCCCCGGCGCATGGCTGTGGGGCGCGGCCCGCCCGGACTTCATCCAAACCTCGCCGGGCACTGCCGGTGCATCCTGCGGCAGGTCCGGAAGGGACAGTGCAGGGCCAGTAGCGCCGGGCCGGACGGCAGCGCGCGCCCAGCGCATCCCGTGTCGCAGCCGTGCCGCGTCCTGTCCGCATCCGACGTCGCTTACGGCGACACCATCGGGACAACGTAGCGCCCGCTGGACATTTGGGACCACACTTTCGGGGGCACGCAACAGGCACATGAACAGACGACGGTTTCTCATCGCCGCGTGCGCTTGTACGCTGCATCTGGCCGCCATGGGCACCGCCCTTGCCGGGCCTGCAGTCCGCCCCGCCCTGCGGCGCGGCAGCGGGCCGTTGGGGGCAGCCTCATCGGGCGTAGCGGGCGCATCGGGTGCCGGGTCTTCCCCGTCCCCGGCATCCGGCCAACCCGCATCCGGCTCCAAAGGTTCCCGCCCCCCGCAGGACGACGACCTTGTCGCCCAGCAGGCGGACCATTCCGGCAATCTGGACGCGCCCCCCGGCATCGACGACGCCGTGCGCGACTACCTGTTCAAGATGCGCCGGTTCGACAGCCCCCACCCCAGCGACATCACCCTGCCGCCCCAGCGCATTCCCGTGCTGCACGCCGCCACCGACAGGCTGGGCCGCCTGGAACGCACCGTGGGTCACGGCTTTTTTTACCTGCTCGGCTTTGACGAGGCGGTACGGGTGGCCCAACGCTACCCGGCTGTCGGGGCTTTCAGCCCGCAGGAACTGGCCCTCATCGACGAACTGTTCCACGCGGATGCATCCGCCTACGGGTTCATGGGCATGAAACCGCTGAACTCGCTGACCGCCACCATTCCCTCGCGCGAGGTGTACAAGGTGCCGGGCATGGGCAACTTCGTCTATCAGGGCGAGCCGCGCGCCACGTGGGAAACCATCCGCCGCCTGCTGGGCGAGGACGTGGTGCTCACCTCCGGCGTGCGCGGCATCATGAAGCAGTTCCACCTGTTCCTTACCAAGGCGTCCACCAACGGCGGCAACCTGTCGCTGGCCTCGCGCTCGCTGGCCCCGCCGGGGTATTCGTTCCACGGCATAGGCGACTTCGACGTGGGGCAGCGCGGCTACGGCGCGCGCAACTTCACGTCCGCCTTCACCGCCACCCCGATATTCCGGCGGCTGGAGGAACTGGGTTACATCACCCTGCGCTACCCGCAGGACAACATGCTGGGGGTCCGCTTCGAACCCTGGCACATCAAGGTCGCCACCGCATGATGACGTACCGCACCGCACCGCGCACCACCGCACGCCGCCGCGCCATACGCCCCTGGCTGTACTGTCTTGCCGCGCTGCTCTGCCTGCACGCCGCGCCCGCGCCGGCGGCATCCCCCGCCCAGGCAAAACGGCCCGCCGCCACGCAGGTAGTGGCGTCCGCCAGCCCCGCGCCCACCGTCATCACCGCCGCCGCAGACCTGACCAGGGCCCCGGCCCGCCATACGGAACTGGACTTCAACCTGTACAAGCTGGGCACCGGCAGCGGTCCCACTGTGCTGGTGGTGGGCGGCATCCAGGGCGACGAGCCGGGCGGCTTTTCCGCCGCGTCGATGCTGGTCACCCACTACGCCATCACGGGCGGCTCGGTGTGGGTGGTGCCCAACCTCAACTTTCCCAGCATGGTCAAGCGTTCGCGCGGGCCCAACGGCGACATGAACCGCAAGTTCGCCGCCCTGCGCAAGGACGACCCGGAATACGACACCGTCAGCCGCATCAAGGACATCATCCTCGACAAGCAGGTGGACCTGATCCTGAACCTGCACGACGGCAGCGGCTTCTACCGTCCCAAGAACGAAGGCCCCATGCGCAACCCCATGCGCTGGGGGCAAAGCGTGATCATCGACCAGGCCGCCCTGCCCGGCGCGCGCCACGGCGACCTTGCCGCCATGGGCCAGAAGGCCGTGCGCGAGGCCAACGGCGGCTTGCTCAGCCCCATGCACGAGTACCACCTGAAAAACACCCGTACGGCGGAAGGCGACCACGAGATGGAGAAGACCCTGACCTTCTTCGCCATCCGCCACGGCAAGCCCGCCTTCGGCATAGAGGCCAGCAAGGACTTTTCCACCGAACAGCGCGCCTACTACCACCTGCGGGTGCTGGAATCGTTCCTGCGCCAGATGGGCGTGGGCTTCAAGCGCGACTTCGCCATGACCCCGCGCGGCGTGCTGGCCGCGCTGGAAAGCGACGTGGCGGTGGCCTTCTTTGACCAGCGGCTGTACCTGCCGCTGGACGACGTGCGCGCCTCGCTGGGGTACTTTCCGCTCAAGAAGGGCGAAAAGGTTTCCTTCACCGCCACCAAGCCCATTCTGGCGGTGGTGGACGAAGACGACGGCTACCGGGTGTTCTACGGCAACCGGGCGCTGACGCGCATCACCCCCGAATGGCGCGAATACACCGACGGCCCCGGTTCGCTCTCGCTGGACGTGGATGGCCGCAAGTTGGTGGTGCCCTTCGGGCGCATGGTCACCGTGCGCGACACCTTCACCGTACACCCGGTTGACGGCTTTCGCGTCAACGCCATCGGCGCGCAGGTGGCCCGGCCCGATGCGCGCGACGACAGCGAATGCGACGTGCCCATACGCAAGAAGGACTTCCAGAACCGCTTTTCCATCGACAAATCGGGCAACATCTACCGGGTGGAAGTGTACCGGGGCGAAAAGTTCGCGGGCATGATCCTGGTGCGCTTCGAAAGTGGGGGCAAGCCCGGCAAGCGCGACATGCGGCCTTCGGTGGCCGGGCGGGAAAGCCTGCTCGGATATTGACGCCGTCCGCAACACCCCGAAATAAATGCAGCAGCCCCCTTCCGTACCGGATGGGGGCTGTTTTCGTGTCGGGGCTTCGCAAAAAATATTTCGGCACCTAACAAATTCTCCTTGACCACACTCGCCGGATGCCTATATCCATCTCGTTAGGCACCTAATCAAAGACAATCAAGGAGACACCTATGAACATTTCCACGACCGAAAAACTGTTCCATCAACTGCACTATTGCATGAACCTGCTGCACCGGGGCCACGGGCCGCATGGCCCGCACGGGGGGCGCGGCGGCGCGCATCGCGGGCAGGGCCGGGTTCTGGCCCTGCTGGCCGAACAGGACGGGCAAAGCCCGCGTGATCTGGCCGCCCTGCTGCGCGTGCAGCCGCCCTCGCTCAGCGAACTGCTGGACAAGCTTTCGCGCGACGGCAGCATCGAGCGACGCCGCCACGAGGAAGACCAGCGCATGAGCGCCGTGTTCCTGACCGAAAAGGGCCGGGCCATGGTGGACGAAGTGCGCCAGGCCCGCAAGGACGCGGCAGAAGCCACCCTGGCCGGTCTGTCCGAGGAAGAACAGGAAACCCTGTCCCTGCTGCTGGACAAGCTTATCGCCTCGCTGGAAGCCAGGGACGGCGAAGGCGAAGGGTGCCGTCGCATGGGCGGGCATGGCCGGGGCCGTCACGGCTGTTGCGGGGGCGAGGACGCCGCCCCAGACGGACAAGACGGTCACGAAGGACACGGCGGCCACCATGGGCATGGCCCCCACGGGCATGGGCATCACGGGCACGGCCCGCACGGGCAGGGTTGCTGCCACGCGGCCCCCGGCCTTGCCGGTCCTGACGGTCCTGCACCCCGCGCCGATGCGGAAGGTGAACGTGGCGGATGCTGCGGGCACGGGCATGGCGGACACGCCGGACACGCCGGACATGGCGGACGTGGCCGGGGTGGCCCCGGAGGCCGGGGACGCCACGACGGGTTCGGCCCGCACGGCCCGCGCGGCGGTCAGGAGCCGGAGGGCAAGGCATCCACCGCCGCTGCCAGTGAGGCAGGTGCGCCGGACGCTTTCACAACGGATGCGGAACGCGACGCCTGATTGCGGCGCACGTCCACAAAATAAGGGGCACCACGGCCACAACCGGAGTGCCCCTTGATTTTTGATAGAACGTGCTCTCGCCCTGCGGGCCTGCCCGCATCCCGTTTGCGGCGGCGTACTTTGCCCGCCGCCCTACGGCGCATCGCCGGGAAACACCACCCGCCCGGCCCGCGACAGGTCGTACCCCTCGAAGCCGTCGGCCAGGGCGCGGAAGCGCGCGTCCACCAGCATGCCCAGAAACAGTTGCACACCCCGGTCAAAGTAGCGGGCGCGGGGCACCAGCAGGTCGAACCGTTCGCGCTGCACCGGTACGAAGCCAAGACCCAGCAGCCCGGCCACGGCCCGGATGCCGGGAGCGGCATCGGCCCGGCCCGCCAGCACCTCGATGCCCGCGTCCAGATGGCGGCGCACCTCCGTGCCGTAGCCGGGAATGCGCAGGGGGTCCGCCCCCACGCGGGAAAGTTCGGTGTCGAACAGCAGCCGCGTACCCGTGCCCAGCGGCCTGTTGACCACCCGCAGCCCCTTGCGCACGATGTCGCCCGCATCGCGCACGGCGTTGGGGTTGCCGGGGGCCACCAGATAGCCCTGCTCGCGGATGCAGAAGTTGACCACCGCCGGGGCCTCTTCCAGCTCTTGCCGAGCGTGGCCGAAATTGTAGTCGCGGCCCGCTTTGCCCCCGGTTGCGCCGCTGCTGGTCCGTGCCGCGTCAGGTGACGCCGCGCCAGGCCCGGTGGCCGCGGCAGGTTCCGCCGCATGGCCGGGGCCTCCCTCCATCAGATGGCTGGCCGCCATGTGGCACAGCCCCTCGCGCATGGCCCGCAGGCCGCCCAGGCTGCCCAGGTTGGCAAAGGCCGCGATGTGACCGGGGTTCAAATCCGCAAACAGGCCCATGGCCTTGTCCAGCAGCAGATCGTTGCTGCCCGCCAGCACCAGCACGCCGCCGCCCGGCTGCACCGTGCCGCCCGCGCGTTCCGGGTGGTTGACGGTGTTGTTTTCCAGCCACTGCTCCACCAGATGCGCGGGGAACAGCCACTTGCCGGTCACCTTGGTGGCAGGCAGGCCCTTTTCGGTGATCAGGCTGTAGACCATCTTTTCGTTGACGCCGAGCACCTTGGCCACCTCGCGGGTGGAAAGCAGCTGCTTCACGGATGCGCCTCCTGCGGGCTTGCGAACGGGGAGCGGAGGGAGTTCGATGCGCGGGCCGACAAGACGTTCCCGCCACGGAAAACCGGGCAAGCGAAACCGCGCCGCCATGGCGGCCAATGTAGCCGCACTCGCGCGGCGGCGCAACGCATGGCACCGGCATGGCCCCCTGCCCGCCGCCGCGTCACCCAACGCCGTGTCCCGGCGCGCCGCTCGCGCCGCATCTAGTTCTTGCCATCATGGCGGGCTTGGGGTAATGGGCACACTCCCGTTACGCGCCCGTCATTCCGAACTCTCGCTGATATCCCGCCGATATCTCGCAGGGCATTCGCGGACGCGCCTGCCAGGCGTTGGCGCACGGGCCCCAGCCGGTTCAGACGGCTTCAGCCAGCTTCACATGGTCCAGCCTGCGCAGAGGGTCCAGGCAATACAGGCGGACCAGCCTGCCCACCCTGGCCGCATCCACCGGCACATCGAAAATTTCCGCACGCACCCGCCCGGCCCCGTGTGCCGCATTGCGCGACGCGCCCCGCCGGGCTACGCTGTGCCCCAGCGGCGGCCCTGCCGCCCTCCTGTCATCCCATGTCATCCCACAGTCCGAGAACGCCATGCCCATAGCCCAGCCCCCCGCCCCGTCCGCGCCCGTCACCACGCATCTGCCCAAGATCGCGCTGGTGGGCCGCCCCAACGTGGGCAAATCCACCCTGTTCAACCGGCTCATCCGCGCCAACCGGGCCATCACCCACGACCGGCCCGGCGTCACCCGCGACCGCATGGAAGGCCAGGTGCGCTCGCGGGGCAAGCAGACCTTCGCCATCGTGGACACCGGCGGCATCACCCTGGACGCCCACGCCGCCGTGGCCGAAGGGCCGGAAGGCATCCGCGGCTTCGAGGCCGAAATCCTGCGGCAGGCAGAAGCCGCCATGGCCGAAGCCGCAGGCATCTGCCTGGTGGTGGATGGCCGCGACGGGCTGACCCCCTTCGACGAGCACCTTGCTGCGCACCTGCGCCGCGCGGGCAAACCCGTGCTGGTGGTGGTGAACAAGGTGGACGGCGTTGAGCGCGAAGACGAAATGCTGGCCGAATTCCACGCCCTTGGCTTTCCGCTGTTGCCCGTTTCCGCCGCGCACGGGCACAACGTGCGCGCGCTGGCGGACGAAATGCGCGACATGCTGCCCGATGAACCCGAAGAAGAAGGCGCGGACATGGACGCCGACGATTTCGGCCTTTCTGGTGAAGAAGGCGATGCGGACAACGCCGAGGGCACCGAGGGCGCCGAGGGTGAAGAAGACGCCGAACCCGCCGCCGAGCCCAAAGGCCCCCCCTACGACCCCACCCAACTGCGCCTTGCCATGCTGGGCCGCCCCAACGCGGGCAAGTCGTCGCTGGTCAACGCCCTTACCGGCCAGCAGCGCATGATCGTCAGCGACATGGCGGGCACCACCCGCGACAGCGTGGACGTCAGCTTCGAGTCGGGCGACAAGACCATCACCTTCGTGGACACCGCCGGGGTGCGCCGTCGTTCGCGCATCATCGATTCTGTGGAGCGTTACAGCGTCAACGCCTCGCTCAAAAGCACCACCAAGGCCCACGTCACCCTGCTGGTGCTGGATGCGCTGCAAGGCGTCACCCAGCAGGACAAGCGCCTGGTGGACCTGCTGGACGAACGCAAGACGCCGTTCATGGTGCTGGTGAACAAGATTGACCTTGTGCCGCGCAAACTGCTGCCGGACCTGGAAAAGTCGTTCAAGGAAATGCTGGAATTCTGCTCCCACGTGCCGCTGCTGTACCTTTCCGCCAAGTCGGGCAAGGGGCTTGGCCCCGTGCTGCCCCTGGCCGAACGCATTCGCGCCGAGTGCCACGTGCGCGTGGGCACCGGCCAGCTCAACCGGGCCATGGAAGAGGTGCTCACCCGCCACCAGCCCCCGGTGGTGCGTCGGCTGCGGCCCAAGTTCTTCTACCTGACCCAGGCAGAGACCAATCCGCCCACGTTCGTGTTTTTCGTCAACGATGCCGACCGCATCCAGACGCCGTACGCCCGCTACGTGGAAAAGGCCCTGCGCCGGATGTTCCGCATCGAGCATGCCCCCATGCGGGTGCGCTTCCGCTCGTCGCACAAGAAGAAGGGCGAATAGCCCGGCTGGCTGGTTCGCATCCTGCAAGGATGCCCCGGCCAGACAACGCCGCCCGCCCTCTCCCTGCTCTCTCCCGCCCCGCACCGCCCGCCGCCTGCCGCTCGCAGGGGGCTGAGCGGCGCGGGGCGATTGCGTTTCCTGCCCGCCGTCCCCGACCGTTTTCTCTTATCCTTCCGCCAAGCCTTCACCTTGCGGCCCATCCCGGCTACAGTGCGGGCCGACAGGAGGCCGCAATGCCCCAACCTTCCCCTTCGCCGACGCCGTCGTTTCCCCCGCCCCTTCCGGACCAATGGCTGGAACTGGCCCGCAGGCTGGCTGCACGCGCCGGACAGGCCACAGCCCATCTGGGCCGTGCCGCAGCACAATTCCTTGCGCGCCACGTGTCGGGCCAGGCCTTTTTCCGGGCCTTGCTGCCCGCCGCCGCAGGCCTGTTCCTGGCCCAGTGTTCCATGGGCCCGCTGGCCACCGTCACCGCCGCCCGCGAACAGACCCTGCTGGAGCAAGCCCGCGACAGCCGCCTGGCCGCCACGGTCACCGCGCTGGCTCAGGCCCTTGGCGAACTGGCCGCCACCCAGCCGGACGAAAACGCCCGGCGCGAACTGCTGGTGCGCGCGGTGGACCCGGTGCGCACCAGCGCCGCTCACTGGGACTACGTGTTTCTTTCGCGCGGGACGGTGAACGTGCATACCCCCACTCTGCCCGATGCGGGCGGCGTGGACTTTGGCGAGGCCACGGACGTTCACGGCGTGCGCTTTGTGCAGCGCATGATGGATACGGCCCGAACGGGGGGCGGCTTTACCGAATGGACCGCGGACCTTGGCGAGGGCCGCGCCGAGGCGCGCCGGGCCTACACCCTGGCCGTGCCCGGCACCGACTACTGGCTGGGCGCATGGGCCCCGGCGGCAGCAGGATCACCCGGCACGCCAGCGCCCGGCCAATCGGGCCAATCGGGAGAATCGGGAGAATCCGGACAATCCGGCCAGCCCGATTCGCCCACGCCGCGCGCCCTGGAATTTCATGCCCTGCGACTGGGCTGGCTGGCCGCGCTGGGGCTGGCCCTGCTGCTGGGCGTGCTGGCGCGCCGCCGCGAGGCCGCAACGCGCTGACGCGTCGGGGCATGCTGTCGCCCTGCGGCATGTCCCTTGCTGTCGTCTGCTTTTGCCCCGCGCCGCGACATTTTCGTCGTGCGGCGCAACACGCCGCGTCGCACGCGCCGTTTTTGTCGCATTCGACACAGGAGCCGCAGCATGAAAAGCCTCGACGACCTCCTCCAGTCAGTCCGGAACATGGGAGAGGAAGACCGCCAGCCGCCCCCACCCCCGGCGGATCTGCTGTTCTACGCCCCCTGCCCGGTGAAGCTGGCGGTGAAGGATGCCCTCGACGCGCTGGCTGACTCCCATGCTGCGCACGGCGATGCGCTGGCCGTGCATATTCCCATGGGCTGCACCTCGGTAGACCCGTACGACCCGCTGTACCGCGAAACCAACCCCGACCACCTGCCGCAGATCATCGCCTCCATCGGCTTCGGCGACTTCTTCCGGCACGGCTTTGTGCAGCGTTTCGTCGATACGGGCGTATTCGCCGCGCCGCAGCCTGCCAATGTCACCCCCATGCACCGCGCGGCGGGCATCGTGGACCCGGACGGGCGCTACCTGGTCTACGGGCTGACCCCGTACATCTTCCTCATCGACCGCAAGCGGCTGGGCGACCTGCCCATCCCGCGCCGCTGGGCCGACCTGCTGGACCCGCGCTACGCCGGACAGGTGAACATGTGCGGCGACGGCGACGACATGGCCGACGCGGTGTTGCTGTCCATCCACAAGGACTTCGGCATGCAGGGCATTGCCCGGTTTGCCGCCAACACGCGCGGGCTCATGCATTCCTCGCGCATGGCCAAGTCCGGCGGCGCGCCGCAGGCCGGGGGCATCTACATCCTGCCGTACTTCTTTGCGGAAACCACCCGCCAGCCGGAACACATGCTGACCGTCTGGCCGGAAGACGGCGCGGCGGCCAGCCCCCTGTACATGCTGGCCAAACACAGCGCCCGGCCCCGGCTTAACCGGCTGATCGACTTTTTCGCCACCGGGTTCGGCCAGATAGAAAGCGCCCGCTGGTTCCTGCCGCTGACCGGGCCGCTGCCGGAAAGCCTGCCGCAGGGGGCCGCCATCAAGTGGCTGGGCTGGGACTACATCCGCGCCACCGACATCACCGCCCTGCGCGACCGGCTGAACGGCGAATTCCGCCTGCTGGTGAAGACGCGCGAGGGACAGGGCCAAGGAGACGCCGCATGCGCCTCGTGACCGTGGCCGGGCCGCCCTCGTGCGGCAAGACGTCGGTGCTGTCCCGCGCCTGCGGGCAACTGGCCGCGCAGGGGGTGCGCACGGCGGTGATCAAGTTCGACTGCCTGCAAACCCGCGACGCGGACGCCTACGCGGCGGCAGGCATCACCGCCGTGGCCGCGCTGTCCGGCGGGCTGTGCCCGGACCACTTCTTTGCGACAAATCTGGAAGAGGCCTGGGACTGGGCCGCCGGAACAGGCGCGGAGTGTTGCGTCATCGAAACCGCCGGGTTGTGCAACCGCTGCTCGCCCCACCTGCGCGGGGCGCTGGCCCTGTGCGTGGTAGACAACCTGATGGGCATCGACGCGCCGGAAAAGATCGGCCCCATGCTGCGTCTGGCGGACATGGTGCTGGTGACCAAGGGCGACCTGGTCTCGCAGGCCGAGCGCGAGGTGTACCGCCACCGCATCCGCCAGATGAACGGACGCGCGCTGATCCGCCACATCAACGGGCTGACCGGGCAGGGCTGCCAGGAACTGGCCATGGTGCTGTCCCGCGCGCCGGACATTGCCACGGTGACGGACATGCGGCTGCGCTTTGCCATGCCCGCCGCCGTGTGCTCGTACTGCTTGAGCGAAACGCGCATCGGCGCGCGCTACCAGAAGGGCAACGTGCGCAAGGCGGAATTCGCCGCCATGCCCGCGCGGGACCCGGAAGGCGAGGCCGCCTACGCGGCGGGCGGGCCTGGCGAAACGGGCGGAGCAGGCGAAACGGGCGGGGCAGGCGAAGCAGGCACGCCACACGAAACAGGGGCACGCTCATGACATCCGCAGCGTCTTCCACCTCCCGCATCTCCCCCAGCCCGGCGGACACTGCGGCCCCGGCACGCAGCGATGCCCCGGTGCTGCGCACCCTCACCGTGCTGGCCGGGCACGACAAGTCGGGCTGCGCGGAACAGGCGGACATCACCTTTCGCCCCGGAGAGGTCACGGCCCTGCTCGGCCCCACCGGCTCCGGCAAGAGCCGCTTCCTGTACGACATCGAATCGCTGGCCGATGCGGACACCCCCTCCGGCAGGCGCATCCTGCTGGACGACGCGGTTCCCGACGCCGACCGGCGCTTTGCCCTGCAAGGGCGGCTGGTGGCCCAGCTGACCCAGAACATGAATTTCGTGCTGGACATGCGCGCGCTGCCGTTCATCCGCATGCACGCCGAAAGCCGCGCCGTTCCCGACCCGGACGCCACGGCCCGCGCTGTGCTGGCGGCGGCCAACGACCTTGCGGGCGAGCCGTTCGGGGATGACGCCTACCTCACCCAGCTTTCGGGCGGGCAGTCGCGCGCGCTGATGATTGCCGATGCGGCCCTGCTCAGCTGGTCGCCGGTGCTGCTCATCGACGAAATCGAAAACGCCGGGGTGGACAAGCGGCGCGCGCTGGACCTGTTGCTGCGCAGCGACAAGATCGTGGTCATCGCCACCCACGACCCGGTGCTGGCCCTGTCCGCCGACCGACGGCTGGTGTTCGAGCATGGGGCCGTGCGTGCGGTGCTGCGCCGCACCACGGAAGAAGCCCGCCTGCTGGCGCACATTTCGGCCATGGAGGACCAGCTTTCCGACATCCGCACCCGGTTGCGCCGGGGCGTGCCCGTGGCCTGAGGCCGGGCCGCGCGGAATATCGGGCATCACGGCATCACGACGTCACGGGCGGCGCGCGCTTCCGGCAGGCACTCTGGCTGCCGCGCGCCGTCCCTTCACCACATCCGGCACGGGCGGACGCGGCTGCGCATGCCGCGCGGCGCGTCGTGCCGCCACGTCCTGCGGAAGGGGACGGAAGGAAGGCCACATGGAAAGCCGGACGACGTTCGTGCTGGTACACGGCGCGTTTCAGGGCGATTGGGTCTGGGCGGAAACGGCGGCGGCGCTGCGGACCATGGGGCATGCGGTGCATGTGCCCGCGCTGACCGGGTGCGGCCATCTGCACCATGGCCTAAGCAAGGGGGTTGCCCTGTACGACCATGTTGCCGACGTGCTGGACTACCTGCGCCTGCACGACGTGCGGGATGCAACGCTGGTGGCGCACAGCCTGTCGGGCATGACCTGCGGGGCGGTGCTGGCCCGTGCAGAGGGCACGCCCCAGGCCCTGCGCAGGGCGGTATATGTGGATGCCATCATGCCGGAACGGGGGCGCAGCTTCGTGGACACTGCCGGGCCCGGCCTGCGCGCCATGCTGGACACCCACCTGACCGACGGCTGGCGGGTGCGCCCGTGGCCGCTGCCCGCCTTCGGCGTGCCGGAAACCAAGGCCGCATGGTTTGCGGAGCGGCTGCGCGACTTTCCCGCCGCCGTGTTCGAGACGGTGTTCGAGGACGACTTTGCGCCCGACCCGGCCAGGATGTCCTTCATCGCCTGCCGGAACACCCCGGCCCCGTTCATCCGGGCCATGGCCGACAAGGCGCGGACGCTGGGCTGGCCCGTGGACGAACTGGATTCCGGGCACATGCCCATGGTCAACTGCCCGGTGGAACTGGCGGCGCTGCTGGACGCCCACGCCCGGCTGGGCTGAGAAAGCCCGACGCCTGAAGGCGGCACACGACACGCAAGACATGGCACGCGGCGTCGGGCGGTACTGCCCCCGACGCCGCACGTGCGTGCGGGGAGCGCACAAAAAACCACCGACGCCTTTCGGACAACATCCGGAAAGGTGTCGGCAAGCGTGCGTCTGCGGTGGCGAGGAAATTTGCGGGGAAATTATCCGTTCGTGCCGGTGGGCAGGCCCGGCAGCACCAGCGTGCGGGGGCCTGTCAGGCGCGCCTTGACCCTGCGGTAGGTTTCCGGCAGCACGCCGAAACGGTACGACCACAGGGCGCAACGGTCGCGGGCGTCGCAGGTGCGCACCTCTGCCCGTTCGCCGCCGCAGCAGGCGATGCAGTAACGGCGGATGGCCCGCACCGGGCGTTCGTCGGGCAGGGTCTGGGCGATGAGCGGCAACGCGCCGGGCAGCGGGTCTGTAGCGGATTTGTCTGGGACGAATTTGCCTGGGGCGGATTTGTCTGGGGCAGGCTTGTTCGCCGACCCGCCAGACACGGAGGCATCCTGCGCCGCATCGGGCGCGTCGGCATCGCCGTCGCCAGCCGGATCGTGCCTGCCGCCATTGGTCCCGCCCGCCACAATGCCCGCCAGCCGCCATGTGTACAGCCCGCATGCCGTGTCCGGGCACAGCCGCACCTCGCGCGCGACACCGCCCTGACAGTCCAGGCAGAAGCGGCGGATGGCGCGGATGGTCTTCACGTGCGACATGGCCCTCCCCTACACCGTTTCGCCCGGCCCCGCCACGGGTTTATGCGCTCCGGACGGTGGTTTCCCGGCGTTTTGCACTCCACGCCGCAGCGCGCCAAGGCACCACGCAAACGGCCCGCACCCCCGAAAGGGCGCGGGCCGTACTTCATCTTGCAGGTCTGTCGCCAGCGCCCGGTATTACCGGGACGAGCCGTTCGTCAACTGATCGATCTGCTTCTCCAGGGCCTTGGCCAGCCCGGCCAGCTTCAGCACGGCCCCGGCTGCCTGGTTCATGCCTTCGGCGGTTTCCGAGGCGATGCGGCTGATGTCTTCCACCGCGCGGTTGATCTCCTCGCTGGTGGCGGACTGCTGCTCGGCGGCGGTGGCGATGGAGCGCACCTGATCGGAGTTTTCTTCCGAAAGGGCCACAATGCGCTGCAACGCCTGACCGGATTCGCGGGCCATGCGGGTGGCCTCGGTCACGGCGGCGGCAGCGCCCTCCATGCCCTTGATGTTGTTGCGCGCCCCGGCCTGGATGGACTGGATGGCCTGGCCCACTTCCCTGGTGGCGTTCATGGTCTTTTCGGCCAGCTTGCGCACCTCGTCGGCCACCACGGCAAAGCCGCGCCCGGCGTCACCCGCGCGGGCCGCCTCGATGGCCGCGTTCAGGGCCAGCAGGTTGGTCTGGTCGGCGATGTCGGAAATCACATCCATGATCCGGCCAATGTCCTCGGCCTGCTTGCCGAGGGTGGTCATTTCGCCCTGCAGGGCCTGGGCCTGCTCATGCACCTGGCTGATGGCCTCCACCGCGCCGCTGACCACCCTTTCGCCTTCCTGAGCCTTGGACTTGGCCTCGTCGGCGCTCTGGGCGGAACTGCCGGAACTGCGCGCCACCTCAAGCACGGTGGCGTTCATTTCTTCCATGGCGGTGGCCGTTTCGCCCGCGCGGGCCGACTGCTGTTCTGCCCCGGCGGAAACCTGTTCCACCTGGGCGGACAGGGCCTCTGCCGCCAGCGACACCTGCTGGGCAATGGTCGATGCTTCGCCCGCCACAGAGGTCATGCGCTGCAACAGGTCGTTGACCCTGGCTTCCTGCTCGCGGGCCTCGGCCAGGGCCGTTTCGGCACGGGCGGCATGGGCGTCGGCGTCGGCGCGGCGCTGGTCGGCTTCCTGCATCTTCTGCTTCAGGTTGCCCACCATGGTTTCTATGGCTCCCTTCACCTCGCCCAGTTCGGCGGCGTAGTCACCCTCGGCGCGGGCATCCAGAGTTCCACCGGCAACCTGACCGGCAAACTGGCGGATGCGCAGCAGCGGCCCGAGGATGCCCCGGTTCAGGATCACCCAGATCACTGCAAACAGCAGCGCCAGCACCAGCACGGTCCACCCGGCCACGGCAATGCGCGCCTGCATGACCTGCTCGTGCGCCTTTTCCAGCGAGCTGATGACCACGAAGGCGCCGTGGGTTTCGCCCGCCCGCCAGCCTTCCTTGGTGCCGCCCACAACGTCCGGGGTGCCAGCCTGGTCGCCGTGGCAGAACAGGCAATCCTTGGTCAGCTTGATGGGCCGGAAATAGTAGATCTTGTCCGGCGTGCGGATGACCTTTTCCGCAAGGTTGCCGCGCTCCATCTCCTGCATGGCCGAAAGCTCCAGCGGAGTGGGCGTGTTGGCGGGGTTGCGCGGTTGCACCTTGGGCACGCGGAATTCGTAGCCCACCTGCGCGGCGTTCTGGGCGGCCATGCGCATGGCGGTGACCACGGGCACCGCGTCCATGATCTTGTCCCTGGACAACTCGTCCAGCGGACGCATCAGCCCGATTTCGAGCTTGCGGCCCATCTCGTTGCGGGTTGCCTCGGCCATGAGCACCACGGCCCGGCTTTTCTGGAGGATTGCCTCTTCAGCCCCGGTACGGATGTCGTCCACGCGCTGCCAGGCCATGATGGCGGCCACCACGACCGGCCCGGCAAGCGCCACTATAAGGATTTTCCACTTCAGGCTGAGATTGCGAAACATGGTCCCTCCCGGGGATGACGAAGCGGTGCGCACCGGGGTGTTGCCGGTGCGTCTCAAGCGGGCGTAGCGTTAGCAGGAACCATAGTCAACAAACAGCAGCAGGAATCCGACAGGTTTCCTGCAAGCTCGTTTCTTCCTGGTTGCTTATCGGCAGAACGCCAGACAATACTTTAGCCTGGAAACGCGAATTTCCGGTGCCGATCCGCATCATGCACCAGGGCGCGTTCCCTGTCGGAAAGGGAGAAGACCAGACACGGCGCGTGCCGGACCAAGAATAGCGCGGGCGCCGCAAATCGCCCGCGTTGTTCCCGACCTGGCCGCTTACGTCGCGGCCCTAGGCCCCGCGACGCTCCCACAGCTTCATGTCGCGCATCTTCTTGCGTCGTTCACGCTGCAAGGATTTGCAGACCAGGGGAGTGCCCTTCTTGTAGCCGCATTTCTCGCGGTAGGTCTCGGGGGTCAGGCCATGCGTGGCCAGATGCTTCTTGGTCAGGATCTTGAAAGACTTGCCGCACTCGCAGCAACTGATGGACTTTTCCTTGATGGCCTTCTTGGGGTCCATGGCGGCGCCATCGCTGCTTTCGGGCAGAGCACCACCCTCGCTCAGGGTCCGGATGCCTTCCGCAAGGCGTCGAACCATGGTGGTGATCTCGTCTTCGGTCATGGTCCGGACACTGGCCTGCGCCTTCACGATGTCCAGAGCCTCCTTCAAGTAATTCTCCGTCATTGCCGCTCCTTTGATGATTGATGAACATGAGTCATGCACGAAACTCGTTTTGAACCTACGACATTCATTCCTTCGGGGTCAACCTCAATCGAATGCATCCGCATGTGGCGCAGCGGGGCGCATATCGAAACCTGACAGCGGTGTACGCATGACGCAAACAATGCAGAGTACTCACTTGCGCAGTATCAGGGGCAACCTTGCAGCGTGTGCAGTTGTCTGCACAAATCCGGCAAGATGGCTCTTGCGGATATTGCGCTCTGCACACGGGATGCGGCACGGGCGTTGCGGCGGCGTGATCGTTTCGCACGCCGCCAGTAGTGTTCGCCGCGCACATCCCCGCATGTCGGCGGCGTCCCGCTGCCCGCCGCCAGCCGTCTTGTGGACCTTCGCGGCCAAAGCCCGTACCATGTGGCAAACCCATGGGGAGCACTGCATGAAATACATCATTTTCGAAGACTTTTCCGGCCACCCCGTGCCGTTCATCTTTCCGCACCGGGTGGATCACGCGGACATGCGTGAACAGTTGCCATACACGCGCGTGCTTTCCGCAGGCTATGTGGACATGGTGGACGGCGCGTTCCTCTGCCACGGCGGCGCTCCGGAATTGCAGGTTTCGGCACGGGCCGAGGACGCGGCCATCATCACCGCCAAATTCGCTCCGCGCCTGCCCGGCGAGGCCGACATAGCATGACCCGACCGACGGCGCGCCACGTGGCGTCCGTGCCCCGCCCCGCGCAACCATCCGCGCAACTGCCCGTTCTTGTGGTGGCGGGCACCCACAGCGGCTGCGGCAAGACCACGGCCACGCTGGCCCTGATGGCCGCGCTGACCCGGCGCGGGCTGCGCGTGCAGCCCATGAAGGCCGGGCCGGACTACATCGACCCCGGCCTGCATGCCGCCGTCACCGGTCGCCCCGGCTGGAATCTGGACGGCTGGATGTGCGGACCGGAGGGAGTACGCCGCTCGTTCGCCCGCGCAACGCAGGCCGGTGGCCCGGCCAGACCGGCCAGACCGGGCGGACCGGGCGGGCCACTCGATGCACCCGACCAACCCGGCATGGCCGACCTCCCCGATATGGCCGTCATCGAAGGGGTCATGGGCCTGTTCGACGGCGCATCCGCAGACAACGCGCAGGGATCCACGGCAGAAGTGGCCGCCCTGCTGGACGCCCCGGTGCTGCTGGTGGCCGACGTGCGGGGCATGTCGCGCTCGGTGGCGGCGCTGGTGGCGGGCTACACCCGGTTCGACCCGGCCCTGCGCTTTGCCGGGGTGATCTGCAACCGGGTGGGCGGCCCCGGCCACCGCGACCTGCTGCGGGGTGCGCTGGCTGCCCACTGCCCGGACACGCCCCTGCTGGGGCTGCTGGCCCGCGACGCGGCCCTGGGCCTGCCGTCGCGCCATCTGGGCCTGGCCCAGGCGCACGAGCACCACTGGACGGACCTTTCCGACCGGCTGGCCGACTGGTTCGAGGCCGGGCTGGCCGAAGCCGGGCACAGCCTGGACAGCCTGCTGGCCCGCTGCGCAGCCATGGCCCCCGGACGCCAGCATCACGACAGTCCCGGCACCACGGGCACCACAGGCAACAGCCCCCGCGTCCGCCACGCCACGCCGGAAGAGTTGGCGACGCCCTCCGCCCCCCCGTCTGCTGCCGCCACGCAGCTGACCGAAGGCGCACCGCGCCGCGTGCGTATCGGCATCGCCCGCGATGCGGCCTTCTCGTTCCTGTACCCGGAAAACCTGTACCTGCTGGAAGCAGCCGGGGCCGAGCCGGTGTTCTTTTCTCCCCTGGACGATGCGGCGCTGCCCCCCGGCCTTGGCGGGCTGCTGCTGCCCGGCGGCTACCCGGAACTGTACGCTGCGCGCCTGTCGGCCAATGCGCCCATGCTGGCCGCCGTGCGCGCGCTGGCGGCACAGGGCCGCCCGGTGCATGGCGAGTGCGGCGGATTCATGTACCTGATGCGCGCCATCACCGATGCGGAGGGCGTCCGCCACGCCATGGCCGGCTGTCTGCCCGCCGCCTGCCGCATGGACGCCCGGCTGCGCGCGTTGGGCTACCGCGAGACGAACACCGTGGCCCCTTCCCTTTTCGGACCAGCGGGCACGGTGCTGCGCGGCCACGAATTCCACTATTCGCATCTGGACCCCGCCAGTGCCGACGCCCCTGCCGCCGCCAACGCCACCGCCGAACTGCCCGCAGCAACGGGCATCGCCGTTCCTCCCCTTTCCGCACACGCCCTGTGGACCCTGCGCGACCGCAACGGCGCGCCCCTTGGCCCGGAAGGGCTGCGCGCGGGCTCGGCCTCCGGCTCGTACATCCACCTGCACTTCGGCTCCAACCCCGCTGCGGCGCGCGCCTTCGTGGCCGCCTGCGCCGCCCCCGGAGACATCACATGCCCCTGACTTCCGACCCTGCCCGCAAGACTGCCTCCGCAGACGCCGATCCGCGCCTGCAACCCGCCTTCACCCCGGACGGCATCGAAGCCCGCTCCTTCGCCATCATCGACGAAGAGGCGGGCACTCCCAAGCCCTTCGCGGGCCGGGCCTGGGAAATCGCACGGCGGCTGGTGCATACCTGCGCCGACTTCGACATCCTGCCCCACCTGCACCTGCCGGACGCGGCCATAGATGCCGGAGTGGCCGCCCTTGCGCGCGGCTGCGCCATCTATACTGATACGGAAATGGCCCGCGCGGGCATGCCCCTGCGCCGCCTTGACCCGCTGGGATGTACCGTGGCCTGCCTGCACGCCCTGCCCGGCACGGCGGAACGCGCGCAGGAGCGCGGCACCACCCGCGCCCGCGCGGCCATGGAACTGGCGGGCGACCGTCTGGGCGGAGCCATCGTGGCCGTGGGCAACGCCCCCACCGCGCTGCTGGCCCTGCTGGACCACCTTGCGGCAGGCGGCCCGCCCCCGGCGCTGGTGGTGGCCATGCCAGTGGGCTTTGTGAACGCGGCGGAATCAAAGGAACTGTTTCTGGAGCGGGCCGCCGCTCTGACGCACTGCGGCCCGCACGGGCTGCCCTGCCTTGCCCTGCGTGGCCGCAAGGGCGGATCGCCCCTGGCCGCCGCCACCGTCAACGCCCTGGCGGAAATTGCCCTGCGCGAACGGGGATGATCTCCCCATGCCAGGAGAAGAGGGAGGCGATCCTGCCGGGCAGAGTGTTCTGCGCCGCCTGCCCGTGCGCCGTCGTGTCTGGCTGCCCGGCTGACGACTCGGACTGGCCGCTAGCCTGACGGCCCGAACTGACCACTTGACCTGACGGCCCGAACTGGGCATCCGGTCCGGGCTGACCAGCCCCCCCCCCGCCGCCCTCGCCACCCCGTCATCCGTGGAATCTGCAGAATCTGCGGAATCCATGGAATCCGTGAAGTCCGGACCACGCCGCTCCGGTTCGGCCCCGGCGATCTCCTCTCACGTTCTTGCGCAAGTGGCGCACTCTTTGCTATCCTGTACGACAGGCGTTCCGTTCCCTCGCCGGAATGACGCCACATCGCACCGGCACAGCCGGTCCAACAAGGAACCTGCATGACCCACGATCCACGCCTTGAGGGCGACGCGCACTCGGCTGCCGACACCGACGAAACCCCTTCGTCCGCGCCTGCCGCTTCCGACGTGCCCGCCCCCGCCGTCGCTGACGCCCCCGGATCCCCCGACGCCCCCGGCAACTCCGCCGCCGAAATTTCCGATTCCGCGCCCGCAATTCCCGCAGACTCCGCAGATCCCGACGCTCTCGCCGCCCTTGCGGACGAAGAAGACCCGGCCCTGCGCCTTGCCGCCGAAATCACCCGCATCGACGAACCCGAAGACGCACTGCCCCCGGTAACCCTGGCCGACCTGCCGCCCATGATGCAGGAGGCCGCCGCCCGCGCCGGGTGGACCAACCTGATGCCGGTGCAGACCCGCGCCCTGCCGTACATCTTTGCCAAGCGCGACCTGATGGTGCAGTCGCGCACCGGCAGCGGCAAGACCGGGGCCTTCCTGCTGCCGCTGCTCGAACGCCTGTCACCCGACGATGCCGCCGTGCAGGCCCTGATCCTGGTGCCCACGCGCGAACTGGCCCTGCAAGTGGAATACGAAGCCCGCATGCTGTTCGAGGGTACCGGCCTGAACGTGGCCGCCGTGTATGGCGGCGTGGGCTACGGCAAGCAGATGGACGCCCTGCGCGAGGGCGCGCACCTGGTGGTGGGCACCCCCGGCCGCGTGCTGGACCACCTGCTGCGCCGCACCATGAACCTGGACCGCATCCGGGCGCTGGTGTTCGACGAGGCAGACCGCATGCTGTCCATCGGCTTCTACCCGGACATGAAGGAAATCCAGCGCTACATGCCCAAGCGCCGCATTTCCGCGTATCTTTTCTCGGCCACCTACCCGCCCCACGTGCTGAACCTGGCGGGCGAGTTCCTGAGCGAACCGCGCATGCTCAGCCTGAGCCATCAGCAGGTGCATGTGGCCCAGACGCAGCACCTGTATTGCGAAACCAAGCCCATGGACAAGGACCGGGCGCTGGTGCGCATCATCGAGTCCGAAAACCCCACGGCAGCCATCATCTTTTGCAACACCAAGGCCAACGTGCATTACGTGACGGCGGTGTTGCAGGGCTTCGGCTACAACGCCGACGAACTTTCTGCCGACCTGACGCAGGCCAAGCGCGAACAGGTGCTGGGCAACCTGCGCAAGGGCGGGGTGCGCTTTCTGGTGGCCACGGACGTTGCCGCGCGCGGCATCGACATTCCCGACCTTTCCCACGTCATCCTGTACGAGCCGCCGGAAGACCGCGAATCGTACATCCACCGCGCAGGGCGCACTGGCCGCGCTGGCTCTGCGGGCACGGTCATCTCGCTTGTGGACATCATCCAGAAGCTGGAATTGCAGCGCATTGCCAAACATTACAAGATCGACATCCAGCATCGCCCCACCCCCGACGACGAATCGGTGGCGCGCATTGCCGGCGACCGGCTGACCGCCCTGCTGGAAGCGCGCCTGCGCGCCCGCACCGGGCTGGAACGCGAACGTCAGCAGCGCTTTGCGCCGCTGGCCCGCGCCTTGGCCGGGGATGACGAGCAGCTTGCGCTGCTGGCCATGCTGCTGGACCAGTACTATCAGGAAAGCCTGCACGCGGCCCTGCCCATGCCCGCCACCGCACCGGCCCCCCGCACGGACCGCCGACGCGATGAACGGCGCGATGATCGCCGTGACGAATCCCGGGGCGAACGCCGGGATGAACCCCGGAATGAGCGCCGGGACGAACGGCGCAGGGACCGCGACCGGTCTGATGATCGACGCGACGAACGCCGCGATGAACGGCGGAACGACCGCGCCCCTCGCACGCCCGCCATGGTGGCCCCTGCTGTCGATGTGGCGGACGATGCCGCCCCCGCCCAGGGTGCGGGCCAGCACCAGGAAGTGCAGGAAGACGGGCAACCCCCACGCGAGGGTCGCCGCCGGTCGCGGCGAGGCCGTGGCCGCAAGCGCCGCCGCGAGGCCGAGGCGCAGGCCGGGCAGGAAGCCCTGGCCACACGTGGCCCTGACGGCACGGAACCGGCCATGGACGGCGACGATGCCCCCTGGACGAGCATGAACGACGGCCTGCCCGACGCGCAGCAAGGCGCAATAGCGCCCTCTGCGCAAGACACTGCGGTGCCCCCCTCGCAAGCCACGGAAGTGGCCCCCAATCAAGACGCAGCAGCGGCGTCCAGTCAAGACACGGCAGTGGCAGCAGCGCACAACGCGCCCCGCCAACCCCGCGCGCCCAGAGCGTCTCGCGCGCCCAAGGCCGCAGCGACCGATGTACCCGAACTCCCCGACGCTTCCGAGGCGGAAGACGCCCCGGCCCCCAAGCCTGCCAAGACGGCACGCCCTGCCAGAGGCAAGGCATCTGGTCGCGCCGCCAAGGCCGAAGCCGTAAAGGCCGACGACGCCGTATCGCCCGATGCCGAGGCTGGCGACGCCGAAGCCGAAACCACCGAAGCCACGCCCCCTCGCGGCGCGCGGCGCGGCAGGGGCAGGGGCAGCAAGGCGGAACAGCAGGACAGGACCGAATCCGCCAAGCCCGAAAAGGGCAAGGCCGCGCCTTCGGGCAAGGCCCGCGCCAAGGCCCCGGAAAAAGACCTGGACGCCGATGATGACGACATACCCCTGCTGCTGGAAGACTACCTGAACGACGACGATGACGACCGGCTGGACGACGTGCGCGGTTCCTCGGCGGCCGTGGGCAGCGTGTTCGGCCAGCGGCTGCCGTCCGGCGCCAAGCCGCAACCCCTGCCCAGGGGCAAGGCTGCCGCACGCCCCGCTGCGGGGCCGAAGACAGCGCCGGTGCAACCGGTACTGACCGAGGCGCTGCACGCCACGGATGACGCGGACGACGAACTGGACGACGAGTTCGACGGCCCTGATGGATCTGATGGTCCCGATGGTTCTGACGCCCCTGCCACCGGCAACGCGGCCACGCCCGCCAAGCGCCGCAGACGCCGCCGCCGCAAAAAGCCCGCCGGAACCGCCCCCGGCAACACCGATAACGCGCAAGGCGAAGGTGCGACGCGCGACGCGGAGGCCGACGCCGAATGAGCGCCGGGGCACAGCCGGGCATGATTGCATCGCCCGCCTATACCATCGACGAGGTGTTGGACAACTTCGCCGCCCTGCTCGATTCCTTCGACTTCACGCCGGAAATCGACGCCATGGGCATCGGACGCATGCAGTTCCTGCGGCGCAAACGCGCGTTGCAGGACCTGCGGGCGCTGTTCATCGCCCTGTGGCGGCTGGCCCTGCGCAGGTCGTTTCCGGACGACTACGCGCTGATCTTCGAGACCTTCCTGGAACGCTTCCAGCAGGCCCCGTCGCGCAATGCCGCCCGCAAGGAGGCCGCCGCACTTGCGGAAAAGGTGCGCGGCTACGTGGACATGTTGGAACACAAGGGCGATGCCGACTTCTCCGAGGCGGCCCACCACCTGGTCTCGCTGCTCTCGCTGGGCGACGCCGAGGCCAAGGCCCTGCGCCTGCGTCTGGCCCTGCACATCCGTTCCACGTACAAGCTCATCTTCGACAAATTGATCTAGGATCGGGCTGCAATCGGCCCCTTGCGCCGCACGATACGACAAAGGGGAGGAACCGCGAGGTTCCTCCCCTTTTCATTTTCATGGGATACATCACTTTTCACCAGACTCGGATACCCCGTCGATCTGGTTGTTTGCAGGGGGTGCGTCACGAGCAGAAATTTTGTTCTCTGCCAAGGAAGAACAGTTTTTTATGGAGGGAGTGTACTCTTCTCGTACTCGACCGGAATAAAAAACTGTTCTGACGCAGGCAGAGGGCAAAAGGACGCTCGTGACGCACCCCCTAGAATTCCCAGCCTGCGGAGAGCCCAACCAGATGCGCATCCCCGTCGTGGAAGCGCACGTCGTAGACGGTGTTCTTGCCGTCCACCTCGCCGTCGCGGCCCTTGATCCACAGGTAGGTGTACGAAACGTCCACCCGCCACGGGCCGTCGTGCAGGCCCACGCCCAGGCTGTACAACTGACGGTCGTTGGCGGGCACCAGAAAGTCCAGGCGGTCCGGGTTCACGGGTTCGCAGTCGTAGACGTACCCGGCGCGCAGGTCCACCATGTCGGTCAGGCGGTATTCCACGCCCGCGCCAAAACGCCACACGTCGCGCCATTCAGTGGTCTTCACGCTTTCGGTGGTCACCGGCGTGACGGCCTCGTTGTAGCCGATGCGCAATTCGTCGTAGCTGCTCCAGAAGGTGCGCGTCACGTCCACGGCCACGCTCCAGCGGTTGTCCGGCTCCCACGCCACGCCAAAGCGCACTTCGCCGGGCAGGGTCACGGAGCCTTCGGCGCCGGTGCTGTTGAAGTACGTGGCCGGAACCGGCGCACCGTTCTTGTCGAAGGTGGCGCGTCCTTCCAGATCCTGCTTGATGGGCGTGCGGAAGCTGGCCCCCAGGGCCACGCTGTCTGTGGCTTTCCACCACATGCCGCCGTTCAGGCCAAAGCCGGTGGAATCACCCCTGACCCGACCGTCGATGTCGGTGGCCCCCACGGTGGTCACCTGCCGCTGGTCGTACTCGAACCACATGGCCTCAATGCCCATGCCCATGGCAAGGTTGCCGTTGCGCACGCCCAGCACCGGGTTCACCGACATGGACTTGATGCTCACCGACTGCAATTCGGTGCGGCCCGCCCAGTCCGAAGGGTACTCGGTGCCCAGGCCAAAGCGCGAGAACGTGCCCACGCCCAGGAACAGGTTGTCGTTGATCTGGGTGGTGGCGTAGGCGTGCGGGATGGTCCACATGTTGGACTCCGCCTCGGTGGTGTGCCCGTTGACGTCAACGGACACCTGCGGCGCAACCACCGTGACCCCGGCCAGGGTTTGCGTGCCCTCCAGTTGGGTAACCAGGGCGGGGTTGAAGGCGATGGACGACGGATCGGGACGGCGGGCCGTCATGGCCCCGCCCAGCGCGTTGCCCCGTGCGCTGAATTCGTACATGGCGAAGCCTGCGGCTTCGGCAAAAGGAGCCCATGCCGCGACGCAGAGCATCGCGGCCAGTAGAACACGGAACACAGTGCCTCCGATATGCATGCGGCCCCGAAAGGCCGTGCGACGCCCCGGCGCGCACGCCGCCCGAAACCGGGCCGCGTTCCCTCGCGCGCCAATGGCGGACGGCTGTTGGCCGCCCTTGTCCACATCGTGCAGTGCCGAGCGGAAACATGTAGAAACATTTGCCACCGATGGCAAGAAGGAACGCGTTGGGGGGCGGGGTTACGCGGCCTTTCCGGCACCGTTGGGGCGTACACGAAAAACGCACGCAGGCGGGGAAACAGGCAGGCATCTCCGACAGGACTCAGAGGCGGGCGTTGGGCGGTACGCGCAGCGCCGGCGGCGGGGCAATGCCTACGCGCCGAGGCGGGCGTTGCCGCCACGCAAAAACGCCGCACGGTGGGTGCGGCGTCCTGAGAAACGAAGGGGAAAGCTACGTCAGGCGTTGCGCCTATGTGGTCACGTGGCGCTGCTCCACCGGCAACCGCAGGGTGAACACCGTGCCCCGGCCCGGTTCGGAATCCACGGTAAAGGTGCCGCCGTGGTTGGTGGTGATGATGAAATACGACACCGAAAGGCCAAGGCCCGTGCCCTCGCCCACGCTCTTGGTGGTAAAGAACGGCTCGAACACCCTGCGCCGCACGTCTTCTTCCATGCCCGGGCCGTTGTCGGCCACGTCAATGCGCACCATGCCGCCCTCGCGCCGCAGGGTCACGGCAATGCGCGGCGGGTCGGACCGTTCGCCGCGCAGATGCATGGCCTGGGCGGCGTTCTTGAACAGGTTCAGCAGCACCTGTTCGATTTCGGTGGGCATGCACGGCAGTTCGGGCAGATCGGACGCAAAGTCGCGCTCGATGTCGATATGCCGGAAGTCGTACTTCTTCTTCAGGTCGTAGTCGTTGGCAGCCAGTTCCAGGGTGCGGTCCACCAGGTACGGCAGCGACACCCGCTGCCAGCGTGATTCGCTGCGGCGGCTGAATTCCAGCATGTTGGAAACGATGTTGGCCGCACGGTTGCCCGATTCGCGGATGCCCTCAAGAAAACGCAGAATGCCCCGGCGGTCCAGATACCCCCGGATGGAATCCATGGAACAGCCCGCTTCTTCGGCGGCCACCACGTTGGGGGCGAAGTCCGGGTCCAGCCTGCGCTGGATGTTCTGCGCCCCCTGCAGGATGCCGCCGAGAGGGTTGTTGATCTCGTGTGCCATGCCCGCCGCAAGCCCGCCCACCGACAGCATCTTTTCGGTCTGCACCATCATCTCCTCGATGCGGATGCGGCCCGTGATGTCGTCCAGGCGCACCACCGCGCCAAAGCTGCCCCGCGAAACCACAGGGTAGATGACAATGTCGAAATACCGGGTAACGCCGGGGCCGGGCACGGGGGTCTTGTCCAGCGCAATGGCTCCGCCCTCGGCAATGGACCGACGGATCTCGTCCAGCAGAAAGCCGAAGTCGGGCAGGGCCTCGCCCACGGGACGATCCAGCACCGCATCGCGCGGCAGATTGGTGACGCGTTCCGCCGTGCGGTTCCACAGGGTGATGCTGCCGGACTGATCCACCCCGACGATGATCGAGGGCATGGCGTTCAGGATGTTGTCGAGGTTGTTCTTGGCCTCGCGCAGCTCCTGCTCCACTTCCTTGCGGGCGGTGATGTCGGTATGAGCCCCGGCCATGCGCACGGGCACCCCGTTGGCGTCCCACAAGGCCGCGCCGCGCCCCAGAATCCAGCGGTAGCTGTCATCCTTGTGGCGCATGCGGTATTCCACCTGGAATTCCGGCACACGCCGGGCCAGGTAATCGTCGTGGGCGTGCAGCACGATGTCCAGATCGTCCGGGTGTACACGAATCTTCCATTCGTCCAGCCGGTTGGGGACTTCGTGGTCTTCGTAGCCGACGATGGATTTCCAGCGCGGCGAAAAGTAGACGGTGTTGGTGACGAGGTCCCAGTCCCAGATGCCGTCGCTGGTGCCGCTGACGACCAACGCGTAGCGTTCCTCGCTGGCGCGCAGGGCCAGCTCGGTCTGGCGGCGGTTGTGGATTTCGTCCTGAAGCTTGGCGTTGATGGCGTGCAGTTCGTTTTCGCGCTGCTCCACCTGGCTGCACATGCGCGAAAAATTTTCCGCAATCTGGGCCAGTTCGGCATGGGCGATGGAGCCCATGTCGTAGGCAAAGTCGCCCCGGGCAAGCTGATCCATGCCCGATTGCAGCGCCTCCAGCGGACGGCGCAGAAACACGCGCAGCAACATCCCGGTAGAGGCCAGCAGCACCACCAGCACGCTGCCCATGATCAGGGCGCTGGCCTTCAGCAGCCGCTCCAGGCTGCGCCGGTACTCTTGCAGGGTGACCACCATGGACACCCGGCCAATGGTCTCGGACTCGAAACGCACGGCCCG
Organism: uncultured Desulfovibrio sp.; assembly: GCA_964402645.1. Taxonomy (GTDB): domain Bacteria; phylum Desulfobacterota; class Desulfovibrionia; order Desulfovibrionales; family Desulfovibrionaceae; genus Cupidesulfovibrio. Next base: position 11,192 of record CAYOCV010000008.1, on the reverse strand, counting down.
CTCGCGGAACACGGTGGCTACGGGGTCGGCGCCCTTGCGCACCCGGAACAGGGTGTTGCCCTGGGCGTCTTCGATATGGATTTCGTTGATCAGTTCGTACTGCGCGAACACCGAACCGATCTGGTCCATGGTGCGCGCGTCGAAATTCCACATGGGAATGGACAGGATGTCGGCCAGGCGGGTGATGTATTCGTCGGCCTTGCGGTCCACCTCGTGCAGCATGTCGCGCGATATCTGCACGTAGACGAACGAGAACAGCGCCGCCACCACCACCAGCACCATCACCACAAGGCTCACGGTGAGGTCGCGCGACAACGAGCGCCCCTTGATGATGTCCGGGACGGAAAGTCCTTTATTGGCGGTGGTGCTGCTCATGCGCGCGTCATGTCCCCGTCGCCTGTTCCGGAGCGTCGCAACCCGCTTGCCACCCCGGAAATGGGGGACAACGGTGCATCGACCAGCCGGTTTACGAGAGCCTACACGATGCGCCATGCGATGGAAAGAGCGACACGGCTGCTGGCGAAGGTGAAATGCACCCCACGGGCGCAGGCGGGCCAGCCTCTCCGGCCTGACGGACCGCCTGCACGCTGCCTGCCCCGGCCCGCACCCCTCCTTACCCCATCCTGGACTCATCCGGGCCCCACCCTGGCCCTGTCTACCTTGACTCGCCGGGGGTTCTGGGCAAAGTTGTGGCGGCCTCGTGACCGGCAAGGTCGCGGCAGTCGCACACCAACGCTTCCCACCGCCACATCCCCCACATCTGGAGGACGACATATGGGTTTCTTCAGCGCCATCAAGAAATTGTGGACGCCCCGCGATGCGGATGCGCCCGCATCCCCTACGCCAGCCGCAGCAGGCACGCCACAGGACGCCGTCGCAACGCCGGAAACGGCAGCCCCCAGCGCGCAAGACGCACCCGGCGCACAGGACGCCCCGTGGCGGGCGGAACTGGCCCGTGCCCTGCGCCAGTCCGAGCCGCGTCTTTCGGTGTGGCTGGGCCATGTGCTGGCTGGAGTGGAGCAGGCGGACGACACGCTGTGGGAGCGGTTGCGCTTCCTGTTCGCCGCGCTGGAAACCCCGGACACCGAGGCGGAAGCCTTCATCGCCGACTTCCGGCGCTGGCTGGCCGCCATGGACTACCTGTATGTCCGCGACTTCCGCTCCGAACTGCAATACCGCCTGGCCCTCGCCCTTGACCTGGAAGACGAGGAAGACGAGCGCAACCGCCTGTTCCTGAAGCTGACCGAGGGCCTGGCCCGCACGCGCGAGCAGATCACCGGCCGCATCGACGCCCTGCTGGCCTCGCATGGCCGCATCGACGCGACATTCTGGGAAGAGCTGGAAGAAATCCTGATCATGGCCGACGTGGGCTTTGAACCCGCCATGCAGCTTACCACGCGGCTGAAGGAACGCGCCCGCAAGGCGGGCACCGACGACCCCGCCGCCTTCCGCGACCTGCTGCGCGAGGAATTGCAGGACATCTTCCGCGCGCCGCGCCGCATCGCCGCCGTGACCCCGCCCGAAGTGGTGCTGATGATCGGCGTCAACGGCGTGGGCAAGACCACCACCATCGCCAAGCTGGCCCACCGCGCCCGCATGCAGGGCAAGAAGGTGCTCATCGCCGCGGCGGACACCTTCCGCGCGGCGGCCATCGAGCAGCTGGAAGTGTGGGCCAAACGCGTGGGGGCCGACTTTCACGCCAAGTCCGCCGGGTCGGACCCGGCAGCCGTGGCCTTCGAGGCCATGGACGTGGCCCTGGCGGGCGGCTACGACATCGTGTTCGTGGACACGGCGGGCCGCCTGCACACCAAGGTCAACCTGATGGAAGAACTGCACAAGATCCGCCGGATTCTGGAGCGCAAGCACCCCGGCGCGCCGCACCGCTCCATCCTGGTCATCGACGCCACCACCGGCCAGAACGCCCTGTCGCAGACCAGACTGTTCAACGAGGCCTGCGGGGTGGACGAAATCGTGCTGACCAAGCTGGACGGCACGGCCAAGGGCGGCATCGTGGTGGCGGTGGCCATGCAGTTCGGCATTCCCATCACCTTCGTGGGGCTTGGCGAAAAGATGGAAGACCTGCGCCCCTTCGACGGCGGCGACTTTGCCTTGGCCCTGCTGGGCGTGGGCCGGGAAGAAGGCCGCCCCGACGCCTAATAGACAGGACGGTCAACGGGCAGGACGCCCCCGCACACCGCATCTTCGGGCGGAATGCACGTGATCCCCATGCGGGACGCGGGTATTCCGCCTTTTGCGTGCCGGATTCCAGACGCCCCGCCATTCGGCTCCCTGCGTGACGGCACTCCGGAAACGAGCTATGTTCACGGTATGGGGTGACGCAGTCCGCCCGTCATGCTCAGATCCGGCGCAGCCTGACCGGCGTATCCAGATCCGGCGCAGCCTGACCGTCATATCAAGGTCCGGCGCAGCCTGACCGTCATATCAAGGTCCGGTGTGCGCAGCCGCCACGTGCCGTCGTCTCCGCCCATGGCGCGCTCCCTTCCCCCCGTGCCCCTCAGGAGGACACCCGCATGACCGCAGCCCTGCATCCATCCCCCACCGCTTCGCTGCTACGCCGCATGGCAGCCAGCCTGCGCGACCCCGTCAGCGGCCTTACCCACTGCATCGGCGCGCTGCTGGCCGTGCTGGGCACGGTGCTGCTGGTGGTGCGCGCGGCATCTCCCCTGCTGCCGTGGCATGTGGTGACCTTTTCCGTCTTCGGGGTGTCCATGGTGCTGCTGTACACGGCCAGCACCCTGTACCACTGGCTGCCCCTGCCGGAACGGGGCGTACGCCTGATGCGCCGCGTGGACCATTCCATGATCTTCATCTACATCGCGGCCACCTACACGCCCATCTGCCTCATCCCGTTGCGCGGGCCGTGGGGCTGGTCGCTGTTCGGCTGCGTGTGGGCAGTGGCCGTGGCGGGCATCTTCACCAAGGTGTTCTGGCTGCACGCGCCGCGCTGGGTGTCCACGGGCATCTACCTGGGCATGGGCTGGATGGCGCTGGCGGGCATCTACCCGCTGGTCACGAACCTGCAAGCCGGGGCGCTGGCCTGGCTGGTGGCGGGCGGCGCATTCTATTCGGTGGGCGCGGTGATCTACGCGCTGAAGCGCCCCAACCGCTTCCGGCACTTCGGCTTCCACGAGATATTCCATCTGTTCGTGATGGCGGGCAGCTTCTGCCATTTCGTGGTCATGTATTCCTACATCAGCGTGCTGTAGGGGCCGCGTCCCCGCCGTTCACACCCCACGCGGCCCGCACCGCCTCGCGCAAGGCCACGAGGGCCGGTTCCTCGGCCCGCGCGGCAGCCACGGTGAAGGCCAGGGTCACGTGGGCCACGGGCTGTTCGCGCAGGGCCAGACGGCCTTCGGCCACGGCGGCGAGCGCCTCGCCCTCCACCATCACCGTCAGCCCGGCCCCTCCGGCGGCCAGGGCGCACAGGGCGTCTTCCTGCTCGGCCACGGCGGCCACGGTGGGTTCCACGCCCACGGCGGCGAAAAGTTGCTCCATCACCGGGCAGAACGGGCATTCGCACGGCACCCACAGCCAAGGCAGGGCCGCCAGTTCGGCCAGAGTGCCCGATTGCAGCACCCCTGCCCATTCCACCGGACCGATGACATGCAGCCCGATGCGGGCCAGCGGCGTTACGGCCAGCCCGTCCGGTGCGGCCACGTCAGTGGATGCCCCATCTTCCGGCCCGCCGCCCGAATCACTGCCCTCACCGGCTGGCGGAGCCTTGTCCGCAAGATACAGGAAGCCCGCGTCCAGCTTGCCGGACCGCAGGTCGGCCACCACTTCCCAGCTCATGGCGCGCGACAGGCGCAGCCGCACGCGGGGCGCGGCCTGCCGCAGCAGGGCGTGCGCCCCATCCACCCGCAGCAGGTGCGAGGCCGCGTGCAGGGCCAGGGTCACTTCGCCCTCCGGTTCACCGCGCAGGGCGAGCGCGCGCGCCCGCAATTCCTCGGCCCCGGCCAGCACCGTCCCCGCCCGCTCGCGCAGGTCGCGCCCGGCATCGGTCAGTTCCATGCCGCGCGAAGTACGCCGGAACAGCGCCACCCCCAGCTCCTCCTCCAGCGCGCGGATATGTGCGCTGACGGCGGGCGGGCTGGCGTGCAGCCGCTCTGCCGCACGGGTCAGGTTTCCGGTGTCCGCCACCTCGGCAAAGGTGCGCAACTGATAGAGTTCCATGCTTTTCCCCGCATTCGCCACAGGCGGCAGCCAGCCGCAGGACCGCTTTCGACCGGTTGACCGTCCGCCTTCGGTTTTTCCGAACCCGCCACCGAAACATGCGAATGGCCGCGCGCACGACGCGGGCATATATTCCGACATCCAATGGGCACCCGAAACATGCAGGAGGACGCAAATGGGATGCAAGGGCTATTTCGATGCCGTGGCGAACAACTGGGACACCCTGCGCGCCGGGTTCTTTTCCGAGGCCGTGCGCGAGGCGGCCTGCGCGCGAGCCCCGCTGGCACCCGGCCAGACGGCGGCGGACGTGGGCGCGGGCACCGGCTTCGTCACCGAGGCGCTGGTGGCGCGTGGGGTGGCCGTCACGGCCCTGGACACCAATGCGGCCATGCTGGACGTGCTGCGGCGCAAGCCTTTTGCGGCGGGCGGCCCCGGTCTGCCCCCGGTGACCTGCCGGGTTTGCGAGGGCCACGCCCTGCCCCTGCCCGACGGCGCGGTGGACCACGCCTTTGCCAACATGTACCTGCACCATGCCGACGACCCCGGCGCGGCCCTGCGCGAAATGGCCCGCATTGTGCGGCCCGGCGGGCGGGTGGTGCTGACCGACCTGGACCTGCACGACAATGCCTTTCTGTTGCAGGAACACCACGACCGCTGGCCCGGCTTCCGGCGCGAGGATGTCGCCCGCTGGCTGGCCGCGGCAGGACTGCATGACGTGCGCGTGGAAAACGCAGGGGGCACCTGCTGCGCCACATCCGCCTGCGGGTGCTCCAGCGCCAGCATTTCCATCTTCGTGGCGTCGGGCACCCGATAAGACCGCCCCGCGCCAAGAAACCGGCACGACAGGCAGTTCCTGCCTCTCCAGGCCGCAGGTTGGGGACAGGGCGGATAAACAGCACGGGACGGAAGAGCCTGCGCTCTCCCGCCCCGGAAAAAGGCATCGCCGGACATCTCCGGCCAGTGCGGCTACACCGTGAAGTCGATGGCCTTGCGGCTGGCCACGATCTTCTTGATGAAGTCCACGCACTTTACGTGTTCGGGATGTTCGGCGTAGGCCTTCAGGCCTTCGGCGTCATCGTGGGCGGACACCAGGATGATCTGCACCGGCTCGGTGGTGGTGCCAAGGAAGGTGGTGCTCACCTCCAGCCCCTTCAGGCTGGGAATCCTGCCCATGAGCGGGTCGAGCATGGCCTTCATCTTGGCGGCGTTCTCGGCGGCGGAAGCGCCTTCGGCCTCGTCCTTCAGGGTCCACCAGACGATGTGCTTGAGCATGGGAAACCTCGTGCGGCGTTGGGGTTTGGATGGTCTCTCCGGTATGCGTCACGACGGGCTGCGTGGTCAACCGGTGCAGGCATGTGCGCACGCGGGGGCAACCGCCGCAACCTGCGAAAGCAAGCCTCGCAACGACACGGGGCGTCGCCTTCGCCCATCCCCCCCGCACGCGTCCCTGACGCCACTCCCTCCGTCGCCAGCCTGCTCGGCCCCTCTCAGCCTGCTTCTGCGCCCCGGCACTGCAACGCGCCGCCATACCCGCCATTCCGTGACGTTACGGCGTCATCCCGCGCTGCCCGCCCCCTGCCGCGTCGCATGGGATTGCGGCGAATCCGGCTTTGCCGTACATCCGTGAAGTCTCACATGAAGGAGCTTGCATGGAGTTGCAGACGCTTACCCTCAGGCGGGTGCTGGAACGCAGCGCCGAATTGTACGCTGACCAGCCCGCGCTGTCGCAGATCGGCGGCACACCGATAACCTTCCGCGAACTGCTCGAACACGCCACCACGGTGTCCGCCCTGCTGGCGGAACAGGGCGTGGCGCGCGGCGACCGGGTGGCCATCCTGTCCGAAAGCATGCCCAACTGGGGCATCGCCTATTTCGCCATCACCGCCATGGGCGCCATTGCCGTGCCCATCTTGCCCGAATTTCATGCGGATGCCGTGCATCACATCATCCGCCATTCGGAATCCAAGGTGGTGCTCGTCTCCGAGCGGCTGTTCCCCAAGCTGGAGGACGGCCAGTTCGACACCCCGCCGGTGCTCATCCAGATAGAAAATTTCCACCCCGTGCAGCAGGGGACCACGCGCGACAAACTGCGCGAACTGAAGGAACGCGGGCTGCGCGAATTCCGCCGCCTGCGCGACAAGGCCATGCGCTTCACCCACCTGGCCGCCGAAGAACCGGGCGAAGACGACGTGGCGGCCATCATCTATACCTCCGGCACCACCGGCCATTCCAAGGGCGTGGTGCTGACCCACCGCAACATCGTGTGGGACGCCGACGCGGTGAAGAGCATTGTGCGCATTGCCCCCGGTGACCGCATGCTGTCCATCCTGCCCCTGTCGCATACGTATGAATGCACGCTGGGTCTCGTGCTGCCGGTGCTGAACGGCGCGCACGTCCACTACATGGACAAGCCGCCCACGGCGCGTGCCCTGCTGCCCGCACTGGCCCTGGTGCGGCCCACGGCCATGCTGTCGGTGCCGCTGGTCATCGAAAAGATTTTCAAGTCCGCCGTGCTGCCCAAGTTCACCGACACCTGGCTGAAGCGGCGGCTGTACGCGCTGCCCTTCGTGCGGCGCAAGCTGCACGCCATGGCAGGCAAGAAACTGTTGCAGACCTTTGGCGGCGAGTTGCGCATCTTCTGCATCGGGGGCGCGGCCATTGCGCCGGATGTGGAGCGCTTTCTGCGCGAGGCGGGCTTTCCGTACGCCATCGGCTACGGCCTTACCGAAACGTCGCCCCTTGTGGCGGGCTGCGGCCCGGCAGACACCCGCCTGACCGCCACGGGCTGGCCCCTGACCGGGGTGGAGGTGCGCATCGACGCGCCAGACCCCACCACCGGTGAAGGCGAAATTCTGGTGCGCGGCCCCAACGTGATGCGCGAATACGCCAAGGCCCCGGAGATCACCGCGTCCGTCTTCACCGAGGACGGCTGGTTCCGCACCGGCGACCTCGGCAAGTTCGACCGCGACGGCTACCTGTACATCAAGGGCAGGCTGAAGAACGTCATCGTGGGCCCCAGCGGCGAGAACATCTACCCCGAAGAGGTGGAAGCGGTCATCCAGCAGTCGCCGTACGTGATGGAATCACTGGTGTTCCAACTGGACGGACGGCTGGCGGCGCGCATCCACCTGGACTACGCGCGGCTGGACGAGGAATTCGGTGGCCTGCCCGCCGCCAAGGCCCGCGAAAAGGTGGCCGCCCTGTTGGAGGAGCTGCGCAACGACGTGAACACCAAGGTGTCCACCTTCGCGCGGCTGCACAAGGTCATCGAGCAGACCGAGCCCTTCGAGAAGACGCCCACGCACAAGATCAAGCGATACCTGTACGTGGAACAATAGGGAAGGCCGTCGGGTTGCCGCCGACCTCTGGCCGGATGACCGGCTTGCCGGGTGTCCGGGTGGTGTGCCCGGGTGGTGTGTCCGGCTGTTGCGGCCCCATGGCGGTCAAATTTCTTGGCCCCCTGAAGAGACCACAAAATTCCGGTTCAACTTCCTGCACGCCAGGCATGCTTTGCGCAAGGCACAGGCATGGGAAGAATGCCCTGCAATTCAATATAGATAGACAAGAAACGCCTGAGCCTGCGCGCGTTGGCACGCCCCATGCAACAACAGAAACATCCTTCCTTTCTTTGCATGACGCAGAAATCGGCTTGCGGGCGGTCCGCAAGCCGTTCTGCGTTGTGGGCCTCCGCACCCGTGAGTACCCGCTTTTCAAGCCGCACGCTCTGGGATATCCCTCGGCTTTGCAAACACACTCTGCCCGCGCCATGCGCGGCATATCCGGCACATCATGGGTTTCTTCCGCACCGGCAAGCCGAAAAACACCGACACGTTCTCCGCCACGGCCCCAACCCGGTCGGGCGACACGTCACGCCGCACAGCACCCGCCCCGGTCGCTGGCACCTCGCCCCGCACGGCAAACCAACCCCCTGTCCCTGCAACCTCGGCAACCTCGACAGCATGGGCCGACGCTGTGCTGGCCCGCCGCTTTGCACAGGTGGATGCTGCCCATCCGCTGCTTGACGAGCTTGCCCGCTGGGCCCGCGTGCGCCTGCTGCACGAAGCGGAGGCGTTTCCCACCCCCGTAGCGGCGACCACGCACGGCACGACCGCCACCGTACCGGATGAAAATGGCAGGGATGGCGCGCCAGGCGCGTTTGCAAACATCCGCACCGCCCCCCCCCCTGCCGATGTCCCCTCCCTGCCTGCGCTACTGGCACGCCGACCGGCGCTGACCACTCCGCCCGAAGTGGTGCAGCGCCTGAGCTCGCTGGTTGCGTCCGAAGACGCCACGCCGGACGACGTCGCCCGCGTCATCCAGCACGACACCTACCTTACCGCCGCCGTGCTGCGCATTGCCAACAGCCCCCTGCACGCGCCGCTGGAACCCGTGGAAACAGTCCAGCGCGCCGTGATGATGCTCGGCATGCGCCAGATTCTCACCCTGGTCACCGCCGCCTCGCTGATGCGCCTGATGTCCCCGCGCGACGTGGCGGCCCGGCGCGCCTTCTGGCGGCATGCGGCCTGCGCCGCCACTGCTGCCCGCGCGCTGGCCGTGGCCTGCGGCGGGACAGACCCCGGCAAGGCATTTGTGGCGGGCATGCTGCACGACATCGGCCATCTGCTGGTGATGGGCAACCTGCCGGACGTTGCGGCGCAAATCGCCCGACGCTCCACCGCCAACAACGTCCCCCTGCAGACGGCGGAACACGACCTGCTGGGCTACGACCATTGCGACATCGGTCGCCGCCTGCTGACCGAATGGCGGCTGGGCGATGCCGTGGCCGACGCGGCAGGCACGCATCACGGCGCGGACGCCCTCGACTGGCCCGTCATCAATCTGTACGTGCATCTGGGCGATGTGATCGCCGTAGGCCTAGGCTACCACATGCCGGGCGACGACATGCTGCGCCCGCCCGCGCGCCACGCCCTTGACCGCCTGAAGCTGGCCCCTGCGGCGTTCTCGTCACTTGTGGCCCACGTGCTGGACGACACGGACGCCATGGAGCAGGCCCTGTTCGGCGCAACGGAAGCCTGACAGGGAACCGCGCGGCGCAACAGGCATCATTCCCGCGGCACAATGACAAAGGCGGCGTACACGGCAGTTCCGTGTGCGCCGCCTTTCCCGTCGTGCAGATTCATTCGGCGTGCATGGGCAGGACCAGTCCTGTCCGCAGACGTTCACTCAGTGGTTACGTGCGTGCGGCCACCTTCATGGCGGCCTGCACCCGCGCCTGCGGCCCCGCCAGCACGGCGCTGGCCAGCAGGCCTGCCAGCAGGCCCCAGAACGACGACCCCACGCCCAGCAGGCTCACCCCGGACACGGTGACCAGAAAGGTAATGACCGCGCTTTCGCGGTACACCGGATCTTCCGTGGCCTGGGTCAACCCGCCCAGAAACGCGCCCAGCAGGGCAAGGCCGGAAACCACGGCCACCAGTGCCTGGGGCAGGGCCGTGAACAGACCCACCAGCGTGGCCCCGAAGGTGCCCACCAGCACGTAGAACGCGCCGCAGAAAATGCCCGCCCAGTAGCGCCGGGCAGGGTCCGCATGCGCTTCCGACCCGGTGCAGATGGCGGCGGTAATGGCCGCAAGGTTCACCCCGTGCGAACCGAACGGCGCTAGCAGGGTGGAGGCCACCCCGGTCCATGTCACCAGCGGGCTGCCCGGGGTGTCGTAGCCGGATGCGCGCATCACCCCAAGGCCCGTGGCGTTCTGCCCGGCCATGGCCACCACGAACAGCGGCACGCCAAGCCCCAGCAACGCCCCCATGGTGAAGTGGGGCACAGTCAGTACGGGGATCGCAGGCGCGGCGCTTACCGCACCGAAGGTAAGCTGCCCGGTTGCCCCGGCTATCACAAGTCCCGCCACAAGCGGCAACAGCACCGCGTAGCGCGGGGCCAGCCGCCGCGCCGCCAGCCACACCAGCAGCATGGGTCCCACCAGCAGCGGTGCGGCCTGGGCGCGGGTGAACACATCCACGCAGAACCGGAACAGGATGCCCGCCAGCATGGCGGACACTACGGCCTTGGGAATGCGATCCATGAAGGCGGCAAACAGCCCGGTAACCCCAAACACAGTGATGGCCACGCCAACGGCGATGAACGCGCCGATGGCCTCCGGATAGCTGTAGGCAGTCCAACCGGCGGCCAGCAGGGCCGCGCCGGGGGTTGACCATGCGGTGATGACCGGGGCGCGGTAGCGCAGGCTGAGCGCAATACCCGTCAGCCCGCTGCCGATGGAAATGGCCCAGATCCAGCTGGACAACTGGGCGTGGCTGAGGTGCGCTGCATCTGCGGCCTGAAACATCAGCGCGGCAGGCCCGGCGTAGGACACGATGACCGCCACAAGGCCCGCCACAAGGGCAGAGAGTGACGATTCGGACAGGATGCGCCTCAGCATGTGGACCTCCCCGAAACAGGGCTGGAAATGGAGCAGGAAACGGCGGGAACCGGACAGGGGAGTGAGGCAGAAGGGGCGGATGCGAAACGGCAGGGCCACGCGGCAAAACGGATGGCTGCGGCAAGGCTGCGGCAGGCGTCCCGCAAGTCGCGCGCAGCGCCCTGAGCACGGATCATGCCCGTGCCCTGAATACATGCGGCCAGAATACAAGCAGCCTGACGCCATGCCGCCTGACGAATTGCGGTCGGACGAATTGCGGCCTGAAGCCATGCGGCCACAGTGCCGCCGAATCGGGAGGGGATTGCGAAAAATGCCATGAACAAGCACATGGGCGGCCTCCGGACAGGCTTCCCCAGTACGGGGAAGGTCATTGTCGGCATCGTGTCCGATGCGGCCCAGGCGAGCGGCGCTGACAAATGCCGCGCTCCCTCGTGGTGTTGCTCCACTTTCTCGCCAGTCGCGCGGCATGTATGGGTAAGGTCCGGTGCTAGCACCAGCGGCGGTGCAGCGTCAAGGCTGACGCGCTGCCCACGCCTTTCCTGTCCTGCAAACGCACGAAGGCCCCGGTGATTTCTCACCGGGGCCTTTCGCGTGAAGG
>CAYOCV010000007.1:14531-194396 GCA_964402645.1 uncultured Desulfovibrio sp. | reverse complement strand
TAAGCTTACGAGAACCCCGCGCATAGCGCGGGGTTTTCTACATACAAAAAAAGGGGGTTCGTCCTGATCGGACGAACCCCTTCATTTGTGCAATGGTGGGCGGTGAGGGGATCGAACCCCCGGCATTCGGCTTGTAAGGCCGACGCTCTACCAGCTGAGCTAACCGCCCCTGCGGAAAGGCAATCGCGGCCAGGCAACAAGAACAGACCGATGCGGCAAAAAACCCAAAACCGCCGTGCGATCCTGCCGTCTGCTGCGCCCCGCGATGGGATACTGCTCTTAGTGCAGGGACGGCGGTCCTGTCAAACACCTTGTGCTTTTGTACTGGACATTGCATCGTCGGATATCTATGTAGCACACGCGCGGCCTGATGCCGCGCCCCGCGCAGCCCCGTGCCCGCCGCGCCGCCGTTCTTCGCGGCGGCGGACACCCGCGCCCGCGCCGCGCTTTCGCGATATCCTGCGAACCGGCCGACGGACCGTGAATCCGCCCCCTCATGCCCCCCACTGCCCCCCGTACGTTGCGGCTGGAAGTTTCCCTGCTGCTCCGCTCTGCGCCGCCCAAGGCGCGCGCCGCCATCCTTGCCCTGTTGCCTGCCGCCAAGGCGGTGCTGGACACGGGCTGGCGGCCTGACATGCACGCCGCGCCCATCCGCAACTGGCGCGACCTGATGCAACTGCTGTCCGGCCTCACCACACAGCGGCACGACACCGAAACCCTGCTGCGCGTCACCAGCGACCTGCTGGGCATTGCCGACGAAATGGCCCCGCCGGAAATGGTGCTGCGCGAAAGCGCCGCCGTGCTGCTGCGCGCCTTTCACGCCGACATGTTCGTGTGCCGTCTGCGCGACGATGACGGCGAATGGCAGATCATTTCCGCAGAACGCGAGGACGGCGGCCCCGTGCCGCTGCTTTCACCCGTGCTGGAAGAAGGCCTGGCCGGACATCCGGTCATGCGCGCGGTGTGCGACGGCACCCGCCACGTGCTCTCCAACAACCTGATGGGCATGGACCGGGGCGGCGAATCGTACGACTGCACGGCCTACAAGGTGGGCTATCGGTCGCGTCTGGCCTTCGTGCTGCGCGACCGGGGCGGTCGGCCGCCTTTCGGGTTGGTGCTGCTGTATTCCGAGCGCGAGCACGGCTTTGACAGCTACGACGCCCGCTTCCTGGCCAAGTGCGCGCGCATTGTGGCCCTGACCACCGGCAGCCGCGTGGCCGTGGCCCGCGATGCCCTGGAAAAGGCCGCAGGGGCCGTGGCCCACCACGGCAACAACGCCCTGGCCATCCTGCGCAACCACGCGGAATATTGTGCGGAACTTCTGGATGATATGGCCGACGACTGGGACGAGGCCATGCACGCCGCCGATGAACTGCGCGAACTCTTGCCTGAAGGTTCCAAGGTCCACGCTGCCGCCGCGCGGCTGGCCAATGCCCTGCACGGCATGGACACCACGCAGTTGACGGAACAACTGGACGGCGTGCTGCGCTCCACCCGGCGCATCGCCCGCATCATCGACGCGCTGGAAGAATCCGCCGAAAAGCCGCGCCTGATGCACTATGTGCTGGGCCGCCACGTGCTGGACCTGGGCAACCCCGCCGACGAAGAAGAGGAAATGGAAACCCTGCGCAAGACCTGCTGCACGGCGTAACCGCCAACGGCAGGGCGCGCGGGTGCGGCCTTTGCGCACGCCTCGTCCCGTTGACCGAAATTCCCCGGCATGGCCGGAACGAAAAGAGCGCCGATGGACCACATCCATCGGCGCTCTCGTTCCTGTTGCGTAGGGCTGAAACCTGCATGGCCTGCCAATGCGCCCAGGCCAGGGTGCAGGCATGATCCGTCTAGTCGTCCCCGGCCTTGCCGCCCGCACCGGCGCTGTCGTCCTGATAGGCGCGGCCCTTGTGCTTGGGGGCGTCGCGCTGCTTGCGGCGTTTGTCTTCCTGCACGCGGGTGCGCAGGTCCAGCGGCACGTCCAGCAAGGCCTCGCGCCGGGCGGCGCGCAGGGCGCGGCGTTCTTCTTCGGTAAGGCCCGCCTCTGCGGCGTCCTTGTCGGCATTCTTCATATCCGTCTCCCGGCAGGCCCGGCGGGCCTACAACCCGATGACCACCTTGGTGGCCACCGCGATCTGGTAGAGAATCTGCGACATGTCCTTGACCGTTTGCAGATTCTTGGAATCCACACGCGGCAGCACCAGCAACTGGTCGCCCGCCGCAATGGTGGTGTCGGACGTGCGGAACACCTCGCCGTTGGGGCGCACCAGCAGAATGTTCGACGTCTCCGCGCGGTTGGTGTAGCCGCCCGCGCCGCGCACATAGTCCTTCAGGCGCTTGTCGCCGTTCCACACGATGGCCTGGGGCATCACCACCTCGCCGGTCACCAGCACCACGTCGCTCTTTTCGGGAATGACGATGACGTCGCCGTCCTCCAGCGCGATGTCGGCCACCTTGCCGCCGCTGCCCACCACCACGATGCCGTCGGGCGTCACGTTGCGGGCCTTTTCGGCGAACTTGGAAATCATCTCCGCCTCGTGGTTGCGGATCTGCGCTTCTTCGGGGCTGGACGAGGTGGCCGTGAACGAGCTTTCCTCCAGCCTGCGCAGGGCGTCCTCGATGGCGCGCTTCTGGCGAAGCGCCACGCTGCGCCGCTTGATGTACAGGCCGGAAAGGTCGGCCCGATCGGCGTCCACGGCGATGTACTGCTGCACGTCGCGCAGGCGGGCGGTGCGCTTCAGCGGAAAGCGCGACGCCCCGCGGATGGCTCCCTGCACCTCGACCATGATGGTGTCGCCGGGGGTGTCGGCCAGAAATTCCACCCGGTCGCCATCGGCCAGCGGCAGGGTGCGGAATTCTCGCAGGGGCAGGTACAGGTTGAACGGCGCGCCGTTGCGGGTGCCCACGATGCTGGCGTGCGATGCTGTAGCCAACGGGTCGGCCATTTCGGCCAGCTTGGCCCCGGTGGCCTCGCCCTTGCGGAATTCGAAACGGGCCGCGTTGCGTATCTCGCCGCTGGCGGAAACGGCAGGCCCCTTTTCGCCCACCACTATGGTGTCGCCGTCCAGCAGGCGCACCAGCGGCAGCGCTCCCTTCAACGCAAAGGGATACAGGTCGAAGCTGCCCAGTTCCGCGCCCGCCCGCAGCAGGCGGATGGTGCGGTAGCTGCCGCGCCGGGGGTCTATGCCGCCCGCGCGGTCCAGAAAGGCCAGCACCGAATCGGACGGCGCGCCGCTGTAGCGGCCCGGCTTCATCACGAACCCGGTGACAAAGACCGAAACGGGCCGCCCGTCCATGGGGCTGACGTAGACCTGCACGTTCTCGACGCCGGACGCGCTGAGCTTGCTGCGGATGGCTTCCGTCACCTGGGCCTGGGCCAGGCCCGCCACGGGCACGGCCCCCAGGTCTTGCAGGTCTATCTCGCCCGCATCGCTCACCGTGACCACGCCGTCGAAGTTGCGGTCGCCCCACAGGCGCAGCACCAGCCTGTCGCCGGGGGCCAGTTCGCGCGCCTCGGCGCTGCGGGCCTGGCCGAAGTTGCCCTGAAACAGGTTGGCGGCAAAGGGCGGCAGTTCCACCGCCGCAGCAGAGGTCGCGGGTCCGGCGGACGCGGGCGACTTGGCTTCGGTGGGCGCAGCAAGCGCGACGGAACGTGCGGGCCCCATGAGCGCGCCCAGCAACAGCAGGCAAAGAATGGGCAGCCATGCGCAAACGCCCGTGCGGCGCGGCATGACGCGGATAAACAGCAAGTCGGTGTCCATGGCGGGTATCCGTAATTGGCTACGCCGGGCACAGCGTGTGCCCGGCGGATGGAAGCGTGCGGGAAGTGTTCCGGAAAAAACGCTGGAAGGATGCGACGTGACGCGGCGTTTCGGCTTCGGAGGTTTCCGATGCCCGGCCCCGCTGCCGCCAACCGTGCGCTCGGTTGAAAAAAACTATTGCGCGGGCCGGGTTATCCCCTGCCCCCAGATGCGGGGGGCCATTTGCCAGGCAACGTCGTCTCCGCTGCCCACCGGACGGCAGGCAATGACCACTTCCGCCTCGCCATGCTGCGAAAGCAGCGTGGCCCGGCGGCATTCCTCTCCGGTGGCCGAGGTGAACAGCCCTTCCACCACCACCCGGATGCCGGAACCGAATTCCGGGTCGTCCAGCACGGCGGAAGACCCAGCCGGATTGCGGGTCATGAATTCGAGGACGGGCTTGACGGGCGGGGCCTGTTCCTGCGCCTGCGGCGCGGGCTGCTGACGCCCCCCGCAGGCGGCGAGCAGGACGGGCAGCACGCTCAGGGCGCACAGGGCCAGCACGGCGGCGGGACGGAAGCGGCGGATGGCGAACATGCGGTGAACCTCTGGTGCGTGGGGAGTATGTCGGAGAATATGTCGATGTGGGGCGCCCGGCGTGCCTGGCGTTCCTGACCTGCGGACGCGGGGTGCGCCCGTGCGGATGCCGCCTTCTATACTCCCGGCAACGGGCGACTGTCCACTGGCCTGCACCCCTCGGGCCGCTGCCGCGCAACGGCGTTACAATAAGATGGACAACGCCGGGGGCAAGATGCCGGTACGCATTGCCCGTTCCTTTCCCGCACGACATGCCAGCGCATGGCGCGGAGACTACCCCGCCACGGCCCTGCGCACGTCGATGCCGTGGCGCAGCATGCGGTTGCGCACCGTACCCCGATGCACCCCCAGCAGACGGGCCGCCTCCGACACATTGCCTTCGGCGGCGCGCAACGCTTCCACCAGTTCGGCCCGTTCACGCTCGTGCCGGGGGGTGCGTCCACCGAAAAAGAGCGCCCCGGCCAACGCGCCGCCTGCATCGCCGGTTTGATGGTTGCCGCCCCCGCTGCCCCCGTGCAGCCCGTGCCCGACCGACGTCGGATGCGTGTCCGCAAGCCTGTCGCCCGTTCCTGCCTGCCCGGTCTGCCCGGTCTGTCCGGCGTGAGTAACAGGATTTACAGGGCTGGTCTGCCCGGCACCGCCCGCCACCGCACCCGGCCCGGCGCATTCCGGGTGCCACGCCGCTCCGGCAATGTGCTGTGGCAGGTGCTCCACGCCCAGCCGCCCCCCATCAGCGATGACGCAGGCGTATTCCAGCGCGCTGCGCAATTCGCGCACGTTGCCCGGCCAGCCGTAGGCCGTCAGCAGGCGCAGGGCTTCCGGCGTCAGGCCGGTCACGTCGCGCCGGTCGCGTTCACGGATGCCCTTCAGGAAGTGTGCGGCCAGCAGGGGGATGTCCTCACGCCGGTCGGCCAACGGCGGCAGGTGGATGGGAATGACGTTGATGCGGAACAGCAGGTCCTCGCGGAACCTGCCCGCCCGCACCAGCCGCCCCAGGTCGCGGTTGGTGGCGGCAATGATGCGCACGTCCACCTCGCGCGAGGCGTTGTCGCCCACCCGCTCGATGCGCTTGGTCTCCAGCACGCGCAGCAGCTTCACCTGGATGGGCAGGGGGATGTCGCCGATCTCGTCCAGAAAGATGTCGCCGCCGTGGGCTGCCTCGAACCGGCCCTGCCGATCGCGGATGGCCCCGGTAAACGCCCCGCGCACGTGGCCGAACAGTTCGCTTTCCAGCAGCGCCTCGTTCAGGGCCGCGCAGTTGAGCTGCACGTAGGCCCCGTTCTTGCGGCGGCCCAGTTCGTGGATGGCCCGCGCCGCCAGTTCCTTGCCCGTTCCCGACGGCCCCAGCACCAGCACAGGGGCGTCGCTTTCCGCCGCCCGCTCGATGATCCTGAACACCCGCTGCATGGCGGGCGAGGTGCCCACCATGCCCGCAAAGCCCTCGTCCGAACCCAGCAGGCGCGAAAGTTCCTCGATACGGCGGTCCTTTTCCACCACGGCGGAAATGTCGGTAATGGTCTCCACCGCCGCGATCACCCGGTCGCCGTCCTTCAGCACCTTGGCGTTCTTGAGCACGGTGATGGCCGTGCCGTCGCGCCGCACAAGGGTGCAACGCTTGCGGTGCTCGTCCTTGCGGTCGAACAGGCGGCACCAGTGCCCGCCGCCCAGCGAACGCGAGCGCACGCAGGCATCGCAGTTGAGCACCGCGCAGGTCTGCCCCACCAGTTCGCCCGCCTCGTAGCCGGTCAGCCGCTCCAGGGCCGGGTTGGCCATCAGGATGCGCCCGTCCGGCCCCACCAGAAAGAAGCCGTCGTTGATGGTGTTGATGACCTCGCGCAGGAAGCGGCTGGATTCCAGGGCGTCCATGGGCGTTCTCCTTGGATGCGGTGTAACGGAGCGGGCCGGGCCGGACTTGCGCGCGCCACACCCGACCACGCGGCCCGCCATGCAGCTTCGGGGCCGTTGGTCCCTCCGCGCGCGGAATGCGGACAGGGTACACCATAACGCTAGCGGACGACGCCCGGCGGGCCGTCGCCACCACTCCATTACCCGCTTGAATCATGAATGAAATCTGGCAGCCCACGCTCCCGCGCTCCCTGCCCGCACCCTGTCCCCGACATCCTCTGCGGATGGGCCGTGTCCGGGTGGCGACAGGGGGTCAGCGCGCTCCACAGGCAACTGCTGCGTCATGCGATCAAATTTTCATCACATGATGCACCATATGCCGAAAATTCACCACCGTGCAAGCAGGCTATCGACCTTGCCAACCTTTATAAAAGACCTGCCACATCCACATGTTAGCATTCCCGTTCGGGTGGGCACGCTTCCTGCTCCACAGGGGTACGGATGCGCGCCATGCATCCCCCATCCACCTGCACACGGACACCGGAATGACCATACACACCAGCTACGCCATTTCCCCCCGCCGCCTGTCGCGGCGCGGTTTCCTCAAGGGTCTTGCGGGCACCGGGCTCGCCGGGTCCGCCTCCCTCGCAACTGGCATGTTCCCCTCCACAGCGGCGGGCACGGGCTTGGGTGGCAGCACGCCCGTGCCCGCCGGACGGGGAGCAGCCGGAAACGACGGCCCCTTTGCCACGCTCATCGACATTTCCGCCTGCGTGGGCTGCGGGGCCTGCGTGCAGGCCTGCCATGACCGCAACGCGGCCCGGTATCCGGAACCGACAAAGCCCTTTCCGCCCATGTTCCCGGCCTCGGTAAAGGCCGAGGACTGGTCCGCCCGGCGCGACACGGACGACCGCCTGACCCCCTACAACTGGCTGTATATCCAGAACGTGACAGTGCAGCACGGCGGGCAGCACGGCGGGCAGCACGGCGGGCAGCCGGTGGAACTGAACATCCCCCGCCGCTGCCTGCACTGCGACAACCCGCCCTGCGCCAACCTCTGCCCGTGGGGCGCGGCCCGGCGCGAGGACAGCGGCACCGTGTCCATCGACGCGGACATCTGCCTGGGCGGGGCCAAGTGCCGCACTGTGTGCCCGTGGCAGATTCCCCAGCGCCAGACGGGCGTGGGCCTGTATCTGGACCTGCTGCCCCGCTACGCGGGCAACGGCGTGATGTACAAGTGCGACCGCTGCGCCGACGTGGTGGCGCGCGGCGGCACCCCCGCCTGCATAGAGGCCTGCCCCAACGCGGTGCAATCCATCGGTCCGCGCAACGCCATCATCGCACAGGCCCGCCGCCTGGCCGCCGAACGCGGCTGGCATCTGTACGGGCTGGACGAGAACGGCGGCACCTCGACCATCTATCTTTCGCCCGTGCCCTTTGCGGACATCCAGGCGGCGCTGGAGGCTGCGACGAAGGTGGTGACAAAGCCCGGTTCCGGTCAGGATGGCGCGCTGCAAGACGGCGGACAGAATTCCGGACAGGGGTTGGCACAGACCGCAGCCACGTTGGGTCCCGGCAGGCCGCACTTCCGCGCAGTGGCCGACGCCATGCGGGGCGAGACCATGCTGGCCGCCGCGCTGGTTACCGCGCCGCTGGCCGGGGCCGGGGCCGCCCTGCTGCGCGTGGCGCGCGGTATCGGCGACATGGCCCGCGCAGATGCCTACGGTACGAACGCGCCAAATGCGCCAACCACCTCAGACACACCGGACACCCCGGCCTGCCGCCTGTCCACTGCCGTCAACTGCCCTACCTGCCCGCCCCGCAAGATGGATGACGCCACGGACGATCTTGGCGACGCCCCCTCGTCCCACCCGCTGCCCATGGCCCGCTGGCTGTGGATCGCCTGCGCCAGCATGCTCGGCGTCACCGGCATGGCCCAGATGCCCATTGCCGCGCGCTACGGCATTGCCGCCGTGCCCGGCCTTGGCTGGACGGCCGACTTCCACTTCACCCACCTGCTGCACTACGGGGCCGCCGCCGTGCTGCTGGCCCTTTCCGCCTGGCTGGCCGTGCGCGCCTGTACCGGGCTGCGCATCCGCAGCCTGTTCAGCGCGCATCACCTGACGGGCGGCGGCAGGCTGCGCCTGTGGCTGGTGGCGGCGCTCATCGCCACCGGGGCCATGCGGGTGGCCAAGAACCTGCCCGACTTCGACTGGGGCCCCACCCTGACCATGTACCTGGACTGGACGCATCTTGGGCTGGCCGGCCTGCTGGGCGTTGCCTCGCTGGTGCTGGCCCTGACGGGCCGTTCCGCATGGATCGCACCCGCGCCGCGCCCTGCGCAGCCGGAGCAGCATCCCGAACATCCGCCCCGCGCGTAGCGCCGGGCTTACCCGCTGAAGGAGGAGTCCCATGTTGTCGCCACACGTTTCCGCCCACCGGGCGCACGGCGGTTCGCCGCCAGTCTCCCCAACCCCGCCAATCCTGCTGCTCCTGCTGCTGTGCCTGCTGCCGGGCCTTATCCTGACGCTTGCGCCAGCCGCTCCGGCCAGCGCGGCCCAACTGGCCACCGAAGTGCCCGCCGGGGCCACCGGCGCGGTGAAAAAGCCGGAGGCTCACGCCATCACCGCCGATCATTCCCGCCACCCGGCCCTGCAACAGCCCTTTGCCACGCCGCAGGAGGTGACCAAGGCCTGCCTGTCGTGCCACAACGCCGCCGCGCAGCAGGTACACAAGACCATCCACTGGACCTGGCTGGACCCCGCCGACCCGGAACGCAAGATGGGCAAGGGCGGCATCACCTTCAACAACTTCTGCATCGCCATCCCGTCAAACGAGCCGCGCTGCACCTCGTGCCATGCGGGCTTCGGCTGGAAGAACGCGCAGTTCGACTTCTCGTCGCAGGAAAACGTGGACTGCATGGTCTGTCACGACCACACCGGCACCTACAAGAAATTCCCCACCATGGCCGGGCTGCCCGTCAGCGAACCCACCGAGTTCGAGGGCAAGATGTTCAACCCGCCCGACTACAACGTCATCGCCGCCTCAGTGGGTCGCCCCACCCGCGACAATTGCGGCGTCTGCCACTTCTACGGCGGCGGGGGCGACGCGGTGAAGCACGGCGACCTTGATTCCACCA
This sequence comes from uncultured Desulfovibrio sp., assembly GCA_964402645.1. Classification (GTDB taxonomy): domain Bacteria; phylum Desulfobacterota; class Desulfovibrionia; order Desulfovibrionales; family Desulfovibrionaceae; genus Cupidesulfovibrio. Next base: position 185,084 of record CAYOCV010000007.1, on the reverse strand, counting down.
TGTTCAAGCCCAGCCGCGAACTGGACGTGCATATGGACGTAAAGGGCGCCAACTTCACCTGCCAACGCTGCCACACCACGGAAGCCCACGTCATTGCTGGGCGCACCTACAAGCAGCCCGCCTTCACCGAACGCAAGAGTGTGCTGGACGATGATCGGGTACATCGCATCGCCTGCGAATCGTGCCATACCGCCACCCCGCACAAGGCCGGGCACAAGGCCAACGACCACACCGACAAGCTGGCCTGCCAGACCTGTCACATTCCCGCCTTTGCGCGCGAAATGGCCACCAAGATGTGGTGGGACTGGTCCACGGCGGGCAAGAAGAAGGACGGCAAGCCCTTTGCGGAAAAGGGCCCCTTCGGCAAGCCCAGTTACGACAGCAAGAAGGGCGACTTCCGCTGGGAAAAGGACGTCACCCCCGAATACCACTGGTCCAACGGACGCATGGAATTCCTGCTGCTGACCGACAAGGTCGCCGACACCACGAAGCCGGTGGAGATCAACCGCATCGACGGCGGCCCGGCAGACCCCAGGTCGCGCATCATGCCCTTCAAGGCGCACCGGGGCCGCCAGCCCTTCGACGCGGGCAACCGCACCTTCGTGGCCCCGCACCTGTTCGGCAAGGACGACAACGCCTACTGGAAGACCTATGACTGGATGAAGGCCGTGGAAGCCGGGCAGAAGTCGCTGAACCTGCCCTTCAGCGGCAAGCTGGAATTCGTGGACACCGTCTACTACTACCCCATCACCCACCAGGTAGCCCCCAAGGAAAAGTCCGTGGCCTGCGGCGAATGCCACAAGCCTGCGGGCAGCCGCCTTGCCGCCGTGACCGGGGTATGGATGCCGGGGCGCGACCGCAACACAGGCGTGGACGCCGCCGGGTGGATCGCCGTGGCCGGGTCCGTGCTGGCCGTGGGGGTGCATGGGTTCCTGCGCCTGGCCGCGCGTGGCCGCAACAACCGCAAGGAGGACTAGCCATGCACGCTACCGAACGACTCTACCTGTACAGCCGGTTCGAGCGGTTCTGGCACTGGGCGCAGACCGTGCTCATCCTGGTGCTGCTGGTCACCGGCTTTGAAATCCACGGCACCTTCAGCCTGCTGGGCTTTGCCCGCGCCTTTGCCGTACACAACTTCTGCGCCTGGTCATGGCTGGTGCTGTACGCCTTCATCGTGTTCTGGATGGCCGTCACCGATGAATGGAAGCACTACGTGCCCACCTTCCTGAAGTTGATGGACGTGGTGCGCTACTACCTTTCCGGCATCTTCAGGGGCGAACCCCACCCCGTGCCCAAGAGTGAGCGCGCCAAGCACAACCCCCTGCAACGGTTGACCTACCTCGGCATCGTCTCGTTTCTCGTGCCGTTCCAGATGATTACCGGGTTCCTCTACTACACCTACAACCAGTGGCCCCAGCTCGGCTTTGCGGGCAGCCTGACCCTGAAGGCCGTGGCCATCCTGCACACCCTGGGGGCCTTCGCCTTTCTGGCCTTCGTCATCGTGCATGTGTACATGACCACCACCGGCCACACCCTTACTGCGCACATCGCCGCCATGTTCACCGGGTACGAGGACGTGCCCCGCAACGGCGTGAAGCCGGAGGCGTAGTCCCGCAACGCGGCGCGCGCCGCCCACCCTGCAACGAAAAACGGCAGGCAACGAAAAACCGTTGCCTGCCGTTTGGCATGTGGTGGCCGCTTGATGACAAAGGCTCCACCCTCTGGTCCGGCCAGCCTGCCCACACAAAATAATTAACAAGCTATATTTTGTGCGGCATGAAAATAGCCATCCGCATATTTCTCGACTTCCCCACCTCACGCGACAGTGCTGCGCCCTTCAGGTTCATGAAAACAACATGTTACCATGAGAGGAGGTTGGCCATGCTTGCGCGCATCATGAGCTGCATGCTGCTTTGCACGTTGGCGCTGGCGGGAGGGTGTTCGTCCCGTCAGGGAGACATGTACACGGGAAAGGCGGACTACAGGTACGCCACCACCACCAAACAGATGTCGCAAAAATTCTTTGCAAAATCCGACGTGGGCGACTTCAAGGGCTACCTGTTCTCGCCGGGCGACTTCATTTCCATCAATCTCAAGAACGCCAAGTTCTCCACCATCAGCGAATCCTACCTCGAGCATGAACTGGACAAGATACGCAAAAGGACCACGTCGGGTGAAATCGCCATCATCGCCAACGTCACGGAAGGCGTAGCCCAGCCGCAGTTCACCGGCAGCGACATTTCGGCAACGCCGGGGCGCATCATCTTTTATTCCAGCGACATCACCAAGGATGAACACATCAGCCAGTCGTTCAACCCGGTGTACGGCCCCGTGAAGTGGAACGGCAACCCCATCACCATAGAAATCACCGTCATCGAAGTGGATGTCGAGGAAAACCAGCAGCTCGATTCTCTCATGAAGGCTCTGGCGTCCCTCGGAACGCGCATACCAAGCCCCGCCACGGAACCCATTGCCGTGCTGAACAGCATCGGGCAGAGCTTCATCGCCAGCAACCACGACGACATCCTGTACAAGTCGCGCGTGACGCTCATGCCGCACCTGTCCGATGCGGACAACATTTACACGACGGTACTTGCCCAAGGCGACATCGTATTTTCCAGAACGGAAAAGGACAGCCGCGAGGTTACGCACAGCATCAACATGGATTGGGATGCGCACACCTACCAGCCCGCCTTCGGCGAACTGTGTGCCGGAACGCCTCGAACCCGTGCAGAATGCAAAAGCGAAGGCGTGTCATACATCGTGTTCACGATCACCAAGAACAACGGTGTCACGGACATGACGCCTACGCAAACGTTCGCCGACATCTACAAGAATTTCAAGAACAACGACAACAAGCCGGAATCGATTGCCGCACTGACCACCGCAATTGCGGCATTTGCGCGCAACAGAAATTACACCGAAACATTTACCGAGTTGCAAGCCGTCTACAAGGAAAAGAACGTATTGAAGCGCAACGCGCTCTCCGACAACGTGGCGCTGGCCCTGGCGTGTTCCGAACTGGCCCCGCTGCACGCCGCCCCCAGCACAACCCTTACCGCCAGATGCGGCAAGGAGTACCCGGCGTACGCCATGTCGAAAAGAGACCTGGAGCACCTGTGGAACATCGTGTACGAGCACGCGCGCGAGGACGCCATACCCATCCCGCGCCCTGTCAGCGACGATGAGGAACTGTTCAAGATGTACCTCCGGGACATCAAGGATCTCATCCTGAACATCCCGAAGAACTAGCTCACATGAAGCGCACCAGCTCGAACAGCTTTTTCCGCTGCGTGGCCACGATGTGGTAGTACTGCGTCTGGGGGATGAAGATGTACGGCACGTCCTCCGTCCGCCGGTACAGGAAGTGCGACAGGATCATCCGGTTGATGGCCTGATGCCCGATAATCATCACCCCCGGCGCGCCCCCGGCCAGAAACAGCGCCCGGCGCACCCCCCGTTCCACCCGCTCGCGCAGGGTCACGTAGCCCTCGCCGTCCGGGTACACGTAGTGGAACTTGTCCTGTTGGCGGGCCGCGAAGGCTTGCGGAAACTTGCGGCGGATGTCGTCGTACCGCAGGCCTTCGCACGCGCCCGCGTCGATCTCGTCAAACTCCGGCAGGGCCATGACTGTGGCTTCCGGCCGTGCCTCGCGCATGGGGGCCGCCGTCTGCGCCGACCGCTTGCGGGTAGAGGTAAAGATGTACGGAACCTCGATGTCCGCGAAATGCGCGGCCAGCTCCTTGGCCTGGGCCTGCCCGCGCAGGGTCAGATCCGAATCGCCGCCGATGCGCCCTTCCACGTTGTAGTAGGTCTCGCCGTGCCGGACCAGGTACAGGTTGCGCACCCACGCGGACACCAGAATGTCCCGGATGCGGTGGTAGTACGGCACCCGCCCGCCTATCTGCTCACCCACCACGCGGTTCTCCAGCGTGTCCACCCGCACCCAGCACGACTCGTCGGCGCACGGGGCATACATGCGCTCGTAGTAGTGGATGCGCTTGGTAAAGCTGTCCATGGCCGCCTGCGTGGTATCGCGCGCGAATTCCGGCATCTGCGTCTTGCGCCGGATGGCCGCGCCCAGCGCCACCGGGTCGTCGTTGACGCATTCCACGAACAGCAACGGATGGTCGGTGAGCATGGCCTCTATGGTGGCCCGCCGGGCGCGGCTGGCGTTGGTGGCGTCCAGAATGGCCACATGCCCCTCGCCCGCCAGGTAGTCGCGCGCGGCGGTAATGTTCAGCCGGGCGATTTCCTCGCGCCGGGCGCGGCCTTCCGCGTTGTCCGGGTCATAGAATTCCGGCCTGGCGGAATCCACGCCCAGCTTTGAGCGGCGGATCTCGCCGTTGTTGAACACCTCGACGCGGAAGTCCTCTGCCTCCAGGCCCTCGCGGATGCGGCGGGCCATGGTGGATTTGCCCCGCGCGGGCAGGCCGACCATGACGACGTACAGTTTGTTCATGTGGGATATCCTGTTGGGGAGGGAAATAGTACGTAGTTGGTGACGGCTTCTACGAAGGCTGTTGCGCCCCGTTGGACATGCTCGATTTCGTTATGCCTCCGGCGGACAGGGGGCCGCTGAGCGGCGGCCCCCTGTACCCCCGCGCTCCGGGGGCTCTGCCCCCGGTCCCCCGACGCTTCATGCGCGGCGTTCCTCCCGTCGTCAGCTTCCCTCCGGCGCAGAGCGCCTTCGGGTGATCTGGCGACGGGAACGCCTATGCGCACATGCCTCTCGCAGGCATCACCGTGCAAAGGTGCCCTTATTTACACCCTTGCTGCGACGCATGTGCCACCGCCAAAGCCCGGCGTCACACGCTTCTACGCGCGCCACCCCGTCTTTGCATCAGACAGAAACCCGCATGCGGCGATACGCATCCGTAGCCGGAGATCACCGCCGAGGCCTTGCGAGGCGGAAGCTCCGGCGGTAACGGATGCGCTCCATTGCAGCCGTACAGATAAGGCACTCTGGTTCCGCCATGCCGCCGGGAGCCATGCGCACATCGCATTCCGCCGGGCAGATCGCCCGGAGGCGCTCTGCGCCGGAGGGAAGCTGCCCGGTACAGGAATGCGGTGCATGAAAACCTGGGGGTCCAGGGGTGGCGAAGCCCCCCTGGAACGCGGGGGTGCAGGGGGTGTTCGTTACAACACCCCCTGCCCGCCGGAGGCATAACGAAATCGAGCGTGTCCAACAGGGCGCGACAGCCTTCGTAGAAGCCGTGTCCATTAACGCACGCCCCTTCCGCCTCCCCGCCGGAGGCATAATGAAATCGCGCGTGCCCAACGGGGCGCAACCGTCTTCGTAGAAGCCGCACCCACCAGCGCGCACCCTTTTCCAATCCACGCCCGAATTCTCCCCTACCTCCCGAACAACCGCGTCAGCCGCGCCAACTCCGCATACAACCCCGCGTCCATCTGTTCCGGCGTCATCCGCCACGCCCAGTTGCCCGCCGCCACGGAAGGCGTGTTCATGCGCGCCTCCGCGCCCAGCCCCAGCACGTCCTGCACCGGAACCACGGCCAGTTCCGCCACGCTGCCCATGGCCAGGCGCAACAACACGCCCGGGGCTTCGTGCGGGGCGATGGCATGCCCCACGTATTCCTCCAGCCGCGCCCGCTCGTGCGCCGGGGCCGTTTCAAACCACACCCGCGTGGGCGCGTTGTCGTGGGTGCCGGTGTAGACCACGCTGCGCACGTCGTGCCGGAAGGGCACATCGGGGTTGTCGGCAGGGTCGCCGCCAAAGCCGAACTGCAATATCTTCATGCCCGGCAGGCCGAAGGCCGCCTTCAGTTCCCGCACGTCTGCGGTAATTACGCCCAGGTCCTCGGCAATGAGCGGCAGTGCCGTGAACCGCCGGGCCAACGTGCCGAACAGTTCCATGCCCGGCGCATCCACCCAGCGGCCATTGATGGCCGTTTCTTCCGCCGCCGGTATTTCCCAGTAGCCCGCAAAGCCCCGGAAGTGATCCAGCCGCACGATGTCGGCCATGCGCAGGTTGTGCGCCACGCGGCGCACCCACCACGCGAAGCCGTCGCGCCGCAGGGCGTCCCAGTCGTACACCGGATTGCCCCACCGCTGGCCCGTGGCGCTGAAATAGTCCGGCGGCACCCCGGCCACGTGGGTAGGGGCAAAATTCGCGTCCAGCCGGAAATAGCCGGGGTTGGCCCACACGTCGGCACTGTCGTGGGTGACGTAGATGGGCACGTCGCCCACCAGCCGCACGCCAAGGTCGGTGCAGGCGGCCCGCAGGTCGTACCACTGGCGGAAGAACAGGTACTGGCAGAAGCGCACGTGATCCAGCGCGGCAGCCTCCTGCACGTCCAGGCGGGTCAGGGCATCGGGGTGACGGCGGGCGTAGGGTTCGTCCCAGGTGGTCCAGGCCGCCCCGCCAAAGCGTTCCTTCAGCACCGTGAACCGCGCGTAGTCGTCCAGCCAGTGGGCGTTGCCCCGGCAAAAGCGCAGGTAGGCGGTGTCCACGGCCAGTTGGTGGCGATTGCGCTCCCACGCTGCGCGCAACAGGGCACGGCGGTGCGCCTCTACGGCCACGAAGTCTGCCGGAGTGCCGGAACCGCCACCATGGGCAGCCCCGGCGCGGAACTGTTCTGCCCCGGCGTCCACGTCGGCCCAGGAAACAAAGCCCTCTTCGGCCAGCCGTTCGGGGCTGACCAACAGGGTATTGCCTGCAAAGGCCGAGGGGCTGGAATAGGGAGAATTGCCGATGAACGTGGAGGTGGGCGCAAGCGGCAGGAACTGCCATACCGTCTGCCCGGCCCCGGCCAGCAGCCGCGCGAAGGCGTGCGCCGTCGGTCCCAGGTCGCCGATGCCGAAGGCCGAAGGCAGCGAGGTGATGTGCAGCAGGATGCCGCTGGCGCGGACCGGTCGGGTCATGGGCGTGCTCCTTGTCCGTAAGGATACCAAGTGGGGCGAACTAACTACCTCTCCCACATTACTAAAACAGATGGATTCGTACTAGGACGCCATTCAAATCGCAATCTAATATACAAAAAGCTATTTCTTTTTGTAGGTTCAGCAAACACTTCACGTTAACATTTTGCGAGAGGCCATATGGACTGGTTAAAAAAATTTAAGTGCATAATACTTATGTATCTACCTTCTGAACGTCTCAAGAACAAACTAATGTCCTTCGATGAAGGCTTCTTTGAGGCTGGTGAAGGACAAGAAATCAAACGCAAAACAAGGCAAATCGCAACGAATACCGCCAGAAAAACTGCCATTCTGATTCTTAATATTGTACTAAAAACCATAGAAGCTCTTGCGGTTGCTTTTCTCCTCACCAAGTTAATCAAAGCACTTTAGGATGTAAGATCCTGTACCAGTACCCGTAGGTGGTGGCAAAGCCCAGCCCCTCGTACAGCGCACGGGCAGGCGCATTGCCCTGCCCCACCTGCAACCATGCGGTGCGCGCGCCGTCCCGCAGCGCGATCTTCAACATGGCGGCAACCAACGCGCGTCCGTGGCCTTGCCGCCGCAGGTCGGGGCGGGCCACCACGGCAAAGATGCCGTAGTCATCGCCCGTGCGCACCCCAAGGCCGCACACGCAGGGCTGGTCGCCCACGCACAGCAGCCACGTCTGTCCGGCGGAACCGAGAGCGGCTAGCAGGCTGCGCATGACGGGGTTCACGGCATCCTCTCCCGTACGCCCCCGCAACCCGCCCTCTGCCGCCAGCCAGGCGGCGTGGCTGACCACGGAACACTGCCGGGAAGGGCACGCTGCGCTATCCACGCATGTGGCGGATGCAGACGCTCGTGCCTTCGCGCTATCGGCCCAACCTGCCAGATTCAGCTCCTGCACCAGCGTGGGGTCGGTGGCGGTATAGCCCATGGCGTCCAGTACCGGGTCGAGCCCTGGCGCTCCGCCCAATTTGCCCGATTCCCCAAGTCCGTCCGCATGCACCGCCGCATTGTCACCTTCCAGCGGCTCCGGCAGCCGGAATTGCGGCGGCAGACCGCGCGCGGCAAACCACGCCTCGGCCTCGTACACGTGATCCTGATTCCACGCCGTACACGGCCCCGGCGGCATCAGCGGCACCCCGCTGTTGATGCGCATGGAATAGCCGCCCGCCGCGCGCAGCAGCAGATTACCCCGCCGCTCTTCCTCCTGCGCGGGCCACGCGGCAAAACAGGCCGCCTCCAGCAGCAGGCAGCGGGCCCGCCGCGCCTGCTGGCTGGCATACGCCGGGGCCACCTCGAAGGTGAAGGGTTGGCCGTAGGTTGTGTCACACCCCATCGCAGGGCCTATTCCGGCTTCAGAATCCATAGGTCACTCCCTTGCGCCGAACCATGCATGACGGGATGACGCAAAACAGAAGCCCCTGCGGCGTGGGCGGCAGGGGCGGAACATTCGCTACGGTGCTTTGCCGTTGCGGCCTAGTACACGTAGAGGAAGCCGGGCGTCACCACCCGCGACGCCGGTTGCAGGTCCAGCACCGTCTCCAGCGCATCGCGCAGCCACGACGAAGGCTTGGGCTGTTCCACAAGCACGGGCCGTTCGGCAATACCGCACAACTGCTGCAAATCGGTCATGGCCACGTCCATGCCGCCCAGGGCGTCCACCAGCCCCAGTTCATGGGCCTGCCGCCCGGTCAGCGCCCTGCCGTCGGCCACGGCGCGCACCTTTTCCACCGGCAGGTTGCGCGAATTGGCCACCTCGGACACGAACTGGTCGTACATGTCCATGACCAGTGCTTGCAGATACTCGCGCTCCTGCGGGGTCATGGCGCGGAACGGCGAACCCGCGTCCTTCATGTCGCCGGATACCAGCGTCTGCCGGGCCAGGCCCAGCTTGTCCATCAGGCCCTGCACGTTGGGCAGTTCCATCTTCACGCCGATGGACCCGGTGAGCGTGGCGGGATTGGCGATGACGCGCGTGGCCCCCAGCGAGATGTAGTACCCGCCGGACGCGGCCACGGTGCCCATGGACACCACCACCGGCTTCACGCGGGACATGCGGCGCACGGCTTCCAGCAGTTCCTGCGACGCGGCCACGCCGCCGCCGGGCGAATCCACCCGCAGCAGCACGCCGCGCACCGAAGGATCGTCGCGCAGCGTGTCCATCCACGCGGTGGTCTTGCTGATGTCGGCAATCATGCCTTCCACCCGCACCACCCCGACGCGCGGGCCCGCGAACGGGCCCGTGCCGCCGGTCAAATGGCGCAAGGCGACCGAAGCCCCCATAAAGAGGGCAACGGTCGCCATAATGAGCAGGAATCCGAAGATGAACGGATGCCGCTGGCTGAAGGAGGGTCTAGCTGTCGGAAGCATCCTCTTCCAGCTTCTGCTTCAGCAGGTCGCCAAGGTTCTGGCCGCCCGTGTCGGCGGGGCCGGCGCGGAATTCCTTGGGCTTGCGGCGTTCTTCCTCGTCCTTGAGCTGCTTGATGGACAGCCCGAGACGACGTTCTTCGGCAGAGACGTGGATGACCTTGGCCTGGATGACCACGCCTTCCTTGAACATCTCGGAGGGGGACTTGATCTTCTTCTGGCTGATTTCGGAGACGTGGACCAGGCCTTCGATGCCCTCTTCCACTTCAACGAACAGGCCGAAGTCGGTGATGTTGGTCACGGTGCCTTCGATCAGCCCGCCAACCGGGTAGCGCGAGGGCACGTGGGTCCACGGGTCTTCGGTCAGCTGCTTGATGCCGAGGGTGAACTTTTCGTTCTCCTGATCGACGGTCAGCACCTTGGCCTGCACCACGTCACCGGTCTTGAACACTTCGTTGGGATGGCGGATCTTCTTGGTCCAGCTGATGTCGGACACGTGGATCAGGCCGTCGATGCCGTCCTCGATACCGATGAACATGCCGAATTCGGTGATGTTCTTGATCACGCCTTCCAGAACGGTGCCTTCAGGGTACTTTTCAGCCACAACTTCCCACGGGTTCGGCTTGACCTGCTTCATGCCGAGGGAGATGCGCTTCTTGTCCTGATCGACGCCGAGGATGACCACTTCCACTTCGTCGCCAACGCGCACCATCTGCGAAGGATGACGCAGCTTGCGGGTCCACGACATTTCGGAAATGTGGACCAGGCCTTCCACGCCGGGCTCCAGCTCGACGAACGCGCCGTAGTCCACCAGGTTGGTCACGCGGCCCTGCAGCTTGGCGCCTTCGGGGTACTTGGCGGTGATGTCCTGCCAGGGGTCGGCCACCAGCTGCTTCATGCCCAGCGACACCTTCTGGTTGTCGCGGTCGAAGGACAGCACCTTCAGCTGAAGTTCCTGGCCAAGGGTGACCAGTTCCTTCGGGTGACGGATGCGCTTCCAGGACATGTCGGTGATGTGCAGCAGGCCGTCCAGCCCGCCAAGGTCCACGAACACGCCGTATTCGGTGATGTTCTTGGCCTTGCCGGTGACGATCTGGTTCTCTTCGAGAGTGCGCAGCAGATCCTGACGCTTGGAATCGCGTTCCTCTTCAAGCAGGACGCGGCGGGAAACGATGACGTTGCTGCGCCGACGGTTGATCTTGAGAACACGGAATTCGTATTCCTGGTTGACCAGCGCGTCCATGTCGGGGACGGGGCGCAGGTCCACGTGCGAACCGGGCAGGAAGGCTTCGACGCCGCCGAGATCGACGGTGTAGCCGCCCTTGATGCGACGCACGATGCGGCCGGTGATGACCCCGTTGTTTTCCTGAATCTCTTCGAGCTTGTCGAAGAGCTGCATGCGCTTGGCCTTCTCGAAGGACAGGGTGATGGTGCCTTCCATCTCGTTCTTGCGAACGACGAAGACGTCCACCTTGTCGCCCACGGCGATGTTGACCTTGCCGGTGCTGTCCCTGAACTCGGAAGCGGAAATCTGCCCTTCGGACTTGAAGTTCACATCGACGAGGACGCTGTCCTCATCCACGCGAACCACCTCGCCCTTGATGATCGACCCTTCTTCAAGGTCGCCGAAATCGGAGCTGAGGTAATTCTCGAGGGCGCTCTCGAAACTGAGATCCATCTCAAGAGCGGCGTTTTCCATGTTTTCGGGGGTTGCTGTCATACGTTTCCTCCAACCGACGCAAATTTTCCCGCCCTGATGCGCGGGATTGGTCTGCATAGCAGAATGCCCAGGGAATGACAACCGCGCGAGGCGCGGCGGATGGTGAAGTACGCAAAAGAGAGAGGCAAGGGAGCATGGGCTGCCCGTGGGGCGGCAGTGGGGACGACAGGCGGATCGGGGGCGGATCAGGGGCGGATCGGGGGCGGATCGGGGGCGGATTCGCCCCTGTTTCAACTCAGCTCCAACCCGCTTTCCGCCAAATCCGCCAATTCGCCCCCCGGCTTCCGCGCGCCCCTTACTCCTCCGGCTCGGCCAGGGCCACCAGATCGTAGGTCCGGGCTTCCACGATGTCTGCTTCCACCAGCGCGCCGGGGACGACGCCAGCCCCGCTCACGTAGGTCACCCCGTCAATTTCCGGGGCCTGGAACCAGGTGCGCCCGGTGTGCAGGCCGGGCCATTCGTCGTGGGGGGCGTCCACCAGCACGGGCAGCCGCTGGCCCACGTACGATTCCATGATCCCCTCGCTGATTTCGGCCTGCACCTCCATCAGTGCATCGCGCCGCCATTCCTTCACGTTGTCCGCCACCTGCTCGGGCATGGCGGCGGCGGGGGTGCCCTCCTCTGCCCGGTAGGCGAACACGCCAAGGTGGTGAAAGCGCGTCTCCACCACAAAGTCGGTGAGTGCGGCGTAGTGTTCTTCCGTCTCGCCGGGAAAGCCCACGATGATCGAGGTGCGCAGGGCCGCGTCCGGAAAATGCGTGCGGATGCGGTCCACCACCACGCGGGGGTTGCGGGCGAAGGGCCGCCCCATGCGGCCCAGCACGTCGGGGTGGGCGTGCTGCAACGGCACGTCGAAATAGGGCACAAAGGGCGCGCCTGCCGCGGCCAGGTAGGCCAGCAGGTCGTCGTTGAGCCCGGCGGGGTACAGGTACATCAGGCGCAGCCGGTCCAGCCCCGTCAGGGGCAGCAGCCGGTCCAGCAGGGGGCGCAGGTCGCCCTTGCCGTTTGCGCCTTCCAGATCCTCGCCCCAGGCGGTGACGTCTTGCGCGACAAGAATCAGTTCCCGCACTCCCATGTCCAGCAATTGCCGCGCCTCGCGCTCCAGTTCCGCAACCGGGGTCGAACGATGCGCGCCGCGAATGGAGGGAATGGTGCAGAACGAACAGTTGTGGCGGCACCCGTCGCTGATCTTCAGCCAGGCGTACGATGGCCCGGTGGACAACAGGCGCGTGCCGCCCGCGTAACCGGTCGCGGTCCCTACTACTCCGGCCACCCTGCCCCCCACGGCGCGTGCCAGCAGGTGCGGCCACGTTTCTATGGACTGGTTGGGCAGCCACAGGTCCACTTCCGGCAGTTCGGCGGCCAGGTCGCGTTCGCCATAGCGGCCCACCAGGCAACCGGCCACGGCCAGCAGGGGCCGCCGGGCCAGCCCGGAAATTTCGTCCACGGCCTCCACCACGGTGCGCACCGATTCTTCGACGGCGGGCAGGATGAAGCCGCAGGTATTCACCAGCACCACGTCGGCCTCGGCCATGGCAGCCACGGGCCGCACGGGGGTACCCAGCGCGCCCAGCAGGCGTTCGGTGTCCACACGGTTCTTGGGACAGCCAAGGCTGACGGAATAAACACTTATCATTGGATGCCGTTCCGGGTATGGGGAGGATGGAGGGTACCGCACCCCCCGTGACGGCACATGCCTGCCACGGGGAATTGCGTCCACGCCTGCCGTTGCGGCGGCGTGGTGCTGGGTGCCGCGTACCCGCAATGCGCGCCGCGCGCAAGCCCCTGTCCCTTGCCCCCTCCCCCCCGGCCATCCGGAAGCGGCAGGCGCAACCGCCGCACGGCGCACGGCATCACACGCCGCCCGCCGCCACCCGTCACCGGATCAAGGAGTTCCGCATGCCCACGCTGCCCCCTTCCGGTCCCTTTGCACCACACGCCCACCTGCCGGAATCCGGCGGCGGTTTTGCCAGCACCGCGCCGCGCCGCCCCTTTCCGGTGGCGCTGGCCGGGGTGGGCCGCGCCCTGCGCCCGGTGACCGGGCTGCTGCAACGGCCCGATTTTCTGCTGGGCTTTCCGTGGGTCCACCTTGCGGGCGTGCTGCTGACCCCGCAGGATCACGACGAACTGGCCCGCCACGCCTGCCAGCCGCTGAGTGCCCCGGATTCCACGGGCACGCCGGACTCCTCGGATACGCCAGACGCGCCGCACGAATCTTGCGCGTCGTCCCTCACACCGGACCCCGCCCGGCAAGAAGCCCGCGCGGGGCTGCCCCCGGCCCCGCCCGCGCCCGGCGGCGTGCCCCGGTACGACTCCGCCGCCGCCCTGTTCGCGGCCCAGCCCGGCCTGCGCATGGTGCTCGACCTGTCCGATGATGGTCGCCACATGGCCGCATTGCGCGCGGCGGCTCCCACGGGCGTCTCGCTGCTGGACGCTGGCGGCGCGCTGTGGGTGTGGGAAATGCTGGCCTCGGAAAAGCTGTGCTCCACCTGCAACCTGCACCTGCGCGAGGCACGCGACCTGTTCGCCACGCTCATCGACCAGGTGGATGAGGACATCCTGCTGCTGGACACCGAAGGGCGCATCGTGGACCTGAACCGCAACATCCTGCAGCGCAAGGGCGGGGCCAAGGACGACTGGATCGGCACCTGCTGCTGGCAACTGGACGGCGCGGACTTCTGCTGCCCCCCCGAACACGGGGGCTGCACCTTCCGCGAAACGGTCACCACCGGCCACAAGGCGGAACGCATCCACACCAAGGTCAACGACGATGGCCGCGTGCAGTACTTCCGGGTGTACACCTACCCGGTCACCGACGACGCGGGGCGGCTGACGCGGGTCATCGAGATGCGGCGCGACATCACCAACCGCACCAACATGGAAATCCGCCTGCAACAGGCCGAAAAGATGGCCGCCATCGGCGAACTGTCCACCTATGTGGCGCACGAGATACGTAACCCGCTGTTCGCCATCGGCGGCTTTGCCAATTCGCTGCTGCGCTCCCCCTCGCTGGACGAGGCCGCGCGCGGCAAGGTGCAGGTGATTCTGGAGGAATCGCGGCGGCTGGACACCATCCTGAAGTCCATCCTCAATTTTGCGCGGCCCACCTCCCCCCGCACGGGCGAAGTGGACCTGAACCTGCTGGCCCGCCAGACCATGGAACTGATGAGCCTGGGCTTCGACCAGCGGCGCATTACCGTGGACATGCAGCTTGCGCCGGACATCCCCAAGGCCCACGGCGACGGCGAAATGCTCAAGCAGTGCCTGATCAACCTGGTGAAGAACGCGCAGGAGGCCATGCCGGATGGCGGCCGCCTGACCGTGCGCACGGGCATGAACCCGCAGTACGTCCATATCGCCGTGGCCGACACGGGCATCGGCATTCCGCCGGAACTGCACGACAAGATCTTCAGCCCGTTCTTTTCCACCAAGGAAAAGGGCGCGGGCATCGGCCTTGCCATGAGCCGCAAGATCATCGAGGAAATGGGCGGACGGGTTGACCTGCAAAGCCAGGTGGGCAAGGGCACCACCATCACCCTGCTCTTGCAGCCGTTGCTGGCCGTGCCGGAACCGGCGGAACCCCACAGGGACGACCCGGCGGGCGAAGGGCAAAAGGGCTGACCGCCCGAAGAAACGCAGGCGGTCCGGCGCACAGACGTCTGGCGTACAGTCGCCTGGCGCACAGGTAGCCAGGTACACAGACGTCCGGCGCGCCCTTGCCTCCGGCCCGATTCTTCCGCACAATGCGCACCGCAGCACCCTACCGCGTGGCCAACGCCACGGGCCTGATGCCGCGCGCCGACCATCGCATGACCAAAACGCCGCGCCTGCGGCGGGTCATGCACGCACCCCAACCCGAACATGACCACAGACACACCATGCCCACCGCACAGAACAGCACCCCCCCGAACAATACCCCCACGATCACCGGCGACGCCGCCGTCATCGTGCTGGCCACCCGCAATGCGGGCAAGATCCGTGAACTCAACGACATGCTGCATGGCACCGGCGTCACCGTGGTCGGCCTCGACGCCTACCCCGAAATCGGTGAAATAGAAGAAACCGGCGTCACCTTTGAAGAAAACGCCTTGCTGAAGGCACGCACCGTGGCCGAACTGACGGGCCGCATTGCCGTGGCCGATGATTCCGGGCTGGAGGTGGACGCCCTGGACGGCGCGCCCGGCGTGTATTCCGCCCGCTATTCCGCCAAGGACGGCGTGCCCGCCACCGACGCCCGCAACAACGAAAAGCTGCTGGCCGCCCTGGCCCACGTGCCCGATGCGCAGCGCACGGCGCGCTTCCGTTCGGTCATCGCCGCCTGCGCCCCGGATGGCCGCCACATCACCGCCGCCGGGGCCTGGGAAGGCCGCGTGGCCGCCACCCCGCAGGGCGACAACGGCTTCGGCTATGACCCGCTGTTCTTCGATCCGGAACTGGGCCGCACCGCAGCCACCCTCACCCGCGACGAAAAGAACGCCCGCAGCCACCGGGGCAAGGCCCTGCGCCGCCTGCTGGAGCTGTGGCCCGCCTTTGCGGGCGGCAAGGGCTAACGCCGTCAATCCCCCCTCGCTCTGCATGCGCCCCGCGCCGTTCCGGTTCATCCGGCGGCGCGGGGCGCTGCAATGGCGGGACCGCCAGCAGGCATGCGGGCTTGCCGCTCCCGCGTCGCCGTCACGCTTGCAGGCCCTCGTCTCCATTCCATGCCCCCACATCCCCCTCCCGCTCACCTCTCCCACCCGCGAATTATCACGCCCCGCTCAGCCTAATCATTGCTCCCCCACCCCCGCCTGCCCTTACATTGATCGTGCGGAGGCAGGACGCCTTCCGCCCTGGCCCGACGACCGGAACGACGAGGGGATGGCATGACGCTGCGCATGAAATTGCTGGCTGGGTTCATCGGCACGCAGGTGCTTACCTGCCTGCTGACCGCCGGGTTGCTGTGGCATTTCGGGGTGGACGGCATGCGTCACGTGGGCGACGCCGCCGCCACCGCCACGCAGAACAGAGCGCGAGACCAGCTGACCAGCATCCGCAGCGCCAAGGCCCTGCACGTGGAAGACATCTTCCGCCGCATGCGCAACCAGTTGCTGACCCTGGCCGGTGAACTGACCGTGCGCGAGGCGGCGCAAACCCTGCCCGCCGCCTGGTTTGGCGTGCAGGGCGAAACCGCCGGGCAGTTGGACCCCAAGGCCGTCGCCCGGCAACTGCTGGATGCGTACGCAGGCCCAGCCTACCTGCGTTCGCCGGAATTCACGGCCAATGCGCCA
Organism: uncultured Desulfovibrio sp.; assembly: GCA_964402645.1. Classification (GTDB taxonomy): domain Bacteria; phylum Desulfobacterota; class Desulfovibrionia; order Desulfovibrionales; family Desulfovibrionaceae; genus Cupidesulfovibrio. The sequence continues at coordinate 168,821 of CAYOCV010000007.1, read as the reverse complement.
TCCGCCCCCGGCTACGCCCCCCGCGCGCCGGAAGCGTACCTGCCCCCGGACCCCAACGGCGTGCTGTTGCAGGGCATGTACCTGCTGCCCGCGTTTGCCGCCGGACAACGATCCGGTGCGCCCGCCACTTCCGACAGGCACCCCCTGGCCGCCGCCTACAACGCGCTGCACGCCCGCTACCACCCGGTGCTGCTGCACTTTGCCGACACCTTCGGCTACCGGGACATCCTGCTGCTGGACCCCGTGACCGGCGCGGTGATCTACAGCGTGCGCAAGCTGCCGGACTTCGCCACTTCGCTCACCGCCGGACCGTACAAGGACACCGGGCTCGCCGCCGTGTTCCGCAAGGCCGTGGCCGCCGGAAAGGCAGGGGAGCGCAACGCGGCGGCCATGGCGGACTTTGCCCCCTACGAGCCGGGCCGCAACGCGCCTGCCGCCTTCATTGCCGCCCCGGTGTACGACGCATCCGGCACGTTTCTGGCCGTGCTGGCCTTTCAGATTGCCGAAGCGGGCATCAACCGCGTCATGACATCGGAAGGACAGTGGAAGGACGTGGGACTTGGCGAATCGGGCGACGCCTTTCTGGTGGGCACCGACCTTCGGGTGCGGTCGCTGCCGCGCGGTTCCGCCAACCGGCACATCCTGGCGGACACCATGGACACAGAGGCCGCCCGCAAGGCCGTGGCCGGTGAAACCGGGTGCGGCTCCGTCAAGGATCACAAGGGCAAGCCCGTGCTGGCCGCGTGGCAGCCCCTGCGCATCGAAGGGCTGACCTTGGGCCTGGTGGCCGAGATCGACGTGGATGAGGCCCTGGCCGCCGCGCGCGACATCGCCGCCGCCAACCACAGGGCCGAACGGGCCATGCTGACTGGCGCGCTGGCTGTGCTGCTGCTGGGTGCGGTGCTGGGATCGGGCGTGGCCGTGACGCTGGTGGCCTCCATCTCGCGCCCCTTGCGCCGGTTGCGGGCCTATGCGGGCGAGGTGGCGGAAGGCAACCTGGAAGCCCGGCCCGAGGGCGCGTACCCGCCGGAGTTGGACGCCATGCGCAAGTCCATCGAACGCATGGTGCAGAACCTGCGCTTGCGCATCGAGGACGCCGACGCCAAGGGTCAGGAGGCCGCACGCATGGCCCGCGAAGCCCAGGACTCCATGAAGAACGCCACGGCGTCAGAGGCGCGCATCAAGCGCCTGATGGACCGCATGACCGGCGCGGCGGGCAAGACGCGCACCGTGTCGGAGCATGTCTCGCACTCCATCGCCGACCTGACCGGCCAGGTGCATACCGTTACCGGCGGGGTGGAAACCCAGCGCCAGCGCATGGACGAGACGGCGGAGGCCGTGGCCGACATGCGCGTGACCGTGGCCAACGTCACCGACAACGCCCGCCGGGCCGCAGAACAGGCCGACCTTTCACGCGGCAACGCAGACGACGGGGAACGCGGCATGCGCGAGACCGTGGCGGCCATCAACGGCATCCGCGAGCGCATCCAGCGGCTGAACGAGGCCATGGGCCGCCTTGGCGTGGAGGCCGAGAACATCGGGCAGGTCATGTCGCTGATCTCGGACATTGCCGACCAGACCAACCTGCTGGCGCTGAACGCCGCCATCGAGGCCGCGCGCGCCGGGGATGCCGGGCGCGGCTTTGCCGTGGTGGCCGACGAGGTGCGCAAGCTGGCGGAAAAAACCATGACCGCCACCCGCGACGTGGGCGAGGCCGTGGCCCGCATCCAGGGCCACACGCGCGAAAACATCGCCGCCGTGGAGCAGGCCGCGCGCGACGCCACGGCGTCCGCCGCGTCGGCAGAGGCCGCCGGGCAAGCCATGGCCCGCATCGTGGCGCAGGTGGACGAGACGGCGGGCATGGTTCAATCCATCGCCGCCGCCAACGGCCAGCAGGCCGCAGCCAGCGAGGTGGTGGGCCGTAGCGTGGACGAGGTGAACCGCATCGCCGGGCAAACCGCCGAGGCCATGGGCCGCTTCACCGGCACGCTCAACGACATCTTCGCCCAGGTGCAGGAAATGTTCTCGATGGTAGAGGTCATCTGCGCCGGGGAGGACGGCGTGGCCCTGATGGCCGACGCCGGGGCGGACACCCTGATCCGCTGGACGGACGAGTTGTCCAACCTGCCCAGCATCGACGTGCAGCACAAGAAGCTGGTGGACTATATCAACGCCGTCCACCGCGCCGCGCGCTCCAACGACATGGCCGCCGTGCTTACGGTGTTCGGACAACTGAAGGCCTACACCGTGGAACACTTCGGCTACGAGGAACGGCTGTTCGACCTGCATGGCTACCCGGAAGGGGCGCAGCACAAGGACGTGCATCGCCGCTTCGTGCAGCGGGTGCTGGAATGGGAAAAGCAGGCATCTGGCGGCAACCCCACGGCGGTCATGGAGATACTGCGCGGTCTGGTGGATTGGCTGGTGTCGCACATCATGAAGGTGGACAAGCGGTACGAGGCGTTCCTGCGCGAACGCGGCGTGGAGTAGGCGCGCCGGGCATGATCGGGTGAGGCCGGGCAAGACCGGACAGGCCCAGATGGAGCAGGCAGGCCCAGATGGAGCAGACGGGCAAAACGGGCCTGACTATATGGTAGACTGGGAGATACGAGAACGCGGCCCCTCCGGGGTACGCGCGTCCTGACGCGCGTGGCCGGGGATAGGCACGACGAAACATGGAAGGCGGCCCGGCATGTCGGATCGCCTTCCGGATTTTGGGCGAACTGAGCGGCGAACTATTTGGCGGGCTGGTCCGGCTGGACGGGCTGGACGGGCTGGACGGGGGCGGCAGGGGCCTGGGGGGCCGTTTGGGATTCAGACTGCGCGGGTTGGGGCGCAGGCTGGGGCTGCACCTGCTGCGACTGGGTCACGGGCGCGGTGGCGTTTACCGGCTGCGTCACCTTGGGCTCTATGGGCGACACCAGATTGCCGAACACCAGCAGCATGGCCCCGCCCACAGCAAGGCTGCGCGCGCGGATGCCCGCCGCCTGGTTGCCCGAACGCCAGCGCAGCCAGTTGAAGGCGGCTCCGGCCAGCATGGCAATGCCGCACAGGTTCAGCAGATAGTTGATGGCGTCCATGGGCGGCCTCCTGCCGGTGATGTCGGCGGGTGTCGGAAGATGGGGTGGAGGGACAGGCATGCCCCATGAATGACGGAAGCAAGGCGAACCCCGCCGTGAAATTCTGTTGGCATGTCGGGCGGGTGGCGTCAAGGAAATGTGGGGGGAACGCACGGGCTGGAGTGTCTTCGCAGTGGCCATGTCCACCAACGCACGCCCCACCGCTCCAGCACCTCGTTCCATCCCCGTCCCGCCCCCCGACCCCCCTTCCACCAGTTGCGAACCGTGCCGCAAACCTGATACATGCCACACCGCGAGGACTCGTTCTGGCGGCATGCGCCGCCGCCCTCGCCCACACCTTCCGGCGGCCGCCCAGGCCGTCGCTGCGCGGCACCTGCCGCGCCTCTCCCAAGGAGCACACCACTATGTGCGGCATCATCGGATACGCCGGTCATCGTCCCGCCGTTCCCCTCATCATAGAAGGCCTGCGCCGCCTCGAATACCGGGGCTACGACTCGGCGGGGGTCGCCTTCGTCCAGAACCGCGAACTGGTCACCGTGCGCGCCGAGGGCAAGCTGTCCGCCCTTGACGAAAAGCTGGCGTCCTGCCCCAACACCGTGGCCACCACGGGCATGGGGCACACCCGCTGGGCCACCCACGGCATTCCCGTGGAACGCAACGCCCACCCGCACAAGTCCAACGACGGCGGCCTTGCCATCGTCCACAACGGCATCATCGAGAATTACGCGGAACTGAAGGCCGACCTTGCCGCCAAGGGCTACGTCTTCCATTCCGAAACCGACACCGAAGTGCTGGCCAACCTCATTTCCGAGGGCCGCAAGCACAATGCCACCATGCTTGACGCCTTTGCCTGGGCGCTGCGCCAGGCCCACGGGGCCTACGCCGTGGCCCTGACCACGCCGGAAGAGCCGGAAGTGCTCTACGCCGCGCGCCTGTCCGCCCCGCTGATCCTGGGCGTGGGCACCGGCGAGAACTTCGTGGCGTCCGACATCCCCGCCTTCCTGCCCTACACCCGCGACGTGGTGTTTCTGGAAGACGGCGAGCTGGTGCGCATCGACGCCAACTCGTGGAAGGTCATGCGCATTGCCGACCTTTCGCCCGTGGAAAAGGCCGTCAACCACATCCAGTGGGACATGCAGGCGGCCCAGAAAGGCGGCTACAAGCACTTCATGCTCAAGGAAATCTTCGAGCAGCCCAAGGTCATCACCGACTGTCTGGCCGGTCGCGTGGACTGGAACCGCATGGAAGTGACCCTACCGGAACTGGCCGCGCTGCCGGTGCCCAAGCGGCTGCATATCGTGGCCTGCGGCACCTCGTACCATGCGGGCATGTGGGGCAAGCACCTGCTGGAAAGCTGGGCGCGCGTGCCGGTGAACGTGGAAATCGCCTCGGAATTCCGCTACCGCGACATCATCCTGGACCCGGCGGACATGGTGCTGGTCATCAGCCAGTCGGGCGAGACGGCGGATACCCTGGCCGCCCTGCGCATTGCGCGGGAGCACGGAGTGAAGGTGGCGGGCCTGTGCAACGTGGTGGGCTCGTCCATCGCGCGCGAGGCGGATGCGGTCATCTACACCCAGGCCGGGCCGGAAATCAGCGTGGCCTCCACCAAGGCCATGTGCAGCCAGATGGTGCTGCTGACCCTGATGGCCCTGCACTGGGGCCGCAACACTGGCGCGCTGTCCGAAACAGTGCGATCCAACGTGCTGCAAACCCTCAAGAAGATGCCCGGCCAACTGGAAACCGTGCTGCCCGCCATGCGCGACGAGGCGCAGGTGCTGGCGCGCACGTACTCCAAGGCCAAAAGTTTCTTCTACCTGGGGCGCGGCCACTGCTTCCCGCTGGCGCTGGAAGGCGCACTGAAGCTGAAGGAAATCTCGTACATCCATGCAGAGGGGTACGCCTCCGGCGAGATGAAGCACGGCCCCATCGCGCTTATCGACCCGGATTTTCCCACCTTTGCCCTGGCCCTGAACGACGACCTGTTCCCCAAGGTAAAGTCCAACATCGAGGAAGTGCAGGCCCGGCGCGGCAAGATCATTGCCCTGACCAACCCCGGCGTGGAACTGAAGGTGGACCACCCCTGGTCCATCCCCGACGCCTGGGGGCCCATGGCCGCCTTCCTGGTGCTGCCCGCCCTGCAACTGTTCAGTTACGAGGCCGCCGATTACCTGGGCAAGGACGTGGACCAGCCGCGCAACCTCGCCAAGAGCGTGACGGTGGAATAGCCGCACGCCCTGCCCGTTCATGATGAAGGCCCCCGAAAGGGGGCCTTTGACTACGGACAGGCCCCCACACGAGGGCTTGTCCTGTTTCCGGCGTTGCCACAATGCATGTGTTCACACCATATTATAATAGCATATACTTCATTCATCCATCCAACAAAGCAATGCTCCTTATCAGGAATAACCAATACGGTGCCAAGCCCTCCCCCTTTTCTGAACATTTGTAACGGTCCTGTTACAATTCAATTGACAGGAAAGGCGATCTGGCGCAGTGCAAGTCCAGCGAGATAATGCCAAACCTGCCGTGAGGTAGGGACGGAAAGCCACGGGTCTCTTGCAGACAGCCGGGCCGCCTTGCACCCCGTCACCCCTCCCCCCGTTCCGGGGAATTCGAGCGTCCAAAAGCCTGTTTGTCTGCACAAACATGATCGGAACGCTCCACTTCGGCACTCCCGCATCGTCCCGCGCGAACACCGCTTGGCGTCCGCAATTTCAGGCACATGCCCCACCGCCACGTGGCCACGCCGCCAGCCCTGCTGGTTGCCTGGTCGTCATGGCGCCTGTGGGACGCACGCCGCGATACACTCCGCTACTGCATCAACGCCCCGGCACGGGGCTTCATGTCCGCATCGCGCCATGCCTTCCCGGGGGGGGACGGGCTGCCGCGACGACCCACCGCAACCCCCCAGAGGGGAACGTCATGAAACTGAACTTGCGCGCGCAGTTCCTGCTGCCCATCGTAGGCGTGGTCGTGCTGGCCATGGCCGTGTCGGGCGTCCTGTCCTATCGCAACGCCACCGACGCGTTGTGGAGCAGTTATCTTTCAACCGCCGGCGAAATTGCCGCCACGGCCAGTCTTGGCTTTACCGAACGGGTTGGCGACCTGCGCACCACGCTTACCTCGCAGGCCAAATCGACCGAAATCACCGACGTGCTCACTTCCGGCGGCGCCGACCCGGATATCGTGGCCATCGCCAATGCCGCCCTGCGCGACATCATGGAAGCCAACCCCGTGCTCCAGGCCGTCAACGTCATCGGGCCGGACGGTCTGGTGACAGCCAGCACCCGCGCCGACAGCGTGGGGCGGGACAATCTGGCCGAGCGCGACTACTTCCGCAACGGCATGCGCGGTGAGGCGACCATCACCGACGCCTTCATGAGCAAGATCAGCAACGCCCCGGTGTTCGTGCTGGCCGTGCCCATCCGCAAGGCCGGCAAGGTGCTGGGCGTGCTGTCTGCCCCGGTGGACCTGGCCGTGCTGTCCGCGCGGCTGGTGGACCCGGTGAAGGTGGGCAAGAACGGCTACGCCTTCCTGGTGGCGCGTTCCGGCAAGCTGGCCGCGCACCCCAAGAAGGACCAGTTGCTGAAGCTGGACCTGAACGAGTTCGACTGGGGCAGAAAGCTCATCGCCCAGCGCACCGGCACTCTGGAATACGACTTCGAGGGCCAGCACAAGGCCGCCGCCTTCACCCTGAACGAAACCACCGGCTGGGTCATCGCCGTCAACGTCAGCGAATCGGACATCGCGCACGCGGTGACGGGCATTCGCAATGCGGCCATGGCCACCGGCGGCGGCGCCATCGTGCTGGTGTGTCTTGTGGTGTTCGGCATCGTGCGCGGGGTAACGCGGGCGCTCGGCGCAAGCGTCTCCTATGCCCAGGCCGTGGCGGGCGGCGAACTGGGCCGCACCTTCGAATTGTCCCGACACGACGAGATCGGCACGCTGGCCGACGCCCTGCGCACCATGGTGGGCAACCTGCGCGAGATGATCGCCACGGCGGACCACAAGACCGCCGAGGCAGAGGAACAGACCCGCCGCGCCGAGCACGCCGTGCAGGAGGCCGAGGCGGCCAAACAGCGTGCCGAAAACGCCCGCCGCGAAGGCATGCTGCAGGCTGCCGGGCAACTGGACGTCATCGTCATGCGCGTCAGCGCCGCGTCGGAGGAACTGGCCGCGCAGATCGAGCAGTCCTCGCGCGGGACCGAGGTACAGCGCGAACGCACCTCGGAAGCGGCCACGGCCATGGAACAGATGAACGCCAGTGTGCTGGAAGTGGCGCGCCACGCCACCGCCGCATCGGACAGCGCCGACCAGGCGCGGACCACGGCCCAGGAAGGGGCAGGCGTGGTGGAATCCGTGGTGGCGGCCATCACCGAGGCCAGCCAGCGCACCGATGAACTGACCCGCAGCCTGGGCGACCTGGGCAACCGGGCCGAAGGCATTGGCCGCATTATGGGCGTCATCAGCGATATCGCCGACCAGACCAACCTGCTGGCGCTGAACGCCGCCATCGAGGCCGCACGCGCAGGCGACGCCGGGCGCGGCTTTGCCGTGGTGGCCGACGAGGTGCGCAAACTGGCCGAAAAGACCATGAACGCCACCCGCGAAGTGGACGAGGCGGTGCGCGCCATCCAGTCCGGCACCCGCGAGAACATCAAGGGCATGGAAGACGCCTCCGGCGCGGTGGGGCGCAGCACGGAACTGGTCACCGTGGCGGGCCATTCGCTGGGCGACATCGTGACCATCGTGCAGACCACCGCCGACCAGGTGCGCTCCATCGCCACCGCCTCGGAGGAACAGTCCGCCGCCAGCGAACAGATCAGCCGGGGCGCGGAAGAAGTGAACCGCATCGCGGCGGAAACCGCCGACGCCATGAACCAGTCAGCCGCCGCCGTGGCGGAACTGGCCCGCATGGCAGGCGAATTGCGCGGCCTGGTGGAGGAATTGAAGCGGGTATAGCACTGCGGGACCGCGCCGCTGCCTGCGCTGTCCGCCCTGTTTCCACTGTCCCCACAGACAGGGCTGGCCTCACAGACAGGGCTGGCCTCACAGACAGGGCTGGCCTGACCGGCAAGGCTGGCAGACCGCCCCAATCCCCCGTCCACGCCGAAAGCACCTGCGGCCCCGTCAGAAATGGCGGGGCCGCGTCGTTTTTTCCTTCCCGGACGGGTGTGCAGTACGGCAGCGGAGGTTGCGCAGCCTCAGTTGCTGTCCGGCCCGGGCTCCGCCGCGCCACCATGCACCTCATGCGCCAGTTCCAGCCACGCCCGCGCCGCGTGCGAAAGGTACCCCCCGCGCCGCCAGATCAGCGCCATGCGCCACACCATGTCCGGTTCGTCCAGCAACACCCGCATCGCCGTGGTGTGGTGGTCGGCAACCATCAGCCGGGGCAGCAGCGCCACCCCCATGCCCGCCTCCACAAGGCCTATGATGAAGTCCATCTGCCCGCTGCGCGCCGCCACCCTGGGGCGAAAGCCGTTACGCTCGCACCCGTCCAGAATGATCTGGTTCAACTGGAACGCCTCGTCGAACAGGATGAACGGCTCTGCGGCAATGTCGCGCAGCCGCAGGGCCTTGCCCCCCGACTGATCCGACAGGGCATGGCCGGGCGGCAACAGCACCATCAGCGGCTCGGTGCGCACATGCTGCCACTCGAACTCTTCGGATATGGGCGCCAGCGACGCCGCAAGGTCCACCTCGCCCGCGTGCAGCAATTCGCCCAGCCGTCTGCTGCCGTTCTCCACCATGGCCACATCCACGCCGGGGTAGCGGCTGCGGAACAACGCGAATACCGGCGCGAACAGCACGCGGCTGCCGAACAGCGGGACGCCCAGCCGCAGCGCCCCGCGCCGCAGCCCGCGCAGTTCATTCAGTTCGCCCACAATGTCTTCGGCAGCATTGATGATGCCCCGCGCCCTGCGGAACACCACCTCGCCCGCATCCGTCAGTTGGGACCGATTGCCCGCGCGGTCCAGCAGCACCATGCCCAGTTCGTCCTCCAACTGGCGCACGGCCTTGCTCACGTTGGACTGCGTGGTGAACAGCACCTTGGCCGCAGCGGAAAACCCGCCCTGGCGAACCACCTCGACAAATGAGTGCAACATTCTGAATTCCATTTTCTATTCCTACCAGAGATAGCCTGTATGCTGTCAATTCATTTCACGAACACGACAAGCGGACATACGTAGGGAGCAGCGCATCACGCGCCAAGGAGAATCTGTGCATGTCCGCTCGCAAGTTGACGTTGTCCATCCGTCTGGCCGCCCGTCGCAGCCGCCTGATCCAGGGCGGGTTCATCGCCGTCCTGTGGCTGGCGGGCGAGGCGCTGGCGCGGTTCGCGCACCTGCCCGTGCCGGGCGGGGTGGTGGGCCTTGCGCTGGCGTTGCTGCTGCTGGCCAGTGGCCGGGTAGATGCCCTGGACCTGCAACGCGGCGCACGGTGGCTGATGGCTGAAATGCTGCTGTTCTTCGTGCCCGCCGTGCTGGCGGTGCTGGATCACCGCGAATTCCTGAGCCTGCTGGGGCTGAAACTTCTGGCAGTTGTCCTGCTGGGCACGGTGCTGGTCATGGGCGGCACCGGACTGGTGGTGGACATGTGCTGCCGGTTGCAGCCCGCCCGCGCCCATGCCCCTGTCGCCAGTGGGGTTGGCGGGGCAGGCCGGCCCGGCCGATCTGGCGGGGCAGGCCGGCCCGGCCGATCTGGCGGATTCCGGCGGGCCGGGAACGCCACGGGGGTACGCCATGACCACGTATGACGCCCTGTTGCCCTGGCTTTCCGGCCTGTTCTGGTCAACGGTCACCATCGCCTTCTACCTTGCGGCGCGGTGGATTCACCGCCGCGCGCCGCGCTGGTGGACATCACCCCTCTGCCTCGCGCCGCTGATGCTGCTCACCCTGGCTCTGGCCCTGCGTGAAGGCTACAGCGACTACATCCGCTCCACCCACTGGCTCATGGTCATGCTGGGGCCGGTCACCGTGGCCTTTGCCCTGCCCATCTTCGAGCAGCGCGCGCTGATCCGCCGCCACTGGCCGGTACTGCTTGCGGGCGTGACGGCGGGCAGCAGCCTGGCCATGCTCTCGGCCTGGGGCCTCGCCACCCTGCTCGGCGTTTCCGGGGCCGTCCGGCAAAGCCTGCTGCCGCGTTCCATCAGCACGCCCTTTGCCATGACCGTTTCCGGCAGCCTGGGTGGAACGCCGGACCTCACGGCGGTGTTCGTGGTGTTGACCGGGGTGTTCGGCGCGGCGCTGGGCGAGATGCTGCTGGCCTTCCTGCCCCTGCGCACCAGCCTGGCGCGCGGCGCGCTGCTGGGCATGGGGGCGCACGGCGCGGGCGTGGCCCGGGCGCACCGGGTGGGCGAAGAGGAAGGGGCCGTGGCCAGCCTGGTGATGATCCTGGCCGGGCTGGTCAACGTGCTGGCCGCCCCGGTGCTGGCCCTGCTGCTGCACTGATCGTTCGCGGGCTATTCCCGCACGGGAAGACACGGTGCTGCACCCCCGTCCATCTTCCCCATCTCAACGGCAAAGGCCCCCGTGCGGCGGGGGCCTTTCGTCATTTCAGGGGTATCGGTAAGCAGCACGCGTGCTAGCGGGCCTGCCCCCCGCCCTTGGGGGCCATCTCCGCCGCCACCTCGGCATACATGGTCAGGGCCACCATGGCGAAGGTGAGCAGCAGCGGCCCGTACAGCAGCCCCAGGATGCCGAACATGTTCAGCCCGCCCAGAATGGCCAGGAACAGATACAGCATGGGGATGCCCGCGCCCTCCTTCATGACCCAAGCGCGCAGCAGCCCGTCGGAACTGGAAACCAGCACCGCGCACCACCCCAGCAGAAACACCGCCTGCCACGTCTCACCCGACAGGTACAGGTAGGCCGTGGCCGGGGCCCAGATCAGCGCGGTGCCTACCACGGGAATCATGGCCGCAAAGGACATGGCGAAGCCCCAGAACAGCGCGGGCAGGCCCACCAGGGCAAAACCCACCGCGCCGATGACGCCCTGGAACACGGCCACCAGCACCCCGCCCATGAACACCGAGCGGGCAACGCCGCGCAGGGCCGACAGCAGACGATCCTCCTGCGCGTGAGCCAGCGGCGAGACGCGCTTGACGAAGGCCATCATCTGCCGCCCGTCGCGCAGCAGAAAGTACAGGATGAACAGCATCAGCAGAAAGTGGCCGAACAGGTACACGGCATTGCCCACCCCGGTGGTGATGGAGTGCAGCACCGTTTCGCCCGCCTGACGGGCAAGACCCAGCAGGGTGCCGCGCAGGCTGGCGGGGTCGAAGTCGGCAATGCCTGAAGCGTCGATGCCGAAATCAGCCAGGGTCCGGGTGACCCACACCGAAACCTCGTGCAGCCGGGCCAGTCCCAGTTCCACTGGCGCAGGCAGGGAACCCGCAGCAACGGCGGCACCGGACGCAGCACCCGTGGCAGCGCCTGCGGTCGCCTCACCCGCACCGTTCCCGGACGCGGCGTAAAAGGCCGTGGCCGCCCGGGCCAGCGCGCGGGCCTGGGGAATCAGCGCAGCCACGAACACGGCCAGCGGCGCGGCAACGCCCAGCAACAGGGTGAGGATGGTGGACGCCGCAGCCAGGTCGGGCTGGCGCACCCTGCGGGCGATGCGCTCTTGCAGGGGCGCGGCCAGCGCCGCCACCACGATGGCCACGGCCAGGGTATGGATGAACGGACGGGCCAGCAGCCAGCCGATGCCCACGGCCACCACGGCCAGCAGGGCCAGCCAGACCCGCGTGGGCGCGGCATGCCCGTCAACGTGGGACACGGACGGACCGGATGAACCGGACGGGCCGGACGGGCCGGACGGGCCAAACGAGGCGGACAAGGCGGATGGACCGGACGCCACGGACGAAACTCCCGCCGCCGAAGACGCGACAGGGTTCGCCCCCTCTGCCTGCGCAGCGGGACCATCCTGCATGGATTCGCCACGGGCAGAGGGACACCCCGCGCAAGGCGATGGAGAGAAGGGATCGAGGGGATCGAGGGAATTGGGGCCAACGCCCGCGTGCTGTTCGTCAGCATTGCCGGGGCAACCGCCGCAGGACGCGGAAAGGCGCGTGGCGGCACGGCGCAGCACGGGTCGGGTGTTGCGGCGGGGGGAACGGACAGGAGTACTCATGTCGCGGTGCTAGCACGCGTGGGATGCCGAAGCAACAGCGTCACCACGACGTTGCCGCGTCTTCGGGCATGGCAGGCGGCAAAAGCCGGATGGCAGCCGGCACCCTCTACAGCTCCGCGCGCTCCAGCAGCTTCAACGGATGCAGCACCACCACCTCGCGCCGGGTCACCCGCACCAGGCCTTCGTCCTGCATCTCGCGCAGAAAATCGCTGACGGTCTGCTGGCACGATCCGGTCATGGCGGCCATCTGTTCCTGGGTCAGGCGCACGGGAATCACCGCCGGTTCGTGCCAGGCCGCCTCGTCGCCCAGCACCTCGTAGGCCATGTACACCAGCAGCTTGGCCAGCCGGGTGCCCACGTCGCAGGTCATCAGGTTGCCCACCTGCTCACCCAGATAGCGCACCCGACCGCCCAGCGTGGCGATGACCTTGCGCGCCGCGCCGAAGTGGCCGGACAGGAAATGCTCGAACTCGTCCCGCCCCGCCTCGCGCAGCACGCACGGAGTCAGGGCCTGGGCATTGGCCTTGCGCGGCACAGAATCCAGCACCTCTGCCAGGCCGAACATCTCGCCCCGCCTGCGCAGGAAGAAGATGGGCTCCTTGCCCGACGGCGCAATGCGGAAGATGCGCACAATGCCCTGCTCCACATAAAAGCACGAATCGCCGGAGTCCTCCTCGAAGAACACCATGTCGTTCTTCGCAAAGTCCCTCCGGCGCGACAACGCCAGAAACGCCGCCCGCTCGTCCGGCAGGTCGGCGAAAAAATCCTCGGTCCAGAGATGCCAGTTGCGTTCCATGAGCCCCCCTGGCGGAGAGCGTAGTACTCCTGTGGCATATGGCAAGGGGGCAAAGGCGGTATCGGACACCGGATGTCCGCGCCGCCTCTGCCCCCCGGAGTGTGATTACGCGTCCTTATCGACAGCCAACCGGTTGCGGTATTTGTACGTGGTTTCCACGCCGTGGATGTCCACGCACTTCCAGGTGATGTGCTCCTTGCCCATGATGGGGCGCAGGGACGCCTTGTGGTACCCCAACTGGTAGGGGATGCGCGTTTCTATGGCGGCGCGGGGGCAGGCCTTGGTGCAGGACATGCAGTCCCAGCAATCGCGCGTGCAGCGGCAGCGGGCCTTGCCCGTGGCTGCGTCCACCACCATCAGGTTGCCGGGGCAGGCTTCTTCGCAGCGCGATTCGGGCAGCCCTTCGCAACCGTTGCACTTTTCGGTCAGTATTCTCGGCGGCATGTGTTCCTCCGTCCGGATGAAATGCGGTTAAGCCTTGAACCGGTCGCCGGGGACCAGCTGCTCGTAGGGCCGGGTGAAGGCGGTCACCTCGCCGGTGGCCGGGTCGCGCCGGGTTTCCACGAAGCAGTCGAAGTTGGCGTCGTCGCGGCCGGGATAGTCGCTGCGGGTCTGCCACCCGGCCCAGCGGGTTTCGCGGCGGGCCTTCAGGTGGTGTACCACTGCCTCGGCCACGTCCACGCGGTCCATGGTCTCGTTGGCCTGCATCAGGTCGTGCAGGTCGGCGGCCTTCAGGTAGGCAAACTGCGACTGCAACATCTTGATGTGGCGCAGGGCGTAGTCCAGGCGTTCCTCGTTGGTGCGGTAGAACTGCGAGCTGCCGCCTGCGTACTCGTCCATCAGGCGCTGGAGGCGTTCCTTCATTTCGGTGGGGGTCACGCCGTCGTAGTCCTTGCCGCGCAGCAGCGGTGCGTACACGCGGGCCTTTTCGGACGCCACCTGCGCGTCGACGGCGGCTTCGTCGGGAGCAGCAAGGCCCGCCGCCATGTAGGCAATGGCCCCGCGCGCGGCCAGCTTGCCTTCCGCTGCGCAACCGCCCACGAACTTGTTGGGGTTGCCGCCCGCCGTTTCACCCGCCGCGAACAGGCCGGGCACGGTGGTCATGCGCTGCATGTCCACCCAGAAGCCGCCCATGGTGTGGCCGCCCATGATGTACGGGTCGGAGCCGTAGATCTCGATGGGTTCCTTGGTCACGTCCTGCCCCCGGCTGGCCAGGAACAGCACGAACGACGGACGCTCGTTAAGATAGTCGGTCATCATGGCCTGCACCAGTTCGGGGGCCATGTTGCGGGTGTCGCAGTAGCAGGGGCCGCGCCCGGCCAGCCACTCCTCCATGGGGGCGTTGGCCCGGATGAAGCGCGGGGCCGCGTCGCCGCCGAGGTGGGCGTAGCGGCTCATCACCCGCTCGTCCTTGCAGTTGATGATGGGGGCCTTGTAGCCCACCGAAATGGTATCCACGGGGCCGCAGAAGTCCTTGGTGCGGGTGGCCACCCAGCGCTGCTCCAGCGAGGACAGTTCCGCGCCCTGGCGGAAGCCCATGGCGTAGCCGGACCCCACGCAGTAGGGGCACATCCAGATCTGCGCGCCGCTGTCGGTGGAATCGGCGGTGTACGACTTGTACAGGGTGCCCGCGCCGCCGGTGGAAACCACCACGGACCTCGCGCGGAACACGTAGAACGCGCCGTCGCGCACGCCAAGGCCCGTGGCCCCCACGCAGCGGTCGCCGTCCATGAGCAGGCCGGTGCCCACCACGCGGTTGTACACTTCGGCCCCTGCCTCGATGGCCTTCTCGGCCATGATGGGCTTGAGCTGTTCACCGTGGATGGAGATGTCCCACTTGCCGCGGTAACGGATCTTGCCGTCCGCGTCGCGCAGGATGGGCAGGCCCCAACGCTCCAGATCGTCGATGGCCTCGTTGAGTTCCTCGGCGTTGCTGAGGGCCAGGTCTTCGCGCAGGGGACCGCCGCCCACCTGGGCGCGGCTCCAGCGCACCAGATCCTCGGGGGTCTTGCCTTCGGGGATGTAGGTGTTCAGGGCGTCCATGCCCGCCGAACACGCGCCGGAACGCATGATCTCGGCCTTTTCCATGATCACCACGCGCAGCGACGGATCAAGCCGCTTGGCCTCGGTGGCCACGAAACACCCGGCGTTGCCGCCGCCGATGATCAACAGGTCGCACTCCACCGTTTCCGTGCGCACCTCTGCAAGGCTGCGCGGCGCGATGTCCACGGCCCTGCTGGCTTTTCTGTTCGCCATGTCGTTTCTCCCGACGTTGATTGGATACGTTACGGATGCGCCGCAGGGGCCACCGCATCATTCTTTCTGTCGTTCACGCGCCCCCGCCCGTTGGCGGCATTGGGCGCACAAGCATTCTTTGGTCTGACGCGCTGCATTGCTGCGGCGCAGGGATTCATGAATCTTCTCTGCTTTGAAGTCCCGCGCCACCGCCACCCTGCGGCGCAGGGATTTTGTCCGCTGGCAAGGCGAGCAAGCCTGCCATGAGGGTGCATACTTTTGCCGTATTCACCCGAAATGGCAGGCGCAGCTCAACGCCGCCAGCGGGCAAAAGACCAAGCCGCAGCCTAAGCGCTGCCAAGGCCCAGTTTGATGCCCATATACTGCAACCCGACGAAGATCAGCAGGATGCCGAACAAGAGGCGCAGGTAGCGGGTGTCCACCACGCAGCCCAGACGACGCCCGAAGTTGGCCCCGCAGTAGCCGCCCATCATGGCGAACACGGCCAGCTGGTAGATGACGGTGTCGGCCACGCCGCGCACGATGAACTGCGAACTGATGTTGGCCACCTTGACGAAGTTGCCGGTGCCCACGGCCACCATCATGGGCAGGCCGAAGGCCGCGTGCAGCATGGGGGTGAACAGAAAGCCGCCGCCCACGCCGATGATGCCGGTAACGGCGGCGATGAAGAAGTTGCCGAAGGCCGGGTACAGGATGTTGGTGCGGTAGGGCACGCCGTTCCATTCACCGCCCGCGTACAGCGGGCCCTGCTTTTCGGTGGCCACGAAGCCTGCGCCTTTGCCCGTGCCGGGGCGGAAGGCGCGCCACAGCATCCAGAACGCCGCGCCAAAGACCAGCACGGAGAAGTACATCTTCAGCTGTTCCGGGGTCATGCCCAGAGAAAGATACGCGCCCGCGCCCGCGCCCAGAAAGCCGGTGGCCATCATGGGAAAGGCCACCTTCATGTTGGGGGTCTTCTTGGACAGATGCACCATGGCGGCCATCAGGCCGATGACGGCAGAGGCAAGGCTGTTGGTGCCCAGCGCCACCTTGACCGGCAGGCCCAGCCACAGGGTGTACAGGGGGACGGAGAACAGGCTGATGAACGCCCCCACCATGCCGCCCAGGAACCCGGCCACCATGCCCACGCCGATGCCCAGCACCGGCACCACGTTGACGGTGCCCCAGGTGGGATGGCTCCAGGCCACGGTCCACGAGGGCGCCACGGATTCCTTGACCAGCGCCAGCAGCAGCACGACGGTCAGCGCCCACAGGGCCATGTTGCCGGGGGTGCGTTCACCCAGCACCGCCCGGATGCCCGTGAGGAACGGGGAACAGGTGACGTCGGCGTCCGCCGCTCCGCTTGCCGGGGCCGCGCCCGCCGCTGCGCCCGTGTTGTTCGTATCCGCCATTCCCGCCTCCCTTGCTGGTTGAAGTGATTGCGTTGGTGAGTGTGTCCGCCTCGCCGGGTCTTCCGAAATCGGACAGCCGGACGCGGACCATGCATCGTGAGCCACGGGAGTAGCGCGGAGGGGCAAAGGGTTCTATCGCGGGGACGATAAACGGAGGAAACGTGATGATATGAGGGTAAAAAAAAGCAGCGGGGATGGCTTATTGCGAAGTAAAGACCTTTGATTTCAGTGTACTATGAAACACAAAAAAAAGAGGCAGGCCACACGCATTCCGCGCCGCCTGCTGACAACCCGTGCTCGCCGGGGTATGGGAGAAGCATCCCCGTCCCTGCCGCACGCCCCCTGCTCATGGGGAACACACGCACGGATCACACCGGGCATACACCACGGACACGCGGCGAAACTCGGGGAAGGGGGAGCGCCGTGTTCGCCCTGCTGTTTGTGCAACGCGACTGCGTGGGCTGCGGCTATTGCTGCGCCAAGGCGCAGTGCCCGCCGGGCCGCGAGGCCTACGGCGACCGCCGCCGCTGCCCCGGCCTGTTCTGGGACGGGGCGCGCTACCGCTGCCGCCTGGTCATGACCGACGCGCAGGTTGCCGCCGTGTTGCAGGTGGGCGAAGGCTGCTGCCGCCCGCTGAACCGCTGGCGCAAGGATGTGCGGGAACGGGTAGAGCCGTTGTGACGATGCCCCCTCCCTTCCGGCACGCGGGCCAGCACACCCCGAATCGCAACCCGGCGCATTGCGCCTGCGCTCTTCCCCTGGCCAATCCCCGCCAGTACATGCCTGCGCACCCGGCTTTGCTTCCAGCGCGGCGTGACGTATACCCTTTGCGCAGGGTGCCCCGGACAGGGTACGCAGCCCCTGCGCGGCCCGACCCGCGTCGCCCGTGCCCCATCGTGCGCCAGTCCTGCCAGTCGCGCCCAATCGCACCCAGTCGCACCCGGTCGCGCGCCAATCGCACCCGGTCGCGCCATCCCCTCACATCCAACCGTCTACCGGAACCAGCATGTCGCTTACCCAACGCCTCGGCCTTCGCGGCGATCCTTTGTGGCTCATGGACGGCTCGGCCTTCATCTTCCGGGGCTTTTACGCCTATCAGAGCATGCAGCGTTCGGACGGGTTTCCCACCAACGCGCTGTTCATCGTCACCCGCATCCTGCTGCGCCTCCTGCGCGAGGAGCGCCCCACGAATTTCTGCTTCGTGCTGGACGGCAAGGGACCGACCTTCCGGCACGAGCTGTTCCCGCCATACAAGATGCAGCGCGCCGTGACGCCGGAACCGCTGGTGCAGCAACTGGACCCCATCAAGCGCATGGTCAGGGCACTGGGCCTCCCGCTGGTCGTGTCCGACGGGTGCGAAGCGGACGACTGCATCGCCTCGCTGGCGGCGCGCCACCGCAGCGAACGGCCCGTGGTCATCGTGGGCACGGACAAGGATCTCAAGCAGTGCCTGCATGACAACGTGGTGCTGTGGGACCCTGCGGCCAAGGAAGAAAAGCTGGTCACGCTCAAGGACTTCACGGCGGAAACGGGCCTTGCGCCCGCCCGCTGGCCCGATTTTCAGGCGGTCATCGGCGATTCGTCGGACAACATCCCCGGCATCCCCGGCGTCGGCCCCAAGACGGCAGAGAAGATATTCAAGGACTTCGGCTCGCTGGAAGAAATCCGCGACCGCGTGGGCGAACTGCCCGAAAAGCTGCGCGCCAAGTTCGAGCCGCACCTTGAAACCATGTTCCTGTACCGCCAGTTGACCACCCTGACCACCGACGCCTGCCCGGAAGTGACACTGCCCGATCTGGCCGTGCGCCCGCTGGACCCGGCGGAAGCCGGGGCCATGCTGCGCGAATTCGAGCTGCGCCAGTTGACCCGCGAACTGTCCGGCATGATCGAGAACGGCAGCGTCACCTCTGCCCCGCGCTCCACCAGCCAGGTGCAGGCCAGCCTGTTCGGCGACGAGGGCCGCCGGGCCGACCCGGTGAACACCTGCCAGGACCCCGGCAAGCTGCCCGACTGCGACGGCGTGGCCGCCGCCGTGGTGCCGCTGTTCGACAACGGGGCCGTCATCGCCTACGCCGTGGCCGCCGGAGACTGCGAAAGCCGCTACTCCGGCCCGGTGGACGCGCTGGCCCGCCACCTTTCCAGGGCCGCGCAAGTGGCCGCGCCGGACGTGAAGCACCTGCTGCGCACCGACCCGGCATGGGGCGGCGTGGACCCGGCCCGCTGGTTCGACCTGGGCCTTGCCGCCTATCTGCTGAACCCGGAAGAGCGCGACTACGGCTGGCCGCGTCTGGCCGCCCGCTGGGGCGACGAACTGGAACGCTCGTCCGGCAACCCCGGCCTGCTGGCGCTGGAAATGGCGGGCGCACTGTCGGGCCGTCTGGCCGGGGCGCAGCTGTCGCGCCTGATGCGCACGCTGGAAATGCCGCTGATCCCCGTGCTGGCCGACATGGAGGCCGCAGGCATCGCCGTGGACCTGGACGCCTTTGCCGCCTTCCTGCGCGAGGTGCAGGGCGAACTGGACCGCCTGACGCGCGACGTCTACAAGGCCGCCGGGGGCGAATTCAACATCCGCTCCTCGCAGCAGTTGGCCGAGCTGCTGTTCGGCACGCTGGGCCTGCCCACGGGCGGCAAGACCAAGGGCGGCCAGACCTCCACCGCGCAGGACGTGCTGGAAAAGCTGTCCGGTCGCCATCCGGTGGTGGACGCCATCCTGGAATTCCGCAAGCTGGAGAAGCTGCGCTCCACCTATCTGGAGCCGCTGCCCCGTCTTGTGGACGGGGCCGGACGCATCCACACCACCTTCAACCAGTTGGCCACGGCCACCGGGCGGCTGTCATCCAGCAACCCGAACCTCCAGAACATTCCCGTGCGGGGCGACCTTGGCCGCCGCATGCGCACCTGCTTCACCGCCGCGCCGGGCCTGCGGCTGGTGTCCGCCGACTATTCGCAGGTGGAACTGCGCGTGCTGGCCCACATGTCGCAAGACCCCACGCTGCTGGCCGCCTTCCGCGAGGGGGCGGACATCCACAGCCGCACCGCCAGTCTGCTGTACGACGTGGCGCAGGATCAGGTTTCCACCGACCAGCGCCGCAACGCCAAGACCATCAACTTCGGGCTCATCTACGGCATGGGGCCGCAGAAACTGGCGCAGGAACTGCGCATCCCGCTCACCGAGGCCAAGGCGTTCATCGAACGGTATTTCAGCAAGCTGCAAAAGCTGCGCGAATTCTACGACGAGGCGGAAACCACCGCCCGCGAACTGGGCTACGTGACCACCATGGCGGGCCGCCGCCGCCTGCTGCCGGAAATCCATTCCGAAAACACCCAGCTGAAGTCGCAGGCCCGCCGTCAGGCCATCAACACCCTGATCCAGGGCAGCGCCGCCGACATCATCAAACTGGCCATGCTGGCCGCCCACGCCGACCCGGACCTGCGCGCCCTGAACGCCCGGCTCATCCTGCAGGTACACGACGAACTGCTGCTGGAAGTGCCCGCCGACAACGCCCCTGCCGCCGGAGAACGCCTGGCCGCGCTCATGTCCGGCGTGCGCCCCGGCGGCGTTGCGCTGGATGTGCCCCTTGCCGTCGATTGGGGGCGGGGGGAGAACTGGGGCGTTGCACATTAGGCGCAATGGCGCGTTTCGCGGGCAATGGCTGCGTCAAAGGGCTTTTTTGCTCCGGTCGAGTACCACAAAAGTACACTTCCTCCGCAAAAAAACCCTTTTCCTTGCCCTTGCCACACGCTCCGCGCCATTGCGAAAAGCCGCAGCCACCGTTTGCGGCACCACGTGAACGTATAAAACATTTTGAAGGTTGGAGAGGGGGTGTGGGGGAGAGGAAGGAAACTTTTGGAAAAGTTTCCTTCCTCTCCCCCACATGGACATCCTTTCCCATCGAAAATACAAGGACCGCATGAAGACACTAATCCTGAAACGCGGGGAAGAGCGCCGACTGCGCGTGGGGCACCTGTGGGTGTTCAGCAATGAAGTGGACGTGCAGCGCACGCCGCTCAAGGACTTTGCGCCGGGCGAGGCAGCCCTGGTCATGGACGACGGGGGCCGCTGCCTGGGCACGGCCTACGTGAACCCGGCCTCGCTGATCTGCGCCCGCATGGTAAGCCGCCGCGAGAACGAGCCGCTGAACGCGGACCTGCTCAAAACGCGCATTGGCCGCGCGCTGGCCTTGCGGCAGGCGCTGTTCGACACGCCGCACTACCGGCTGTGCTTTGGCGAGGGCGACATGCTGCCCGGCCTGGTGGTGGACCGCTACGGCGACACGCTGGTGGCCCAGATCACCACGGCGGGCATGGACGCGCAGACCGACGCGGTGGTTGCCGCGCTGGTGGAGGCCACAGGTGCCACCGGGGTGCTGCTGCGCAACGACACGGCCTCGCGCGAGTTGGAAGGGCTGACCCGCGAGGTGCGCGTGGCCCACGGGTCCGTGCCCGACACCACGGAGATTTCCGAGAACGGCTGCACCTTCACCGTGCCGCTCACCGCCGGGCAGAAGACCGGGTGGTTCTACGACCAGCGCGACAACCGCGCCTTTGCCGCCCGCTTCGCCAAGGGGCAGGACGTGCTGGACGTGTTCTGCTACGTGGGCAGCTTTGGCGCCACGGCGGCGCGCGCGGGCGCGGCCTCGGTAACGCTGGTGGATGCGTCCCTGCCTGCCGTCGAACTGGCGGTGGAAAACGTGAAGGCCAATGGCCGCGCGTATGGGCCGGGCGGCGTGGACGATGCGGACGGACTGGAGGGCGACGCCTTCGAGGCCATGGCGGAACTGCGGCGCGAGGGCCGCAAGTTCGGCCTGGTGTGCCTGGACCCGCCCGCGTTCATCAAGCGCAAGAAGGACGCCAAGCAGGGCCTGACGGCCTACCAGCGGGCCAACGAACTGGCACTCGACCTGGTGGCCGATGGGGGTGTATTCGTCACCTGTTCCTGCTCGCAACACCTCGACAGGGAAGAACTGCGCCGCGTGCTCACCCATGCTGCGGCAAAACGGAAGATGCAGGCCCAGATCATCGCACAGGGGCATCAGGGCGCGGACCATCCGGTACATCCGGCCATGGCCGAGACCGACTACCTGAAATCCTTCACCGCGCGGATATTCCGCGCCTGAACCGGAGACATTGCGGCATGCTCGACAAGCCCCGCCTGCTCACCCCCGGCCCCACCCCCACGCCCGAACGGGTGCGGCTGGCCATGGCCCATGACATGATCCACCACCGCAAGCCCGCCTTCAAGGCCATCATGGCGGCGGTGCAGCCCAAGCTGCGCGAGCTGTTCGGCACGGCCCAACCGGTGCTGCCCATGGCCTGTTCCGGCTCGGGCGTCATGACCGCCGCCGTACACGGTCTGTTCAAGCCGGGCGAAAAGGTCATCGTGGTCGAAGGCGGCAAGTTCGGCCAGCGTTGGCGCGAAATCGCCGCCGTGCGCGGCCTCTCCGTGGTTTCCGTTGTGGTGGACTGGGGCCGCCCGGTCACCCCGGCGGAAGTGGAAGCCGCCCTGAACGAACACCCGGACGCAGCGGGCGTGCTGGTGCAACTGTCGGAAACCTCCACCGGCACCCTGCACCCGGTGCGCGAGATCGCCAGGCTCACCGCCGGGCGCGACACCCTGCTGGTGGTGGACGGCATATCCGCCGTCAGCATCTCGCCCTGCCCCATGGACGAATGGGGCATCGACTGCCTGCTCACCGGCTCGCAAAAGGGGCTGATGCTGCCGCCTGGGCTCGGCCTCATCGCGCTGTCCGAGCGGGCCTGGCGCAAGGCGGACACCGTGCCGCCCTCGTGCTTCTATTTCAACTTCCGGGGCGAGCTGGCCAACCTGGAAAAGCAGCAGACCCTGTTCACCACGCCGGTCAGCCTTATCATAGGGCTGAACGAAAGCCTGGACATGTTCCGCGAGGTGGGGCTGGACACCGTGTACCGCAAGCAGTGGGCGCTGACGCAGATGGCCCGGCGCGGGGTGACGGCCATGGGCCTTGAGCCGCTGGTGAAGGAAGGCTACACATGGGGCCTGACCAGCGTGCTGCTGCCCGAAGGCGTGCCCGCCACCGGCGTGCTGCGCGTGGCGGCGGAACGCTACGGCGTCATCATGGCCGCCGGGCAGGACCACATGAAGGAACGCATCATCCGCATCGGCCACATGGGCTGGCTGGACTGGGCGGACCTGGCCGCAGGACTGCATGCCCTTGCCGAGGGCTTCCGGGCCTGCGGCGGGTACATCGGCGCGCGCGACGTGCTGGAACAGGCCCTGGCCGCGTATCAGGCCGGGTTGGCGGTTGCGCCAGGAACAGAGATTTAGGGCCTGCTGCAAAATTGTCCTTTCGCCCGTTGGCTGCGTCAAACTTCGCCTGCCATGTCGGTCGAATACGACAAGAGTATACTCCCTCATGGCAGGCTCGTTTTCCTTGCCAACGGACGAAAATCCTAATTTTGAAACAGCCCCTCGGCCATACGAGGGTCCGATGAGTGCCGGGGGCACCCAAAAGCCTGCCCGGCCCCAAACGCGAGGATGTGACCATGACCGACAACGAACGCACCGGCTGCGGCTGCGCGGCTGGCGGGAACAAGGACAGCGGCAAGGGCGGCGCGCAGGACGGCGCGCCCCAAATGCCGCAGGTGACCTTTTCCACCTTCATCCTGTCGCTGGCCTCGTCGGCGCTGGTGCAACTGGGCGAAGTGCCCGACCCGGACACCGGGCGCACCAGCGAGAACCTGCTGATGGCCAAGCACACCATCGACGTGCTGACCATGCTGCAGGAAAAGACGCGCGCCTGCGCCGACGCGGACGAGGCGCGCCTGCTGGAAGGCGTGCTGTACGAACTGCGCATGAAGTACGTGGTACACAGGAAGTAGCCGCCAGATCACCCGGATCGCCCAGATCACCCCGATCGTCCAGATCCGCCACATCACACGGGCCTAACAGACCAAACAGCGCAAGGACCACGGCATGACTAGCATCCGCGCCGGACTCGTGGGCGTTACCGGCTACACGGGCATGGAACTTACCCGCCTGCTGGCGGGCCATCCGAACATGCGCCTTGTGCGCGCCACCTCGCGCACCGAGGCGGGCCGCCCCCTGTCCGACATCTATCCCTTTCTGCGCGGGCTGCCCGGCGGCGACGTGGTCATGACCGCGCCCGACCCGGACGACCTGGCCGCCAACTGCGACGTGGCCTTTCTGGCCGTGCCCCACGGGGCAGCCATGGAAATGGGCGCGACCCTGCGCGAACGCGGCCTGCGCGTGGTGGACCTTTCGGCGGACTTCCGCCTGCGCGACCCCGACGTGTACGAGGCCTGGTACAAGGTACCCCACACCCGCCGGGCAGAACTGCCCCAGGCGGTGTACGGCCTGCCGGAACTGTACGGCGAGGCGGTGAAAAAGGCGGGCCTGGTGGCCAACCCCGGCTGCTACCCCACCGCCACCATCCTCGGCCTGTACGCGGCGCTGAAACACGGGCTGGTGGAAACCGACGGCATCGTGGTGGACGCCAAGTCCGGCGCCACCGGCGCTGGCCGCAAGGCCGCCGTGGGCACGCTGTTCTGCGAGGTGTCCGACACCTTCCGGGCGTACAACATCGGCAAGCACCGCCACACCCCGGAAATAGAGCAGGAGCTGTCGGCCATCGCGGGCACGTCCATGGTGGTGTCGTTCAACCCGCACCTCTTGCCCATCAACCGGGGCATCCTGACCACCATCTATGCAAAACTGGCCAAACCCGTCAGCCCGCAGGACGTGCAGGCCGCCTTCGAGCAGACCTGGCAGGGGTCGCGCTGGGTGCGCGTGCTGCCCGCCGGGCAGCTGCCGGAAACCCGCCACGTGCGCGGCACCATGTTCTGCGACGTGGGCGTGGTGACGGACCAGCGCACGGGCCGGCTGGTCATCCTGTCCGCCATCGACAACCTGTGCCGGGGAGCTTCCGGCCAGGCCGTGGCCAACGCCAACCTGATGTTCGGCCTGCCCGTGGAAACCGGGCTGATGCTGGCCCCGCTGATGCCGTAGTGCGCGGCGCGGCGACTATCGTTCCGACAAGGGGACGTCCCGGCAAGGGGCGTCCCCTTTTTTTCGCGCGCGGCAGGCTGCGTTCACCCGCTCCTGATCCCCCATCGCCGCCACTCCGCCACTCCGTCACTCCGCTTCCGCCACGTCGCCAGCCCCCCATTCCGCCAACGGCAACGCGCATGATAATCATGTGCCGCCATCCCCCATCCCTGCCATGCAGAAAAGAATAGGGGGTATCGCATATGAGCATCCGGATGCGCATCCTGCTCGCCGTCCTCGGACAGGCGCTGCTGGCCATGGCCCTTTGCACGGCGGTCATCGTCATTTCCAACCGCCAGGCCACCGACGGCATGGCCGTCAACCTTGCCGGGCGGCAGCGCATGCTCAGCCAGAAGATGAGCAAGGAAACGCTGGCCCTGTTGCACGGCGGCCCGGCCACGCTGCGCCAGTCCATCGCCAACCAGGTCCGCCTGTTCGATGTCACGCTGACGGCCTTCATCGATGGCGGCCCTGCCCCGCTTACCCTGAAGCCCGATGGCCCCACGGGCCAGCTGCCTCCGCCCAGCGCCTCGGTACGCGGCCAGTTGCTGACCGTGCGCGGCGAATGGCTGCGCCTGCGCGGTCTGGTGGAAACCGCCCTGCCCGAAGGGGCCGCCGCCACGCCGGACACCGCCCCCGCCCTGCTGGCCGCCAGCGACGGGGTGTTGGACGCCATGAACAAGGCCGTCACCCTGATGCAGGGCGAATCGGAAGGCCGCGTGAGCGCGCTGCTCGTCAGCCAGTTCGTCGGGCTGTGCCTGGCCCTGGCGCTGGGCGCGGTGGCGGTTTTGGTGTTGCACCGCCAGGTCATCCGCCCGCTGCACGACATCCGCGACTTCGCGCGGGAGCAGGCCCAAGGCCCCCGGTGCATGGATCTTGCGGGCAACTTTCACCGCGAACTGCGCGACGTCGCCGACGCGCTGTGCGCCATGACAGCCAATCTCACCAAGGCCCTGGGATTTGCGGAAGGCATCCTGCACAGCATTGAGACGCCCTACCTCGTGGTTGATACCGATGAACGTGTTGTCCGCTGCAATGCGGCCCTGCTCCAACTGCTTGAGCACAGCGGCGAGCCGCAGCAATTCCTGGGCATGAGCGTTTCGGAATTCTTCTATGGCGAAGCCGGGCGACAGACCGTGGTGGGTCAGGTGCTGCACGACGGCAACTCGGTCATGCAGGAGGTA
Organism: uncultured Desulfovibrio sp.; assembly: GCA_964402645.1. Lineage (GTDB taxonomy): Bacteria > Desulfobacterota > Desulfovibrionia > Desulfovibrionales > Desulfovibrionaceae > Cupidesulfovibrio. The sequence goes on along the minus strand of CAYOCV010000007.1, from coordinate 142,935 downwards.
GACCTGCACGCCCGACGCGGCACCGTGCGCAAAGTCAACGTCGCATCAGCGCAACTGCGCAACAGCCGCGACGATACGCTTATCGGAGCCATCTGCCTGTATTCCGACGTGTCCGACCTGCGCCGGGCCGAGGCGGAAGCCCAGGCCCGCAGCCAACGGCTGGCTGGCGCTGCGCGCGAGGCGGACGGTATCTCGCGCGAGGTGGTGGACCGTTCCGAATCACTGGCCGAACGCGTGCGCGATGCGGCCCTGGGCGCGCAAACCCAGCGCGACCGCGTGGATGAAACCGCCATGGTAATGCAGGACGTCAACACCACCGCCACGGACGCCACCCGCCTTGCCGGGCGCGCCGCTGATGCGGCGGAACGCGCCGTGGACGAGGCGCGGGCGGGTTCCGACAAGGTGCGCCGCATGCGCGAGGCCATGCGCGGCGTTGTGGAGCGGTCGGAAGAACTGCGCGGCGGCATGCGCGAACTGGGCGGTCAGGCAGAGGCCATAGGCCGGGTGATGGGCGTCATCGCCGACATCGCCGACCAGACAAACCTGCTGGCGCTGAACGCCGCCATCGAGGCGGCACGCGCCGGAGATGCCGGGCGCGGCTTTGCCGTGGTGGCGGACGAGGTGCGCAAGCTGGCGGAAAAGACCATGCAGGCCACGGGCGAGGTGCGCGCGGCCATCACTGCCATCCAGCTTGGCGTGCGCGACAGCATGAACCGGGTGGACGCATCCGGCGGGGCCATCGACGAAACGGCCAACCTTGCGGGTGAATCCAGCGAGGCCCTGGAACGCATCGTGGACCTGGTGGGGGCCACCACCAGCGAGGTGGGGGCCATTGCAGACGGGGCAGGCGTGCAGGCCGACCAGGCGGCGCGGGCGGCCATGGCCATCGACGTCATCCGCGAGGTGGCCGAGGGCATGGCCCACGGCATGGGTGAGGCCGCCGCATCCGTGGACGGTCTGCGCCAGCAGGCCGACAGGTTGCAGGCGCTCATCGTGCAGATAACCGCCTGACCGCACGCCTGCGGAACCACCAACACCCCGCCGCGAACAACACGGACTGCGACCGGACACACAGCACCCAGGGCAGGCCGCAACTACAAGCGGGGCGCTCCGAACGGAGCGCCCCGCTTTTTTCGCAAGATTGTGGCGATGGGATTACGCTTCTTGCGCGGCAGGCGGCGGTCCCAAGGCCGGGCCAATCGGGTCAATCGGGCCGTTCGGGCCGATCAGGCCGATCAGGCCGATCAGGCCGTGCCCAGCACCTGGCCGGGGTCGATGCCCGCATCGCGCGGGTCCAGACAGGCGATGACCTTCACGGCGGTCTGGCCGGAAAGGTCCAGCCTGCGCGGGGCAGATGGCCGCCCCTTGGGGTCGCGCACCACCATCACTTCCGGCAGCAGCGGTTCGCGGGCGTTGGACTTGCTGACCACGCCGCGCTGCCCGGTGTTCAGTTCCACCACGCTGCCTACGGGGTATATCCCAAGGCACCGGATGAACCGCTCCACAAAGCCGGGATGAAAATCCTGCCCGCGCATGCCGTACATCAGGCCCAGCGCCTTGTGCGGCAGCATGGCGGCCTTGTACACCCGGCGGCTGGTAAGGGCGTCGTACACGTCCACCACCGACAGGATGCGGGCGATGATGCTGATCTCCTCGCCCTTGAGACCGCGCGGGTAGCCGAGGCCGTTGTACTTTTCGTGGTGTTCCAGCATGCCCGCCAGCACCTCGTCGTACACCTCGGCATTGTCGCGCACCTGCTCCCACCCCAGTTCGGGGTGGCGCTTCATGATGCTGAATTCGTCGGGCGTCAGGCGGCGGGGGCTGTTCAGGATGTTGTCGGGCACAAGGGACTTGCCAAGGTCGTGGAACAGCCCGGCCAGGCCCACCCGGCTCAGGGTGATGTCGCCAAAGCCCAGATGCCGCCCGAAAACCACGGCCAGCACGGCCACGTTGATGCAGTGGGTGTAGGTATATTCGTCCACCGCGCGCAGCTTGGAAAGGCCCAGCAGTGCGTTGGCGTTGCGGGTGACGCTGGAAAGGATGCCTTCCACCATGGGCAGGGCGGCCTGCACGTCCACAAAGCCGTCCTTGCGCATCACGTCCATGGCCTTGCGCGCAAACCCCACGGAATCGTCGTACAGCGCGCGGGCCTGGGGCATTTCCTCGGCCAGCGCCACCATGGGGGCCAGCGGATCCTCGTCGCCAAGGTCGCGCGCCAGTTCGGCGGAAATGGCTTCTTCGTCGCTCAGGCCGTCGGTGCCGTCGCCCCCCAGCGAACGGCGCGTGTCCACGAAGACTTCCAGAAAGCCTTCGCGCTGGATACGCAGCACGTCGCCCTCGGAGCCGACGAGTCCCACCTGGCTGTACAGGTACGGGTTCTCGAGCCACGACAGGCCCATGTCCACCACATACATGCCGGGTTTGAGATCCCGCGTGGAGATCTTCTTGAGCACCGCTGTCTCCTCCCCTCCCCTGTATATCGCCGGTGCGGCGATCCTTTGCATCTACGTGTCTTCGCTGCAAAAAACAACTCTTGCCTCTATTCACGCCGCCAAAAGCAGACACGTGCGGGGTTCTCCGTGAGTACCCACAAAGGCATTACCGGCTTCCCCCCATGGGGTGATGCTCCTTCCCTATCGCCATGGGGGCAGCACTGCCTTGAAAGCAAGGGGGACTCCTGTCATACTGACATGCTCCTCTTGCCTATCCAGCCACCGGAACGGCGCGCACCCACCTGCCGCCCTTCCCACACCCCTCCCCCACGGGGCGGAGCCGCGCCCATGCAGGCCCAGAACACCACGCAGCAGCCCACCATCTTCATCGCCCGGCAGACCATCTTTGATGCCTCCGGCGCGCTGTGGGGGCATGAACTGCTGTTTCGCGACAGCCCCAGCGGCCCCGCACGCATCGACAATCCCGACGCCGCCACCGCGTCGGTCATTGCCGACGGCTACGCCATTGCCAGCGAGACCATACCCGGCGTCACCCCCTTTCTGATCAATTTCCCCGAAGGATTGCTGCTGTCCGGCGCGGCGGAAGTGCTGCCGCCGGACCGGTGCATCCCGGAAATTCTTGAAACGGTGCAGCCCACGCCAGAACTGGTGGAGGCCCTGCACGCCCTGAAGCGGGCAGGATACCGGCTGGCGGTGGACGACTTTGTGGGGCAGGAGCAGGCATTGCCGCTGCTGGGGCTGGCGGACATCATCAAGGTGGACGTGCTGGGCGTACCCCCGGCAGAGCTGCCCGCACTCACGGCAAACCTGCGCAAGCGCCACCATGCGTTACTGCTGGCGGAGAAGGTGGAGAACGCCGCCATGTTCGGCCAGTGCCGCATGCTGGGGTACACCCTGTTCCAGGGCTACCACTTTGCCAGGCCGGTCATCGTGCCGGGGCGCACCCTGTCGTCGGCCCAGGCCTCGCGGCTGCACCTGATGCAGTCGCTGACCGGCGAGGTCGACCCGCACAAACTGGTGCGCGCCGTGACCGTGGACCCCGGCCTGACCTACCGCCTGCTGCGGTACATCAACTCCGCATGGTTTGCCCTGATGAAGGAAGTGACGTCCATCCAGCAGGCGGCATCGCTGCTGGGCTTCGAGACGCTGCGCAAGTGGCTGCTGGTGATCACCCTGGCCGACACGGCGGGCAGCGCCGCCCCGGCGGAGGCCATGCGCCTGGCCGTGACCCGCGCGCGGTTTCTGGAGCTGCTGTGCGGCCTTGTGCGCACCTGTTCTCACGCGCCGGAATCCATGTTCCTGCTGGGGCTGTTGTCGCAACTGGACGCGCTGCTGGGCATTTCCATGCCCGTCCTGCTGGCCCACCTGCCGCTGGACGCGGACTTTCGGGCCGCCCTTTCCGGCGAGCCGTCACCCATGCACGACGAACTGCTTTTGGCCGTGCTGCTGGAACGCGGCGACTGGGACAAGGCCCTGCCGCTGATGGCGAAGCTGGGCTTTTCGCCCGTGGACGTGGCCCGCAGCAACATCGACGCGCAGGTGTGGGCCAGCCGGATATTGAGCTAGCGGGGTACGGCGGACGGACCAGAGCGTGGCATGCAAGGGCGTGCAGGAAAGCGAGAGAAGCGAAAAGGGCACACCATCGGTGTGCCCTTATGCATGCAATACTTTTGCAAGTCGGTGCGATAGCGTCGCCCACTCCAAAAGGGTTTGGGTACCCTATGCAGGGTACCTACCCATCAGTCATACGCTGGTCGGTCACCCGCTTGGACTTGCCGAACGAACGCGGCAGCACGCCGGGGTCCACCACCTGCACGGCCACGCGGGCCATCAGCTTCCTGTGCAGGCGGTCGCCCACCTCGCGCGCAAGGCCCGCATCCGTATCCGCCGTTGCGCCCTCTTGCCGTTCCACCTGCAACAGCATGGCATCGCGGCCATCGCTGCGGGTAAGCTGGATGTGGTACTCGGACCCCAGCACCGGGAATTCGTGCAGCACGTCCGCTATCTGGCCGGGGTAGATGTTCACGCCCCGGAAGATGATCATGTCGTCCGAGCGGCCCAGGATATGGTCGTGCCGGGGGATGCACCGCCCGCACGCACACTGGCCGGGCAGCATGCGCGTCAGGTCGCGGGTGCGGTAGCGGACCAGCGGGGCTGCTTCCTTGCGCAGCGAGGTCACCACCATCTCGCCCACCTCGCCGGGGGCCACCGGTTGCAGGGTGGCCGGGTCCAGAATTTCGATGACGAACAGGTCGGCCCAGTAGTGCAGGCCTTCGCGCGCATCGCATTCCAGCCCGGTGCCGGGGCCGTACATTTCGGTCATGCCCGCGATGTCGTAGCTGCCCGTCAGGCCCAGTTTCTGCTCGAAGGCGGCGCGCATGCGCGGGCTGTGCGTTTCTGCGCCAAAGATCACCTTGCGCAGCTTCACCTTGTCCAGCAGGCCGTTGCGTTCCACTTCCTCGGCCATCAGCAGGGCCATGGAGGCCGTGGACCCAAGGCAGGTCACGCCCATGTCTACCAGCAGTTGCAACTGCATCTCCAGATTGCCCGGCCCCACCGGCACGGTGAGCGCGCCGAATTTTTCGGACCCCAGCTGGAACCCGGCCCCTGCCGTCCACAGGCCGTAGCCCACGGCGATCTGCACGCGGTCCTCGCGGGTAAGGCCCGCCAGTTCGTAGCAACGGGCCATTTGCAGGGCAAAGGTATCCACGTCGTTCTGGGTGTACGCCAGAATCTTGCGCTTGCCCGTGGTGCCCGACGAGGCGTGAATGCGCACCACGTCGCTTTCCGGCACGGACAGCAACGGCAGGGGGTAGCCCTCGCGCAGGTCTTCCACGCTGGCGGTGGGCAGGCGCACGATGTCGTCCAGGGTGCGGATGTCGTCGGGGTGGACGCCCGCCGCGTCGAACTTGGCCTTGTAGGCCGGGCTGTTGGCGTAGGCGTGGCGCACGGTCCAGCGCAGGCCCTCGGTCTGCACGCGGTGCAGGGTTTCCGGGTCGAGATGGGGCAGGAAGCGATGCTGCGGCATGGAAGCGGACTCCTGGGACGGCGGAATATGTGAGCGCGGCATAAAAACGGGACGTGATCGCAGTGGGCCGGACAATCCATTGGCAACGCATTGGGTCCGGACAGCGCATCGGACTGCGTTCCGGGCAACGTACCCGGTGAGGGTCCGGGCAATGCCTGAACGACAGTCCGAACGGGCGCGCGGCTTGTGCGGCGGCGCAAAAGCCTGTATCTGAGGCCCACGCGACGCACCGGCCAGCCCCCCATGCGCGGGGACACCGGCAAGCCACCGGAAAGCCACCGACGATTTGCCGCAGGTTGCGCCCCGGCGAGATACGGCGGGGCACGGCAGACTGCACGCACCGGCATCGCAACCGGCTGCCACAGCCAACTGCCATAGCCGATCGGCAAAAACGATCACCATGACGCCGGAACACCGCGTCGCGCGACGCCCGCATATTGTATACAATCCGGGCGCACCAGAGAGCTACCACGAATCCTCGCGGGGGAAAACCCCGGCCTGCCGCCGCGCGGCCCCCGCATCATCACCCCTTGCCGCATCAGGAGGCCCACCGTGCGGATACTCATCGTCGGATCCGGCGGGCGTGAACACGCCCTGGCCTGGAAGCTGCGCCAGAGCCCCCTCGTCAAGGACATCTTCATCGCGCCCGGCAACGGCGGCACCGCCCTTGAAGGCACCAACGTGCCCATTTCCGACGGCGACCTGCCCGCGCTGGTGCGCTTTGCGCTGGACGAAAAGATCGACCTCGTGGTGCCCGGCCCGGAACTGCCGTTGGTGCTGGGCATCAAGGACGCCATGGTCGCGGCGGGCATACCCTGCTTCGGCCCCGACGCCTACGGCGCGCAACTGGAAGGCAGCAAGGCCTTTGCCAAGGAAGTCATGCGCGCGGCGGGCGTGCCCACCGCCGCCTTCGGCGTGTTCGACGATGCCGATGCCGCCCGCGCCTACATCCGCCAGAACGGCGCGCCCGTGGTGGTCAAGGCCGACGGCCTTGCCGCAGGCAAGGGCGTGGTCGTTGCCCGCACCGTGGACGAGGCGCTGGAAGCCGTGGACGACATGATGGTCAAGCGCGCCTTTGGCGATGCAGGCGACCGCGTGGTGGTGGAAAGCGCGCTGGTGGGCGAGGAAGCATCCTTCCTGTGCCTGTGCGACGGCGAAACGGTTCTCCCCCTGCCCTCGGCGCAGGACCACAAGGCCGTGTTCGACAACGACGAAGGCCCCAACACTGGCGGCATGGGCGCGTACAGCCCCGCCCCGGTGCTGCCCGAATCGCGCTACGATGAAATGATCGGCCTCGTGATCCGCCCCGTGCTGCGCGAACTGATCAAGCGCGGCCACCCCTTCACCGGCGTGCTGTACGCCGGGCTGATGATGACCGCCGACGGCCCCATGGTGCTGGAATTCAACACCCGCTTCGGCGACCCGGAATGCCAACCGCTGCTGATGCGCCTTGACGGCGACCTTGCCGCCATCATGGTGGCGGGCGCGCAGGGCCGCCTGCACGAAACCAGCCTGCCCCTGAAGCGCGAAACCGCGCTGGGCGTGGTCATGGCGGCCAAGGGCTACCCCGGCAGCTATGCCAAGGGCATGACCATTTCCGGCATCGAGGATGCCGAGGCGCTGGGTCCGGTCAAGGTATTCCAGGCGGGCACCGAGCAGCGCGACGGCGCTTCCGTGTCGCGCGGCGGGCGCGTGCTGTGCGTCACCGCCCTGGGCGACACCCTGGCCGACGCGCAGGCGCTGGCGTACAAGGCCGTTGCCAGGGTGCGCATGGACAACGCCCACTACCGCAGCGACATCGGCGCGAAAGGCCTTAAGCGCGGGGCGTAGCCCCGCGCAGGGGGGAAGGCGGCGGCGATGCGCTGCCGCCCGGCCCCGGCCAGATCAGCCCGGACCAGACACGACGTTTCCGCCACTGCCCGCGCGTTCCGCCGCGCCGTCCAGCCAATGTCTGCCCGGTCTGAACCGGCGCATGGCGATACGCGACGGCGCACAGCGACGCACGGCGGCCCGCAACGCCGGGTTACCGAACCCTTATCGACAATAGGAGACCAGCATGACCGCCACGACCGCCACGACCCGGGTTGCCGTTTTCATGGGCTCCGCCTCGGACGAGGACACCGTACGCCCGTGTACCGAAGTGCTCGACAGCCTGGGCATTTCCTACCTGTTCACCGTCAGCTCCGCCCACCGCACCCCGGAACGCACGGAACGGCTGGTGACTGAACTGGAAGCCGAAGGCTGCCAGGTGTTCATCTGTGCGGCGGGCATGGCCGCCCACCTTGCCGGGGCCGTGGCCGCACGCACCCAGAAACCGGTCATCGGCATTCCCGTGGCGGCGTCCGCCCTTGGCGGCATGGACGCCCTGCTGGCCACGGTGCAGATGCCCCCAGGCTTCCCGGTAGCCACAGTAGCGCTGGACAAGGCAGGCGCGCGCAACGCCGCCTGGCTGGCCGCGCAAATCCTGGCCCTGGCCGATCCCGCCCTGTCGCAGCGCCTTGCCGCCGCCCGCGCCAGGATGAAGGCCGACGCGGAAAAGGCCGGGGAAGAACTGGAAGCCCGGTACCGGAAGTAGCCTGTTCAAAGGGGGCTGCCCCAACAAAGCGGGCAGCCCTTCTTTTTCTGAGCCCCCTTACAACGAGCGTGTTCACAACGCTCCTTATTCATGCAAGAATAAACACATACAGTTTCTCTTCCTCGGGACTCACTGTAACGATTCGCATGCCGTGATTATACCGTCAGTCCATTTCCAGCCCAGCACCCTGTAGGCTTTTTCGGGAGCCGCATATGAGAATAGAATCCATCAAACTCAAAAATTTTAAAATCTTCCGTGATGTCTGCATCGATGACATCCCAAGATTCTGCATATTTGTCGGCGCTAACGGTGCAGGCAAAACCACTCTCTTCGATGTCTTTGGTTTTCTTCACGACGCACTCAAAGGAAATGTACGACAAGCACTCGATAGTCGTGGTCGCTTCCGTGAAGTGCTGAGCAGGGATGCGGACGAGCCTACGATTCTTATTGAGATCAAGTATCGGATGGATATTCTGGGAATAGACAGGCTCGTCACATATGTACTAGAAATTACAGAAAAAAATGGGTACCCCATTATCAAGAGGGAGATACTCCGTTACAAAAGAGGGCAACATGGTGCTCCTTTCCATTTCCTCGACTTCAGCGAAGGGCGCGGGTACGCGATCAGTAATGAAGAAGACTTCAACAAGCCAGACGAAGAACTTACCCGCGAACCGCAGACTCTTGGTTCCCCCGATATCTTGGCCATCAAGGGGCTAGGGCAATTTGAGCGTTTCAAGGCAGCCAACGCATTTCGGGTACTCATAGAGGCATGGCATGTCTCAAACTTTCACATCAACATGGCTCGAGGACGCAAGGAGGCCACTGGCGAATCCGAGCACCTGTCTACTAGCGGCGACAACCTGCCTCGCGTAGCTCTTTATATGTATGAACAACATACAGAATTATTTAAGAACATACTACAAACCATGGCACGGCGTGTCCCAGGGGTCAAAGGTGTAGAGCCAAAGCTTACGGAAGATGGCTACCTCACATTAAAATTTCGTGATGGTTCATTCAAAACTCCATTCCTCGACAGATATGTCTCTGATGGAACCATCAAAATGTTCGCTTATCTCGTTCTGCTCCACGATCCAAAACCTCACCCCCTGCTCTGTGTCGAAGAGCCTGAAAACCAATTGTACCCCGCGCTCATGACTGAGCTTGCCGAAGAGTTCAGATCATACGCTCACCGGGGGGGGCAAGTCATGGTATCAACGCACTCCCCCGACTTCCTCAACGCCTGCGAACTTGATGAGGTCTTTTGGCTCGTCAAGCAAAACGGCTACGCAGAGGTTCGCCGTGCCAAGCTTGACCCGCAAATAGCTGCGTACATGGCAGACGGCGATCAGATGGGCTACTTGTGGAAACAAGGATTCTTCGAGGGAGTCGATCCACAATGAACGAGTTGGTCTTCTTGCTGGAAGAACGCTCCGCACAGGCCATGCTTGAAGGACTCGTACCACGGATCAATTCAGAGAATGTTTCCGTCCGGTATATAGTTTTTGAAGGAAAGCAAGATCTTGAAAAACAATTAACAAAGCGCATCAAAAACTACCAGAATCCAGACGCGCGTTTCCTTGTCATGCGAGATCAAGACAGTCAGCCAGACTGTACCGCACTAAAAGCGCATCTACTCAACCTTGTCCGCGCTACGGGAAAATGTGACACAACCATTGTTCGTATCGCCTGCAAAGAACTCGAGACTTTCTATCTCGCCGACTTGTCTGCTGTAGAACGAGGATTAGGAATTAAAAAGCTCTCCCAAAAACAAGGACAAGCAAAATTCCGGGCACCAGACAGCTTGGGGTCACCAGCCAGCGAACTTCGCAGTATCACAAACGGCACCTATCAAAAGGTCAGCGGTTCAAGGGCAATTGGACCCCATCTTGACATTGAGAATAGTCGCTCTCCAAGCTTCAAAAATCTTGTCCGGGGCATCAGGCGCTTGCTCACCAGATAAACACCTCCCCCTAACGCAACGACGGCCGCGTCCCATCGGGACGCGGCCGTCATGCATCTGGTCCGTTTCGGAACGGTTCGGAAAGGAATCATCCCTTGCCGCAGGGCAACCGGGAGGGGTTGCGAACCCGTCAAAACCTCTGGTGGCCGACACCCTTGTGTCAGGCCTGCTCGAATCCGATGCTCTCGTTTCAGGTCATTGTACGGACGGTCATTTCTCGTGCAGGCATTCCGTGCCGTGCCTTATCGCGCCGTGCCTTTCCGCGCCGTGGTTCATCTCTTGGGGGCTATTTCTAAATAAGGATTTTCGTTCGTTGGCAAGAAAAACGAGTCTGCCGTGAGGGAACATACTCTTATCGTATTTGACCGAAATGGCAGATGAAGTTTGACGTAGCCAACGGGCGAAAGGACTATTTAGAAACGCCCCCTCATGCGTTGCCCAAGGCTTCCCCGTCGCGCAGCAGGTCGCGGTACACGATTTCGCTGATGCGGATGACCTTCAGTCGGTATTCGTCTTCTTCCGGGTGGCAGTGCGCGCAGCCGTCGGTGACGATCATGCAATGCTCGTCAATATCGGCGGCCTTCACGCCCACACCATGCAGTACAACGGTTGCGCGGCCATGTTCCCACATCACCGGCCTGCCGCAACGGGCGCATTCCACAAACATCAGTTCAGGGTCATAGCCTTTCGGCTGCGATGGCACGTGGGGCTGCCGCTCAACAACGCGATCAATGCGGTCAATCTGGCGCATGGCGTTCCTCCCTGGCTTATGCCCGGCTCGTGCCGAACCTTTTGATGGTCGCGGAATCGTTGGTCGCTCGTCCTCCCGATTGTTCCCGTGAAGCGATCCATGGCGGGCGTTCGGCATCGCCGGCGACTGTCCGTAACCGTCGCCGCCGCCGTCACCTGACGGGCCGTCCGCCTGTTCCATGGGCTATGCCTTCAACAGTAAGTTATGCGCGCGCCCGAAGCAACGCTTTCGGACAAGATGCAACACGATAAATGTGGCCAGCGCCGTGGAGGCCACGATCATCAGCATGACCACTATCTGGTAGCGCACGGCGTCCGCCGGGTCTGCCCCGGCCATGATCTGGCCGGTCATCATGCCGGGTATGGACACCAGGCCCACGCCCATCATGGAATTGACGGACGGAATCATGCCCGCGCGCAGCGCCCCGCGAAAGATGTCGGCGCTGGCCTCGTCCCTGTCCGCGCCAAGGCACAGGCGCATTTCCACCTCTGCCCGGTGGGCGCGCAGGTCGGCAAACAGCCGGTCCAGCGCCACGGCCAGCGCGTTCATGGAATTGCCCGCCACCATGCCCCCGATGGGGATGAAGTACTGCGGCTCCCACCACGGCTTGGCCCCGATGATCAGCCCCGTGACCACAAAGGTGACCAGAAAGAAGGTCACCTGCACCGCCAGCAGGGTGGGCATGAAGTAGTCCACGCTCTTCTCGCGCACCCGCCCCTTGACGATGCGCGCCGCGAACCAGGTCATGACCATGTACATGCCCACCACCAGCAGCGCCGATTGCAGGCCGAACACGATGCGCAGCAGGTAGCCCATGGCGAACAACTGGGCAAAGGTGCGTAGCGTGCCGATGGCCAGGTCGCGTTCCAGCTTCAGGTGATGTACCAGCGACAGCCCGCCAGCCAGCAGCACGAACACCACGGCCACGGCCAGTTGCCACGGCCCGATCTGGATGTAGGCCATGCCCAGCGGATCGTTCATGCGGCACCTCCGGCGGCCATTGCTGCGGCCGCGGCGGTATCGGGATGGGCCGCCGCCAGTTCGCGCACCCCGCCGTCCTGCACGCGCACGTCGCGCCAGGGGCGGCGCGCCGGGCGGTAGGCCCCGTGGGTGACCATGAGCACGGTCACCCCGTCCTCGTTCAGTTCCTCGGTCAGGGCTTCCACCACCGCGCTGCTTTCCGGGTCCAGCGCGCTGGTGGGTTCGTCCATCAGCAGGGCGGCGGGGCGCAGCAGCATCGTACGGATGATGCACACCCGCTGGCGCTGCCCCACGCTCAACGCTGCCGCCGTGGCGTCCAGCCCCACCCCGGACAGCCGGAAGCGGTCCAGCCATCCGGCCAGTTCCGCGTCGTCGGGCGGGGTCAGCCCCTTGTTTGCCGCAAAGGTGAATGGCAACAGCAGGTTATCGCGCACCGTGCCTTCGCCCACCGTGGGGGTCTGCTGCACAAAGCCCAGGGTGCGGCGCAGCTCCGCCGGTGGAATGTCCGCCACCGGTCGGCCTCCACACCGGACCACCCCGGCGTCGGCCTCTTCCAGCCGCACGGCAAGGCGCAGCAGCGTGGACTTTCCCGCGCCCGACGGCCCAGTGAGCATGACGAAATCGCCGGGATGCACCGCAAGATTCACGTTGGCAAGGCCGGGATACCCCGGCTGGACGGACGGGGTGGCAGGCGCGGGTACGGCTGACCCGGCAGACACGGTCGCAGAGGGCACGGAAGACGGCAACGCGGCCCCCACACCCGTTTTGGCCGCACCGTTCCCTGTCGGGCCAGACGCAATCGTGCCGGACGCATACGCAAACGACATGTCATCAAACTGAAGAAGTGGCTGCATGCCCGCAATCTACCGCCGGGCCTGCTGGGGTGTCATCAACTATCATCCGGGCACATGCGGGACGGGCAACCGCGCGGGCTGCCGTCAATGTGAACGGGACCGGGGCGGATACGGACAAGGCGAGCGGGGACCGGCGCGGACACGGACAGGGCGAACGCACCGGGTGCGGCGGCTCCGGTTCCCCCGGCATCGGGAGTCCTTGCCCTGCCGCATCTCCTGCCCCCCCAAGCACACATGTCGCCCCCCCTGCCGCACGGGCATCTCCGCCCCCGCTTTACCTTGCCCGTCCGAGTGGCTACAGAGGAACCATGCACACACACGACCACGACACCGCCCCCGCCCCTGTTTCCGCCAACGCCACGGCGTCCGGCACATCTTCCAGCACCGCGCGCCGCCGCATCCAGGTGCTGCCCGCCGACCTGCGCAACCAGATCGCCGCAGGCGAGGTGGTGGAACGCCCGGCCAGCGTGGTCAAGGAACTGGTGGAAAACAGCCTGGACGCAGGGGCCACCACCGTGGAGGTGGCCCTGGACAACGGCGGGCAGTCGCTGATCATGGTGCGCGACGACGGCACCGGCATTCCGGCGGAAGAACTGGAACTGGCCGTCACCCGCCATGCCACCAGCAAGGTGGCCAACCTGGCCGAGTTGGCGCGCATCGGCAGTTTCGGCTTCCGGGGCGAGGCGCTGCCCTCCATCGCCTCGGTGTCGCGGTTCCGCATGACCTCCGCCCCGGTGGTGCCCGATGAGGGGGGCGGCACCCCCGGCGAGGCAACCTATATCGAGGTGGCGCACGGTCACGTGGTGTCTGCCGGTCCGGCGGCGCTGCACCGGGGCACCATCGTCGAGGTGCGCGACCTGTTCGCCAACGTGCCCGCACGCCTGAAATTCCTGAAGACCCAGGCCACCGAACTGAAACGCGCCCAGGAACTGTTCGCGCGGCTGGCCCTGACCCGGCCCGATGTGGCCTTCACCCTGTCCGCAGGCGGACGCGAGGTGCTGCGCTTTCCCGCCGGGCAGACCCTGGCCCGGCGGCTGGCCGTGCTGTGGCCCCCAGCGGTGGTGGACACCCTGCACCCCTTCGACCGCATGACCGACGGCATCCGCGTGCATGGCCTGACGGCGGACCCGCGCGGCGCGCAGCCCCGGCCCGACCGCATGCTGCTGTACGTCAATGGCCGCGCCGTCAACGACCGGCTGCTGCTCAAAGCTGTGCGCGATGCGTACAAGGGCCGCCTGCTGGCCCGCGAATACCCGCAACTGGCGCTGTTTCTGGACATCGACCCGGAAGAGGTGGACGTGAACGTTCACCCGGCCAAGAGTGAAGTACGCTTTCGCGACGAGCGCGCCGTGTTCGTGGCCGTGCTGCGCGCGCTGGGCGAAGCCCTGGACCGCATGCCCGCCATGGGCGCTGGCGACGAGGCGACCGGGGGGCACGGGCAATTCGGACAAATGCCGCAGGCGCATATCGCCCCGCACGATTTTTCCGGCGCGCACGCCGCCGGACCCCGCACGCACGACCCGGACGCCCCCCGGCGCGAGGCGCGCCCCCTGGGCTTCTGGGGGCAAGCCGACGCCCGCGACGTGATTATCGACAAGCGCCAGCGCGAGGACGATCCCTACGCGCCCATGGTGAGCGACAGTTCGCCCGGCGGCCACGCCGCCCCCGCTCCGCTTGATCCGTCCGGCCCATTCGGCCCATTCGGCCCGACCGGCTCAGGGGCTGCTGCTGACGCAGACCCCGCCAATCTTTCCTACCCAGCAGGGCCTTCGGATTTCTCAAAACCTTCGGATTCCGCAGACCCGCGCATCGACTTCCGCCCCGGCCTGCCCGGCGCACGGCGCGACGGCCCCGCCCCCACCCTGCTGGTGGCCGAGGAAGCGGGCCTTGCCGCGTCCCCCGGCCTGCTTGCCGATGGTGACCGCCCGTTCACCAACGCGGACGCCTTCGCACCGCAGCCATCCCCATCGGACCTCACTCCGGAGGACACCCGCGAGGGCGGCGTACGCATCGGCGACTACACCTACCTCGGCCAGATCGCGGACACCTATCTGGTGCTGCGCCGGGGCCGCGACACCCTGCTGCTGGTGGACCAGCACGCCGCCCACGAATGCGTGCTGCACGAACGCATCCGGCGACGCGGCACGGCGGGCGGCGGCCAGTTTCTGGCCTTGCCCGTGGAACTACCCCTGCATCCCGCCGAGGCGGAACGGCTGCACGAACTGCGGCCCGACCTGGAGGCGCTGGGCTTTGCGCTGGAAACCTCCGGAACCACGGTGCGCGCCCGCGCCGTGCCCGCCCTGCTGGACCGCTCCGAAGCCGCCGCCTTCCTGCGCGAGGCCGTGGCCGGACGCACCAACAGTCTGGATGCCCTGTGGGCCATGATGGCCTGCAAGGGGGCCATCAAGGCCGGGCAGCGCCTGACGCCCGACGAGGCCGCCGGACTGGTGTCCCAGTGGCTGGCCACGCCGGGGCGCGACTTCTGCCCGCATGGCCGCCCGGCAGTGCTTACCTTTACCCCCGGCGAGATGGAGCGGATGTTCAAGCGCCGGGCGTAGGCGGCTCAGCGGATTCATTCCGCCCTCCCGTCCCTTTCCGCCAATTCCGCTCAGCCCCTTTACCCGGCGGTGCCGCCGGGGTACTCTGTGCAGGATACCCGCACGCAGCCGTCGGAGCCTCGCCGTTCCGGCCTGCCGCACGCCTTGTGCCCTTTGCCGCCGGACACCGCCCGTGTCCGCAACGTCTGCCCGCGCGCCCCGCGCCGCGCGGTCGCAAGGAGCCCGGCCCCATGTGTCCCCTGCCCCCACCAACCGCGCAGCCCCGCCATCCCGATCCGCACGCACCTCACCCGCCCGGACGCCCCACCCTTGTACTGTCGGTGGAGGACGATCCGGTCATCCGCCAGTCCATCGCCGCATGGCTTGCCGATGAAGGCTACCAGGTCATCGAGGCCGAGGACGGCATCTCGGCGCTGCGGGCCGTGCGCGAACAACGGCCCGACGTGGTGCTGCTGGACCTGGGCATTCCCGGCATTTCCGGCGACGCGGTGCTGGAACGCATGGCCCAGGAATCGCCGGAGGTGCCGGTGGTGGTGGTCTCCGGCCGGGCCGAAATCGGCGACGCCATCAACGCCTTCAAGCTGGGGGCGTGGGACTACATCACCAAGCCCATCCTGAACATGAACATGCTGGCGCTCACGGTGCGCAACTGCCTGGAACGCCGCCGCCTGCGCGAGCGGCTGTCGGCCATGGAATCGCGTTATTCCGGGCTGGTGCAGGGCTTGCCGGTGGTGGTCTTCAGCCTGGACGACACCCTGGAACTCACCTTCGTCAACGAGGCCTGCCGCACCGTGCTGGGCTGGACGCCGGACCAGGCCCTGCTGGAACCCGGCTGGTTCATGGACAACGTGTTTCCCGAAGACCGCGAACGGGTACGCGGGGCGTTTACCGGCGCATTCGCGGCCAGCACGCCCTTTTCGCTGGAATTCCGTATGGTAAACCCGCGAGGGGTGCCCCTGTTCGTGCAGGCGCGCTCCACCGCCGTGGCCTCGCCCGACCTTGCGCGGGGCATGCCGGGCCGCATCGAAGGGGTGCTGATCGACCTTTCGCGCCGGGTATTTCTGGAACGGCTGCTGGTGCAGCGCGAAAAGCTGAACACCCTGGGCGCGCTGGTGGACGAGATCGCCCACGAATTCCGCAACCCGGTCTTTGCGCTGGCGGGCTTTGCCCGCACCTTGCGCCGCAAGTTTCCCGATGCCCACGAGGCGGAGGTGGTGCTGGAAGAAGCCGCCCGGCTGGAGGCCCTGATCAACCGGGTGCAGCGATACCTTGCCCCCGTGGATGTGGCGCGCCGCCCGTGCAGCCTGGCCGCCGTGCTGGACTTTGCGGCAGACCTGCTGCACGCCCCCTTGCTGCGCAAGGGGGTGGAACTGCGCGTGGAGGCGGCGGCAGACCTTCCCCCCGTGCTTTCCGACCCGGACCTGCTGGCCCAGATCGTGATGGGCATGGCGGGCCTGGCCGTGGAACACGGCGCGCCCGGCAGTGAAACCGTGCTCCGCTGCCGCGACGTGGGGCGCGGGCAACTGGTGGAAGTGCTGCTGCGCACCGAATCGCCTCTGGCCCATGACACGGAACTTTCGCTGATGCCCTTCGGCGACCAGCAAGGGCCGCAGCCGCTGGCCGTCAGTTACAAGCTGGCCCGCGACCTCAGTTGCCTGCTGCACGTGCGGCGCGAACCGGACGGCCTGCTGCTGATGCTGGCCGTGCCCGTGGACCCCGACGACGTTGCCGACCTGCTGACCGAAGAATAGCGCCGGGACCTTCGCAGCACCCCGCTCCATTCACCTCAACAGCAACCACCCATCACCGTTACCGCCCTTGCATGGCCCGGCGCATCCGCGTGCCGGGCCTTGTCTTTTTTCCGCGCACACGTTTGGCGCACACGCCGGCGACCACGCTCGGCGTATGCGCCCGGCGCCCATGTCAGGCCCGCGCATCCGACCAAAACTTGGCCAACATTCGGCCAACGTCGGCCTCCCCTCTGCCGCATCCGGTGGCACGCTTGTCCCTTTCGTATCGCTTGATGATTATCATTCGCCACATTTGTCGCCCCACCTACGGTCAAACATCCACAACCCCCATCAGGGAGGCGAACCCGATGCACCGTATCCGATGTCTTGCGGCGGCTTTCCTCCTGCTCCTGCTGCCCACGGCGCTGCTGGCGTACGAGGTGCCCAAGGAGATCATCATCAAGCGACCGGAAAAGAACCAGCCCATGGCCGCATGGGTGAAACCGGTCACCTTTCCCCATGGCAAGCACGCCGTGCTGAATGCCTGCAACGCGTGCCACCATGAGGAGTCGGACAAGACCCTCGGCCAGTTCCTGCCCTGCACCCAGTGTCACAACAAACCCACGGTCACGGAAACCTCGTCGTTCTACATGGCCTGGCACAACGACAGCACCCACAGTTGCCTGGGCTGCCACCGCAAGATGCGCGAGGCCGGAAAGATGCCGCCCCTCTCCTGCACCCGTGGCTGCCACAAGAAGACGGAGGCCCAATGAACGCTCTCGCCCAATTCGTGGCGCGCCGTGCAGAGGCCGAGGAACGCGGCGTCTCGCGGCGCGACTTTCTGAAATTCTGCGGCATGGTGGCCGTGGCCATGGGGCTGGAGGCCTCCATGGGCGCACAGATCGCCCGTGCGCTGGAAGGCAAGAAGAAGCCTTCGGTCGTGTACATGCATGGCGCGGAATGCACCGGCTGCACGGAAGCACTGCTGCGCCTGGTGGACCCGTACTTCGACGTGCTGATCATGGAAGTGGTCTCGCTGGACTACTGCGAGACGGTCATGGCCGCCGCCGGGCACGCCGCCCATGCCGCACTGCAAAAGGCCATCAGGAACCCGGACGGCTACTTCTGCGTCATCGAAGGGGCCATCCCCACCCGTGACGGCGGGGTGTACGGCCAGGTGGGCGGGCAGACCATGCTGTCCCTGTTCACCGAGGTGGCGGGCAAGGCCAAGGGCGTCATCGCCATAGGCAGTTGCGCCAGCTACGGGGGCATCCAGGCCGCAGCGCCCAATCCGTCCAGGGCCATCGGGGTGGGGGCGGCGCTGAAACCGCTGGGCATTGCCCCCATCAACCTGCCCGGCTGCCCGCCCAACCCCGTGAACTTCGTGGGCACGGTTGTGCATCTGCTGACCAAGGGCCTGCCCGACCTCGACACCTCGGGCCGTCCCAAGCTGTTCTACGGCAAGACCGTGCATGACATGTGCGAACGGCGGCCCCACTTCGACAAGGGTGAATTCGCCCTCGCCTTCTCGTCGCAGCAGGCGCGCGACGGCTGGTGCCTGCACAAGCTGGGGTGCCGTGGCCCATGGACGTACAACAACTGTCCAACCGCGCTGTTCAACCAGACCACCTGGCCGGTGCGCTCGGGCGCGCCCTGCATCGGATGCAGCGAACCCGGATTCTGGGACCAGCTTGCCCCCTTCAACCGCGACGTGCGCGAAAAGGGCGATGACGCCTGAGGAGGCATTTCATGGCTGACAAAGCCTATACCGGCCGCATCGTGGTGGACCCGGTCACCCGCATCGAGGGACACCTGAAGATCGACGTCTCGGTCAAGAACGGGGTGGTGGACAACGCATGGTCCAGCACCCAGCTGTTCCGGGGGCTGGAAATCATCGTCAAGGGCCGCCCGCCGGAAGACGTGCATAACTACGTGCAGCGCGCCTGCGGCGTGTGTACCACCACCCACTCGCTCACCAGCATCCGCGCCGTGGAAAACGCCATGGGCTTCAAGGCCCCCCCGGCGGCAGAACTGGTGCGCCACCTGATTCTGGCCACGCTCATCGTGCATGACCACCTGGTGCATTTCTACCACCTGCATTCGCTGGATTTCTGCGACGTGGCCAACGCCCTGAAGGCCGACCCTGTGGCCGCAGCCAAGCTGGCGTCAGAAGTTTCCGGGCGCGAAGTCGCCCCCGGCGACCTGTTCGTGGTGCATGGCAGGCTGAAGAAATTCGTGGAAGCCGGGCAACTGGGCTGGCTGGACAACGCCTACTTCCTGGGCGGACACCCGGCCTACCGCCTGTCGCCGGAAGAAAACCTGGTACTGGCCGCCAACTACATCGAAGCGTTGCGCGTGCAGATGAAGATCGCCAAGGCCATGGCCATCTTTGCGGGCAAGAACCCCCATTCGCAGACCATGCGCGTGGGCGGGGTGACCTGCTACGAGGCCCTGCGCCCCGAACGGCTGGCGGAATTTCGCGCCCTGTACGAGGAATGCCGCACCTTCATCAACCACAACTACCTGGGCGACCTGACCATTCTGGGCCGCCGTTACCCGGAGGTGGCCGCGTACGGACGCACCACCAACTACATGGACTTTTCCGACTTCCACGACCCGGAAACCGGCAAGGACCCGTATTTCCGGGGCGGGGTGCTGTGGGGGCACGCCATCGGCAAGGCCGAGGACCTGGACCCCGCGCAGATTCAGGAACACCTGTCGCGCGGCTGGTACAAGCCGGGGCCGCCCGCCCACCCCTATGACGGCGTGACCGACCCGGACTACACTGGCTACGACCCCAACGGCCACTACTCGTGGTCCAAGGCCCCCCGCTACAAGGGCGAGGCCGTGGAGACCGGGGCGCTGGCCCGCCGCCTTATCGCCTATTCACGCGGCGAAAAGGAAACCATTACCCGCATGGACGCCTGGCTTGCCGCCTGCAAGCTGAAGCAGGAGAACCTGTTCTCCACCATGGGGCGCACGGCGGCGCGCATGGTGGAAAGCGTCATCCTGATGAACCGCGTGCAGGGCTGGCTGAACGATCTGGAAGACCGCGCCAAGGCCGGACCCGTTGAAATCTACAAGGAATGGACCATGCCCGACGAGGCCAGGGGGGTGGGCTTCTGCGCGGTGACGCGCGGGGCGCTTTCGCACTGGATACGCATAGAAAAGGGCAAGACCGCCAACTACCAGATGGTGGTGCCCAGCACCTGGAACCTTGGCCCGCGCTGCGACAAGGGCAAGCCTTCCGCCGTGGAACAATCGCTGATGGGCAACCCGGTGCTGGACCCCGACCGCCCGGTGGAACTGTTGCGCACGGTGCATTCGTTCGACCCGTGCATTGCCTGTTCCGTGCATGTGCTGCACGCGGGGGGCAAGCGGTCGTTCCGCATCCTGTAGCGGATGTAACGGCGGGCGGATGGCCCCCCCCTGTTCGACGGTCTGACGGCCTGACGGCCTGTCGGACAAACGGCGGCACGCAGCCCTGAAGAAGCGAGAGGAAACAAACAACGGGGCGGACCGCGCATAGCGCGCAGTCCGCCCCGTTTCGCTGTCTTCTTTTTCGGGGGGGGAGGGGGTAGAGGCTATCCGCCCCTACGCTTCCGGGCTCAGGTACGGATCATCGGTGGCCAGGTAGCCGCGCACGTAGTCATCCACGCCGTCTTCCAGCGACCGGAAGCCCACGTCGCACCCGGCCCGGCGCAGCTTGTCCATGCTGGCCTGGGTGTAGTTCTGGTACTTGCCCGCAAGGTGGGCGGGCATGTCCATGTATTCGATGACCGGCTGGCGGTCCATGGCGGCAAACACCGCGCGGGCCAGGTCGTTCCAGGTGCGCGAGGTGCCGGTGCCCACGTTGAACACGCCGCCCACTTCCGGGTGCTGCAACAGCCACCACATCACTTCCACGCAGTCCTTCACGTACACGAAGTCGCGCATCTGGCCGCCGTCGGCGTAGTCCGGGTGGTTGGAGCGGAACAGGGTGATGCGGCCCGCGTTGTTCACGTTGTGGAACGACTTGCAGATGACGCTGCGCATGTCGTCCTTGTGGTATTCGTTGGGGCCGTACACGTTGAAGAATTTCAGGCTGGCGATGGAATCCAGCACGCCTTCGCGCCGCGCCCACAGGTCGAACAGCTGCTTGGAATAGCCGTACATGTTCAGGGGCTTCAGGCGGGGCATCAGCGCGTCGTCATCCGAAAAGCCCAACGCGCCGTCGCCGTAGGTGGCGGCGCTGCTGGCGTTGACGAAGCGCGCGCCGGTCTGCATGGCCAGTTCGCACAGCATGCGGCTGTAGCGGAAATTGTTCTCCATCAGGAAGTCGGCGTCGCGTTCCGTGGTGGACGAGCACGCCCCCATGTGGACGATGGCGTCCACTTCCCACGGCAGGTCGCCGTGCAGGACCATATCCATGAACCCGTCGCGGTGGATGTAGTCCGCGTAGCGCAGGTTGACGAGGTTCTTCCACTTTTCCGTGGTGGCCAGGTTGTCGACGACGATGATGTCGTCGATGCCCATACGGTTCAGCTTCCAGACCATGGCGCTGCCGATGAACCCCGCGCCGCCGGTGACAATGTACATTTCAGGCTCCTTTGCGAAGGCTGCCCGGCAGACGCGCCGGGCGTGCGGCATGATGCCGCGATGCGGGCCGCAGGGCAAGGGGGCGGCGCGTGGATGGCCGCACTACCAGCACCAGCGTGCCGCGTAACTGTGGAAGCAACTTCTCAGGCCCGTTTCCACTGTGAGAATTTTTGTTCTCTGCCAAGGAAGAATCGCTTTTTATGGAGGAATATACTTTTATGGTATTTGACCGGAATAAAAAACTATTCTGACGACGGCAGAGGGCAAGAAGGCCGCAGTGGAGGCGGGCCTAGGTGGGGATGACGACCACTTCCGGCCCATTCGCGGTCATCCGGACGGCCACCCCGTACATGGCCGCCGTGGCCGCAACGGTGCGCCCCAGCAGAAAGTCCAGTTCTTCCATGGCTGCCCCGGCCCGTTCGCGCACGATGGACCGGAAGGCGAAGTCGAAGCGCACGGCTTCGAGGAAAGCGTCCACGGCAGAGGCGGCGTCGGCCACGCAGAAGGGACTGGCCGGGTCTTCGGAAAGAGGCATCGGGTCCGCCATGCCGGGGTTATGACCACGCAGTTGCTCCGCCGCACGTTGCAGGGCCGCACCCACGGGAGCAAGCACCGCGTAGCCGCAGCGTTCCTCGTGCGCGGCCAGGATGTCGGCCCACGGCACGCCGGGGGCGGCGCAGCCTGCGGGGGTGGCATGACCGGCAGGGATAGCGGAATCGGGGGAATCGGGCTGCCCGGCATCGCCCCGGCTGGCGTCGGCAGCGGCACCGGCCCGTTCCGCCGCGCCTTCCGACCATGCGGCCAGCACGTCCAGCCGGGTCACCCGGTCCACCCCGTGCAGCGCGGTGATGGCGCGGGTATCGCGGCACAGCAGGGCGCGGCATTCGGCGGGGCGGTGGGCGTAGACGCCGCAACGGTTGTCGGACTGGTTCAGGAACAGGCAGGTCCAGTCGCCATTGCGGGCAGCCATGCGCGGGCGCAACTTCACCAGTTCCCGCTCCAGCGGGCGCAACTGACCATCCAGATCGCGGGCCAGTTCGCCCGCACGCAGGGTCAGACAGTATTCAGGGGCCAGATGCCCGGCCCGGAACAGGGCCAGGTCTTCCGCGTGCAGGGCCGGTCCGCCCTTGCGGCAGCAGGTGCCGCAGCCGCGACAGGCGGTGTCGGTCGTGCCATGCGCGGCGGGGGAACCATCTGACGTCGCGTCGTGCGGGGCGGGGGTGTGGCGTTGGTCGTGCATCCGGATTCCGTAGGGGTGAAAAATACTTGGTAAGTGCGCCGACGAGCGCAGCGTTCGCAATGCTGAGGCCGAGCAGCGGAATGAAGATCGGGGAGCCGGGGCGGGACGAAGGGCCGTGCCCGCAGGCCGGGTTGGCTCCCCCCATTCCTGATGTTCAGCCGGCGCAGCCGCGCCCGAACCTACGCCGGAACGTCGCCGCGCATGCTCCGGACCACGCGGACATGAAAGCGGCAGGTGTCGTCCTGCCAGCCCACAAAGCCCATGGACGCGCTGACGAACCACCCCGCCATGAACGACTTGCGGTCCGCCGTCCACAACGGGTCGGGGGTCGGGTCCAGCACGGGGGGCACGCAGTGGCCGCCACCTTCCGGCGGCGGGGCCAGCAGGGTGCATGCCTCGTCAACCGTGGGCAGCCGCCAGTCGCCGAACCCGGCGAAGCGCGCCGCGTTCAGTTCGGCCACATGGTCGCGGGCCTCGTCCAGGGTCAGGCCCCATTCGCTGCCGCCGCGCTGCCACAACAGCCCCGTGGCCGGTTGGTACGTCACCAGCGCGGCAAGATCAATCGGGCTGGCGGGAGGATTGGCGGGTGCGGCGAATTCGGGGCGGCCGGAAACGACGGTGGCATCAGGGCCAACCGCGCCGGGCACGGCAGGTGTACCGGGGGTGGCGGCATCGGGCGTGCCGGAACCGGCGGCGGGTGCGTCCGGGGCGGGCAGGTTCGGGGCTGGCAACCCCGGCAGCAGTCCGCATGCCGGGCCGCCGATGCGACCTGCACCCGATGGAAGGGGCGACGACGTAAACACTCCGACGGGCCGCCACAGTTCGTCCAGTCCGAACAGGGCGCGGGCATGGCGGGGCATGACCTTTACCAGGGCGGACCTGACCGGAGCAATCGGGCCGTGTACGATGGCGTTCGCCGCCGCGCGGCCAGCTGAATCCGAAAGACCACTGCCATCGCCCGACGCGCTACCAACTCCATTGGGCATGACAGCCTTCGGGTTCCCAGCACCGCGCGGCATGCCAGCATCCCCCGACGCGCCGTCCCCTTCCGGCAGCAGGCACACCGCATCCACCCGCTGCCGCCACGCGGCCACCAATGCGTCCAGTTCCGCCGCCATGGCGCGGGCGTCCGCAAACCGATCCTCCGGTTTCCGGGCCATGGCCCGCGCGAAAAAGTCGTCCCATGCCGTGTCCAGATCGGCGTGGCGCTTGCTGATGCGGGGGATGCGCCCGCCAAAGGCCTCGTCCGTGGGCAGCACGCCGGTCAGCATGCGGAACAGCATCACCCCCACGGCAAACAGGTCGGCCCGGCCATCCACCGCGTCCGGGTCGCGCTCCTGCTCCGGCGCAGCGTAGTACGGCGAACCCACCTTCACACCGCGCGGCAGCGGCTGCGTTTCGCCGCGCAGGCGCGACAGGGCACCCGTTTCGCCGCGCAAACGCGACAGGCCGAAATCGATGAGCTTCACGTCGTCTTCGGCGGTGACCATGATGTTGAAGGGTTTCACGTCGCGGTGGATCACCCCGGTGTGGTGCATGCGGGCCAGCGCGTCCAGCGTCTGCGCGGCGTAGCGGCAGGCGCGCGGTAGCGGCAGGCGGCGGGTGGGGGCCTCTACCCGGTAGCTTTCGCCGATCAGCAGCCCCAGGTTCAAGCAGTAGTATTCCATGACGAAGAACGGCAGATCGCCGAAGCGGGCCACGCGGGCGGCGCGGTCACGCTCCGGGTCGCAGTCCTCCAAGGAGGCGGAATCCGTGTCTCCCACACTCCCGGAATCCCCTGCGTCTCCCGCGTCCCCGGTGCCCCCTTCTCCCTCGCCCCACGCAACGGGCGGCGGGCAGAAATCGTCGCCGGAGGGCAGGCGCAACGTGCCCGCCGGGGCCACGTCCACGTCCCACACCGCCGCCACGTGGGGGTGATCCAGCGCGGCCATTACCTGCGCCTCGTGCAGGAAGCGGCGGCGCAGATCGTCCATATCGGACAGATCGGCCAGCGCATCGGCGGGGCGCAGCAGCTTCAGCGCGGCGATGCGCCCGGTAACCGGCTGGCGCACCTTGTACACCGCGCCCATGCCGCCCCGGCCCAACAGCCCGCACACCGTGTAACGACCTATGCGCATGGGAAAAATCCTTGCAGCAGGATGCGCGCGGCGCGCGGGGGGTGAGCCATGGAAAAGGATGCCGGGGAGGATGTCATGCCACGGCGGACGTGCGGGCCGGGCACCTCGTCAAAATTAGGATTTTCGTTCGTTGGCAAGGAAAACGAGTCTGTCATGAGGGAGTGCCTCAGCCGTTTTGCGAGTCTTCGAGCATTACGGATGAGGACCGCAACGCGTACTCTTATCGTATTCGACCGAGCCTTAGCCGTTAGGTGAGCACAGCGAACCTTACGGATAAGGACAGCAACGCCATGGCAGACGAAGTTTGACGTAGCCAACGGACGAAAGGACAATTTTGGCGCAGTCGCTACAAAAGGCGCAGCACATACCGCTCATTAACCCCCGCCTCGCGGAAGCGCCGGGCGGCGTCCTGCACGTCGTAGGGGACGAAGCGCACCGTCAGGCGGCGCTGGGCGGGTTCCCACAACAGATACTTGGCGCGGTTGTCGCCGTCGCGCGGCTGGCCCACGCTGCCCGCGTTGATCAGGTAGCGCCCCCCGGCGGGCAGTACGCGCGCCCCCTCGGTCAGCGGTTCGCGGGCCACCACGCCGTCGGCATCGCGGCGGACCAGTTCAAGGTCGTGGGTATGCCCCACGAAGCAGATCGGCTCCGGGAACAGGTCGAACACCGACGCCAGCCGCTTGCCGTGAAATTCGTACAGGTAGGTGAAGGGCGAATCGGGCGGCATGCCATGCACGAAGCGGCAGCCTTCGCGCACCAGCACGCGGGGCATGGCACGGGCCAGTTCCACCTCGTCGTCGTCCAGCCAGTCCATGGTCATGCGCACGGCATCGCGCGACTGGCTGTTGAACTCGCGCAGCCAGCGGGCGTCGGCCACGGCCATCTCGTGGTTGCCTGCCACCGAAGGGATGTGCCGACTGGCCACAAGGCGCATCACCGGGCCGGGGTCTGGCCCGTAGCCCACGTTGTCGCCCAGAGACACGGCGCAAGTGGCCCCCTGCGCGTCCATGTCGGCCAGTACCGCCTTGAACGCGCCGAGGTTGCCGTGAATATCGGAAATGACCGCCAGCTTCATGGCTTACGGATAGCAGGCGCAGGGATGGTTGGGAAGGGTGAAGCAGACTATTGATATCTCTCTACGGCCGTCTTGCCATACCCAAACTATTTAATAGCTATCAGGCTCGCAAGCCTAAGCAAAATTAACGAAGAGACCTACCGTCTGTACCTTTAGGAATCAGAGGCACAGAATCGGACGTTGCGTCGTGTTCTACGGAAATCACCGCTAACACACCAGAAATACCCGGCCTCCCACGCCAAACTGGGAAATATGGTGCCAGCTCGCTAAGATTACCAACCCTATCAGTTAAATACGTATAAAAATCTTTCGTC
This sequence comes from uncultured Desulfovibrio sp., assembly GCA_964402645.1. Taxonomy (GTDB): domain Bacteria; phylum Desulfobacterota; class Desulfovibrionia; order Desulfovibrionales; family Desulfovibrionaceae; genus Cupidesulfovibrio. The sequence goes on along the minus strand of CAYOCV010000007.1, from coordinate 116,718 downwards.
GGCAGCACAAGAAAAGCAGCTTGAAGCCTTCCGTACTGCAATGCCAGCATAAGCTTGTTCAATGCTCTGTGTGACGACGAAATGTTACCAGTCTCCCATTCTACAGCAACCGCTGGAACTCTATCAATATACTTCACGGCATCTAATGGCCCTGGGCTTCCACTGGTTATACCTAAATCTAGCCTTACTTCAGCTGCCCAGCCACGTCGAATCAACCTACCGATAAAACTAGATTTTATCGGACCAACACCATTCCCCTTAGCAACTGGATTAATCAAAAAGCGCGACTCATCTGCTGGCCAAACCATTTCATTTATTGCACTTTCAATTTCATGCAAAATACTCGGGCATGCATTTACCGCAAAGTCACCATTACTGATAAGATATTCAATTCCCGCCACCCTCATCAAAAACCTCTTCTATCCTTTTTGCGAGACCACTCAAGCGAATCCCCAGCACTCGCGCCAAACTAAATAGCGTAGCCAAGGACGGACTACGCAATCCTCTCTCAAGCAACGAAATATAAGTCCTATCGAGGCCTGCTAGATCTGCCAGCCTTTCCTGGGATAGCGAGTGCTGCGATCGCAACGATCTCAAAACTCGCCCAAAAGCTTGTTCTTCAGTTATCTTATTTTTCACAATATGTTAGTATACTCCTTGACTAAAGGGGTCGACGGACTATAGTCTACAGAGCCACTCGACGCTGACCGACGGCATAGTAAACTCCCAAGCCACGTTAGCCACCTTCAAGACAACCCAACTCATGCCCATAAAGAAACAAAAAGAGAACTCAGTGACTTCGAAAATTACTAGAAATCCTGATTTTACATCAAGTAATGGACTTTTATACCAATGCGACACCATTGACATCTTACGCACAATTCATGATGAGACATTTGATTTAATTTTTGCTGACCCACCTTTCAATTTAGACAAATCATATCCATCCAATGTTGACGACAACCTTTCTTCTGAAGAATACATTGCATGGTGCAAGACATGGATCGACGAATGCACACGCGTTCTTCGCCATGGCGGCAGCTTGTTCATCTGGAATCTTCCAAAATGGAATACTTACATCTCATCCTTCTTGAATGCCACGCTAACATTTAGAAACTGGATTACTGTCGATATAAAATATCGACTCCCAATACGTGGAAGGCTATACCCTTCGCACTATTCACTGCTATATTATTGCAAAGGCAATAAACCAACTACCTTCCATCCCGACAGACTCCCTATGGAAATTTGCCCAAAGTGCTTAACAGATTTAAAAGATTACGGTGGCTATAAAGACAAAATGAATCCCATGGGTATTAATCTCTCTGACGTTTGGTATGACATTCCTCCTGTTAGGCATCACAAATATAAACGGCGAAAAAACGCAAATGAACTATCCATTAAACTACTAGACCGCATAATAGAGATGGCTTCTAACGAAGGAGATTACATATTTGATCCATTTGGTGGATCTGGAACTACATATATTGTTGCAGAATTAAAAAATCGTCGTTGGCTTGGAACAGAACTTGGACCAATCGATGACATCGTTGAACGCTTCAGTAAAATCGATGAAGAGCGGTCTTACTTGGAAGAAATCAGATCAAAATACAACAAACTTTTCACCGAAGACACCGTTGCACGCAGAAAAGGACTTGGGCTTTGGACTTGTGACAGTTTCAAAAAGTAAAATGTTCTATCTGACCCACAGGCCCTGGAATCCGAGCGGATTCGGCAGGGCCTGCTGGAAATCCTGTTGGATCATGCCGGGCTGTACGAAGAATTGCGCACCAAGGCGGCATAGGCCAGCGCGCCTAAGCCAGGTAGCGCCTATGACAGGCACCTACGGCAGATACGGCTTGGGCGTCACCGGCAGCATGGTGTCGGAAAAGGCGTCGCGCTCGTAGGACGGCGAGTAGCCCGGCGACAGGGGCCGCCAGTTGTAGCGGGCATCGGCGCGGGCTTCGCGCCCGTTGGCCGTGGCGGCCTCGGCAACATAGCCGCTGGCGGCCTGCGGGCCGAGGGCCAGTTCACCGGACATCAACTGTTCCACGCGGGGCCGGATGGCCCGCACGATCTCGAAACGGCTGGCGGTCCATTCCGACCACGCGGTGCGGGCGTCGGTTTCATCACGGGCGGCAATGGCAGCAATGCCCGCCCAGAACCGGGCGTATTCGGCGGCGCGGCGGTTGGTCCACAGGGGCTTAAGGACATCCTGCGCGGCCTGATAATCTCCGGCGCGGTACAGCGCATAGCCGCGCCGCACGCCGGACTGCCAGTCATCCGGATTTTCACGCTGGGCGGCGGCGTAGGTTTCAGCCGCCTGACGGTACTGCCCGTCCTCCATCTGCGACGAGGCGCGCATGCTGGTGGTGGCGCACCCCGTAACGGCAAACGCCGCCAACACGGCGGCGAGGGTAAGCGTGCGAAGCTGGGTGTTCATGGTGTTCTCCTGCCTGCCGGGGTGCATGACGGCCTCGGAACGGGCAGCACAATCATAAGCACGGCCCGGCTTCGCGCAAGATGCGCACACACCCTATCCCGCCATTATCACAAATGATTGCATTGGGCATGCCATGCGTGCAAGGGGCAGGACAGTATATCAAAACGCCCCCGGAAGCTCACTGCTTCCGGGGGCATCATCATTCGCCAATCTGTCGTATCTACTCAACGCTTCCCGACCGCTACAGGGCCTTTTCCACCATCTCGCCAAACGCCACGGTGCCCACGGTGGTGGCGCTGGCCATTTGCGAGGCCAGGTCCACGGTGACGGTGCGGTTGCCGATGGTGGTGTTGATGGCGTTGTAGATGCGGGTGGCCGCATCGTTCCAGCCCATGTGTTCCAGCATCAGCGCGCCGCACAAAATGAGGCTGCCGGGGTTGGCCTTGTCCTGCCCGGCAATGGTGGGCGCTGTGCCGTGGGTGGCTTCGAAGAAGGCCAGCGAATCGGACATGTTCACGCCCGGCGCAAGGCCAAGCCCGCCCACCTGCGCGGCCAGCGCGTCGGACAGGTAGTCGCCGTTCAGGTTGGACGTGGCGATCACGCTGTACTGGTCGGGGCGGATCAGCACTTCCTGGAACATGGCGTCGGCAATGCGGTCCTTCACCACCACCTTGCCTGCCGCGCCCCCGGCGTCGGCTTCCAGCACGGCGGCGTCGGCGAATTCGTCGCGCACCACCTCATAGCCCCATTCACGGAAGCCGCCTTCCGTGAACTTCATGATGTTGCCCTTGTGGACCAGCGTAAGGCTGGACCGCTTCTGGGCCACGGCAAAGTCCATGGCGCGGCGCACCAGCCGCTTGGAGCCGCGCGCGGTCATGGGCTTGATGCCCACTGCGCTTTCCGGGTCCACGTTGGCGCCCAGTTCGTTGCGCAGAAAGTCGATGAGCCGCTTGGCTTCCGGCGTGCCCGCCTTGTATTCGATGCCCGCGTACACGTCTTCAGTGTTTTCGCGGAACACCACCATATCCACCAGATCCGGCCTTTTCACGGGCGACATGATGCCCTCGAAGTAGCGGATGGGCCGGATGCAGGCGTACAGGTCCAGCGTCTGGCGCAGGGTGACGTTAAGGCTGCGGAAGCCCTTGCCCACCGGGGTGCCCAGGGGGCCCTTGATGGCCAGTTCCGCGCCGCGCAGGGCCTGCATGGTGGCCTCTGGCAGGTATTCGCCGGTGGCGGCATAGGCCTTTTCACCGGCCAGCAGTTCCTTCCATTCGATGGAGCGCGCGTCGCCGTAGGTTTTCGCCACCGCCGCATCGATGACGGGACGGGCGGCCTTCCATACGTCGGGGCCGATGCCGTCGCCTTCAATCCAGTAGACCGTCTTCCGCATGGAGGCGCTCCTTTGCGCAGGCCCCGCCGGGGCGGGGCCGTACTGTCGTGCTGATGTCGTGCTGCCGAAAAGCAGCCGGGCGGCGTGCCGCCCGGCCTTGTATCACGTGCTTCCGGTGGGATCCGGTGTACCCTTGGGGGTCAGTTCCGGTAGCCGGTTTGGCGGATTTTGTCAAAACGGGCGGGATGCGCCCCCAATGCCCAACCTCTAAGCCGCATAAAACAACACCCCCCATTAAAAAGTTTAGGGGGGTGGGGTTCGGGGAGGGAGACCCTTTTCAAAGGGTCCCCTCCCCGATTTATTTTCATAAGGTTCTACACGATCCTTACTTCCACGCGGCCAGGAACGATTCCGCGCTGTTGCCCGCGTCGATGTGACGCAACAGGGCGGAGCCGAACACCACGGCGTCGGGCCGGTCGGGAAAGCCTTCCAGCTGCTTCGGCTCCTTGATGCCGAAGCCCAGCGCCAGCGGCAGGCGGAAGGCCTTGCGGGCGCGGGCCAGCGTCTGCGGCACTTCCGGCGGCAGGCCTTCGCGCACGCCGGTAATGCCCAGCACCGACACCACGTACACGTAGCCGGAGGCCACGGCGGCGTATTCGGCCATGCGTTCCTCGCTGGTGTTGGGGCCGACAAGCGCGATGAGGTCTATGCCCCGTGCGGCCAGCAGCGCGCGCATCTCGGCGTCTTCCTCCAGCGGCAGGTCGGGCACGATGAAGCCCGCCACCCCTGCCGCCGCCGCGTCCGCCGCCAGGTTTTCCAGCCCGTATTGCAGGAACGGGTTGTAGTAGCCCATCAGCACCAGCTCGGCGTCGTAGCGGCCCGCGCGGGCCTTCAGGCCGTCGAGTATCCAGCGCAGGGTCACGCCGTTTTCCAGCGCCCGCAGCGATGCCGCCTCCACCACCGGGCCGTCGGCCACCGGGTCGGAGAACGGCACGCCGATTTCGATGACATCCGCGCCGCCGCGATCAAGGCCGTCCATCTCGTCCCAGAAGCGGTCCAGCGTGGGAAAACCCGCCGTCAGAAAAGGCACCAGCGCGGGCCGCCCCGTCGCATTGGCGGCGGTCACGCGGGCTTCCAGCCGCGACACCGGGGCGTCGGGCAGCATGTCGTTCATCTCGGTATGAATGGCCGCGCTCATGCCAGCTCTCCTTCGCGGAACAGCACTTCCCGCACGATTTCCATATCCTTGTCGCCCCGGCCCGAAAGGTTGACCACCACGTGGCCCCCGGCAGGCAGCTTGTCCCGGTTGTTCAGCACCCACGCCAGCGCGTGCGACGATTCCAGCGCGGGGATGATGCCTTCGCGCCGGGTCAGTGCCTGAAAGGCCTCCAGCGCCTGGCTGTCGGTGGCCATGCCGTAGGTTACCCGGCCAATGGCCCCCAGGTGCGCGTGCTCCGGCCCCACGCCGGGGTAGTCCAGCCCAGCGGACACGGAGTGCGACGGCTCGATCTGGCCGTCCCCGTCCTGCAGCAGCATGGTATGCTGGCCGTGCAGCACGCCGGGGCGGCCCAGGTTGATGGGCGCGGAATTGTAGCAGCCCGGCTCGCCAGTGCCTGCCGCCTCCACCCCCACGATGCGCACCGAGGCGTCATCCACGAACGGGTGGAACATGCCGATGGCGTTGGAGCCGCCGCCCACGCAGGCCACCACCATGTCGGGCAGCCGGCCCACGCGCTCCAGCATCTGGGCGCGGGTTTCGCGGCCAATGACGCATTGCAGGTCGCGCACCAGCGTGGGGAAGGGGTGCGGCCCCGCCGCCGTGCCGAAGCAGTAGTGGGTGGAATCCTGCTGGGCTATCCAGTAGCGCAGGGCCTCGTTGATGGCGTCCTTCAGGGTCTTGGTGCCGCTCTGCACGGGCACCACTTTCGCGCCCAGCAGCTTCATGCGCATGACGTTGGGGGCCTGGCGCACCACGTCCGTCGCGCCCATGTACACCACGCATTCCAGCCCCAGGCGCGCCGCAGCCGCCGCCGTGGCCACGCCGTGCTGGCCCGCGCCCGTTTCCGCCACCAGCGCGGTCTTGCCCATGTATTTGGCCAGCAGCGCCTGCCCAAGGGTGTTGTTGACCTTGTGCGCGCCGGTGTGCAGCAGGTCTTCGCGCTTCAGCCACAGGTTGACGCCCAGTTCCGCCGACAGCGTGGGGCAGGCCGTGAGCGGGGTTTCGCGCCCCGCAAAGTTGCGCAGCAGGTCTTCCAGCTCCGCCCGGAACTTGTCCGAGGGCAGGATGTCGCGCATGGCGGCTTCCAGTTCCCGCAGCGGCGGCATGAGCAGTTCGGGCACGAACTGCCCGCCGAACTCGCCGAAATAGCCTTTTTTCATGGTGGTATCCTTTATCTTTTTGGAAGAGTGAGCGCCGGGGAGGGGACCTTTTGGAAAAGGTCCCCCTCCCCGGACCCCTCCCCCCAAAACCTTTTCATTGGCCAACCCGTTATCGGGGCAGCATCATTCACAGTGACGTATCCCTTTTCACCCTCGCAGGGCCGCCAAGGCTGACGCCACGCGGGTTGCATCCTTCTTGCCGGGGGCGCTTTCCACCCCCGAATTGAGATCGACGCCGATCAGCATGGCGGGGTCATGGCCGCCGCAGGCGGCAACGGCGCTGGCCACGTTGTCCGGGGTCAGCCCGCCCGCCAGCAGCCACGGCGCACCGGGGGCCAGGCCGCGTAGCGCGGCCCAGTCCATGGTGGCGCCATGGCCGCCGCCGCTGGTGCCCGCATCCAGCAGAAAGCAGCGCACGTGCGGGGCAAGCCCCGCCAGTTCGCCTTCCAGCGCGGTACGGTCCGCCCCCGCGATCAGGCTTGCGGAACCCACATGCCGTTGCGGCCACGCCACGCGGATGACCCGTTCCGGCCCCACCCGGTCGCAAAAGGCGGCATCCTGCCCGCCGTGCAACTGGGCAAAGTCCAGCCGGGCCGCGTCCATGATGGCCAGCACCTCTTCGGCGGACTGCTTCACGAACACCCCCACCCGCGCCATGCCGTGGCTGTGCAGCCCGGCGACCACAGCGGGCGTTACCCCGCGCGGGCTGGCCGGATGGAAAATGAACCCGCACAGGTCCACCCCGGCGTCCGCGCAGGCGTCCGCGTCCTGCTGCCGGGTCAGGCCGCAGACCTTCACCAGCAGGCGGGAAGGGGTATCGAACAGGGTGGCTGGCTTTGACGGGTTCATCGGGCACCTTCGGCATTACCGCAATCTGGCACGACAGGATTTTCGTTCTCCGGCAAGGAAGGCGAGCCCGACGCGCAGGGAGCGTACTCTGACCGTACGTGACCGGAGCAGGCGGCGCAGCCTGACGCCGCCGGAGGACGAAAGGACGGAGTGCCCTCGCGCCCCAAAAGACGCATTAGCGACTCTTTAAGGTTTCCCCCATCCATGAGCGCAGTGCCCACCAATGCCGCGTCATACCCGGCATGGGCGGCTTCCTCCAAGTGGCGGTATTCGGCGATACCGCTGGCCGCTATCCACACCTCGTCGGGTTGGCTCAGCGGCCCCAGACGCAGGCAGGCGGTGCGGTCCACGGCCAGGGTTTCCAGATCGCGGTTGTTCACCTGAATGATCCGCGCCCCGGATTCGCGGGCCAGCGCCAGATCCGCCTCGTCGAAGATCTCCACCACGGCATGCATGCCGTGCGTCTCGGCCTGCTCGCGCAGGTCGCGCAGGGTGCGCGCATCGGGCGTAAGCCGCACGATAAGCAGCAGCGCCGCCGCCGGGGTGGCCGCCGTGGCCGCCACCTGCAACGGGTCCATGATGAAGTCCTTGCGCAACAGGGGAATGGACGGATCGACGCCCGCCATGCGCTCCAGATAGGTCAGGTCGCCGCCGAAGTATTGTTCCTCGGTCAGCACCGAGATGGCCGTGGCCCCGGCGGACGCATAGGCCGCAGCCGCGTCTTCCGGCGACACGCCCGTCTCGATGACCCCGCGCGAGGGCGAGGCGCGCTTGTACTCGGCGATGACCGCCACTGGCGCATCCGGGTAGCCGGTGCGGTCCCGCAGTGCCCGCAGGAAGTCCGGGCGCGGGATGCCGCCACCTGCCCCGACAGCCAGCGGTGCGGGCATCCCGCCTACGGCGGCCAGCTTGCGCAACCGGTCCAGTTCCGGCTGCTTGGCGATGCGGAAACGATCAAGCATGCAGCACCTTCCCCCCTGCCCCTGCGGCCAGGGCCAGCCGCGCGGCAGCCATGGCGTCGGGCAGGGCCAGCCCCGGTTCCAGCAGGTGCAGGGCCATGCCCACGTTCAGCACCAGCATATCGCGCATGGGGGCGGGGCCGCCGCCGGACAGCAGCTCGCGCAGCACGCGCACGGCGGTGTCGCGGTCGGGCACGGCCAGTTCTTCCGGAGTGCAGGGTGCGATGCCGTAGTCCGCCGGGTCCACGCTGATTTCCGTCAGCGTGCCGTGGCCTTCGCCGTCGCCCTCCAGCAGCATGATGTGCGCGGGGCCCATGGGCGTCAGTTCGTCGTAGCCGCCCGCGCCATGCACCACCGCTGCCCGGCGCACGCCGGTCATCAGCAGGGTCTGGGCCATCAGCGGCAGCAGTTCCGCGCGAGCCACGCCCAGCAGCATGTGGGTGGGCCGGGCCGGATTGAGCAGCGGCCCCAACAGGTTGAACAGGGTGCGCACGCCCAGTTCGCGCCGGATGGGCATGACGTTGCGGAACGCCGGGTGAAAGCGCGGCGCGAACAGGAAGGCGAAGTTGCGCTGCGTCACCAGCGTGCGCACGTCCTCCGGGTCCAGTTCCAGCGGCAGGCCCAGGCCCTCCACCGCGTCCGCCGCCCCGCACGAGGACGACACCGCGCGGTTGCCGTGCTTGACCACCCGGTGCCCCATGCCCGCCAGGGTCAGCGCCGTGGCCGTGGAACAGTTGAACGACGAGCGGCCATCGCCGCCGGTGCCCACGATGTCGATGGTAGGGCCGTCGATGCCGGTCACCCGCACGGCGCGGGCCAGCGCGGCGCGCACCGCCTCGGTGAGTTCCTGCGGGGTCTCGCCCTTCATGCGCAGGCCCATCAGGAACGAGCCCGCCTGCGCGCAGGTCATTTCGCCGTCCATCAGGCGCGAGAACCCGGCCTCTGCCAGTTCCGGCGCAAGGTCCATGCCCGTGGCCAGCGTTTCCAGTATGGTAGACGTTGCGGTCTGCATTTGCTGTCTCCTTCAGGAGTTCTTTGTCGGATGGTCCTTCCGGGGAGGGGACCCTTTTGGAAAAGGGTCTCCCTCCCCGGACCCCTCCCCCCAAAAACTTTCCATCGGGCTTCGTGCCCTGATGCATCGTTTCTGTTCAGGCCCTGCCCCCCATGCAAAGTTTTGGGGGGATGGGGTGGGGGTCCGGGGGCGGGGAAGGGAGACCTTTTTCAAAAGGTCCCCTTCCCCGCCCCCGACTCCTCTTTCACGCAACACCCTTGGCCTTCCCCGCCACCTGGGCGGGAAAGTTGGCGAGCATGCGCACGCCGTCGGGGGTCAGCACGGATTCGGGGTGAAACTGCACGCCCACCCAGGGCCGATCGGTGTAGCGCAGGGCCATCACCTCGCCTTCGGGGGCGCGGGCGGTGACGGCCAGCAGGTCGGGGCGTTCCTCGGCATGCACGATGAGCGAGTGGTAGCGGCCCACCTGCATGGGGCTGGGCACGCCGTGGAACAGGCCCACGCCGTTGTGGGTGATGTCCGAGGTTTTGCCGTGCATGATGCGCGGGCCCACATCCACGGTGGCCCCGGCGAACAGCCCAAGCACCTGATGGCCCAGACACACGCCCAGCACGGGCACGGAATGCGGCAGGCGGGACAGGAAGTCGAGGCAGAAGCCCGCGTTGCGCGGATGGCTGGGGCCGGGCGAGATGCACACCATTTCCAGCGCCGGGTCTTCGGCCATGGCGGGCACGGCGGGATCGTCGTTGCGGACCACCACCGGCTTCAGGCCAAGACCGTAGAACGCCTGCACCAGATTGAAGGTGAACGAGTCGTAGTTATCGATTAACAGGAACATATTCCCCTCCGGTGACGGCGGCGCGGATGACGGCGGCCTTGTTGTTGCATTCCTTCCATTCCATTTCGGGCACGGAATCGAACACGATGCCCGCACCGGCCTGCCAGTGGACCTGGCCGTCGCGCACCCACAGGGAACGGATGGTGATGCCGGTATCCAGGTTCACGCTGCCCCGGTCCAACCCCAGCCAGCCGATGGCCCCGGCGTAGGGGCCGCGCGCCAGGCCTTCCGCCTCGGAAATGATCTCCATGGCCCGCACCTTGGGCGCGCCGCTGACGGTGCCCGCCGGGAAGGTGGCGGCCAGCACGTCCAGCGCGTCGCGGCCCGGTTCGATCTGCGCGGTGACGCGCGAGGTCAGGTGCATGACGTGCGAAAACTTTTCCACGTCCATGAACCGTTCCACCTGCACGGTGCCCGGCGCGGCAATGCGGCCAAGGTCGTTGCGGCCAAGGTCCACCAGCATGACGTGCTCAGCGCGTTCCTTGGGGTCTTCCAGCAGTTCCTGGGCAAGGGCGGCGTCGTGGGCATCGTCCGTGCCGCGCGGGCGGGTGCCCGCAATGGGGCTGACCTGCAACTTGTCCGCCCGGCAGCGCACCATGACCTCCGGCGAGGACCCCAGCAGCGAAACGCCGGGCAGCCGCATGAAAAACATGTACGGCGAAGGGTTGATGCGGCGCAGGCGGCGGTACAGGGTGAACGGGTCGCCGCTGAACGAGGCCTGGAACCGGGTGGACAGCACCACCTGAATGGCCTCGCCCTGGCGAATCATGTCCTTCACCCGGGCCACGGCGCGGGTGTACACGGCCTGTTCCGGCACGTTGACCACGGGGCCCACTTCCGGCGGTTCCGGGGTGCGGTCCACCTGGCTGCGGTCCACCTTGGCCCCCGGCAGATCGGTGAGCGAAAGCTGGCACAGCCGGTTGTACAGGTGGTCGAACAGCACCACGGTGCCGGGCAGGGCCAGGCATGCCTCTGCCGAAGACGGGGGCAGCACCTTGGCCAGCTTGGGCTCGAACAGCCCGGACACGCCGTAGCCGAAGTAGCCGTACAGGGCGCGGGTGATGGGGGGCTGGTCGGCAAAGGCCGCGTCCGGCTCGATGCGCAGGGCGCGCATCACCGCGCGCGTGCCCTCAATGAAGCCCATGCCGTCAAACCTGCGCAGCGGGGCAAGGCGCGGGTCGCGCACGGCCACTTCCAGCTTGCCGTCACGGCAGCCAAGGCGCAGCAGGAAGTTGAAGGCGATGACGCTGTACCGGCCCCAGCGGCCATCCACTTCCGCACTTTCCAGCAGAATGCCCTGCCCGGACCCCACCATGCCCAGAAACACGCTGATGGGGGTGTCCACGTCGGCCTCCAGCCAGCGGCCCGTCTGGCGCAGCACGATCTCTCCACCTTCGGGCAGCGGGGGGATGTCGTCCCCGGAGCCGTTGGAAGCGCAGGCGCAGCCGTTGCCATTGGCCGGGGTCTGCGCGGTTTCCGGGGTCTGGGGGGCCTTCACCGTTTCGGGGGCTTCCGCCTGTGCGGGCGTTCCGGCCTGTTCGGGCATTTCGGGCATTTCCATCTGGGTTCTCCTTCAAATTCGGCGTGCCGTGAGTGGTGCATCGAAAACAAAAAGCCGCGCTCCCGGGGAGGGAGCGCGGCCTACTATTGCCTTGTCCGTTACTCTACTACTCGCGTGCAGCTATGACGGACGCACTCCTCCCCTTTCGGTGTGCGAACGCCACCACCACTGGGCGCGGTCTACCAGCACGTCCACATCGCCGGCGGCGGCGAAGTTGAGGAACGACAGGTAGCTGCGGACAGCGGTCTGGCTGTGGGGATTGGCTTCGAACATGCCTTCGAAGAGGGATGCGTCCTCGGTGAGCATCTTGCGCGCCGCATCAAGGCGGCGGCGGAACGAGGGGGTGATGAAGGGGGTCAGCTCGTCACGGTGGGCCAGCGTGGCAAGGTAGGCGACGCTGGTGATGAAATTGAGGCCCTGAATGCAGGCGGCGGCTTCGTCATGCTCGTCCGCAGTGGTGCGGAAGGGCACGCAGCCCATGTCGGCGAACACGCGCTCAATGAGCGCCACGTCCGTTTCGTGCGCCCCCTGACCGGGGGTTACGGCCACACGCAGGTTCTCGGCGGGGTCGTCCCCGGATGAGGGGGGCGGCACCGGGCCGAACAGCGGGTGGGTGCCCACCACGGGGCCTGCGTAGTGCCGCGCCATGACCTGCATGGGGCGCACCTTGACGGAGGTGATGTCGGCCAGCACCTGCATGCCGTTCAGCAGCGGGGCCACCTGGCGCAGCACCTCGTCCATGGCTTCCACGGGCACGCACAGCAGCACGGCGGCGGCACCGTCCACGGCATGACGCAAGGCATCCTGCGTCAGCGGACGGTCCACGCCCCCCACCGCATAGCCTGCGGCGGAGAGCCTGTCGGCGAACAGGCGGCCCATACGGCCACCCGCGCCGATCAACGCGATTTTCACTGCGTTCATGCGCGTACCTTTTCCCACTCGTTCCAGAAATGCGGGAACGACTTTGCCACGCAGGCCGGGTCGTCCAAGGCCACCTGTACCCCGGCAAACCCCAGAAGCGCAAGACTCATGGCCATGCGATGGTCGCCGTATGACAAAAATGGCATCACTTTTTCGTCAATCTGGGGCGCCGGACCGCCGCTGCGCAGCGAACCATGCACGACGAGGCCGTCGTCCAGTTCCTCCACCCGCACCCCGGCCTTGCGCAGTTCCGCCGCCGGAGCGGACAACCGGTCGCATTCCTTGATGCGCAGGTGCGCCACGTTGCGGATGGTGGTCACGCCCTGAGCAAAGGCTGCCGTGGCCGCCACCGTGGGCACCAGGTCCGGGCAGTGGCCCATGTCCACTTCCACCCCGGTCAGACTGGACGGAGCCACCACCACGCCGTTGTCGGCCCGCTCGAAGCGCGCGCCCATGCGGCCCAGGATGTCCAGCATGGCCCGGTCGCCCTGCAACGAATCCACCCGCAAGCCTGCCACACGCACCGGACGCGGGCCCACGGCCCCCGCCGCCAGGAAGTACGAGGCGTTGGACCAGTCGCCCTCCACCCGGTAGTTGCCCGCACGGTACACCCCCGGCGACACCACGAAACGCACCAGACCGGGACGGACCTCGCGCAGGGTGCGCCAGTCGTCGGCCTGCCACTTGCCGCGCGGGGTTTCGCGCGTTTCCACGCGGAAACCGATGCCGAAGTCTTCCAAGGCTTGCAGGGTCAGGGCCACGTACGGCCACGACACCACCTTGTCGCCGGACACCTCGATGGTCAGCCCGCTGGTAAGCGGCGCGGCCAGCAGCAGGCCCGACAGGTACTGGCTGGATTCGCCAAGGCCGATGGCGGTCGCGCCGCCGGACATGCCGTCGGAATCAATGAGCAGGGGCGGGCAGCCCTCGCGGCCTTCATAGGTCACCCGCACCCCGCGGTCGCGCAGCACGTCCACCAGTTCGCCGATGGGACGTTCATGCATGCGCGGCGCGCCGTGGATGCGGAACATCCCCTTGCCTGCCGCCAGCACCGCTGTCAGCAGGCGGCACGTGGTGCCGGATTCATGCACGTCGCACGATACCGGCGCGTCAAACCCGCCCGCAGGCGTGCCCGCCACGCCGGACACCGCAAACCTGCCGTCGCCCTGACGCTCTATGCGCGCGCCCGCCGCCCGCAAGATGTCCGCCGTGCGCTCGATGTCGCGGCTTTCCAGCACGTGCTCCACCACCGAATCACCCGCAGCCAGCGCCGCCCCGATCAACATGCGGTGCGACACCGACTTGGACGGCGGCGCCGCCACGGTCACGGTTTCACGTTTGGTTTCCATGAAAATTCCTTTGGATATCTTTTGGGAGAGTTACCGGGGAGGGGACCTTTTGCGGCAGCCGTTATGTAAGCGCTTGCGCGAACATTACGGATGGCGTCCGCAACGCGTAAAAAGGTCTCCCTCCCCGGACCCCTCCCCCCAAAACTTTCTAACAGGGGGCAGACGCCGCATCTCACCCAACGCTCCCCAAGGCTATCCTCCTTGGGCATCCCCGAGTCCGCTATTCCGCCGCCCACGTGAACCGCTACGGGCCGCAGTCTTTGCACGCTCCAGGATTTTCGTTCTCCGGCAAGGAAGATGAGCTTTTTGCGAAGGGAGCGTACTCTTCTCGTACGTGACCGGAGCAAAAAGCAAAATCTGACGCTCTGCTCTCGATGGCCGTAAGACTCGCAAGCTCGTCTAACGGCCACGCTTCGCGCCCTTTAGGTCGGTCAGCCGGAGGACGAAAGGACGGAGCGTGCGCGCCGCGTCAATCACCGCTCATATCAAGCTGCGGCCCGGCGGGGTAGCTTCCGAGGATGCGCAACGTATGACACAGCCTGCGCAGTTCATGCACTACCCGGCCATAGTCCTCGTTGCCAAGGTCGCATTCCACGTCCACGAAGAACACGTACTTCCACTTTTCGCCGCGCAGGGGCCGCGATTCCAGCTTCTTCATGTTGATGCTCTCGCGGGCCAGCAGGTTCAGCACCTCTGCCAGCGCGCCGGGCCTGTCCGGCACCGAGAAGAGCATGGAGGTCTTGTCCGTGCCGGGCTGGCCCGCCGGGGCGGGACCGATGACCACGAAGCGCGTCCAGTTGTCCGGCTGGTCTTCTATGCCGCGCGCCAGGATGTTCAGCCCCAGCAGTGTGGCCAGGCTACGGTGCCCGATGGCCGCCGCGCCCTTTTCGCCCACCACCCGGCGCGCGGCAGAGGCGGTGGAATCCGCCGGGATGATCCGCGCCCCCGGCAGGGCCTGGCGCAGCCAGCCGCCGCACTGGGCCAGCGGCTGCGGGTGCGAGTACACCGTGGTCACGTCGGCCAGGCTGGTTTCCGTGGTCAGCAGACAATGGCTGATGCGGCAGAACAGCTCGGACTGGATGAATACCTCGTGCGACAGGAACAGGTCCAGACTCTGGCCCACGGTGCCGTGCAGCGAATTTTCCAGCGGCACCACGCCAAGCTCGCACTGCCTGTCATGCACGGCGCGGAACACCCCGTCCAGATCCTTTTGCGGCATGTATTCCACGGCCTTGCCCAGAAATTCCACACCGGCGAAGTACGAAAAAGTTCCCTCCGGCCCAAGGTAGGCCACCTTCTGGGGCCGTTGCAGGCTGCGCGAGGAGGATAGAATCTCGCGCCAGATGGAGCGCAGGTGCTCGTTGGGCAGCGGCCCGCCGTTGGCGGACATGAGGTTTTCCAACACCTCGCGCTCGCGGAAGGGCTTGAACACGATGCCCGCATCATCGGCCTTGATCCGCCCCACCTCCAGACTCAGCGAGGCGCGGCGGTTCAGCAGGGTCAGCAGGTCGCCGTCCAGCCCGTCGATCTCGTGGCGGATCTGACCCAGCCGGGCGGCCAGTGCCGCTTCCGGGTCGGCAGACAGCGAGGACGAAGCAGCGCCGTCGGCCGTGGTTTTGAGAGCGCCGGGAGCGCTGGGAGCGTTGGCGGCGCTGGCGGCAACGTCCTCCCCCCGCCAATCGGGGTCCTTGTCGTCGGTGGGACTCATGTCCGCGTCCTCCGGCGTTGTGTCGTGGTGCGCATCAGCATTCCTTGATGTCCTCCTTGATGCGCATGCCGAAGTGACGGCCCGCGCAATCGGTGCGGCACAAAATCTGATCGCCTTCTTTCAGGCTCACCACGCTTACCGGGGCGCCGTCCGGACGGGTCAGGCGGATGGTTTCCGCATTCTGCAGAAACACCGCGCCTTCCACGTCGCCCACCTTCGCGCGCACCAGCAGCATGGGCCGCGCCTCCACCTTCAACCTGCCCACAGTGGCCACGGTGGTGGAACCGTCGGCGCTGACGATGAGCACCTCGTCGCCCGCGCGCAGTTCCTCAAGATAGGTGGTCCTGTCGCCGGGCATCTGGGCATAGGCGTGGACGGCACCGGCATTGACCCGGAAAGGCCGCGCGGCCACGTATTCGTTGTGCTCGGTCTCGGCATGCACCAGAAAGGTGAACGCGCTGGAATTGCCCACCAGCATGCCCTGCCCCCGGCGCAACATGGACATGGTGTCCACGCACACCCGGTGGCCAAGGCCCACGTTCTCCACCGCCGTGACCACGGCGGTGGCAAGGTCGATGCAGCCCTGCGACAGCTTGAGATCAGCCACGATGGACTTCAGCTCGCCAGCGCCCTCGGGCAGCACCACCACGGTGGCCACGCCCCGCTCCAGAATGCCCGCCGCAAGGCGCGCTTCGCCAAGGTCGGCCACTTCCACGGCCACGTCGTCGGACTGGGCCAACAGATTCTCCACCGGAATGATCTCCCACCCGCGCGCCAGCACTACGGTTTCGCCCCGCGCCAGACGGGCGGCGGCGTCCTCTTCGTCGGCCTTGGCCGACAGCGCAATGGTCACAACGTCCTCGTCGGCCAGCACCCGGCACCGGGCCAGCGCCGCCACCGAATCAACCTGCGCGCGCGGCACGATGATGCCGTCCACGCCCGATTCCAGCGCCAAGGTCACCAGACCCTTGTCGAAAGGCACGCTCTTGAAAAGAATGGTCCGCATCAACCCCTCACATTTTTGTCATGGCGGCGAACCGCTCTTTGTCCTGCCGTGTCGCGCCGGAAGCAAACTCAAGGAGTCTTCCTCCGATTGCCTTTCTCAGCGCAGCGCTGCACATGCCTTCAGGAGTGTCGGGATTCAGAGCAATTTCGTTCTCTGGCAAGGAAGGCAAGTCTTTTACGAAGGGAGCGTACTCTTCTCGTACGTGACCGGAGTAAAAGGCGCAGCCTGACGCAGCCAGAGGGCGAAAGTGCCTGAATCCCAACACTCCTCACTCGCCGACAAGCGCCATGGCCTGCTCCACATCCCAATCCTCATGCACCAGGCCGCGCAGGGCCTTGACGAGGGCGGGGGTGCGTTCGTGCTGAAAGATGTTGCGGCCCACGGAAAGACCGGCTGCGCCAGCGCGCACCGCGTCGTGGACCATTTGCAGGAACGAGCGGGTGGAATCCAGCTTGGGGCCGCCCGCGATCACAACGGGCACGCAACAGGAAGACACCACGTGGGCGAAGCTGTCCATGTCGCCTGTGTAGGCCACCTTGACCACGTCCGCGCCAAGTTCCACACCCACGCGGGCGGCGTGGGCCACCACTTCGGGGTCGTACTCGTTCTTGATGCGGGGGCCGCGGGCGTACATCATGGCCAAGAGCGGCATGCCCCAGTCGTTGGCCACGGTGGCCACGCGGCCAAGGTCGGCCAGCATGTCGCGTTCGGTCTCGTCGCCCAGGTTCACGTGGACGGACACGCCGTCGGCACCGTGCTTCAGGGCGTCTTCCACGGTGGCGACCAGAGTCTTGGCGTTGGGGCGGGGGGAAAGGGAGGTGGAAGCGGAAAGGTGCATGATGAGGCCCACGTCACGCCCAGCTTCGCGGTGGCCGCAGCGCACCAGGCCCTTGTGCATGAGTACCGCGTCTGCGCCGCCTTCGGCCACCTGGTTCACGGTTTCACGCATGTCCACAAGGCCGTAGATGGGTCCCACGCTTACGCCGTGGTCCAGCGGCACGATGACGGCGCGACCGGTTTTTCGGTTGAAAATGCGCTCCATCCTGATTCTTTTGCCGATGTGCATCGTATGTTCCCCTGTTCTTTCGGAAAGGTTGCGGCGCAACTGGCCGTGATCGTGTGTCCTTACCTTGCGTCCCGGCGTTGGCCGGGCTTCGGGGGCATGCCCCCGTGTACCGGGTACTGCTGATGCGGCAGCGTCAGGCGGCAGATTGGGGGTTGGGTCTCATCCAACCCTGTCTGCCGGGTCACACGCTTCCGGGTGCGCCGCGCGTAACGCACTGCCGGAAAAAAACAGAAAGGGGCCGCCGGCTTTTCGCCCGCGGCCCCTTGAGTCTTCGTGTGTTTACACCTTCGTCAGATGCTTACGCACGCTCCATGCGGCCACGGGCTTCTCCATAGCTAAAAAAGTACCAAAAGTAATAGTTGGTACGGAAAGCGGTGGTGAAGGTGGCGGAGGTGGAAAGCATTGTCGTTGTGTCCTGACGTTATCCGTTTTCAGGTGTTCCGGGATACCTACGCCCGCCCCGCGAAACCTGTCAAGCGGAATATTCCAAGCGTCGTGCCTTTTCGGAGACGCTTTTTCATCTTGTCATTTACGTTTTTGTTTCTTTAAATACTCACGACATGTTCAAAATTGTAATTATAACCATGCTCCACATCTTCACATTGCCTCATTTGCCCCCGCCGACCCATGAAATCCGCCGGGTTGCCGCCATTGGCCCCTGTTTTGCTTTCCTTGCGGCGTGGCTGGCACGGTGCCGCCCACGCCGCCCCGGCCAGTGAACGCCTTTTTCTATCTTCACAGGTTGTCGCCAGCCGGGGCCGGAAAGAATGCACCCCACCGACAGCAACAGAATCTGCGGGCACCTGCCGCCCGGACACGGAAGACGCCATGCACGCCGCACCTCGCCATACGCCAGCCAGCAACGCACCCCGCCGCCTCGGCGTGGGCCGCGTCGCGGCCATGGTCGCGGGTGTTCCGGCGGACCTGCCTGCCTTCACGTGCCACGGACCAGACAACGGCCCCACCATACCAGCGCCGCCCGCGGGCGCCGGACGTGCCTGCGACGCGTCCGGCCACACCTCGCGCGGCCTTGCGCCGGGGCTCTCGTGCCTTCTGGCGGCCGGGCTGGGCGTGATTGCCGCCGCCCTGCCCGGCGACCCGGCCCGCATCGCCTGCGCGGCAGTGGTCTGCGCATGGCTGGTGTTTTCCATGCACGTGGCTGCCGCCTCGCTGCGCAGCCTGCTGCGCCTGCCCACGGAAACCGACGACTGTCAGTTCTGCGACGATGCTCCCCTGTTTGCCCGCGCGCACGGTTCTCTTTTCATGAAGGGACACGCCGCCACGGGCTGTGGCTTTCCGCCGGAGGTCGCTGGCGCAGACACTGCGCCCGGCTTCGCGGTTCCTTCCGTGCATCGGTCCGCCGGGGGGAGCACCCTGCCGCTCCACCTGCAACCCGGCAAGATCGCGCACGGTTCCTCGCTTCGGCGAAGGAACTGACAACGGCGTGAACGGGCGGCGACACCCCAGCAACCCCCGCCGCCCGCACCCTCCGCCGGACCGGGGCACCCTTCCCCCGCCCGCCGCCCCGGTCCGGCCCTATTTCTGCCAGCGCGCCGCCGCGCCAACGAGACGACCACATGATCGCCACGAACCCGGCGCGCGCGGATTCGCCCTCGCCCGCCGAACCGCACAACCACGCCACCTCTGCCGCCCGCAACGCGGCGCATGACGGCATGCCCGCCAGCCAGATGTCCCGGAACGGAACATCCCCTGCCCCTGCAACTGCCGCGCCCTCCCCTGTGCCGGGCGTGGACATTGCCGACGTGTTCACCCTGTTCCAGCCCCTGGTTTCCGTGCGCCGCCACGCCGTGGTGGGCATGGAGGCCCTGAGCCGGGGCCGCGTGCCGGGCGGCGCAATAATGCCGCCGGACGTCATGTTTTCCGCTGCCGCAGCCAGCGGCAGCGCGCTGGAACTGGACCGTCTGTGCCGCGAACGGGCCTTTGCCGCCTTCGCGCCGCTGGTGCGCCGCAAGCCGGAGCTGCTGCTGTTCGTGAACATCGACACCGCCGTGCTGCGGCGCGGGGTGGTGGGCTCCGGACACATCGAACGGCTGGCCGAGGCCAGCGGCATCAGCCCCAACAACGTGGTGCTGGAAATCGTGGAATCACAGGTGGACGACACCGATGCACTGATGGAATTCGCCGCGCGCCACCGCAAGCTGGGGTTTCTGGTGGCCCTGGACGACGTGGGGGCCGGGCATTCCAACCTGGAGCGCATCGCCGCGCTGAAGCCCGATGTGCTCAAGCTGGACCGTTCGCTGGTGTCCGGCCTGCCCGATTCGTTCCACCGCCAGGAGGTGGTGCGGGCGCTGGTGGGCCTGTCCCGGCGCATCGGGGCCATGACCGTGGCCGAAGGCGTGGAGCACGAGCG
This sequence comes from uncultured Desulfovibrio sp., assembly GCA_964402645.1. Classification (GTDB taxonomy): domain Bacteria; phylum Desulfobacterota; class Desulfovibrionia; order Desulfovibrionales; family Desulfovibrionaceae; genus Cupidesulfovibrio. Next base: position 96,926 of record CAYOCV010000007.1, on the reverse strand, counting down.
CGAGGCAGCCCTGCTGATGGACCTGGGCGCGGATGTGATGCAGGGTTTTCTGTTTGCCCGTCCCTCGCCGGAAGGGGCCGTGGCCGAAGGCGGCACCGCCCTGCACAACGTGGCTCGCGCCTATGCTGTGCTTACCCTGGCCCAGGTGGAGGAAGAGGAACGCCGTGTGGCCACCCTGCGCAACGCCGTTCACCGCCTGCGCGAGGATCTGCACCGCGCCTTTCCCGGTGAATTCGACAAGATCCTGGCTCGTTACCTGAATGCGGAATCGGCGCTGGAATGCCTGTACGTGCTGGACGGCGCGGGCCGCCAGACGTCGGACACGGTATGCAATCCCTACCGGCTCTCGGCCAGCAGACGGTTCATCTACCAGCCCGCGCGGCGCGGCACGGACCATTCGCTGAAGGAATATTTTCTGCCCATGCGCAGCGGCATAGAGGAATGCCTGACCGCCCCGTACATTTCGCGGGCCTCCGGCAACCTGTGCGTGACGCTGGCGGTGCGTTTTACCGATGCCACGGGCACGCCCCACGTGCTGTGCGCCGACGCCGGCCGCCCGGACCGCAGGCGGCGCGGCGGGTAGCCGCCGGACTCTGCGCCTTTACGACCTAGCAGCACATGGCGAACGCCGCCCCGCCGGCCCGGCCATCATCCATATCCCTTCCCTCCGCACGCAAGGCCGCCCCCGGAACCCCGGCGGGCGGCCTTGCAACATGCCGAAAAGACCAACGGGCGTCGGCAACATGCCGCGCCTGCCGGAACATGTCAGCGTTCCGACCAGGCGCACACGCAGGCGGACCGGTCATCTCAGGGCGAAAAAACGGAAAGGAGGAAGTACGTAGGGACTACAGAAGGGCGCTCTGCCGCGCGTTACCTGCCGTCCGCCACGTGCCGCGTGGGAGGGCATGGCAGACGCCACGACAGGGTATGCGCCGGATTACACGTCGGACGGGACGGCCCCCCCGGCTTCCGCTGCCGCAGCCGCCGCCGGGACATCGGACGCGCCCGCGGGCAGGGCCTTGGCCGGGGCCTTCGGCTCCGCTTTCGGTTCGGGCTTCTGGTCGGGCTTCGGGTCGGGTTTCGGGTCGGGCTTGGCCCGCATTTTCTTGCGCGGGGCCAGCAGCCGCTTGTAGATGAAGAATTCCACATTGCGGCCTTCGGCGATGGCCAGCGGTATTTCCGCACGGGCCATGGCCCGGTGCCCCCCGGCGGACCCCACGTCGCCGAATTGCAGGTTGGCATAGCGGCCCAGGTCGCGCCCCATGCCGTCGCCGCGCAGGATGACCACAATGGTGTCGCCGTACACCCCGCACACCGCCGCCCAGCGGATTTCATGCACCCGCATGAAAAAGTCGGCAATCACCACCAGGATGTCCGGGTTTTCTACCTCGCCCACGTACACGTACTGGCCGGTGCCCAGCTTGTGCATGCTGATGAACGCGCGCGAAAAGTAATCCAGCCAGTGCAGCCGGAATTCGCTGCGCACGATGCGCGAAAGCAGGGTGTGGTCCGCAAACTTGGTCAGGTAGCGATAGGCGCGCATGTCCACGTCGTGGAAGGCGCGCTCGAAGCTGGCGGTATCGGTCTTGATGCCGAATTGCAACGCCGTGGCCAGCAGCTTTCCGGGCCGGATGCCGAGATTGTACAGATACTCGGTCATGATGGTGGACGTTGCGCCGTAATCGTTGCGGATTTCCTTGAAGTCGGCCACCACCGGGTGTTCCTCTACGGGCGGGTGATGGTCGATGACCAGCGAGAAGGACAGGTCCTTGAACGACGGGTGGTGGTGGGGCTGCGAATCGACCACCGCAAAGCGGTCGAACTGCGCGGCAAGCGTAGGGGTAAGCTTGACCATGGGGATGCGCAGATAGCGGGCCATGGCCAGGTTGTCGGGCCGCGTGATCTCGTTGACGCGGGCGATGACCACGTCGTCCACGCGGTGGATCATGATGCGCTTCAGCGCCAGGGCGGATGCCATGGCGTCGGGGTCGGCGTTGATCACGATGAGCCAGCGTTCGGCGCGGTCAAACAGCTCTTGCAGGTGGGTGAGCTTTGTCTCCAGCTTCCGGAAGTAACTCATGTTCTCCTCTTGCCCCGGCTATGTGAACTGCGGCGGCGCACCGCCGTGCTGGCGACGTTGATGCAACGGGTGGTGCCGGTGGACACATTGGCGGCGTGCGTCTGTTGCCGAACGCGCCCGTTGCCGAACGTGCCAAATTCAGGACGCGTTCGGACGGGGCATATCGCCGCCCAGCAGGCGATCCAGCACCGGCAGCGAGGCCAGCACACCGTCCCAGGCGAACACCTCCACCATCAGCACCGCGTTCTGCGGCAGGCCGGGCAGCATCTGCGCGGCCCATGCAGCCTCATCAGGCGTCAGTTCGGTGAGGGGGCGGTGGCGGTCCATGCCGCCGGGCGCATGCACATGCACCATGCGTACCCGCTCCAGCAATCCGGCGGAGGCGGGCAGCCTATGTTGACCGTAGGTCAGGACATGGCCCATGTCCAGACACACCTTGCAGTTTCCGTCGCCTAGCACCGGCAGCAGGTCTGCCAGATCCTGCCCGGCGATGTTTTCCAGCAACAGACAGGCCGGGTCGCGGCCCTGGCGGGTCCATTCGGAAAGAAAGGCCGCCAGCAGCCGGGCCGCGCCGTCCGCACCGGCAAAGCCCGCCGCCTCGGCCTGCTGCGGCGTGGGCGGGTGCAGCACCGCGCGTTGCACGCCCAGAAAGGCCACCCGGTCCAGCAGCAGCCCGCACACCCGCGCCGCGCCCGCGCCGGGCGCACCGTGCGCCCCCGCCCCCCAGGCCAGGTCCACCGGCAGGTGGGCGTGCCAGGTCAGGGGCAGCGCAGCCAGTTCCGGGGGCAGATCGGCGTCGGTGTAGGCAAGGCAGGCTTCGGCCTCGAACAGGCACAGCCCTACCTCGTGAATTTTTCCCGAAAGAAATGCACAATTATCATGGATGTTGCCCGCAACGACCCACGAAGGAGCCGCTACGGTTCTGGACAGAAGCCGAGGCGATGCGGTAAGGGCCAGCGGAATGTGCATGCCGTTCCGGTTACGGCCTTTACGCCTTGCGGGCAAGCGCGGCCCGGCAGAAATGTGCCGTCCGCAGCCCCTCGAAGGACGGCTTTCCGTCCACCCGCCATGCGCCCCGCTTGCAAGGGGTCGCCACCATGGGGGACGGACCGCCACGGCATGGGGCATGCACGACATATGTCGTTCCCCCGCCAATTCCACCATGGGCCACCTGGTGCAGGGCGGGGAACAGGAGATCTGGATGCGCCACGTGAAGCATTTTCTGCAACACCGTTTCAACCCCCTGCACGTCTACTGTCGCCTGCGCGACGTGGGCCTAAGCCCCCGCACGGCGGGCAGGGTGTCCGGTCTGTACGAACGCTACGTGTACCGGGTGTGCTGCCCCCAATAGCCTCGCCCGGCACCGCCTTCCCGCATGACGGGACGGCCAGCGCCACACGGCGCGCCGTCCGCAGCGCCTTCCCCTTCCCCGAAAAACATCACGGCCCGGCATGACCGGGCCGTTTGCATTGGCGGGGGTGCGGGAATCAGTTGACGGCGGGACGGCAACGGAAACCGGCGGACGTCACATCAGCGACAACTGGCGTTCCTTGCGCTTCTGGTGCTGCACCAGCATGGAGCGACGCAGCCCTTCCAGCGGCACGTCGTCCAGAAAACGCGAAGGCTTCAGGCGCAGTTCGCGGCCATACAACTGGCGGCGCGCGGCGCAGCTCAGGAACAGCCCCTCGGCGGCGCGGGTCATGCCCACGTAAAGCAGACGGCGTTCCTCATCCATGTCGGTGCGTGTGTCGGGGCTTGCGCCCTCGCGGTCGGGCTTGCCGGTCAGGGTGCCCGCCCCGGCAAAGGGCATGATGCCGTCCTCCAGCGCGGGCAGGAACACCGCGCGAAATTCCAGCCCCTTGGCCGCGTGCAGACTCATGATCTGCACCTTCTCGCTCCCGCGCCGCACCAGTTCCAGTTCGCTTTGCAGGCTGATCCAGTTCATCAGCCCGGCCCAGCCGCCGTGGGTGTCGTAGGCGCGGGAAAGCGCCCGGAAGGCCGAGGACTGCCAGAACAGGTCGTCGAAGGGCGGGGTTTCGCGCAGGTAGGCGGCCACGCCCAGCGGACCACGGGCCAGCACCTTGGGCGGGCAGTCCACCTCGTGCGGCACGTCGCGCGCGGGGATTTCCGCGTCGGGCCGCAGGGGGGCTTCGCCGCCGGTGGTGCCGGTGGCGTTAGTGGTGGCTGAACCGGGGGTATCGCCACCGTCGCCGGAACTATCAGCTTGGCCCGACAGTCCAGATTGACCAGACGCATCCGGTGCGACGGACGCATCGGCAGCCGCGTCCGCGCCGCGATGCAGGGGGAACGGAGAGGCATCCAGCCCCAGCCGGTCGGCCAGCGAAGGATGCACCCCTTCCGCCACCAGGCGGCGGTGGCTGAGTCCGGCGGGCAACGCCGGACCGCCGGATGCCCCCTGCGGCGACGACGTGGACCCGATGCCCAGCATGCGCCCGGCGGCCCCCAGAATGAGCGCCACGCGCTGATCGGTCCAGAAGGCCTCGGCCTCCGGCACGGCGCAGGGCACGCCGAAGCGGGTCAGGGTGCGCTGCAACTGGGGAATCAGCGATTTGACGCGGACCAGCACGGCAATGTCGCCAGGGCTGAACCCGCCTTCGTCCAGCACCGTGCCCCTGCGCGTGCGGCCATGCCCGGCGTCCAGCAGCGAATGGCTGGTGGCCCCGATGAGGCCGCGAATCTGCTCGCCGATCCAGGCCGCCTCGCCTTCCGCCGTGGGGGCCTCGAACAGGTGCAGTTCGCCGGGCACATCGCGTGCGGCGCGCAGCGGGCCGCAGGCCGAGCGCCCCTGCATCAGCCCGCCCGCAAAGTCGAGGATGCGCGCCGAAGACCGGTAGTTTTCCTCCAGCGCCACCACGGAAAGATCTGGCCACGCCTCTCGCAGGAAGGCGGCCACGTCGCCGTGCGCACCCCGGAAACCGTAGATGGACTGGTCCGGGTCGCCGATGCCGAAAAAGCCCGCCCCGCCGTGCGGGGCCAGCGCGCGCACCAACGTCAGTTGCAGAGGCGAAAGGTCCTGAATCTCGTCCACCAGCACGTGCCGCCACGGGCTGACGTAGATGTTGTTCTGCATCTGATCCAGCCAGAATTCCAGAAGATCCGTGTAGTCTGCCAGATTCCAGGCCGACTTCTGCTCGGTATAGCGGGCCAGCAGCGGGGCGTGCTCCAGCAGGCATGAACGCATCTTCTCGCGGCACACCCCGATGGCTTCCCACGCCTCGCGCAACCGCTGGGCAGGCTCATCGGGATTGGCCTCGGCAAACACGCGGCGGGCCGCTTCTTCCGAAAGCAGCACCGGGGGCGTCGGCGTGGCCCGGTGCCAGTATTCGAAGGCCAGGGCATGCAGGGTGTCGGTGCGCGGCAGAGGGGCGTCCTCGCCAAGGGCGGCGGCAAGGCGCTCGTCCATTTCCGCCGCCGCGCGGCGGGTGAAGGTGACGGCCAGGATGCGCCGTGCATCGATGCCCGCCTCCACCAGATGCAGCACCCGGCCCACCAGGGTGCGGGTCTTGCCCGTGCCGGGACCGGCCAGCACCAGCACCGGCTGCGGACCGGCGGCAAGGGCGCGGCGCTGGGCGGGGTTGAAGCGCACGGTCGCGCCTTCCGGCGGACGTGGCGCATTGAACGCGGCAAAGGCGGGCGGTGTGGGACCGTCGTCGGCATCCGGCATGTCGGGGCTGGCGGGCGCGGACGGCTCCGGCGAAAATTCGAAGTCCGGTTCGGCTATGGGACCCGGTCGGGTCGCCGCGCCAGCGGAAGCAGGCTGCCCGCCCAATCCCTCCAGCAGCGAGGGGCAGTCCGCACCCTTGCCTTTCCTGCCCTTGGCCGTGGCGCGGGGGGCGGTTTTCCCGTCATCCGTGCGCGGGGCGGCGGGCACGCCCATGCCCTCCAGCAGCGGCAGGCCGCCCACCACGGAACGGCGCTGGATGGAGGCGCGCTCCTTGTCCGTGAACACGCGCACCACGCCGTACTCGCCGTCGTAGCCGGACTGGCGCAGCACCTCGCGCCGCCGCATGCGGGCAATGCCTTCGCCCAGCGGTTCCCAGAACCGGGAAAGCTCTGCCTCCGGCACGTCCTGTAAGATATTCAGTTCCGACCCGAAGCGGGCGATGCACCGGGCGTGCTGTTCCGCCACCTTGCGGCTCTTGGCCCCCACGCCCAGCAACTCGCCCAGGATTTCCGGCAGCGGGATGAGCGAAAGGTAGCCCTGCTGCCCCGGCGACTGGATGGGGGTTTCGCGGTCGGCCAGTTCCACCACCCGGTGCAGCACGCCCACGGTCACCGGCTTGCCGCATACCGGGCACAGCCCGCCGCGAGCGCGGGTTTCGCGCGGTTCCATGACCACGCCGCACTTGCGGTGGCCGTCCAGGTGGTATTTGCCTTCCTCCGGAAAGAATTCCAGCGTGCCCAGGAACCGCCCGCCAATGCCCTGCCCCTTCAGGCTGCGCAGGATGCTTTCGTAGCCTATCTCGCTGGAGAACAGGTTAGCCTCGCGCCCCAGGTTTTCGCCGGAATGCGCGTCGGAATTGGAGATGAGCGCGAAGCGGTCCAGTTCGCTCCACAGCCAGTTCATCTCCGGGTCGGACGACAGGCCCGTTTCCATGGCGAAGATTTCGGACGACAGGTCGCCGAAGCATTCCGCCACCGAATCGAAGCCCGACTTCGAGCCGAACAGGGCGAACCACGGCGTCCAGATGTGTGCGGGCACCAGAAAGGCCTGGGGGTGCGTTTCCAGCACCATTTCCAGCAGGTTGCGCGAATCAAGGCCAAGGATGGGCCGTCCGTCGGATTCGATGTTGCCCACCTCTGCCAGGCGGCGCGACAGACGGTCTGCGGCGTCCATGTCGGGCACGTAGACAAGGTTGTGTACCTTGCGCACCTTGCCGCCGCGCTTGTAGATGCTGCTGATTTCGGCCTGAAGCATGAACAGGGTGCGCCCGGCCAGCGGCTTGCCCGCGTAGTCGGGCAGTTCAGCGTCCAGCCCGCGCGGGTCGCGCAGGCGGTACAGCCCGCTGGCCTCGTCCAGCACCAGCTGTTCGGCCAGCTCCGCCCGCCACTTGGGATGCGTGAAATCGCCGGTGCCCAGCACGTCCAGCCCCTTTACCCGCGCCCACGCGGCCAGATGGCGGGCGTTGAGCCGCCCGCTGGTGGCGCGCGAAAAGCGGGAGTGGATGTGCAGGTCGGCCCGGAACTGCTGCATCGGGCGGGCTCCTGTGGGGCTGGCCGGACAGGGAGGGAATGCGGGCGCAGAGCGGAAAACGAGCGGCCCAGAAAATACATGGCCATGGCGACGCGCAGGTCTGCCGCCGTCATCCTTGTCTATCAAAATCATCAGCGATGGCAAATGGGTTCGCCACGGTAAACGTGGCGCGGCAGCGGGCGGCGAACGGCGCGGGTTGCCAACCCGGCACCACCCGGATAGCCTGCCCCCATGCGCCGCAACGCCCCCGACATGACGGATATGACCGGCACGACTGCCAGACCGGACACGACTGCCACACCGGGCAAACCGGGCACGCCCGTTTCGCCCGACGCCCTGCCCGACGCCGTGCTTCAGGCCCGCGCCCTGTTTCCGCGCGGCCTCGTCCAACCGGTGGGCGGCTTCCACTTTTCCGTGGACGCCCTGCTGCTGGCGGCCTTTGCCGGGGAAGCCCTGACGGCAGGGACGAGAACCACGCGCGACGGACGACGGACGGCAATCCGCGCGTCCCCCGCGCCGGGACACGACGCGTCAGGAGACATATCAGGGGGCGCAGCACGGGAGGAGTCAGGAGGCGCGTCTGGGGACACGCCGCTGGCCTTCGCCGACCTTGGCACCGGCTGCGGCGTGGTGGGGCTGGCCCTGCTGCTGGCCCACCCGCACCTGACGGGCATGGGCATCGACATCGACGGGGAACTGACGGATGCCGCGCGCCAGAACGGGGCGCGGCTGGGGCTGGCGGACCGTTTCCGGGTGCTGCGGGCAGACCTTGCCGCCGCCAGCGCAAGCGACGGCATAGGCAGAGAGAGTATGCCCGGCACCATCCCCCCCACGGACACGCCCGCCTTCGACGCCCTGCCCCCGGCCCGGTCCATGGATCTGGTGGTGGTCAACCCGCCCTACCGTCGGCACGGCTCGGGCCGCCCCTCGCCCAACAGCCAGCGCACCCGCGCCTTGTTCGAAACGCCCGAAACCCTGCCCGCCTTTGCACAGTCTGCGGCACGCCTGCTGCGTGCGGGGGGATGCAGTTGCTGGGTGCATGGGCCGGACCGCCTGCCCGACCTGCTGCTGGCGCTGCGCGCCACGGGGCAGGAACCCGTCCGGCTGCGCTGCGTGCATGCCCGCGCCCACGGCCCGGCAACACTGGTGCTGGTGGAGGCCCGCCGCGCGGGCAAGCCCGGCCTTGTCGTGGAACCGCCGCTCATCCTGCATGCGGGCGAAGGCGCGGCCACGGCCCTTACCGCCGAGGCGCTGGCCTTCTGCCCCCTGCTGGCGTGCAACGCCGGAGGAAGGGGGCGGTAGAGCACCACACCCGCCTTCGCGCTGGCACGTACTTGACATCTTATGCGGAAGCGCGGTTCTTTGGCGCTTCACTGGCAAGACGCATGCACATGCAGTGCGCCCTTAGCCAGCGCAAACTCAGGGGTGGACATGCCCAAGAAGCCCAACCGACCATATTTCTCAGCCAGCATAGAGCATCTTGAAAATCTATACGCCACGCGGGGGACAGACGTTTCCGTACTACGCGCTATTGCTCAGGAATTATCCCACCGGCAAACGGTCCGCGCTGCTGCCCTTAACGCAAGAGTCACTCGGGACATGAAGAATAGCGCGCCAGCCAAGCCTGACGCCAAGCCTTCTGCCGCCAGCGGCACGCCCGCCGTCCCCTTTCCGCCAACAACTCAGGTAGGCACTCCCGCAACCTCCACCCCCAGCACGGTACACGGCAGTACGGCAGCCGCGCACCATGTTGGCGAATCCCCCACGACACCCGCAACGCTCTCCGCCTCTTCCGCACCGCCCCCCAACCCGGAAGCGTCACCATTTCCCCCGCCGGACAAAATGCCGCCCCCCTCGCGCATTCTTGCCGCATGGACGGCACTGGAAGCCTTGTCGCCACAAGCGTTCAAAAAACCCGAAGACCTGGTCAACGGGGACCGGGCTTGCATCGCCCAGCTTGACCGAGGCTTGCCATGGATCCCACCGGGCGAAAAAGCCCGTCCAAAAACGCAATTGCATTATCAGGTTGTTCTCGGATCCATCTCCATGTCCAAGGCTACCGACGCCTTGATCACCGCATTTGGCGAAAACGATGAGCAGCCCTCCCGGCAAGGCGGTCACGCCGCCATTGCCACGCTGCTCGTTGACAGACACGGCATCCTGCTGGCCGGAAACTGTATCGGACTCAGCAGTTTTGCCTGGGCGTTGCCTTTGGCCCTGCAACAGCGCCTTGAAGTTTTGGGGGCATGGGCATGCGTGGAACGGCAGACCGCCGAGACCCTGGAAGAAATGCTGCGCAAAACCGATGAGGACGGCGCGCCGCTGCCACTGACGCATGACGACATCATGGCGGCGTTCGGCTGGCTTACCCAGCATTTTGCCATTCCGGACGACATGACAACACCGCCGACCTTTGCCGTACGCGTCTACCATTACTACAAGGCCCAGAATCCTCCGGAACCGTTGCTGCTCAACTCCTTCTTTCTGCATGACCTAGGCCGCTGTCTCGGACAATCCCAGCAGGGCGGTCTGCCCAAGGGCCTCCGCCGTTATCTCGGCGTCGAAACACCGCAGTCACCGCCAGACCTGCTGACCGACACGACAGCACTGGAGCAGGCCATCTCGCCAGCCATGATGCCTCCAGCCCGCTGGCCCAGTCCTGGCGGACACCCGCTGGTGACACTGCAACAGGCCGCCGTGAACCTTGCCCGGCAGGAACTTGGGAACAGAGGCGGCATCCTTGCCGTCAACGGCCCGCCCGGCACGGGCAAGACCACCTTGCTGCGAGACGTGGTCGCCGCGTGCGTGTTCGACCGGGCAGTGGCCATGGCCGGTTTTGAAAATCCCGCGTCTGCCTTCAGGCCATCTGGACAGAAGGTAATGTACGATGGAAAGAAATTTCACATCCTCCACCATGTCGATTCCCGCCTGAAAGGCCACGAAATTCTTGTGGCATCAAACAACAACAAGGCCGTGGAGAATATCAGTCGTGAACTTCCGGCGCTTTCCGCCGTTGGTCGCTCCACGGGCGAGCTTTGCTATTTCAAAACCATCAGTGACAGGCTGCAACAAGGTCCCGCTGGCGGAAGCCCATGGGACGCTGACGGCTCCCCTGCCGCCACGAACGTTGCAGCCCCCGTTGAAACCTGGGGACTGATCGCAGCCGTGCTGGGAAACCGGACGAACTGCGCGGCGTTTCAAAAGGCATTCTGGTGGGACAAGGAGTGCGGCTTAGCTGGCTACCTGAAAACCGCCGCCGGAAAACCGCAGCAGATTTCGGTCGTGGACCCCAATACGGGCAATGTAATAGGGCAGCGCCCACCGCGTATCGTCGATGAGGAACGCCCTCCGACTCCCCAACTGGCGCTTTCGCAATGGAAAACCTGCAAGGCACGCTTTCTGGCGCTCAAAAAGGATGTTGAAAACGAGCTGGCATCATTGGAGCAGGTCCGCCAATGCTGCCTGCGCATTCCGGCTGTCCGAACCAGGCATGCACAACTGCGTGAAGCTCATGCACAGCTTGCCGCACGGCACGAACAGGCGGCGGCATTCAGGGATGCCTGCATCGCCGACGCTGACGCCGCCCGGCAAGCGCACGAGCGACAAGCTTCCGTGGTGCAACATCACCGGCTTACACGTCCGGGCTTTTTCTCTCGCCTGTTCCGCACTGCACGGTGGAAGCAATGGGCAGCAGACAACGAGACCTTGCTGGACGCCGTGGCGATGGCACTTGCGGCAGTGCGCGAGACCGAGAAGGTACGTTCCCAAGCCGTGTCTGCCCTTAATGCCCTGGCCGATGAACTCCGCTCCGGTGAGTTGGCCCTTGATGCACTCGCACGAGAACTGTCGGAACTTGCACGTCAGGTTGCGTCATGGCGTTCAACTTTGGGCGAAAACATGGTGGACGAGCATTTCTTCCGTGCAGACCATGGCTCCATCAACCTTGCCGCACCTTGGATACCCGCCAGTCTGCACAGAAAAAGGGAAGACCTGTTCATCGCAGCCCTGGATGTCCATCGCGCGTTTATCGACGCCTCCGCGCAAAAACTCCTGCATAATATCGGAGTGCTCACCGGCTTCATGTCCGGGCCGGTGCAGGACCCTGCCAAACGCGCCCTGCTGGGGGATTTGTGGTCGTCGCTGTTCATGGTTGTCCCCGTGGTGTCCTCCACCTTCGCCTCGGTAGAACGCATGCTTTGCGATCTGCCGCCGGAAAGTCTCGGCTGGCTGCTTATCGACGAGGCAGGACAGGCTACGCCGCAGTCTGCCACAGGCGCGATCTTGCGCGCGCGGCGCACCATCGTGGTGGGCGACCCCATGCAGGTTCCGCCTGTCGTCACCTTGCCGCAACGACTTGTGGAAAATGTGTGTCGCCATTTCCACATTGATCCGTTGCAATGGGCCGCGCCGGAGGCATCGGTCCAGATCTTGGCTGACCGCGCATCGGACTTCCAGGCCGCGTTCGCGGCAGAACCGGAACCGCGCCGTGTAGGCGTACCACTGCTTGTGCATCGGCGCTGCCAGAACCCCATGTTCGGAATATCCAACCGCATCGCGTATGACGGGCAGATGGTGCATGCGCCAAGCCCATGCCGCCCGTGCGCGGTAGCCGACACACTGGGTCCCTCGTGCTGGTTGGACATCTCGCGTCCCTCCAACTCCAAGTGGAGCCCCGCCGAAGGAGATATGGCATACGGGCTGCTACAACGGCTGGCCGATGCAGGGATCGCGAACCCTGACGCGTTCATCATCACCCCGTTCCGGAATGTCTCCAGCGGACTCCGCGCAAGCGTGAAGGGAAGGAACGTCTTATTCGCAGCGTTGCGCGCGGACCCCAAGGAATGGGCAGAGCGCCGCATCGGCACCATCCACACCTTCCAAGGCAGGGAGGCAGATACTGTCATCTTCGTGCTGGGGGCTCCCGGCGCGGCGGATGTCGGCGCTAGGATGTGGGCAGGAAATGCACCGAACATACTCAATGTTGCGGTGTCACGGGCAAAACGAAACCTGTACGTTATCGGCTCGTACGATGCGTGGTCCCGAATCGGACATTTCGCGGCGCTGGCTGACGCCCTGCCCCGCGTGCGGACCTGACCGGCGCAACGTCTGCCCCCTACTGCTCCTCGCGCAACGCCTTCAGCGACTCGCTGTACGCCCGGAACAGGTCGGAGCGTTCCAGCAGGCCCAGCACGTCTTCCTCGTTGTCCTTGGAGACCACGGGCAGTTGCGAAAGGTCGGTTTCCACGAAGGCCAGCAGGGCGGTGTACAGATCGTCGTCCTCGGTCAGGGCGGTCAGGGGGCGGGCCAGGTCACCCGCCAGCACGAGATCGAACAGGTCCGCCTCGTACAGAATGCCGCGCACGTCCTGCACGGCCAGCAGGCCGTTCAACCTGCCGTGCATGCCCCGCACCGGAAAGGTGAACGCCTGGGTCCCCGCGATGATGTCCGTGAGGGCCTTCAGGGTCACGTTTTCCTCCACCACCGCCACCCGACCGCGCGTGTAGCAATCGCGCACGCGCATGGTGGCCAGCAGGTTCACCGTGGCGTCCTGCAGATGGGCCGGGGACTCGAACTTGTTCTCCACCTGATTCTCGTACAGCGCGGTGCGCCGCCCCAGCAGGATGCACACCGCCGACGACAGCATCAGCGGGGCCAGCAGCCCGTACCCCTGGGTGAGTTCGCAGACCATCACCAGCGGCCCGATGGGCGCATGCGCTATGCCCGCAAAGAATGCAGCCATGCCCACCAGCACGTAGCCGCCGGGCTGGGTGACCACATCCGGCTGGGCCTGCTGCGCGGCAAACCCCACCACCCCACCGGTCATGCCGCCCACGAACAGGGCCGGGGCAAACATGCCGCCACTCATGCCGGAACCCAGCGTGAGCGCGGTGGCAAACGTCTTGCCCAACAGAATCGTCACCATGGTGATCACGGGCAACTGGCCCAGAATGGCCTGTTCGATCCAGCCGTAGCCGTCCGACAGCACTGGCGGGTACAGGATGCCGAACAGCCCCATGAGCACCCCGCCAAGGGCCGTGGTCCACATGATGCCCACCCGCGCCCGCAGCTTGCCGAATACCGAATACTTGAGCACGCGGAAGGTGCGCACATAGAGCCAGCCGGTGGCGGCACAGGCCAGCGACAGCAGCAGGTACCACGGCAGTTCCAGCACCGAGGTGAAGCTGAAACGCGGAATGCCGAAAATGGGCGCGGTGCCGAACACGAAGGTGAACAGCGAATAGGACACCACCGACGAGAGCACGGCGGGCAGCAGCGCCTCTGACTCGAAGTCCTCGCGGTACAGCACTTCGATGGCGGTCAGCGCGCCGCCCAGCGGGGCGCGGAACACTGCCCCCAGCCCGCCAGCCGCCCCCGCCAGCATCAGGATGCGCCGTTCGCGCGGGGAAAGCCCCAGGCGCACGGACAGCCACGAGCCGATACCCGCCCCGATCTGCGACACTGGCCCCTCGCGCCCGGCGCTGCCCCCGGCGGCAATGGTGCAGATGGAGGTAAGCCCCTTCAGCAGCGGGGCACGGCGGCGGATGATGCCCTTTTCTGCGTGAAAGGCCCGGATCATGGCGTCGGTGCCATCGGTCATGCCGTCGAGGCTTTTGGGCAGAAAGCGTTGCACCAGCCAGCCCGTGACCAGCCCGGTAACACCCAGTGCCGCCACGATGACCCAGGGACGATAGACACGCGCGGCGGCCCCGGCATGGCCGAACAGGGTCTCGCCAGCCGGGGCGGGCAGTGAAAGCCCGGCCCAGACCACCTGAATGTAGTGCTTGCCCGCCTCTATGCCCAGAAAGAACAGGATGGCCGCGCAGCCGGAGAGCAGTCCCAGCCCCATGCCCAGCACGCCAAGGCGCACGTAGGCCACGGTCCGGTACAGGCGCAGGAATTCGTGGACGGGTTTCTTGAGTATGCGCAGCATGATGCTTCCTTGGCCGGGCGCGCCCCGGAGGGCTTTGACCTGGCGCGTTTCTTACAGGGCGTCCCAGACGGTGTACATCGGACGGAGTGTCCCTTGGCATGACGCTTTTGGCGTCGACGTTTCCGCACTGGCGGCAACGCATGCACGCCGTCAACACACAGCGGCGCTGTGCGTTACGGCGGCATGCGGGCCGCGCGGCGCGGTTCATGGACAGGCGCGCGGCGGGCGAAAAATCCGGCAGGACAATAAGTCCGACCGATGCGGCGGGACGCAACCCGCCGGAAAGCTACAGGCGCGCGTCGGGCGCGGACAATATCTGTCGGGCCAGGTCCACGTCACGGCGGATCTGGGTCACCAGTTCATCCAGACCGGAGAACTTGCGCTCGTCGCGCAGGCGATGCACGAACGAAACGCGGATTTCCCAGTCGTAAATGTCGCGGTCGAAATCGAGAATATGCGTTTCAACGCTGAGCCGGGCGTTGTCGAAGGTGGGGTTGAAGCCCACGTTGGTCACGCCCTGGTACACCTGCCCGTCGATCTGCACCCAGGTGGCGTACACGCCGGGCCTCGGCATCAGTTCGTCGCGCGGTTCCATGTTGGCGGTGGGGAAGCCCAGCAGCTTGCCGCCCCGGTCCATGCCATGCACAACCTTGCCGCGAATGGCGTAGAAGCGGTCCATGAGCGGGCGCACGTCCCATACGTCGCCCGCGCGGATCAGGTCGCGGATGCGGGTGGAGCTGACCACGGCGTCGTTGATGATGACGGGGTCCAGCTGTTCGGTGGCAAAACCGTACTGCTTGCCCAGGCGCTGAAGCAGTTCGAAGTTGCCCTTGCGCCCCTTGCCCAGCGAAAAATCGTAACCGATGACCAGTTCGCGCGTGTGCAGGGCATCCACCAGCACGCGGCGCACGAATTCTTCCGGCTCCTGCGCGGCCATCTCGCGGGTAAAGCGCAGCATCAGGGTCAGGTCCACCCCCAGCGCCTCGAACAGGTCCAGCTTCTTGTCGTAGTCGGTGATCAGCGGCGGGGTGTGCGGGCCCACCAGCACGCGCAACGGATGCGGGCAGAAGGTGACCACAACCGAGGGCACGCCCAGCGCGGCGGCCTTGGCCATGACCCGCCCGATGAGCTTGCGGTGGCCGTTGTGTACGCCGTCAAAATTGCCGACGGTGACGCAACTACCCCGCGAAAGGTCGAGGCCGATTTCCTGTAATTCGCGTGCGATTTCCATGAATACTCGTGACGGCGGAATGTGCGCGGCGCATGCCCGTGCGGCGGAACAGCAGACGGGCGGAACTGATAACCGGGTAACCGGGATGAACTGGATAAACGGCGGACGAAGCGAGACCGGCGTTCCGGCACCGCGCCGTCTCGTGCTACCTCAAACGGCGCGCGGGTTCAAGGGTGGGCCCAGGGCCGCGCGTGGAGGGGGGCGGGGAGACCACACGGAAGACGAATGGCAGAGGGGGGACGGATGACGAGCAGCCCGATGGAGCTGCCGGAGAAGGGTTCGACTTGGCGGCGGCCCGGCGGACGATGGCCCCCTGTCCTGCCGGGCCTGTGCCGGGCCAATCGCCGGCTTCGCATCTGGATCAGCACCGGCTCCGTACTGGACCGATGCCCCCTTTAATATATTTCGGCATCTTTTTTTGCACCGGGTAAAAAAACAGCTTGCCAAGCTCACCCTCCTATGGCTATACGACTCCTCCGCGCCGAAGTGGTGGAATTGGTAGACACGCTAGGTTCAGGGTCTAGTTCCCGCAAGGGAGTGGGAGTTCGACTCTCCCCTTCGGCACCACGAGAATAAAGGGCCGCAACGCAAGTTGCGGCCCTTTCTCATGTTGTCGATCTGAAATATTCGGCTATCAGGGCTTGGGGCAGCGCCAGCCTTCGGCCCCGCCCAGCAGGTCAAGCGATATGGCCACGGCCCAGGTCATCAGCATGGTGCCGTGCAGTTCACCGACGGAACGCCCGGCACTGATGCGCGCGCCGTAGTATTCATGTTGCGCCCGCCCCTTGTAGAACGAGAACCCGCCGTCGGCGTTGGCAAAGCGCAAGGCGCGCCCCAGCGCATCGCGCGCCAGCGCCACCACCTGCTCACGCACAGCAGCGCGCGCGGCCTCGGATACCCGTTTCCACGCCTGTTGCACCACGTACAGCCGGTTCAGAAACCCGCACCCATCAGCGCAGAACGGCCTGCCCAAGGCGAAATGCAGCAACGCGGCGTGGTCCATGTCCACAGGCGGCATCCATTCCAGCGCTGTCAGCACCTTCATGGCCCCATTCACGCGCAGGTCATCGGGCACATTGCCCTTACCCCACGTGCCAGTGCGTCGGTCGCGATAGCTCTCCAGCACGGAAAGCACGGCGCGTTCGATGGCCGTGCCCTCTTCGCACTGGCCGAACACCTCACGGTTCATGGTGGCCAGCGCCGCAAGATGGCTCAGATGGCTGCCCGCCGCCCAGGGATTCTCCCAGCCCAGGCCCTCCGCGTAGGCACCCACCTCTTCCGCGCTGCGCACCGGCAACGGCAGGGGGTGGGTGAACGATTCAGCAACCATGCGCAGGGTGGAGGCAGCCTGCCGGGTTTCGGCCCGTTCGTTGCGGGGCTGCCGCTCCAGTTCGCCGCGCAGCCCCCCACGGTGCAACATGGACTTCAGCAGTCGCACCGGTCCGGGCCTGCTGTTGGCTGCAAGCCACGGGTCACGGAACACGCCGTCCGGCTGCTGAAACGACCGTACGAAGGTGATGGCCGCGTTGCGGCGCGATTCCGTCCATCCTGCCCACGCCCCGGTCTGCCAGGCAATCTTCATGGCGAAACAGGTGGTGAACAACGCCGCATGCCCGGCCACGGGCACACGAGATCCTTCAGAGCAGAACGAAAAGCGCCCCTCTTCCAGCCCTTGGGCCCGCGCCTCCAGCCAGTTGTGTACTCCCTGGCGGATACGCTCGGCGTCATCACGCTCGGCATCGGTCAACATCATGCCCTGCCCTCTTCGCACTCCAGAACCTTCCGGAAAAATTCCATGTATGCCCTGTAGCACGTCTCGAATCCATACTCCGCCACGTGCTCCCGCAAGTCGCCCCGCATGGCTGCACCCCGCTCCGTCGCCTCGTCCATGACGGTCCGGGCATCGCATGCCGCATCGTCGCCCTGGCCGAAACCCACGCCGAACCTGCCGTCGCGGCACAGTTCCGGGGTTCCGCCGCTGCGGTGGTACAGCACGGGCACGCCGCAGGCCAGCGCCTCGACCACCGCGTTGGAGCAGGCATCAAACCGTGAAGGAAACAGGAAGAAATCTGCCGTACGCAGGATGTCGGCTATCTCCGGCTCCGTACGCGCCCCCAGCAGAAGCACGCCGCCCGGGTCCAACCCTTCGGGCCAGCGCCCGACATGACGCACCTCGACACCGCCAAGCGCGGCGAATGCCTTCAGCACCTCAAAGCCCTTGCGCTCGTTGGTTGACCATGAATTGCTCACCAGCACGGCCTTTCCACCCTTCTGCCTGAAACCATCGGCAGGGTGAAAAAGATGCTCGGCCGCACCATTGTGAATGATCGCGTCGGGGCGCGGATGGGCGTAGCCCGCCCTGTCGAAACAGTAACGGCTGAATCCGCTCTGAAACACCGTGCCGGAGCCGAGCGGCAGGTTGCGCACGAGCACACTGTCCGCCTTGCCGACGTCGCCCCCGGCATAGACCGAACGCAATCCGTCCACACGCCAGACCAGGCGCGCCCTGTTGCCGCGCCCCCCGAACAGCCCGCGCGGATGCCACGGCGGCAGTCCGTGCGAGATGTTGCGGGCCTGGCGCACCGTCAGCATGCGGCCCGGCGCATAATAGTGCCCCGCCGAAAGCACGACATCGGCGCGGCAGGGTGCATCGGCCAGATCCACGTCCGTGTCGCGCGCGGCCCGCGCTGCAAAGGCCCGGAAAAACGTGTTCACCCCGCCCCACGGCTTGTCGGTATGGGCATACAGCAAACCGATGCGCATCATTGCCCCTGCCCCTCCAGCAACGCATGGAACAGTTCCGCGTAACGCGCCGCCACCACGGGCGTGAGGAACGGTCCGGCCTTGGCGCGTGCCCCCTCGGACCACGCGGCCAGCAGTTCCCGGTCGCGTGTCACCGCATCAAGGGCGTCCACCCAGTCGTCCTGCGTGGCACACAGACGCCCGCCGCTGCCGTCGTCCAACAGTTCCGCGTAGGACGGCACGGGCGAGGCCAGGGCCGGAACCCCTTGCGCCATGAACACGCCGATCTTGAAGATGCTGTGGCCGAGATTGTACGTGGTATCCAGCGCGCGGCTGCCCAGGCACAGTTCACCACGCAGGATGCTTTCCGGAAAGGTGGCATAGCGCCAGGGCACATAATCGAACCCGAAGCGCCGCCGGAACAGGAAGCCCGGCACGGTCAGCCGGGGAGCCTTTTCCGAAACGATGGTGAGGTCGATGTTCCGCTCCCGCAGCAGCGGCAGCAGCGGAGAAAGTTCCGCAGCCTTTACGGCGTAGCCGCTCCAGATGGCCCGCAGCCGGTCACGAAAGAAATCTTCACGCGGCTTCACGTAACGAAAGTGCTCCGGATTCACCGAATCGGGCAGGTACACTGCGCGGGCATGCCGTTCTGCGGCCCGGCCGGCAATGAACGCAGAGGCGCAGGTCACCGCGTCGGCAGCATCAAGCATGCGCAGGCATTCCTGCACATGGCGCTCCGTCACCTGCTTGCCGAGGCCGGGCACGTCGGCCTCTTCGAAATAGTTGACCACCAGGTCGAACACCACCCTGCGCCCGCGCCGCTTCTGCTCCAGCGCCATTCGATGGGCGTCCGCCCCCTGCATGCGGATGAACACGGCGATGTCGGCATCGGCATCGGAGTCGTTCACCGTACCCGATACCCCGTGGCGCTCCAGCCACGGCAGCAGCTGAAGACAGCGAATCCACACCGACGCGGACATCCTGTCATAATTGCGGTGGGCCACCGGCACGAACCAGTTGACCCGCACCGGGCGCGCCTCGGTCGCCACACTCATCGGCCATGCTCCAGGTAACGGGCGAACACCGCGTCGAAATGCAGGTCGGCCCGCCCCAGGCAAGCCACCCGGTAGGGCGCAAGATTCGCCAGCAACTCTTCGGCGCGTTCCAGAGGCAGCCCGCAGGCGGGACCGCCCTCCGGGGCCACCAGTTCCACGGTGCCTCCGTCCGGATTGTAGCAGACGGGCACACCGGCCAGCATGGCCTCTATGGCCGTGTTCGGGCAGGGATCCTTTTCCGAGGGGAAATACAGCAACTTCATCCGGCGGAAATACCACTGGATGCGCCACCGCCCCACGCGGCCCGCCAGCCTGACGTTGGGCAGACGAAAATCCAGCCCCGATTCCGCATGCCGCCCCACGAGCAGAAACTTCTCTTCCGGGTGGCGCAGGATGAATTCACGCAGCAGATCCAGCCGCTTTTTCTCGCCCACGCCCCACGAGACATGGCCGATCCATTCGCCGGGCCGCTTCGGCGGCGCGAACTTCACCGGATCGCCGCCGTTGAGTATGACATCCCATCGTTCCGGTTGGATATGGGGCCACACGTTGCCATGCACGAACCGACTCTGGAAGATGGTGACATGCGCGAGCCGGTTCAGGCGGATGATGCGGTCGTGCTTTTCCTTGCGGGGGCCGGTCTCGTCTGGCCCGAAATGCTCGTCCAGCCGATGCACGATGCGGCAGCCGCTGCTGGCGGCAGCCTGCAGCGTTGCCTCGTCTCCGAAGTGGGCGATGACCAGGGCCATGTCGGCCTTGCACGGATCGCTCACCAGCTTGTGGCCGTTGCGGCGCGCCCACTTCGAGAACAGCGCCGCGAAGGTGTTGCTGCCCCCCCCTATCCATGAGGGGCGGCGTGAAAGCCATATGCGCACGTCATCTCCACCGCAGGCAGCTGCGGCATATCTGCGGGTCCTGGGCGGGGTTGGCGGCGGCTTCGTCCACACAGCGGCGGAAGCGGACGTAGTCCGGCGCGCTCCATATTTCCTTCAGGCTGCGCTGCATGATGTTGCCCATCACCGCCTTGCCGTCCACGTCGTAGCAGCAGGGCACCACATCACCGTTCCAGTAGATGCCGAGCTGCTTGTAGATGTCCGTGCATGGCTTGGTCAAAAAGCTGGACCGGTAGGCGGGATTGGTGGGGGCCAGTTCCGCGTCGGTTTCGCGGAACCCTTTGGTGAAGAAATGCACCCCGATGTCCTCGGCCATGGCGCGGGCGGTTTCCACCTCGTGTTCGTTGTTGCGCAGCGGCAGGAACTGCCATTCGAGGCGTGTGGATCCGCCACGGGTAGCTTCCGCCATCTTGCGCATGTTGGCCACCACGTTGGCGAACACGCCGCCCACGCGGTTCTTCTGGTAGGTCTCCTCCGAGGCGCCATCCACGGAAAACCGGATCAGGTCCGGCCTGGCGGCGGCCACCTCGGCGATATTCCTGTCGGTGAAGGCCTGCCCGTTGGTAAAGATGCCCACGTACAACCCGTCGGCTTTCAGGCGGCGGGCGAATTCGGGCGTCATGCGGTTCAGGAACGGCTCACCCTGAAAATGCAGAAAGGCCGCCTCGATGCCGAATGCCTTGATCTCGGCACGGATGCGTTCGAACACCTCTTCCGACATGGTGCCCATGGGCCTGCTGAGCAGATCGTGCGCAGTATTGCCGTGCTTGGCCACCAGATCGTTCTGCATGCCCACGAGGCAGAACGGACAATTGAGATTGCAGCGGTTCGTGGTTTCCAGCACCACGCGCCGGGGACGGCGGGTGGACGGAAAGAGCTTGTGGCGCACCCGCCGTGCAAGCTCGCGCAGGGCGTTGCTCATGCCTGTTCTCCTTGGCCCATGGGGCGTCGGGCCGCGCCCCAGATGCTGCGCATGGCCACCGGCTGATGGGCGAAATGGCGCTTCGCCACGTCGCCCTGGCCGGGTTTGAGAGCGTTTACGGTATCCAGCCCCGTTTCCAGCAGCTCCACCTTCAGTCCGGCGTCTTCGCACAGTTCGCCCACCCGTTCCGCAGAGAGCGGGTTGGGATGCACGGTATTGCGGATGATGGACTTCCAGGTCTTGCCCCGCCGGGCAAGATAGTACAGGTCCAGCACGCCCGCGTAGACACGGGTAAGCGCGGTGAACGCGGAGGGGGGCAGGCCGCGGAACGGAACCAGCGGTAACGGGAACACGTTGTTGCGGTAGAACACGTGGTCGTATTGCGTGGGAAACGTGTGAAACAGGAACACCCCGCCGGGGCACAGGGCATCATGCACGCTGCGCAGCATGCCTTTGATCTGATCGTCGAACAGATGTTCCAGCAGGTCGAAGCAGACCACGAAATCCACCGGAGTATCGAGACTGAACCGGGTGGCGTCCGAGCATACCCACGACGGGTTAACACCCAGTTCTTCCGCCAGCGCCTTGCCCTGTTCCAGTGACTTCTCGTCCAGGTCAAGGCCCACCGTATCATACCCCTTCAGGGCGAATTCCAGGGCAAAGGTGCCTATGGAGCAGCCAAGGTCCAGCATCCGCGCGCGGGGCGACGGGGCAAAACGCCCGGCCAGCGACGCCGCAAGGGCCAGATGGGCCTTCCAGTGGCTGTCGTGGCGATTGCGGAACTTCTCCAGTTGCCGCTGCACGTAGGTGGGTGTGTACAAATCCTCGAAGACAGGTTCAGTCATCATGCCGCTCCGGCCGGTCTTCGCCACGGGCCGCGCCGCGCAAACGCAGCAGGCGGGCGGGCACCCCGGCGTATATCCCCCCCGGTTCCGTGGAACGCGCAACTACCGCCCCCGCAGCGATCACGCAGCCGTCGGCAATGGTCACGCCGTCAAGCACTCGCACCCCTGCCGCCAGCCACACATCATCGCCAATGACAATGCCGCGCTTGCTGAGCGGCTGCTCGCCTATGGGCACCACGGGATCATCGAACCCGTGGTTGGCAGGCACGATGACAGTCTGTGCGGCGATGCGCACCCCGCTGCCGATGCGCAACCCACCGTGGCCGTAGACCACGCAATAGGGATTGAACGAGGTATTGCGCCCTATCTCGATATTTCCGCCATAGGTCATGAGCATGGCCCCTTCACCCACCCAGCAACCGTCGCCGAGCACGATGCGTCCGCCGCCGACGATGCGCAGCCGGGCGCGAGGATGCACGTAACAGCCACGCCCCAGTGTTATGTCGGCCCCGGCAAAGCGCAGGGCGTTGTACGCCCGCGCCAGCAACCGGCGGAGCCGCTGCGAACGCAACAGCCTAGCCAGCATGGTGCGGCACTCCGCCCGGCAGGCACATCAGTAGGTCATCAGCTTGCGGCATATGTGCGGCCCCAGTTCGATGGTGGCGAGCACCTCGGCGATACGCGCGCCGGTGTTGCCTTCTCCGTAAGGGTTTTCCCCTTCCCGGCAGCGGACCCGGAATTCCTCGTCCCACAGCGCGACGGTAAGGGCCGCCTCTATGGCGTCGGCCTCGTAGGGGGCATCCAGCACGTTGACCCCGCGCAGGCGCCCTTGCTGGCGCGAACCGATGTTCACCGCCGGGCAGCCGAAAGCGGGCGTTTCCTTGATGCCGCTGGAAGAATTGCCCGCGCACACGCCGCGACCGGCGCTGCCGCACAGGTTGAGCATGCCGTAGTAATTGTAGCGGCCCAGGCTGCGTTCCAGCACCACTCCGGGCACCTCGGCGCGGAACGCCTCCAGTTCACGGATGATCCGCCCGCCCCCCGCGTCGTTGTTGGGGTAGGTCAGCACCAGCTGCACGCCTTTGGCGGCCAGGCGGCGCAACGCCTCCAGCGAGGGGCGCACCTGATCGGCAGCCTGTTCGAATTCGGTGGTCACCGAGTGCTGGGTGAACAGCACCACCGGGCGATCGGGATCGACACCATAGCGCGCCGCCAGTTCCTGCGGCGAGGCGTAGTTGCCGCGCCTGATCAGGTCAATGGCCGGAAAGCCGGTGTTGAACACCCGCCACGGCTCCTCGCCCAGCCGCCGCACCCGTTCCGCCGCCTGTTCGTTGGTGGTGAAATGCAGGTGGGCCAGCTTGGTCATGGCGTGGCGCACGGAATCGTCCAGGGCACCGCCCTCCGTCAGGTCGCCGCCCTCCACGTGGGCCGTGGGAATGCCCATCTGGGTGCCCGCCACGCAGGCGGCCAGCCCCTCGAAACGGTCGGCATACACGACGAACAGATCGGGGCTGATTGCGGCCAGGGCCTCGGCCATACTGAGGATGCACGATCCGATGGAGCGCGCCGTGCCGTGCAGGGTATCGCCCGTGGTTTCCATGACGATCTCGGCATGCACGGAAAATCCGTCGCCTTCGATTTCGCGCTTGGTGGCTCCGAAATCCTCGTCCAGATGCGCACCGGACACCAGCAGCCGGTATTCCAACCCCGGATGGTCGGCCACGGCCCGAATGATGGGCGAAAGCAGCCCGTATTCCGCCCTGTTGCCGGTAAATATCGCAATGATCCGCTTGTCAGCCATGAATTCCGGTTCCTTTGCGCAGCATGCGGCCAAGCCCCGTGCGCAGGTCTACCGCAGGGGCAAACCCGGTCAGGGCGGCAAGCCGCGCGTTATCAAGCACCAGCACGTCCGCTTCGCCCTGCATGGGCGAAAGCGGCGGCATCTCCGAACCCCTTCCCGCGATGTCCAGCGCGCAACGCATGACCTCGGCCAGCGAGGCCCCCCGTCCGGAGGACACGTTGACCACGAGGGGGAACTCCGGTTCCCGCGCCGCTTGCGCCAGCTGCGAAGATCGCGCTGCCAGCAGCGCCAAACGGACCAACGCCTCGGCGGCGTCATCCGCAAACAGAAAATCCCGCACCGGATCCAGCCGTTGCAGCCGTGCAGGCTCGCCAGCCAGCAACTGGCCGCACAAACGCCCGATGGCCGTGCGCGGCGACATGCCCGGCCCGTAGACATTGCTCAGGCGGGGCACCACCACGGCAACGCCGCTTGCGCGACCGAAGCCGAGCGCCATGGATTCCGCAGCCACCTTGGTGGCCGCGTAAACACCGCCGGGACGCACGGGAGCGTCCTCGGTGAACGGCGTATCGGTTCCCCGACCGTACACCATGGCCGACGACGGCACCACCATGCCCCGGACGCCGTGCGATCGCGCCGCGTCCAGCATGGTCCAGACCAGCGCCACATTGGCGCGAAACGCCCTGTCGGGGTCTTCGGCGCACAGCCCGGCATCGGCCATGCCTGCAAGGTGGATACACGCGGAATGGGCAGCCTCTCCGACCCATGCAAAGGCGGCGGGCACCCCGTCGGGTTCGTCACGTCGATAACAGCGCACCCCTGCGGGGAACGCGCAGTCCGACCGCCCGGTCAGTGCGGCGACCGCAACGCCGCACGCCAGCAGCGCGCGCACCACCGCCCGCCCCAGAAAGCCCGTGGCCCCGGTGACCACGGCGCGTGGTCCCGCTGCATCCATTCCCGATGACATGTTCCTCTCCCTGCCGCGAGACGCCCTGCTAATCAGCCAGGCGGGCCGGAACCAGGCCGCGCCGGGTTGCCTCGAACAGGGCTTCCACCATCACGAACTGTTCCCCGGTGTCGATGTCCCAGGCTTCGCCTTCGGGAATCTCGTGCAGGGCCGGGTCGCCGGGGCCGTTGTCCCACGGCCTGCCGTCGCACAGCATGCGCTCGCGCTCGTAGATGTGGAAGGCATGGGCCACCTCGAACAGACCATCCGACAGGCTGGTGTCGGCCTGCACTGCCCGGTTGGTCAGGGCCTCGCCCCGGCTGTCGTAGAACCAGCCCTTGCGCTGCACCACCGAAGTCATGGCCCGGCAGTCCGCTGCCGCGAACCGCCGCATGGCAGCCTGTACCGTTTCCATGGTCAGGAACGGGTGGCAGGGGTTGATCCAGCAGACATAGGGCTGCCGGATATGTTCCAGCATCTCGAATACCAGACGCGCATCCGAATGGCTTTCGGCCGAGGCGCGCGAACGCCGCACCACGTTCAGGCCGGACCGCCGATGCCCCTTTTCCAGCAGTGCATCCTCGTGTGCCCCGAAGTACACGGGGTAGTCCGAGATGCTCGCAAGCTTGTCCAGACAGATATCGATGAGCGTCGTCCCCGCGAAGGGGCGCAACATCTTGTCCGGGCACCGGCGGCTGCCGGTGCGGGCTTGCACGAACACGGCCAGGTCGCGCGCGGCGCTACACATTGTAGGCGTCCGGCCGGAAGCACGACAGATGCCCGCCGATCCATTCGACGGTCCGGCGCAGCCCTTCGCGCACGTCCACGGCGGGGGTCCACCCGCACACCTCGCGCGCGAGGGTGTTGTCGCAATGCAGCTTCATCACCTCGCTGCCGGCAGGACGCACCCGTCGTGATTCCGTGACCACTGGCTTTGCGGTACCCAGGATGTCCTGCACCATGTCCACAAGTTCCCCGATGGAAACGCACGACCCGAAACCGATGTTGACCACCCGCCCCACGGCGGCGTCAGCCCTGCCCAGGGCGAGGAAGCCGTCCACGGTATTGCCCACGTAGTTGAAGTCCCGCAGCGGATCCAGGCTGCCAAGACGGATCTCGTCCCGCGTCAGGGCCTGGGTGATGATGGTGGGAATGACCGCGCGGTCAGACTGCCGTGGGCCGAAGGTATTGAAAGGCCGAATGGTGGTGACCGGCAGATCGAAGCTGAGGTGATAGCTTTCCGCCAGCTTGTCGGCAGCGATCTTGGTGGCCGAATAGGGCGACTGCCCCTGCAGCGGATGGCGCTCGTCTATGGGCGCGTACTGCGCGGTGCCATAGGTTTCGGACGTGGAGGTATGCACCAGCCGCCGCACCCCCCAGGCGCGGCACGCCTCCAGCACGTTGAGCGTGCCGTTGACGTTGGTGGACACATAGTGACCAGGCGCCACGTACGAATAGGGAATGCCGATCAGCGCGGCCAGATGGAACACGGTGTCCATCCCTTTTACCGCATGGGCCGTGAAGAACGGGTCTTCAACGTCGCCGCTGACGATCTCCATCTCTGCGCAGGCCTCGGACGACACCCAGCGCAGGTTGCCGTGCGAACCCAGTGCATTGTAATGTACCATGGCCCTTACGCGGGCACCCGCGCGCACCAGAGCTTCCGTCAGATGGCTGCCGATGAAGCCGCCCGCGCCTGTCACCAGGCAGGTGCGGCCAGCGTAGAACGAGGCGAAATCAGCAGAACATGTCCCTGTAGGCATCCTGGGCCCTCCTGTAGTCGTGCATCTGCCCGATGTCCATCCAGAACTCGCGCACCGGGAAACACCCCACCCGCAGGCCGCGCGCCATGGCGTCGGAAAGCAGGTCCGGCATGTCAAAACGCCGGGGCGGCACCAGATCGAGCATGGCGGGGGAAAGCACGTACACGCCCGCGTTGATGTAGTTGCTGATGACCGGCTTTTCTCGCAGCCCGCTCACCCACTGTCCGTCCAGTTCCACCACGCCGTAGGGCAGCTGGAACGACTGGTTGACTGCGGCAAGGGTGGCCGCCGCGCCGGTGGACACGTGATAGTCCAGCAGGTGCTCGAAGTTGATCTTGGTCAGGATGTCCCCGTTCATGACGATGAACGGTTCCGCAAAATCGTCGCGGGGCAGCAGGCGCAGCGAACCGCAGGTTCCGAGGGGTTCCGGCTCGTCCACGCAGATGAACTCCACGCCGAGATCCAGTTCCGCAAGGTAGTCCCGGATCTTTTCGGCGAGGTAGCGCACCATGACGTAGACCTTGCACACCCCGGCCAACCGCAGCGTTTCGACGATGGTCCGCAGCAACGGCGCATCGCCCACCTTGAGCATGGGCTTCGGCGTATCGCTGGTGAGGGGGCGCAATCGCTCGCCCAACCCGCCCGCCATGATCACGGCCTTGTTGGAACGCCGACGGGGTGTGAGCAGGTCGGCCAGGAGTTCCAGCCCCACCACCCGACCGTTCTCGTCGACGATGGGCAGTTGCCGAACCGTGCGCTCGTTGATGCACAACAGCAGGGCGTCGCGGGAATCGTTGCAGTGCCCCACGAGCGGACTGCCGCTCATGATGCGCGCCACCGGCTCTTCAAACGGGATGCTGCCCAGAATGGCCTTGCGCAGGTCCACGTCCGTGACGACACCCTGCAGGCGTCCCTGTGCATCCACCACCAGAGCGATCCCCAGGCCACCCTCATCGATGACCTTCACCGCTTCGGTGATGCTGTTCTCCGGGCGTATGCGAATCGCGGATACGTCGCGCATGGCTTACTCCGCTGTTGTTCGATGTGAAGCGGTATTCATATCAGGCCGCCGCGTGACCGGCAAATCCAGGGGAATGTACCTCAAACCCACACCCGATCAGACTTGGCCTTCCAGTTCGTGCAGCAGAAGCGCCGGAAAATCCGCGTCCAGCGCGCTGGCGGAAACGCGTTTGCGCAGCGCGGGATCGAATTCCAGCCGCCCCGAGCAGGGCGGCACGTAGAAGCTTCTGTAGGTGGAGCTGTTGGGAAGATGCTCACCGAAGGGCTGGTCGTCGCAGTTGTACACGGCGAGCCCGGCGTGCAGGGCATGCCACACGCAGGTGGAAATGCCCGTGATGACCCCCTTGCGCACATGGGGCAGGAACAGTTCCAGATTCAGGTTATGCTTGGGCGTCAACTCCGCCAGAGGGGTCATCTGGCGCGCCAGCCGGGTAAACAGCAGGTCGTTGGCCCGGTTGCCGAACTTCGCGGCCAGCCCGGATGCTCCGGGCAGGACATCCAGCAAGCCCGCCACGGCCCATGCTGCGCCGGACACGGCGGACATCAGCCCCTCCATGCGGCCCATGCGTTCGCGGAAATAGCGGTTGCCGCCGTCACGCACGTTATGAAACTTGAGCACCACGGAATCCGTCGGGGGTATCTGTCCGAGAAGGCGTTCCATGTTGCGCAGGAAACGGCGGCGGTTGCGCCAGCCGCCCAGCAACAACTGGGTGGGCAGGGCCACCACGTAGTCCACGGACGGAAGGTCGAAGGCAGGATGGCGCAGGCACGGGCTGCCCATTTCCACCACATCGACGGAAGCGGCCAGTTGCCGTTTTTCCGGGGTGTCCAGTTTGTGCCCGAATATCTCGCGGTCGAACACGAAAAAACGACGCACCCCCACGTCCCGGAGGACGTCCAGCAACTGGGGGCCGTACCCGAAGCACTCGAACCCCACAACCCGGTGGTGGCGCACGGCGGCAGCCACCTCGCGCACGTACTCTTCCGACAGCCCGTTGTTGGGAAAGACCAGCAGCCGGGTTTCGCAGGGGCCGTCCACCAGTTCGGCACCGGCCTCGGCCAGCGTGTCGATGAACGTCCGTTCGGTTTCCGCCAGTTTGGCCAGCCGGTGCCCGCGTTCGGAGCGTCGTTCGGCGGGCGACAGGTACACCCCCACCCGCAGTCCGCCCGAAAGCGCCCTGACGATGTTCAGATAGTGGGCATGCACCCGGGAAAAACTGTAGACCAGCAGTATGTCATACGGCGCGCCGGTGCCGGGCGCCTGGCGTGTTTCGGTCATTCGTCAACCTTTGCGGCGGGTTCTTCGCGGCCTTCCTCGCCGAGGTAGGCGCGGTACGCAGCCACCACGTCCGGCGCGGGACCCTGCATGCGGATGCGCCCCCGGTCCAGCCAGACCACGATATCGCAGTCCTCAACAGTAGACAGCCGGTGCGCCACCACAATCTGCGTCAGGCTGCTGCGCAGTTCGCGCGCGGTACGCAGGATCATTTCTTCATTCCGGGTGTCCAGGGCGCTGGTGGCCTCGTCCAGGATGAGCACTTCGGGACGCAGGTACAACGCACGCGCAATGGCCACACGCTGCCGCTGCCCGCCGGACAGCAGCACGCCCCGCTCGCCGAGTTCCGTATCAAGGCCTTGCGGCAGACCATCCAGAAAATCGCCCATGGCCGCCTGACGGCAGCATTCCAGTACGCGGGCACGGTCGATGCGCCCCCGCTCCACACCGAAGGCCACGTTCTCGGCCAGGGTGGCATCCAGCAGGTAGGGCGTCTGGGCCACGTATCCGACGCGGTGCATCCACGCACGACGCAATTCCGGAGTGGACAGCGCCGCGCCATCCACCGCCACACAACCGGCATCAGGGGCCAGCAGGCCCGTGAGCAAATCCACCAGGGTACTCTTGCCCGCGCCGGACACGCCCACCACGCCAACGGCTGTTCCGCGCGGGATGCGCAGCGTGATTCCGCGCAAGGCCGGGGCCTCTGTGCCTTCGTAGGCATAGGTCACGCCATCAAGCATCAGTTCGCTGGCAAAGGGGGCAAGCACGCCTTCCGTCACACCGTGCCCGCTGCCAGCCCCCCCCGCCCGTGCTTCGCGCAGGCAGGTCAGATACATCTCCAGCCGGGGGATGCTTCTGCGGATGCCGGTCATGCTGCCGAACACCCGGTTAAGGGTCGGCAGCACGCGCCAGCAGGCCACGGAAAGGAACCCTGCGATGCCCACCACCTGCGCCGTGCTCCGGCCAAGCAGCGCATACATGGCCCAGACGAAGGCCACCAGACCGCCGATGGCCAGCACCTCCAGCAATTGCGAGGGCAAGGCCACCCAGGTGGCCAGCGACGCGTTGATGGCAGGTGTACGCAGCAATTCGTCTCGGTATCGCTTGAGAAAGGCGGGTTCCGCGCAATACAGCTTCAGTTCCTTGATGCCCTGCAACGACATGAGCACACACTTGGAGATGGACACTTCCACCCCGTGCAGCGAGGCGGCGTGCCTGTCGATGGCCCGCTTCACGCCGAGAAACATTAGCACGCCCAGCAGGCCAAAGCCCCCCAGCACCAGGCCCGCAGCCACCGGGTCCATGACCACCAGCGCCGCGCATACCGAGGCACTGAGCATTACCCCGACGCAGACCTGCTGCACGCCGTCAAGAAGCATGAGGGCGTACTCGCGCCCCTGCACCGCAAGGGCCAACTGCGCGGAATTCTGCCGCAAATGCCAGGGATAGGGGGCAAACAGCAAACTGCTGAACAGCACCTGGCCCAGATGCTCACCCACCGAGGCTGCCTGATGGCGCGCAAGGTAGGTGAACAGCGCACTCACGGCGTTCTTGAGCACGATGCCCAGTGCGGCGGCCGCGCCCACCCAGCCGATGACCCCGGCCATGCCCGCATGAACCAGCCAGGGTGCGTAGCGCATCAGCACCCCGCCGCCCAGCGAGGGCAGTTCAGCCTCTGGCGTGGTCATGGCCACGGCGAACAGCGAAATCAGCGCCGCGCACAGCAGTTCCATGCCCATCAGCAGCCCCATCAGCGCAAAGACGCCGAAAAAGCGACGGCGCAGCCGTGGTGTGAGCAGGCCGAATATGTTCCT
The DNA here is from genome assembly GCA_964402645.1 of uncultured Desulfovibrio sp. GTDB lineage: Bacteria > Desulfobacterota > Desulfovibrionia > Desulfovibrionales > Desulfovibrionaceae > Cupidesulfovibrio. The sequence goes on along the minus strand of CAYOCV010000007.1, from coordinate 66,389 downwards.
GAAGGTGTCTACCATGTCATTCCGGACTCTGGCCGCTCCACGGGCACGAAGCCCGCAGCGGAACCACGCGGTGCGCTACCATTCGACGTCCGCGCGGCGCAGCAGCGTATCGGGCTCCACGTCGCCAGCCGCCTTGCGGCCAAGCACGCTCGGATAGTCCACGGCCAGCAGTTCGCCCGTGCCCGGACGCTTCACCCACAGGTTGTCCTGGGTGAACGGCTCACCCTTGCGGATGCGCTGCGTGGTGACCACCGACGCGTAGGCGAAATCGATGGTGGGCTTTTCCTCGGGCACCGGGCCCTTGCCGCTGCCACCGCACAGGAACACCTCGCGCGCGGCGGTCACCAGCGCGGCAAGATCGGCCTTGTCCATGGAGCAGAGGATATCCGGCCCCTGGCGGTCACGTGTGTCGGTGAAGTGCCGTTCGAGAATGGATGCACCAAGCGCCACGGACCCGATGCAGGCATTGTTGCTGGTGGTATGGTCGGACAGGCCGTACACGGCATCGGGAAAGGCCTGCGCCAGTTCCGTCATGGCCCCCAGACGCACCAGACGGTGCGGCGTGGGGTAGACGTTGGTGCAGTGCAGCAGGGCGTAAGGCACCTTGTACCGACGCAGGATTTCCACCGAGGGGCGCACCGAATCGATGGTGTTCATGCCGGTGCTGAGAATGACCGGCTTGCCGAAGCGGGCAATGTGCTCCACCAGCGGGTAGTTGTTGCACTCTCCCGAACCGATCTTGAACGCCGCCACGCCGATGTCCTGCAGGAAGTTGGCTGCCGCGCGCGAAAACGGAGTGCTGAGGTAGATCATCCCCCGCGATTCCACGTAGCGCTTCAGTTCCTCTTCCTCGGCAGGAGAAAGGCAGCACTCCTCCATGATCTCGTAAATGGAGATGTCGGCGTTGCCGGGGATTATCTTGCGGGCGACGCCCGCCATCTCATCCCCGACGATGTGCGTCTGGTGCTTGACGATCTCGGCCCCGGCCTCGAAGGCCGCGTCTACCATTTCCCTTGCCACGGCCAGCGAACCGCCATGGTTGATGCCGATCTCCGGTATCACCAGCGGCACGTGACCGTCGCCCACCATTCTGCCCGCTATGTTCATTTCAGGCATCTGCGCGAATCTCCCTTGGTGCTGTGTTTCGCAGGCGGGCACCACGTGCCGCAACAGTTCCGCACCCTCGGCGCTAACTCGCTTGCGGCTCTTGCCTTTCGAGATGCCACCACGTCGGCCTTCCGTCAGGGTCGCACTGACGCAACGTCCACGTTTCAAACGGCCGAAAAATACGCGGGCAACCCCGGACACAACACGCTGTCCTCAAAGGCCACGTGCAGCTGAACACCCTTCTTGCGCGCAAGGTATTCCCGCAACGCATACAAATACACATCAATGGTATGTATCTTGCCCGTCTTCGGATACATGTTTTCTGTCATTACACGCTTTATATGCGGCCTGGACTTTTGAAATTCCACATAATCAGTCATTGAAGGATACGAATCGAAGAAATGCTCCGACGTGTTGGGGTCAACACCCACAAGGACGATATTCTTGTAGCCGAGGGTTACGGCAACATGCAGAGCCACCGTCATTGACCCCCTGTACACGAGGGTCTTGTCAAAATCTTCGTCCCTGAAATCCCGCGTAGTCGAAAAGGAAATCGCGGGCGGAATGTCGTACAGCCAGCAATGCGGGTTCTCCGGAAAGAATTCCGGCAGCACGCGGGGGTGGCCGAGACGCCACAACATCTTGCGACTCAACAGAAAAACGGAATCCGCCAGACGTGCCCTGTGCGCAGCAAGTTCACGGCACAACACATCCCGCGCGATTCCTTCCCGCTCGTACGAAAGCAGCAGATAAGCGGGCTTCGTATGCGGGTACATCATGGAAAAATTCAAGGATATCGAATCGCACCTGCTGACTTCTTCGGCGATCGGACCCTGAATCCGTCCGAGGGAAGGCCCTGACCCCAGAATGAACACCGTGTCCGATGTCTTGAACCGCAATGCACCTTCAAGGCCAAAAATATCATACGCGACTTCCGCATTGGCTTTCCACCGTCGCGCGGCGTCACGAAACCCGACATATCTGTTCTTTCTGAGCTCATTAAATCCGGAAGACAACAGACCACACATTCGAAACAGCACCCCTTGAGGCAGTCCGCCTATCCAACCTTTACAATCCGATCACGCAGAGCATCCAGCATGCGTCCACTCCGCGCGGCAACATTCTGCCTTCTGCACTCCACAACATCGCCCTGCTTGTCGCGTGCGTAATTCAGCGTATAGCCAACCGCGTTATAGAGCGACACGTTCTTTTCTTCTACGGCAGATGCATACCTTCCTGCTGTTATCTTCGTCACGCAGTCAAGGAATGTCCCGAACTTTTCATCCAGCATGTCCGGATAGACAGTCTTTCCCTGCAACACCGGCACGACCATGGGCCGCAAAACCACCGTCTGATGGCGAATAAGTGATGTTATTACGCGAATATGCAGATTCTGCCCCGCATCCGGTTCTTCAAAGACCATTGCTGCCACGGGAACGTTGGCCAGAATATAGTCGCTACGCCTGAGATACCGGGTTCTCTCCACGAACTGCTGATAGGTGGAGCGCAACCCCCGCTTGTCACGCGGCGAATAGAACACCGGAACCAGCGCGTCCAGACCGATGATGTCCGGGTGTCTGTTCACGAAAAAATCGTCCTCGTCACGAACCGCACAACGGTATTCGCTGTCGGGCCCAACGGACGCAGGACAGAGTTTGCACCCCTTGCACGGTGCCACGTGAGACTCACCTATCGAAAAAACAACGGGATCAACCCCGTCGGCATACCGACTCAGCAATTGCTGCAGTAATTGCTCTCCACGACCTTCCGCGTCTTGCAGGAGCAAAAAGCCCACCTTCGGCTTGCCCACCAGGCGGAATTCGTGCGAGCGCCTGGCCAATCGGGACATGAAGGCCGCCCTGCGCCCCGTGCCCTGCGAGGTGACCACTCCATATGAGTCGTGCAAGATGGTCCCTATGTCACCCGCCATGCAGGTACCGCCATACTGTGACGTGGTCAGGGCATCGTTGCCCACGCCCCACACGCCAAATTCCAGAAAGTCGAGCAGCTGGTAGATCAGCATTGTTTCCTGCCCGCCATTCCGCTTGGCTCCAACACTGATGCCGCAAAAGACCTTTTCGCACAGCAATTCCTGCAACTCGGTGTCGTGATAGACCATGTCCAACACTCCGTGCAGCACGGAACTTCTGTCTCCAAAATAGACGGGGGACGCAGAAATGACACTCTCGCAATTCTCAAGGGCGGCCTTGAGGCGGCGGGCCCCTTCCCTGGGATTCTTGAGCACGTTGACCAACGACAACAGCTCGACGTCGGTGGCCTCGGACTTCGCCGAGACAAGAGACACTACCAACGCCATTTCCGAATTCGTGAGCGAAGAGGCGTCCAGTCCTGCGGTGAGCTGGGACATCAGCTCCATGGCCCGCGAAAGAACGTCTGCGCTCGGATCATAGATATGAAAGTCTTCCTCGTTGTAGGCACTGACAACCCGTTCAAGCAGACGCTTTTCGTCATCAATCGTCAGCCTGCTTCTGTTGCTCGCCACAAGACCGAGAACCTGGCTTCTAGCCATGGACAACACCCTCCATAACGATCGCGATATCACCGACGCACGTTACACCGATCATGTCATCCGCATCGACATGGACGCCAAAGACTTCCTCCAACTGCGACCAGAGCAGGATCATACCGAGCGAGTCCCACCCCTCCACTGCGGCAGGCCCCGTGGAGGGGAGCACCTGCGCCTCGTCAAGGTCGAAGACATCGGCCACCACACTGGCCACGCGACTGAATATTCCTTCCGAATAGAGCGCACCGGAACTCTGCGGCAATCTGCGGCCTTCCTTGATGGCAAAATACTCGTCCGCGAGAAGTCCCATTATGAAGAGGTCGCGCCATTTGCCGCCAAGAAACCCGTGCTGGCGCATTCTGCCTTCATGCGTGAAGCCAAGACGCAACAGACTGGGAATAGAACTGGGATTGCCACCACCACCCCACATCCTATTGAGCCGCAAGTCTTCGAAAACATAACGCATCACGAGGCGCATTGCTTCCGTGGAATAATCTTCATGCTGGAACTCCTTGAAGATCATCCTGCCGAACTCGGCATGGCGGCTCACCCAATCTATACGCAAGGTGAAATTGCCGACATGCTCGTCTGTCTCCATCTTGCAGATGGCCATCACCATTGAGTCAGGAATCTTGTGCGAACTCCAGTACTCGCCGATGGAACGCTCACTCTGCGGAAAACGACCAGCCAACGTGTAACGTTGGAACTCGGCGGTCATTATGTTGTCCAGATACACCTTGCTTCTGGAGTCGTCATCCTGCATCGGGCGCAGATATATTCTGTCTCCCGAAAGGAAAGATCGCAACTTCACAGGCTTGGCGACACACCCCACGTCTCCGGAGCGCCCTTTCGCCTCCAGGTAGTGGGTGCGGAAAAACTCGCGGCGCGTCTTGAACTTCTGGTCGGCAAACAACTCCGGCGCAGCAAGTATTCTTGTCGGCACCTTGTAACGGATCAGGTTGCTCCGCAGGAACGCGCGCACCGCCCGCTCGGAAAATTCCGCCCCATGCCGTGGCGACACGTACGCGATCAGGTCTTCTCCCAGCACATCGTGTGGCACGCCAAACACCACGGCGAATTCGACAGATTCGTGCAGGGCAAGAGCCTCTTCCACCTCTTTGGGGGATATCTTGAACCCGCCACGGTAAATCAGGTCCGTCTTGCGCCCCGTGATGTACACGTAGCCGTCGCCATCCACAAACCCCAGATCATCCGTGTATATCTGCCCCCCCCCCAGCCTGCTGCGGGTCGGCCCTGTGCCCTCAATGTATCCCGGCGACACCATCGGCCCGGAGACGACAATCTCCCCTTCCACGCCAGGAGGCAGCGCCGCACCCTGATCGTCCACCGCCACTATGTGCGCACCGGGGATCGGCAGCCCGACGCTGCCACGTCGCTTCCCCTCCGCCTCGGGCGGCATCATCGCAACGCCGCAGGTGGTTTCGGTAAGCCCGTAGCCCTGAAACACCGGAACGCCGAAGCGCGCTTCAAACTTGTCCCCAAGACCGTCGGGGCACGGCGCAGAGGCCGACCCCACATAGCGCAGGGTGGGGCATGCGCCGCGAACCGGCCCCAGAGGGCTGCGCAGCAAAAGGGAAATGATGGTGGGAACCACCTGAACGAACGCCACGCCGTACTTCGTGATGCAATCCCAGAATCGCTGCGCGTCGAACTCCCGCTCGAGAACCACCCTTGAACCCAGCGAAAACGGCATCAGGAAATTGCGAAACAGGGCAGAGGCGTGAAACAGGGGCAGCACGCACAAATGCACGTCTTCACGAGAAAGCCTGTATGCCTGTCTCAGCCCTGCGAGCTCCGACAGCACGTTGCCATGCGTGACCCTGGTGCCCTTCATCTTTCCCGATGTACCGGAAGTGAAGATGATGTAGGCCAGTTCGTCGCGCAGTTCCACGACGTCATCCGGACTGCCGATGGCCGGAAGATTGGCAAGAGCCTCCGGCGAGAAGTGCTTCTGCTCAAGAACCACCACACCGTGGATGCCTTTAACGGCCACGGCCACGCGCGCGGATGATGCTGCGGCCAGTTCGGCCAGCTGGTCGGAAGCGGCGCTGGGGTTGATCAGGACAGGCACCCCCCCCGCAAAAAGGATTCCCCCCCATGCGAGGATGTACTCAATCCCATTCTCCAGCGACAGGACCACGCGATCGCCGGGGTTGACGCCTTGCGCACGCAGCAGCCCCGCAGACTGCATCCAGAGTTCCTGCATCTCTGCGTACGAGACATCCCATCCCGTCTCTGCGACAGTCAGCGCAACGGATTCCGCGTTCCTGCGAACGGCCTCCGCCAGCATTTCCTGCACTGTTCCAAACTTTCCGAAGCTCATCAGGCGCTCCAAATCGAATGCTTCGACCATCCAACCCACGCTCAACGCAACGCGTCGCGATTTTCCCACACCTTCACAAACGCCGCGATCACATCATCAAGATCCTCGCGGGACATGGGCGGTCGCATCAGTTCATGCTCGAAAAACTCGTGGTCGTGCATACGCTCGGTCACGGGGCAAAGTCCCTTGGCATAGTCCACCTCACCGTCATACCACGGTTTCACAAAGGGACAGCCACGGGAACCATAGGCAATCTTCTTCTGGAACATCGGCGCAAGGTACAGCGGCTTGACGTATCCGCAACTGACCAGCACGCCTTCCTTTTCGCGCAATTCCGTCGGAGGCAGTTCGGCGCATACGGCTTCAATGAATCTGTCCCTCGAAACGCCTGCCACGTCGGCCAGGAATCTGAACGGGTGGACGTAGTAGGCATGGGTGCATCCTTCGCGCACCTTCGGGGGAAGGATGGCCGGCAGCTTGGCAAGTTCCGCAGCAAGATACTCGCAATTGCGCTGACGTTCCTGCAGCAACCCGCCCAGTTTGCGCAACTGGACTCTGGCGATGGCCGCATGCACTTCCGTCATGCGATAGTTGAAACCGATCATGTTGACCAGGTTCGTGGCACCGCTGTCGCCCACAACTGCTTCCGCATGGTTGCGGATAAGCCGCAGCTTCTCGGCGAGATCATCGTTGTCCGTCACCATCACTCCGCCTTCTCCGCAATGGATATGCTTGTGATAGTTCAGTGAAAAAACACCGATGTCGCCGAGCGTACCTGCAAACCTGCCCTTGTGCAGGGCACCGGGGGCCTGCGCGTTGTCCTCGATCACATAGAGGCCATGCTTCTTCGCTATGGCGTTGATGGCATCGGCATCATACGGAAGGCCGAAGATGTCCACGACGATAATGGCACGTGTTCTTGGCGTGATGCGCGCCTCGATGGAACGAGGATCCAGACAGAAGCAGTCTTCTTCTATGTCCGCGAATACGGGAACAGCGTTGTACACAAGAGGCGCTGTTGCAGATGCCGCCATGGTGTAGGGAGAAACTATGATCTCTTCACCCGGCTCGGTACCCACCGCCCCAACTGCGCAGTACAACCCCGAGGTGCAGGAGTTCACCGCAATGGCATGCTTGACGCCAAAATATTCTGCCCATTCCCGTTCGAATGCCTGGACTTCCGGCCCGCCATAGAAGTCCTCGTGCCAGCACCCAAGATAGCGCGACAGGACTCCGCTTTGGAGAACTTCGGCAACGGCCTGCGATTCTTCATCGCCAATCACCCGGTATGCAGGAAAAGGCCTCGTCCTTACAGGGGGACCGCCATGGATTGCCAACTCTGCCACAGATGCCTCCTAGCCCAGTTCTTCGAAAATGCGGCTGAATTCTCCAGCCCGCCGAATCTCTCTGTGCGGTAACGAAATCGCCCACTGCTTGCCCGTGATACAGCTGTATACGCGCCGTTCCAGCAACGCGGCGATGACCAGAGCCATGCTCTCGACACCCACCACAACCTGATGAGACAGGATGTCATCGAACAGCGGTTGCTGCGAAGATACCGTTACCTGTAAATTTCCTGCCGCCCTGCGCAAGGCGTCCTCGTACTTGTCTTCCGTTTCAGAAGGATGCAGCCGTACAGTTATCCTTTCAGGGCGTGTCGCCGCCTTGTTCGCCGCGCGCAGGAACTCTTCCAGATTGCGTTCCTCGAAGTCATATGCATCCGCCCTTGCCCCATGCACCGCCTTCAGCTTTCTGCTGAATGGCTCGCACATGTACAGTACGCTTCGCGCAGTCGGCACGCGCCCGTCCGCCCGCCCCGCAGCGACGACTTTCTCGAAATAGGGATTCGGCACGATTTCCACGCGCTCGCGCGGAAAGCCAACGGAAAGTGCCAGATCAAATGCGTAGGCATCGCCCACCCACAGCCTGTCCGGAAGGCGCTCCCGCCAGTCATGCGGTTCTCCAAAGCGTTCGGCGTACAGGTCCCAGTGGTCAAGAAAGGCCACGGTACGCACACCGGCACCTTTGGCTCTGGCCACCACGGTACGCTCCAGTCCGGATTCCAGACTGGTACCCGCAAGCACCCAGTCCACACCCGACAACAACCCTGGATTGTAGAGTGCCACCGTTTCCACGTCGCCGTGGTCGCGCCTGAATATCCGCTCCGCCGGACCGTCGACGCAAAGCCGTATGCGCCACTCCGAGGCGTGACGGGCGTACCACGCCGACAGGATTTCCGCCCCTCCGGCGTCATGCGAAACGAGAAGCACGTTGCGCTTCATCAATCACCGCCATGCAGCATGCCAACGTTTCCAGCGCCGTTTCTCCCGTGGAGGGAATGCCTGCGGAGCACTCAAGGTCACGCCAGATCGCATCGTAAACGTGGTACTGGTACCGCAACAAATCGGGCTGCATCGGAGCAGCTACCGGCAGCAAGCGCTTGTGTCCGGCAAAGTAGGGGTCCGGCATCGCTTCATAGGCGACCAGGTTTTCACAGAAATATTCCAGCCGAAACCTGCCCCGCTCGAAAAAGACGTCTATCTCGCCGACATCCGAATCCCCATTGATCGGAACGAAAGTCACCCTGCGCTCATCGTATTCAAGGGCAAAGCCAAGACGCAGGTCTCCACCAACGCTGCCTGCATCGTGCAGCAGGCGAACGCCGGACGGCTTGCCCATCCAGTACAGGAACATGTCCACGTAGTGCGAAGCAATGTTCAGCACCCCCCCGGAATAGCTGCATACAGCCCCGACGAAACGCCCATGCCTGCCGTCGGCAAACAGTTCACGCAACCCGGCGAGAACAGGATCAAACCTTCTGAAATAATTGATGGCAAGCGGCACTTCATGCATCCGGCAAAGGGCCACTATGCGCTCCGCCTCTGCCCGGGTTGCGGCCAGTGGCTTCTCCAACAGCAAGAGCCGCGGCTTCAGCAAAAGGCCCTCTTCCACCACCGACTGCCGCACCGATGTGGGAGTGGCAACAACACAGACATCGACATCTCCTGGTGACAGCGGCAGGTCACCAAGCCTTGCTGCGGCTGGCACCCCTGTAATTTCCCGGAATAGATCCCTCTTGCGAGCGGATGCGTCCACCCCGCCAACCAGCCTGAATCCTTCATGCGCCATGCAGGCCCGCGCATGGGTGTAGATTTCCGCCGGTGGCCTGGATGCATCGAGCGTCAGCCCTATCCAGCCCAGACCCGCGATAACGCAGGTATACGGGCTAGGCATACTGGGTGGGATGGCGTTGCACCACATGTTCGTTGAGCCGTTGCAGCGCGTTGTCCCGACGCAGGCAAGCGAGCATCTCCGCGCAAGAGAAGCCCGGATTCAACGGATACAGGCGTTCAAACAGGGCGTTGATCAACTCGAAATCCGCCATTTCATCAAGCGTCAGACGCAGTTCCGGCCAGCGCAGTTCCGGCGGCGCAGGCAGCATGAGCAGGCGGAACCGGTCGGGGTTGCGGACAAAAAACCAGCTCACGTGCTCGCGATCATCGGGCAGGTGTCCCTCGCGGTCCGCAAGCCGCAGCAAGGCGGTGGAAAAGACCTGCGCATCCATGCCCACGGGATAGGAAGGCACAAGGCAGTTGGCGGCGTAATCGCACTGGTTCAGCATGTACAGGTCGATAGTCTGCGCCACGATGCCGGGATCAATCAGCGGGCAATCGCCCGTTATCTCCACGATCAGTTCACCATCGTACTTTTCCGCGGCGCCCAGCACGCGGGAAAGCACATCGTCCTCGGAACCCCGGAAACATCCCACGCCCAGCCGTTCAGCCAACGCCTCGATGCAGTCATCCGTAGCGCGTTCCGTGGTCGCGAAAACAATCTGATCTATCCGCTCGACCCTGCGCAAACGCTCCACAAGGTGCTCCAGCATCGGCTTGCCGCATGAGGTCATCATCACCTTGCCGGGCAGCCGGGATGAGGTCATCCGGCATTCCACGGTAGCGACGATCTTCTTGTCATTGTGCATCGACTTTTCTCCTGTACCGCTCACAGGCGCACGGGGATGCCCCGTTCCCCAAGGAACCGCTTGGCTTCCTTTGGGGTTTGCTCGGTAAACTGAAAGATGCTTGCGGCGGCGATGGCCGAAGCCCCACCCTCAGTGACGGCCCGCGCCATGTGCTCGTACGCCCCGGCTCCGCCGGAAGCAATGACCGGTATACCCACGGCCTCGCTCACGCGGCGCACGCATTCGACATCGTAGCCCTGCATGGTGCCGTCCAGATCCACCGACGTCAGCAGTATTTCGCCCGCGCCAAGAGCCTCCACACGGCGGGCCAGCGCCACGGGGTCCAGGCCCGTGCCCTGCGTGCCGGAGCGGGTGAACACCTCGTACCGGCCATCGACGTGGCGGCGAAAGTCTATGGATGCCACCAAGCACTGCGCACCGAACCGACGGGCAATCTCGCCAATGACTTCCTCGCGCTCGACCAATGCCGTGTTCAGGGCCACCTTGTCCGCACCCACCGCCAGCAAGCGCGCCACGTCGTCCACCGTGCGCACCCCGCCGCCCACGGTCAGGGGCATGCGGCATTCGTCGGCGAACTCGTCCACCAGTTCGAAATCCGGGCTACGGCCTTCGCGCGTGGCGGTTATGTCCAGAAAGACCAGTTCATCCACATCACGCATGTTGTACACGCGCACCGCCTGCATCAGCGAGCCAATGTGCCGCCAACTGTCGAAGGCAACGCCCTTGATCAGGCCGTAATCGCGGTACAGCAACGTGGGAATTACGCGCAGTTTGAGCATGCCGACCTACAGCGCAAGAAAGTTTTCCAGAAATTTCGCGCCGACTTGCTGGCTTTTTTCCGGATGAAACTGCGCGCCGAACACGTTGTCGCGCTGCACCACGGAAACGAACCCCCCGCAATAGGGGGTACGCCCCCGCACGCAGGTTTCTTCCGCCTCGAAATGAAAGCTGTGTACGAAATAGAAATCCTTGCCCGTCTCTATCCCGTCAAAAAGGGGGCAGTCGCCAGCTTGGTGTACCTCGTTCCATCCCACGTGAGGCACCCGTTCCGCCCGGCTCGCCGGGTTGAAGCGCACCACCCTGCCAGGCACCCACCCCAGGCCGACGCTTTCGCCGTTCTCGGTGCCAAGATCGGCCAGAAGCTGCATGCCGAGACAGATGCCAAGGGTCGGAATGCCCACACCCAGCACCTGCTCACCCAGCACGTCCACCAAGCCCTTGCGGCGCAGGTTGGCCATGCCGTCGCCGAAGGCGCCGACCCCCGGCAGGATGATGGAGTCTGCCGCGGCGAAGTCTTCCGGCCGATCCGTCAGCACAGGCTGGCAACGGCATTCGCGCACGGCACGACACACCGAATCAATGTTGCCCATGTCGTAATCGACGATGGCGACCTTCTTCATCTGCGGGCTATCCTGCGTTGTCGTAATTGAGCTTCGCGAGGTTGCCCTCGCGGTCGCGCACCAGATTGCCGCGCCGGTCCGCGACAAAAATCTTGCGATTGGTGAACCTGTCGCAGACCGTCTGGAACTCTTCCAGGGTCATATCGATCTCGGACAGGATGGTCTCCAGCGGCACGCCAAGATATGTCCACGGAAACTTGCCGTCATGCTTGCGGACCAGCGCCATGCCGTCCTCACGGGTCAGACGGCCGCGCCGGATATGCCAGCATGCCCAGTCCGTGGCGCGGCTGTACCCGTATTTGAGGAACTTGAAATAGTCATGGATGCGCATCTGCTCGTTGTCGAGGTTCTCGTAATTCACGATGGACCCCTCGACCACGGTCGGCCAGGTCTCGAACCCGTTCGCCTGTGCCACCAGCGCGTTGGAAAGCCCATCCCACGGCATGTAATAGCCAAGGAACAATCCGGTCACGCCAACGCACCGCAGTTCTTCGTCGGGCGGATAAGTATACTGGATGAGATGCTTGGGTTCAATGCCCACCTGCCCGACCAGATCGGAAACCCGCAGACCGAGCAGCCCACCGAATTCTTCCAGCCAGCGGCGGTCCAGCACGGGGTTGTCGGCCCGCGCGGCGGGGCCGCCGTTCTCGTTCTGCGAATTCTCACCCCAGATGATCAGCGGCACGTTCATCTGCACGGCGATGCGCACGGGAATGGTGAAGATCGTCAGGTGCTCCGGCCACGAGATGTCGCCCACCTGCTCCAGGCACAGTTTATTCAGCCTGCGGCGCACCACGGGGTTGGTGGACACCTCGATGTAGTCCACGCCGAGGCGCTTGAGATTCTCGATGTTGCGACGCCCGATGGGCGAGAGGCGGTCGGTGGTGGCCGTGACGCACAGCGGGTTCATGCCCAGTTGCAGCATGCGCAGGGCCTGGTAGGTGCTGTCCTTGCCGCCGCTGCACGGAATGATGCAGTCGTAGTTCGAGCCATCGCGGCTGCGGAACCTGTCCAGGATAGCTTCCAGTTCCTTCCTGCGCGCCGTCCAGTCCACCGCCTCGCGCTGCTCGAAGTAGCGGCAGGCACAGCAGACGCCCTCTTCGTCAAAGTAAAGATCGGGCTTGGTTTCCGGCATCACGCAACGGGTGCAGTAACGTATCGTCGTGCTCATTTGCTTCCTCGTCGGGCTTGGAGGAGATGGAAGGGGGCCTCTCGCTACGCGCCGAGGCTGCGGAACATGTGCTCCGCCGTCTCCCAGTCTTCCATCGTGTCGATGTCCTGCACCAGATGGCGAGGCAGGATCACCGGCAGGGAATCGTCTCCGAACAGTCTGGGGTGAACCATGAAACGGGCCACGTCCACCCAGTAGAATTGTCCGGCGTCATGGTAGGCTTCCGGCAGGTCGTTGGAGCGGGTGTATTCATGTTCCGGCCAGAACATGGCGAGACGCCCGTCATCGCGCAGCCGCAGCGCGCGGAATATCGGCGCCGGAAAGGTTGCCACAGAAAACACCGTGGCGGCGTTGCGACTTACCAACAGGTCATGGCCTCTGCGCAAGTACTCAGGACGCACGAACGGGGCCGTGGCATAGATGCAGCAGGCGGCTTCCACCGTGCTCCCCCTCTGGGCCAGTTGCTCCAGCGCATGCACGATGACCGGCGCGGTGGGGGTGTGATCGTCCGCAAGTTCCGGCGGCCGCACGAAGGGAACCTCCGCGCCATATTCACGGGCCACGGCGGCGATTTCCGCGTCATCCGTGGAAACCAGCACCATGCCGAACAGACTGCTTTCGAGGGCAGCCGTTATGGAATGGGCGATCATGGGAAGCCCGGCAAAGGGGCGTATATTCTTGCGCGGAATGCGTTTGCTGCCGCCGCGCGCCGGAATGATGGCGACATTCATGCTGGTTGCTCGTCACGGACGTTGCCCGCGCCTTCAGATAATCGCATCCCATGACAACGGCGTGCCGCAGGCGATGTCCCTGGCGGCCCGGCGACCGAGTATCTCGTCGTAGTGACGAGGATGAAGACCATGGGCGGGGCGGATGGAGCGCACGTTGTCCGGCGTGAAGGCTTCGCCCTGTTTCACGTTCCGCACCACGAACAACGACCTGCGGAATACCCGGCTTTGCTGTTCTTTGTCCGACACCGCGTAGTTGACCTGTCCCAGTGCGGCTTCCGCCATACGCACGGCGCGCACCATCTCGCTGAATTCGTCCGGCTCCAGCGAAAAGGCGGCGTCCGGGCCGCCCTCGGCCCGAGACAGCGTGAAATGCTTTTCTATGATGCACGCGCCAAGGGCCACCGCAGCCACCGGCACCGCCGTTCCCAGCGTATGGTCGGACAGGCCTGCAGGTACGCCGAAGGCCTCCGCCAGATGCGGAATGGTGCGCAAATGCATGCTGTCCGGGGGCGCTGGGTAGGCACTGGTACACTTCAGCAGCGCAAGCTGGGTGCAGCCGCCTTCGCGCAGGGTGCGCACGGCCTCGTCAATCTCGGCCAGGCTGGCCATTCCCGTGGACATGACAACCGGCTTGCCCGTAGCCGCGATACAGCGCAGCAAGGGAATATCGACGATCTCGAAGGACGCCACCTTGTGGGCGGGCACATCCATGCTTTCCAGAAAATCCACCGCAGTGGCGTCGAACGGGGTGGAAAAGAGTTGCACGCCCAACTCGCGCGCCACGGCGGCGAGCCTGGGCTGCCATTCCCACGGGGTGTATGCCTCGCCATACAGGTCATGCAGGGTTCGGCCTTCCCACAGCGTGCCCTTGATGCGGAACGGCTCGTCATCACAGGGGATGGTAAGCGTGTCTGCGGTGTAGGTCTGCAACTTCACCGCGTCGGCGCCAGCCTGTGCGACCGCCCGGATGATGGCCTCGGCCCGTTCGTAGGACTGCCCGTGGTTCGCGGACATTTCCGCTATGATGTACGCTGGCCTGCCCGGACCGATTTCCCTGTCCGCAATACGCATCGTTTCCGCCCCGTGTCTGCCCAAAACATTGTTCACATGATGTGTTCCGGGTATCTCCTGTCCTCACGCAAAAAGCAATGAGCGCGCGATCAGCCCATTCTGCGACCATTCACCAGCATCCACGTAGCCCGCCCGGCGGAAAGCCGCCAGTGAAGCCGCATTGTCGGCCTTCACCAGTGCCGTGACAGGTTCGTTCCACTGCTGCCGAAACAGGGCGCTGCCACTAGCGATCAGGCGTGATCCCAGCCCCTTGCCGCGCGTGCCCGGCGCAAGCGCCACGGAAACAGTCCATCCGTGTTCCCGCCGCTCGAACCGCACATATCCCACGGGCTCGTTTTCCGCAGTTACCAGCAAGAGCAAAACCAAATCCAGATCGACCAGTCTGCGTGCGAACCACGCGCAGTGATCCGCGAATTCGATGGGGGCGGAGTTGAACGACGCGGCTCGGGCCGAAGGGTCATTGGCCAGCCGCCACAGCGCCTCGCAATCCTTCGCCACCACGGGGCGCAGGAAATGACCATCCAGCAACATCACGCCAGCCACACGCAGTGCGCCCTGCCCGTCCACCAACCGCGTGGCCGTCTCGGCGCGGCTCCTGGCGCTGGCGGGATCGTCCAGCAGATCTCGCAGCAGGGCGGCGGCGCGGGCAGCACCTTCGGGGGCCGTCCCTTCAAGCGCCCCACCGCTCCGGGCCACGCCTTGCGCGTCCAGACGCTCCGCAATGGCCTGCTGATTCTCGGCAAGCACCACGGTAACAAAAGGCAACCCCATGCACATCAGCTCCCAGCAGGTGGAACCGGCAGCCGTCACCGCCATATCCATACCCGCAAGCAGGGCAGGCATGTCCCGCACGGCGGAGTGGATGAGCGCCTGCGCGCCGGATGCCTGCACCCAGTGCAAGAGGCTGTCCCGATGCGGATTGTGCGGCCCCACCAGCAGGTGCAGGCGGATGCGTCGCAGAAGCTCACCGGGCAGCGCCTGAACAATGGCCAGCGTTGCGTTCCCCGGATCCGCGCCCCCCATGCTGACGAGCACCTCCGACGGCGACAGCGCGGCCCGCGCGCGCTCGCACGCCGCAGGGTGGCCGCCCCGCGCCTCGAATTCCTGCCGCAGCAACACGTATTTCAGTCCGCGCAACAGGACGCAGTCGGGTGACGCTGCATACTGCACGGCATCGGCCGAAATGTTCTGGTTCAGGATGATATCCGCGTCGTAGCAAGGCAGGTGGCCGTAGTCGTCAACGACAAGCACGCGGGCACCGGCACGACGTGCCGCCGCGTGGTCGTCCGCGCCGAATCCGTAGCCATCGAACACGGCCCACGCCATTGCCGGGCCGCCAGACGCCAACAGCCCTGCCAGACGGCTCCGGGCCAGCGTCCGGTCTGCCTGCTCACCTGGAGTGGGTTCCACCACGGTCGTTCCAGCCTCGGCGTATCGCGCGGCGATGGCCGCGCCAACGTCGCCGTACAGCAACACCTCGGCCCCCTGCCGCCGCAGGGCTCCGGCCAGGGCAAGACAGCGCATGGCGTGCCCTGCGCCGATGGTCGCCGTCGCGTCGGCGCGAATGACGACCCGTACGGCGGAGTTCACGCACGGACTCCGGACGTTACGGACAGCAGCGCATCCGACACACGGCGCACGTCTTCGTCCGCCAGTCGGGGGAACATGGGAATGCTCAACACCTCGGCGTAGGCGGCCTCTGCCACCGGGCACAACCCCGGACCGAATCCGAGGCGTTCGCGATAGTAGGGGTGCAGGTACACCGGCACGTAATGCACGTTCACACCAATGTTGCGCTGCCGCAGGGTGGCAAACACTTCGTCACGAATCGCGGCGTCCACCCGCACCACGTAAAGGTGCCAGGCGTTGCGTACATCGTCGCGCAGGGTCAACGGTCGAACCGTGGCGCTGCCCGCAAAGGCCGCCCGATACTGCGCGGCGATCACCTCGCGCCGGGCCAGCCAGCCGGGCTGGTGGCGCAGTTGCGAGACCCCCAGCGCACACTGGATGTCGGTGATGCGATAGTTGTAACCGAGCTCGACCATCTCATAGAACCACGCGCCCTGCTTCTCGCGCTGGCGGTGATCGCTGGAGATGCCGTGATTGCGAAACATTCGCATACGGGCGGCCAGGGCGGAATCATCCGTGACAATCATGCCGCCTTCACCTGTGGTCACATGCTTCACTGGGTGAAAACTGAACACCGAAAGGTCGGCCAAGGTTCCCACGCGGCGGGTACGATATTCCGCCCCTAGTGCGTGACAGGCATCGGCCACCAGGGCCAGCCCCTTGCGTTGCGCGATATCGCGCAACGCATCCCAGTCGCAGGGGTGTCCCGCATAATCCACACCGATTATGGCTCGGGTCCGCGGAGTGATACGACGCTCCACTTCGGCGGGGTCGATGCACAGGGTGCCAGGGTCCACATCGGCGAATACAGGCATGCCTCCGGCATACAGCACCGCGTTGGACGTAGCGGCAAAGGTCATGGGGGGCACAATGACCTCGTCGCCGGGGCCGATACCCAGCGCATGGACTGCCGTATGCAGCGCAGCCGTCCCGTTGGAAACGGCAACACCGTGGGTTCCGCCCACGAAATCGCACATTGCCTCCTCGAACCGTTCGACCACCGGGCCGGTGGTCAGCCAATCCGACCGCAACACGTCCACGACGGCGGCAATGTCATCCTCGTCTATGGACTGTTTTCCGTAGGGAATGAACCGGGAATACGTCATGCACTTACACCCCGGCGGGGTCTTTGCTCAGGATGTCGGCGATCATGCTGCGCAACTGATCCACCGACAGCCACTCTGAATTGGTGCCGGAACTGAATTCGAAACCGTCTGGCACCGGAGCGCCGCCCAGCTCGCGATACCGGGCATCAATGTTGGTAAAGGATGGCAGGATGACGAAATACGACGGAAATTCCAACGTGCGCCGCGCGTCGTCAACTGGCACCATGACCTCGTGCAGCTTTTCGCCGGGGCGAATGCCGACGATGCGCGTCGTGCATTCCGGGGCGATGGCCTTGGCAAGATCCATGATGTTCATGCTGGGAATCTTGGGCACGAATATTTCGCCACCCACCATGCGGGCAAGGCAGTCCAGCACGAACTCCACGCCCTGCTCCAGAGTGATCCAGAAACGGGTCATACGGTCATCAGTTATCGGCAACTCGCCCGTGGCGCGCTGCTTGAGAAAGAATGGAATCACACTGCCCCGGCTCCCCAACACATTTCCATACCGCACCACGCTGAATCTGGTAACATTTTGCGACACAAATGCATTTGCTGAAACGAACAATTTGTCGGAACACAATTTTGTTGCTCCGTACAAATTGATGGGATTAGCAGCTTTATCTGTACTCAGTGCAATAACAGCTTTGACATTGCGGTCCGCCGCTGCGTTAATGATATTCTCTGCACCATTGATATTCGTACGAATGCACTCTGTTGGGTTGTATTCTGCAGCTGGAACTTGTTTCATTGCAGCAGCATGGATAACGTAGTCCACCCCTTGAAACGCACGCAGAAGACGCTCCTTGTCCCGGACATCTCCTATAAAATATCTTATGCACGGATATTCTGCATCAGAAAATGTCTGAGCCATCTCGAACTGCTTGAGTTCGTCGCGGCTGAATATGATCAGCTTACGCGGTGTATAGCGCTGCAGAATCATTTCAGTGCATTTTCGACCAAAAGAGCCTGTCCCACCCGTTATGAGAATCGTCTTGCCGTTCAGCATATATGCTCCGGATAGCATGTCGGAGGAAAATAATGGGGCCACTCCCGCTGGAGGGCCAGGCATTCGGTTGCCCCGTTCGCGCAACCGAATGTTCGTAGCGCATCTACAGCAATTGAAGCGCCAAGCCAAGCAGGGGCGTTCGCCCCTCCATCAGGCACTTGAGAAAAAAACTGGAACCCCGCACAATGCTACCGCCCACAGCGCCACCCTGTCCATGCCAGGACTGACATGCAACGATACCACGACCCCGAATCGCGCCAAATCGTCTACTGCCGTGGCACGGCAACATCCACGTTCTGGGACGAACACTGGAAGAAGACCGATCTGCCCATGACGCATGCCGCGCCGAGAAACCGCATGGTCCAGACCGTCACCCGGCGCTACCTCAAACCGAAAGCAACCATTCTGGAGGGCGGATGCGGCCCGGCCATGTCCGTGGCTGTTCTGGGCAACGCGGGGTACCGCGCCGTGGGATTGGACTTTGCGGTCGACACGCTGCGCGACGTGCATGCCGTTGCCCCGCAATTGCGCCTGACGGCCGGCAATGTGTTCCGTCTGCCCTTCCCAAACGCGTCCTTCGACGGATATTGGTCAATCGGCGTGATTGAACATTTTCATGACGGCTACAGCGGCATCATAGCGGAAGCAGCCCGGATAATCCGTCCGGGCGGATACCTGTTCCTCACCTTTCCCTGGATGTCTCCACTGCGTAGAATGAAGGCGAAGCGCGGTCTATACCCCGTGCTGCCAGGATCGTTCAATCCGTGCCGTGACGGATTCTACCAGTTTGCCCTGAACGGCGAAGCCGTTTCTGGAACCCTGCAGGATAAGGGGTTCCACATACTCAAACGCAGAGGCATCGACGCCCTCAAAGGTCTGAAGGATGAGTGCGGCAGCAGCAAGCTGCTCTCCAATCTTTACGCATCGCAAGGCATCGTAGCCAGGGGTGTGCGTCTGATGCTCAATGGTTCTCTCGGCAACCTTGCCGGACACGCCCTGCTTGTAGTCGCCCAGCGCATGCTGTGTTGACGGCAATACTCACACTTCCATGAATCCACCATCGCATTGCGCATTCGACCACTTACGCCGGGCCTGCCTGGCCTGCCGTGCCTGCCGTGACGGGCATGGGAGTTTTCACATGCACCAGACCTCGTCCGGCGCACCGGTTTCCCACGCGTCAACGCCCCGGGTATCCGTGCTGCTTTCCGTCCGCAACGCCGGACGCGCTCTGGACGCTGCAATTCGCTCCGTTCTTGCGCAAGACATGAGCGAACTGGAACTGCTCATCGCCGACGACGGCTCGGACGACGATACCTTTCAACGACTCGAATCTTTTGCGGCACAGGACCCCCGCGTCATTCTGGTCCGGCAGCCCAACCTGGGGCTGACCCGAACGCTGAACCGCCTGTTTGCCCTCTCCCGCGGCGAATTCGTGGCCCGACAGGATGCAGACGACCTGTGGCTGCCGGGCAAGCTGAAACTGCAACTCGCCAGAATGCAAGCCGAACCGTCACTGGTGCTTCTAGGCACCCGGTTCATGGTGGCCGACGCATCGGGGGCCCGCCGTTCCGCGCCACCTCACATGGACATCACCGGCGATGCCGCCCTCCGCGCCGCCCTGGCCTGTTACAACCCGTTCATGCACGCCTCGGTGCTCATGCGCAGCGATGCGGTGCGGCGCTGCGGCGGCTACGACGAACGTTACGACGTCGCGCAAGATTATGAATTGTGGTTGCGCCTCGCCCCCCTGGGAACCATCGATGTGCTGGACACGCCCGCATGCGTCCGCAGCGAGGCCGACAGCCTGGCCGCACGGCGCAAGGCCGGGCGGCAGCGCCGCAACGTGCTGCTGGCCAAGCTGCGCCACAGGGCATGGCGAGGGCATGGCCTGCGCCCCCTGTATTTCTTGTTAAAGGATGCCGCCAAGGCAATTATGCGCGCCAGGGGCGGCGCGGCGAAAGAAAGCCTCCCTCCCCCGCGTCTGGGAGCACTGCGGCCCCATACGGACACCGGGGCCTGTGCCGGTCAGGAAAACACCCCCGCCGTTCGGCCATTCTCCGTGCTGTTCTGCACGGCCCGCGCCGACTGGGGTGGTGGCCCGGAGCACCTGTGCCAGTTGCTGCGGCATCTGCCCGACGGCGTGCAAGCGCACGTAGCCTGCCCCCCCCACGATGAGCCCTATGCCCGACGTTTCGCGGACATCGTGGGCGCCGCCAGATGCATCCCCATTCCACATCGGGCGTTTTCCCCGATGGCGGTGCTGCACATGGTGCGCTACATCCGCACCCACCATATCGACGTGCTGCACTCACACGGCAAGGGCGCGGGGCTGTATACCCGGCTGGCGGGCCTGCTTTCGGGCAGGCCTTGCGTGCATACCTTCCACGGACTGCACCTGGACCATTACGGTCGTGCCGCGCGACTGGCCTATGCACTGCTGGAACGGCTGCTCGGCAGCATTACCGCACGCTGCATCACCGTTTCAGACAGCGAACGCCAGCGCGTTCTTGCCGAAAATTTCTGCCCGCACGACCGCATCGTTACCATCCCCAATGGCGTGGTCATACCCGCCTCCCCCGTCCATCTCGCATCCACGGCTCCGTTCCCGGTGGTGCATATCTCGCGATTCGACGTGGCAAAGAACAGCGGCTTCATCGTCGATCTTCTGGAAGAACTGCGCCGAAGGGACAGGCACGGCGAATACCGATTCATCATTGTCGGGGAAGGCGAAGACCGTGTGCCCATGCAGGACGCACTGGCCCGAAACGGGCTGCAGGATCGCGTGACCTTTACAGGATTTCACCGCAACCCGGCTCAATACTTTGAAGGCGCGCTGTGCTATCTTTCCTGCTCGCGCTGGGAAGGCATGCCCCTTTCGGTCATGGAGGCGCTGGCGCACGGCCTTCCCGTCATCGCCAGCGAGGTGCGTGGCAACGTGGACGTGGTCAGGCACGGCCAGAACGGGCTGATGTACCCCCTTGGCAATGCTGCTGCGGCTGCGGACGCCCTGTGCGCCCTAGCCGACGGCGCCACGCTGACCCGCAACCTGGCAAACGCTGCACGTGAACATGCCCGGCGGAATTTCGACGCCCGGATCATGGCAAACACCACGTATTCGGTGCTGCGCGAGGTCGCGCACGCCAGGAAGGAGTAACGATGGGCCGTTGCGCAACCATCCTGAACACCATGCCGCGCCTGCGCGGCATCCTGCTCGACGGCGTGCTGCGCCTGCACAATGCCTGCTACATCGCGGCATCGCGCCTCGCGGTGCTTGAAGGCGGCGGCACCCACCCCAAGCACCGCATCCAAGACTACCATCAGTGGTTTCTTGAGCACATATCCCCCGGCTCGTCGGTACTGGACATCGGCTGCGGCACAGGCAATCTCAGCCGTACGCTCTCAGCCAAGGCCAGCCGGGTGCTCGGCGTGGACATTGTGCCCGCCAATATCCACGCCGCACAACGCACGCCACATGCCTCGAACATCGAATACCTTTGCGCGGACGCCACGACACTGGACATGGCCGGGCGCGAGGTGGACCATGTGGTGCTGTCCAACGTGCTGGAACACATCCGTGACCGGGTGCCCTTCCTGCGTTCCATTGCACCGCTGCTCGCAGGGGGAGCAACGCTGCTGCTCCGCGTGCCCATGGTGGATCGTGACTGGCTGACGCCCTACAAGCGCGAACGCGGTGTGGAATGGCGGCTGGACCCCACCCATTTCACCGAATACACCGAAGACGAACTGCTGGCGGAACTGGCGGCTGCAGGACTGACACTGACAGGTACCCCCCGCGTCCGCTTCGGCGAATTTTACGGCGTGTTCGCCCCCATCCAACGGGCTGACGGTACCCCCGAATGATCGACACCCTGGCCCTGTTCTTCACGCGCGGCGTCTCGCTGCGGGAATGGTTGCAACGCGGCATGTTCGACCGCGAAAAGCGCATTTATGAGGAACACCTGCGCCGGGACCACCTGCGCCGTGTACTCTGGTTTACCTACGGCGCCGACGATGCGGACCTTGCCGGGCAGTTACACGCCGCAGGTCGGCTCCACCCCGGTGTGCATGTGGTGGCCATGCCCCGACTGCTAGCCTGCAAGGCCGGGGGGATCGCCTATTCGCTCGCTGCGCCTTTGCTGCATGCAGCATCCCTGCGGACCGCCAGCGTCATCAAGACCAACCAGATGGACGGCGCCTGGACGGCACTGCTTGCCGGAGCGTTGCATGAAAAACCCGTCCTGGTGCGCACCGGGTTCACCCTGTCCCTTTTCGAGGCGTACGACCACGGCGAACATGCGGCCCGCGCACGCCTGGCGCGCATGGTGGAACGCATTGTCTACCGTTTTGGCCACATGGCGGCGGTTTCTTCCCGCCGTGACCGGGACTACGTATCCGGGGCGTATGCTCCCAGGGACATCAGGCTGCTGCCCAACTACGTAGATACCGGCCTGTTCCACCCCGGGGATGCCCCGCGATCTCCCAATCGCCTTGTTTTCGTGGGCAGGCTGCACACGCAGAAGAACCTTGCGTCACTGATTCCTGTCCTACGCGAAACCGGATACGGGCTGGATGTCTACGGGGCCGGCCCCGAAGAAACCCCGCTACGTGAACTCGCGGTCCGTGTCGATGCGGACGTGATGTTCCACGGCCCCATCCCCAACGACAGCCTTCCGGAAGTACTGCGCCGGGCGGAAGCATTCATCCTGCCTTCAACCTTCGAGGGCATGCCCAAGGCGCTGCTGGAAGCAATGGCTTGCGGCTGCGTGTGTGTCGGCGCCGATGTGCCCGGCGTGAATGAAGTGATTACCGACGGCGTCAACGGACTGCTGGCCCCTGCCCCCACCGAGGAAGGATTCCTCACCGTCCTGCGGCGGCTGGCCCAAGCGGACAAGCCCGCCCTTTCAGCAGCGGGGGTAGCACATATCGAGGCGCATTATTCCCTGACCGCCGTGGTGAACACCGAGGCGGCCATGCTGGAAGAACTGGCGAGACGAGACGAGAGCCACACCCATCCCTGACACAAACCGTCTCGCCTCGCACATCAGGAACGGACACCGCCCGGCATGTCGCGCATGCCGGGCGGTCATCGTTTGCACCATCATTCCAGAGCCCTGTTTAAAACCGCAACCCGTACTCGCTGAACTTGTAGCGCAGGGTGCGCGGGCTGACGCCCAAAAGGCGCGCAGCCTCGCCCTTGTTGCCGCCGCTGGCGCGCATGGCCTTCAGGATCACGCGCACCTCGGCCTCGCGCCGGGCCACATCCAGACTAAGATCCTCGCCCGCGCCCACCGGATGCACGGCATGGATGGCCAGACCGCCGCCCGACATTCCCCCATTGCCGCCGCCGTTGGCCGCACCATTGCCGCCCCCGACGCCTCCGGGCATGCCACCGGACGCGCCGCCCCCGGCGTAACCGCCCGCACCGGCACCCCCACCGCCTGACGCCCCCAGGGCCACGGCCGACCGCAACTCCAGCGGCAGGTGTTCCGGCCCTATGTCTCCATCCGGCGCCAGCAGGGCCAGTCGTTCCACAAGATTCTTCAGTTCGCGCACGTTGCCCGGCCACGGGTAGCCGCTCAGCCCCGCCTCGGTCTCCGGCCGAAAGCGCATGCCGTGCCGGTGGTACTTCTCGGCGTAATGGACAAGAAAATGCCGGGCCAGGGGCACGATTTCCTCGCGCCGCGCCCGCAGCGGCGGCAACGAAACGGGAATCACGTTCAGACGAAAGAACAGGTCCGCCCGAAAGCGCCCCTCGCGCACCATGTCCGGCAATTCGCGGTTGGATGCGGCAATGATGCGCGCCTGGAACGGAATGTCCCGCTGCCCGCCGATGCGCCGGTACTTGCGCTCTTCCAGCACTCGCAGAAAGTCCGCCTGGTTGGCGGGCGGAATCTCGCCCACCTCATCCAGAAACAATGTGCCGTCCCCGGCAAGCTCGAAACATCCCTGGCTGGTGCGATGCGCGCCGGTAAAGGCCCCCTGCTCGTGCCCGAAGAACTTGTCCGCGAACAGCTCGCCCTCATGCACGCCACAGTTCACCGGCACGAAAGGCTTGCGCGCCCGCACGCTCATGTCGTGGATGAGCCGCGCGAACAGTTCCTTGCCGGTACCTGTTTCGCCCTGGATCAGGATGGGTGCGTCCGACGAGGCCACCTGCACCGCCAGCTGTTTCAGGCGCAGCATATCCCCGGACAACAGGAGAAACCCCGTTCCGTTCTGCAACGTTTCGAAATGAGGACCATCCTGGCCATCGCCCGGCAATTTATTGCCGGTATGCGGAAGATTTCTGCCGTCCATGTCCGTGGACTAGGCCTTTTCCCTATGTTTGGCAAGCGCTCATTGATGGCACGAAACTTGTTACAGCAATCACAAGTTCAGGCGGCTGCCAGATCATCACTGCTCATTCCGGTGAGTTGCTGGCACAAAGGACGCAACGCGCGCCGTGCCACCGGGCAGAAGCCAAGAATCTCCCCGGATTGCGGACCGCGATGGCGATTTGTTGTTTCATTAATGTTTCAATGTTTCAAAAGGGGACATTACCGACATGAACACCGCTACCAAAGTCAGGTTCTGGGGCCCGGCGGTCCTTGCGGTCCTGCTCGTGCTGTGCTGGGCCCTTCCCGTGCTGGCGTCGGGGGGCGACGTCGCTTCCACCGTCGCCGCGTCCATGCCGGCAGACGGCCACCCGTGGTGGTTCTGGCCCACCACGCTATTGTTCTTCTGTTTCATCCTCGGCATCATCGCCGTGCTCGCGGGCGTGGGCGGCGGCGTGCTGTTCGTGCCGCTGGTCAGCGGATTCTTTCCGTTCCACCTCGACTTCGTGCGCGGCGCGGGCCTGCTGGTGGCCCTGGCGGGCGCGCTGGCGGCTGGCCCCGGCCTGCTGAAGCGCAACCTGGCCAGCCTGCGCCTGGCCCTGCCGGTGGCGCTCATCGCCTCGGCCTGTTCCATCGTGGGGGCCATGGTCGGCCTGGCCCTGCCCACCAACGTGGTGCAGATCTGCCTTGGCGGCACCATCCTGTTCATCGCCGTGCTGCTGCTGGTGTCCAAGAACACCGTGCGCCCCGAAGTGAAGAAGCAGGATGCCATCAGCATCGCGCTCGGCATGGACGGCGTGTTCATCGAACCCTCCACCGGCGAAGTCATCGACTGGAAGACCCACCGCACCCTGCCGGGCCTTTTGCTGTTCATCATCATCGGCCTCATGGCGGGCATGTTCGGCCTGGGTGCCGGTTGGGCCAACGTGCCGGTGCTCAACCTGCTCATGGGCGTGCCGCTGAAGGTGGCCGTGGGCACCTCCAAGTTCCTGCTGTCCATCACCGACACCTCGGCCGCGTGGGTGTACCTGAACCAGGGCTGCGTCATCCCGCTGATGGCCATCCCCTCCATCATCGGCCTGATGCTGGGTTCGTTCGTCGGCGTGCGCCTGCTGGCCGTGGCCAAGCCCAAGTTCATCCGCTACATGGTCATCGGCGTGCTGCTGTTCTCTGGCGGCAAGGCGCTGCTGAAGGGCCTTGGCATCTAGCCCGGCACATACGGAGGAAACAGATATGTCCAATCAGTCCGTCAAGGCGTCTCCGGAACAGGTGACCTACGCCAACCTGCTCTACTACGGCTGCTGGGGTTCGCTGGCCA
Organism: uncultured Desulfovibrio sp.; assembly: GCA_964402645.1. Taxonomy (GTDB): domain Bacteria; phylum Desulfobacterota; class Desulfovibrionia; order Desulfovibrionales; family Desulfovibrionaceae; genus Cupidesulfovibrio. The sequence continues at coordinate 40,680 of CAYOCV010000007.1, read as the reverse complement.
TCATGGTCGTCACTTACCTCGTCTACGTGCTGGGCATCCTGCCCCCGCACATTCCGCTGGACGTCATCACCCAACTGTGGAGCCAGCGCGTGGGCGTGTACCTCTCGCAGGGCAACGTGCCCACAGGCTGGGGCTGGGCCACCCTGATCCTGCAAGGCGACTTCCTGAACTTCATCGGCATCGTGCTGCTCGCAGGCATGACCATCATCTGCTACCTCACGCTGATCCCGGCCTTCCTCAAGAAGAAGGAACCGTTGATGGCAGGCATCGCCGTACTTGAGGTCATCGTGCTTACCGTCGCGGCTTCCGGCATCTTCGGTTCTGGCGGCCACTAGCATTCCGATCTGAAACGCGGCTGGCACATCCGCTTGCAAAAATGTGCCGCCCGTGGAACTGCCATGGGCAACGGTCCGGGGTGCGACACGGCGCCCCGGATCGTACCCCCCCAGAACGATGGGCGACGGGCGCCCCGTGCCCGCCCCCATCGCCCGGCATAACGCGCAACGACGGAACAGGTGCTTCGTGTCCATGCAGCAGACAGCCCCAGCAACCCGGCACACACCCCGGCCCCGCGCCGGATCGCCCGCACGGCACGGCGCGCCGCCGCTGCCGCACGTGTCGGGCATCTCGCCCCTGCCGGTGGATCTTGCCGCCATGCTGGACGCCCTGCCCGTGGGCGTGGCCCTGCTGGACACCGACTGCTCCATCCGCCTGATGAACCGCGCGCTGGAAACCCTGACCGGCTTCACCACGGCGGAAGTACGCGGCATACCCTGCCGCCACGCCCTGCGCGCCAGCATCTGCCTGCACCGCTGCCCGCTGCGCCGCCCGCTGACCACGGCATCCGGGGTCACCGTGGCCACGGCGTCGGGTGCGCATTACGACATGATCGACGACGGCGAAATGCCCCCTGCGCAGGAAGGCGACATCCTGAACCGCCACCGCCGCCGCATTCCGGTACGCATGAGCATGTCCCCCCTGCGCGACGCCGATGGCCGCGTTGTGGGCTGGCTGCACGCCGTGGAAGACCTGACGCTGGTGCGCGAGTTGGAGGAAAAGACCGCCAAGGGCGAGGCCTTCGGCCCGCTGGTGGGCCGCAGCGTGGCCATGGAACGGGTGTTCCAGGCCCTGCCCGCCGTGGCCCAGAACGACGGTCCCCTGCTGGTCACCGGCGAGACGGGCACCGGCAAGGACACCCTGGCCGAGGCCGTACACAAGGCGTCTTCCCGCGCCCGCGAACCGTTCGTGAAGGCCAGCCTGTCGTCCCTGCCCGAATTTCTGGCCGAATCGGAACTGTTCGGTCATCGCAAGGGGGCCTTCCCCGGCGCGGAAGAAAACAAGCCGGGCCGGTTCCGCATGGCCCAGGGCGGCACGCTGTACCTCACCGAAATCGGCGACCTGCCCCTGACCATCCAGGGCCGCCTGCTGGCCTTTCTGGACGAGGGGGTCATCTACCCCGTGGGCGCCACCGACCCTGCGGCCTGCGACGTGCGCCTAGTTGTGGCCACCAACCGCGACCCGGAACAACTGGTGGCAGAAGGCCGCCTGCGCGAAGATCTGTTCCGCCGCCTGTCCGCCGTGCGCCTGCACCTGCCCCCCCTGCGCGACCGGGGCGAAGACATCGAATTCCTGCTCAACCATTTCATGGGGCATTTTGCCGCGCGGCTGAAAAAGACCGTGCGCGGCTGTTCGGGCAAGGCCCTGCGCACCCTGCTGGACTATCCCTTCCCCGGCAACGTGCGCGAACTGCGCAACATCGCCGAATACGCCGTCACCCTGTGTCACGGTGAAACGGTGATGCCCGCGCACCTGCCCGCGTATCTCTTTCAGGCCAAGGCAGAGGCCCGCCGCGCCGAACGCGAGCGCAAGGCCGGGCGCAGCCCGTCAGGCCCATTCGGCCAGCCGGGCACGCTCGACGGCTCCGACATGACCGGAGACGCGCAGGCCGCCTCCGGCGATGGCGGCGAACACCTGGCCCGTACCAGCGTCAGCGACCTGGAACGCCGCCTCATCGCCGACGCCCTGCACCGCACCGGCAACCGCCGGGGCGAGGCTGCGGAACTTCTGGGCTGGGGCCGGTCCACCCTGTGGCGCAAGATGAAACAGTACGGGATGTGCTGATATGCCCGCCACCCTGCTCATACCCTTGTACCGTGACGAGGTAGCGCCCCGCTTCGACCTGGCGGGCGAAGCCCTGCTGGTGCATCTGGACGCCGACGGCGCCGAGCTTTCCCGTTCCAGCGTGCTGCTGGCCCACGCTTCGTCAGAGGAGTTGTGCCGCATCGCGCTGGAGGAAAAGGTCCGCGCGGTGATCTGCAACGGCATCGACGACGAGTTCTGGCAGTATCTGCGCTGGAAGCGCATCGAGGTCATCGACAACGTCATGGGTCCGGTTGACGAAGCCATTGCGCGCTTCCGCGCCGACGTGCTGCGCCCCGGCGACATCCTGTTCCACAGGAGCAACGCATGAGCCGCCTGGAACGATTCCGCAGCCTGTTCCGTACCGCGCTGGACGTGCCCGAAGAAATCGCGCCGGAACGCTACCAGGCCCTGCGCCGCAAGATCACCCTGCTGCTGACCGCCGCAGCCGTGGTGCCGCTGCTCATTCTGTCGGTCATCAACTACCACCAGTACCGCGCCACCCTGACGCGCGAAATCGTCACCCCGGTGCGCGGGCTGGTGAACAAGACCCGCCATTCGTTCGAGCTGTTCCTGGCGGAACGCGCCTCCACCGTCAGCCTCATCTCGCAGGTGTACAGCCCGGCGGAACTTTCGGACGAGCGCAACCTGAACCGCATCTTCCGCGCGGTGAAGGGCGAATTTCCCGGCTTCATCGACCTTGGCATCATCGACGAAAAAGGCGTGTACGCCAGCTACGTGGGCCCTTACAGCCTGAAGGGCAAGGACTACTCCACGGCGGACTGGTACCAGCAGACGCGGGTCAAGGGCGTCTACGTCAGCGACGTGTTCATGGGCTTCCGGCGCTTTCCGCACATCGTCATCGCCGTGCAGCGCATCACCGACGACGGGCACTCGTGGGTGCTGCGCGCCACCATCGATACCGGGCAGTTCGACCGGCTCATTGCCTCCATGGGGCTGGAGCCGGAAAGCGACGCCTTCCTGGTGAACACCGCCGGGGTGCTCCAGACCCCCTCGCGCTTCTACGGCGCGGTGCTGGACCAGATGCCCCTGCCCATGCCGCCCATGACCTATGAGACGGCCACGCTGGAAACCACCGACCCCGCCGGGCGCGACGTATTCATCACCTACACCTACTTCCAGCACGCCGACTTCGTGCTGATGGCGGTGAAGCCCCGCGCCGACATCTTCAAGCCGTGGACCACCCTGCGCAGCGACCTGATACTGCTGTTCGTCACCAGCGTGGCGCTGATCCTGTCCGTGGCCTTCGGCCTGACAGACCTTATGGTGCGGCGCATGCGCGCCAGCGACGAACGGCGCATCGCCGCCTTCGTGCAGATGGAACACACCCAGAAGCTGTCCTCCATCGGACGGCTGGCGGCAGGGGTGGCGCACGAGATCAACAACCCGCTGGCCATCATCAATGAAAAGGCGGGACTGGCCTCCGACCTCATGGAGCTGGCCAAGGACTTTCCGGAGCGCGACCGCTTCCGCGCGCTGGTGGACGCCATCCTGCGCTCGGTGGAACGCTGCCGTTCCATCACCCACCGCCTGCTGGGCTTTTCGCGCCGCATGGACGTGAACATCGAGCAGCTCGACGTCAACGATGTGCTCAAGGAAACCATGAGCTTCCTGGAACAGGAAGCCCTGCACCGGTCCATCACCACCTCGGTCAGCCTCGACCCGGCCATGCCGCGCATCGCGTCGGACCGGGGCCAGTTGCAGCAGGTGTTCCTGAACATCCTGAACAACGCCTTCGCCGCCGTGCAGGACGGCGGGTCCGTGACGCTGGCCACCTGGCTGCGCGACCCGGATACCGTGGGCGTGTCCATCAAGGACAACGGCAAAGGCATGTCCGACGAGGTGCTTCGCCACATCTTCGAGCCGTTCTTCACCACCAAGAAGACCTCGGGGACCGGCCTTGGCATGTTCATAACCTACGGCATCATCAAGCGCCTTGGCGGCGACATCGCGGTGCAGAGCAAGGAGGGTACGGGTACCACCGTGTCCATCTTCCTGCCCGTGAAGGCAGCGCCAACGGCCACCCTCGGGAGCTAAGCATGCAGGAACTGAAGGTTCTGCTCGTGGACGACGAGGAAGAGTTCGTCACAACCCTGGCCGAGCGGCTTTCGCTGCGCGGCATGTCCACGCGCATCGCCACCGACGGCGAGCAGGCCCTGCGCGCCGTGGAGGCGGACCCGCCCCACGTGGTGGTGCTGGACCTGATGATGCCCGGCATCAAGGGCACCGAGGCCCTGCGCCGCATCAAGGCCGGGCACCCCGCCGTGCAGGTCATCCTGCTGACCGGGCACGGCAGCGCGCGCGACGGCATCGAGGGCATGAAGCTGGGGGCGTTCGACTACCTGATGAAACCCCTGCGGCTGGAAGACCTGCTGGAAAAGCTGCACGAGGCGGGCAGGCTGGCGCAGGCAGCCCAGGCAAACGCCTGAGGCGCGCAGGGCACAACGTACCGCACAGGAAACACGGCATGGCACACGACGACACCATCCACTTTGCCGCCACCACAGACAGGGACGGAGCAGGCGACGCCGCCCACGAATGCGTGGGGTGCCTTGCTGCATCGGCCACGCACGAATTGCAGAACGCCCTGGCGGTGATCCGCGAATCCGCCGGACTGATGCAGGACCTCGTGTCGCTGTGCGGCGAAGGGTTGCCCCACCGCGACCGGCTCTGCACCATGCTTTCGCTGATTCAGGAACAGGTGGCGCGCGGGGGCGACCTTGCGTGGAACCTGAACCGCCTGGCCCACGCCTGGGAAGAGGACGGCGAGGCCGCCCGCGACCTTGGTGCGGTGCTGGATGAATTTGTGGCTCTGGCCCGACGCGGCTGCGCCATGCGCGGGGTGGAACTTTCGCAAGGCAATGGCCCTGCGGTGCGCGTGACCGCCCCCGGCCTGGCCCTGCGCGCCAGCCTGCTGCGCGCCGTGCGCTGCTGTCTGGGCGAAGGGACGGAACAGGACCCCGCCCGAATGGGCAGGCCCGCCGCCGGAGGGGCGCTGGTGTTACGCGCGGCACTGCATGACGGTGTGCCCGGCGTGGAACTGGACTTCACTCCGCCCGGCGCACAGTCCGGGTCCGGTGCCATGGAGCTTTCCACGGCCAGTGCCGACACAGCGCGATGCATGCAGGCGTGCGGAGCGGATGTGCGGCAGGCGGAAGGCGCGCAACTGCGCTTCTTTCTGCCCTGCCCCAACTGCACCGCCTGAGCGACGCAACATTTTCCGCTTTCGTGTTGCAACAGTTTCAGCTACGATATAGCCAACTGCTCTTCTGAAACACTTGTCTCACGTGGCGGCAACATTCTGCCGCCACGGCACAACGGAGGAACGTATGGCAACACTTCGTGAAACGCTGGAACGCTGCTTCGCAGCCGTGGCCTTCGCCGACGCGGCGGACCACGGCGAGGCCATGCGCATGGCGGGCGTTACCGCCTCCCCCGCATGCGCCGGGCGGCTTGAAGATGTCTTCGCGGCCGTGGCCTTCGCCGAGGCCGACTGCCGCGACGTGGCCCTGGAACTGATGGGATGCGTGCGCCCCGCGCGCCGGGTCATCCACAGCAGCTTCCTGGATAACGTAGGCCTTGGCGACGTGGCCGTGTGCTACGGCGTGGTGCCCATTTAGCGCCTGAACAGTCAAGATGCCCCGCGCGGCGGTTTCGCCGCCGCCGCGCGGGTTTGCGGACCGTGTTTCACCCGAACCCGAAGGAGAGCAGTCATGAAGGGTATCAAAGTATTGCTGGTGGACGACGAGGAAAATTTCGTCCGCACGCTGGCCGAGCGCATGTCCATGCGCGACGCCGGGGCCACCGTTGCCCTGAACGGTGAAGAAGCCCTGCAGATGGTGTCCGCCGGTGAGGTGCCCGACGTCATGGTTCTTGACCTGCGCATGCCCGGCATCGACGGCATGGAAGTGCTGCGCCGCGTCAAGAAGGCCTACCCGCAGGTGCAGGTCATCGTGCTGACCGGCCACGGCACCGAAAAGGACGAGGAAGAAGCCCGCCGCCTGGGCGCTTTCGAGTACCACAAGAAGCCCGTGGACATCGACATCCTGGTGCGCGACATCCGCCGGGCTTTCCGCGAAAAGATCGAAGACGCCATGGTTGCCGCCACCTTTGCGCAGGCTGGCGACTTCGACAACGCCCGCAAGATCCTGGACGAAGACAAGAAATAGCGGCGGGCCGCGCCCGCCTGGGGTCTCCGGGAACCGGGGCATCCGCAGGGATGCCCATTCACGGACATCCGAGGGAAGCATGATGCGCGCCCTGCTCGTGGATGACGAGACGGCTTTCGCCGAACTGCTGGCCGAACGGTTGCGTGTGCGCGGCATTGCCGTGCGCACGGCCTATGACGCCGAATCCGCCCTGGCGTTGCTGGACGCCGGGGAGGAATTCGACGTGGCCGTGCTGGACGTGTGCCTGCCCGGGGCCAGCGGCATCGACCTGTTGCGGCGCATGAAGGCGCGTCTGCCGCTGGTCGAGGCGCTGATGCTGACCGGCTCGTCGGACGTGCGCAGCGCCGTGGAGGGCATGCGCCACGGGGCGTTCAACTACCTGCTCAAACCCGCCGACATCGACGATCTGGTGCGCGAACTGCGCTCTGCCCACGAGCGCAAGCTGCGCCAGGAGGAAAACGCCCGCATGATCGAGGCGGGCAAGCTGGCCTCCATCGGGCGGCTGGCCGAAGGAGTGGCGCACGAGATCAACAACCCCGTGAACATCATGACCAACGCGGCGGGCTGGATAGAGGACCTGCTGGACGAGCCGGACCTTGCCTCCAGCCCGCACGCGGCGGAAATGCGCCGCTCCGTGGTCAAGATCAAGGCCCAGAGCCGCCGCGTGCGCGAAATAACCCGCAAGCTGCTGTTCTTCGGCAAGGGGCTGGACCCGCGCCCCGGCCCGGTGCGCGTGGCCGACCTGCTGGGCGAGGCCCTGCGCCTGCTGGCCGACCGGGCCGCCGACCTTGGCGTGACCGTGCGGCTGGATGCGCCGCCGGAGACCCCCCTGCTGGTGGCCCCGCCCGTGGAATTGCGCCAGGTGTTCGTACACGTGGCGGAAAACGCGCTGGACGCGGTGGAATACGCCCAGCCCCCGGTGACGGAGCGCGAGCTTGCCGTCACCGTGCGGGTGGATGTGCCGCCCCCGCCGTTCATCCAGCCTGGCGAAGGCCCCGCCGCCAGCGTCGCCGCTTCATCCCCCACCCCCTCCATAATTGGCGGCGAGTTGTGCATCGCGTTCCATGACACGGGGCACGGCATCGCATCCGAAGTGCTGCCCTACGTCTTCGAGCCGTTCTTCTCCACCCGGCCCGTGGGACGCGGCATGGGCCTTGGCCTGTCCGTGGCCGTGGGCGTCATTACCGCCCTTGGCGGGTTCATCGACATCGACAGCCAGCCCGGCAGCACCACGGTCACCCTGCGCCTGCCCCTGCCGGAAGCGCCCCAGGAAACTCTCGCGGACGCCCCCGCACCCACCTGCCAGGGGTAGGCCGCCCGCCGCGTCCATTCAGCCCGGCCGGCCAGCCCGGCACGCCGCGCCTTCCGCCCCTCCTGCCGCCGCATGCCTCGAAAAGAAACCAGCCACGAGGCAACGCCGCGTGGCTGGTGGTGTTTCGCTCCGCAATCCAGTGACAGCTATTTTCCGTGCAGGCGGTTCCACCCCTGCACCAGCGACGCGGCACTGGCCTCCACGCCGCTGCGCGCGGCGTCCCAACGACCAAAGGCCCGCAACGGGTCCAGCCCGGTGACGGAACAACGCTCCACGTAGCCCAGCAACCGTGCCCCGGTTTCCGCGTCGGTCAGTTCGCCGCCGATGGTGATATTGCCCATCAGCGCCGCCCGGCCCGAATCGTCCAGCCGCGAAAGGTCGATGCGCCCGAAGGGCGTGTCATAGGCGGCATCGCTGGGCACCACCTCTGTGGCCTGCATGCCGAAGATCATCAGCCGCAGCCGGGCCACGCCGGGGCCGGGCTTGTCGGTCACTTCCCACCCGCCGCGCCGCAGCGCATCCACGAAGATGTCATGCGTCATGAAGACCATGGCGGCCTTCTCGTCCAGTGACGCGCCCCGGAATGTCTCTGGATGTTCCTCGCGCAGCACCACGTGTTCCACCTGAAACTTCGTGTACCGCCGCAACAGCGCCGGTTCGCGCGAATACAGCATGCCGCCGGTCGTGGGGTGCTCCAGCAGCAGGGGGGCGTTGACGGCAGACCCCGGAGCGGTAGCCGCGTCAGCGGCTGCAGACGACTGTCTGCCCACGCACCCCGTCAACACCACCAGCAACAGGGGCAGCAGGAGCAACAGCGGCAGGACCACGGGGCGGGGGAATATGCGAAACAGGGAACTGGCCGGAACAGGACGCGATCGCAAGGGGAACACGCGCATGAAAACCTCCTGGGTGTCGATGATCCGTCATGGCAGGCAAAAGGGGCGTGGCAAAGGGACACGGCAAAAAGGGCACGGCACGTCATTGCCGGGCGGCCGTGCCGGATGCGGCACGGCATGGCCGGGGCAAGTCCGCCGCTGGTCCGGTAAAACTCCGGGACCATACGCCAACGTAGCATCTCTTCACGGCGCGCCGCAACCGGGCTAGTTTTTCTCACGCAGGGCTGCCGCCCACATCATGCGCCGCGCTCCGAACTCTTTCTAATACCGACACACAAATACACGGGATAGGATGGGTGCATCCTCTCTCTTCGCATGCACACTCCCTTCTCCTCGTGCTGTTCCACGCCGTTCCACACCAGCCCGCTGCTCCACCCGGCTCCACCCTGTTCCATCTCGCCACCCCGCTCCACCTCGCGCCATCCCTGCGCCGTCAGGTCATGCCCTCCGTACCGCGCCGGGTCGGCCACCCGGCAGTCCACAACCATGGGGGTACACATGGCAGAGGCAACGCCGTTCCGCATCGCGCTCACGTCGGCAGGGGCCGTTTCCGGCGGGCCGTATTCCGCCGGGGTCATCGACTTCATCATGGAGGCGCTGGACGCCTGGTACGCGGCCAAGGCACGCGGCGAGGCCGTACCCACGCACGACGTGCGCATCGACGCCGTTTCCGGCACCTCTGCCGGGGCGGTGGCCGCCGGGCTGTTTCCGGCGGCGGTGGTGCGCAGCCGTCGTACTGCGGACGGGCGCACCCCCTCGCTGCTCTGGGACGTCTGGGTGAACAGCCTGGACCTGCTGTACGACGACGGCACCTCGCGCGGGTTCCTGGGCCTGTCGGACATGCAGGACCCCGGCGATGCCATTCCCTCGCTGCTCAATTCCCACCGGCTGGACGCCATCGCCGACGCGGCCTTCGGCTCGCCGTGGGATGCCGGGTTCCGCCCGCCGCCGTGGCTGTCGGGCACCCTGCGGATCATCCTGTGCGTCACCAACCTGCCGGGGGTGCCCTATCACATCGCCATGCAGGGCTCCGGCCCCGGCGAAGGTCACGACATGGTCCAGCATGGCGACTACGGGCTGTTCCAGTTCTCGGCAGCCGAGCCGTCGGAACAGGGGGTGACCCACGTGGACCCGCACTCCACTGCCGGGTGGAACACCCTGATCAACTGGGCGCTGGCCAGTTCGGCCTTTCCCGTGGGCCTTGCCCCGCGTGTGCTGTACGCCTCGAAGGATGTGTACGAAACCCGCGCCTGGCCCGGACGCGATGAAAACGGCTGCTGCCGCCCGGTACACGTGCCCACGCAGCTGCCTGCGGGCACGACGTTGCGCTACCCCGCCGTGGATGGCGGCATGGTCAACAACGAGCCCTTCGAGCTGGCGCGGCGTGCGCTGGCGGGCGGGGTGTGCAGCCACTTGCCCCGCGGCGGTGACGAGGCCCATGCCGCCGTGATTCTGGTGGACCCGTTTCCCTCGCCCTTTGACCCCGCAGCCTACCAGAAGTTGTGCGGCCTGCGCGGGGACGTACTGGACATGGCGCTGCCCCTGCTGGCGGCCATGAAGCAGCAGTGCCGCTTCAAGCCGGAAGAACTGGCCCTGGCCGCCTCGGAGGATGTGTATTCCCGCTTTCTGGTGGCCCCCAGCGGGGGCGGGGCAGGCAACCGCACCTATGGCGACGATGCCCTGGCCGCTGCCGGGCTGGGAGCCTTTGCCGGATTTCTGAGCCACGCCTTTCGCACGCACGACTACCAGTTGGGCCGCCGCAACGCCCAGCAGTTCCTGCGCCGCCACTTCGCCCTGCCCCTGGACAACCCCCTGTTCGCGCCCGACGCAAACCGCTACGCCACGGACAATCCGCTGGCGGGCTACGCCATTCCCCCGGATGCCGACGAACGCCCCGGCACGCCGGTGCATGCCCCCATCATCCCGCTGGTGGGGCAACTGGCCGACCCGGTGCCCGCGCCGACGTGGCCGACGCTGCCCGCCGCCCAACTGCCCGCCATGGGCAAGGCCATGGAGCCGCGCCTGAACACCATCGTGACCCGCCTGGGCCGCAAGACCTGCTGGCCCGCGCGGCTGCTGGCGTCTGCGGTGTGGCCGCTGGTGCGGCCCAAGGTGCGCCGCAAGATTGTGGAATACATGGAGCGCGACCTGCGTGCGCGCGGGCAGGTGACGCCGTAGACAACGCACCGCCTGCCCTGATCTGTCCCACGCGGGACCGGGCGGCGCAGGGGCTGAAGGTTCCGCCACCCCAGCCTTACGGGCGGACAACGCGCCGCACGCCGAAAAGCACCGCCCCCTCAACTTGCTTCCCAACCCCAAAAACATCAGGAGGCGGATCGGAAGTACCGATCCGCCTCCTTCAGCGGGAAGGGGGGAAGAACATTCAGGGGGCGCGATGCAAGCCGCGCCTCCCCGTTGTGGCCGGCCACCCGCGCCGGACATCGCCGCACGTCCGGCGCGGGTGTGGTTGCCGGCGGATGGAACGCCCCGCCGCCAAACGGGGCGCTCCACCTTGCTATGATTAATGTCCGGTCAATTGGACGCGCCCTTCGATCAGATCCTGCACCACCCCCGGATCGGCCAGGGTCGAGGTGTCGCCGAAGTCGGACCCCGCGCCGGAGGCGATCTTGCGCAGGATGCGCCGCATGATCTTGCCGCTGCGGGTCTTGGGAAGCCCTTCGGCAAACTGGATGACTTCCGGCGTGGCGATGGGACCGATTTCCTTGCGCACCCAGGTGCGCAGGGCCGCGCGCAGTTCTTCGGTTTCCTCCGTGCCTGCCGACAGGGTGACGTACGCGTAGATGGCCTCGCCCTTGATGGCGTGGGGCATGCCCACCACGGCGGCCTCGGCCACCGAGGGGTGCGACACCAGGGCCGATTCCACTTCCGCCGTGCCCATGCGGTGCCCGGAGACGTTGATCACGTCGTCCAGCCGCCCCATGACCCAGGTGTAGCCGTCCTCGTCGGTACGGGCGCCGTCGCCCGATTCGTACATGCCGGGGAAGCGTTCGAAGTAGGTGGACTTGTACCGTTCGGGCGAACCGAACACCCCGCGCAGCATGCCGGGCCACGGCTTGCGCACCACCAGGTGCCCGCCCTCGTTGGGGCCGCAGGGGGTGCCGTCGGCCTTCACAACCGCCGCGTCGATGCCGGGCAGCGGCATGGTGGCGGAGCCGGGCTTCAGCGTGGTGGCGTACGGCAGCGCGGAAATCATGATGCCGCCGGTCTCGGTCTGCCACCAGGTGTCCACGATGGGCAGGCGGCTGTGGCCGATGTGCTCGTGGTACCACATCCACGCTTCCGGGTTGATGGGTTCGCCCACCGAGCCCAGGATGCGCAGCGACGACAGGTCGTGCTTCTGCGTCCAGTGCGCGCCTTCGCGCATCAGGGCGCGGATGACCGTGGGCGCGGTGTAGAAGATGTTGACCCGGAACTTTTCCACGATGTGCCAGAACCGGTCCGGCCCCGGCCAAGAGGGCACGCCCTCGAACATCAGCGTGGTGCCGCCAAGGGCCAGCGGGCCGTACACGATGTAGCTGTGCCCGGTGATCCAGCCGATGTCGGCGGTACACCAGTACACATCGTCGTCATGCAGGTCGAACACCCACTGGGTGGTGTGGGCCGCGTAGGTAAGGTAGCCGCCGGTGGTATGCACCACGCCCTTGGGCTTGCCGGTGGAACCGCTGGTGTACAGGATGAACAGCATGTCCTCGCTGTCCATCTTGGCGCAGGGGCAGGTGGAATCAAGGTTGCGGTCGGCCATGGCCTCGTGCCACCACATGTCGCGGCCTTCGCGCATGGCGCAGCCCGAGTGCGCGCGGTCGACCACCACCACCTTTTCCACGCTGGGGCAGTCCTTCAGGGCCTCGTCCACATTGACCTTGAGCGGAATGGACCGCCCGGCGCGCAGCACGGCGTCTGCCGTGACCACCACCTTGGCCTCGCAGTCCTGAATGCGGTTCTGCAGGCTGACCGCCGAGAACCCGGCAAAAACTATGGAATGCACCGCCCCGATGCGCGCGCAGGCCAGCATGGCCACGGCCAGTTCGGGAATCATGGGCATGTACAGCGCCACGCGGTCGCCCTTCTGCACGCCCAGGCCCTGCAACACGGAGGCGAAGCGGCACACCTCGTCGTAGAGCATCTGGTAGGTCAGCACGCGCACGTCGTCTTCCGGCTCGCCCTGCCAGATGATGGCGGCCTTGTTGCGGCGGCCATTGGTCAGGTGGCGGTCCAGGCAGTTGTACGCCACGTTCAGCGTGGCGCCCTTGAACCATTCGATGCGCGGCTCGTTCATGTCCGCGTCCATCACCTTGTCCCACGGGGTGAACCAGTCCAGCAGCTGCTTTGCCCGATCGCCCCAGAAACCTTCGGGGTCCTTGTCAGCGCGGTCGCGGTGGGCGAGGTACTCGTCCATGCCGTTGACGTGCGGGCGGCGGCGTTCTCCGGAGGGGGCGGCGGGCGGCGCAAAGAGGCGCTTTTCGTCCATCATGCTTTCGATCTTGTCGGACTTGTTCTGGCTCATGCCGTTGCCTCCGTTCGTTTGGCGGTACGCCGGTATTTCCGGTTCATTCGTGGCGGCCCTGCGCGTGTCGCGGCGGGGCGTGGCCTGCAACCCTTGTCTAGCGCCGCACCGTCAACCTGCGAATACCTGCGCCACCCCCTTTTCGGTGAACGGTCATCCCGCGCCGGTGAAATTGACTTTTTGCCGGTGGACGGAAAGAATGCCCTGAATGGTGCGCCCCATGAACGGCGCAAGACGGCCCGTCACCGGACGGGGACGGCACGCCGGGGCAGTAGCATGCGCCCCGCCCGCGCCATTCCCCGCCCGCCCCGACACCGCCGTGGACGCCGCAACCGCGCACCGCACGACGCCGGGCAACCGCCCGGCGCGCCCGCACCTGCCCGCACGCGGCGGCATGACGGAAGGGGGTTCGCACGGTGTCCACGCATTCGACCCTGGAACAGATGTTCAAGCCCACTTCCGTGGCCGTCATCGGGGCCACGTCCACGCCGGGCGAGCCGGGCTGCGTCATCATGGAAAACCTGATGTCCGGCACCTTTCTGGGGCCAGTGCTGCCGGTGAACGAAACGGGCGAGGCCGTGGCGGGCATGCCCGGCCACACCGCCATCGACACCCTGCCCCTGACGCCGGACCTTGCCATCATCTGTTCCCCGCCCGAAACCATTCCCGGCTACATAGAAGAGCTTGGCAAGCGCGGCACCCGCGCCGCCGTCATCATGAGCCGGGGGTTCTTCCGCTTCGACCGCGAACGGCGCGAGGTGCAGAAGGCCGCCCTGTTGCAGGCCGCGCAGCGTTGGGGCGTGCGGGTGCTGGGGCCGAACTGCCTGGGGTTCATCACGCCATCGGTGGGGGTGAACGCCAGCCTGGCCCCGCGAGAGGCCTTGCCCGGCAAGGTGGCCTTTCTTTCGCAGTCCGATTCGCTGTTCACGTCCGTGCTGGACTGGGCCACGTCCAAGGGCATCGGCTTTTCGCACTTCATCGCCCTGGGCGACCGCTACGACGTGCATTTCAACGACGTGCTGGACTACCTGAACAGCGACGTGAACACCCGCGCCGTGCTGCTGTACATAGAGACCATCGACAGCGCCCGGCGGTTCATGTCTGCCGCGCGCGCGCTGGCCCGCAACAAGCCGGTGCTGGTCATCAAGGCGGGCCGGTCAGAGGCTGCGGCATCTGCGGCAGCCGCGCATTCCGGCATGCTGCTGGGCGCGGACGAGGTGTACGACGCCGCCTTTCGCCGGGCGGGCATGCTGCGCGTGGCCGACATCGACGCCATGTTCGACACGGTGGAAACGCTGGCCCTTGCCAAGCCGCTGAAGGGCGACCGGCTGGCCATCCTGACCAACGGCGGCAGCCCCGGCTTTCTGGCCACCGACGCCCTGTTGCAGGGGCGCGGCAAGCTGGCCGAACTTTCCGACGAAACCTGCCAGGCGCTGGACAACGAACTGGGGCGCGACTGGTCGTACTGGAACCCGCTGATCGTGCGCAGCTCCGCCGACGGGGCCATGTACGCGAAAGCGTTGCAGATACTGCTGGACGACAAGGGCGTGGACGCCGTGCTGGTGATGCACGTGCCCACCTTTTCCGTGCCCAGCGACGACGTGGCGGGCGCGGTCATCGACGTGGCCCGGCGCAGCCGCAAGCCGGTGCTGACCAGCTGGCTGGGCATAGACGACGCCGCCGGGGCGCGCCGCAAGTTTGCCGCCGCCGGGGTGCCCAGCCACTTCACGCCCGACAACGCGGTGCGGGCCTTCCTGAACATGGTGGAGTACCGGCGCAACCAGGACACCCTGATGGAAACGCCGCCCTCGCTGCCAGAGGCCTTTGACCCCGACGTGACGGCGGCGCGCATGGTGGTGAACGACGCGCTGGAGGCCAAGCGCATGCTGCTGACCCCGGCAGAGGCCCACGCCGTGCTCACCGCTTATGGCATACCCGTGGCCGAAACGCGCCACGTGAAGACCCCGCGCGAGGCCGTGGCCGCAGCGGCACAGATCGGCTACCCCGTGGCGCTGAAGGTGGAATCGCCCGACGTGCCGCGCACATCTCTGGCGGGCGGCGTTGCCCTTAACCTGTCCAGCGACGAAGAAGTGATGGACGCCGCCCTGTCCACCGCCAACAACGTGTGCGACCAGGTGCCCGGCGCACGCATGGAAGGCTATGCCGTGCAGCGCATGTGCCGTCTGGCCGGGGCGCACGAACTGGCCGTGGAAACCGCCACCGACCCGGTGTTCGGCCCCATCATCCGTTTTGGGCAGGGCGGGTCCATGGCAGAGGTGCTGGCCGACCGCCAGACCGCCCTGCCGCCGCTGAACATGGGCCTTGCGCAGGAACTGGTGTCGCGCACGCGGGTGTACCGCCTGCTGCGCGGCAGCGGCCACAAGGCCCACGTGAATCTGGACGCCGTGCGCCTGCTGCTGTGCAAGGTGTCGCAGCTAATCATCGACATTCCCGAAATATTCGAGCTGGAGATAGACCCGCTGTTCGTGGATGCCGACGGCGTGGTGGCACTGGATGCGCACATGCGCATTGCCTGGTCCACCACCACCGGCACGGACCAGTTGGCCATCCGCCCCTACCCGCGCGAGATGGAGGAATGCGTGACCCTGCGCGACGGGCGGCACGTGGACCTGTTGCCCATCCGCCCGGAAGACGAGCCGGAGCACTGGGAATTTGTGGAGAGTCTATCGGCGGAGGACAAGCGGTTCCGCTTTTTTGGCAACGTGGCCAAGCTGCCCCGGGCCGAAATGGTAAAGCTGACCCAGATCGACTACGACCGCGAAATGGCCTTTATCGCCAAGGGGCCGGATAACGAAGGGGTGGTGCGCACGCTGGGCGTGGTGCGGGCCATGGTCAGTACCGACAACAGCGAGGCGGAATTTGCCGTGGCCGTTCGGTCCGACCTGAAGCGGCAGGGCCTGGGCAAGCTGCTGATGCAAAAGATCATCCGCTACTGCAAGGCGCGGGGCACCAAGCGCATAGTGGGCGCGGCCCTTGGCGACAACAAGTCCATGGCCGAACTGGCCCGATCAGTCGGCTTCATCGTCAGCAAGGACTACGACGAGGATATCTGGCAGCTGGACTTGCCGTTGGAGGATGGGAAGGGGGAAAAGGATACTTAATACGTTCCGCAGTCACGTAACGCGCTTTTTGGAACCCCATAAGCAAAGAGCGATGCCATGACGCCAAACTTACCACTCAAAGGCACCAACGACATACATGCGCACGAAGTCTTAATAAAAAACGTCATTGATACACAGACAGGTCTATTAATACCATACAGTGACGCCATTGGAACCGACCTATGCGCTGCAACCAGAACGCGTGATACACTTTCTCGCAGCATTATTGCCGGATGTGGCTCACGATATATTTGCCCATTATGTCACCAGCACTTAAAGCTTAATCGCGCCCTCAGAGGTGCGCGTTTTTACTTCGCGCATGCCATTCCTGATACGGAATGCGATGCCGAACTCAACGAAGCTTCCTCAAATTCAAGAATAAACAGGGCTCGCATATACGACGGGGCAAAAGAAAGCTTCAAGCACAAAGAAATGAAAGGCCTCATGCTTCAAACGCTTGATGCCGACCCAATGTTTTCAGAAATTTTCACTGAAAAAAGAATCCGCAGCAAAACTTCACACCTCTACAGAAGGCCAGACATACAAGCCACATACACAACAAAAGAATCTAAAATAAAATTAGCTTTTGAGATTCAGGTTTCTTCAGAGTATGTTCTATACATTGCAGAGCGAAAAGTTTTTTACTCACGCGAGGGTATCCCATTAATATGGATACTTCCAGAAGACAATTTCAACAGGGCAACAGCCACAGTTGATGATCTATACTACTGCAACAATCGTAATATATTCATCATCGACAGAGAAACACTATTTCTCTCACAAACACACAAACAAGCCATCATAAAATGCGCTTATGACGTTCCGAGCACTGCCAACGGAAAACTAACACTCCGCAGAACTATTAAACATATAAAATTCAAAGACCTCACTCATAATACAAAAGAATGCATTTCATACTATTTCGACTTCAATTCACACTTACGCATATGTGAAAAAGAAAAATTCGTGCATGATTTTGAAAAATTCTGGATATCGCAAGACGTTACATTCGAAGAAAAAAAGTTAAAGCTCATTGCACTGTCACATGAATTTTCAAAATACGGTATTTTCGGACTAAACAAATCAAATAATACAAATACAATACACTTCTTAAATCATATATACACCGCGAAACACGGAACAACCATAGGGCCACTCTCAGACTATCCGTGTAAAGTTATCGCTGATCGCGTATTAAGGCATTATAAGAGCCACATTTGCGCATTTATGCATGCAATTTCAATATACGGAAAAAAAGACAACTTTACATCTCATAGGAACTGGCGTGTCATTGAGGAGAGATATCGCAATGAAGATCGGCCAAGAATAAAAAGCTATGACACTCGATATATATTGCCAACCAATTTCAACCCATTGATTCACCTTCTATTTCCAGATCTTGCAAAAGTTTTATACAGAAAAAGCTAGTCATACACGCGCATTAGGAATTGAAAATCGCAAGACCCGCCGGAAACGGCGGGTCTTGCGATTTAATACTCACTCCCCCCTAAAAGGGGTCAAGGGGGCGCGGCCCCCTTGCGGGGTGCGGGGCAGCGCCCCGCGCTTCCGGATTTGCCGCCAGCCCCGCTACAGAATGAAATCGTTCGACAGGAAATTCGACCGCCTGTCCCGGATAATGCTGGTCAGAATCTCCTTGTTGGCGTCGGTGCCCTTGGCCGCCACCAGCGTGCGGATGGAGAAGCAGCGCAGCGCATCGCTGACCGAAAGGGTGCCCTCGGCGGAATCCTTGCGTCCGGTAAAGGGAAAGGTGTCCGGCCCGCGCTGGCACTGGCTGTTGATGTTCACCCGGCACACCTGGTTGACCATGGGGTCGATCAGCCGGGCCACGTCGTCCGGGTCGTTGCCGAAAATGCTCAGTTGCTGCCCGTACTGCGAACCAACCACGTAGCGCACCGGCGTTTCTATGTCCGTGAAGGGGATGACGGGTATCACCGGGCCAAACTGCTCCTCGTGGTACACGCGCATCTGCGGCGTGGCCGGGCAGACCACCGTGGGGTGGTACAGGGTTTCGGCGTGGGTGCCGCCGCCGCTGTTGGCCACCTTGCCGCCGTGGGCGGCGGCGTCCTGCACCAGGTCGTCCAGATAGGCGGACTTGCCGGGCACCGGCAGCGGGGTGATGCGCACCCCCTCGTCCCACGGCATGCCGATGCGCAGCTTGCGGATGCCCTCGTCCATGCGGGCCAGAAATTCGTCCAGCCGCTTCTGATGCACGAACAGCATCTTCAGCGCGGTGCAGCGCTGCCCGTTGAACGAGAACGAGCCTTGCAGCGCCTCGGCCACGGTCAGGTCCATGTCCGCGCAGTCCAGCACTATGCCCGCGTTCTTGGCGTCCAGCCCCAGCACGCAGCGCAGCCGGTGCGGGTGCGGGTGGGCCAGGCGTAGCGCGTCCGCCGCCGTGCTGGACCCGATGAACGCCAGCACGTTGATGCGGCCCGACGCCATGATGGGCTTCACGATGCGCCGGTCGCCGTGCAGGATGTTGACCACCCCGGCGGGAAAGGCATCGCGGAAGGCTTCCATCAGCGGCGAATACAGCAGCCGCCCCAGGCGCGGCGTTTTCACGATGACCGGGTTGCCCATTATCAGCGCGGGCATCAGCGTGCAGAAGGTTTCGTTCAGCGGGTAGTTGTACGGCCCCATGCACAGCACCGGCCCCAGCGGCGCGCGGCGGATCTGCGCGTAGATGCCCTTTTCGATGACGAAGCGCGACGAGGCGCGGTCCAGATCCTTCAGCGCGTCGATGGTGTCGCGCAGGTACTCCATGGTGCGGTCGAATTCGCCGCTGGCGTCCTGCCACGACTTGCAGATTTCCCACATCATGATGCGCACCACCTCGGTGCGCCGCGCCGCCATGCGCCGGGCAAAATCCTCCACGTGGCGGATACGCTCGGCCACGCCCATGGTGGGCCATGCGCCCATGCCGTCGGCCCAGGCGCGGTCGGCGGCGTCCACGGCGCGCAGGGCGGCGGCCTCGTCAAGAATGGGGCAGCGGCCCAGCAGGCGCGGGGTAAAGCCGCCCGCACCGTCCGTCTCGCCAATGGGCGAAAGCACCTGCTGCATCTCGCCGGGCCATTCCTCCAGCTTGCCGTCGATGAGGCAGGTGCGCTGCTCTATGGGGGCGAAGGCGTGGGCGGCTTCCGGCAGGGGCTGCCCGGCCACGGGAAACAGGGCGCGCAGGCTTTCGGGGGTATGGGCGGCGGCAGGGTTGGCGGCAAATGCAGACGGCTGGGACGACATGCGAAACTCCTTCATCCGGCGGCGGGCCGGGCTGTGGGATGGCGGCGATGGTTGCGGAACGGCGCGAAAGGCCCCGTTGCCGCGACATGAGGCCAGCATAACAGGGTTGCGGCCCGATGGCAGCAGGGAAGGCGGGGCGGGGGTGAAATGAGTGTGGGACGGCTTGACGGGGGGATTACTGGACGGGTGGACTACTGGACGAGGGAACACCGGAACGAGAGAAAGGGCGGCTGGGGGTGCGGGGCAGCGGAGTGGCGGAGTGATGGGCGGCGGGGCGACAGGCAGCGGCGCGAGTGTGACGGGTCGGGCGGGTCGGGCCGGGTGTGACGGGTCGGGCCGGGATGGGATGAAAGCAAAGGCAATGGACGGCGGGCACGTCCGGGCAGGGCAAAGCAGGACGGGAACGATGCCGGAAAACCGGTGCCCCGTACTTCCCGGCTACCCTACCCCGCCGCCTCCCACGCAGCGGCCTGCTCGCGCTCTTCCGGCGTCAGCAGTTCCAGCCAGCGGCGGCGGAATTCCATGTAGTGGTTGATGCGCAGGTCCTTCCACAGGGCGGGCTTTGTGTCCCACGGCTTGGGGCCGTGAAAATGCACGATGCGCGCCCGCGTCAGCGCGTCGGCCCGGTAGGGCGGGCAGTTCCACGAAGGGTCCAGCTTGGTCACCCGCTTGCCGAAAAAGTAGTTCAGCAGCGACTGGTCCAGGTTGCCGATGCGGTGCAGGTTCTGCACGCAGAAGGCCAGAAAGTTGTGGATGTGGTCGTGCCGCCGCAGCCGCGCAAGGTTGAACAGCACCACCCCGCTGCTGAAGGTCCAGATGGGAAAGGGCAACTGCGCCACGTAGCGGCGGCCCCGCCATTCGTAGTCCAGTTGTTCGTGGGTATGGTGGAAGGGGGCCGTGGCCTCGCGGGCCATGGCCATGTACTGCGGGCGGATGTGCTCTGCCCCGCCGGATGCGGCGTCACCCCCCCCAGATCCCAAGATTGGTTGATGAAAGTACACGTCGGCATCGCAGTACAGCACGTACTCGTCGCCAGCCAGTTCCGGCAGCAGGGCCAGTTCCAGCTTCAGGAACGCGCCGATGCAGCGGTGAAACTGGGGCGGGGCGTTGTGCGTGCCGATGACCGGGGTGTGCCGGACAAGCTGCACGCCCTCTGCGCGCACCGCATCCATGACCGCCGGATCGCTGCCGCCGTACACGCATGCGCAGGGGGCCGCATCGCCGTGCAGACGCCGCAGCGAGCGCACGGCGGCGCGCATCATCAGCAGGTAGCGGGGGTTGTCGTCGATGCAAAAGACGATCTTCATGAGGCGCGGCGTCCGGCGTGCAGGTGCATGGGGAATGGGGGGCTGCCCCCGCTCGTAGCCCATTTCCGGTGGCAAGGCCAGCGGGGGGATTGTGGGCGGACAGGTGACACGCTGGGGACGAGTCGGGGACGAGCAGCGAACAAAAGAGGGACAAAAAGGGGACGAACTGGAGGCGTGCCCGCACGGCGAAACCGGACGCAGCGACTGCGGGCTGTCCGGTGGGGACTATCCGGTGGAAGCTATCCGGCGTGCGTCATCCGGTCTGGGTCATCCGGTGCAACGTATTTGGCGCAACGTATTTGGCGCAAGCAATCCGGCGTCGTTACCCCGACTGACCGCCCGGCTCGTCCGAACCGTCTCCCCTGCCCGATTCGCCAATGGGAAACGGTCCGGGCCACGGTTCCGGCTGGGCGTCGTACGACCACGCCGGGGGTTCGGCCTGACCGCCCCGCCCGGTACGGCCCGCACCACGCCCCTGCTCTGCCAGGCTGCGGCGCAGCAGCTTTACCCATACCTCGCCGGTACCCGCATGAAACAACAGCTTGCGGCCCCGTTCGCCCAGCACATGCTCGCCCGAAACCACAAGCCCCCTGGCGCGCAGCAGTTCACGGGCAACCTGCACGTTGCGCCCGCCCACGTCCACCAGCGAACGCACCAGCGACTTTTCTTCGGTGTTCATGCTGAATGCGCCGCCGAACAGCTTGGTTTCTATCTCGATGATCGGCACACCCTTGCGCAGAAAGTGCCCCAGCACCGCTTCCACGGCGGTATCCACGTATTTGCAGGGGTTGCAGTCGAAATCGCGGCTGCCTTCCGCCGTCGGCAACATGGCATGAAAGATACCCGCAAGCCCGGAGGCCCGGTGAAAGAACGTGGCCGACACGCACGAACCCAGCACCGTGGCGATGATGGCCGGACGCCGCGCCACAATGCCTTCGCCAATGCGCAAGTGCAGATGGCGCAACCGTTCTTCCGCCAGTTCGCGCGGCATAACCGCCGGGACAGGGCATGCCCTGTGCCCGTGCAGCATATCGTCCATGCCGTCGCCCATCGTTTCCCCCTGTGCCTGCCCTGCGGGCGGCACGCATCCCCGGTGCTGCTTTGATCCCAAACCAAACGCGAGCGTTCGCGCAGCCAGCCCCCCGACCGGCAGCGCAACCGCCCGCATTACGGCGCATACCGCGCCGCTCTACCATTGACGAAACGCGTAAAAACCGGATTCCGCGAACCTAGGGGTTCAGCAGGTCCTTCAATTCCTTCCCGGCGCGGAACACGGGCAGCCTCTTGGGCGGCACGGCCACGGAATCGCCGGTCTTGGGGTTGCGGCCCTTGTAGCCACGGTACCCCTTGATCTTGAACGAGCCGAAACCGCGAATCTCCACGCGGTCACCTTCCAGCAGCGCATCGCGCACGCAATCGAAGAAGGTGTTCACCACCATGGTGGCGTCCTCTACGGGCAATTCGTGCTCTTCGGCAAGCGCGTGTACCAGTTCGCTCTTGTTCACGTGGACCTCCAGTCGGACCTGTCCGTGCGGGGCGTGACCTGTTGCTGTGGGCCGCCGCGCGCGCCCCGAACCCCTGTGCGACGACACCATGCACGAAATGTGATTTCTGGCGGGATGTTGCATGCGCGGCCAACACTGTGCCGACATGCCCCGCAGCCATTGGAAAGGACGTTGCGGTAGCACCCGCATGTGGCTGCCGCATGGAGCCACGACGCCCTTCTCCCCAATATTCCATTAATATCTTGTCCACCGGCACGTGACAAGGGGGGCGGACACATTTCATCGACAGGTATGCGACAAACAAACCGCCGTCAGCGCGTCACCGGCACCCAGCCCCCGGCGCTGCCCTGCGCGCCGGGCTTGCCGTTCGCCCCATTTGCCCCATTTGCCCCATTTGCCCTGTTCACGCCGTCCTCGCTGGCGGAGGCATCTGCGGCGCTGGGGCTGAAGCCCTGTACAAAACGGAACCCTTCCAGATTGCCGTCTGCGGAAAGGCGCGCCCAAAGCTGAAAGGGCATGCCCTCGCCGCGCAGCATGCGCATGAACGGCACGGTAGAGGCAAAGCGCAGGTCACGATAGGCGACCACGGGCGCGCCGTTCTCCTGCCGATTTTCCTGGGTCATGAACATGGCAAAGCGGCCATACACGCGAAACAGTTCCTCTGCCTCGGACAGCCGACGGTACAGCACCGGGTCCGGCTTGTCGTACAGTTCCAGGGCCAGCGGGGCATCCGGGTGCAGCAACTGATAGCGGGCCATGCCGTAGCGGCGTCCGTCGTCCACCACCACTTTCCAGTTGAAGGGGGCCAGCACTTCGGGGATCACCGCCACCGATACGGGCGGCACCGGCTGGGCCGCCAGCCTTGCCGTGAGGTCGGACTGCACGTGCTGCCGCACGGCCAGCGCCGCGCCGGGCCACAGCAGCATCCAGGCAAGCCCCAGCGCGGCAAAGGTGCGGCGGTGCGTGCGGCCCATGGCCGCCACCATGCACGCCAGCATGACCAGGGTCATGACCGGATCGACGATGAACACGGCGGGCAAGGCCACCCGGTAGTCGGAAAACGGCAGGAACACCTGCGTGCCGTAGGTGGTGATGCAATCCAGAAAGATGTGAACCAGAATCAGCACATACGCGATCAGGGCGTACCGGGCATACCCCCACGCATGCACGCCGCCAGCAGGGGCGGCATCAAGGCCCGCAAGGGCGGCATCAGGGCCGGGCGGCCCCTGCGGGGCACGCCGCAGCAGCGGCAGAAACAGCAACGCCAGCAGCAGGGCCATCACCGCGCCGCCCGCGAAGGAATGGGTGATGCCCCGATGCACGGTCAGGTAGTCCAGCGGCGTGGAACCGAACAGGATATCCGCGTCGGGCAGTACCGCGCCGGTCAGGGCAAAGGGCATGAACCAGCGGCTGCGCCGGGTGCCGGGCAGGGCCATGGCGACAAACGCGCCGCTGGCAAGATGGGTTACCGGGTCCATGGGGCGACCTCCATAAAGGACATGGGGAATGGCGACATGTGGGGGGATGCGGGAGCGGCCCGGCCCCGCAGTTTTTTTTGGGGGGGGCGGGCAATCCGGAATGAAATGCGCAGGGCGCGTGCCGCAGGTCAGGCACGACGGCAGCGCACGGCGGCGGCGCGCAGTAACGGATGCCGGGCTGACCGCCGGGGACATACGGCACACGGCAATGGAGGCAGGGCTGACCGCCGGGCGAGGAGGGAATGAACGGAAGAATGTCCGCGCCCCGAATGCATC
This sequence comes from uncultured Desulfovibrio sp., assembly GCA_964402645.1. Taxonomy (GTDB): domain Bacteria; phylum Desulfobacterota; class Desulfovibrionia; order Desulfovibrionales; family Desulfovibrionaceae; genus Cupidesulfovibrio. Next base: position 16,672 of record CAYOCV010000007.1, on the reverse strand, counting down.
GTCACCGGACATATCGTCATCGGGACGGCGGATGGCAAGGTGGGTGCGCGGGGCGGGACGGGAGGAGACAGAACTGGCCGCACTGGAAAGACAGGCCGGGTGAGGGGAAACGGGGCCGCCCTCACCAAGACAGCGGGCCCCATCCCCGGTCAGCCCCTCACGCCCATCTTGCCTCACGCATGGTTGCGCAGCTTCAGCTCCACCGGGTGCGGGTTCAGGTAGAACTGCCCGGCAAGATACGGTTCGCCGTACTTGCGCACGTAGTGGTTCAGCAGGGTTACCGGCACCACCAGCGGCACCTGCAACTTGCGGTAGCGCTGGATGATCTCTAGTATTTCCAGTTTTTCATCCGGGGTCAGCACCTTTTTGAAGTAGCCCATGCAGTGTTGCAGCACGTTGGCGTGCTTGGCGGTGGTGGCGGGCAGGTGCAGCCCGTCCATGAGGCCGGTCAGATAGTCGCGGGCAAGATCCGCCGGGTCGTGGCTGGCCGCGTGGGCCACCAATCTGCCCAACGCGCGGTAGTGCTCCACCGAATGCGACATCAGCAACAATTTGTGCCGGGTATGAAAATCCACAAGGGTGCGACGCGTCAGGCCTGCCTCGGCAACCGCGCGCCAGCGGCGCATGACGAACAGCCGTTCGATGAAATTCTCGCGCAGACGCGGGTCGTTCAGGCGGCCTTCCTCTTCCGTGGGCAGCAGGGGAAAGCGTTCCATGAACACGCGGGCAAAGATGCCCACGCCCTTTTCCTGCGGCGGCCCCAGGTTGGGGCGTCCGGTGCCTTCCGGAGTTTCGCGGGGGTCGTGGTCGGCGTACACCTTTACCCGTTCCATGCCGCTGGAGGGCGAGGCCCGCTTGAAGATGAACCCGTCCAGCCGTTCGGCGGCCAGTTGCTCCACCCGGCGCAGGGCAAAGGCGCGCATGCGCTCCGTCCAGTCCTCGTAGCCCTTCACGGTGACCAGGCGCGGGCTGGCCGGGTCGCCCACCAGCCGCAGCGCCTCGCGCGGGACGGACATGCCGCATTCCACCTCCGGGCAGACCGGCACGAAATCCATATGCTGCCCCAGGGTGCCGGTTATGTACGGGTCGTGCTTGTGCCCGCCGTCAAAGCGGACCTTGTTGCCCAGAAGGCACGAACTGATGCCCACCCGGAGCCGGTCGGCGGGGTCGGCGGGGTGCGCCGCACCCAAATCCCCGACGGAAGCGGTTGAGGTAACAGGTGCAGTGGATGCAGACCTCGTGGATTCTTCCATTGCGCTTTGCCTCCGCGTGGTTATCCTGAACGGGTTGCCGCCCCCGCCCGCAACGTCTTGATGGCGTCGGGGACGGCGGCATTCCGGAACCGGGCCCCGCGCGCATGCACGGCGAGGTCCCGCAGACGACAAGGATATCCCATGACACACTCACGCGGCAATGCCGCACCCCACATCGACGTCATCTTCTTCGACTTCAGCGGCGTGCTGGCCGAGGAAGGCTTTATCGAAGGCTTGCGCGCCATCGGACGCACCCAGGGTCTGGACCCGGAAGCCGCCATGCGCACAGCCACCGACCTGTGCTACGCCACCGGCTACGTCAACGGAAAGACCGACGAGGCCACGTGGTGGAACGCCGTGCGCGCGGCCACCGGCATGACCGGTACCGACGCCGCCCTGCGTGCGGAGATCATGAACCGCTTCATTGTGCGCCCGGAAATGCTGCGCGCCGCCGATGCGGTGCGCGCCGCCGGGCTGCGCACGGCCATCCTGAGCGACCACACCAACTGGCTGGAGGAAATCGACGCGACGCACGGCGTGTACCGCCACTTCGACCGGGTGTTCAATTCGTTCCGCGAAGGGCTGAACAAGCGCGACCCCAGCTTTTTCACCCACGCCACCTCCATCATGGGCGTGGACCCGGCGCGCGCGGCCTTTTTCGACGACAACGCCGGGCACATCGGACGGGCCACGGCACTGGGCATCCATGCCCGGCTGTTCACCGGGCGCGCTGCCTTTCGCGCCGACCTCGCCGCCCTGGCCCCGCAGGTTGCGCTGCCGGAGAGGTGGCCGGGGTAACCCCGCCTACTTGACCGACCGGGCCTGTTTGGGTTCGGCTGGACCCGGCTGGACCCGGCTGGACCCGGCTGGACCCGGCTGGACCCGGCT
>CAYOCV010000007.1:0-14431 GCA_964402645.1 uncultured Desulfovibrio sp. | reverse complement strand
GGACCCGGCTGGACCCGGCTGGACCCGGCTGGACCCGGCTGGACCCGGCTGGACCCGGCTGGACCAGATTGCGCCAGACCGCATTCGTCAGCAGGGCATCAGGGCATCATCATTCGTCATCGGGGCATCATCATTTCGCCACGCGCAGGCTCCATGCTGCGCATGGCGGTTTTCCCTTCCCGAGGGGCCGCCCACACCATCGGCAGGCAGGCCCGACCGTGCGCATTCCTCGCCACACAGCATCCCAGGCCCATACCCCCCGCCTCCCCCGCAACAGGACACACGGTGGGCCTGCCGCCGACGGTGAACCATGCCGCAACGGGTGCGCCAGCGTGCAAAACACCAGCATGGCCACCCGCCTTGCACGGCGCGCAGTCATTCCGCTCGCCATCATGGCCGCAGTGCTGCTGGCCGTTGCAGCACTGACCGGTCACTTGCCGTCCGTGGGGCCGGAGCAGGCCCTGGCCCTGCGCGACCGGCTGCTGGATCTGCACGCCCGCCATCCCGTGGCCAGCGTGGCTGCATACATCGCGGGATACGTTGCCATGACCGCCTGCTCCATCCCCGGCGCGGTATTCCTGACCCTGACCGGCGGGGCCGTGTTCGGCTTCGGCGCGGCCCTGGCCGCCGTCAGCGCAGCCAGCACCATCGGGGCCTGCCTGGCCTTCCTGAGCGCCCGCCACCTGCTGCGGGCCACGGTGTGCCGCCTGTGGCCCGGCCAACTGGCCCGCATCGACGCGGCCATGGCGCACGGGGGCGACAGCGCCAATCCGGCAGGGTGCGCCAGGGCACGATCCCCCGGCTCCGGCCTGCTCTCGGCGGGCGCGCTGTGCCTGCTGGGGCTGCGCTGCGTGGCCGTAATGCCCTACTGGCTGGTGAACCTGCTGTTCGGGGTCACCGCCATGCGTCTGTCCACTTTCGCCATGGTCTCGCTGGTCGGCATGCTGCCGCTGAACGCCCTGTACGTACATGCCGGGGCCGAACTGGGGCGCATCCGCCATCTGGGGGACATCATCTCGCTGCGCACCGGGCTGGCCCTGTGCCTGCTGGCTGCGGTCCCCCTGCTGCTGCGCCGGATGGCGGGACTGCTGGAATGGTGGCGGCGGGCGAACACCCGCTGCACGTCCACGCCGAAACAGACTCGCTAGCGCCCCGGCGGCAGAACCCTGACCATCAGCCGCCCGCCTGCCGCAGCACCGCGTCCGCCTTCTGCCACACGCCTTGATCCAAGGGCCTGTCCTCCCCCGCGTCCCCGGTTGCGTCCGTTCGCCCACAGGTTGCCAGCACGGCGCGTTTTGCCTACACTCCCGCCATATTGCCCGCACGCGGGCCGCGCACGGCGGCCCCGGCACACCGCACATCACCGCAACCAACGGCACCTCACATGCGTAAAGCCTCCATCGGCATCACCCCCGAAGGCGTCCCGGCCATCGGCCTGTGCGCCCTCGTCACGCTTTCCCTCGCCATGCTCGGCTGCGCCACCGGCAGCTTCGTGTTCATGCTGCTGACGTGGTTCTGCTGCCACTTCTTCCGCGACCCGGAACGGGTCACCCCCACCGCGCCCGGCCTTGCCGTCAGCCCTGCCGACGGGAAGGTGGTGCGCGTGCAGACCATGCCCGACCCGTTCACCGGCCAGCCGCGCACTGCGGTGTGCATCTTCATGAACGTGTTCAGCGTGCATGTGAACCGCGCCCCGGTGACCGGCACGGTAACAGGCATTGCCTATCATCCCGGCAAGTTCCTGAACGCTGCGTGGGACAAGGCCTCCACCGACAACGAACGCTGCGCCTATCAGATGACCGAAGACGGCGGCTCCACCTGGACCTTCGTGCAGATCGCGGGGCTGATCGCCCGGCGCATCGTGTGCCGCACCGATGAAGGCGATGCGCTGGCCCGTGGCGAACGCTTCGGCATGATCCGCTTCGGTTCGCGGGTTGACCTTTACCTGCCGGACGACTATTCTCCGGCGGTGAACGTGGGTGAACAGGTGTTCGCCGGGCAGACCATCGTGGCGCGCCGCAACGCCTAACCCCCATCAATTCCTTCGGTTCACGGACCGCAGAAAGGCACAGGACAGCCGCAAGGCCATGGAACAGCCCGCCCGCCCGATCCACAAGGGAGTGTACATCCTCCCGAACCTCTTCACCACGGCAAGCCTCTTTGCAGGCTTCCTGGGGATGTTGTGGGCCGTTTCCGGGCGGTACGAAGACTGCGCCATGGCCATTCTGTTCAGCGCCCTCATGGACGGCCTGGACGGCAAGGTGGCCCGCCTCACCAACACCGCCAGCGAATTCGGCGTCCAGTACGATTCGCTGTGCGACCTGGTGGCCTTCGGCGTAGCCCCCGGCTTCATGATGTACCAGTGGCAGTTGCACCAGTACGGACGCCTCGGCATTGCCGCCGCGTTCCTGTTCGCGGTGTGCGGGGCGTTGCGCCTTGCCCGGTTCAACATCTCCACCGCCACCACCTCCAAGAAGTTCTTCATCGGCCTGCCCATTCCGGCAGCCGGTTGCGCCGTGGCCACGCTGGTGCTGTTCAGCCCCTACGTGCCCGACCAGCTTGCGGGCCTGTTCCCGCGCTTCTGCCTTGCGCTCGCCTTTGTGCTCGCCTTCCTCATGGTGAGCCGCGTGCGCTACGCATCCTTCAAGGAATACGGGCTCATCAAGGCCCATCCGTTCAGCTCGATGGTTACCGCCATCCTGTTGTTCGTACTCGTCTCCTCCGAACCCAAGCTCTTGGGTTTCCTGGTGTTTGCGGGCTACCTCATCTCTGGTCCCGTGTACACCTTCGTCATCATTCCCCGCCGCAATCACAAGCTACTACGCAGCCTATCCTAGGGTTGTCGTAGCAGCGCCCCGTACCTCCGTGTCAGGAACGCACGCCGTTCCCGGGCGGACGTGTACCCTCCTCTCAGCCAGAGTCCCGTCTCCCGGGCCGGCGCGCAGCTAACGAACAGATGCAGCAATCCGTCAGGCGCACACGCCGCACGTGACGACCGCGCATCAGCGCCATGGTCCCGCCCCCAACCACAACGGGCGCGGACCGCAGCCAGAGGAGCACGAACCATGACCATCGAATCCGGTCGCATCCGCATTTTCGACACCACCCTGCGCGACGGCGAACAGTCGCCCGGCGCCACCATGAACCTCCAGGAAAAGATCCGCCTGGCCCGCCAGTTGGAAACCCTTGGCGTGGACATCATGGAAGCCGGGTTCCCGGCCTCCAGCCAGGGCGACTTCGAAGCCGTGCAGGCCATTGCCCGCGCCGTGAAGGGCGTGGAAGTGGCGGGCCTGTGCCGCGCCATGCCCGCCGACATCGACCGCGCCTGGGACGCCGTGAAGGTTGCCGAAAATCCGCGCATCCACACCTTTCTCGCCACCTCGCCGGTACACATGCAGTACAAGCTGCGCAAGGAACCGGACCAGGTGGTGGAAATGGCCGTGGCTGCCGTGCGTCATGCCGCCCGGTACACCAGCAACGTGGAATTTTCGGCAGAAGACGCCTCGCGTTCCAACCCCGACTTTCTGGTACGGGTGTTCGAGGCGGTGATCAACGCCGGGGCCACCACCATCAACGTGCCGGACACCGTGGGCTATGCCCAGCCCGAAGAATTCGGACGGCTCATCCGTTACGTCATCGAGCACACGCCGAACAGCCACAAGGCCGTGTTCAGCGTCCACTGCCACAACGACCTCGGCATGGGCGTGGCCAACACCCTGGCCGCGCTGAAGGCCGGGGCGCGGCAGGCGGAAGTGACCATCAGCGGCATCGGCGAGCGGGCGGGCAACGCCTCGCTCGAAGAAATCGTCATGGCCCTGCACACCCGGCGCGACTTCTACCAGTTGGACTGCGGCGTGGTGACCGAGCAGCTCTTCCCCACCTGCCGCCTGCTGTCCATGATCATCGGCCAGCCCATCCCGCCCAACAAGGCCATTGTGGGGGCCAACGCCTTCGCGCACGAATCAGGCATCCACCAGGACGGCATGCTCAAGAACCGCGAAACGTACGAGATCATGACGCCGGAATCCATCGGCAAGACCAAGACCGACCTTGTCATCGGCAAGCATTCCGGCCGCAATGCCGTGAAGAACAAGCTGGAAGAACTGGGCTACCGGCTGGAAGAAGCCCAGCTTGTCACCGTGTTCGAGGCCGTAAAGAAGCTGGCGGACAAGAAGAAGCAGATTTATGACGAGGACATCGAGGCGCTGGTGCTTGAAGAGGTCTACCGCCTGCCCGACCTGTACCGGCTGGTGAACCTTTCCGTGCAGTGCAGCGACACTGGCATGCCGCCCACGGCAGCCGTGGTCATGGACGTCATGGGTGATACAAAGCGCGCCGCCGGGTTCGGCGTGGGCCCCATCGACGCGGTGTTCAACGTCATCGGCGACATCGTGGGCCGCGCGCCCGTGCTGGAACGCTATTCGGTCACCGCCATCACCGGCGGCACCGACGCCCAGGGCGAAGTGACCGTGCGCCTGCGGCAGAACGGCAGCAGCGCGGTCGGACGCGGGTCCGACCCCGACATCATACTGGCCAGCGCCCGTGCGTACGTGAACGCGCTGAACCGCCTGGCAAAGAAAGAAGAAGAGCAAGAGAAGGAGGGCATCTAGATGGCACACACGCTTGCGCAGAAGATCCTGCAGGCGCACACCGACGAGGCGATCACGGCCGCGGGGCAGATCGTCCGCTGTCGCGTCTCGCTGGCTCTGGCAAACGACATCACCGCTCCGCTCGCCATCAAGTCCTTCCGGGCCATGGGGGCGAAAAAGGTGTTCGATCGCGACAAGGTGGCGCTGGTCATGGACCACTTCACCCCGCAGAAGGACATCGATTCGGCGCAGCAGGTGAAGCTGACCCGCGAATTCGCCAAGGAAATGGGCGTTACCCACTACTACGAAGGCGGCGACTGCGGCGTGGAACACGCCCTGCTGCCGGAACTGGGGCTGGTCGGCCCCGGTGACGTGGTGGTGGGGGCCGACAGCCACACCTGCACTTACGGAGGGTTAGGTGCCTTTGCCACCGGCCTTGGCTCCACCGACGTTGCCGGGGCCATGGCCCTTGGCGAAACGTGGTTCAAGGTGCCGCCCACCATCCGGGCCACCTTTACCGGCGCCCTGCCCAAGTGGGTGGGCGCAAAGGACCTGATCCTGCGTCTTATCGGCGAGATCGGCGTGGACGGCGCGCTGTACCGCGCGCTGGAATTCGACGGCGCGGCCATCGAGGCCCTGTCCGTTGAAGGCCGCATGACCATCGCCAACATGGCCATCGAGGCGGGCGGCAAGGTCGGCCTGTTCGCTGCCGACGCCAAAACCCTTGCCTACACCGCCGCGCGCGGCCGCAAGGACGCCCCCCTGTCCGCCGACCCCGGCGCGGTCTACGAACGCGAACTGACCTTCGATGTGTCCGGCATGGACCCGGTGGTCGCCTGCCCGCACCTGCCGGAAAACGTGAAGCCCGTGGGCGAGGTGCAGGGCGTGACCCTGGATCAGGTAGTCATCGGCTCCTGCACCAACGGCCGCATCAGCGACATGCGCGAGGCGGCGGAAGTGCTGAAGGGCCGCAAGGTGGCCAAGGGCGTGCGCTGCATCGTGCTGCCCGCCACCCCCGGCGTGTGGAAGGAAGCTCTGAGGGAAGGGCTGATCGAAATCTTCATGGAATCTGGCTGCATCGTGGGCCCGGCCACCTGCGGGCCGTGCCTTGGCGGGCACATGGGCATTCTGGCCGACGGCGAACGCGCCATCGCCACCACCAACCGCAACTTCCGCGGGCGCATGGGCAGCCTGGAGTCCGAAGTCTATCTGGCAAGCCCGGCTGTTGCCGCCGCGTCCGCCGTGGCGGGCATCATCGCCCACCCCGGCAGCCTGTAGGCCCCAGTGCCCCCAGTAGACCCCACAGACTGGGGACCGTTCCACACGCCACGTACGGAGGTTTACGCATCATGAGCTACACCGGCACCGCCCACAAGGTGGGCGAGCATATCGATACCGACGCCATCATCCCCGCACGCTTTCTGGTGACCACCGACACCCAGAAGCTGGGCGAAAACTGCATGGCCGGCCTTGAGGAAGGCTGGGTGAAACGGGTGAAGCCCGGCGACGTGATGGTGGCGGGGCGCAACTTCGGTTGCGGCTCGTCGCGCGAGCATGCGCCCATCGCCATCCTGGGCGCGGGCATGCCCGTGGTCATCGCGCACAGCTTCGCGCGCATTTTCTACCGCAACGCCTTCAACATGGGGCTGTTGCTGCTGGAAGTGGGCGACGAAGTGGACAAGATCGCCGACGGCGACACCGTGGAAGTGGACGCGGCCACGGGGCTGATCACCAACCGCACCACCGGGGCCACCATCACCTGCCCGCCGCTGCCTGCGTCGATGCGGGAGTTGTTGGATAAGGGGGGGCTTGTCCCCTACGTCAAGGAGCGGCTGGCTTAGGCATTCGGGTCTTTTGCCCTCCGGCTTCGTCAGATGCGTCTTTCGCTCCGGTCACGTACGAAAAGAGTACGCTCCCTCCGCGAAAGACGCCTCTTCCTCGCCGGAGAACAAAATCCCTCGCATGCCGGTTTTGCAGGCGCGAGGGAGAAAGGCCAAATTGCGGGAGACTCCAATCCTGACCATTCCGGCGGCGGGCCGTACACCCCGCCGCCGTACCACCCATAGCGCGCATCGGTCATCGAGAAAGGATATCCAGATGGACATGAAGATCTGCCTGATGCCGGGCGACGGCATCGGCCCGGAAATCGTGGAACAGGCCGTGAAGGTACTGGACAAGGTGGCGAAAAAGTTCGGCCACACCGTCAGCTACACCAACGCGCTCATCGGCGGCGCGGCCATCGACGCCACGGGCGGCCCCCTGCCGGACGACACCGTGGCCGCGTGCAAGGCGGCGGACGCCGTGCTGCTGGGCGCCGTGGGCGGGCCCAAGTGGGATACGCTGCCCACCTCCATCCGCCCGGAAAAGGGGCTGCTGGGCATCCGCAAGGCGCTGGGGCTGTTCGCCAACCTGCGTCCGGCCACCCTGCTGCCCGAACTGGCCGGGGCCTGCCTGCTGCGCGCCGACATCGCCGCGCAGGGCCTGGACGTGATGGTGGTGCGCGAGCTGACCGGCGGCCTCTACTTCGGCGAGCCGGTGTGCGAGGAAGAGCTGCGCGACGGCCTGCGCACCAGCTACAACACCATGATCTACAATGAAGAAGAAGTGCGCCGCATCGCCCGCGTGGCCTTCGAGGCGGCCCGCAAGCGCAGCAAGAAAGTCTGCTCGGTGGACAAGGCCAACGTGCTGGCCGTGTCGCGCCTGTGGCGCGCCGTGGTCATCGAGGTGGCCAGGGAATACCCCGACGTGGAGCTGACCCACATGTACGTGGACAACGCGGCCATGCAGCTTGTGCGCTGGCCCGCCCAGTTCGACGTCATCGTCACCGAGAACCTGTTCGGCGACATCCTGTCCGACGAGGCGGCGGTGATCACCGGGTCCATCGGCATGCTGCCCTCCGCCTCGCTGGGGGCCAGCGGCCCCGGCATCTTCGAGCCCATCCACGGTTCCGCCCCGGACATCGCCGGGCAGAACAAGGCCAACCCCGTGGCCACCATCCTGTCCATCGCCATGATGCTGCGCTACACCTTCGGCCTGGAGAAGGAAGCCGTGGCCATCGAGCAGGCCGTCAGCGGCGTGCTGCGCGAAGGGTACCGCACCGGCGACATCATGGAAGAAGGCAAGACGCTTGTCGGCACCGTGAGCATGGGGAATCTGGTGACCGAGCGGGTGTAATGCCCTGACGGGCGTGGCCCGGCATGCGGGCATCGCCTGGTTTGAGAAATGGATGGCGCGTCGCCGTTGCAGGTGTTGCAACGGCGGCGCGTCTGTTTTTTTTGGGGGGGAGGAGGAGGCAGGGAGTGGGGAAAAAGAAGTGCCGCGACTTGCTGAACGCGGCGTCTACGAAGACAGCCCTGCCCTGTTCATTGTCCCTGATTTCGTCATGCCTCCGCAGGTGGGAGTAGCGGCGCGCCCTGTTGGACGCGGCTTCTACGAAGCCAGTCGTGCGCTGTTCATTGTCCCCGATTTCGTCATGCCTCCGCAGGTGGGAGTAGCGGCGCGCCCTGTTGGACGCGGCTTCTACGAAGCCAGTCGTGCGCTGTTCATTGTCCCCGATTTCGTCATGCCTCCGCAGGTGGGAGTAGCGGCGCACCCTGTTGGACGCGGCTTCTACGAAGCCAGTCGTGCGCTGTTGCTCACGCTCGATCTCGTTATGTCTCCGACGGGCAGGGGCCGTGTAACGACGGCCCCTGCACCCCGCGTTCCAGGGGCTCCGCCCCTTGGAACCCCGTGTCGTCCCGCGCCGCATTCTTACGCCGGGCAGCTTCCCTGCGGCGCTGGCGCGCCTCGGGCGATCTGCCCGTCTGAATGCGATGCGCACGAAACTCCCGACGCCTTGGCGTAGCTACGGTGCCTCTATCCCCACTCGTCCTGCACCGCATTCCTGCATCGCCAGCTTCCCTGCGGCGCTTCGCGCCTTCGGGTGATCTGGCGATGGGAACGCGATGTGCCCCTCTCTCCCGCAGCCATGACTCCGCTTTCTGCGCCATTCCAGCCCCCCCGTTGCGACGCATGTACCGCTGTCGAAAGCACCGTTCGTCTCGTTGAGGCAAAGCCCCCTGGAGCGCGGCGATACAAGGGGCCGACGCCCTGCGGCCCCCAGCCCGCCGGAGGCATAACGAAATCGAGCGTGGTCAACAGCGCATGACCATCTTCGTAGAAGCCGTGCCCAACGCGCGCCACCCTCCTAACTACAACGGGGGCGAGAACGTTCGTCCTCGCCCCCGTCCGGAGACGCCTCTCCATCCCGAAGGACTATGGTGTCCGGAACCGCCCGGCCTGTGTGACGTCCTGCACGGCAACGCCTTTTTCGCGCGTTAACCGCCCTGCGCGGCAGCAATTCCGCGCGCAGCGCTCTCCCCGTCCCCTGACCGGTCAGCGTTGTGCGCCAAACCTGCGGTCCCAGTCGAAATCCCGTCGTGTCACCACATCCTCCATGCGGCGGATGCGGCCTTCCAGCCGGTCGAACTTTTCCTTCAGCCTGCGCAGCGCCTCGCCGCGCGAGGACACGTAGCTGCCGTAGAAGTCGCGTTCGCCCGCATTGGCCGGTTGCAGCACCGGGCGCGGCTTCATCACCAGCCCGGCCAGCACGTACAGCCCCACCACAGGCCAGAACCCGGTGAACAGGGCGGCGGCGATGAACAGCGCGCGCACCATGAATACCGACATTCCGAAATGTTGTGCAAGCCCTTTACAAACACCCATCAGTTTGCCGTCGCGGGCGCGGTACAGGGTGCGGGGGCCTCGGTCGTGCCAACTGCTCTGCCCGTTGCTCTGCCAGTCGTTCTGCCCGCCGCGCAGGCCGTCCCAGGCGTCCTTCTCAGGTGCGCCGTCGCGGCCCTGCCCGTTGGAGCAATGACGCCCGCCCCGGCCCCAGCCGGAACGCCTGCCAAATCTGCTTTCGTGGCCGTCCATGGTCATTCCCTCCCTTGGCCGCGCGGCGCATCGCATCCGGCGTCATGCCGGGCGCGCTCTGCCGTGCCGTCGGGATCGAGCAGCAGCGTTTCCAGCGCCTCCACCCGTTCTTCCATGCGGCCCAGCGTCCGGTACATTTCCTGGATCATCCGGGCCTCGTCGTCGTGGGCGGGGGTGGCGCCCTCGCGGGTGCGCAGCAGGCGGTACATGATGGCCAGCAGCAGCACGGCCACCAATGCGGGCAACACCATGAACCAGAACATCATGACCGGCCCCAACTGCGCCATGACGGCGAACATTTCTTCAAACATGTACGACTCATGCATACGTGGCCTCGAACTGTAGGGCCGTCGTGCGCCGGGGCGTGGCCCGTGGCGCTGGCGGCGGGGTGGCATGGCCCGGTGCGGGTGCAAACGCGTTCACGTTCATCGCGTTTCCATCCGGAGCAGCGCGGGTCCGGTTCCGGCAAGGGGGATGCCATAGAGGCATCAAGCCTAGCCTCTGCAACATGCAGACGCAAGACGGCTACTCCGCTGCGCCGGAAACTTCACCCCGGCGCGGGGCCGTGTCCGGGCTTCCGCCGCTCTTGCGCTCGTCCACACGGGCGCGCAGGGCGGCCAGTTCACGGTCCAGTTCCTCGCGCGTTTCCAGGTCCGCAAAGGCGGCGTCCAACCCGTTGCCGCCCCTGCCAGAGGGAATGCGCACGGCGTCGGCCTCGGCTTCCATGTATTCCACGCGGCGCTCCAGTTCCTCGAACCGGTGCATGACATCCAGCGATGCGGCGCGGCGCACGTCTTCGCGGGCCTGTCGGCGCACCCTGGCATGCACGTGGCGCTGCACCAGCATGCGCTGCTTTTCGCGCGCGGTCGCCAGCTTTTCGTCCAGCACGTCCATGTCGCCCTGGGTGCGGCCCACCAGCGCGTCGATCTCGTCCAGTTCGCGGCGCAGCGCGTCGGCGCGCTCGTTCTCGCGGCGGCGTTCCAGCAGGGCCTCGCGCGCAAGGTCTTCGCGCCCGGAGGTTACGGCCAGTTCCGCCCGACGGTCCCAGCGGTCCACCTGGTCCAGCACGCCGTCCAGTTCGCGGCGCACCCGGCGCGCCTCGGCCATGCTGGCGGCGCACCCGGCCTTCAGCTCCACCAGTGTTTCTTCCATCTCGCGGATCATCAGCCGGACCAGCTTTTCCGGGTCCTCGGCCTTGTCCAGCATGGCGCTGATGTTGGAACTGACGATGTCCTTGAATCGCGAAAAGATACCCATGATCGCCTCCTGCGTGAGCTGAGCGTTGGTGCCGTGGGAAAAGCAGCAACCGTGCCACCTTACCAGCAGGAGGCAACCACGAGCAATCATTGGGAATACCCTCAACATACCGGGCGATGTGCATCGCCCGCAAAATGCATTTACACCAATTACTGGTAAAAATCACCAGAATATGGTTGAAATGCCCATGCACGATCGCACGCGCGTTGCCGCCGCGTCCCCCGCGCTGGCCGAGGCCATCGGCCAGTCGGACGCCTTTCTCGCCTTTCAGGAGGCGCTTTCGCGCGTGGCGCGCGTGGACCGGCCCGTGCTGCTGGTGGGCGAGCGCGGCACCGGCAAGGAACTGGCCGCCGCGCGGCTGCACTATCTGTCGCCGCGCTGGCAGGGGCCGCTGGTGGTGCTGGACTGCGCGGCGCTGGCCCCCACCCTGGCCGAGGCGGAACTGTTCGGCCACGAGGCCGGGGCCTTTACCGGGGCCGGGGCACGCCGTGCCGGGCGCTTCGAGCGGGCCGACGGGGGCACGCTGTTTCTGGACGAGGTGGGCAACATTCCCGCCGGGGTGCAGGACAAGCTGCTGCGGGTGGTGGAATACGGCATGCTGGAACGGGTGGGCGGCACGCAGCCGGTGCGCGTGGACGCGCGTGTGGTGGCCGCCACCAACGCCGACCTGCCCGCCATGGCGGCGCGGGGGCATTTCCGCGCCGATCTGCTGGACCGCCTGAGCTTCGAGGTGCTGGCCGTGCCCCCCCTGCGCGAACGGGGCGACGACGTGATTCTGCTGGCCCGCCATTTTGCGTCCAGCATGGCGGCGGAACTGGACCTGCCCGACACGCCGGAACTGGCCCCCGCCGCCGTGGCGCAACTGTTGGCCCACCCCTGGCCGGGCAATGTGCGCGAACTGCGCAACGCGGTGGAGCGGGCCGTGGTCCGGCTGGATGGTGACGGCATGCGGGCGGGCGCCAGGCGGGGTGTCGATGGCAGAGCAACGGGACGCGTGCCGCGTCTCGAGCAAATCGATCTCGATCCTTTCGCGTTGCCATGGCGGCAGGGACCGGCAGTCCCCCGCCCCGCCCTGGCCACGCAGCCCCCATCCTCCACGGGGGCAATGGCGGACGACGCCGGGCCGAGGCGCGGACCCGGCGTCGTTCCGCCTGATGACAGCGGTTACAGTCATGCGGGCGGTGGGGAGTCTGCCGCGCTGCCGCACGTCATGCCGGGGATATCCGCATCCTGCGCGCCGGGCGGCACCGCTTCCACGGCGTCCGGCGTCACATCCGGCGTCACGTCAGGTGTCGCATCCGGCGTCACCTGTCCGCCGCAGGGCTCCTGCCTGCCCGGCGTCCCCCTGCCAGAGGCCGTGCGTCAACTGGAACTTTCCGCTCTGCGCGCCGCACTTGCCCGCGCCCGGCACAACCGCCGTGTGGCCGCCGAACTGCTGGGCATCTCGTATGATCAGTTCCGCGGCTTGTACCGCCGCCACCGGCAGGATATGGAAACGTAACCAGCCGTTATCGCATTGCACCGCATCGCGCGCACACCGTCAGCACCAAGAGGCACGCCATGTCCCATCCCGATACGTCCGCCACCGTCGCCACCCGCAATATCTACCTTGAAACCCTGCCCATACCGGAGGCGGTGGACCGCGCCCGCGCCGCGCTGGACCGCACCGCTCTGGTGCAGGCCGAAACCGTGGGTTCGCACGAGGCCGCAGGGCGGGTGCTGTCCGAGGCGGTGTACGCGCGCTATTCCTCGCCCACCATGCACAGCGCGGCCATGGACGGCATTGCCGTGCGCGCCGCCGACACCTTTGCCGCGCGAGAAGGCCACCCCGTGGCCCTGCGCCGGGGTGAAACCTATCACCCCGTCAACACCGGCCACCCCATGCCCGAAGGGTGCGATGCCGTGGTGATGATCGAGCACGTGGCCCAGATCGACGCGGATACCGTGGAGATAGAGGCCCCGGCCTTTCCGTGGCAGCACGTGCGGCGCATCGGCGAGGACATTGTGGCCACGGAACTGCTGTTCCCGCGCAATCACCGGCTGGCCGCCTGCGACGTGGGCGCGCTGCTGTCCGGCGGCATCTGGGAGGTCAGGGTGTGGGAGCGGGTGCGCATGCGCATCATCCCCACCGGCGACGAGGTGCTGGACTTCACCACCAGGCCGGAACCGGGCGCGGGGCAGGTGGTGGAATCCAATTCGCAGGTGCTGGCGGCCATGGCCCGCGACATGGGCTGCATCGTGGAACGCATCCCCCCGGTGCCGGACAATCCGGACACGCTGCGCGCCGCCCTGGCCCGCAGTCTGGACGACGGCATGCACGTTACCGTGCTGTGCGCGGGCTCGTCGGCGGGCAGCAAGGACTTTACCCGGCAGATCATCGCGGCGGAGGGCCGGGTGCTGGTGCATGGCATCCAGGCCATGCCCGGCAAGCCGTCGCTGCTGGGCGAATGTCGCGGACGGCTGGTGGTGGGCGCGCCCGGTTACCCCGTCAGCGCGGTGGTCTGCTTTGACGAACTGGTGGCCCCGCTGGTGGCGTGGATGGGCCGCACCGTGCCAGCGGACCGCCCGACAGCCGACGTGCATCTGACGCGCAAGGTGCCGTCCAAGCTGGGGGTGGAGGAATTCGTGCGGCTGGCCGTGGGCCGCGTTGGCAACCGGCTGGTGGGCACCCCGCTGGGGCGCGGCGCGGGCAACATCACCACGCTGTCGCGGGCGCAGGCCGTGGCCCGCGTGCCTGCCCTGTCCGAGGGCGTGACCGAGCACGAGGTGCTGCGCGCGCGGCTGACCGTGCCGGAGGCGGTGCTGGATTCCATTCTGGTTTGCGTGGGCAGCCACGACAACACCCTGGATGTGCTGGCCGACGAACTGATGGGCGGCGACCGGCCTTTCCGGCTCATATCCACCCACGTGGGCAGCATGGGCGGCATCACCGCACTGCGCGGCGGTTCATGCCATTTTGCCGGGGCGCATCTGTTCGACCCGGAAACGGGCGACTTCAACTTTCCCTTTCTGGACAAGTACCTGCCCGACATGGACGTGCGGGTGGTGAACCTGGCCATCCGGCATCAGGGGCTGATCGTGGCGGCGGGCAACCCGAAGAACATCCGGGGCGTGGAAGATCTTGCGCGTTCCGACGTGCGGTTCATCAACCGCCAACGCGGCGCGGGTACGCGCATTCTGCTCGACTGGCACCTGGGGCAGGCGGGCATCGGCCCATCGCTGGTGCAGGGCTATGACAAGGAAGAATTCACCCACATGGCCGTGGCCGTGAACGTGCTGACCGGCGCGGCGGACTGCGGCCTGGGCATTCATGCGGCCGCGCGGGCGCTTGGGCTGGACTTCGTGCCGCTGGCGCGCGAGCGGTACGATGTGGTGATCCCCGCCGCACACATGGATGATGCGCGGGTGCAGGCCATGCTGGCCCTGCTGCGGGACGAGCGGTTTCTGAAGCGCGTGGAAGCCATGGGCGGGTACGAAACGACGCTGTCCGGGCGGGTGATGGAGAAGGGTATGGGGCTTGAGGGGTAGAGGCGACGCGCCGGTGAGTGGAAGTGGAAGGCCGTACTGCCTTGTTGGATGCGGCCTCTACGAAGACATGCCAGCCCCCTTGAACACACTCGATTTCGTTATGCCTCCGGCGGGGAGTGGAAAACTTTCGCCTTGTTGGATGC
>CAYOCV010000006.1:0-227390 GCA_964402645.1 uncultured Desulfovibrio sp. | reverse complement strand
TACTTATCGTAAAGGCTGATTCCTTCCCGACTCGCTATTTACTTGTCAAAGAACCCGACCTCGTGAACCGCAGCATTCTGCGGCCCGTTGCCCCGCCGGGGCTTCCCGTCGCGGCGAGGAGCATGTATGCCCCAGCGCCCCGCCAGGTGTCAACCGCTTTTTTCGTTTTCTTCGATTTTTTTCGAAGACTCCGTGAACCCGCAGTGGGTTCAGGAAAGCGCCAACATATTGATCCGGCTGAAAGAGCAAGCCGCGTCGAACGCAGTTCGTTGCGGCGAAGGGGGTATCTATGCGCTTCGCTCCCCACCGTCAACAAGTTTTTCGTCAGCTTGTTGATTTTATTTTCGCCTTCCCCTACCAGCCCGCGCCAGCCGCCGTTTTAACGCCCCGATAAAAAGCGTCCGTACACAACGACCGCGCCCCGGCGAGAGGCCGGGGCGCTGATGAGAACTGATGAATGGGCGAATAGAGGCACGGTGAGGCGGGCCGCTACCGGGGACCGCTACCAGGTGCCGCTACTGGGCGGCATGTACGGTAATCTGGTCGCCGGGCTTCAACTGGACATCGCGCTCCAGGTTGTTCCAGCGCAACAGATCCTTGGGCGGCACGTTGAACTTGCGCGCGATGGCCCACATGGTGTCGCCTTCCTGCACCTTGTACACGATGGCGCGGCCCGACGGTGCAGCGGATGGCGCGGCAGCCTGGGCTGCGGCGGGCTTCCCAGCCGTCCCCTTGGACGCGGTGGCCATGGCCACGGGCGCGGCGTTTCGCTCGGCCCCGGCACGCGATGCGCTGGCCACGATGGCCTTGTTGGCCGCTTCCGCCTCTTGCCGGGCAATGGCCGTGGCCTCGGCCCCGGCGTCGGGGATATACAACTTCTGCCCCACCTGAAGGGCGATGCCATTCAGTCCGTTGGCCTTTTGCAGGGTTTCCACGCTGCTGCCCTGGGCCTTGGCGATGCCGAACAGGGTGTCGCCCTGCTTGACGATGTAGGTGGCGCGGCGCTCGGCGATGTCACGGGTGCGGGTGGAGGACGGCCTGTCTGATTTGTCCGCCCTGTCCGATCTGTCCGGCTTGTCAGCCTTATCCGATTTGTCCGCCCTCTCTGGCTTGGCCCCGCTGTCCGCAACGGCCTTGGCCGTCTTGGCCGAAGCCGCCGATTTGGACGACGGCGCTTCCGCCTGCGCTGTGAAGCCGGACGCATCGCCCCCGCCGGGGATCATCAACTCCTGCCCCACCTGCAACTTGCCGCCAGCCTTGTTGACCCGCTTCAGCACCGCAACGGGCACGCCGCAGCGCTTGCTGATACGGTCCAGCGTGTCGCCCTGGCGTATCTTGTACACCCGCCAGCCCGCGTAGCTGCGCTGCTGCGGCTTGGCCAGAAACGCGTTGGCCGCGTCGAGATGCATGGGATGCACATACACGGTGGCATGGGAATCCGGCGGCGAGATGTAGCGCCGGAAGGCCGGGTTGTTGGCGGAAAAGTCGTTCCAGTTTTGGCCCATGGCCTGGGCCAGGGCCATCAGGTCGGTGCCGGGCTTCACGCGCAACGGCTCCAGCCTGGGGGGGCAGCTGTAGTCAGGGGCCTGAAAGCCCAGTGATTCCAGGTTGCGCATGATCTTGGCAACGGCGATGAACCGGGGCACGTACTGGCGCGTCTCGTCCTTCAGCTGGGCCTTGCCGTCAAGCATGTGGTTCTTGGTGCGCAGGTCGAAGAAGCCTTCGGCCCCGGTGCCTTCCAGCGCCCGCGAAATCTTGCCCTCGCCCGCGTTGTACGCGGCCATGGCCAGATGCCAGTCGCCGAAGTCGCCATACAGCTTTTGCAGATAGTCGGCTGCCGCGCGGGCGGACTTGTACGGGTCGCGCCGCTCGTCCATCCACCAACTGTACGACAGGCCATAGCGCATGCCGGTATACGGCATGAACTGCCACACGCCCGCCGCCCCCGCCGAGGATACGGCATTGGGGTTGAACCCGCTTTCGACAATGGCGAGATAGGCGATTTCTTCGGGGATGCCCTGCTGGCGGAACACTTCGCGGATGTGCGGCAGGTAGTTTTGCGAACGCTTCAGGTAGCGCTCGAAGGTGCCGCGCGCGCGGTGGGTGAAGTACTTGAAGTGCAGTTCAACGTCGCGCCGGGCTTCCGGGGTAAGGTCCTTGTCCAGTTCGCCGGTGGAATTGAGGGCCGCCCATTCCTGCGGGGTAAGGGGCACGCCGTCGTCGGCGGGCGGGATGGGCAGTTCCACCACCTCTTCGGGTTCGGCGGCAGGGGCGCTGGCGCTTGGCGGCACCGGGCAGGCTTCTGCGGGCTGGATGGCGGGGATATTCTTTTTGGGCGCGCAGCCGGCGGCCAACAACGCCACCGCCGCAAGCACGAGCACGAGCCGGGCGGCACGACGCGCGCGCAGGGCGGAAGACAGGAGTCTGGTTCGCTGCATGGATATTCCGGATGTGTTGGGTGCGGCGGAAGGATGGCCGCGAGAGAGAGCGTGTGTCGTTCGTCTGCCCGCGTCACCATACCTTGCACAGGCAAAGGGCATGCGGGCATGCGCGCGCCTGGCGACGGGCCGGGATTCGGAACCAGGATCTCCGGGACTGGCCCGGACGGGGTGTCTGCCGCCGGGGAACGCCGGAAAACCTGGGCCGCGCCACCATCGCCGCCCCTTGCGTGGAAACACGTTCAAGGGTACCTGCGATGTGAACGGCAGTCTGACCCTACCTCATGCCGCCCATCAAACGCAACCCGTCACCTCCCGCCCGTCCGGGCGAAAGCGAAACATGCCCAAGAAGCACCCCATTTGGGGCACCGTCGCGCGCGATGACGCGCCGCGCGATGCCCGTAACGACGATTCGCGGGACAACCGGTCCCGCTCCACCAACCGCAAGCCCGGGCGGGACGAAGGCCCTCGCGGTCGCAACGGCGGCCCCGGCGGCGAACGCTCCGGCAGACCCGGCGACCGGCAGGATTCTCGTCCCGGCGGACGCCGCGATGCCCGCCCCGAAGGCCGTGGCGACGAACGCCGCGACAGCCGCCCCAATTCCCGGCCCGGCGCACGGCCCGACACGCGGCCCGACGCCCGACAGGACCGCGCCGGACGCAAGCCGTTCCGCGACAGGCCAGCCCCTGCCCGCCCGGATGCGAGACAGGATGCGAGACAGGATGCGAGGCAGGATGCGAGACAGGATGGCCGCGACATCATGCCCGATGCCCCCGAATCCCCGTGCTCCATCCTGCCCGGCATAAAGCCGGTGCTGGAGATGCTGGAATCTGACCCCAGCCGGGTTGATACCGTGCTCATCCGCAAGGGCAAGCGCGGGCGCGAGGTGGACCGCATCGTGGAACTGTGCCGCGAGGCGCGCGTGCGCTTCATCTTTGCCGAGGCGTACGCCCTGGACCGGCTGTTCGCGTCCGGTCAGGCCATCGGTCAGGCCATCGCGCCGTCCGCCGAGGCCATGGCCGGGCCGGACACCGACGAACCGGACATGGCCGAACGCCAGGGCGACGACGATCTTTTCGCCGATGACGACGACGCCTGGGATATCCTGGAAGGCAACGCCCCGGACGAGGCCCGCGCCGCGCGCGGCTCCCGTTCGCCGAATCCGGCATCCCCTTCCCATCAGGGGGTCATCGCGCGGGTGTTCGACGCCGGGTTCGCCGACCTTGGCGATATCCTGCGCGACGCGCCCGACGCGCCGCTGCCGCTCATTGTGGCACTGGACCAGGTGCAGGACCCCGGCAACGTGGGCACCTTGGCCCGCACCCTGTACGCCATGGGGGCAGCAGGGCTGGTGGTGGTGCGCCACGGCGGGGCCGCGCTGGGCGGGGCCGCCGCCCGCGCCGCTGCCGGGGCGCTGGAAAAGCTGCCGGTGACCAAGGTGACCAACCTAGCCCGTGCCCTGGATGAAGCCGACGAGGCGGGATATACCATCTACGCTGCGGGCGGGGCCGCACCGGACGCGGACGGCAAGCCCGGCAGCGCGCCGCTCAACCCGTTCACCGCGCCGCTGCGCACACCCGCCGTGCTGGTGCTGGGCAACGAGGACACGGGCATCCGCCCCAACGTGGCCAAACGCTGCCACTTCACCCTGTCCATTCCCATGGCCCGCGACTTCGACTCGCTGAACGTGGCGCAGGCCGGGGCCATTCTTGTGGGCTGCTTCACCGCGCGCCGCCACAAGGGATAGCCGAAGCGCGCCTGACAGGGCATGCGGGGAGTTTCCCCGCCCTTCCGCCCCCTCCCGGCGCTTTCAGAAATCTGACCCGCGACAACACAAAGGCCCCTGCCCTTCACAGGAAGGACAGGGGCTTTTCCGCGCCTGGGCATATCTGGCCATATCCGGACATGCCCGGCCATATCTGGCCATACCAGGCCAAGGCTGCGCAAAGCGGCGGAAACTACCGGATGTAGTTCGGAATACTCAGAAAAACGTCCCGCGTGTAGGTGATCATCTTGTCCATGATCCACGGAAACGAGATGAGCAGCGCAAGAAAGATGGAGACGATCTTGGGAATGAACGACAGCGTCATTTCCTGAATCTGGGTGGCGGCCTGGATGATGCTGACCACCACGCCCACCAGCAGCCCCACGCCTAGCATGGGCAGGGAGATGAGCAGGGCCACCTCGATGGACTGGCGCGCGAAGGCAATGACCATTTCCGGCGTCATGCGATGTACCCCTTCAGACCGCGAAACTGTTGACCAACGACCCCACCAGCAGCGCCCACCCGTCCACCATGACGAAGAGCAGCAGCTTGAAGGGCATGGAGACCATCATGGGCGGCAGCATCATCATGCCCATGGCCAGCAGGATGCTGGACACCACCATGTCCAGCACCAGGAACGGAATGTAGATCAGAAAGCCGATGGTGAAGCCGGTCTTCAGCTCGCTGATGACATAGGCGGCGGCCAGCATCACCGTGGGCACCTCTTCCTTGCTGCGCGGCTGCTCCATCTTGGTGATGGAGTAGAAGATCGACAGGTCCTTTTCGCGGGTATGCTTGAACATGAACGAGCGCAGCGGTGCCTGGGCCTTGTTCAGGGCCTCGTTGAAGCCGATGCGCTCTTCCAGGTACGGTTGCAGGGCGGTGTCGTTGATCTGCTTGCCCACGGGCATCATGATCACCACCGTCATGAAAATGGCAAGGCTGGCCAGCACCTGCGAAGGCGGCAGTTGTTGCACGCCCAGCGCCTGGCGGATGAAGTGGAACACGATGATGATGCGGGTGAAGCTGGTCACGGTAAGCATGATGGCCGGGGCCAGCGAAAGCACCGTGAGCATGAACAGGATTTCGAGCAGCAGCGAGACCTTTTCCGGCTCGGTCTGACCCGCGCCCAGGGTAAGCTGCATGGTGGGCATGACCAGATCCTGCGCGGCATGGGCCACGCCGCTGCCCAGCAACAGCAGGGGCAGCAGCAGCAGCGCGGTGGTCAGGGAAAGCAGGCGGCAGGCGGAGGCGGGACGGGTGATGCCGTGCAGTTGAAAACTGCCGGGCCGGGCCGGGCGGCCCACGGAAAGGTCACACCCAGCCGGGGTGATGGGGTGGATGGCCGTCAGGCCGGTGACGCCCCGGCAAGGCGATGCGGGCGAAGAAATGACGACGGCTGCGTCAGTTTCCGGAAGGCGTGCGCCCCTTGCCGAGGGCGCGCCCCAGCACTGCGGAAAATCCGCCGGTACCGCGCCCGCCGGGCTGGTCCGGTCGGTTTGGGGTGCTTCCGGCGTCGGAAATTGCGTCGTCGCTGCCGTGCTCATGGTCAAGGTCCTGCTCCGTGAGTAGCGTTATCTGCTGGTCGGTGACGCCCAGCAGCAAACGCTTGTTCAAGAAGCGTACCACCATGAGGCCCTTGCGCGGCCCGATGGGCAACTGCGCCTCCAGGCGCAGGTCGTCGCGCGAAAAGCCGCCCGCACCCGGCACGGCGCGGAACAGCCCGCCGTGGCGACGAACGGCCCACAGGGCCAGCCACAGCAGCCCCACCAACAGGAACAGCACGCCCACGGCCTGGATGTACCCGCTCCACGAAAAGGCGGGCACGGCGGCGGCCGCAAGGCCATCGGATGCGCCCAAGGCACTGCCCGCCGAGGTGCCTACAGTGGCGTTGGCCGTGGCCATGGTGGCGTTCACCGCATCGGCGGCGCTGGCCGCCATCTGGCCTGCTGCATGCGGCAGAGCCTCTGCCGCATCGCCCAGGGTGGCGTTGGCGGAAATGGCGGCGCGCACCGCGCCTTCCGCCTGGGCAGGCACTTGCGCGGCCATGTCTGCGGCGGGACTGGTTACAGTGGCGACAGTGGCGGCGTCAATGGCGGCCCCCACGGCGGATTCTGTGGCGTTAAGCAAGCTGCTTCACCCGTTCGATGGGGCTGATGATGTCCGTCAGGCGCACGCCGAATTTTTCGTTGATGACCACGGCCTCGCCGCGCGCCACCAGCTTTCCGTTGACGAACACTTCCAGCGGCTCGCCGGCCAGCTTGTTCAGTTCCACGACCGAACCCTGCCCCAACTGAAGCAGTTCGTTGATCAGCAGGCGGGTGCGGCCCAGTTCTGCCGAAACGTCCAGCGGAATGTCCAGAATGAAGTCCAGTTCGCGGCGACCGCTGTCGGGCCGGGGCGACTTGGCTTCCTCCGTCAAATCCTTGAACTTGGCCTCGCGCGCGGCAGCCGCAAAGAAGCCCTGCTCCTTTTCCTTCTTCAGCTGGGTCTGCTCCTCGCTGGCCAGAGCCTTGGCCCATTCCTCGGCCAGGCGGGCGTCTTCGCCGCCGCCAGCGGCAGCGGCTGGCGCGGCATCGTCGCCGCCGCCTTCCTCGTCATCCAGCGCGGCGGCCCACTGGGCCGCCAGCAGATCCTGATCGACATCCTTGCCGTCACTCATGGGTATTCCTTTGACACGCGGTGGCCGCGTTTACTGAATGACCATTTCGGTTATGTACACCCGCAGCACCTTGGGGCCGCCCAGAATCTGGTTCAGGCGTTCGGCCACCTCGTTCTTGAGCTGCAACTTGCTTTCGATGGGCGCAAGGTCTGCGTACGACTTGCTGGACAGCAGCAAAATGACCGCATCGCGCACCTTGGCCGACTGACCTTCAAGCTCCTTGACCGTGGCATCGGAACCCACTTCCACTTCCATGGTCAGCTTGAGGTAGCGGCGGCCCGTGGGGTCGGCCAGGTTCACCAGAAACGTCGGCAGCTTGGCCACCTTGGCATTGCGCGGCGAGGCCTCTCCGCCCTTGGCGTCGGCCTTGCCCTCGGCCTTGGCCGGTTCGGACGCGCCCTCGGCATTCTGCGCGGCAGGCCGCATGACGAACCACCAGTACGCCCCGCCACCGCCGCCGCCAGCCAGCAGGAGCAGCAGCAGGATGAGGATGATCCACTTCAGCTTGCCGGATTTCTTTTTTGGGGGTGCGGCTTCTTCGGCCACTGCTCACGCTCCTTGGACAGATGACATTGCGGCGAATGGTTGCCCGGAAACGGCCCGCAGGACACGACCGGGGGCTATGTCCGGTGGGACATGTTCCGGGGAACATGCCGGGACCGCGCACTGCGGTCGTTACGGATACCCGCCGAGCCTCGGCGTGGTCTTGATCAGAATTTCCACCCGCCGGTTGCGGTCAGGCGCGCCGGAAGCCGCCGCGTCCTGCCCGGCCCGCACACCCCCAGGTTCGCCCGCAGGTTCCCCGGAAATGCCGGGCGCCGGGGGCGTTCCCGCCAGCGACGGCCTGTCCGGCCCATACCCCGCGACGGAAAACCGGACCGGGTCAAGCTTTCTTTGCACAAAATATTCCAAAACCGTCAATGCCCGCCGCCCGGCCAACTCGTATCCACCGGCGTTGCCCGTTCCGGCGGCTTGGCCGGACTGGGGTGCGCCCTCGGCCTGCGGGTCGCTGTGCCCGGCGATGGCCACATCGGCGGTGACGTATTCCAGCACCTCGGCCAGCATGCCCAGCAGGGGGCGCGATGCCTCGCGCAACTCCCACTGGCCCGGCGCAAACAGCAGATCGTCGGTCAGGGCCAGAATCACGCCTTCCGGATGTTCCAGTATCCGCAGGTTCTTGTCCAGTGTACTGCGGTCGATGCCGGGGGGCAACTCGGCGCCGGGGAACAGCAGTTCCTTGATTTCGCGCTGGTGCGCATACACCTGCGACGGGGCCGCAAGCAGCGGCTCAAGCCGCCGGATGCGCTCCGGCACCGTGCCGGTGACGCCCGAAACCTGCTCGCCCGTTTCGCCGAAATGGCTGCTGATGCGCGAAAGAGCCACCCGGTTCATGGCCGACATGGACAGCAGCAGCACGAAAAACGTCAGCAGCAGGGTGACCAGGTCGGAGTAGGTCAGCAACCACGGCTGGCGGAGTTTTTCCTCCGAAGCGGGGCGACGCCGGACACGGAGGACATGGGGGACATGAGGAGCGCGCGGAGACTGTGACGCGGACATGTCAGCGTCCCTCCCCGGCATTCGGACCGGGCCCGGAAGCCCCGCCGGATGCGCCTGGCGCGCCTCCGGTACCGCCCGCGCCGGAGCCGCCGGACGCATCACTGCCCGGCATGACGAAATCGAACCGGAACCCCTTGTACTGGAAGGTTTCGCGCACGGGTGCGCCCTCCTTCAGGGCGTCCATGCGGCGCGCCCATTCGGCGTTGCGCCGGTCGAGCACGATGTCCACCCGCCGGTTGGCGCGCCGCCCTTCGGTAGTCAGGTTGTCGAAGCGGGGGCGGGTATCGCCGTGGGCTTCCATGAGCATGCGGCCCGACGGCACGCCAAGGTCTGCCAGCTTGCGGTACACCGCCGTGGCCCGGCCCAGCGAAAGCCGCCACGGCGAGGGCAGGGATTTTTCGTCGCCGCGCAGCCGGAACAGGACGCCTTCCTCGTCGCGCGCGGGCGAGGCGTGCCCGGCGATCAGCACCGGGTGCTCCACCCCGCGCAGCACCGGGGCGATGCGCGCCAGCAGGGCCGCGCCGCGCTCGGAAAGCTCCGCCGAGCCGGTGCGGAACAGCACTTCGTCGTTGATGGAAAAAATCTGGATGTAGCCGTTTTCCTGATAGTTGACGTCCCGCTCCGCGTCATCCCAGAGCATTTCGCGCAGGGGGGTCAGGTCGCGGCCATGCGGGGGCGCGTCACCCGCCGGGACAACGCCCGGCACGGGGCGTCCGTCGGTGGGGTCGCGCAGGCTGGCCGTGCCCTGTTCCTGCCCGAAGCTGCCCGCCACCGACCCCACGGCCAGCAGGCGGCGGCGCTCGTCAATGACCGAAAGGGCCACCAGCAGCACGAAAAAGCTCAACAGCAGGGTCATCAGGTCGGAATACGTGATGAGCCACGGCGGCTGGGTGGGGCCTTCGGGCTGCTGTTTCCGCCTGTTGCGCGCCATGGTCCGTGCTCCGTACACGTGCGGGGAAGGATGGGGGTAGCCTGGGGCCTGCCTGTGCCGCCGGATGCCGGGCTAATTCGTGCGTCGCTCTCGCGGCGGCTGATAGCAGCTCAGTTTTTCCAGAATGATGCGCGGGTTCTCGCCCTTGGCGATGGCCAGAATGCCTTCCAGCTGCATCTCCATGAGTTGCACCTCTTCCTTGCTGCGGTGGCGCAGCTTGCCCGCCAGCGGCAGAAACACCAGGTTGGCCAGCACCACCCCGTAGAAGGTGGTGATGAGCGCAACAGCCATGGCCGGGCCGATGGCCGAAGGGTCGTTCATGGAGCGCAGCATCTGCACGAGGCCGATGAGCGTGCCCACCAGCCCAAGCGCCGGAGAGTACGACGCCAGCGCGTTGAAGATGTCCACTCCCATGGAGTGGCGCGTTTCCAGCGCGGCGATTTCGCTTTCCATGATCTCGCGGATGGCGTCGGGTTCCAGCCCGTCGATGGTCAGTTGCAGGCCCTTGCGCAAGAAGGGGTCGTCCAGGCCGCGCACGGCGGGCTCCAGCGACAGCAGCCCCTCGCGCCGGGCGCGGTGGGCGAACTCCATGAACTGGTCGATGATCAGGTCGATGCGATGCAGCTTGGTGGCAAAGGCCTTGCGGGTGATGGACAGCACGCGCAGGGCCACGGGCAGCGGGTAATGCACCAGCGCGGCCCCCAGCGTGCCGCCCAGCACGATGAGCAGTGCGGCGGTATCGACGAAGAACAGCGGGTTGCCGCCCATGGACAGCGCGGTGCCGATGAGGCCGAACGAGATGAGGATGCCGAGTACGGTTGCCAAATCCATGCGGTACCTCTGCTGCGTGCGCGGGCGGTTGGTACGTGCCCCGTGTGTGGCGGGCGTTTCGGGTCGTCCGGTGGCTGGTTTCCGATGCAGCCTTCGTCAATCGCGCGTTCTAAATTAGGATTTTCGTTCGCTGGCAAGGAAAACAAGCCCGCCATGAGGGAGCATGCGGCAGCCGTTATGCGAGTCTTCGAGCATTGCCCTAGCCGTTGGTGAGCGAAGCGAACCTTACGGATAGGGACCGCAGCGCGCGGAGCACCCTGCCCGCCGGAATATCCAGAAATGCGCGCCGCCCGTTTGCCCCTACGACTTCGGAGGACGCGGGCCAAAGATGTCGGTCCCCACCCGCACAATGGTGGCCCCTTCGGCCACGGCCACTTCCACGTCGTGCGACATGCCCATGGACAGGTGCGGCAGGGGCAGGCCCACGCGGGCGGACAGCGCATCGCGCAGTTCGCGCAGCCGGGCAAAGTACGGGCGCGAGGCCTCGCCGTCGTCGAAAATGGGCGGCATGCACATCAACCCCAGCAGGCGCAGGCGCGGCAGGCCCAGCACGGCTTCCGCCAGGGCGGGCAGATCGTCCGGGTCCACCCCGGATTTCTGCTCCTCTTCGCCAATGTTCACCTGCAACAGAATTTCCTGAACGGGCGCAACGCCCCCGGCCCCCTGCACGGGCAGGCTGGCCAGCCGCTGGTCCAGCTTGCGGGCCACGCTTTCCGAGTCCACGGTATGGATGAGCGCAAAGCGCCCCACCACATCCTTGGCCTTGTTGCTTTGCAGGTGGCCGATGAAATGCCAGCGCGGGGCCGCGCCCCCCGCCGTCGTCGCCTCGGAGGCCGCATCCGGACCCATGCCTGCCATATCGGCAACTTCTGTCTGTTTCCGTAGTGCTTCCTGCACATAATTCTCGCCAAAATCACGCTGCCCGGCAGCGGCCAGCGCGGCCACGGACGCGGCGGGGTGATACTTGGACACGGCGACCAGGGTCACATCGGCGGGGTCGCGCCCGGCGGCGCGGGCGGCGCTGTCCACGCGGGCGCGCACGGCGGCCCAGCGATCCAGCAGGGTACGGGCCGCATCGGGCGGCAGAAAGGCGGAAGCGGCGGCAATATCGTGCGGCATGGCATCATCCCGGATGGCGAAAAGCGTGAGCGCCGCCCGCCGCACGACATACGGCGGACGGGCGGCGCGGAATTGCGACCGGCGGCCTGGCGGGGGCTATGCGGCGTCTGCCCGCCGGGCCTGCGTGCTATTCATCGGCCAGACCCAGCGAACGCAGAAAGCCCACGTCCTCTGTCCAACCTTCGCGCACCTTGACCCACAGTTCAAGATGCACCTTCTTTTCCAGCAGGGTCTGGATATCGACGCGGGCCTTGGTGCCAAGGTCCTTGATGGTGGCCCCGGCCTTGCCGATGACCATGGACTTGTGCGACGGGCGGCCCACGTAGATCACCGCGTGGATGGTCACAAGGTCGCGCCCTTCTTCCTCATCCCACTTCTCGATTTCCACGGCCACGGAATAGGGCAGTTCCTGACGCAGGGCCAGGAACAGCTTTTCGCGCACGATTTCCGCCGCCATGAAGCGCACCGGCAGGGTGGAAAGCTGGTCTTCCGGGTACATGGCCGGGGCCACGGGCAGCTTGGACTTCAACAGCTTGACCAGTTCGGGCAGGCCGTCGCGCGTCAGGGCCGAGACGGGGAACACCTCTGCCTTGGGCCACAGCTTCTGCAGCGCTATGAACAGGGGCAGCATCTTCGACTTGTCGCGGAACAGGTCCACCTTGTTCACGGCCACGATGACCGGGCGCTCTTCGGACGCCACGGCGTCCATCAGCGGCTTCACGTCGTTTTCGAGAAAGTCCGGCTTCTTGATGTACAGGTCCGCGTCCAGCATGACCAGGATCACGTCGGCGCTGTGCATGGACTGCCACGCCGTCTGCAGCAGGATCTTGTTCATGCGGCCGCGCTGCTGGTGGATGCCGGGGGTATCCATGAAGATGACCTGCGCGTCCGGCTCGGACAGAATGCCCACGATCTGGTTGCGGGTGGTCTGGGCGCGCGGGGTGACGATGGCCACCTTGTGGCCCAGCGCAGAGTTGAGCAGCGTGGACTTGCCCGCGTTGGGCGGCCCCAGCAGGGCAACCCAGCCGCAGCGGTGTTCGGTCTTGGTCATTATATATGCTCCTTGCGGAAAAAAGTCGTGTTCTCCGCCGCATGTTCCACAGCACGGGCCGTGCGTCAAGGAACGGCGCGAAAAAAGGGTGGACGTGCGCGGTGTGGCTGCCGGGTGTGAACCGGGCATCTGCCCGGCGCCTGTCCGTCACCAGATCGGGCGCCAGATCGTGCGCCAGGCCGGGGTCCAGCCGGTCGCCAGAACAGTCACGGGCCGGTTGCCCGCCGGGCGCGGGGCCAGTCACGGGGCCGTTCGCCAGGCCGGACGTGGGCCGATGGCTGGGCAGGATGTGACAAGGAATAGGGGGGTGCGGACGCCCTGCCCGCGTCATCAACGAACGGGCACTTACGGGCGGCGACAGGCTACAACGGGCGACAACGGGCCTGCCCCGGAGTTTCGCCGGACATGGCGGAACAGGCCCCATACGTGCCGCGGCGCTGCCCGTCAAGACGCGGGGTCCGCTGAAAGGCGAAATGGTACACCCGGACGGGCAACAAACGCGGGGTCGGCAAGGGGGGGGGCAGGGTGGGATCAAAGGGGACCGCCGGGCACACCCGTGCCCATACTTTTGGCCCGCAGTGGGAAGCGCCCCCCCGATAAATCCGGAAATCCTGCCCTTCCGCCCCCCGAAATCCCCCCGCGCCCTGTTGACGTTCCGGATACCATCTGTATTACTGACCGCACGACAGAACGTGTATCGACCACTTGGCGCGCACGTTCCGGCAAGCCTTCGGCAAGCGCCGCGCGGGACGGGCATTGGACCCGCCGCATCCGGCCCCGCCATGCCTGCCGCCCCGCTATCCGTACGGTTCCGCCCGCCTGTCCATCGTGCCCGCGCCCACTCGCGCCCCACGGAGAACGCCATGCCCCGCAAGGTCAAATCGGTCCGCGTGCCGGAAGAACTTTCGGCCATCGACCTTTCCGGCATCATTGCCGAATGCGAAAAGTACCTGCGCGACCTGGAATCGGTCGCCATGCTCAACCAGCAGGGCGAACGCGAGGCGGCAGAGGCGCTGCTGCGCGCCCGCCAGGCCGACCTTGGCCGCCGCGTGGGCATGAAGGTGTGGGAGGCCCGCAAACAGGCCGCGCTGGAGCGGCTGCAAAAGGGGCAAAACGCGCAGGCCGCCGAATCCGCCTGATTCGGCACCCATTGTTTCCATCGCGCGCACGGCTCCGCTTCGGAACTGCCCTGCGCCGCAGGCAGACCGCGCCCCGCTCCGACTATTCCCCCACCACCGCCATCTCGCACCCGATGTCCACCCCCGCCATGCCCACAAGGGCGCGGTGGGGGTGCATTTCGACGCCTGCCGCACGGGCCTCGCGGAACAATTCCGCATAGGCCGGGTCGATGTAGTCCGCCGGGCCAAAGCAGTGACCGTCGGGCCGCTGGACAAGGTAGAACCCGGCGGCACGTTCTCCGCGCGCCACGATGTCCATCATCTCGCGCAGGTGCTTGGTCCCGCGCTCGGTGGCGGCATCGGGAAAGGCCGCCACGTCGTCCTCCACCAGCGTCACGTTCTTGCACTCCACCCACAGGGTGGGCAGGCCGGGGCCGTCCAGCCGGGCGTCCAGCCTGCTTTCGCCGCGTTTGGCCTCGCGCCGCAGGGTGGTGTATCCGGCGGCCCAGGGCAGCCGCCCGGCGTGGAAGGCCGCTTCCAGCAGCCGGTTGGGGACGGAGGTGTTCACCCCCACCCAGAAGCCGCGCGGGCCATCGCCGTCGCAGCGCACCAGTTCCTGCGTGTATTTCAGCTTGCGGTCGGGGTTGGGCGCGGGGGACGCCAGCACCGCCGCGCCGGGGCGCATCAGCCCCAGCATGGACCCGGAATTGTTGCTGTGTACCCACAGGGGTTCGCCATCCACTTCCAGTTCCACGCTGAACCGCTTTACCCGACGCACAAAGCGCCCCACCACGCAGCCGGGCGGAAACGGCAGCAGCGGCGCGCCGTTGCCCGCCGTACCCATGCCCGGCAGCACGCCGCCGGATGCGCCCGCATCCCTGCCATCTGCGTTCATGCCTCCCGCGCCGCCGTTTTCATACTGCATTTCATTCCCAGACATCGCTATTCCTTACGGCAGGTTGGCGCACTTTGCGCACCGTGCGCGGCGGCACACTGCACGCCGCGCGCATCCTGCCGGTATATTTTAATGTTTCCGCAATTTACAGTCGCGTCGTAAGCTGGTAACCAGCCGCCGAGAGCAAAGCGGCCCGTGCAATGCGGCGCGCCAGCGCGCGCAGGCCCTTCCGGCACGCATCACAACTGTCCTCATGCGCGCCCGCCGTGCCACCCGTGTCCCCAAAATCGCCGGACACGCAGGCGACCGCGCACACCTTACCACGCGAACAGGACGCACCGTAATGAGAATCTCCGACCGTCTCACCCGCATCAAGCCGTCGGCCACCCTGGCCGTCAACGCCAAGGCGCTGGAGCTCAAGGCCAAGGGCGTGCAGGTGGTCAGCCTTGCCGTAGGCGAGCCAGACTTCCCCACCCCGGAACACGTGCGCGAGGCGGCCAAGACCGCCATCGACGAAGGCTTTACCCGCTACACGCAGGTGCCGGGCATTCCCGAACTGCGCCAGGCGGTGGGCGGCTACTTCCGGCGCTTCTACGGTGTGGAGGCCCCCATGGAGGCCACGGTGGTCACCAACGGCGGCAAACAGGCACTGTACAACCTGTTCCAGTGCCTGCTCAACCCCGGCGACGAAGTGCTGGTGCCCGCCCCCTACTGGGTGAGCTACCCCGCGCTGGCGGAACTGGCGGGCGGCGTGCCGGTGTTCGTGGCATCCCCGGCGGAACGCGGCTTCAAGGTCACGCCGGAAGAACTGGACCGCGCCGTCACCCCCAAAACCCGCGTGCTGCTGCTGAATTCGCCCTCCAACCCCACGGGGGCCTGCTACAGCCGTGCGGAAACCGACGCCATCATGGAATGGGCCATCGCCCGCGACCTGTTCGTGGTGTCCGACGAAATTTACGACCGCCTCGTCTACGAACCGGCGGAAGCCGTCAGCGTGTGCGACTGGTGGGCGCGCCACCCCGAAAACGTGGCCGTGGTCAACGGCCTGGCCAAGACCTTTGCCATGACCGGCTGGCGCGTGGGTTACGCCCTGGCCCACCCGGACCTCATCAAGGCCATGACCAAGATACAGGGCCAGTCCACCTCGAACATCTGCTCCGTGGCCCAGAAGGCGGCACTGGCCGCCCTTACCGGCTCGTACGACGCGGTGGAAGAAATGAAGAAGGCCTTCCGCCGTCGGCGCGACCTGGCCCACGGGGTGGTTTCCTCGTGGCCGGGCGTGGTCTGCCCCAAGCCCGACGGCGCGTTCTACCTGTTCGCGGACATGAGCGCCCTGTTCACCAAGGCCCTGCCCGATTCGGCCAGCCTGTGTACGCACATCATGGAACAGGCCAACGTGGCGCTGGTGCCCGGCGCGGCCTTTGGCGACGACGCCTGCCTGCGCTTCTCGTACGCGGTGTCCGACGATACCCTCATGATCGCGCTGGATAAGGTGGCGAAGGTTCTTTTCGGCTAGGGGCCGTCAACGCTATGGTCCTTTTGCCCTCTGCCGTCCGACCCGAAGGGCGCGTAGCGTGACCGTTGGGCGAGCTTGCGAGCCCTACGGACATCGAGAGCAACGCTGTCAGAATGGTTTTTTATTCCGGTCGAATACCACAAAAGTATACTTCCTCCATAAAAAACCATTCTTCCTTGGCAGAGAACAAAAATCCCCATAGCCTTAACAGCCCCCGATTCTGCCTGATCCAAACGGTCTTTTCACCCGTTTAAAGCAAAAACGGTTCCGCAAGGGCATACCCACGCGCCGCACCGGCCTCGCCCTTCGCTGAAAAGTACGATATGACGGCGGCATGTCCCGCGCGGTTCGCGCACGCGACCGACCGGGGCATGCCGCCGCTTCGCTGGCCCCGCCCGCGCGACGGCGAGGCGCCCATCACTGTTCACGTCGCGCCACGCGCAGCCACGCCGCGCATCACCGGCACGCACGCCATGGGCCTTTTCTCCGGCCCGCAAGGAGCATGACCATGCCCCAGCCCCATCGCCTCGACTGGACCAACGCCTGGCCCGCCGCGCCGCTGGGCCGCCTGACGCCCAACGCCGCCGCCACCCACGACCTGCACAAGGGCGAGATGGCCAACCGCCTGAAGGCGGAACTGGCCGCCGGGCATCTGCCGTTCATCGACATGCCCTACCGCGCCGCGCTGGAGGCAGGCCTTGCCGCGTTGCAGCCCACCCTTGCCCGTTACCGCCACATGGTGCTGCTGGGCATCGGCGGTTCCGCGCTGGGCGCGCGGGCGTTGCAGCGGGCGTTCTTTCCGCAGCAGGACCGGCCCGGCCATGACGGCCCGTGGCTGTGGATAGCCGACAACGTGGATGCGGGCACGCTGGAGACATGGTTCGCCAGCCTGCCGCCGGAACAGACCATCGTGGTGGCCGTCAGCAAGTCGGGCGGCACCATTGAGACGCTGGCGCAATACTTTCTGGCCAAGCAGTGGCTGCAATCGGCCCTGGGCAACGCCTGGCACGAACACATGCTGGTGGTCACCGACGAGAACGCGGGCTTCCTGCGGCAAGAGGCGCGCACCGCTAACCTGCCCTCGCTGCCCGTGCCCGACCATCTGGGGGGCCGCTATTCCGTGCTGTCCGCCGTAGGCCTTGTGCCCGCCGCGTTCATGGGGCTGGACTGGCGCGCCCTGCTGGACGGCGCGCAGGCCGCCGGGGCCGCCCTTGTGGCCGACCCGGCCCGCGCCCTGCCCGGCCACCCCGCGTGGCAACTGGCCCTGTGGAACATGGCCCTGGCCGATGCCCACTATTCGCAACTGATCTTCTTCTGCTACGTGCCGCTGTGGGCTCCCTTCGGCCCGTGGTTCGCCCAGTTGTGGGCAGAAAGCCTGGGCAAGGAAGGCAAGGGCACCATGCCCCTGCCCGCCGTGGGCGTGACCGACCAGCACTCGTTGCAGCAGATGTTTCTGGACGGCCCGCGCGACAAGGGGTGCCTGTTCCTGACCTGCCCCGGCCTGCCGCAGGGCCGCCCCTTCCCCGCCGATCTGCCGGACAAGTGGGCCTTCCTGAAGGGCCGCCGCTTCGGCGAACTGCTGGACGCAGAGGGCCTTGGCACCCGCATGGCTCTGGCCAGCCAGGGCACCCCCCTTGTGGAACTGCGCATGGGCGACAGCAAGGAAGCCGCCGCAGGCCGCATGATGGGTCTGCTGGAGCTGACCACCCTGTTCACCGGCTGGCTCATGAACATCAATCCGCTGGACCAGCCCGCCGTGGAACTTGGCAAGCGCCTTGCCAACGCCCGGCTGGGCGCGCCCGGCTACCCGGCGGAAGAAGCGGACCTTGCCGCCTTCCTGGGCCGGACCGAACAATCGCAGGAGTTCTAGCCGGTGCCGCGCCGTTTCGAACTGCCGGGGGGGTTGCCCTTCGGCTTCGCCCGCTTTCTGTCGTGGGTGTCGCTGGTGCTCATTCTGGCCACCAGCATCGTGATGTCGGTGGTCATCACCGACTCGGCGCGCAACACCATGTTCCGCAAGCAGCAGGAATTCGCCTCGCTGCTGGCGGAAAACCTGAACCACCAGATCTACCGGCGCTTCACCCTGCCCACGCTGATCGGCTTCGGGCGCATCGCCCTGCGCCAGCCGGTGCAGTACGAGCGGCTGGACCAGCTGGTGCAGTCGGTGATCCACGGGTTGCAGGTCTCGCGCGTGCGCATTTACGACCACGGCAAGATCGTGTCGTATTCCACTGATCGGGCGGACCTTGGCCGCACCGACCTTGCCGGGCCGGAAATAGCCGTGGCCCTGCGCGATGAAGACCCCAGCTACACCATAGACGCAAACATCTCGTTCTGGCAGGCCCTGTTCACCCCCCGGCTGGAGCCGGGCAGCTTCATTTTGCGCACCACCTATCCCCTGCGCGTGGAAAACCCCAAGGGCCGCATCGACGATGACGAAGACGGCCCCATCATGGGCGTGCTGGAGATGACCCAGGACATCACCAACGACACCCGGGCCATCATCGCCTTCCAGTGGCTGATCATCGGCACGGCCAGCCTTTCGTCGCTGGTGCTGTTCGGCATGCTGCTGGTGTTCATCCGCCGGGCGGAACGGGTGATGGCCGAACGCATGCAGGAAAAGCAGCGCCTGGAGCACGAACTGCACCAGCACGAAAAACTGGCGGGCATGGGCCGCGTGGTGGCCAGCATTGCCCACGAAATACGCAACCCGCTCGGCATCATCCGCTCCAGCGCGGAACTGCTGCTCAAACGCCCCAGCAGCGCAGACCCGGTCACCGCGCGCATCCTGCAAGCCATTTACGACGAGGCCAAGCGGCTCAGCCAGACGGTCAACGACTTTCTGGACTACGCCCGCCCCCGCCAGCCCCGGCAGGACCCTGTGGAAACCGACGGGGTGCTCGACCGCGTGCTGGGATTTCTGGAGGGCGAACTGGCCCGCCGCGAGGTTGCCGTGACCCGCGATACGGAACCGGACATCACCGTTTCCGGCGACGGGGACCTTCTGTACCGCGCGTTCTACAACATCATGGTCAACGCGTTGCAGGCCATGGACGGCCCCGGCTCCATAGCCGTCACCAGCCGCCGCGACGGCGATGCGGCGGAACTGGCCTTCCGCGACAGCGGCCCCGGCTTCGACCCGGCCAACCGCGAACGGCTGCTGGACCCGTTCTTCACCACCAAGGATGACGGCACCGGCCTTGGCCTGCCCATCGTGAATTCCATCATCACCAGCCACGGCGGCAGCCTGCGCATCGACAACGCGCCAGAGGGCGGGGCCGTGGTGTACGTGCGCCTGCCCCTGCGCGCCGAATAGCCGGGTGCAGCGGCAGGCCGCCTCTGTTGAAGGTTGACGCGGGTCGGCGGCGATTGGTGCGCCGACTGGTCCGGTGGCTGGCCGCCGACAGTTGGGCGACAGGCAGAAGCTGGGGCCAAGGGGCAGGCGACGGGCTGTCCCGCGCCGCATCGGCGCAGTGCCCGCCTTTGGTACGGCCCTTTTTCCGCCTTTCGTCCGATTCCCGCACGCCAAAGCCCCCGCACGGGTTGCGCGCGCGGCCTTCCGGCCCTATTTCTTTCCCTTGAGCCCACACCGGAGCGCCGCGCCCGCGCGCCCGGCATCACGACACCGCAACCGGATCCACCATGAACGAAAAGACGCATCTGCTCGTGCTCGACGACGAGAAGAACTACCTGCTCGTGCTCGAAGCCCTGCTGTCCGACGCGGGCTACACCGTCACCGCGCTCAACGACCCGGAAACCGGCCTTGCCTTTCTGGAGGAGTCGGAAGTCGACGTCATCATCACCGACATGAAGATGCCGAAGATCACCGGGCGCGAGGTGCTGGAACAGGTCAAGAAGAACTGGCCGCACATCCCCGTGCTGATCATGACCGCCTTCGGCTCCATCGAAAGTGCGGTGGAGGTCATGCGATACGGGGCATTCGACTACATCACCAAACCGTTTTCCAACGACGAACTGCTGCTGTCCGTCCAGAACGCGTCCGAGCTTTCGCGCATGCACCGCCAGTACCGCGTGCTGCGTGAAAACCTGGAAGAACGCTACGGCATGCACCAGATCATCGGCAAAAGCCGGCCCATCCGCGAAACACTGGCCATGGTCGACCGTGCCGCGCCCAGCCGATCCACGGTGCTGATCACCGGCGAATCGGGCACCGGCAAGGAACTGGTGGCGCGGGCCATCCACTTTTCCTCGCCCCGCAACAAGGGGCCGTTCGTTTCCGTCAACTGCATGGCGCTGAACCCCGGCGTACTGGAAAGCGAACTGTTCGGCCACGAAAAGGGGTCGTTCACCGGGGCCGTGGCCATGCGCCGGGGCCGCTTTGAACAGGCCGGCGGCGGCACCCTGTTCCTGGACGAAATCGGCGAACTGACCCCGGAGCTTCAGGTAAAGCTGCTGCGCGTGTTACAGGAGCGCCGCTTCGAACGCGTGGGCGGCACCGAAGAAATCGAGGTGGACATCCGCGTCGTGGCCGCCACCAACAAGAACCTTCAGGAAGAGGTGGAAAAGGGCAACTTCCGCGAAGACCTGTTCTACCGGCTGAACGTGGTCCACATCGCTCTGCCGCCCCTGCGCGAACGGCGCGAGGACATCCCCCTGCTGGTGGCCCACTTCGTGGACAAGCTGGCCCGCGAAAACGGCGTCACCCCCAAGACCTTCACGCCGGAAGCACTGGACTACATGACCGGCTACGAATGGCCCGGCAACATCCGCCAGTTGCAGAACGTGGTGGAACGCTGCCTGGTGCTCGTCTCCGGCGACACCATCCGCGTGGATGACCTGCCCCCCGAACTGCGCGACGAGGAAGCCCAGCTCAAAAGCGCCGTGGACCTCTTGCCCGTGCAACTGGACCTGGCCGATACCCTGGAGCGCATCGAGGCCGCCCTCATCCGCCGTGCCCTGGTCCGCGCCGACTTCGTGCAGGTGAAAGCCGCCGAGCTGCTGGCCATCTCCAAGAGCCTGCTGCAGTACAAGCTGAAAAAGTACAATATCACCGGGCATTAAAAAGAAGACAAAAAGAATTGACCGGGGGAAGGGACCCTTTAAAAAGGGTCTCCTTCCCCCGGACCCCCAACCCCCTAAACTTTCCAATTGTAAATGAAGCCATACGCCACGGCTTCATTCCGCCCTGCCGCTCAAACGCCCCCCATGCACATCGCCGCCTCGCATTTTCCCCGGCCTTGACGGGTGGTCATGGCCGCCGCATAGTCGATAAGGACGACAACCCGCACCACGGAGGTGCCCCATGGAAAAGCAGAAGATATCCCTGAGTACCCGGCTGCTCTGCGCGGACGCGGCGGGCGTCGTCGAGGCGCTGGCCGAGGGGCTGAAGGAACGCTGCCTGAAAGTCCAGAAGGGCGACGAGACCCTGGTGCTCAGTCCGCCCGAAGCCGTGGACGTGGACGTGGAAGCCAAGGTCCGCGACGGGCGCGGCAAGTTCATGATCGAAATTTCCTGGCGTATCCCCGACGATGAAACCGTGGCCGCCTGCGACGAAGTGGCCAACCTGCCGGGCCGCGACCATCTGGCCCCCCTTGGCTGCGCCGACGTGGAAGAGGTGGGCGACATCGACCTCGACGCGGCCCTGAAAAAGGCCGACAAGCCCGCAAAGGCCCCCGCCAAGGCAAAGGACCACAAGGACGAGAAGCCGGAGAAGAAGTCCAAATCCGACAAGTCCGCGAAGGACGGAAAAGACAGAAAGAAGGACAAGGGCGCTGGCGACGAATAGCCTTGCCCCTGCCGCCTTGCAGTATGCAAAAGGCCACGCGCACGCGTGGCCTTTCTTCATATACACTGGTATGTGTATAAAATTTCTCTAATAGTTCGCACTGCCAAAAATCCCATTTCTTCAATCTCCGCTTCCAAGGCATGTTCTCCGCTCAAAATAAATTCATCATCGCATGGCTTATCGATATGCACCCACGAATTGCGGTATTTTCTTAGCTTGTTCACCATGGAAATCAAGCCATCACTATTCGTATAATTTCCTATTAATTCATGTAGCGTGCCGCGCTCACCTGTTTCATATTTTACATGTGACTCAATTGCAGAGACAGATAGAACTATGCAAGCAAGATATAAGCCATGGGAAAAACACAAATCTATCTCTTTTACTATCCGAACAGTCCATTCAGAAAGTACAACGCCCCCAACAAGCAACTCATCATCTAGGGCCTGTATATAATCCCAGCGTGCGCCTTGTTCTGCTGCCATGAATTCACCATTCCTATCTCGGTTATCCCAACGGGGGTATGGCCGCTTCGCCGCCCGCGCGCAGCCACAGCCCCCGGTATTCCGTGGCCGTGGTGCCGAACATGGCCTTGAAGTGCCGGTTCAGGTGCGACAGATCGTAGAAACCGCATTCCAGCATGGCGTCGTAGGTGTCGGCCCCGGCCTCCAGCAGGTGCCGGGCGTGTTCCACCTTGCAATTCAGAAAATACTGGTAGGGCGTCATGCCCGTTTCGTCGCGGAACAGCCGGATGAAATGGAACTTGGACAGCCCCGCCTCGCGGCACACGTCGTCCAGCCGCAGCGTGGCGCCCATGCCTTCGCGGATCATCTCCATGGACCGCCGCACCGCGCCGCCGTGGCGGGGCGCGGGGGGCGGCTGCCGCTTCGTTCCGTGCCCCCCGGCCATGCTGGCGGCCAGCCCCGCCGCCAGCAACAGCCGTTCAGAGGTCAGGGCCTCGTCGCGGCCCAGCAGCGCGCCGTGGGCCAGCCGCAGCACCACCGCCGCCAGCCGGGCGTCGTACACGATGGGCGCATCAAACCGCACCACCTCCGTACGCCCGGTGGCTTCCGCGAACAGGGCGGGCGGCACGTAGACCATCACGTAGTCGATGCCGCTGCTGTCGCCCGCGTTGCCGTCGTGGGCCTGCTCCGGCGAGAACAGCATCACCCCGCTGCGGTGCGAGGCCAGTTGCGCGCCGTTCAGCCGGTACTGCTGGATGCCCCGCTGCGTCACGCCCAGGGCGTATTCCTCGTGGGCGTGCCGCTTGTAGGCAAAGCGGGTCATGGTGGCGGACAGCACCGTCACCCCCGCCGCGCGGCGGTACACGAACCGCTCGCCGGAAAGGGCGGGGCGGCCCGCAGCGCCGTCGTCGCCGTTACCGGAGAGTTTTTTGCTGTCCGTGTTCACGCGTTCCATCCGCTCACCACGCCCGCCGCACAGATCTTGCCCTGTTACCGCGCCAGCACCTGCTGCACGCCGGACATGGCCACCGCGCAGTACACCAGAAACAGGGCCATCAGCACATTGACCACCCGCCGGTACGCCGACAGAAACCGGCGCAGCAGCGCGCCAAACCCCACCCACGCGGCAAAGGCCGCCCAGCCGATCACCGACACCGCCGCCACCCCGGCGGCCACGCCGCCGCGCGAACCCTGGGCCAACGCCACGAAGCTGGGCATCACCGTCAGGGTGAACATGACCACCTTGGGGTTCACGAACTGCATCAGGAACCCGGTGACAAACAGCGCCCGGTCGGAACGGGGGGCAGCACCGTGAACACCCGGCGCGTCGGGCGTGCCGGGGGCTGCGCCGCCATCCGTGACGTCAGCCGGGGCATCCGCCGCGTCCTGCACGTTTTGCCCAACGTCCATGCCGTACACCTTCCACGCAAGGTACAGCATGTACGCGCCGCCCACCAGTTGCAGCACCGGCTGGGCGGGCGGCAGCAGTTCGGCCAGCAGGCTGTTCAGCGCGGCGGATGCCGCCAGCATCAGGGCAAAGGCCGCCGCCGCCCCGGCGGAAAACACCAGCGCCCGGTGCGTGCCCTCGCCCTGGGCAATGGACAGGATGACGATGTTGGTGGGGCCCGGCGTAAAGGTGACCACCACGCAATACAACAACAAGGAAAGCAGGCTCATGACGAAACTCCCGGTACAGGCCGATACGGACTGGATGCCCGATGCCCGGCACGCGCCCGCGCGCAGGGCGGCTTCAATCCGCGTGCGGTGCAGGTGTGGCGCACGTCTGGCGGGCATGTCGGCATCCTGCCTGCTGCATGCCCCATGCGCACCGCGCGCGCATAGGACGATATTGCGGTGGTGGCGTGCCGCCGCGGGACGTGTAGGGGCAGGCGGACCGTCCGCTCCGTCCGTTCCGTACGGGCCACCC
Organism: uncultured Desulfovibrio sp.; assembly: GCA_964402645.1. Taxonomy (GTDB): domain Bacteria; phylum Desulfobacterota; class Desulfovibrionia; order Desulfovibrionales; family Desulfovibrionaceae; genus Cupidesulfovibrio. Next base: position 203,370 of record CAYOCV010000006.1, on the reverse strand, counting down.
AGCCTACGTTGACAACCCCGCCACCCTGCCCTACGTCGGGGCAAGGCCCCTCGTGCCGAACGCGCATTCCGCTTCCGTTCGCAACCCGCCCCCGGCCCGCCGGGTGCATCCCCAGCCCATGCCCCACGCCCCCGAAGATTCCAGCCTGACCAGCGCATTCGGCACGCCCGACATCGCCGACACGCCGGGACAGGACTCCGCACCCGCCGCGTCAGCGCCCGATGGCCTGCCCGCCGCGCCGCCCGCCTCCTTCCGCCAAGACGCGGACAACCCCGTGCGCGACTACATCACCGCGCTGCTGGCCTCGCCCTTCGGGCGGCAGGTCACCCATCACCGTGCCCTGCCCGCGCGCGAGGCCGCCCACGCCCCCAACCGCCGCCCGTGGCCCAAGGCCGTCCGCGACATCCTTGCCCGCAACGGCATCGACGACCTGTACACCCATCAGGCCCGCGCCACCGACCTCATCCGCGCCGGGCGGCACGTGGTTGTCGCCACACCCACGGCCAGTGGCAAGACCTACGTGTACAACCTGCCCGTGCTGGAACGCTTTCTGTCCGACCCGGACGCCCGCGCCCTGTACCTGTTTCCGCTAAAGGCTCTGGCACAGGACCAGCTCTCCACCTTCAACGGCCTTACCGCCGCCTGGCCCGAGGACGCCCGCCCCCGCGCCGCCATCTACGACGGCGACACCACCGACCACTTCCGCCGCAAGATCCGCCAGAATCCGCCCACCGTGCTGCTGACCAACCCGGAAATGCTGCATCTGGCCATCCTGCCGCACCACCAGCAGTGGACCAGCCTGCTGGCCTCGCTGGCCTTCATCGTGGTGGACGAGGTGCATACCTACCGGGGCGTGCTGGGCGCGCACATGGCCCAGGTGTTCCGCCGCCTGCTGCGCGTGTGTACCCGCTACGGCGCGCACCCCACCTTCGTGTTCTGCTCCGCCACCGTGGGCAACCCCGGCGAACTGGCCGCCAACCTCACGGGGTTGGGGGGGACTTTTGGTGAAGAAAACACTGCGGGGGAAGGGACCTTTTGCAAACGGTCCCCTTCCCCCGCGCCCCCATCCCCCAAAACCTTTCGACAAGGTTCCTACCCCGCAAAATGGGGTCAAGGGGACGCGGTCCCCTTGCGGGGCGCGGGGCAGAGCCCCGCACCTGCTATCCAGGTCATCACCGAGAGCGGCGCACCACAGGGCCTGCGGCACTTCGTGTTCGTGAACCCGGACGACAGCCCGTCCACGGCGGCCATCCAGTTGTTGCGCGCGGCCCTGGCGCGGGACTTGCGCACCATCGTGTACTGCCAGTCGCGGCGCATGACGGAGCTGATCAGCATGTGGGCGGCGGAAAAGGCCGGACCGTACCGCGACCGCATCAGCGCCTACCGCGCCGGATTTTTGCCGGAAGAACGCCGCGACATCGAGGCACGCATGGCCGGGGGCGACCTGCTGGCGGTCATTTCCACCAGCGCGCTGGAACTGGGCATCGACATCGGCGGGCTGGACCTGTGCATCCTGGTGGGCTACCCCGGCACGGTCATGTCCACCCTGCAACGCGGGGGCCGGGTGGGCCGCGCGCAGCAAGAGTCGGCGGTGATCCTGATCGCCGGGGAGGACGCGCTGGACCAGTACTTCGTGCGGCACCCCAATGAATTCTTCGAGCGGCCCGCCGAGCACGCCGTGGTCAACCCGGACAACCCGGTCATTGCCAAGCGGCACATCGAATGCGCCGCCGCCGAACTACCCCTTCCTGCTGACGAGCCGTGGCTGGCCGCGCCGGGTGCCGCAACCGCGCTGGCGGAGCTGGAATCCGAAGGGCTGGTGCTGCGCAGCGCCGACGGCGGAACCCTGCTGGCCGCGCGCAAGCGGCCCCACCGGCACGTGGACCTGCGCGGCAGCGGCAACACCTTCACCATCGAGGACGGCGACGGCAACGTCATCGGCAGCGTGGACGGCCACCGCGCCTACCGCGAAACCCACCCCGGCGCGGTGTACCTGCACCGGGGCCGCAGTTGGGTCATCACCCGGCTGGACCCCGGCGCGCAGAAGGTGGTGGCAGAGCAGGCCCGCGTGTCGTGGTTCACCCGCGTGCGTGCCAACAAGACCACTGATATTTTGGATATCTACGACCAGCGCGAGGCCTGCGGCACCCGCGTGTTTCTGGGCAAGCTGCGGGTGACGGAAACCATCACCGGCTACGAGAAGCGCAGCGTGTCCGGCCAGCGCCTGCTGTCCGTGGTGCCGCTGGACGCGCCGCCCTTCGTCTTCGAAACCGAGGGATTGTGGTTCGAGATTCCCGACGCCGCGCGCATCGCCACCGAGAACGAGCTGCTGCACTTCATGGGGGCCATCCACGCGCTGGAGCATGCCGCCATCGGCATCCTGCCGCTGCTGGTCATGACCGACCGCAACGACCTGGGCGGCATCTCCACCCCCATGCACGCGCAGGTGGGCCGCCCCGCCGTGTTCATCTACGACGGCCTGCCCGGCGGGGCCGGACTGACCCGCGCCGCCTTTGCCGACGCCGATGCGCTGTTCCGCGCCACCCGCGCCGCCATCGCCGAATGCCCGTGCGAAACCGGCTGCCCCTCGTGCGTGCATTCGCCCAAGTGCGGCTCCGGCAACCGGCCCATCGACAAGGCAGGCGCGCTGTTTCTGCTGGACCGCATGGCCAGCGGCACGCCGGAATCCGACCCGGTGCAGCCCGGACTGGAGCAGGGGGGAAAGCAGGGAGAAGAGGGAAATATTTATGAAGAAGGGGTGGGTGTGGGGAACCGGGGCGCTGCCCCGGACCCCGCCGGGGGACTATCCATCCCCCGAACCCCCTTTCTGCGTCCGGGCAATGACGCCCGAAGCGGGCCTCATCACCCGGACGAGACAGCGCTCCACGATTACCAGTATATGGAAGAGGGGGCAGTACCGCACCGTGCGATGCCTACAGAACGCACCGGAACCGGAACAGTTGCCGACAATAGACCGAACTCGGACCAGCGCCACGCCACGGCACATCTCCCCAAGGAGCACCCCATGACCACATCCCCCCGCGATGCCGGGCCGCTTTTCACGTCACCGGCGGCAGGCAATACGGACGGCAGGATCGTCGCCCCCGGGGGCCGCTACATGGTGCTGGACGTGGAAACCCGCCGCGCGGCGGCAGACGTGGGCGGCTGGAACCGGGCCGACCGCATGGGCGTGAGCGTGGCCGTGCTGTACGACGCCGCCGACGATTCCTACACCCCCTACGAGCAGGACGCCGTGCCCGAAATGCTCGACCGCCTGCGCGCGGCAGACCTGGTGGTGGGCTTCAACATCTCGCGCTTCGACTACGCGGTGCTCTCACCCTTCGCTCCCTACGACCTGCACACCCTGCCCACCCTGGACATGCTGACCAAGGTCAAGGACCGCCTGTCCTACCGCATCTCGCTGGACAACCTGGCCCAGGCCACCTTCGGCACGCCCAAATCGGCGGACGGCCTGCAAGCCCTGCAATGGTGGAAGGAACAGCGCCTGGACCTCATCGCCGAGTACTGCCGCAAGGACGTGGAAATCACCCGCGCCCTGTTCCTGCATGGCCGCGAAAAGGGCTACCTGCTGTTCACCAACAAGGCCGGGCAGGCCGTGCGGGTGCCGGTGGCGTGGTAGATTGAGGTGTACGCCAGACGCCACGACCAGGTACGGGCATGTCTCTATGGTTGACGAAAAAACCCATTGTCGTAAAACTTACGACTAGAGGTGCCCCATGCAACAGGTCAATGCCAGCGTAAAGATGCCCCCGGCCCTGCGGGACAGGATACAAACCCTCGCCCAGGCGCGCAGGCGCACTCCCCATTCCCTGATGCTTCAGGCCATAGAGAGCTACCTCGACCGCGAGGAAAAGCGCGAGGCCCTGCGCCAGGAGGCACGGCGTGCCCATGAGCACTACGTGCAAACGGGTCTGCACCTGACCAACGCCGAAGTCGTCGAATGGATGGACAAGATCATTCAGGGCGACAAGACGCCCTTGCCCAAATGCCATATCTAGTACGCTGGACGGCCAACGCACTGGCGGATCTGGAACGCGCGTACCGCTTTCTCTGCGGCCACAGCGAAGAAGCCGCCGTGGCGGCCATCACGGCCATTCGGGAAAAGGCGCTGCTGCTGGAGCAGTTTCCCGACGCGGGCCGCCCTGCGGATGACTTCGACCCGGAATATCGGGAACTGCTGATTCCCTTCGGAGGGGCGGGGTACGTATTCGTGTACGCGGTTATCGGCAACGACGTGCATATTCTGGCGCTGAAGCACCAGCGCGAGGCGGGATATTAGGCGGCGGCAAGGCCTGCACGGCGTTGCACATCGCGTACGGTGACAGCGCCGTGGGGTAGAGTGATTCGCCGCCTCAACGCCCCCTACGCCGCAAAGCGTTCCGGCAACGGCGGAATGTCCGCATACCCCAACACCACATGCCAGTAAGTCCACGAGCGCGGGTCGAACACCCCTGCCGGGGCGCGACCCAGGGCATGGCGAAAGGCCGCCTCGTCAAAGCTGCGCCGCACCGCCACCACGTCTTCCAGCGTGCCGTAGGTCATGACGTGGCACAGAAACAACACCGGGTCGGCCAGGGTGGCTTCCGGCGGCCGAAACCACACCACCCGCGCGGCCACTGCCGCCAGCGCCGCACGTTCTTCGGCGCTCCACGTATCCTGCGGGCAGCTCATGCAGCAGCCTCCTTCACGCCGACGGACACGGGCAGCGCGCCGAGTTCTTCAGGCCGCAGGGCCAGCGCCGTGCCCCCGTACAGCACGAAATCGCGCGGCGTGGCGTCGAGCGCGCCCCACAGGGACTTCTGGCTTTCTGGCAGGATGTCGAGATTCGGGGCGAAGCGTCCCGGCATGGCAGACTCCTGTGGCTGCCGCAATATACCTGTTTCGCAGGTAGCTGTCAGTGCCGTGCGCGTGGCCTGTCCCTCCTGGCGCACCTTGGGGTGCAGGCGGTATTTGCCGCCCCTCTCTCCGCAAAATCCCCCGCGCAATATCATCCCATTGATATCCCGCCGCTTCCGCTGCTATGCATTTGCGAATCATCGCGCGCGGAGGCTCTCATGACGTACCTGCCCCTCATCCTCATGTTTTGCCTGTTCTGCCTTCTCGTGTGGGTGGTGATATGGCTGGTGTTCTTCCGCAGGCGCGCCGCCTCTGACCAACAGATCATGAGCGTTGCGGAAGCCCTGCGCGCCCGCCTGCTGCCCCCTGCCGGGGCGGAGAGCGATGCGGAACGTCACGTCAGGGAACGCGATCTTTCGCGCTACCGCTCCGGAACCTTGGCCCTGGCCCAACCCTTGCCGCCCAGCGGCATCGTCGATTTCTTCGAGCAGACCGACACCACCGATCTTGCCCGCGATGCCCTGCGCGACATGCACATGGGCAGGCTGCTCAACCTGCTGCTGTTCTACGCGCTGGTGCGAGGGCGCATCAAAGGCCTGCGCACCTCCGGCAAGGACCGCGCCCTGTTCGACCTGCTGGCCCGGCACGGCCTGCTCACCCCGGACAACCACACCCTTGTCCACGACAAGGTCATCCGCACCGCCCTTCGCTCGTTCTTTCACCCGCGCGGGGACCGGCGCTTTCTGATTCCGTGGATCGCACAACACCACGCCGACGACTTTCACCAGGCCCTGCAACTGCGCAATGCCGAAGTGCTGGCCGCCATCATCGAGCGCTTTGACGCGCGCCACCTGCCGCCTCCGGACATGGCAGCCACGTCCAACGGCACGGGTACGCCGGGCGAGGCGGACCTGTCGGATATGGCGGACAAATTCGAACGACACGAGGCGCGCCGCACCCACGATTGGCGCATCCTGTACAACCTGCCGCCCGAAAGGCTGCGCAACGGCAAGCCCACCGGCTTCTGGCTGCTTGCCGTGGAGCCGGTACGGCTGTTCTACATGATTCACGGTCGGGCGCGACGCAAGGAGTATTGGGGGTTTACCCTCTTCATCTTCCTGTTCGGCGTGGTGGTGGAGTTGCTGGACAAGCTGCTGCAACTCGGCATTGTTCCCTATACGGTGCTGCTGTGGCTTGTTCCCAGCATCAGCGTGAATTTCCGTCGCATGCACGACATCGGGCGTAGTGGATGGTGGTCGTTCGTACCCGTGATCAGCTTCATTTTCGCCTGCATTCCCGGCCTGCCGGAAGCCAACATGTACGGCCCCAATCCCAAGGCCTGAGCGGGGGCCGCACCCTTCCTGCGACATCCTTCCGGCGCGGGCCGTGCGCCGTGGCCACAGCCTTGCCGGTCGCCATTCCAGTCGGCATGCCGCCATACCCGTCGTCGCCTCAGGGACGCCGGGCGGACGGCAGCCCTTCCGCGTCGTCTTCCCACCTGCCCCTGCCTGCCCCTTCCAGCCCGTCGCCATTCCCATCCTCGTCCATTCCGCGCCCCTCACACGTACCGCCCCCGCCGCGTGAGCGCCCACCCCTTTCGTGCCTTGCCCCTTCCCACGTCCGTGGCCCCGTGCTAGGGTGATAGTTCCCGATGCCCTGTATACTGCGCTCCGGCCCCCGTCCGGACCAGATCAATCCGGACAGGCCAAAAGGGCACGGCAATGCGGCAAGTTATACTTGCCCGCGCGTTGTCCCTGCCGCCATGACAGGATCACGGACCGCACCCGTAACCGCAGACACACCACCGCCCCAAAGGCCGCCCCCAACCGCCCAACAGGAGGCATGCATGCTCCCCGCCGCATACCAGGCATTTCTGAAGGAACTTCTGGAATTCATCCCCCGGCGCAACGTGTTCACCGACCCCTTGCGCACCCTGGCCTACGGCACCGACGCCAGCTTCTACCGGCTCATTCCCAAGATCGTCGTGGACACCCACAACGAGGACGAGGTGGTGGGCGTCATCAAGCTGGCCAACAAACACCGCCTGCCCATGACCTTTCGCGCGGCGGGCACCAGCCTTTCCGGCCAGGCCGTGACAGATTCCATCCTGGTGCGCCTGGGCGACGGCTGGCGCAAGTACGCCATCTTCGACAACGCCACCAAGATCCGCCTGCAACCCGGCATCATCGGCAGCCACGCCAACCGGCTGCTGGCCGAGTTCGGGAAAAAGATCGGGCCGGACCCGGCCTCCATCGACACCTGCAAGATCGGCGGCATCGTGGCCAACAACGCCAGCGGCATGTGCTGCGGTGTGGCCGAGAACAGCTACAAGACGCTCAGCCACATGCGCGTCGTGTTCCACGACGGCACCGTGCTGGATACGTCCGACACCAAGAGCCGCGCCGCCTTCCAGCGTACCCACCCGGAAATCGTGAACGGCGTGGCCGCCCTGCGGGCGCAGATCATGAACAAGCCGGAGCTGGCCGACCTGATCTCCCGCAAGTTCAAGATCAAGAACACCACCGGCTACAGCCTGAACGCGCTGGTGGACTTTGCCGACCCGTTCGACATCATCCAGCATCTCATGGTGGGTTCGGAAGGCACCCTCGGCTTCATCAGCGAGGTGACCTACCACACCGTGACAGAGCACGCCCACAAGGCCTCGGCGCTGGTCATCTTTCCCACCATCCGCGACGCGTGCGAGGCCACCATCATCCTGCGCCAGCAGCCCGTGTCCGCCGTGGAAATGATGGACCGCGCCTCCCTGCGCTCTGTGGAGGACAAGCCCGGCATGCCGGAAGGGCTGCAAGGCCTGCCTGCTGACGCCGCCGCCCTGCTGGTGGAAACCCGCGCGGGCGACAAGGCCACCCTGAACGACCAGATTTCCCGCATCACCGCATCCATCGACGCCATCCCCAAGATCCGCCCGGTGGCCTTCACCGACGTGCCCGCCGAATTCGGCACCCTGTGGAACGTGCGCAAGGGCCTGTTCCCCGCCGTGGGCGCGGTGCGCAAGGTGGGCACCACGGTCATCATCGAGGACGTGGCCTTTCCCATCGCCTCGCTGGCCGACGCCACGCTGGAACTGCAAACCCTGTTCGCCAAGCACGGCTACAGCGAGGCCATCATCTTCGGCCACGCCCTGGAAGGGAACCTGCACTTCGTGTTCACACAGGACTTCAACACCCAGTCGGAAGTGGACCGCTACCGCGCCTTCATGGACGACGTGGCGGCCATGGTTGTCGGCACCTACTCCGGCTCGCTCAAGGCGGAACACGGCACCGGGCGCAACATGGCCCCGTTCGTGGAACTGGAATGGGGGCGCGACGCCTTCCTGCTGATGCGTGAACTGAAAACCCTGTTCGACCCGTACGGGCTGCTGAACCCCGGCGTCATCATCAACCCGGACGCGGAAGCGCACATCCGCAACCTGAAGCCGCTGCCTGCCGCGCACTCCATCATCGACAAGTGTATCGAGTGCGGCTTCTGCGAACCCATCTGCCCGTCCAAGGACGTGACCTTCACCCCGCGCCAGCGCATCGTGGGTTGGCGCGAAATATCGCGCATGAAGGCGGGCGACGAAAAGTCCGGGCTGCTCAAGCAATTGTTCTCCGGCTACGACTATCTGGGCGACAACACCTGCGCCACCGACGGCCTGTGCGCCACGCGCTGTCCGGTGGGCATCAACACCGGGGCGTTCATCAAGGAACTGCGCGCCGAAAAGGTTGGCCCCCGCGCGCAGAAGGCGGCGGACTGGGTGGCCCGCCACTACGGCGGGGTGTGCCGCACCGTGTCCGTGGCGCTGACCGGGGCAGACCTGCTGCACCGGGTGCTGGGCACCGATGTCATGGACAAGGGCGCGCAGTTCCTGCGCGTGGTCTCGCTGAAAAAGGCTCCCCTGTGGACGCGGGCCATGCCCACCGGCGCATCGGCTCCGGCGCACGCGCCGCGCGGCCCGGTGTCTGACCGCAAGGTGGTCTACTTTCCCAGCTGCATCGCCCGTTCCATGGGCCCGGCCCGCGACGACGAGCAGCGCGACCCGCTGCCCGCCAAGACCATCGGCCTGCTGTTGAAGGCGGGCTACCATGTGCTGTTCCCGGAAAAGCTGGGCGACCTGTGCTGCGGCCAGCCCTTCGAGAGCAAGGGCTTCAAGGCGCAGGCCGACATGAAGGCCAAGGAACTGTCCGAGGCCCTGCTGAAGGTCAGCGACAACGGGGCCATTCCCGTGCTGTGCGACACCAGCCCCTGCCTGTACCGCATGCGGGAAACCCTGGATAAGCGCCTGAAGCTGTACGAACCCATCGAATTCGCGCTGGAGCACCTGACCCAGGCGCTGGACTTCCGCAAGGCGGAACGCACCATCGCCATCCACTCCACCTGCACGGCGGTAAAGCTGGGCCTGCCCGGCAAGTTCAAGCAGCTTGCCGAACTGTGCGCCGAACAGGTCATCGTACCGGAAGACGTGTTCTGCTGCGGTTTTGCGGGCGACCGGGGCTTCAGCTTTCCGGAACTGAACGCGGGCGGGCTGAAGGAACTGCGGCGGCAGGTGGAAATCTGCGAAGAAGGCTACTCCACCAGCCGCACCTGCGAAATCGGCCTCTCGCTGCACGGCAAGATTCCGTACCGCAACATCCTGTATCTGGTGGATGAGGTGACCACGCCGAAGACGGCGTAGGGCTCCAAATTGTCTTTTCGCCCGCTGGCGTCGTCAAACTTCGCCTGCCATATCGGTCGAATACGATAAGAGTATACTCCCTCATGGCAGGCTTGTTTTCCTCGCCAACGAACGAAAATCCTGCTTTGGAACAGCTCCTAACACGACGGGCCGTTGACTTAAAACGAAACGACCGGGAGTGGCCGCAGGGCCGCTCCCGGTCTTGTCATGTGCGTGTGTAGGTGAAGGCGGATGGGGCCGTATGCGGATGGGGCAAGACGAGATCGCGCGCGGCGCGCCATTACCACAGGTAGGGTTCGGCCTCGCGCCACTGGAAGATGAACGGGTCGCTCGGCGGCGGGATAAGCCGGACCGCGTCCGCCGTGAACACCCAACCGGGGTTCAGCGCCCCGGCAAACACGTCCTGCGGGGCAAGGCGGGCCAGCTTGTCGGGCAGTTTTTCGCGGGTAAGGTGACCATACACCTCTACCCACTGGCCCTCGCGCAGCCCGGCCAGCACGCCGCGTGTCGCAGGCGCCGGCAACGTGGAGGCCGCGCCGGGTGCGGTGGGGGCAGTGACGGGGGCAGGGACAGGCTGGGGCGTGCGGGGCGTTTTGCCCTTCGCATTGGCAGGCGGCTCATCACCCTGCACGCCGGGCCGCACCGCAAAGCCGCCCGCCGTGGCATCGGCCAGGCAGCAGTACAGGTTGATCCGGAACACGGCCACCGCGCCCTGGGCGTCCAGCGTGGGGTGGCGGGTCACCGCGCCGCGAAACACGTAGCGCCCGGCCAGTTCCTCCGGCCTGTTGCGCCGCTCCAGCAGGAACAGTTCCGCCAGGTTGATGCGCACGTAGTCCTTGTCCGCGTAGGTAGCGCGCGGTCCAAGTTCGTCGCCCCCACCATCGGCGGGTGCGTCGTCAAATGGGCCGGGCTTGCCGGAGGCCTCCCACGTATCGGACGGCCCGGCAAAGGCATCCGGATCGTCATAACGGGCATCGGACCGCGCACCGGACTGCATGTCCGGACCAACGGCGGTTCCCGGCGGCAGTGACCGGGACGGGGCAGCCTGACTGACCGGATTGGCCGGATTGGCCGGATTGGCCGAGTTAGCAGGACGGGCAGGCACCGGCGCATCCACCGTGCCGCCGCCGATCCGGCCCGTCACCACACCAGGCAGGGCCGCGCCAGTCCCCCACCAGTCCACGGTGGCGGTCAGGCATACGCCCAGCAGCAACCCCAGCAGCAGCGCCCGGCGCAGCGGCACGGGGCGCACGACGGCCCCTGTCCCCAAGGCCGACGGGGACGCCGCGCCCGTCATGCCGCGCAGCAGCACTGCCGTGCCCAGCACGGCCAACGCCGCGCCGGTCAGCAAGGTCAGCCACAGAAAGCGCGGGTTCAGAAACATGGAATAGGTGCCCGACCAGCCCAGCCAGGCAATGACCAGCGCCATGCCCCACAGCAGGGCCACGTCGGCAAGGACGACGGCGGGGGGCAGGCGCAACGCGATGCGAGCGGCGCTCATTCCAGCACCCCCAACCCGACCAGCAGCATGCACGCCGCCCATACGCATATGGTGGGCAGCACCACCAGCCGCAACACCAGCCCCCGCCGAAAGGCCGCGCCGTACATGGCCATCAGCTTCAGGTCCAGCATGGGGCCCAGCGCCACGAAGGCCAGCCGGGCCGATGGGGGAAAGCCCACGAACGATGCGGCCACGAAGGCGTCGGCCTCGGAGCACACGCTGAGCAGCACGGCCAGCCCCATCATGGCCGGGATGGCCAGGGCCGGAGTGTCCATGAACAGGAACAGCGCTTCGGGCGGGGTAAAGGTGCGGAACGCGGCAGCGGCCAGCGCGCCGGGCAGCAGCCAGGCGCAGGCATCCAGCAGGTCGGCGGTCATGTGCCGGGCTACTCCGTGCCACTGCGCCGCGCGGGATGCGACCGCGGAAGAGGAGGCGAATGCCGGGGGCAACGGGGCGGCCTCCGGAAAGACCGTGGCAGGCGTCGCCATGGTGGCTTGCACAGCACTGAACTGCGGCAGCAGCGCAGCCCGCGCCCCGTCCAGTCCGCTCAAGGGTGCAGTGACGGGTACGGCGGTGTCATCGCCACGGCCATGGTCATGTCCGCACTCGTCATGCCCGCAGCCGCACCCGCACGCGTCATGTGCATCGGGCGCACCGGGCGCACCGGCCCCGGCAGCGCGCAACACCCCGTCCGCAGCCATGCGGCGCACCGAAATGCCCACCGCCACCGCAGTTGCGGCCACCACCGCCGCGCGCAGCCCGGTCATCAGCATGTCGCCGCGAAAGGCCACCCAGGTGGACACCATGACCACCGGGTTCACCACCGGTGCGGCCAACATGTAGGCCACCGCCGTGGGCACCGGCACCCCCTTGCCCATCATGCGCCGCACCACGGGCACCACACCGCATTCACAGGTGGGCAGCACCGTGCCCAGCGCCACGCCAAAGGCCAGCGCCCCCGGCAGGGATTTGGGCGCCCGCCGCTCCACCCAGGCGCGCGGCACGAACACCTCCATGCAGGCGGACACCAGCGAGCCCAGCACCAGAAAGGGCAGGGCTTCAAGAAATACGGCAAGCGCGGTCTGGGCGAGATGGATGAGGCGTGCGTCCATATGATGGGGGAATACCGGAAAACGGTGTGAATGGGGGAATGCCCGGCGGCGGAAAGGCGACAAGGGGCGCAATGGCCGGATAACGCTGCGTCCGGGCAGATGGCGGCCCGGCGTCTGGTCAGGGGATTGGGCGAGAGGGGGACACGCCCCGATCCGGTCCGGCCCACCCCGGCCCACCCCGATCCAACCCGGTCCAACCCGACTCAACCCGACTCAACCCGGCAGAGCGGCCATGGCTGTGCCGCACCGCCCGCATACCCTGCGCACGGCCCGAATGCAACCGGGTTGCATTTACGATATCGCCGCATCCGCACCGTGCGCCTGCATGCCCTCCGGCACCCGACAAAGCATCACGGCACCGCGCCGATTTTTCAAAACTTTCGCATGTCCATTCCATGCAAACCATGCTATTCCCGAAAGCGAATATCCTTCCATTCCGCTCTCACCCCCCTCGCCCACCGCTTTCAATGATATTCAATTTTGCAAAATAATTATTCATTATTTATTTCACATAAACCTCTCAATAATACATGCACCAACCACCTCCAGCTTGTGCGCAAAGTGCATTTTTTCGCATTCCCGTTTTCCATTGCCCGGTTTTTTTCCCGCTGGTAGGGGCGGCCTACCGACACGCCGTCATCCCGCATCCGGCTGCCCAGGCTGGCAGGCCCAGGCAGAACCACCGAATGCGCACCACGGGCCCCGCCAAAGGCACACACCTGCCCTGGCTGGCGGCCCCACCGAATCCCCTCCCGCGTGTGCGGACACGCGGGGAGGGAGCGGGTGCGGCGCTTCCAGCCACAGGCCGCGCGGCAGCGCCGCGCCCAGGCAGGCACGACACGCAACACGGGCCTCGCGCCCGAGGAGATCGCACCATGTCGCTGAGCTACAAGGAAATGCAGCACACCCTGATGGACGAGCTGCGCCTGTACCACTACCCCATCGCCGTCAAGTTCTTCTTCGACGAGGCGGAACTGGAAACCTTCAAGGACAAGGCCGAATTCTACCTGCCCGTGAAGCCCATGACTTTCTGCCAGTGGGAAATCGCCGCCCGCATGAAGGGCCAGACCGTGCTGTCCGGCCCCGAAGGCCTCGGCTGCTCCAACGCCCTGGTGTCCTTCGGCTGGAAGGAAATCGACGAGAACGAAATCAAGAGCCACGCCAAGTACGTGCGCGACCTTGCCCAGGCCGAACGCTTCGTGCGTTCCAAGCCGCGCCTGCCCGAAGGCCTGAAGGCCATCGCCGTGGGCCCGCTGGGCGATGCCGTGGTTGATCCTTCGGTGGTCCACTTCTACTGCGACAACATGCAGGCCTACCACCTGGCCGTCGACTACATGGCCGCCACCGACCAGCACCCGCTGAAGACCAACGTGACCATGAACTCCTCTGCCTGCGGCGGCACCGTGTACTCGTACCAGGAAAAGACCGCCAACATGCTGCCCGCCTGCTCCGGCAGCTACAACGCGGGCAAGACCGAGCGTGGCGAAATCAACTTCGTCATTCCCGGCGAACACATCGAAGCCACCGTGGAGCGCCTGCTGGAACGCAAGCGCAACCTGGGCAGCGGGGCCATCACCCGCCCCGGCGACCATTTCCCCGGTGCGGACGTTTGCAAGAACTGTCCGCTGATCATCTTCAAGAAAGAAAAGTAGGCACGACGGGGTCCGCCGCCCTGTCGCCCCCGTAGGCGGCGGCCCCCGTTCCCATTTCGGAAGCGCACCGAAACACCATCCCAAGGAGAGAGACCGTGTCCAAGCACACCAAACACCTGATGCTGCTCGCGGCCGTCGTTGCCGTAAGCCTTCTGTGGTTCGAGCCCGCCTGGGCCGACAAGCTGTCCGACGCCATTGACGGCGCGGTGCAGGCCGGCAAGGTCAAGGCCGATGCCCCCGCCGGCTTCCTCGGCATTCCCGGCGCCCCCCATGTCAGCCCCATCCTGTCCTTTGCCTGGGCCGTGTGGGTAGGCTGGATCTTCTCCACCGTGGGCGCGTTCGGCGGCGTCATGGCCGGTGTCGGCCACATGACGGTGTTCGGCCTTGGCGGCTACGCCAAGTCGCTGGGCAAGGATCTGCCCCTGAACAAGGTGGCCACCGACTCCATCAAGGCGTCGAACCAGTGGCTGGTAGGCTTCTCGGCCCTTATCTCCTCGTTCAACTACTACAAGATGGGCCGCCTGGTGCTGCCGCTGGCCCTGGCCCTTGGCGCGGGTTCGCTGGCCGGCGCCTGGGGTTCGGCGTACTTCTTCGCGGGCAAGGTGTCGTTCTCGCAGTACCAGGGCTACTTCGGCCTGTTCGTGCTGGTGCTGGGCGTGTACCTGTTCTGGGAAACCTCTCCCGCTGGACAGGCTTCCAAGAAGAAGGCCAAGGAAGCGGCCAAGGCCTTTGAAGAAACGGTGAAGAAGATCAAGAGCGGCGAAAAGGTCGACGAAAAGGCCATCGGCGTGCATGTCATCTCCACCAGCCTGACCAAGTGCGTGTTCACCTTCTCGGGCGTGGAATTCCAGTTCAACCCCATCCTGCCCGTGGTGGGCGGCATCGTCATCTCCGCCATCGCCGCGTTCCTCGGTGTGGGCGGCGGCTTCCTGCTGGTGCCCTTCCTGACCAGCATCTCGCAGCTGCCCATGTACCTGGCCGCTGGCACCTCGGCCCTGGCGGTGCTCATCTCCATGGTCACCTCCATCGCCACTCTGGTCAGCAAGGGCACCCCGCTTGACTGGACCATGATCGGCACCGAACTGGTGGGCATCTTCCTGGGTTCCGTCATCGGCCCCCGCACCTCCAAGTACTTCTCCGACATGTGGCTGAAGCGCCTGTTCATCGTGCTGGCCCTGTACGTCGGTATCGACTACGTGCTGCGCGGCTTCTTCAACATCAAGATGTTCGGCGGCTAGCCGCGCATCCTGCCGCACGTCGCACATGACACGCCGGGGGGCGGGGCCTGCGCCCCGCCCCCCTTCACATTTCTTGCGAACAAAGGCACCCTGCACACATCATGGACACCCTGCACGCCGCCCTTGCCTGGCTGGACCCCCTGCTCATCGCGCCCTACCGCCTGCCCGGCAACGCCCTGGCGGGCTTCGGGCTGGGCACCGCCGTGCTGGCCCTGTGGTGCATCGTGTTTGGCAGCGCGCTGTCGCTGTGCGCCACCCGCCTCAACCGCCGCCGCCTGGCAGAGCTGCGCCACGGCATGGAACACCACCACAAGCTGTCGGAAGCGGCCCTGCGCGCGGGCGACAAGGAAAGCTACAAGGCCGTCAACAGCCAGGCGCACGACGCCTTCGGCCACTATTTCTCGCTGGGCGGGGCCATGTTCTGCGTCTCCGTCATCCCCCTGCCCTTCGCGCTGGCCTGGATGGACATGCGCTTTGCCGGGGCCACCCCGGAACTGCCGTGGGACGCTCCGCTCATCGGCCAGCAGCCCTCCATCGTGTTCTGGTTCCTGCTTCTGTACATTCCGTTGCGCATCACCTATGCCAACGTCATGTCCAGAACAGGGTGGTTCACCCGTTTGCAGGCCTGGGCCGCAACGCCGCCGCCCGGCGCCATCCCCGACACGACGCCCGACGCACCCGAATCCTCCGGTACTGCATCCGACGATTCCGGCTGCCGTGCCGACGGGGTCAGCCACACCCGGCACGCCCAGCACACCCATCACAAGAGTCGAGACGGCGGCTAGCCCCGCCTTCACTTCCGGAGTTGCACGGTGCGCACCCGCTTTCTCGCCATAGCCGCCCTTGTCATGGCCTTCGCCGCCGCCATCCAGCTATGGTGGGACGCGGAGCCCGTGACGCCCATAGACATGACCCGCCGGGCAGAGGTGAAAGCCCCGGAGGCAGCCCCTGCCATCACCTACGCCTACCTGCCCCAGTATTCCCACTCCACCTCGTACCTGCGCCACCGCGCCCTGGTGGAATACCTGCAAAAGGCCACGGGCCTTGCCATCCGCCAGGTGTTCCCCGACACCTTCGAGGCGCACCGCCGCATGGTGGAACGCGGCGAAATCGACATTTCCTTTTCCAACCCCATGACCTACGTACTGCTGGCGCAAAGCGGCGCGCGGGCCTTTGCCGGCATTGTCGAGCCGTCGGGCCGCGCCACCTTCCGGGGGCAGGTCATCGCCCGCGCCGACAACACCGCCATCAAGAACGAACAGGATTGCCGGGGCAAGCGCTGGATCGCCGTGGACCCCTATTCCGCAGGGGGGTATCTGTTCGTGCTGGGCCACTTCCGCGACAACGGCCTGTCGGAAAACGACTTTGCCGAAATCGCCTTTGCCCCCGGTCCCGGCGGCAAGCAGGAAAAGGCCGTGCTGGGCGTGTACGCGGGCCGCTACGACATAGCCTCCATCCGCGAAGGCACCCTGGGCATCGTCGCAGGCAAGGTGGACCTTTCCGCACTGAAGGTGGTGGCCACCACCCGCGAATACCCCAGCTGGGTCTATGCCGCGCGCAAGGGGCTGGACCCGGACATCGTGCAGCGCATTGCCGCCGCCATGTTCGCCCTTTCCGAAAGCGACCCGGAGCATGAACGCATCCTGGCCGCCGCAGGCATGCGCGGCATCATTCCCACCACCGACCGCGACTACGACCCCTGCCGCGAACTGTTCACCAAGCTGCGGCTCGACCCTTCCAAGGTAGGGCTGGAATGAACCTACTGCGCCGCCTGAACTTTCGTCGCAAGCTCAACCTCGGCATCACGCTCATCGTGCTGTTCGTGGCTGCGCTGCTTGCGGTGTTCGTCACGCGCATCGCCGCCAACGCGCTGATCGACGAAAGCAAGCGGCGCGGCGCGGTGCTGGCCTCCAACCTGGCCTTGCGCGCGGCAGACCCCATGCTGTCCACCGACTTCCTGCGGCTGAAGAACCTGGTGGACGAACTGCTGAACGTGGACAGCGACATCGTCTACGCCTTCATCGTGGACGACCGCGACCAGGTGCTGGCCCACACCTTTGGCCGCACCTTTCCGCTGGACCTGCTGGAAGCCAACGAGCCCGAAGACGGCCACCTTGCGGTGCGCCTGCTGGATACCGGGCGTGAGCGCATCTACGATTTTGCCGCGCCGGTGATGGTGGGCGGGCGCGAGTTCGGGACCATCCGCATCGGCCTTTCGCGCACCAAGGTGCTGGACGTGGTCAACGGCATGATCTTCGCCATCAGCGGACTTTCGGTGGTTGCGCTGCTGGTGGCCGTGGTCATCAGCGCCCACTTCGCCAAGCGGATCACCGCCCGCATCGGCGCACTGAAGGAGCATGCCGAGGAAATCGTGCGCGGCAACCTGCATCTGCCCGCCACCACGTCCGCCCGCCGCAACTGCTGGGAACAGCGGCTGTGCGGCAACACCGGCTGCCCCGCCTACGGCGATACCGAACGCCGCTGCTGGTACGTCAAGGGCACCGCCTGCGCCGGGTGCGACGGAAGGGCCTATCCCGCAAAGCTTGCCCAGTGCCGCCAGTGCGAGGTGTACGAAACCTTTGCCGGTGACGAGATAGAGGAACTGGCCGACACCTTCGACGTCATGGCCCACGCCCTGCGCGCCCACATTGCCGAACTGCGCGAGACCGAGCGCGACCTGACGCGCCAGCAGGGCATCATGCGCACCATCCTGGAAGTGACCCCCGACCGGCTGGCCCTGCTGGACGAGCACCTGCGCTACCTTTCCGTGAACAAGGCCTTTGCCGATTCGCTGGGCCTGCCCTCGTCGGAGATCATCGGCAAGAGCGACTTCGACATCTTTCCGCGCGACACGGCAGAACTGCGCGTTGCCGAAAACCGCGCCATCCTTACCGGCGGCCAGCCCCTGTACCGCGAGGCGCAGGACCGCCGCGACATCACCGCCGCAACAGGCACCGATGCCGCCTCCGACTTCGGCCATGGCCGCGACGAATGGTTCCACCTGGTCAAGGTGCCCGTGTCGGACGAAACCGGGCGCATCATCGGCGTATTGTCCACCGCGCGCGACATCACCGCCATCCGCAGCTACCAGGACCAGCTCATCCAGTCGCAGAAGATGGAATCGGTCGGCAAGCTGGCCGGGGGCGTGGCGCACGAAATCAACACCCCCCTCGGCATCATCCTGGGCTATGCGCAGTTGCTGCAGGAGGACGTGCCCCCGAACGCCCAGATGCACCAGGACCTGCAGATCATCGAAAAGCAGGCCAAATTCTGCCGCAAGATCGTCTCCGACCTGCTGGGCTTTTCGCGCCAGACCCAAAGCCAGAAGAAGGAGATGTGCTTCAACAACTCCATCATGGAAGTGGTCACCCTGGTGCGCCACACCTTCTCGCTGGAAAACGTGACCATCCTCGCCGATCTCGATGACCGCCTGCCCGTCATCTACGGCGCGCCCGAAAAGCTGAAGCAGGTGTGGATGAACCTTCTGCACAACGCCTCCGGGGCCATGCCCGGCGGCGGGCTGATAAAGGTGCGCACCCGGCTGGACATCATGAACATGACCGTCACCGTCTGGTTCGCAGACACCGGCATCGGCATCCCGGAACCCAACCTGCAGAAGATCTTCGACCCGTTCTTTTCCACCAAGCCCGTGGGCAAGGGCACCGGACTCGGCCTGTCCGTGTCCTTCGGCATCATCGAAGACCATGAAGGGTTCATCGAAGCGCACAGCCCCCTGCCCCCCGGCTTCATCGACGAAGACATGCCCCAGGGCGCAACACGCGGACCCGGCTCGGTGTTCCGCGTGGTCCTGCCCCTGGAACCCGAAGGCGCAGCCGACCTGCCCGATACCGACCCCAGGGCCAAGGTGCAGCCGGGGGAAAGCGAGACAAAGAATACGGAAGAACGAACCGGGGAGGGGACCCTTTAAAAAGGGTCTCCCTCCCCGGACCCCTCCCCCCTAAATTTTTCATTTTGGGGGAGTTCCCCCGTTAAAGGAAACTGAAAGGATACGTGTTGTCAAAAATATAGCCTGAACCCTGCGCTTACAATCTGTCCCCAACTCGGGGGTGCAGGGGGCCATGCCCCCTGCCCGCCGGAGGCGTAAAAAACGTCTCCGCCCTGCTGCAAGCAGAAATCATAAGGAAGGAAGCCCATGGCGGACATCATCGTGCTGGACGACGTCATCGACGCGGGGGTGCTGATCAAGCGCATCCTGGAGCGCAAGGGCCACGCGGTCTCGGTGTTCACGGACGAGGAAGAGGCCATTGCCCACGTGCGCGGCAGGGGCGCGGACCTGGCTATCCTGGACATGAAGCTGCGGCGCATGACCGGGGTGGAGGTGCTGGAAGAGCTGAAAAAGCTGCGCCCGGACATCCGGGTCATCATGCTGACCGGCTACCCCACCCTGGAAACGGCACGCGAATCGCTGCGCCTGGGGGCCAACGAGTACTGCGTGAAGCCCATCGACAAAGACGAACTGGAAAGCAAGGTGGCAGAGGTGCTGGGCGCGTAGCGCCCGTGCCCTCACGGACACGGCGGTCGGCAACGACCGGGCCGGGCGCGCTGTCGCTGTAGTGCCGCGCCTGATGCACCGTCTCCGCCAGCACGACTTTCCCCAAGGAGCGCAATGGCCATCGGCGAACTGTTCCGTCACTGGACCTACCAAGTCTTCGCGCCCGGCACCCTGCTGCGGCGCAAGTACAACGCGTTCCGCGAACTGCTGCGGCACGATTCGCGCAGCCTCGAACTCATCGCCGAGCTGGAGGACATCCACTACGGCAACGAGAAGGTGGACTGGTCGCGCGTGATCGAACTGGCCGACCAGTTGGACGACGCGGTGCGCGCCATGCTGGGCCAGCTGATGGAGATGAATCCCGCCCGGTACATGGGCCTTGCCGACTACTGCAACAAGATCGCCTTCTACATGCGCATGGCGGTCAGCGTGCCGGAGCCGGACCTGGCCCCGCCCTACGTCATCCCCCTGGCAGACGCGCACCAGCGCCCGGACCGCGCGGGCGGCAAGGCTGCGCGCCTGGCCGCCGTGCGCAGCCAGTCCATGCTGCCCGTGCCCGACGCCACGGTGGTCACCGCCGCCGCCTACCACTATTTCATCGAGCACAACGAGCTGCGCGAACCCATCGACGCGCGCCTGCGCCGCCTGCGCCTGTCGCGCCCGGACGAACTGGCCGCCATTTCCGAAGAGCTGCGGGCCATGATTCTGGAGGCGGACCTGCCTCCCCGGCTGGAAGAGGACATCCTTAGCGCCGCCTACGCCATGAGCCCCCAACGCACCCCGCTGGCCGTGCGCAGCAGCGCCGTGGCCGAAGACGGCCCGGTGTCCTTCGCCGGGCAGTATGCCAGCGTGCTGGGGGTGGAACCGGGGCACGCGGGCATGGCCTGGAAGCGGGTGGTGGCCTCCAAGTACCAGCCGCGCGCCCTGTCCTACCGCATCCTGCATGGCCTGGCCGACGCGGAAACCCCCATGGCCGCGCTGCTCATGCCCATGTTGGACGCGGCCAGCGCCGGGGTGATCTATACCCGCGACCCGGACCCGCCGCGCCGCCTGCCCGCCGAAGAACTGGCCGAAGGCGTCACCGCCGTGCATGCGGTGGCGGGCACGGGCGACGTGCTGGTCAGCGGCGACACGCCCGCGCAATCGGCGTGGCTGTCGCGCCGCCCGCGCAGCCGCATCCTTGAACGCCCCATGCCGGTCGAAGCCACGCTTGCGCACCCGGTGCCCACCGTGCCCCTGCTGACCACAGAGGACATGAAACGCCTGGCCCGTTATGGCCGCGAACTGGAAAACCTGTTCGGCGAACCGCAGGACGTGGAGTGGGTGCTGGATACGGCGGGGCGCATCTTCATCGTGCAGTCGCGCCCGGTACCCGGCGGCACGGAGCATGGCATCGTGCCGGAGAAAAGCGCCGGGGAACAGGGCGGGCCGGATGGCCCCAATGGAGCAGACGGGGCGCAAGGGGCGGATGGTCCCGCGCCCGCCGCATCCCCCGTATCACATGACGCCCTGCCCCTGCTGGCCGAAGGCAGCGAACCCGTTTCCGCCGGGCTGGGCACCGGCATGGCCCGCCATGCGGCCATCTGCTGCGAGATCGGCGACATGCCCCAGGGGACGGTGCTGGTCACCACCACCCTTGGCCCCTCGCTGACCCGGATCATCGACCGGTTGGAGGCCGTGGTGGCCCAGACCGGCAGCCGGGCCTGCCATTTTGCCTCGGTGGCGCGCGAGTTCGGCTT
The DNA here is from genome assembly GCA_964402645.1 of uncultured Desulfovibrio sp. Classification (GTDB taxonomy): domain Bacteria; phylum Desulfobacterota; class Desulfovibrionia; order Desulfovibrionales; family Desulfovibrionaceae; genus Cupidesulfovibrio. The sequence continues at coordinate 182,083 of CAYOCV010000006.1, read as the reverse complement.
GCCCGTGGTTACCGGCATCGCCGACCCGTTCACGGCCATTCCCGACGGGACCGTGGTCACCGTGGACGGGGCCACGGGCACGGTGCGCGCGGGCAGGCCGCCCCACGCAAAAGGCGACGGCACGCTGCCCCGCGCCCGGCGCAGGGCGGCGGCTGCGGCCCGCGAACGCCACGGCGGCATGCGCAGGCTGGCGCGGGCCATGCAGCACATCGCCCGGCTGAACCTGACGGACCCGGCCTCCAGCGACTTTGCGCCCGAAAACTGCCGGTCCATGCACGATCTGGTGCGCTTTGCCCACGAGCGCGGCGTGGCCGAGATGTTCTCGCTGGTGGGGCGCGGCGGGCGCGGCCTTGGCGGGGCCAAGAAGCTGCGTACCGATGTGCCCATGATCATGTACGTGCTGAACATTGAGGACGGGCTGTTCCCCACGGCGGCGGGCAAGGAAGAGATCGGCCCCGACGACTTCCGCTCCACGCCCATGTGGGCGCTGTGGTTCGGCCTGTCCGCCGCGCGCGAGCTGTGGGCCAACATGCCCCCGGCGGCAGACTGGAACGAGCTGGACCGCATCAGCGCGGGCATATTCCGGCGCGACGCGCCGCAACTGGCCAGCTACGCGGTCATCTCCGCCCACTACGCGCACCTGATGATGCGCTTCGGCTATCATTTCGCGCTGGTGGACACCCTGTGCTCGCCAGAAGACCGCACCAACTACATCCAGTTCCGCTTCAAGGGCGGCGGTGCGGCGGCGGAAGGGCGCGAACTGCGCATCCGCGTGCTGGAACGGGTGCTGGCCCGCCAGGGATTTGCCGTGAAGACGCGCGGCGACCTGCTGGACGCCCGGCACGGCCCCGATGCCGAGGCGGTGATCCAGAAGCGGCTGGCCATGCTGGGCATGCTGCTGGCCGAAACGCGCCTGCTGGACGTGCGGCTGGGCGATGCCGACGAGGCCGAGGCCATGGCCGACGACTTTCTGGCCCGGCTGGACACGGCGGGCGAGAGCGCGCCATGAGCGGGGCGGGCGGAAGCGGTGACGACGGACCCCGCCGGGGCGGTCTGCTGCTGCGCGCCGCGCGCGGGGTGGCCGCCTTTCTGCGCGAGGCCCTGACCACCCAGGCGCCTTCGGGGCACCCCACGTTTCCGGTCACCTGGGTCACCCAGCATATTGCCGCCGGTCCCGCACCGGTAACGCGCGAACATCTGGACGCCCTGCGCGAACAGGGCATCCAGGCCATCCTGAACCTGTGCGAAGAGTTGTGCGTGCTGGCCGACCTGGAGCAGGAGCAGGGCTTCGACGTGTTCTACCTGCCCATAGAGGACGAGCACGCCCCGGACGAAGCCGCCCTGGAGCAGGCCCTGGACTGGCTGGACGAGGCCGTGTACCTGGGCCGCCGGGTGTACATCCACTGCCGCTACGGCATTGGCCGCACCGGCACGGTGCTGAACGCCTACCTGCTGCGCCGGGGGCTGGGCCAGCGCCGGACGGAACGGCTGATGCGCCGCCTGCGTTCCAAGCCCGCCAACTACCGCCAGTGGAGCGCCCTGCGCCGCTACGGACGCCGCAACCGCGCCCTGACCCTGCGCGAACCCGCGCCCGAACCCGCCCGCCACGACGATCTGCTGCCCGTACTGGCCGAATACGAGGCCCTGTCCGCCCGGCTGGACGCCATCCTGCGCGCCATGCCCGGCAGTGCGAACATGCCGCAGTGCGGACGCGACCACGACCGCTGCTGCCGCGTGCCCCCGGTGGTGACGCTGGTGGAGGCGGCGGCCCTGGCCCGCAGCGCCGACACCCTGCTTACCGCCGCCCAGCGCGGGGCCGTACAGGAGGCCTGCCGGGCGCACCGCGCCGCACCGCATCCCGAAACGAAAGGGAGCGTGCTTGCCGATGGGGCGGACGTTGGCGGCGACCCGGCACGCCGGACCGCCTGCCCGCTGCTGGCCCGGATGGCGGGGATGGCGGGGATGGCGCAGGCTGCGGATGCGGGCGCGTCGGGGGACTCTCCCCCGTCAGGCATGGCTGGCCCGACTGGCCCGACTGGCGCGACGGGGACAGCCGACGCCACGGGCTCACCCGGCGAACCCGCCGGGCGTTGCATGCTCTTTGCCCGCCGCCCGTTGCGCTGCCGCCTGTCGGACCTTCCGTCACCACCCGGCCTTTCCGGCGACGGCCCCAGCGAAGGCGAACGGCTGTGGGTGGACATGCTGGAACAGCCGCTGGAAGATCTGTCGCGCCGCACCTTCACCGCGCTGGCCGGATGCGAACCCGCCAGCGAACTGCCCTGCTTCCCCCTGCCGGAGGTGCTGTCCGGGCGCTACGTGCAGACCGTGTTCCACGCCATCGCCTGCCTGCTGCGGCCCGCGGCGAACGGCAATGGCGGCGGCAACAGGTAACGGGGCGGCAGCCACGGCAAGCCGCCCAAAGCCGCGTTAACTGACAACATCCCCCCTCAGCGCCAGCCGCCAGCGTCAGCCCGCAGACATACGACGCTACCGGCCCTCCTTCGCACACACGCCACGACACAAAAAAGGCAGGCGGTCACATCGACCCCCTGCCCTTGCTCATTCTACGTCCCAATCCGGCGAACCTGCCACCCCGTCACGGGGACAAGCACATCGCTCGCCACCGTCGGGCTACGCCCCCTGCTTCCCAAGTTCCCCCGGCTCCCTGATAGGTTCGCCCGGATACGGCGCGCAGCCGCACGAGCGGGCCAGCACGTCCAGCACCGCCTTCGCGGTACGTTCCGAAGAGGCCGGGTTCTGCCCGGTGACCAGCAGCCCGTCCGTGACCACGTGCGGCTCCCACAGCGGGCCGCGCTCGTACTTGGCCCCCAGGCGGGTCAGCTCGTCCTGCAACAGGAAGGGCACCACCTGCGACAGGCCCACCACGTCCTCTTCGGCGTTGGAGAACCCGGTCACGTTGCGCCGGACCACCAGCGGCTTGCCGTCGGGCGTGGTGGCCCGCACCAGCACGGCGGGGCCGTGGCACACCGCCGCCACGGGCTTGCCCGCGCGGTGCATGGCCTCGATGATGGCCAGCGAACGCGCATCGTCCACCAGATCCCACAGGGGGCCGTGCCCGCCGGGGTAAAACAGCACGTCGTGGTCCTCCGGGCGCACATCAGCCAGCGGCACCGAGGCCTTCAGGACGGCCATGGCTGCCGGGTCCGCCGTGAAGCGGCGGGTGGCCTTGTTCTGGGCCTCTTCCGCTTCGCTGCGCGGGTCCAGGGGCACGGGGCCGCCCTTGGGCGAGGCCAGGGTCACCTGCGCCCCGGCATCCGTGAACACGTAGTAGGGCGCGGCCAGTTCCTCCAGCCACAGCCCGGTCTTGTGGCCGGTATCGCCCAGCTTGTCATTGGACGTGACGATCATCAGCACCTTCATGGCAACCTCCTATGTGACGGCGGCGTGCGGCCAGCCGTGGCCAATGCGGAAAATTCCGGGACAATCTGCGCGCCGCTGACCGGCACCCCAAACGGTTGGGGGGACAGCGGGGTGGATCGTCCATTATCCCAACATAATGAAGGCCGGGAGAGGGTGCAAGGGGAAAGACGGGCGGCAGGCCGCCGGTGCGCACGCGCGCCATGCCGGGAACCGGACAGGCGAACGCCGCCGCCATGCGCATGGCGGCGGCGCAAGTATTGCTCGCCCGCAATCCCGATGCCGGACGCTCGGCCCCGCGTCAGGATGCAGCCCCGCCGCCGCCGGAACCCGGCGCTCCCGTGCCCGGTCGGGCATTGCCGGACGCATCCGCCCCTTCCTCTTCCAGCCGTTCGTCAAGGTTCAGCCTGTCCAGCAAGGTCAAAGGGTCCGGGGAAGCCTGCGGAGCTTGCGCGGCCTGCATGACCGCTGGCGACGGCTCCATGCGCCCCGCATCCCGATCCGCCCCGGCGGCCTTGCCGGATCGCCCCCGCCCTCCTGCGGGCGACGCGGGGGAAACAGGCGCAGTCGTCCCCGCACGGGTCTGCGTGCTGTCGCCCCCTGCGGGCGCGGCAGTGGTCGCACCGCCCGTGTCGTCCTTTGCTACGGGCAGCTTTCCGAACGTGGCCGGAATGAAATATTCCGAACAGCCGAAGGCAATGCTCACCACCACCGTCTTCAGCACGTCGATGCTGTACACGGCGGCCCCGCCCTGCACCCCGCCCGGCTTGCCCAGCGGCAGAAACAGGTCGTTGATGTTGAACAGCGAAATGATCTTGGCGTTGACCAGATAGCACCCCGCCAGCGCGCCCACCGCACCGATAAGCATGCGGTTGCCGATGTACCAGGCAGACGCGTACGCCTCCACCTCGCGCAGGCGTGATGTCTTGAAATAGGTGTTCATGCGCAGGGCCACGGTCACCAGCGCGCCCGCGCAGCCGCCCGCCAGGGCCAGCAGCATCACCTGGCCGATGCCCGGCCCCAGCCACGGCTGGGTCACACCCGCCATACCGCCGGGCATCCAGCTTATCAGCCACCCGGCCACCAACCAGAACGCGGCGGTGGCCAGGGCAGACAGCTCGGTATGGAACAGCATCACCCCGAAGGTGCCCAGCATGAGCCACACCAGCCGCCTGCATGTGCGCTCCAGCAGCCATTTGCGCCGCTCGCGCTTCTGCGATTCCAGTTGCAGGTCCACCAGCACGCGCGCCAGCAGTTCCCGGCGGCAGGCCGAGGACATGGCCTTGGGGTCCATCTCGCCATAGAACCCCGCCGTGTCCGGGTCCATGATCCTGCGGGCCTGGGCCAGTAGTCGTTCCAGTTCGATGAGCACCCGCTCGTCGGAATGGAACGGGGCGATGCTCTGCTCCACGAAATTGGCGTCGTCCCACGAGAAATCCGGTTTATCCAGCCGGGCCGCCACGGCGGCATGCACCTCCGTGCCCTTGAACGGCCCCCGGCACAGCAGCCCCACCTGGGCCGACAGGGTGGTGCGAAACTGGTGCAGAATCTTGGTGTCCTTGCCGCAGATGGTGGCATCCGACATGGCGGCTCCCCTCCCTGCCGGGCATGGCCCGACCCGTATGCGCGTGCGCCTTCCCCTGTTCGCGTAAGCCTTCACCTGTTCGCGTAAGCCTTCACCTGTTCGCGCCATACCCCAGCACAGGCCGTGCGCCATTATTTTCCGTTGCCCCCAACCACAAGATCGCCGGACCATCCGGTCCGCCTGCATCGCCGCCAGCACCACCGTTCACGCGCCTTCGCCGTCCCCCTTGCCCGCAGACGCAAAAGCCCCCGCCGGAAGCTGTCTTCCGGCGGAGGGCGTGATTTGGTGTTTGTCAGTGCGCATGCCGCACGCAGGCGGCTGGCGGAACACGGCGAACGCCGCGCTTCCGGCCCCTACGCCAGGCCGAACTTCGCCTTTGCTTCCTGCCTGCGCGCATGCAGGATGGGTTCGGTGTAACCCGAAGGTTGCTCGCGCCCAAGCAGCACCAGGTCGCACGCAGCCTGAAAGGCCACGCTGGCGTCAAAGTCCCTGCTCATGGGCCGGTAGGCCGGGTCCCCTTCATTCTGGCGGTCCACCACGGCGGCCATGCGCTTGAGCACTGCCACCACCTGGTCGCGGGTGCAGATGCCGTGGTGCAGCCAGTTGGCGATGTGCTGGCTGGAAATGCGCAGGGTGGCGCGGTCTTCCATCAGCCCCACGTCGGTGATGTCCGGCACCTTGGAGCAGCCGATGCCCTGTTCCACCCAGCGCACCACGTAGCCCAGGATGGACTGGGCGTTGTTGGCCAGTTCCTCGTCCACCTCCTGCGGGGTGGGGCGGGATGCGGGCGACATCAGGGGCAGAGTCAGCAGGTCGGCCAGGGTGGCGCGGCGCTTGCCCGCCAGGGTCTTCTGCACGGCGGCCACGTCCACGGCATGGTAGTGCATGGCGTGCAGGGTGGCGGCAGTGGGCGAGGGCACCCACGCGCAGTTGGCCCCGGCCCTGGGATGACTGATCTTGGTTTCCACCATCTCGCGCATCATGTCGGGCTTGGCCCACATGCCCTTGCCCACCTGGGCGCGCCCGGCAAGGCCGCAGGCCAGGCCCGTGTCCACGTTCCAGTCCTCGTAGGCGATGATCCAGCGTTCGCCGCGCATGGCGTTCTTGCGCACCACCGGGCCAGCTTCCATGCAGGTGTGGATTTCGTCGCCGGTGCGGTCCAGAAAGCCGGTGTTGATGAAGATGACCCGCTCCGCCGCCGCGCGGATGCATTCCTTCAGGTTCACCGTGGTGCGGCGTTCCTCGTCCATGATGCCGATCTTCAGCGTGTTGCGCGGCATGCCCAGGGCGTCTTCCGCCATGCGGAACAGCTCGACGGTAAAAGCCACCTCTTCCGGCCCGTGCTGCTTGGGCTTGACGATGTACACCCCGCCGGTGCGGCTGTTGCGGTGGCTGGACGTGCCGCGCAGGTCGTGCAGGGCGATGTAGGCCGTGGCCATGGTGTCCAGCATGCCTTCGGGAATTTCGTCGCCGGACCGGGTGAGCACCGCGTCGGTGGTCATCAGGTGGCCCACGGTGCGCACCAGCAGCAGGCTGCGGCCCGGCAGCGAGAACGTACCCCCGTCCGGCCCGATGTATTCGCGGTCCGGGTTCAGGGTGCGCAGCACGCTGCGCCCGCCCTTGGGAAATTCCGCCGACAGGTCGCCCCGGAACAGGCCCACCATGTTGCGGTAGGCCTGCGCCTTGTCCGCGCCGTCCACCACGGCCACGGAATCCTCACAGTCGAGGATGGTGGTCATGGCCGCTTCCATCACCACGTCGCGCACCCCGGCGGCATGGTCCTTGCCAATGGGGTGGGTGCGGTCGATGCGGATTTCCGCGTGCAGGCCATGGTTGCGCAGCAGCACCGCGCCGTTGCCCCCGGCGGGGTCGCCCACATGCCCGACGAAACGGGCGGGGTCGGCAAGGCCCGTCTCCGCGCCGCCCTTCAGGGTGACCGTCAGTTGACCGCCGCGCACGTCGTAGCGCGTTGCGTCGGCATGGCTGCCGCTGGCCAGCGGAAAGGCCTCGTCCAGAAAGGCGGCGGCCCGCGCCACCACCAGCGCCCCGCGCGCGGGGTTGTAGGCGTTGCCGCGCGGCGCGCCGCCCTGGGCCGGGTCTTCGGAAATCACGTCGGTGCCGTACAGGGCATCATACAGGCTGCCCCAGCGCGCGTTGGCGGCGTTCAGGGCGTAGCGGGCGTTGGTGATGGGCACCACCAGCTGCGGCCCGGCCACCAGGGCGATTTCCGGGTCCACCCCTTCGGTGGTCACGGCAAAGTCCGGCCCTTCGTTCACCAGATAGCCGATGGACCGCAGAAAGGCCTCGTACGTGACCGCATCGTGCGGCGCGCCCCGCCGTTCGCGGTGCCACGCGTCGATGGCGTCCTGCAATTGCGCCCGCCTGTCCAGCAGGGCGCGGTTCCTGTCGGCCATGGTTTCCACCATGTTTTCAAGGGCCGTCCAGAAACGGTCGGGGTCCACGCCGGTGCCCGGCGCGATGTCGCGGACGATGACGTCATACAGTGGCGCTGCGATCTGCAAGCCACCCACCTGAACGCGCTGCGTCATGTTGTGCTCCTCTGTGTTGGCGGAACGGAACTGGCGATACCGGCCGAAAGCGGCGATATGCGAAATGTACCGACAAGGCCGGGCGGAAGCAGGACCACCCGCCGCTGCCCGAACGGAACAGAGGACGCGCGCGGCAACGCGGGCATCTGCCCTATTTTCAAGGATACCCGGCCAGCCCTTCCAATGCAACGCCCCCGCGCTTCCGCCGGGTTCCGCACCGGGACCGGCGATGACGGACAGCGGAAAAAACCGGCATGCGCCACTGCCCGTTCGTGACCCAGGTCAACGACCTGCGCCCCGTTCATGTGAATAGTGATTGCATGGGCACTGCCATCCGGTGTAGCGCTGCTTTCTGGCGGCAGGATCCTGTTCCTGCGGGATCATTCGGAAACATGCCCGCGCCGCACACCACCATCCGCCCTTCGGCTGGCGCCCTGCTGCGTCCGCCTTGCCACGTCTGCCGGAAGGGCCGCACCCCATACGAACCGCACCGCAAGGGGGGCTTTGCATGCGCAACGTCAGAATCGGCACCCGTCTTGTTTCCTGCTTCATCTTCATCGCCCTGCTCTCCATGGGCCTCGGCGTGGCGGGCTACGTCAGCATGCGCGAGCAACTGGCCGCGCAGACCGAACTTTCCGACGTATACCTGCCCGGCATAGAAGCGTTGGCCCAGACGCGCTTCAACCTGCGCAACGTCACCGTGGCCCACCGCACCCTGCTCATCCCCGACCTGGCCGACCGGCCCCGCCAATACAAGAACCTGACGGACGCCGTCACGGCGTACAGGTCTGGCATCGCCCGATACGAGGCCATCGAGCACGGGGCGTCCGAACAGGCCGAATGGCGCGAATTCCTGGCCAGTCTTGCCGTGTTCGAACGCGACCTGGCCGAGGCCGCCGCCCTCATCGGCGACTGGGAGCGCACCCCCACGGACGATGCCGCCCACGACAAGGCCGCCACATTCGTGCTGGGCCCGGCCACGGAGCACAGCCGTTCCCTGTTCAAGGAACTGGGCGACGTCATTTCCGTGAACATGGCCACGGCCAAGGCCCAGCAGCAGGCCGCCACCCTGACCGCCGCCGGGCGGCGCACGGTGATTTCCGTGCTGATGGTGGCCGTGCCCGCGCTGGCGCTGCTGGCAGGCGTGCTGCTGACAATCTCCATCGTCAGGCCGTTGCGGCGCGGGGTGGTCTTTGCCTCTGCCGTGGCCGAAGGGCGGCTGGACACCCGGCTGGACATCGACCAGCGCGACGAGGTGGGCCAACTGGCCGACAACCTGCGCACCATGGTGGACAACCTGAAGTCCAAGATCGGCGAGGCAGAAGCCGCCACCCGCGACGCCGGGGCAGAGGCGGAACGCGCCCGCGCGGCCATGGCACAGGCGGAAGAAGCCACCCGCCGCGCCCAGTCGGCCCGCCGCGAAGGCATGCTGGCCGCCGCCGGGCAGTTGCAGGGCGTGGTGGAAGTGGTCGGGTCCGCATCCGAGCAGCTTTCCGCCCAGATCGGCCAATCCACCCAGGGCGCGGCCGTGCAGTCGCAGCGTGTGGCCGAAACCGCCGCCGCCATGGAGGAAATGAACGCCACCGTGCTGGAGGTTGCCCGCAACGCCTCGCAGGCGGCGGATACCGCAGAGCGCGCCCGGCAAAAGGCCGACACCGGTTCCGCCGTGGTGGGCCGGGTGGTGGAGGAAATCGGCGCGGTGGAACGCCAGGCCGTGGCCCTGAAGGACGACATGGCCGACCTTGGCCGCCGGGCCGACGGCATCGGCAAGATCATGAACGTGATTTCGGACATCGCGGACCAGACCAACCTGCTGGCGCTGAACGCCGCCATCGAGGCAGCCCGTGCCGGTGACGCCGGGCGCGGCTTTGCCGTTGTGGCAGACGAGGTGCGCAAGCTGGCCGAAAAGACCATGCAGGCCACCCGTGAAGTAGGCGAGGCCATCACCGGCATCCAGCAGGGCACCCGGCGCAACGTGGAACACGTGGAGCGCGCCGTGGCGTCCATCGAGGAAGCCACCGGCCTTGCGGGCAGCTCCGGCGAGGCCCTGCGCGAAATCGTGGCCCTGGTGGAGGAAGCCACCGACCAGGTGCGTTCCATCGCCACAGCCAGCGAGCAACAGTCCGCCGCCAGCGAAGAAATCAACCGCGCAGTGGACGAGATCAACCGCATTTCCGGAGAGACCTCGGACGGCATGCACCAGTCGGCCCGCGCGGTGGAGGAACTGGCAACCCAGGCCCATTCGCTGCGCAAGCTCATCGAGCAGATGCAGCACGACCAGGCATAGCTCCCACAACATCTGCACACAGGGGGCGGGGCGCACGGCAAGGGCCGGGCGCTCCGCCCTTTTCGCGTCAGCTGCCCGGTACGGGGAATGCCGGGACGGGGAGGCACAGGGGGATGCCAACCCAAGAGATGTCGGCTGAGGCCCGGAAAACCCGCGCCCGATGGTTGCCATTCTTGCGATGATAACTATTCTCAAGTTTGGACCGGCGCACGCCGCCCGGTCGGACTCCGAATACGCAGCCGCCGTGCCTGCCGCCTTCCGGAGCAGCCATCGCCGCCCGGAAAACAGGCATCCCCCATTCAGAAACGCCCTTGCCGCAGCGGCCCGCCTCTTCGGGGTTCTGGTCGAGCGGTCCCCGTGCCGCCGGTGAAGACAACGGAGGAACCGCCATGAAACTGGACGCACTGCATCCCCGGAACTGGTTCCGCAGGGGTGCCGAACGCGAAGACGCCGGTTCCGACCGGCGTGACGACGGCAGCCTCGTGGCGCCCATTCCCTTCGACGTGGAATGCGCCAGCGAGGAGGAAAAGCTGCGCAGGCTGATGCAACTGGCCGGGGCAGAAGAACTGATGTACGAAGTCCTGCCCGGCCAGGCCCCCGAATGCGGCTTTGACGACACCCGCCGCCTGGACGTGGACATCGCGGTGGAAAACGACGCGTACGTGGTAGTGGCCGATGTGCCCGGCCTCTCGCGCATAGAGAACAACGGCATGGGCGACGGCGATGCCGCCGACCTGCACCTGAAAGCCGAGGGCAACCGGCTGACCATCACGGGCCGCACGCGATCTTCCTCGCGCGACAAGGGCATGGGTTGGCACCGCATGGAACGCCTGCCCGGCAGCTTCCGGCGCATTCTGGTGCTGCCGGACGACGCGGTGACCGGGGGCTTTTCCGCCTCGGTCAACGACGGCGTGCTGACCGTCAGCATCCCGCGCGCCTCATCCGAGGAATGCGTGTGGGTGCCCGGTGAAGCGCCCCGCGCCGGGTGCCACGCCTGATCGCTTCGCCAACCCGGCGCCGGGAAGGCATGTTCTTGTACCCTGGCGCCGCAACCCCGCGCGACATGCCCGCGCACCATCCGCCGGGCAGCACTGGCGTCCTGCGGCCACGCGAACCGAACCGCTCCGGGTTCACGGAACTCCATCCGCCGGGTTCCCGCCGGAACATCGGGAACACGCCCCATACTGACGGCGGAGGGAAAACCCCCTCCGCCGTTTTCCATATCCCGCACCTTCCGGTCGGGACGGACGGCATGCCGCGCCCGCCAGAAGAACGCCCAGCCTCGCATACGCCGCCCCTATCAGCCTCTGCCCGCACCCTCAGCCCCTTCCACCGGGGCATGTCCGCCATCCGGAGCATGTCCGCCGAGGCATGTCCGCCATGTTGACACCTGTCGCGTATCCTGCCAGCCTGTCATGGTAGGCACTCTCTCTTTTCCACCCTTGGGGCCACGCGGCGCGGCCCCAAGGGTGCGCCACGCGCGCCGCACGGAGGGCAGGCCATGCAACTGACCGACCGCGTCCGCTGGGTGGGCAAGATCGACTGGGAACTGCGCACCTTTCACGGGCAGGAATACTCCACCCACAAAGGCTCCAGCTACAACGCCTATCTGGTGCGCGACCCCGGCGGCCGCACTGCGCTCATCGAGACGGTGTGGGGACCGTACGCCCGCGAATTCGTGGACAACCTGGCGCGGGTGGTGGATCTTTCATCCATCGACTACGTGGTGGCCAACCATGGCGAGCCGGACCACAGCGGCGCGCTGCCGGAACTGATGCGCCACATCCCCAGGACGCCGGTGTACTGCTCGGCCAACGGGATCAAGTCGCTGAAGGGCCAGTACCACGCGGACTGGGACTTCCGGGTGATGCGCACGGGCGACACGCTGTCGCTGGGCAGTTGCGAGCTGGTGTTCGTGGAAATGCCCATGCTCCACTGGCCCGATTCCATGATGTGCTACCTGTCCGGCGAAAACGTGCTGTTCAGCAACGACGCCTTCGGTCAGCACTACGCATCCGAACTGATGTTCGCCGACCTTGTGGACGAGTGCGAACTGTGGGCGGAAGCCATCAAGTACTACGCCAACATCCTTACCCCGTTCAGCCCGCTGGTGACGAAAAAGATCGACGAGGTGCTGGCCCTGGGCCTTGCCGTGGACATGATCTGCCCCAGCCACGGGGTGATCTGGCGCAAGGACCCGTTGCAGATCGTGCAGCGTTACCAGCAATGGGCGGCCAACTATGCCGAGCACCAGCTGACCGTGATCTACGACACCATGTGGAACTCCACCCGGCGCATGGCCGAGGCCATCGCCGCCGGGGCCGTGCAGGCCGCCCCCACGCTGACGGTGAAGCTGTTCAACTCCGGGCTGGTGGACAAGAACGACATCATCACCCAGATATTTCGGTCCAAGGTGCTGGCCGTGGGTTCGCCCACGGTGAACCGGGGCGTGCTGACCTCTGTGGCGGGCCTGTTGGAAGAAGTGGAAGGGTTGAAGTTCCGGGGCAAGAAGGCCGCCGCCTTCGGCTCGTACGGCTGGAGCGGCGAATCGCCCAAGGTGCTGGCCGAGCGGCTGGCCAAGTGCGGCTTTTCGCAGGTGGGCGACCCCGCCCGCGAAGCCTGGAACCCCGACGACGAAGGGCTGGAACGCTGCCGCGCCCTGGGTCGCCAGTTGGCCGAGGCCGCCGGAGAATAGTCTATCGTCACGGCAGGATGCACAATGCCACAGGGCGCGGGTGTACCCGCGCCCTGATTTTGTGCCGACGCGCACCGGCGCACCGGACCTGCCGAGTCCGCCGCTCATCCCGCGCTGATTGACGCACGGCACGCCGCCCCCTATGACGACGGGCAGGCCGCGCACCGCGCACACCACGCAAACCGGCCCGCGCCCGTACCGCCACCTCCACCACGAGGAACCCATGCACCGCCGCACGCCGCCCTTTGCGGGCGATTCCTGCGCCACCGGGGCCTGAGCGCCGCCGCAGGCCCCGGGCGGGGCCGCCGCGTCCGCTTCCGCCGTCCTGTCACCGTCCGTCTGCCAACCCCAAGCGAATGCCCCTTCCGCGCTGAACCCGGCGGAACGGGCACTTGTGGCCCGCGCCGTGCGCGACCGCTTCATCGCCGTGGCCCAGGGGCCGGAGGGCAAGTTCCGCTACCCCGTGGGTGATGCCGGGCTGACCGGCCTTGGCTATGACGGGGCGCTTATCGAGCGCCTGCCCGTTGCGGTGCGCGCCCATTTCTGCGGGGTGGGCAACCCCTTCGCCACGGTGGACGCCTGCGTGTGGCCGCCGGTGTGCCTGCTACCGCCATCGCCGCCCGCCGGATATCCGTCCTTTTCCGGCAGCGGCGTGCCCGGTGACATCTTTTGCGACATGCCGGACGCGGAGCTGGATGCCCCGGTGTGCTTTGGGGATCATTGCGACGACCAAGCCGCCGCCCCACGCGACCGCTGCTTGCCGCCGGAACTGGCCGCCTGCCCTGTGCGCCCCGGCGATGCCGTGCTGGACGTGGGCTGCGGCGCGGGGGTGGACACCCTGTGCGCCGCCCTGCTGGCAGGGCCGGACGGTGCCGTGACCGGGGCGGACGCCAGCCCGCACATGCTGGACCGCGCCCGCGCCAATCTGGCTGCTGCTGATGCTGCCACGGACCCGGCAACGGGCACCGCTACGCCCCCGATGCCGCGCGGTCCGCAACAGTCCGGGCAAAGCCTGTCCGGGCACCTGCGTGGGCAAAACCCGTCCAGTCCAGACCAGTTCGGCCCAGACCGCCGGTACGCCCCCATACGCTTCGTGGAGACCGGGGCAGAATGCCTGCCCTTTGCCTCCGGCAGTTTCGACGTGGTGATTTCCAACGGAATGTTCAGCCTGATTGTAGACAAGCCCGCCGCATTGCGCGAAATCCACAGGGTGCTGCGGCCCGGTGGCCGCCTGCGCCTGGCCGACCAGATGCTGGACGGCCCCGCACCGCAAGGCGCGGACGTGGTGTCCAGTTGGTTCCGCTGACAGGGCGGCGCAGTACCGGGAACGGCGTTCCTGGCCATGCTCCGCGAGGCGGGATTTCACGATGCGGCCTGCCTGGGCCGCACCGGCTACCGCAGTTCGTCCGTCACCGAAGGAATGCTGTTCGCCGCCACCCGGGCGGAATAATCCGCCCGCGCCGCGCTGCCACCCCCGCGTCCGGTGAGCACGCAAGCAACACACGACCTGCATCTGGCCCGCATGCGGCCAGCAACCGGGCACGCCACGCATCACCACGCGTCACGACACCTCACGGGAGAAACGCACATGACCACCCCCGCCGCCGCTTCCGGCCTGCCCGCCATAACATGGGACGACTTCGAGAAGGTGGAACTGCGCACCGGCACCATCGTGCAGGTGGAACCGTTTCCCGAGGCCCGCAGCCCCGCGTGGAAGGTGTGGGCCGACTTCGGGCCGGGCATCGGCGTGCTGAAGTCCAGCGCGCGCATCACCCACCTGTATGGGACGGAAGACCTGCTGGGCCGCCAGATCATCGGCGTGGTGAACTTTCCGCCCCGGCAGATCGGGCCGTTCCGCTCAGAATTTCTGGTCACCGGGTTTGCGCAGGCGGACGGCAGCGTGGTGCTGGCCGTGCCGGAGCGGCCCGTGGACAACGGCCTGAAGCTGGCCTGAGGCCGGACGGGGCCGGGCACCCGGTTTGTCTTTTCGCCCCGTTGGCCCCGTTGACGCTGTTGAACAAACTACCTTCCAGGCCAACGGATTTTCGACATCATCCTCATGCATTCCAAGGTTTTTCCATGACCAGCCACGCCGATATCCCCGCCGCCGGCAGCGCAGCCGATCAGCCTGACCACGCCGCCGGGGCCGACCAATCATCCTGCCCCGACCACATTGACCACACCGACCAATCCGGCCAACCCGGCCAGCCCATTCGCCCCGTGCGCTACGTCATGGGCGTGGACACCGGCGGCACCTGTACCGACGCCGTGCTGGTGGACGCTGCCACCCGCCGGGTTGTGGCATCGGCCAAGCGGCCCACCACCCACCACGACCTTGGCCGGGGCATGGCCGGGGCCATGGCCGCCGCGCTGGCCGCGTCCGGCCTGCCCGCCAGCGCCGTTGATCTCGTCTCCGTGTCCACCACGCTGGCCACCAATGCCGTGGTGGAAGGGCAAGGGGCCGAGGTGGGGCTGTTCATCATCGGCTATGCCGGGCGCATCACCGTGCCCTGCGCCTCCATGGATGCCATCCCCGGCGGCCACAAGCTGGACGGCTCGGAAGAGGAGCCGCTGGCGCTGCACCGGCTGGTGGACGCCATCCGCCTGATGCAGAACCGGGTGGACGCCTATGCCGTGTGCGGCATGATGAGCTTCGTGAACCCGGCCCACGAACTGGTGGCGGAACGGGCCATCGTCATGGTGGACCCCAAGCCGGTGTTCTGCTCGCACCTGGCCAGTTCACGCGCGGGCATGAAGGAGCGCGCGGCCACGGCGGTGCTCAACGCGCGGCTGCTGCCGGTGATGCGCCGCTTTCTGGACGGCGTGCGCACCGCGCTGGAGGGGCTGGGCATTGCCGCCCCCGTGGTGGTGGTGCGCGGCGACGCCACGGCCATGCCCATGGACGCGGCCCTGCGCAACGCATCAGCCACCGTGGCCAGCGGCCCCGCCGCCATGGCCGGGTACGGTGCGGCGCATGCAGCCGGTCGGCTGCCCAGTGATGATAAAGACGCGGGCAGGCTGCCCCGTGGGAATGGAGACGCCGGGCATGCGGGCGCACCCAACGCAGACGGCAACGTGGCTTCGCCCGCCACGGCCCCGGCCACATCGCCAGATACGTCACCGGATACATCACCGCATCCATCGGCAGACACTAACACCCCGCCCCCGCCGGACGCCCTTATCGTGGACGTGGGCGGCACCACCACAGACGTCACCCTGCTGCGCCGGGGCCGCCCGGTCATCCAGTCCGACGGCATGGTGGTGGGCGACTGGGAAACCCACGTGGAAGCCGTGGAAATGTTCACCGTGGGCGTGGGTGGCGACAGCCTTGTCCGGCCAGAGGCAGACGGCACGCTGTCCGTGGGGCCGCTGCGGGTGGTGCCGCTATGCATGGCCGGTCCCCTGCCGGACCCGGCAGAATGGCTGCATGCCGGAGGCCGGGCGCGGTGCATCTGTCCCGTGCGCCGCGAGGGCGCATGCGACGGGCCGGACAAGACGGAGGGCGCCGGGCAGACTGCCGGAAAGGCCACAGCTTTGGCCGCCCCGCCTGCTGACGCCGCCGAGCGTGCGGTGCTGGACCACCTGAACGCCCACGGCCCCACCCCGGCGGGCGACCTGCTGCGCGCGCTGCGCCTGCCGGAAAGCACGTTGGAGCGGGCCATCGACAGGCTGGTGCGCCAGCGCAGCGTGCAGGTGGCCGGGTTCACCCCCACCGATGCCCTGCATGTGCTGGGCCTGCTGGATCTTTCCGATGTGCCGGATCTGCCGTCCGGGGCGGGCAACACCGCCGCCGCTCTGGCCGGGGCACGCGCGCTGGCCGCTCTGCTGCCGCCCGTAGCGGGTGGCGAATCCGCGCGGGGGGACGCAGGGGCTGGTGCGGAGGCTGCCGCCGCGTCGGCAACCGTTCCCGGCGCTCTCCACACCCCGCCCAATACCCCACAGGACGCGGCCCGCGCCGTGCTGGCCGCCGCCAGCCAGCGCATCGAGGATGCCGTGGTCCAGCACGTGGCCCGACGCGAGGTGGGCGGCAACTTCGCCGCGTATCTGGCCCAGCGGCATCGGCATGCGCTGCTGCGGGTCAACGTGGCGCTGGGGGTGTCCATGGTGGGCATCGGCGCGGCATCGCGCCACCTGCTGCCCGCCGTGGCCCAGGCGCTGGGCACATCAGTGACCTTTCCGGCCCGCTACGACGTGGGCAACGCCCTGGGCGCGGCTCTGCTGGCGCTGGGCGAAGGGAATGCCGCCGGGGAGTGACCGTCGTACGGATGCTGCTCACGCCGCCATCTTGACGCGCACCACCCTTTCAGCGCACCGTCACCGGGTCGGCCCGTGCAGTGTAGACACCTGCGCCACCGCGCGCGGCCCCCGCTGGCACGCGCCCAACCACCGTCACGCACCACCGCCGCAACGCGGCGCGCAAGGATACTCCATGCACAACCACGATCCTTTCCAGCCCCCCAAAGCCGACGCCTGCGGCTGCGGCCACGATCATGCCCATGACCACGACTGCCAGTGCGCCGCCGGGGCGCACCGCCCGTCCTGCTTCGACGCCGCGCTGGAAGTGGCCAGCGAATGCGAGGACTGCCGCGTGGTGCATGCATGGTTGCACCTGCACGGCAAATGGGTGCTGCACGCCTGGGGCGAAACCGACGAGGCCGTGTACGACCTGACGGAAACCCGCAACCCGCAGCCCCGCGCGGACTACTATGCCCGCAACGGCGTGACCGAAGAACGCCTGCGCCGCTACGGTCGGGTGGAGTTCTTCACCATCATGGCCGACACCGGCAGCTTCGGCCCCTTCGACACCGCCTTCTTCTTCGCGCCGGAGAGCGACGCCGACCCGCTGGCGCGGTAGCCTGCGCACCGGCCTGCGGGTCCACTTCCGCCCTCGCAAACACCACGGGCCGAAGGATCATTCCCTCGGCCCGTTTGCGTGGTTTTGCCCTATGTTCCCAGTCCCCGGCAACAGCCCGCGACCTGCGCCGGACGTCTGGCGGTATCCTTTCCTGCGCCCGCCTGCCATCGGCATGCACCGCTTATTGCGGCCCACCCTCCACCGCCGCCGGAATGTCATCCGGGTACGGACGGGCGCAGCCCACGGCCAGCAGGTCCACGGCTTGCTCCGGGTCGGTATCGTGTACCAGAGCAATAACCCGGTTCCGCTCGCATGTGGGGGCTTTCCTGTCCACGGGCGTACCCCAGAAATTCTCAAGCCCTTCCAGGTATTCGTCCCCATCACCCATCACATAGCATACGGGCAGGCTGCCGCACCCCCTTGTGCCGACAATCTCCACGGTCAACAGCCGTGCGCGTCGAACCAGCTCAACGCCCTGCACCACGGCGGGCATGACCCTGCGCCTGTCTTCCTCGTCCGAGGTCCCCAAGCCGCGCACCCGGCAGATATCCCCGTCGGCGCATGTCGCCGCAATCCGCCGGGCAGCCTGCGACGTCCCCATGAAATAAAGTGCCGGAGTGCCCCCCGATGCCCAAACGGTCCAGTATCCCTTGCTCGTCTTGCGTACCCTGCCCGTGACGTCGAAGGGCACGCGAGGCGCTGCGGACAACCGCCGTACGCCTTCGATGCGCATGAACGCGGGTCCGATGCGCAACGTAGGCCCCACTGTTCCGGTTATGCGGCACAAGTCGCCGAACGCGCACACCTCGTGTATCCTTGCGGGAAATGGGTCACCCTCGTCGCGGTACGCAACGTCTCCCTGACTGGTGCGAATATAAGAGGCACCCACAATGCCTTCGACTACCTCAGCTTGCGCCGTGCCAGGCATTGCCGCAATTGTGAAAGCCAGCGCGACCAGTACGGTCCACATCAGTTTCCCGGTCATGCCATCCCCAACCACCTGCCCACAAACCCCGCTCATTGCGGCCCACCCTCCACCGCCGCCGGAATGTCATCCGGGTACGGACGGGCGCAGCCCACGGCCAGCAGGTCCACCACGCGATGGGGATCGGTATCCCGTACCAACGCGACCACCCGGTACCGCTCGCAGGAAGGCATGGTGCGCCCCACGGGGGTATGCGCAAACCGCTCCAGCCCGTCGAGGAACTGGTCCTCCTCGTCCCCGACGATATCGAAATTGCCCATGCTGCCGCCAGAATAGATACCCGTCATTTCCACCGTCACCAGACGGGCGCGCCGCACCAGTTCCACCTCGTGCAATTCCAAGGGCATGATCCAGCCGATCTTTGGATCACGCGTCCCCATCCCCTTCAGGCGGCAGATATCCCCATCCGCACAAACCGCACCTATCTGGCGCGCCGTTGGTCCCGCACTGCCGACAACCGCGATTTCCGCGCCATATTGCGCGAAGGCAACGGACCAGTAGCCGTCCCCACCTTTGGCAAGCACCCCCGATACATCCACACGTTCCGTTGGTGCAGCAGCAACACGAGTCACCAAGTCGATCCGGAAAAAATGTTCCCCAATGCGTTCCGCGTCGGCGATTTCCCCCGATATCCTACATCTGTCACCAACCCCGCATACGGCAAGGACCTTTGCAACCTGGGCAGAGTCACGATGTCCGTACGCCGTCATGCCCTCTTCATGATATAAAAAGTCCATACCAAGCATGCCTTCATAGACAACATGCCTGTTGGCTGTATCTGATGCGCATGCCACATCAATGTAGTAGGCACCCACAATGCCCTCGACCACTTCCGCGCGCGCGGCATCCGGCAGTGTCGCTACTGTGAGAACCAGCGCGACCAGTACGGTCCACATCAGTTTCCCGGTCATGCCATCCCCAACCACCTGCCCACAAACCCCGCTCATTGCGGCCCACCCTCCACCGCCGCCGGAATGTCATCCGGGTACGGACGGGCGCAGCCCACGGCCAGCAGGTCCACCACGCGATGGGGATCGGTATCCCGTACCAACGCGACCACCCGGTACCGCTCGCAGGAAGGCATGGTGCGCCCCACGGGGGTATGCGCAAACCGCTCCAGCCCGTCGAGAAACTGGTCCTCCTCGTCTCCGACCACATCGAAGTTCCCCGCGCTGCCGCCGGAGTAGACACCCGTCATCTCCACCGTCACCAGACGGGCGCGCCGCACCAGTTCCACCTCGTGCAATTCCGAGGGCATGACCAGACTGGCATCCCGCGGACCCTGGGTACCGACACCCCGAATGCGGCAAACATCACCATCGGCGCACACCGCAGCAATGCGCCGCGCAAGCTCGGACCGTTGTATCATCACAGCCCACGGCACCTGGTACCCCGTGGATTTCAAAAAACAATATCCCGTCGGATAGGTGTGCCATACCCCGGTAACATCAATGGGAACGCGTTCCGTGGTGGCTATGCGCCGCACCCTGTCAATGCGAAGGAATACCGGCCCGAGCCGGTCTGTTTTTCCCACAACCCCATCTATGCCGCACGTATCTCCCAAAGAGCACACCGAAAAAACTTTCTCGAAAGTTCTTCCATAGTTATCGGACAGCCCCGTGCCTGTTCCATCATGATATATTGAGTATACACCCACGACACCTTTCAAAGACACCCGCTCTGCATGCGCCCTATTAAGGCAGACGGGTACTGTCACCCACAGTGCCAGTGCGATAAGCATCAGCCTAATTCTCATCACCCTCACTCTCCACTTTTCCACCTTCGATAGCTCTATGCAGATTTATCAAATTACCATTAAATTCATTGTCGACACGATCGCGCACTTCCTTGTCTCCATCGTACCCCATCTTGAATGCCTTCCCCAATACATCCAACTGCTCCTCCACACCCATCTTCCTCAGTGTGTCGCTATCCGGAAGATGCTCCGCCACATTTTTCAAAAATGCGTTCGGCCCTCTGAGCACCCCCATGGAGTACGCCGCATTTTGAATGACCTCCGATTCCGTATCAAGCCCTGCCTTTTCAAAGGCTTTCAGTGTCGGCTGGTAATGCGTCCTCTGAATGAACGCCTCGTTGGCGGCGGCCAACGCGTCAGGATGCTTGCGGGCCATTTCCGGCCATGCAGCGGCAATGGCCTTGGGGTCGTTCTTCAGTGCTCGGTATTCTTCCGGCAGGTTCGCCGCTTCACGGCTTTTCATGAAATCTCCCAGCGTCCCCCCGGTCAACTGGTACGGCCCGCACGACCCTGATTTGGATACGGTTTCCAATCCCTTGGCCGTGGTTTCGTGCAAGGCGGTGATGTCGCCGGGCTTGCGGTAGTAGTCCAGTATCTTGTCCTGCCGAAGGATGTTGCGTTTGGGATCGGCAAAATCGCCCAGAGGCGGCGTACGGCGACCCGGTGTGATCTTGCCGCCTGTTGCGGTGCTTGCTGCGCCGACCCCCGCATCCGTAGCGCTGCCGTTCTGCCAAACGCTGCCATTGCGGTTGGCGGCCAGCAGAGTGCCTGCAAAGGGATCGTCCTGCGTTTCCCGCGCCGGAGCCGTGCCGTCGCGCAGCGCCAGATCGTCGTCGCTCGTCTCATCCGGTGCGCCGGGCCATTGCCGCAACATTGCGTCAACGCGGGGCGAACGCTCCTGCCCGACAGAAGGCGAACGCCGCTGCCAGGGGTGCACGTCCTGCGGAAAGGCCGCCTCCATGGCGCGTTCCCACCAACGCGTGCCCGGCGCGTTGTTACGTTCGGGGACGGAGCCGCTTCCGGCGGCATCCGAAAATTCCACCAACTCGGCCTTGCCTGCGGCAGGGGCCAGCCCCCTCCACACTCCGACCTCCTCGGAAGGAGGGGTGGGGAGGTCCTTCCTCTCGGCACCCTGCGAGGGCTGTCGTTCGGGGCGCGGGACGTTCCTGCGTTCGAAAATGTCGCGCATGCGTTCTTCCTGCAACACGTCGTACCCCCGGTCACGGGGTTGCCGGAACCCGGCATAATCTTGCAGTTCGTGAACGCCAGTGTCGTCGAACATGCTGCGCTGGAAGCGCTGCCGCCAGTCCTTGTCCTCGTCGTCGGGCAACATGCCCTGCCCGTCGTGGCCAAAGGCGTCGATGGTGCGGATGCCCTGCACCAGTTCTCCATACCAATCCTGCATGGTGCGCGCCGAACGGGCGCGGCCCAGCGCCCCTTCCAGCGAACCCGCCAACTTGCGACGGCGGGGGTCGTCAGCGTTCTTCAGTCCGGACGTGAACAAGCCGTAGTTCATACGTGCCTCCGTGTATAGATGAGCGCGGTGCCCGGGACGCCATGCGGCGTACCGATATGGTGCAGGCAAGGCGGCGGAGCGGGTTGCAAGGCGCCCCGCCGCCAGAGGGAATGCACGCCCCGATGGCGCGGGACCACGCTATCCCATGCCCTGCGGACACATCCGGCCACCGGGGGATCGGAAGGGGGTTGCGGGGCGGTCCCAAGGAGGGGCGTCCATGCCGCAAGCAATCAGATGAACGCAGTTGGCCCCGCAATCCGCTGCATGCCCGGCAACACAAACAACGACACGGAGGCGCTGGAAGCCGGGCAGCCGCCTGACTCCCCACTCGCCAGCCCCCGGCGCAAACGCAACGGGCCGAAGGATCACTCCTTCGGCCCGCTGCATGCCTGCCCTGTTCCTTGCCGCGACCTGCGCCGCCCAACTCCGTCCTGTCCAGTCCCGCCCAGTCCCGCCCGGCCCCTTTCCTACTCCGCCCCCGTTCCCCCCCGGCACTCCCCGGCCAGCCGCCCCAGGGTGCGCAGCCCTTCGGCCATGCGCTCGTTCCACAAACCGTTGCAGCCAAGGCGCAGGTAGTTGGCGAACTTTTCCTGCGTGCTGAACACGGCCCCCGGCGCAACGGATATGCCCGCCTGCCGCGCGCGAAAAAACAGTTCCACCCCGTCGGTGCCGGGCGGCAGTTCCACCCACAGCACGCCGCCGCCCTCGGGCCGGGTCACCCCGGTGCCGGGCGGAAAGCAGTCGGCCAGGTGCATGCGCATGGCCTGCATCTGGCGTGAAAAGGCCGTGCGCAGGCGACGCAGTTGCCGCTCGAACAACCCCTGCCGCAGGTATTCGGCCATGGCGAACTGGGTCAGGGTGGCCCCGCAGACGTTGGTGGTGGCCTTTATCTCCCGCGCGCGCTCGCCAATGCGCCCGGTGACCATCCAGCCCATGCGAAAGCCCGGCGCAACGGTCTTGGAGAACGACGAGCACAGCGTGACCAGCCCGTGCGCATCCCATTGCAGAAAGGTGGACGGGCGCGAGGGGCCGTAGTGCAGGTCCGTGGACACGTCGTCTTCGATAAGGTGAATGCCCCGCTCGGCCAGCATGTCCAGGATTTCGCGCTTGGCGTCGTCCGGGGTCAGGCTGCCGTCCGGGTTGTTGAAGTTGGGCGAAAAGGCGCACGCCGCCACCCGGTGCCGGTCCAGAATGTGCCGCACGTCGCGCGGGTCCACGCCCGCCTCCGGCGTGCTGGGCACCTCGATGGCGCGCAGCCCCAGCGATTCGATGAGTTGCAGGAAGCAGTAGTAGGTGGGCGACTGGATCATCACGATGTCGCCGGGCCGGGTCAGGCAGCGCAGGGCGATGTACAGCGCCTCCACCGCGCCGTTGGTGACCAGGATGTCGTCCGGCCCCGCGCCCACGCCGCATTCGCGGTGCCGCCAGGCAATCTGGCGGCGCAGTTCCAGGTCGCCGGGAATGGTGGCGTAGGCGGCGGCCTCGCCCGCGCGCGAGCGCATCACCTCGGACAGGATGCGCCCCAGTGCCCGGCCCGGCAGCAGCGTTTCGTCCGGGCACAGCACGCCGAAGGGCACCAAATCGCGGTTGCCCACGGCTTCGAGCACGGTGGAGATGAGCCGGGCGCGGTTTACCTCGCGCGGGCCGGTGGGCGGAGCCGGGCGGGCCTGCGGCACGGGCAGGCCGCGCATGCCCTGGCGCACGAAATAGCCGGAGCGGGGCCGCGCCTCGATGATGCCCTTGCGCTCCAGTTCCAGATAGGCGTGGCCCACGGTGGCAATGGACAACCCCATGGAGGTGGCCAGCCCGCGCAGCGAGGGCAGCCGGTCGCCGGGGCGGAACCTGCCGGACTGGATCATGTCCGCCACGTGGCGCTCCACGCGGTGGTAGTGGAAGGCGGCGGTGTCGGCGGATGTCACGCCGCCGGAAGCGGCGGGTGCATCGAACCCGGCGTCCTCGTCCATGTCGGAGGCCGGATTGATGCCGGGGGCTGACGCGGCAAAGGGGCGGGCGGGCATGGGGCCTCCGTGCTGGTGCGGGGCATGTGGGGCAGTCACGTGCAGTTGACAGGGGCGGGGCGGATGAATGCGCGGGGGGCTGCCGCTGTTCCGGTCAAAGCCAGCAACCACGCCATCTGTTATGCATGTTTTTCTGTTTGACTGTATCTGTTCAGGTGACAGATTTCGTGGTCATGTGCAACCCGGAGGTTGCACCATGGATACCGCTTCGTCACCCGGCACGGCTCACTCGCCGTCCGCGTCCCCTTCCGGGGCCATCGCCCCCGCGTCCCGCATGGCCGCCGTGCTGTCCGGCATGCGTCAGGCCCTGCCCATCGTGCTCGGCTACGTACCAGTGGCCTTCGCCTTCGGGGTGCTGGCCCGCAAGACCGGCATGCCCGCATCCGGCGCGGTATGCATGTCGCTGATGGTCTTCGCCGGGTCCGCCCAGCTCATCTCGGTCAGCCTGCTGGCGGGCGGGGCATCGCCGGCCACGGTGGTGCTGACCACCTTCGTGGTCAACCTGCGCCACCTGCTCATGTCCGCCGCACTGGCCCCGGCCCTGCGCCGCTGGCCGCGCGCGCTGCAAGCATTGTTCGCCTTTCAGTTGACGGACGAAACCTTTGCCCTGCACGTCAGCCGCCTGCCTTCGGCCCCCGGCGATGCGCGCCCCGAACCGCCCCGCGCCGTAACCCTGGCCCTGAACATGACCGCGCAGTCCGCGTGGGTCATGGGCACCATCATCGGCGTGTTCGGCAGCGAACTGGTGGCCGACGTACGACCGCTGGGGCTGGACTACGCCCTGCCCGCCATGTTCATCGCCCTGCTGTTGCCATACTGCCGCAAGGCCCGGCGCTTCGCGCTGGCCGCCGTTCTGGCGGGGGCGCTGTCCGTGTTGCTGGCGCTGGCCGGGGCCGGACAGTGGAACGTGATCATCGCCACGGTGTGCGCGGCCACCCTGTGTACCCTGCTGCCCGCGACAGCGGGTGCAACGCAGCACGCGGCCAACGCGGAAGAATCCGCCGAACCGGACGGATTGCCCGATCTGCCCGATCTGCCCAACCTGGCCGATCTGGCCGATCTGGCGGAACCCACCGGCGCGGGCCGCGCCCCCACCCTGTAGCCGCGCGCCGCGAGGAGACCGGACATGACCACCACCTTCTTCCTGATGCTGTGCGGCATGCTTGCCGTCACCTACATCCCCCGCGCCGTGCCCCTGCAACTGCTGTCGCAGCGCGAGTTGAACCCCGTCATCACCCGCTGGCTGTCCTTCGTGCCGCCTGCGGTGCTGGCCGCCCTGCTGGCCCCGGACTTGCTCATGAAACAGGGGACGGTACACATTGCCGCCGACAACCTGTACCTGCTGGCCGCCGTGCCTGCCACGCTGCTGGCGTGGCGCACGGGCAGCTTCTTCGGCACCATTGCCGTAGGCATGGCCGCCGTGGCGTGTGCGCGGTTTTTCGGCATGGCCTAGGGCTACCCACGGCCCCGTTGCCAATTGCCTTCCGCTCTCTCCCTTATTCTCCCTCACCCCGACGGTAGACCGGGCGTGCAGCGGCAGTGCGGGCTCCTCCTTGCCGCGCTGTCGCCACCGCCCGACTTCATCGCCGCGTCAACCTTCCCGGCATCCTGCGCTCCGCACTCCCGACCCCTTCGACGCCAACAAAGCTCACACACCGCCGCGCCCCCCTACTGCGCCACTACGGCTGCCCCATCCGCGCCTGTCGGCAAGCACCCGCGAACTTGCCCACGCTTGCGCGGGCGTGTAGAAGGGCGGGTATCGTCGCGCGCCCGCCGCGCCCGGCCTTCGGCCCTTTTCAGCCGCGCCGGACCCGGCATTTTCCGGGCACGCCTGCCCCGCCCTCCATCCCCCCATTTCCGGGAGAAGACGCATGCTCCGCACCCTGTTCATTGCCCTGCTGCTGGCGCTGGCCCTTGCCGTCACCTCGATGGCGCCCGCGCCCGTACAGGCCGCATCCGCTTCCAACGAAGAACTGAAGGCCGCCCTGCGCGACCTGCTGCGCGAAAATCCCGACCTGATCCTGCAGGTGCTGCGCGACAACAGCGAAACCGTGCTGGAAATCGCCCAGCAGGGGTCCAACGTGCGCCGCAAGAAGGCGCTTGTCGCCCAGTGGCAGATCGACCAGACCCAGCCCAAGAAGGCCAACCTGGAAGGCCGCCCCATGCGCGGCCCGGCCAACGCGCCGGTAACCATCGTGGCCTACTCCGACTTCACCTGTCCCTACTGCCAGCAGGCCGCAGGCACCATGGAACTGCTGCTGGCCAACTACAAGGACAAGGTGCGCTACGTCTTCAAGCACATGCCGCTGGACAGCCACGACAACGCCCGGCTGGCCTCGGAATACCATGTGGCCGCCACCCTTCAGGACGGCAAGAAGGCCTGGGCCTTCTATGAAATCGTGTTCCGCGACCGCGAAAAGCTGGTGGCCGAGGGCGAACCCTTCCTCAAGAAGGCCGCCGCCGAAGCCGGGCTGGACATGAAGCGCCTGGCCCAGGACATCAAGGGCAAGAAGGTCAAGGACATCATCGAGGAAGACATGAACGAGGCCCGCGCGCTGAACGTACAGGGCACCCCGTACTTCCTGGTCAACGACCTGGTCATTCGCGGCTCGCTGCCGCTGGACCTGTTCTCCGACGCCGTGGACATGGCGCTGGAGTCGGCGGGCAAGGCCAAAAAGTAGCTGACCGCACCGCACACGATGCGACACGGGCCGCTCCGGCATTGCCGGGGCGGCCCGTTTGCATTGGCGTGGGCGCTGTTCAAGGCGTGGTCCGAACGTGATCCGGTTTCGGGCGTGACGTTCAGAACAGGCAAGAAAATACGGCGGCGCGGGCTACTTCCTGCGGCGGCGCTCCAAAGTGATGCCCGCCAGAAACCCGCCGATCATGCCCACGCCGAAGGCGCGGGGAATGCTGTCGCTAAGGCCCAGCAGCGCCGCGAACACGCCGAGGGAGCCGCCGATGAGAATGCCGCGAACGATGTAGCTGTCCATGCCTGTCCTTTTGGGGCTGTGGAGATTGCGGGCGGAAATTCCGGCTGCGTACGAACGCCCTGAATCCGTACGGATGGTAGTCGCGTGGGGCGACGGGTGTCAACGTGACAAGGGTGCCGATGGCGGCGGTGCGGGGCACGCTGGCAGCCTGATAGCCTGCTATCTTCCCTCCTGCTGCCGGACATCCTCGCCCCTCTCCGCCAAAAACAGAAACCCGGCCAGAGGGGCCGGGCTTCCGCAAGGGGGGGCGTGTGTCAAGAAGGAGCAAGGAGTGGGCTGGGAATCCTGTGGAACCCTAGGGTTCCGAGGGGGGGGGGCGGCGGGTGGGCTGTCCCGCCGCCCCTGCGGTCACTGCATCAACGAAGGAGGAGTTTGCTGGTCGCTGTCTGGTGTGCTTTGGGCACTATGTCGTCGGTCGCCGTGGCGGCCGCTGGTCGCTTCCGGGGGCTACGAGCCCCCGGCTGGAGATACCGTGCGGACAGGAGGAGGTCGGTCCGGCACAGTGCGGGTGCAGTTCGGCGGCTGCCGGTGCGCCCGTATCGCTTCGGTCGTGCGGGCCGTCGCCTTGGCCCGGCGACCGTTGCCGCGAATTCATTGCCCGTGCCCTTCTCCGCAAGGGGGAACCGGAGAAAGGCCAGGAGCGGCTGGGGAACGGGACGCCACACGTCCACCTGTCTCCGCGAAAAGACTCGCGGGGTTCCCTTGCCGCCCGGAACGTGCCGGGCCGCACGTGGGGTTGCCTTCGGGCGCTTCGCCCTTCCCCTTGTGCCTCCGCACGGCCGATGCCGGGGGGAGGGGGGGCCGCCGCAACCGGCGGGTCGCGGCGGTCCGTCTGAGCAGGGGGATCAGGCTTGGGCTTGCACTCTGCGAAGGGCAGCGTTGTCATGCGCTGATGGGGAATTAGCACAGGGCGTGCCAAACATTGAAACACTGTTTTTTCAATATGTTACTATTTTTTGAGAAAATGTGCAGAGTCCAAATGTGCAACTGCATGCACATCGATCTTGCACAAATAGCCTGCACGTGTGCAAAACAGGGGTGCCCCGCCACGTCTTGTGCATGCCTCTGTCGCCCCCCCCCGCTCGAAACGCACGACGCCGGAAAGGGAACCTGCTCCCTTTCCGGCGTCAAAAATTTCGGGCCGCATCGCGCCCTGCCCGTGCGGCCTGCCTGTGTGATCTGACCCGTGCTGGCTGGCGTTCCCGTTGCTGACCGACTCCGTTGCGTCCCGGTCCCTTGTGCTGGCCCCGGCTACTCGTCGCAGCGCACCGTGATGCCCGCCTTGCGCAGGGCGGCGGCGAACAGTCCGTCGCCGTCCACCAGGGTGCGGGAAAAGGTACCGTCGTAGATGCGCCCGCACCCGCACGAGGGCGAACGCGCCTTCAGGATGGCCTCTGTACAGCCCGCCAGCAGCGCCAGGCGCACCCCTTCCTCCGCCCCCTTGGCAAAGGCTTCGGTGGCGTCGGACACGGTTCCGTCAGCCTCGCGGCACAGCACCTGGCCCTCGCGCAGTTCGCACGGCGGGCGCGGCGTGGCCAGCCCGCCCAGTTGTTCCGGACAGACCGGCATGGCCAGCCCCTGCCGCACCAGTTCGATGACCCCTTCACGGGGGTTGGCCTTTCCGTCAAAGCGGCAGGCCACGCCCGCCAGACAGGCGCTGACCACGTAAATCATGGATGCCTCCGTTTCCGGCAGCCGCGCGGCCCCGCGCACCAGCGTGGCGGGAACAGAAACGGGCGCGGCGGGCAACGGCACAGGAATCGGCACGGGGATCGGCCCCCGCCGCGCGCGCAGGCGCAGCATGCAACCCGCTGCACATCCTGCCGCAAACCCTGCCGCGCGCCGCATGCCCAAACCCAGATGCATGGCGGCCCGCAACGCCTTCTGCCCCGCGCCGCCCTGCTGCGGCGTGCGCGGCAGTTTGCCGGGATATGGGGGCAAGGGTACCCGCATGGCGGCATCTGTCAACCGGGAGAGCATGTGGGCGGACATGTGCGCCCCCCCTACGCGCCGCCAGACACGGCAGCCAGCCCGGACGCTTCGGTCGCCACTCCTTCCGCACCGCGCGGGGTCTGGGCGTAGTAACGGTCCAGCCCGTCCGTGCCCATGAACCGTTGCAGCATGCGGGGCGGCGATTCCAGCAGGTCGATGATCAGAAAGGCGTCCAGCGAGCCGAAGGCGCGGTCCACGTGAAAGGTGGCGATGCGCCCGCCCAGCTTCAGGTAATGCTTGAACAGGATGGGGATGGTGCGCCCGCCTTCCATGTCGCGCACCAGGGTACACAACGAGTTCCAGTCCAGGCCATCCGGCTCGATGCGGCGCAGGCAGCCGGGCTGACGGATGGCCGGGGCGGAGCGCCCCCGCACCAGCCGGGCGGTGGCCGGGCAGCCGTGGTGGCGGGTCAGGTAGCCCATGATGGCGTTGAGCGAGTAGGGGGTATAGTCCAGGCTCACGCTTACCGGTCCGAACAGGCGGCGCACGCCGGGGCGCTTCAGGATGAACTGGCCGATGCCTTTCCACAGCAGCAGCAGGGGGGCATAGTCGCGCTGATAGTCCGCCGCCACGAAAGCCCGGCCCAGTTCCAGCGCGGGCGCGCCGCCGAAGAATTCCGGACGGAACCGGAACAGTGACGAGGAATACAGGCCGCGCTGGCTCTGCGCGGTGAGAATGGCGTCCACCTCGCCCAGGCGGTAGGCCCCGGCCAGGGCGCGGTCGCCCTCGTGCCACAACACCAGATGGCGGTAGGTGGCGTCAAAGGCGTCCAGGTCCAGCGGCGCGCCGCTGCCCTCGCCCACCGCGCGAAAGGTCACCTCGCGCAGGCGGCCGATCTCGCGGATCAGCTCGGGCGAACGGTCCGCCGTGGTCTCCACGATGGTCCACGGCCCCTCGCGCAGCAGCACGTCGGCTGGCGGAATGGCGGCAAGTTCCGCCTCCAGCAGTTCCAGCGGGCGGGCGGCGGCGATGGGCCGCATGCGCCGCGCCGCCTGTCCGGCTGGGGCGGCCGGGGCGGCAAGACCAACTGCGGCAGAATCAGCAGAACCGCTCGCCGTGGCGGGCCCGTCCTGCGCCGCCCGGCCCGGCAGCGGCAGGGTTCTCGGCAGGGACAGGGGCAGGGACAGCACCCGGCGCGGCTTGGGCTTCAGGGCGTAGCAGCGCATGCGCAGGTAGGCAGTGCGCGCCTCGTCGTCAGGCAGTTCGTTCAGGGTGGCGGCGGCCACGGGCCGTCCCACGCTGAGGGTGACCGTGGTGTTGCGCTTGCGCAGCAGCTCCTTGGCCAGCATGGCCGTGCGCGCCATGGGGTGCAGCAGGCCCATCAGGTTGAAGAGCATGGAATTGCGCCCGTGAAAGTACAGGGGCAGGGCGTCGGCCCCGGTGCGGCGCACCAGACGGCCCACGGTGGACTGCCACACGGGGTCGGTGATCTCGCGCCGCGAGGGCTGCAGGTGCGACACCGTGCCGGAAGGAAACACCACCAGCGCGCCGCCGTCGGCCACGTGGCGGATGGCCTGGCGCAGGCCCGCCATGTTGCGGGGTTGCGCACCTTCCCCGCCGAAGGGGTCCACCGAAAAGATCAGCTCGCGCAGTTCCGGGGCAGCGGCCAGCATGTAGTTGGCCAGAAAGCGCAGGTCGGGGCGCACCGGCAGCAGGGCTTTTGCCAGCACCAGCCCTTCCAGCGCGCCGAAGGGGTGATTGGCCACCATCACAAGCGGACCGGCGGCAGGCACGCCCTCGAATCCCTGGCCCTCTGCCCGCACGGAAACGCCCAGCACGTCCAGGGCCAGACGCGCGAAATCCAGCGGCGATTCGCCCTGGGGCAAGGCGCGGTACAGGGAATCGATGCGGCCCATGCCCAAAAGGTGCAGCAACGGAATGCGCAACGGCGCGGGAATCCGCAAGGCGGCGGCAGGAACCAGCGAACGGGGCCGCGCGTTGTGCGCCAGTGCCGGGCCAGACTCCAGTCCGAACGCCGACATGTGCGCCAGTGCCGCAGGCGCGGTCACCGTGGCAGATATGTCCGGTGTTGTATCCACTATATGTGCGGGCGGGGTGGAATCGGCGGGGGTGCGGGGGCGGAGCATGTCCATGCGTCCTCCTGGGCGGCCAACTGGCCGGAGACTGGTGGCGCGGGGGGCACCGGGCCGCGTCGTGCGCGACCTGCATTGCCGGGTGCTGACGGACTGTAACGTGCAGCAACGGCGTGCGCGGCGGCGGTTTCCGTCTGGTGGCGGCGGCGTGCCTGTTCCGCGAAATGGAGTCCTGTTGCATGCATGGATAGGCCCCCCGCGTGGAGAAGCCATGACCGGTCGGTGAACATTGCGTGAACGAAAACCGGAACGGACGATGGCGGCGCGGGCGTCACCCGATTGTCGGCGGCCCGTCGCCGCGCCGTCGCGCAGCAAGGCCGCCCGTGGTGCAAAAGGGGCAGTGTCCGAAAACCGGGGACACCCACTCGACAGGCCGACAGGCCAACAGGATGCCCCGCAGACCGCGCGGACCGCATGCCGGAGCCGCGCCACGGAAGGAACGCGCCATGACCGACCGTCACCACGCCGAAATCCGCCGCCGCCTCGAAGCCGAACTGACCCACCTGCGCCGCCAGTTGCTGGTGGAGGGCGGCCTGGAAGCCTGCGCTGACGAAAACGAATTCGCCTCGCGCGTCAGCGAACTGGCCCTCAGCATGACCCTTCTGGACCGCGCCGGGCGGCGCATCCGCGAAATCGAAGGCGTGCTGCGCGCCATGGACAGCCGCGACTACGGCGTGTGCGACGCCTGCGGCGACGATATCCCCCTGCCCCGCCTGCTGGCCCGCCCCACCACCCGGTTGTGCGTGCATTGCCAGACGGAACTGGAAATGCAGGCTGGCCGCCCGGTTGCCGCCGCTGCACACGCCGGGGCCTGCTAGACGCCGGGCGGGCTGCCCCCCCGGCGCAGGTGGTGCCGCGCATTCGAGCATGTGCCCCCGGCGCTCATGGATGACGCGCGCAACCCGCCCTCCAGCCATGTCGACGGGATCGCTACGCCCGCCCATCCATGGCGGCGTCAGGCCGATGCCCGCCGCCTTCTCCCGTCACCTTCCCCTCACTGGGCGCGCGCAACCGCGTGCATCCGCGCGCTGCCGCGTGCGGTCTGCCGCGCGTACCCCGGCCCAGCCCGCCCCGCCTTTGCGCATGGTGCAACCCACCCGACACGGCCTTCTTGCCCCCGTCCCGAAATAATCATTCGCCGGGATCGGCCCTGTGACACAATGGGGGCCGCTGTCTGCGCGGCCCGGTCGACAGGACACGGACGCGCAGGGTTGACAGGTGACCGCCACAAGCATATCCACGCTTCAAACAATGATTGAATTTTGGATTTGAAACGATGTTGGCAACCCGCGAAACGACAGGCAGCGGACAATGAATGACGACAAACGCCCGTCCGGACGGCAGGCCGGGCAGCAGGCCGCCCCCCGCAGCCCCGTCTGCTCCACCGTACCCAACGGGCCCAACTCGCCCAACAGGCCTGACACACCAGACAAATCAGACCATTGCACGCGTGAACGGCTGCTGGCCGCTGCGGCAGAGGTGTTTGCCGAGCACGGTTACAAGTCTGCCACGGTGCGCGAAATATGCCGCCGGGCAGGAGCCAACGTGGCTGCGGTGAACTACCACTTCGGCGGCAAGGACAACCTGTACGCCGCCATGCTGGGCCACTACATGCGCACCTGCCAGGCAGCATACCCCCTGGACGAAGGTGCCCCCTCCGGCTCCCCGCCGGAACAGCGGCTGCGCGCCTTCGTGCGCGGCCTTGTGCAGCGCATTCTGGGCGGCGGCAACAACCCGATCAGCGAGGCGCACGGCAAACTGGTGTCGCTGGAACTCATCGACCCCACCCCGGCGTGCGACACCCTGCTGCGCGAGCACATCGCCCCGGTCAACGACCTGCTGGCCGACATCCTGCGCGGAATGCTGGGCGCAAGGGCCGACGACCCGTACGTGCTGCGCACCTGCCTGCTGGCCATATTCGGGCACATTTCGTTCCACTACAGTGGCCGCGCCGCCATCGACCATTTTTATGGCCGCGAACAACTGACCCCCGAAGTTCTGGAACGCATTGTCGACGGGGTAACCCGCTTCACCCTGGGCGGCGTCGTGGCCATGGCTGTTCCGTCCCCCAGCCCCTGCGAAGTGGGCGACACCGGCTGCACGCCCCCCCCGGAAGGCGGAGCCGTCTCGAACGCAAGACGCCGCCCTCCTGCGCGCGCGCCAGCCCCCGGGGGCGCTGGCGCACTGCCGGAATGACACGCCGCCAGCGTAACGCCCCGCCGAGTTGTCGTCCGCCGAATTGACGTCCGCAGGTTGACGTCCCGCAACGGCCCATGTAGAAAGCTGCACTTCGATAGCCTGCTACCAATTAGCCACCTACCGGAATCCCCGCCCCTTGCCGGTCCGCCCACTCGCGGACCGAAGCGGACCGCCGGACCTCCGGGTGCCACATCCAACCCGCCCCGCACGTCGGCGCATGTACACACTGCACCCTGCGCCGAGGAGGAACCACTCCATGCAACAGCGTTTTCCCATTCCGTCTCCCCGCACCCGCACCGGGCTTGCCGCCGCAGCGCGGCCCCTGCCTGCCCTGCACGCGGGCCTGTTCGCCCTGGTCCTGACCCTTTCGGTCATGCTTGCCGGGTGCAAGGACGAATCCGCCGCACCCAAGGCCATGCCCGCCCCGCTGGTGGTGGTGCAGACGGTGCAGCCGCGCGACCTGCCCCTGACCTACGAATACGTGGGGCAGACCGCCGGTTCGCGCGAAGTCGAGGTGCGCGCCCGCGTGGGCGGCATCCTGCTGCGCCGCGCCTACACCGAAGGCCGCCCGGTGAAGAAGGGCGACCTGATGTTCGAAATCGATCCCGAACCGCTCAAGGCGGATCTGGATCAGGCCCTTGGACAGCAGGCCCAGGCCGACGCGCGCCTGCAAAGCGCCCAGAGCAACCGCGATCGCGTGCTGCCCCTGTACCGCGAGAACGCCGTCAGCCAGAAGGACCGCGACGACGCCGTTGCCGAGTTCGATTCGGCCAGGGCCGCGCTTGAAGAAGCGCGCGCCCGCGTGAAGACCGCGCGCATCAACCTTGGCTACACCCGCGTAGAGGCCCCCATCTCCGGCATGACCAGCAAGGAAACCCGCTCCGAGGGCAGCCTTGTCACCACCACCGCCGATGGCAGCCTGCTGACCACCATCTCCAAGGTGGACCCGGTGTACGTGAACTTCTCCGCCCCCAGCGTGGACCTGTTCCGCCTGCGCCGCATGCGCGAGGAAGGCAAGATCACCCTGCCCAAGAAAGGGTATGACGTGGTCGTGCGCCTCATCGACGGCTCCACCTACAAGCGCACCGGCAGCGTCAACTTCATCGACCCGCTGGTGGACCCGCTTACCGGCACCATCCGCGTGCGCGCCGAATTCCCCAACCCCGAGGCGGAAGTGCTGCCCGGCCAGTTCGTGCGCGTGGTCATGAAGGGTGCGGTGTACAACAACGCCCTGGCCATTCCCCAGCGCGCCGTGCTGCAAACCCAGCAGGGCCCCATGGTGTGGGTGATCGGCGAAGGCGACATCGCCCAGCCGCGCCCCGTGGAAATCAGCCTGCCCATCGGCAACGAATACATCGTGGAAAAGGGTCTTGCCGCCGGTGAACGCTACGTGGTCGAAGGCCTGCTGAAGGTGCGCCCCGGCCAGCCCGTAAGCATCGGCCAGCCCCGCGAAGCTCAGTCTGGCCAGAACGGGCAGACCCCCGCCGGAAACGCGACCAAGGCCGCAAACCAGGGCTCCTAGTCCGCGCCCTTAGCAGGACTCCGCAATGATATCGCGTTTCTTCATCCACCGCCCCATCTTCGCATGCGTGATCTCCATCGTGATCATGCTGGCGGGGTTCATGGCCATGCGCACGCTGCCCATCGCGCAGTACCCGGAAATCGTTCCGCCGCAGGTCATCGTCTCCGCCACCTACCCCGGCGCCAGCCCGGAGGTCATCGCGGCCACCGTGGCTTCGCCGCTGGAGCAGCAGATCAACGGCGTTGACGGCATGCTGTACATGAACTCGGTCAGCGCCGGTAACGGCCAGATGACCATTTCCGTGTCCTTCGCCGTGGGTACCGACCCCGACCAGGCCACCATCAACGTCAACAACCGCGTGCAGGCCACCACCGCCGCACTGCCGGAAGAAGTGCGCCGCCAGGGCGTCACCGTGACCAAGCGGTCGCCCTCCATCCTTCAGGTGGTGAACACCTTCTCGCCCGATGGCCGATACGACTCGGTGTACATCAGCAACTACGTGCTGGTGAACGTGGTGGACGAGCTGAAGCGCCTTCCCGGCGTGGGCGACGCCTCCATCTTCGGCGCGAAAGACTATTCCATGCGCATCTGGCTGCACCCGGACAAGCTGGCCCAGCTCAAGCTGACCCCCAGCGACGTCACGCAGGCCATCCGCGAACAGAACGCCCAGTTCGCCGCCGGGCGCATTGGCCAGGAGCCGTCCAGCAGCCCGCTGGAACTGAACTACCTGGTCACCACCCAGGGGCGGCTTGCCACCCCCGAGGAATTCGAAAACATCATCCTGCGGGCAGAGCCGGACGGCTCCACCCTGCTGCTCAAGCATGTGGCGCGCGTGGAACTGGGTGCCAAGGACTACGACATGCGCACCCAGCTCAACGGCAAGCCCACCGTTGCCGTGGGCGTGTACCTTGCGCCGGGGGCCAACGCGCTGGAAACGGCAGACCGCGTTGCCGCCAAGATGCAGGAACTGTCGCAGCGCTTCCCCGACGGCATCAGCTTCTCCATCCCCTATGACACCACCAAGTTCGTGCGCATCTCCATCAACGAGGTGGTGCATACCCTGATGGAAGCCATGGTGCTGGTGTTCCTGGTGGTGTTCCTGTTCCTGCAGAACTGGCGGGCCACGCTCATTCCCTGCCTTGCGGTGCCGGTGTCCATCGTGGGCACCTTCGCGGGCATGTATGCGCTGGGCTTCTCCATCAACACGCTGACATTGTTCGGCCTGGTGCTGGCCATCGGCATCGTGGTGGACGACGCCATCGTGGTGCTGGAAAACGTGGAACGCATCATGTCCTCCGAGCGGCTCACCCCGCGCAAGGCCACCATCAAGGCCATGGAGGAAGTGACCGGCCCGGTCATCGCCATCGTGCTGGTGCTGTGCTCGGTGTTCGTTCCCGTGGCCTTCATGGGCGGCCTTGCCGGGCAGATGTACAAGCAGTTCGCCATCACCATTGCGGTGTCGGTGGTCATCTCCGGCCTGGTGGCCCTGACGCTGACGCCCGCCCTGTGCGCGCTGATGCTGAAGCCCGGCCATCATGAACCGCCGCGCTTCTTCCGCTGGTTCAACGCCTGGTTCGAGCGCGTCACCCACCGCTACACCGGCGGGGTCACCTTCCTCATCCGCCGCACCGGCCTTGCGCTGCTGCTGTTCGCCTGCCTTGGCGGCGCCACCTGGCACCTCTTCCAGATCGTGCCCGGCGGCCTCGCCCCGGACGAAGACCAGGGCTACATCATCGGCCTGTACATCCTGCCCGACGGAGCCAGCCTGCAACGCAGCCGCGTGGTGGCCGACCTGATGGACAAGAGCCACATGGAAGACCCCCGCGTGGCCAACCTGATCACCCTTACCGGGCTGGACCTGCTCTCCGGCATGCCCAAGCCCAACTTCGTCACCGCGTTCGTGCCGCTCAAGCCGTGGGACGAGCGCAAGGGACCCGGCCAGTCGTCGTTCGACTACGCCCGCAAGGTGTTCGGCGTGGGTATGGGCGTGCCCGAAGGCGTGGTGCTGGCCTTCAACCCGCCGCCCATCTCCGGCATGAGCAACACCGGCGGTTTCGAACTGTACGTGCAGAACCGCGGCGAAGGGGACAGCAAGGCCCTGGCCGCCATGGTGAGCAAGCTTACCGCCGCCGCAGCCAAGCGGCCCGAACTGGCGGGCGTGCAGACCACCTTCAGCGCCAACGCGCCGCAGTTGTTCATCAGCCTGGACCGCAACAAGGCCAAAGCCCTGGGCGTGCCGATCAACACCATCTTCGACACCATGCAGGCCACCTTCGGGGCCAGCTACGTGAACGACTTCAACAAGTTCGGTCGTACCTACAAGGTGCAGCTGCAGTCGGAGGCCGACTTCCGCGCCCGCCCGGCGGACGTGGCCAACGTGTTCGTGCGTTCCAGTACGGGCGAGATGATCCCCCTCACCGCGCTGGTGGAAGTGAAGGAAGTGACCGGCCCCGAAGTGGTGGAACGCTTCAACGTGTTCCCCGCCGCCAAGGTGGTGGGCGGTCCCGCCGCCGGGTACAGCTCTGGCCAGGCCATTGCGGCCATCGAAGAGGTGGCGGCAGAGGTCATGCCCCCGGAATACACCCTGGCCTGGTCCGGTTCCGCCTACCAGGAAAAGCAGACCGGCGGCTCGTCGTCGCTGGTGTTCGTGCTGGGCCTGGTCATGGTCTTCCTGATTCTGGCGGCGCAGTATGAAAAGTGGTCGCTGCCGCTGGCAGTCATCATGGCCGTGCCGTTCGCCCTGTTCGGGGCCATCTGCGCGGTATGGCTGCGCGGCCTTGCCAACGACGTGTACCTCCAGATCTCGCTGGTCACGCTCATCGGCCTTGCAGCCAAGAACGCCATCCTCATCGTTGAATTCGCGGTGATAAAGCGGCACGAGGGGCTTTCGCTGGTGGAATCGGCCATCGAGGCCGCCCGCCTGCGCTTCCGGCCCATCATCATGACCTCGCTGGCCTTCGTGCTGGGCTGCGTGCCGCTGGCCATCAGCACCGGCGCGGGCGCGGCAAGCCGCCACTCCATCGGCACCGGCGTCATCGGGGGGATGCTGGCGGCGACCTTCATCGCCACCTTCTTCATCCCCATGTTCTACCGGCTGATCATGGGCGTGAGCGAACGCATGCGCGGCACCGAGGCCATGCGCACCATGGCCGTGGGCAAGTACTGCGAGGAAGAACGCCACTCGGCCTTCGAGGACCTGCCGTCCGACGGACAGGCTGAAGCGGGCGATGACGCCTGCAACAAGGAGAAGCGCCATGACTAACCATAAGGGCCATAAGGGCCATAAGGCCTTTGCAGGCAGGGGGGCGTTCCGCGCCCCCGCAGGACGCCTTGCCCCGCCTGTGCTGGCGCTGCTGGCGGCGCTGCTGATGGGGATGCTCTCCGGCTGCGCCTTTGGCCCCGAGCATGCCCGGCCCGCCATGGACCTGCCCGACGCCTGGCGCGAAGGCACGGCTGATGCGGGCACGGTACATGACGGCTGGTGGAAAGGCTTCGACGATCCGGCGCTGGACGCCCTGGTTGTCGCCGCGCTGGATCACAACCGCGACCTGGCGAAAGCCATCGCCAATGTGGACGAAGCCCGCGCCCAGTTGGGCCTTGCCCGCGCCGAACAACTGCCCAGCATCAACGCACAGGGCACATCGCAGCGCCAGCGCAATTCGCTGAACGGCCTCAATTCGTTCACCGAAAGCACGCGCATTCAGGACCTGCACAGCGCGGCAGGCACGCTGTCCTACGAGGTAGACCTGTGGGGCCGCTACCGCCGCGCCACCGAGGCGGCGCGCGCCCAACTGCTGTCCACCGTGGCCGCGCGCGACACCGTGCGCCTGACCCTGACAGCGCAGGTGGCCCGCACCTACTTCGACCTGCGCGCTTACGACCAGCAGTTGCAGGTGGCCCGCGACACGCTGACCTCGCGTGAATCCACGCAGGAACTGCGCAAGGTGCGCTTTGAACTGGGGCTGACCAGCGAACTGGACTATCGCCAATCCATAGCCGAGGCAGCCGCTGCCCGGTCCACCGTGCATACCCTGCAATACAACGTGGCCGTCAGCGAGGCGGCACTGGGCGTGCTTACCGGCAAGAGCCCGCGCGACATCGTGACCGGGACCGTGGAACGCGGCCTTGCCGTGGACACCGTGCCCGTGCCCCCCACCGTGCCCGCCGGGTTGCCTTCGGCCCTGCTGGAACGCCGTCCGGACCTGGTGCAGGCCGAACAGCAACTGGCTGCGGCCAGCGCCAACATCGGCGTGGCCAAGGCTGCCTACTTTCCGTCCATCTCGCTTACCGGCCTTTTGGGCTACGAAAGCAGCGACCTGACCCGGCTGTTCACCGGCCCGTCGGGCACGTGGAGCTATGCCGGCCGCGTGACCATGCCCATCCTCGACTTCGGTCGGGTCAAGGCCGGGGTGGAAGCGGCGGAAGCACGCCAGCGCGCCGCGCTGGCCGGGTACGAAAAGGCCGTGCAGGACGCCTTCCGCGAGGCGCAGGACGCTCTGGTGGCCAACCGCAAGGCGCGCGGTGTGGTGGAGGCGCAAACCACCCAGGTCACCGCGCTGCGCCGCTCGCTGCACCTGGCCCGTCTGCGCTACGACAACGGCTATTCCAGTTACCTCGAAGTGCTGGACGCGGAACGCAGCCTGTTTGACGTGGAAATATCCCTGGCCTCGGCCCAGCGGGATCAGTTGGTGGCCGTGGTCGAAGTGTACCGCGCCCTGGGCGGCGGCTGGGGGGGCATTGCCCCGCAGGCCGAAAACGCGCCCCAGGATGCGGCCCCGGTCGACAAACCCGCGGCTGCCGTGCAATGAGCGACTGCCGCCGTTGCCACGTTGACCGCGCCGAACGACATGGCGCGCACGGCTTCGGCCACACGGTGAAGGAACTGGCCCGTGCCTGGCGGGCCGAGTTCGATCGGCGCTTCCGTCCCATGGGACTGTCCGACACCAGTTGGGTGGTCATCTGGGTGCTGTCCGAACACGGCACGCTGCCGCAGGGCCGCGTGGCGGAACTGCTGGGCGTGGAAGGGCCCACCCTGGTGCGCCTGCTGGACCGCATGGAAAAGGAAGGCTGGGTGCGCCGCCAGCCGTCGGAGACCGACCGCCGGGTGAAACTGGTGGCCCTTACCGACCAGGCCCGACCGCTCTACGATGCCATGCTGGACATCGGGTTTGCCCTGCGGGACGAGCTGATGGACGGCATACCCGAAGAGCACGTGGTCATCGCCCATGGGGTGATGCTGCGCCTGCTGGACAAACTGAACGGGCTGAACGGGCTGAACGGGCTGAGCAGTCAGGACGGGGACGATGCGGCGGAGTGCGAGCCCTGCCGCCCGGAAACCACGGGCTGACGCTCGTGCGGCGCGCGCCGCACGGCATCCGCCCTTGCCCCTTGCCGTAACGACAACGCGGCGTCTTCGCAGGAAGACGCCGCGTTTTTGCATCGTGCGGAGCAGGAAAAAGGGGACGATGCTATTTGGGCAGGCCGCCCAGCACGCCGCCGATCATGGCGACAGCAGCGCCCGCCACGCAGACGATGGCCACGGCCCTGGCCTTGGGGTCGCCAGCCTTGTGGCGCTTCCACGCCACGAACGCCTGATACCACAGCCACGCGCCAAGCACGGTCAGAATCATGGGAATGACGGGCATGGGGCCTCCTTTGAAGCGCTTCGGATGTCGGATGCGGAGCAGCCCGGCGCAACGCGCCGGGCGGTGCGCCCTCATGGCATGGAGCGCGCCAGGGCGCAAGCCCAGTAACCCTGTTGACGCGCAAGCCTGCGGTGCCTGGCGTCGGACGAACGGCCAGCGACCTGGCATCAGGGTTTCACCGGGCTGTGTGCCCGGCTAGTTAGTCTGGCTGCCTGTCGCGCCCGGAACCACGGGTGCCCCAGGCGCAGGCCCGTCCGGCCATCCGCCGCCCAGGGACTTGTACAGCGACACCAGGTGCAGCAGCACGCCGGAACGGCTGCGGGCCAGGGCTTCCTCCACTTCCAGCTGGCGGCGTTCGGCGTCCAGCACGGTCAACAGGTCGTCCACGCCTTCCGTATAGCGCACCTTGGCCAGCCGGGTGGCCTCTGCCTGCGCCTCCAGTGAGCGGGACAACCGTTCTCGTTCCACAAAGGCTTCGGCGTAGCGGGCCAGCGAGGTTTCCACTTCCTCGAAGGCCACCAGCACCGTCTTGCGCCAGCGTTCCAGCGTCGCCTCGCGCCGGGCCTCCAGCGCGGCCACGGCGGCGCGGGTGCGCCCGCCCTCGAAGATGGCCCAGCGCACGCCGGGCATGATGGTCCAGGCGCGGCTGTCGTCGCGGAACAGGTCGGAAAAGTGAATGCTGTTCAGCCCGTACGAACCGGTAAGGGAAAACTTGGGGAACAGGTCCGCCTCGCGCTGGCCGATGTCCGCCGTGGCCGCGTGCAGTTCGTGCTCCACCCGGCGGATGTCCGGGCGGCGCAGCAGCAGGTCCGAGGGCAGGCCCACGGGCACCAGGTCGGGCACGGCGGGCAGGGGTGCGCGCGGGACCAGCCGGTCGCGCAGGGCCGCCGGGGCCTGGCCGCACAGCACGCCCAGCCGGTGGATGGACGCATCCGTGGCCGCACGCAGCGGAGGCACCAGGGCCTCGGTGCGCTGCAACTGGGCCTCGGCCTGCAACACGTTCATGTCGCTGGCCACGCCCACGTCACGGCGCAGCCGCACCAGTTCCAGAGTGCGGCGCTGGGCGTCGGCGTTGCGTTCGGCCACGTCCAGCCGGGCCTGCGCGCCGCGCAGTTCCACGTAGGCGCGGGCCGTTTCCGCCGCCACCGAAAGCAACACGTCGGACAGCCCGGCCTCTGCCGCCTGCTGCCGGGCGCGGGCCGCTTCCACGCCGCGCCGTGCGCCGCCGAAAATGTCGATTTCCCACCGCGCGTCAAAACCGGCCTGGTACAGGTCGCCTTCCACCGGCATGCGGGCCAGTTGCAGCGATTGCCCGGTCAGGGTGTTGGAACTCACCCGGCTGCGCTCGAAGCTGCCCCCTGCCGCCGCCTCCGGCAGCAGCGCGCCGCGGGCCACGCCCACCACTGCGCGGGCCTCTCGCAGGTTGGCGGCGGCCATGAGCGCATCGTTGTTGCTGCCCACCGCCGTGGCCACCAGTTCCGACAGCAGCGGGTCGCCCATGCGGTCCCACCACTGGCCGTCGGGGGTGGCGGCGTTCACGGAGGCACGGGCCGCGCCCGAACCGTCTGACGCGGCTGGACCCGTGGCATTTTTGCCTCCATTGCCGGAAATGTCGGGCCGGGTCGTGGCCGCGCTCCATTCCGTGGGCGCGGCGGGCGGGGCGGGGCGGTCGTAATCCGGTCCCACGGCGCAGCCCGACAGCGTCAGGACCACCAGCGCGGGCAGGCCAGACAAGACAGCAGACAGGGCAGCGGACAGGAAAGACTGCACTGGCGTCGGGATCATGTTCCGATAATGCCGGAGGCAAGGTGCCTGTGCGCGGTGCGCGGTCATGGTTTCTCCTGCGGCACGGTCGCCACCGGTTCGGCAGCGGCCACCTGCCGCAATCCGCCGGTGACGAAGGCCTGGGTGTGCGCCGTCAGCGGTTCCAGCCCTTCGGCGGAAAGGTTCATGTCGGGGAAGACCCGGCGGAAAATCTCGCGGTTCAGGTACTGGCTAAGGCACAGGGCAATGATGTTCATGCACGACAGCTGGACGGCGGGGTGGCTGTCGGGCTGGCCCAGCAGTTCGGCCACCGCTCCGCGCAGGAACATGGACTTGGGCACGATTTCGGCGCGCACCAGTTCGTCCAGAAAGGGCGTGGGACGCATCATTTCCTGGGTCATCAGCTTGAGCTGCCAGGCGGAAGGGTCTGCCGTGAGCAGATTGGACAGCAGGTCGCGGATGATGATGCCCACCCGTTCCGCCGGGGGCATGCCGGGCAGCAGCGAGGCGCGCAGGTCTTCCGCCGTCAGGAAACGGCGGTGCGCCTCGTGCAGGGCGGCGGCGTACAGCTTGTCCTTGCCGCCGAAATGGTAGTTGATGGCTGCGGGGTTGGCCCCGGCCCGTTCGCAGATTTCCTTGCCGGTGGCGCGGTCGTAGCCGTGTTCGGCAAAGACCATGCCCGCCGCCTCCAGCAGACGCTGGCGGGTGGATTCGCGCCCCTGCTCGCGGCTGCCGGACTGGGTGACGCTTTGGGTGGCGCTTTGGGTGCTGCGTTGGGTGCCGTTCTGGCTCGTGTGCTGATCGGGCGACTTCTTCATGTTCATGGTATAGGATGGCCACGGGGCCCGTGTCAAATTCAAAATTTAAATTTGAATTTGACTTTTGCCTTTCCCCCGACTAGGCTGACGTCATCGACATGAAACCGACACCACGCGCCCTCGCGTGTCTCCTTCCCACGGTCCACCACGCGTCCCCCCATGTTCTCCCATGTCCCCCCATGTTCCCTTGGAGCAGCGCATGAAGAAACGTATTCTCATCCTCGCCGTGCTGGCGCTCTGCATGGCCAGCGGCGTGCTGGCCTGGCGGGCGCTGCGCCCCGCGCAAGATGCCGGGCCGGTGGTGCTGTACGGCAACGTGGATTTGCGCCAGGTGTCCCTGGCCTTCAAGGACGCCGAGCGGGTGGCCCGCGTGCTCGCCCGCGAGGGTGACCGACTGGCCCCCGGCACGCTGGTGGCCGTGCTGGAAACCGACCGTCTGGACCGCGAAATCACCCGCGCCAAAGCCCGCGTGGCCGCGCAGGCCGCCGCGCTGGCCCGGCTGGAAAACGGCTCGCGCCCGCAGGAAAAGCGCCGCGCCCGCGCCGATGCCGATGCCGCCGCCGTGGAACTGGACAACGCCCGGCGTACCTGGGACCGGCTGCGCGCCCTGTCCGGCACCGGAGCCGCGCGCGAACAGGACGTGGACGACGCCCGGGCCGCGCATGATCGCGCCGCCGCCCGCCTGCGCGTGGCCCAGGCCCAGTTGGCCCTGGTGGAGGAAGGCCCCCGGCGCGAGGACATTGACGAAGCCCGCTCCACGCTGGCCGCCCAGCGGGCCGACCTGGCCGTGCTGGAACAGCGCCGCGCCGACAGCGAACTGCGCGCCCCCTCGCCCGGCGTGGTGCGCTCGCGCCTGCTGGAACCGGGCGACATGGCTTCCGCCCAGCGCCCGGTGTGTACCGTGGCCATCACCGATCCCAAGTGGGTGCGCGCCTACCTGACGGAAACACAGCTTGGCCGGGTGCATGAAGGCATGCCCGCCGAAGTGGCCACCGACGCGCGGCCCGGACAGCCGCTGGAAGGCTGGTTGGGGTTCATCTCCCCCACGGCGGAATTCAC
Organism: uncultured Desulfovibrio sp.; assembly: GCA_964402645.1. Lineage (GTDB taxonomy): Bacteria > Desulfobacterota > Desulfovibrionia > Desulfovibrionales > Desulfovibrionaceae > Cupidesulfovibrio. Next base: position 138,374 of record CAYOCV010000006.1, on the reverse strand, counting down.
CCCTCGCAACGTGGAAACGCCGGAACTGCGCACCTCGCTGGTGTACGAGGCCCGCGTATTCGTGCGCGACCCCGGCGACGTGCTGCGCCTTGGCATGCCTGCCACGGTCACCCTGCGCGAAGGCCACGCGGTACCCATGCAGACGGATGCCCGGACCGATGGGCAGACATCTGCAGCACCTGCCCCGACACCTGCTCCGGCGACTGCGCCAGCCATGGGCGGTGTGGCAAAATGACCGCCCCCTCGCCCGTGTTTGCCGCACGCGGGCTGTGCCGGACCTTTCCCGCGCCGGGCAACAAGGCTGCTGTTGTCCGCGCCGTGGACGGCGTGACCCTGGATCTGGCCCCCGGCACCATCAACGGCCTGCTCGGCCCGGATGGGGCGGGCAAGACCACCCTGCTGCGCCTGGCTGCCGGACTGCTGCTGCCCGACGCGGGCAGCCTGACCGTGCTTGGCCGCGACACGGTGACACAGGCGCAAGCCGTGCAGTCGGCCATCGGGTACATGCCGCAGCGCTTCGGCCTGTACGAAGACCTTTCGGTTGCCGAAAACCTTTCCCTGTACGCCGACCTGCACGGGGTATCCGCCGCGCAAAAGGCCGAACGCTGGCCCGCGCTGATGCGCATGACCGGGCTTGCGCCCTTCCTCGACCGGCTGGCCGGGCGGCTTTCCGGCGGCATGAAGCAGAAGCTGGGGCTGGCCTGCACCCTGGCGCGCTCGCCCCGGCTGTTGCTGCTGGACGAACCCACCGTGGGCGTGGACCCGCTGTCGCGGCGCGAGCTGTGGAACATCGTGTTCTCACTGGTGCGCGAGCACGGCATCACCGTGCTGGTCAGCACCGCCTACCTGGACGAGGCGGAACACTGTGACCGGGTGGCCATCATGCATCACGGGCGGCTGGTGGGCGACGGCCCGCCCGACGACTTTACCCGCCCGCTGGCAGGCCGGACGTGGTTTGTTACCCCCGCCCTGCGCGCCCGCGCGGCCCAGACCCTGCTGTCCGCCGCCCCCGGCGTGACCGATGCCGTGCTGCACGCGGGCGGGGTGCGCCTGCTGACGGAGACGCCGCAGGCGGCGCAGGCGCTGGTAGATGGCGGCCTGCTGACCGGGGCCGGGCCCGATGCCGACCCGGACGCCGCCCCAAAAGCTGAACCAGACGCTGAACCACAGGCCGCTTTCGTGGAACCCCGCAGTCTGCCGGATTCGGCGCAACGCGCATCCGGCCCCATCGGCGTCCTGCATCCCCGCGCGCCCGCCTTCGAGGACGGCTTTCTGGCCCTGTTCGCCGCCTTGCCGTCGACAGCCGAGCCGCAGGATGTCACGGCGGGCGGCGCGCATACGCCGCACGACGCTGCCGCCACCAACACCTCCGCCGCCCCTCGCCCTGAATCCGGCCAAGGCCAATCCCGCTCGGTTCCCTCAGCCGCGCCGGGTGCATCCAACACATCAGGCGCATCAGGCGCACCAGGCGCACCCGGCGCATCCAACAAACCCGGCGCACCAGACATTTCTCTCGCCCCGCCCGACAGTTCAGCCCATCCCGACATTGCGGACGCCCCCCCGGTCATCGAGGTGCGCAACCTGGAGCGCCGCTTCGGCACGTTCATGGCCGTGAAGGGCACCAGCTTCGACGTGCGGCGCGGCGAAATCTTCGGGCTGCTGGGCCCCAACGGCGCGGGCAAGTCCACCATCTTCCGCATGCTCTGCGGCCTGTTGCCGCCCACCGGCGGCAGCCTGCGCGTGGCCGGGGTGGACCTGCGCCGCGCGCCTGCCGCCGCCCGCCGCCGGGTGGGTTACGTGGCCCAGAAATTCTCGCTGTACGGGCAGCTTTCGGTACTGGAGAACCTGCGCTTCTTCGCCAGCGCCTACGGCCTGTCCGGCGCGGCGCGCGACGAACGCATGGCCTGGGCCCTGCGCGACTTCGACCTGACCGATGTGGCCGACGCCCAGAGCGGCGACCTGTCACTGGGCTACCGACAGCGGCTGGCCATGGCCTGCGCCCTGATGCACGAGCCGGACATCCTGTTTCTGGACGAAGCCACCTCCGGCGTGGACCCCCTGGCCCGGCGCGAGTTCTGGCGACGCATCACCGCACTGGCGGAGTCGGGCGTCACGGTCATCGTCACCACCCACTTTCTGGACGAGGCGGAATACTGCGACCGCATGGCCATTCTGGTGGGCGGCGAAGTCCTGGCCCTGGGCGCCCCGGCGGAAATCCGCGCCCTGGCCCCTGCGCCGGACAAGGAAACAGACCAGCCGCACCAGGGTGTGGTGCCGGGCAGCGGCCCGCAGGATGCACCGGACACTGGCCCCGGCCCAGCCACAATAGAACGGGCCTTCATTGCGCTGGCGGAACGCCACCGGGCCAATGCACCCGACGCAGCACCCTCGGCAGGCGCGTCGGGCGCAACCGGCACGACCGGCGCAACCGCCGTAACCGGCACAGCCGGGCCGCCGTCCGGCCCCGGCACGTTGCCGCTTTCCGGCACCCCGGAATCCGGCCCAACTACCCCAGCCGCTCTCGCTGCCCTCGCCGCGCAAGCGCAGGACGTCCGGCCCTCCCCCTTGCGCGGCCTGCTGCTGCGCATGCGCGGGCTGCTACGCAAGGAATGGCTGCAAGTGGTGCGCGACCCCAGCGCCATCGCCATCGCGCTGGTCATGCCGGTGGTGCTGCTGTTCCTGTTCGGCTACGGCATCAGCCTGGACGCCCGCGACGTGCCCGTGGCCATCGTGGCCGACGACCTGGGACCGGAGGCCATGGAATTTGCCGCGCGCCTGCTGCTGGCCGACACCTTCCGCCCCCGCGTGGTCACGGACATGCGCCGGGCAGAGGACGACCTGCGCATGGGACGGGTGGACGCCATCGTTCACCTGCAATCCGACTTCGCCCGCCGCCTGTCCGATGCGACCGGCGGAGTCGCAGGCGGCACCGCACGCCCGGACGGCGCGCTGCAGGCAGGCGATGCGGGCACCGTACCGGTGCAGCTCATCGTCAACGGGGTGGACCCCAACAACGCCCGCACCGTGTCCGGCTATATCACCAGCGTGTGGCAAAGCTGGCTGACCGGGCGCGTTGCCGCCGCAGGGCAGGTTCCGGCAGTGCGGCTGGTCACGCGGATGTGGTTCAACCCCACCTCCGACAGCCGCTACTTTCTGGTGCCGGGGCTGATGGTGCTGATCATGACCCTGACCGGCGCGCTGCTGACCGCCATGGTCATGGCCCGCGAATGGGAACGCGGCACCATGGAGGCCCTGCTGGTGACCCCGGTGCGCATGGGTGAACTGCTGACCGGCAAGCTGCTGCCCTATTTCGTGCTGGGCATGGGGGGGATGGTGCTGACCGTCATCATGGCCCTGTACCTGTTCGGGGTGCCCCTGCGCGGTTCACTGGCGGTGCTGGCCGGGGCATCGACGCTGTTCCTCACCGCCGCGCTGGGCATGGGGCTGTTCATCTCGGTGCTGGCGCGCAACCAGTTCATCGCCGGGCAGGCCGCACTGCTGGCCACCTTTCTGCCCGCGCTGTTCCTGTCGGGGTTCATCTTCGACCTGGAAAGCACGCCCGGCTTCGTGCAGGCGGTGTCGTACATCATCGCGGCGCGCTACTTCGCCACCCTGCTGAAGACCATCTTTCTGGCGGGCGAGGTGTGGGCGGTCATCATACCCAATGCGCTGGCCCTGGCCGCACTGGCGCTCTTCTTTCTCACCATGGCCAGACTGCGCTGCCGCAAACGGCTGGACTAGGGGCACATCATGCACGATCACACAACCGCATCCCCCCCCGCGCGCACTCCGGGCCAGTCTGGCCGGTATGGCCAATCGGGCCGCCACCCCGTGCAATCCGCCCCGCTGGCCGTGCTGCACCGGCTGCTGGCGCTCATCGCCAAGGAATTCCTGACCCTGCTGAAAGACCCCAAGAGCCGCACGGTGGTCATTCTGCCGCCGCTGCTCCAGACCATCATCTTCGGCTATGCCGCCACCTTCGACCTGGTGGACGTGCCCTGTGCCATCTACGACGAGGACCGTAGCGCGGCCTCGCACGAACTGGCCGCGCAGGTGGCCGGGTCCCCCACATTCCGGGTGGTGGAATACCTGCACCGCGATGCGGACATGGCCCGCCTGCTCGACGCCGGGCAGGTGCGGCTGGTCTTGCGCATCGGACAGGGCTTCGAGCGCGCGCTGACCCTGCGCGGCGGAGTGGGGCAACTGGCCACTGCGGATACGGACAGCGGCGCTGCCGCCAGCGTGTCACCCGCGCCGTCGCAAGCAGTAGCCCAGGCCATCGCCGACGGGCGCAATTCCAATACCGCCGGGCTGGCCCTCAACTACATGGCCTCCATCGTGGACGACTTCGGCGCGCGGTACGTGGCCGCCCACGGCGGGCAACCCCGACCCTCCACCCTGCTCACGCGCGCCTGGCACAACCCCAACCTGCTCAGCCGGTGGTTTTTCGTGCCGGGCATCGTGGTCATGGTGACCATGGTGGTCACGCTGATCATCACCGCCCTTTCCGTGGCCCGCGAGCGCGAACAGGGCACTTTCGACCAGATGCTGGTCACCCCCTACCGCCCCACGGAACTGCTGATCGGCAAGGCCGCGCCCGGCTTTCTGGTGGGGCTGTTCGAGGCCTCCATCATCGTGGCCATGGCGGTGTTCTGGTTCGGGGTGCCCCTGCGCGGCAGCCTGCTGACCCTGTACGCCGGGCTGGTGCTGTTTCTGTTCTCGGTGGTGGGCATCGGGCTGATGATCTCGTCCCTGTCCGTGACCATGCAGCAGGGGCTGCTGGGCATGTTCCTGTTCACCATGCCCGCCGCCATCCTGTCCGGATTCGCCACGCCCATCGCCAACATGGCCGAGCCGGTGCAGTGGCTGACCCTGGTGAACCCCATGCGCTACATCCTCATTGTGGTGCGCGGGGTATTTCTGGAAGGGGCGGACCTGGCCCTGTTGTCCCCGCAGTTGTGGCCGCTGGCGCTCATCGGCGCGGTTTGCATGGCCGCCGCCGGGTGGCTGTTCCGACATCGCATCCAGTAACGCCGCAGACGCGATTGCTGTTTTTGTAAAACATACGTGCCCTGCGCAAACCCTTGTTGCGCGACGTTGCAATCGTGGTTCTTGTCTGACGTCCCGCCGCCGCCTCCCCACGCCATACGTGCGACCATCGCGCCACTGCGCCACACAGTCCGCTGCTCGCATTCCCTTCCGCTACGTCCCACCGCCGTTCCGCGCGACCAATCGGATACCCGGTCCCGCAACCGCCTGCCCGAACGGGCGAAGCCCCCTGGCGCACTTCCGGCGCGCGGGCTTTTCTCGCCGGGCGCCTTGCATTTTTGCTTGTTTTTACAATTATGAATTTTTTGTCTGATTATTTATGCCTATTTTTGTAAAAAGAGCGTCGGCCCGCCTCTGCCCTTGCATCCATCACACAATATAAATCAATAATTTCAGTGTGTTCTATTCTTGGACCAGAGATTGCTTTGGTCGACCCACAACATCACCGCACCCTTCGAAAGGGGTTTTCGATCACGGGGTCGAAGGAGGAACCATGATTACTGCATCGCTCACGGGCAAACGCTCCCTGCTGTCTCTGGCCATCGGGTGCTCCGTGCTGGGGCTGGCCGCGCTCGCACCGCTGCCCGCCCATGCCGAAGACGCGCCGCAGTTCCTGTCGCAGTCCGACGCCAACACCCTCTGGACGCTGATCGCCGCCATCCTCGTCATGTTCATGCAGGCAGGCTTCGCGTTCGTTGAAGCAGGCCTGACCCGCGCCAAGAACGCAGGCAACATCATCATGAAGAACTTTCTGGACTTCGCTGCCGGAGCCCCGATCTTCTTCCTGCTCGGCTTCGGCCTGATGTTCGGCAAGTCCATCAGCGGCTTCATCGGCGGTTCCGACTTCGCCTTGACGGCGTTTGACGGCGCGACTCCGGAAGGCCAGTGGGCCATGACCTTCCTGTTCTTCCAGACCGTATTCGCGGCCACCGCCGCCACCATCGTTTCCGGGGCCATTGCAGAGCGCACCAAGTTCGGTTCGTACATCATCATGAGCATGGTGGTGACGGGCCTGATCTACCCGGTCACCGGGCACTGGGCGTGGGGCAACCTGTTCGGCAACGAAGGCGGCTGGCTGGGGGCCATGGGCTTTGCCGACTTTGCCGGCTCCACCGTGGTCCACTCTGTGGGCGGCTGGATATCCCTGGCTGGCGCCATGGTGGTCGGCCCGCGCCTTGGCAAGTATTCCACTGACGGCAAGGCCCGCTCCATCCAGGGCCACAGTCTGCCCCTGGCCGCTCTTGGCGTGTTCATCCTGTGGTTCGGCTGGTTCGGGTTCAACCCCGGCTCCACCACCGTCGCCAACGGAACCATCGGCTACATTGCGGTCAACACCTGCCTTGCGGGCTGCACCGGCATGCTGGGCGCCATGATCACCATCTGGCTGAAGTACGGCAAGCCCGACGTTTCCATGAGCATGAACGGCGCGCTGGCGGGCCTTGTGGCCATCACCGCCGGGTGCTTTGAAGTGTCGCCCGTGGGTTCCCTGATCATCGGCTTTGGTGCGGGCGTGCTGGTGGTGCTGTCCGTCCTGTTCATTGACCAGGTGCTGAAAATCGACGACCCGGTGGGCGCCATTTCGGTACACGGCGTGTGCGGTGCATACGGCACCCTGATGGTGGGGCTGTTCGCCGCCCCCGGCTACGGCACCATCACCGGCCTGTTCTACGGCGGCGGCACGGCCCAGTTGGCCATCCAGGCCATCGGCGTGGGTGCGGCCTTTGCGTGGGCCTTCGGCACGGGGTTCATCCTGTTCACCGTGCTCAAGATGGTCATGGGCGTGCGCGTGCCCGCCGAAGAGGAACTGAAGGGCCTCGACATCACCGAACACGGGTCCGAAGCCTACAGCGGCTTCCAGATCTTCTCCAACGAGTAAGGGCAGGGGGATAGCACCATGAAACTCATCATCGCATACGTCCGCCCCGAACGCCTGACCGCCGTGAAGCAGGCGCTGTACGCCCGGCAGATCTACAGCATGTCGGTCACCAACATCCTGGGTGCCGGTCGGCAGAAGGGCTACACCGAAACCTACCGCGGCATCGTCAGCGAAGTGAACCTGCTGAAGAAGATCCGCGTCGAAATCGGCGTGAAGGATGAACTGGAGGCCGCCGCACTGGAGGCGGTGTCCGAAGGGGCGCGCACCGGCAAGGAAGGCGACGGCGTGGTCTTTGTCATGGACGTGGGCAAGGCCGTGCGCATCCGCACCGGCAATCCGGTGGCCTAGCACGGCACAGCCGGTTCCCCCGGCGGCAGGATCGACATTCCCTATTGAACGCAAACAACGCCGCCCGAACCGCATGGTTCGGGCGGTTTTGCGTTGCCTGCAGGAGAATGCGGAAGAATGCACCGTGTAAGGGTCAGTTGTCGGCGCAGGCCACGGCGGGATCGCGGAAGGTGACCTCGCACGGCGGCAGGGGCCGGGCCTGCCAGTGCTGGCCCTTGCGGACGCTGTTCAGGCAGTCCATGCGCTCGATGAGTGCGCTGCCGCCATCACGGGTACACAACAGCAGCACCGCACGCGGCCTGCCGTTGGCATCACGCAGCACGGCGGCCCGCAACTGGTAGCCAGCCAGCATTTCGCGGGCCTCGTCGTCCCGCGCCAGCACCAGGCCGGGCAGGGCGTCGGGCCGGGCGGGGTCCGCCTCGCCCGTCAGCAACAGGCCCTGGGCCTGTTTGGTCAGGCGCGACACCACCGTGGACAGCGGGGCCATGCTCGCCGGGTCCGCGGGCGCAGGATCCGTGTAGCCGTTGCACGTGGCGCAGGCCGAAAGCAGCGATGCCGCAAGCAACGCCGTCAGCAGAACCGCAAGCAGCGTCGCCCCGGTGAACCGGCGCGCCGTGCGCCCTGCCTTCATGATCCGTGCGAACATGCATCACCCCCAGAACACGTACTGGCTGATCTGCCCGGTATCCAGGTTCCACTCGCCCACAGGGGCAAGGGCCGTTGCGTCACCCAGCAGGGCCGCGCGGTGCAGGCTCCCCCACATCTCGCGCACGCCGGTTGCCGCCTTTTCGTAGACGTCCTGATAGTCCATGGGGCCGGAGGGCGTTGCAAGCCGCAGCAGATACGTCTGATCCACGTCGCCCGCCTTGGGGTAGACCGTGTCCGACGCCACGTGCCGCCCCAGCGCAACCAGCAGCTTTTGCGTTTCGATCAACCGCATGACGTCGGTGAACCCGTTGAACCAGCCGTCGATGTCCGGCTCGTGCCCCATGTCCGCAATATCCCCCGTGGCGTCCAGCATGCGCCGCCATACGGCGGCGATGACCGGGTCCACCCTGTCGTGGTCGCCGGACCGGAACAGCCTTTTCAACCCCGTGCTGATGATCTGGGCGCTGGTGGGGTCGTCCAGGCCGTGAAACCTGTGGATGAGGTAGGTGTCCTGATGCATCTCGCACTTCTGGTGTTCCGCCCTGGTGTCCGGCCCGTACACCCCGCCCACCCGCAGGTTGACCACCGGATGCATGGTCACGTCGAACACCACGTGCGAGGCAAAACCCAGAAGCCAGGCAAAGGCCTTGGCCTGCGCCGCATCGCCTGCCAGCCTTCCCACGGCGTCGGCCCCGGCGCGCAGCCGCGCTCCGGTGCGGGCATGGTGCATCCGGTCGGCCCAGCGGTTTGAAGGTTCGCTGCGGCCATAACGGGCCAGGTACGGCATGTCGGGCGAGATGGCCCCCAACTCCACATAGGCGGAGTGTTGCAGCACAAGCCCCGCCGTATGGTCCGGCAGGCCGCATGCGGCCAGCGTGTCCGTATCCGTGTTGGCCATGACCATGGTCAGATGGGCATATGCGCCGGGCATGGAGTCTCCGTGCTGGGCCGCCGGGGCCAGTGCCACGAATCAGGCGAATCGGGCGAACCGGCCGAATCTGGCGGGCTGGAAGCTGGCGGCGCAGCCGGAATGGCCATGCCCCGCACCCCCATCGATAGCGCACCCGCCCCATGGCGCAATGAGAATATGGCGGCCACGCAAAGAAAAAGGCCCGCCCCCCGTAGGGCGGGCCTGTACCGCAAGTGCGACGAACACTTGCGGGGGGCCGGGAATGCAAAGGCAGGGATCGGGAAAATGCAGTGCGCGGGCCGGGCGGCGGGCGGTCCGCCCGGCCCCGCGCGGAAGTGCAGGATGAATCTCGCCCGCGAGGGGGACTAATTCAGGAAGGTATCCACGGACACGTAGTCCAGGCCAAAGGCCTCGGCCACGCCCTTGAAGGTGATCTTGCCGTCGATGACGTTGGCACCCTTGGCGATTTCGCAGCTGTCCTGCATGGCGCGCTTCCAGCCCTTGGTGGCGATGGTCAGCGCGTAGGGCAGGGTGGCGTTGGTCAGGGCCAGGGTAGAGGTCTTGGCCACCGCGCCGGGCATGTTGGCCACGCAGTAGTGGACCACGCCGTCCACCACGAAGGTGGGGTCGGTGTGGGTGGTGGCCTTCGAGGTTTCGAAGCAGCCGCCCTGGTCGATGGCCACGTCCACCATCACCGCACCCTTCTTCATGGTCTTCAGCATGTCGCGGGTGACCAGCTTGGGGGCCTTCGCGCCGGTAACCAGCACCGCGCCCACCACCACGTCGGCCTCGCGCACCAGCTTGCGCACGGTGGCTGGCGACGACATGAGCGGGAAGCAGTTGGAGGGCATCACTTCGCTGAGGTGGCGCAGACGGTCCAGGCTCATGTCCAGGATGTACACCTTGGCGCCCAGGCCGCAGGCCATGCGGGCCGCATGGGTGCCCACAACGCCGCCGCCGATGACCACCACGGTGCCGGGGTCCACGCCGGGCACGCCGCCCAGCAGCACGCCGTTACCGCCCTGGGCCATTTCCAGGTACTTGGCGCCCTGCTGGATGGCCATGCGGCCAGCCACTTCGCTCATGGGGGTGAGCAGGGGCAGGCTGCCGTCGGCCTTCTGGATGGTTTCGTAGGCGATGCACACCGCGCCGCTCTTGATCAGGGCCTGGGTCTGCGGTTCGTCGGCGGCCAGGTGCAGGTAGGTGAACACGATCTGGCCGGGGCGGATCATGCCGTATTCGGACGCCTGCGGCTCCTTGACGTGCATGACCATGTCGGACTTGGCGTAAATTTCGGCCGGGGTGGCCACGATGGTCGCGCCCGCTTCCACATAGGCTTCGTCGGCAAAGCCGCTGCCCGCGCCGGCGTTCTTTTCCACCAGCAGGGTGTGCCCGGCATGCACCATCACCTCGACCCCGGCGGGGGTCATGGCGACGCGGTTTTCTTCCTTCTTGATCTCCTTCAGGATGCCAACGATCATCTGAGCCTCCAGATACGCCGGTGGTGCGGCGCGTTGCGGTGCGTTTCGGTGCGCTGTGAAAACCCCGGACAGGGCGCGCCCGCGCGGGCGCAATGCCTCTACAGCAAACACCTTGCCAACTTGCCGGAAAATCGGGCGAAACGCCGAGATTTCCGGACAGCTCACAAAAACGCAAATCGGACCAGTGAGTTGCACACGCAAAAGGAAGGAGGGAAGGAAAGGAGAACGACGGGGGATGGAAGCGGCACGGCACAGGGTAACGCGCAAAGTGGAAATAAATCAGACCACTGTTTACATAAACAGCGCAGAAAACCCGCAATACTACCACATGGCGAATGGAATTATTTCAGACCACTGGAAAGTTTTCAGACCGACCTCAGCCCGTGCCGCCGCAACTTGTCGAGCAGGGCCGTATGCGAAATTCCCAGTCTTCTTGCCGCCTTGCGCACGCCACCCGCTGCGGCCACGGCATCAGAGATGATCCGTTTTTCAAAAACGGCAATCATGTCCTTGAGTCGCCCCTCACCGTCGCCATGGTGCTCGTGGCCGGAGGCCAGGGCCGCTGCGTCGGCCACGGTGTCGGCCACACCGTCGGCCAGCCGGGCCGACTCGCCGAACAGCCCGCCTTCCAGCTCGTGCGCAAAGAGGATGAACCGCGCCCCCACCACCTCGTCCGGGCACAGGATGGCCGCGCGCTCCACCACGTTCTTCAGTTCGCGCACGTTGCCCGGCCAGTGGTGGCCCGCAAGCCGCGCCAGCGCCCCCGGCGAAAGGCTGCGCACCGGGCCGCCCAGCCGGGCGGCCAGCCCCAGCAGAAAGTGCTCGGCCAGCACGGCGATGTCCTCTGGCCGTTCCTTCAGCGGCGGAATGTGAATGGGCAGCACGTTGATGCGGTAGTACAGGTCCTGGCGGAAGCGCCCTTCCTCCACCAGCCGTTCCAGGGTGCGGTTGGTGGCGGTGATGATGCGCACGTCCACGGGCACCTCTGCCGTGCCGCCCACCCGGCGCACGCTCCCCTCCTGCATCACCCGCAGCATCTTGGCCTGCGAGGCCAGCGGCATGTCGCCTATCTCGTCCAGCAGCACGGTGCCGCCGCGCGCCGTCTCGAACAGGCCGGGCTTGCCCTCGCGCCGCCCGCCTGTAAAGGCCCCGGCCTCGTAGCCGAACAGTTCGCTTTCCAGCAGCTGTTCCGGCAGCGCCGCGCAGTTCACCGGCACGAACGGCCCCTGCCGCCCGCTGACGGTATGGATGGCCCGCGCGAACAGTTCCTTGCCGGTGCCGCTCTCGCCCCGGATGGCGATGATGGAATCTGTCGCAGCCACGCGGCGCGCAAAGGAAATGGCAAAGCCGATGGCCGGGTGCTGGCCCACGATGTCGCCAAAGGTCACCTGCGTCGGCTCGGTGATGGAGCGCGCCAGCTTGCGGATTTCGCGCATGTCGCGGGCCACTTCCACCGCGCCGATGATGCGCCCCTCGCCGTCGCGGATGGGCCTGCGGGTGACGAAGAATTGCAGCCGCCCGCCGCTGGGGGTGGCCACCTCGCGCTTTGCGTCCACCAGTTCGCGCCCTGACAGGCAGTCCAGAATGCCCCGGTCGGGCAGGCCCAGCGCGTCCAGCGGCAGGCCGGACAGGTCGGCGGCGGGGGTGCCGCCCGGCGTGCCCGCAGCGCCAATCCCGCTTGTCCCGCCAGATGGGCCAGAGAGGCCAGATGTGCCCGTACATCCGTACGCCTCGCGGGCCACCTTGTTGATGGAGGTCACCCGGCCCTGCGCGTCGATGGACAGCACCCCGTCGCGCAGGTTGTCCAGCAGCACCACAAAACGGTTGGCGCGCTCCTCTGCGGGCAGGGTGTCCACGATGCGGAATTCCAGCAGGTCGGGGATGCGCCCCAGCGTCTCGAACAGGGCGGCGCGGTCCACGTCGCGCGAACTGTCGGCCTCCAGATACACGAAGGCGCGGTCCATGCCGATCGATGGGGCTGGGGCGGGGGATGGGGATGGACCGGACGGGCCGGGCAGGACGGACGGGGCGGGGCGGGCAAGCGCGGATGCCGTACCGCCGGGGCGGCGCTCCACTTCCATGGAGACGATGGACAAGGCCTGTCCGGCCAGCAGCGAGGAAAGGTCGGACACGATGCCCACCCTGTCCCGAAAGATGCATTCCATTCGTAGTTTCATGCGTGCGTCTTCCGGTACGGGGTGGGCGTTGCGGCTTCCCTGTTTATGGATGATGCGGCTAGTCCGCGCTCCGGGAAAACCCGGCAGAGGCCATGCCGGGCACCGGCTGGTCCTTGCTGTAGGCGGTGGCCTGGCAGATGGCGATGAGCGTGCCCTCGCCGTCGGTGATGCGGATCTCGTAGGTGGCCACCCGCCGGGCGGCGCTGATTTCGCGGGCTTCCGCCGTCAGCGGCCCGCACTTGCCGGGGGCCAGGAACGATATGGCGGTGTTCAGGTTCACGCTGACCCTGCCGCGCGTGTTGCAGGCCACGGCAAAGGCCAGGTCGGCCACGGCAAAGATGGCCCCGCCGTGGGCCATGCCCACGCCGTTGCGGTGGTGCGCGTCCAGGGGCATGACGGCGCGGGCGTAGCCGCGCGCGGCCTCGGTGATTTCTATGCCCAGATGTTTGGCGAACATGTCGCGTTCGGCGATGAACCGGCGGATGTACTCCATGTCGTCATCAGGAACGGGCGCATTGGGCGCACCGGGCGCACCGGACGCAAAAGACGAGCCGGAACCGGCGGAAGAGGAGGCGGGCGGCGTAGCTGACATGGCGTCTCCGCGCGGGGGGTGCGCAACTGCGTGACCGGAACGGACAGGAGCCGAAACTGACGTGGGCGAAAATGGCCCTGTTCACGAAAGCGTGAAACGGACAACGGGCAAGGCGCACCGTAGCGGCAGGAACCCCACCTTGTCGAGAGGCAACGGGGCATCGCCGGAACCGCCGATTCGCAGGCCCCTTGCCTGCCGCACCGCGCGGGGCTATGCAGGACGGGCATTCTGCGCACATGCCCACGCCAAGCGCCCCGCCGCCCGGCGACATCCATAAATGTACAAACGCGCCGTGCGACGTGCCGCCCCCCTGGGCGGAAGACGTCCAGAGGCCAGACGGCCAAACGGGCAAGACGCTCCCGTCGCTACGCACGCCACAATTCCACGCCTCTGCCCCGCGATTGCAAGGGGCCGCACCGGAGGATTCCATGACCGTCCATTCCCTTGCCGCACTTGCCGTGGCCCTGTTCATCCTGGCCATCACCCCCGGCCCCGGCGTGTTCGCCGTGCTGTCCGCCGCGCTGGGGCGCGGCCTGCCCACGGCGCTGGCGCTTACGGCGGGCATCATCTGCGGCGACATGATCTTTCTGCTGCTGGCCATGGCCGGGCTGACCGTGCTGGCGGAAACCATGGGCGACCTGTTTCTGGTGGTGCGCCTTGGCGGCGCAGCCTACCTGATCTGGCTGGGCATCGGCCTGTGGCGCAGCGCGGCCACGGCCCGACCCCTGACAAACGCCGCATCCCCCGACGCCGGTTGCGATACCGACGCCGCGCCCCTGCCCGCGCCAACCCCGCTGCGCCTATTGCGCACCGCCTGCGGCGGCCTGGCCCTGACCCTGGGCAACCCCAAGGTCATCGTGTTCTACGTGGGCTTTCTGCCCACCTTCGTGGACCTGCGCACCCTGGACGCCATGGGCGTCCTGCTGGTGGCCGCCACCACGGTGGGTGTGGTGGGCTGCGTGCTGGGCGGTTACGCGGTGATGGCCGCGCGCGCCCGCCACATGCTGTCCACCCCGCGCGCCACCCGGCTGCTGCATCGCGGCGCGGGCACGGTAATGGTGTGTACGGGCGCGGCCATCGCCACCCGTTGATCCGCCCCCGTACGCCCCCGGTGCGTCCTGTCCGCCAGCATCCTGCCCGGCATTGTCGCCGGGACGCTCCCGGTCCCTGCCTGCCCCCGCCCGCAACGGCATCCCGCTCCCTCAGCGCCCCCGTTTTTTACGCCGGGGGCGCTAAACCTTTGGTCAGGCGTACCGAAGAGACCAACGGACGCCTTGTGCGCCGCGCCTTTCAAACGGCGGCGGCAGGCACGGGGAACATAACGGGGACACCGGGAAGGCACCGGGCAACTCAGGGGACAGCGTCATGCACGCGCCGCGCATTTCCGTGGTGGTGGCCAACCACAACTACGGGCGCTTTCTCGACCGCTTCTTCGGCGCGCTGGCCGCGCAGACCTTTCCGCCCGACGCGGTGGAAGTGGTCTTCGTGGACGACGCCAGCAGCGACGATTCGCTCGTACGCGCCCGCCATTGGCAGGCCGACGGCCCGTGGGCGGCGTTCCGTGTGCTGACCCTGCCCCGCGTGGGCAAGCCCGGCCCGGTGCGCAACGCCGGGGCGGAAACGACGCGTGCGCCTTTTCTGCTGTTCTGCGACCCGGACGACTACCTGGCCCCGGACTTTCTGCGCCGCACCCATGCCGCCCTGACGGAGCGGGACGAGCCACAGGGACAACGTCGGCAACGTGAACCAAGTGAGGCAGGCGGATTCAACGATGACGCCAACGCCGCCCCCGGTTCACGCGCGCTGCGCGATCTGGCCGAGGCGGAGCTGCACGCCGCCGGGGTCGGTGGCAATCTTGCACCCGCCGACCTGCCGGAAAACCACCCCGGCAACCTGTACCCGCCCGACACCATCCGCCCGCACATCGCCTGCGTGGACTACATCGAAGAATCACCCGCAGGATCGCGGGTGGTGCAGACGCCAGACTTTCATCCGGACCTCTTGCGCACCCAGAACCTGTTCCCCATCACCTCGCTGCTACGGCGCGAGGTGTGGCTGGCCAGCCGGGGCTTTCGCTCCGAAACGGCGTACGAGGACTGGGACTTCTGGGTACAGGCGGCCATGGCGGGGTTCGGCGTGGTGCGCGTGGCGCAGCCGCTGCTGCACTACGTGTTCCACGACGCCAACTACTCGCACACGGCCCGCACCGACGACGGCAGGGCCAAGGCGCGCATCGTGCGCAACAACCCGACCTTCTTCGAGTCCGAGGTACGCGCCTGGGCGCGCGCCCTGCTGTGCGGCGAACCGTGGGCGGCCCCCTTTGCGCGCGGGGTCATTCCCCGCGCCGCCGACATCCGCGCCCTGCGCGAACTGTTCGTGGCCCGCATGGGCGCGGCGCGGGCGGGGGATATATTCTCCCGCACGGGGTTGTAGGAACTGCCCCTTTACGCCTCTGCACACTCCGTCCCCCCTGCCGCGCCCGCCTGTCGCGCCCGCCTGACGCGCCCGCCTGACGGCGACTACTCCAGGTCGTACTTCTTCAGCTTGTTGTGCAGGGTGGCGCGGGTGATGCCCAGGCGTCGCGCGGCCTCGCTCTTGTTGTCGCCGGTTTCGCGCAGGGTGGCGATGATGGCACGGCGCTCCAGGTCCTCCAGCGACAGCCCCGCATAGGGGGCTAGCCCGTCGCCGTCGGCGGGGGCCTTCCCCGCGCCCGCTCCGGCGTTGCCGTCGCTGCTGCCTCCGCTCCCCCCGCCTCCCCCGCTTCCGGCATTTCCCAGATGCAGCGGCAGTTCGCGTTCGGTCACGTAGTCGCCGGTGGCCAGAATCACGGCGCGTTCGATGGCGTTTTCCAGTTCGCGCACGTTGCCGGGCCAGTCATGGCGCAACAGCAGATCCATGGCCTGCGGAGAGAACCCCTTGAGGTGCTTGCGGTTCTTTTCGGTGTAGCGGTCCAGAAAGAATGCGGCCAGCAGGGGCACGTCGCCCGCGCGCTCGCGCAGGGCGGGCACATGCACGGCAATGACGTTGAGCCGATAGTACAGGTCTTCACGAAAGCGCCCCGCCGCCGCCTCTTCGCGCAAATCGCGGTTGGTGGCGGCAATGACCCGCACATCCACGGTAAGCGGGGTGTCGCTGCCCACCCGCTGCACCTCGCCCTGTTGCAGGGCACGCAGCAGCTTTGCCTGCAACGTCAGGGGCATCTCGCCTATCTCGTCCAGAAACAGGGTACCGCCATCGGCCTGCACAAAACGCCCTTCGCGCCGCCTGTCTGCCCCGGTGAAGGCCCCGCGCTCGTGGCCGAACAGTTCCGATTCCAGCAGGGTTTCGGTCAGCGCGGCGCAGTTCACGATCACCAGCGGCTTCGCGGCACGGTGACTGGCGGCGTGCAGGGCGCGGGCCACCAGTTCCTTGCCGGTACCCGATTCGCCGGTAATCAGCACGGTGGCCTCGGACGGGGCCACCGTGGCGATCATCTCCACCAGTTCGTGCATGGGCGCGCTGCGGCCGATGATGCCGTACGGCGCACCCGACGCCCCTCCCTGTGACGAAAGGCGTTCGCGCAGTTCGCGGTTTTCGCTGGCCAGACGGGTGTGGTCCAGCGCGCGCTCCAGGGTATGGCGCAGCACGTCGAAATCCAGCGGTTTGGTCAGGTAGTCATAGGCCCCGGTACGCAACGCCTCCACGGCGGTGTCCACCGACGAAAAGGCGGTCATTATCAACACCGGCGTGGCCGGGTTCCAGTCCAGAATGCGGTGCAGCGCCTCCAGGCCGTCCATGCGCGCCATGCGCACGTCCATGAGCACGGCATCCCAGGCGCGCTGGCGCACCTTTTCCACGGCGGATTCGCCGTCGTCGGCTTCTTCCGTGGCATAGCCCCAGCCGCGCAGCATGGTGCGCAGCATGGAGCGGTGCGCCGCGTCGTCGTCCACGATGAGAATGGTGGCGCTGCTCATGGCGTGTCTTCCTTTGCGGTGTTGTCGGATGCTGCGTTGCCTGGTGCTGTGTTGTCGGGCCGGCCTGGGGCCGTGGATGCCGTCGAAGCGGAGTCCGGCGTCGCAGCCGGGGCCGCAGGCGGAACGGAACCGCCCAGCGGGGCGTCCGACATGACCGTGTCCGTGCCCATCCGTTCTCCTTCTTGCGTACCGCCCCCCGCCGCCGTTTCGGCAGACAGCAGGAAGGTGACCTCCGTGCCCTGGCCAGGGGTTGAACGTAGCGAGACCTCGCCGCCGTGAGCCTCGACGATCTTGTGGACGATGGCGAGGCCAAGGCCCGTGCCCTGGCTCTTGGTGGTGAAGTACGGATCAAAAATGGTTGGCAGGTGTTCCGGCGCAATGCCCGCGCCCGTGTCGCGCACCGCAACCGCAATGCGGTTGCCCGGCGCGGCGGACAGACGCACGGCCAGTTCCCCGCCGTTCGGCATGGCCTCCAGCGCGTTCAGGAACACGTTGAGCAGCGCCTGCGAGAACCGGTCCGGGTCCAGCAACGCGCGGGGCAGTGAATCCTGCCCCTCGGCTGGCGTCTCCACCTGCACGGTCACGCCCCGGTGGGCGGCATCCTGCCGCACCAGCCGCAGCACGTGGCGCACCAAGAAATCGGCGTCCACCGGGCGGGGCGCGATGTCCGAGGGCCGGGCCAGCCCGATGAGATCGGAAATGACCCGGTTCAGCCGTTCCACCTCCTGCACCATCACCCGCGCGGCCTCGCGGTCTTCGCTGCCCTCGGCAAAGCGGCTGCCGAAATAGGTGGCGTAGCCCTTGATGGAACTGAGCGGGTTGCGCAGCTCGTGGGCTACCCCGGCGGCCAGGCTGCCGATGGCGGCCAGCTTTTCGCGGCGGCGCACCTCGTCCTGCAACCTGCGCACCTCGCGCAGGTCGCGCAGGATCAGGATGGCCCCTGCGTCATCACCGGAGGCATCCCCGGCGTCGGTCCCTGCGGCAATGCGCACCCCGCGCACGCTCATGGGCACGGGCGGGCCTCCCGCCACGGGGCAATCCAGGGTCATTTCCTCGCCAAGGCGGGCGGAGGCATCCTCGCCGTCACGCGCACCACCGATCAACTGCGCGGCCAGTTGCGCCAGCGGGGCAGGCAGCACCGCTTCCGGCGCGACCCCGGCGGGCACGGAATCTCCCAGGCGCAGCAAATCGCGCGCCGCCGCGTTGCAGGTGGCCACGCGGCCCGCGCCGTCCAGCACCACCAGCCCGTCGGGCAGGCTGGTGACCACGTGCAGGGCAAAGGCCTGGGCCTGCCGCACCAGCCGCCGCGAGGCGCGGGCATGGCGCGACCAGAGCAGCGAAAGCGCCCCGGCCCCGCCCAGCAGTGCCAGAATGGACAGCATGACCAGGGTATGCTGGCGGTCGGACGCACGGGCCGCGTCAAAGGGCGCCGTATCCAGCGCCACGATGATCACCGGGGGCGGGGCATCGCGCTCGGTCTGGGCGTCCGCCTCCATCTCGCGGCGCAGCCAGCCGGGCATGCCGCCCATCATCATGTTGCCGTGCTCCGGATCGCGCGGGGGGTGGCCCATCATGTGGCCGCCCATCCCGCCCATGCCCATATGGCGCGCCGTGGGGCGCAGGGGAATGAAGGTGCGGTACACCAGAAAGGCCCGCTGACCGCCCGCCTCCATCAGCCGCCAGCCCACCTCGTCGCGGTTTTGAGGACTTCCGTCGCGCCCGTCACGCCCCAAAAGAGCGGGCGGCGGGGGTACGGCCAGGGCTTCCATGGTGGCCGGATCGGCCAGAGAACGGCCAACCCACTGCGGGTCGCTATGGGCCAGCACCATGCCCTGCCTGTCGGTGACGGCAATGAACTGGATGTCAGGCTGGTCGGCCATTTCCTCCAGCAGGATCTGCAAGCGCATCTCGCCCCCGGCACGCCCGCGCAGGCCCGTGCGCGCGCCAGCCTCGAAGGCCCGGATCAGCGACGCGCCCTTTTCGGAAAGGATGCGCCGCATGGATTCCTGCTCGCCATCGTGATTCAGCACGGTAAGCACGGCCAGCACCAGGGCCAGGGCAGCCGTGGCCCCGATAATCAGCCACGGCGAGGGCAGCGGCGCATGGGCCGCCTTGTGGATACGCATGGGAGTTCCTTGCGGTGTGCGGTGGCCGCCCAAGGGCGGGGCTGGTCGATACCGCGACACCTGTTCGATTTTCATACGCCACCCGTGCGGCTGCGTATAGTTTTTATACATGTGCATGGTTTTCGTGCAGTTGGCCGAAGGCCTGCCGGGATGCCGTGCAAGGAGCTTTATCATGTGATTTCATTATGTTGATTTCACATGTCGCATCTTGGCACGCCGGTTGCTGATACCGGGGCAAGCAACAAGCGCACCAGCCCCGCATCACAGCCCATGGCCGCGCCATCCACAGAGGATGCAGCGAAGACGCCAGAGCGGGGCGGCAACGAATCAACCAACTGTCAGGAGGCACATCATGAAGACCAAGCATCTCGTCCTCGGCACCGTCGCCCTTGCAGGCCTGCTCGCCATCTCCGGCATCACCGACAGCGCCTTTGCCCGCATGGGCGCCATGGGCATGGGCGGCGGCTGCGCCAACGGCGCGGTGTACAACGCCCTGACCCCGGAAAAGCAGGCCAAGTACGACGCCATCTACAAGGAAGCGGACGCCCGCATCCAGCCGCTGAAGGACAAGGCCTGGGCCAAGCACACCGAACTGAACGCCCTGTCCGGCAACCCCAACACCAAGCCCGAAGCCATTTCCAAGCTGACGGGCGAACTGTCCGATCTGCGCACCCAGATCCGCAAGGAATACACCGCCCTTGACGAACGCCTGGAAAAGGAAGTGGGCGTCAATCCCGGCTACGGCCGCATGGGCCACATGGGCATGGGCGGCGGCATGATGGGTGGCCACGGCATGGGGCATGGCGGCATGGGCGGCAACATGATGGGCGGCCAGGGCGGCATGATGAACGGTCAGGGCATGGGCCACGGCCCCATGCATGACGGTATGGTGCCCCAGACCAACCAGTAATCCGCCTGTTGCACTGACGCGAGGCGCACCAGCGTACACCCTTCACGAGGACTTCCCACCTCCGCGCCCCGCATGACGAGAACACAGGGCCGCCGACATCATCGGATGTCGGCGGCCCTCTTCGTTTGCCCGACTGTGCCGACTGTGCCGACTGTGCCAACCGGGGCCGACTGTGCCGACCGGGCCGACCGGGCCGACCGGGGCCGACCGGGGCCGACTGGGCCTGCCTGCGCCGCCGCCCCGGCATCCCTTCCCACCCTGCTGGCCCATTTGGCCCGGCAGGCCCCGGCCCGTCTGGACGCAAGAGCGACCGCTCCGCTCCGACCCGGCGCGGGCTTGATTTCTGGCATTCCAGCGCCTACAACCGTTCCGAATATCGAAAAATCATGCCGCACGACGGTAGGGAAGCGGACCGCCCGCCCCGCCGCCGCGCGACACAGCAGGAGCCTTTTCACCACACCGCACGACTCGCACCCACACCGCACCCGCCGGGACCACCCCCGCGCGACGCCCAGGAGGAACCGCATGGAACAGCATCTTGATGCCCGCATCGTCGAGCGCGGCAAGGAATTCTTCAAGAGCATCAGCGGCGAAGCCCCGTCCATTTTCAACAAGGGCTTCTGGACCGGCAAGGTCATGGACTGGGCCATGCAGAACGAGGGCTTCAAGGTCCAGTTGTTCCGCTTCGTGGACGTCTTGCCCTACCTGAACACCTCCGAGGCGCTCACCCGCCACATCCGCGAATATTTCTCTGCCGACGGAGCGGACGTGCCCCCCGTGCTCAAGTGGGGCGCAGGCGCAGCCGGTTTCGGCGGGGCCTTTACCGGCATGCTCATGGGCAAGTTCATCCGGTCCAACATCGAAGGCATGGCCCGCACCTTCATCATCGGCGAAAACACCAAGGAAGCCATCAAGGGGCTGGCCAAGCTGCGCAAGGAAGGCTTTGCCTTCACCGTGGACCTGCTGGGTGAAGCCACGGTGAGCGAGGAAGAAGCCGACGCCTACCGCGACGGCTACCTGGAGGTGCTGGACGCCATTGCCAGGGAGCACGCCAAGTGGGCGCCGCTGGCCGATTCCACCGGCAGCACCACCGGCCCGGATTCCGCGCAAGACTGGGGCCACACCCCCAAGGTAAACGTGTCCATCAAGCCTTCGGCCCTCTACTCGCAGGCCAAGCCCGGCGACGTGGAAGGTTCCGTGCAGGGCATCCTGTCGCGCCTGGTGCCCATCTACCGCAAGATCGTGGCCATGGGCGGCTTCCTGTGCATCGACATGGAGCAGCTGAAGTACCGCGAAATGACGCTGGAACTGTTCAAGCGACTGCGCACCATGCCGGAATTCCGCGACTACCCGCACCTGTCCATCGTGCTGCAGGCCTACCTGCGCTGCACCGAACACGACCTGGACGACCTTCTGGCCTGGGGCCGCGCCGAAAAGCTGCCCTTCGGCATCCGCCTGGTGAAGGGCGCGTACTGGGACTACGAAACGGTGATGGCCAAGCAGAACGGCTGGGAAATTCCCGTGTGGACCCGCAAGCCGGAATCGGACATCTGCTACGAAAAGCTGGCCCGCCGCATTCTGGAAAACAACGACCTCGTCTACTTCGCCTGCGCCTCGCACAACGTGCGCACCATTTCCACGGTGATGGAAACGGCCCGCGCCCTGAACGTGCCCGCCCACCGCTACGAATTCCAGGTGCTGTACGGCATGGCCGAGCCGGTGCGAAAGGGGCTGAAGAACGTGGCCGGGCGCGTGCGCCTGTACTGCCCGTACGGCGAACTGATCCCCGGCATGGCCTATCTTGTGCGCCGCCTGCTGGAAAACACCGCCAACGAATCCTTCCTGCGCCAGAGCTTTGTGGACGGCGCGGAACTGGAACGGCTGCTGGAAAATCCGCAGGCCACGCTGGAGCGTGAACTGGCCGCCGCCCCGCCGCCGCGCCCGGCCCCGTCGACCCAGCTCGACGGCCTGCCCCCGTTCGTCAACGAAAGCATGCTGGACCTGACCCTGCCCGGCAACCGCCAAGGCTTCGTGAACGCCATCGCGGAAGTGCGCGGCAAGGCGGGCGGAGTGATTCCGCTGTTCATCGGCGGCAAGGACGTGACCACGGAGGACACCATCGCCTCCACCAACCCGGCGAGCCCGGCGGAAGTCATCGCCAGGGTCTGCCAGGGCGGCAAGCCGGAAGTGGACGCCGCCATCGAGGCCGCCGAAAAGGCCTTCCCGGCCTGGCGCGACACATCCCCGGCGGACCGGGCCATGTTCCTGCACCGCGCGGCGGACATCGCCCGCCGCCGCATGTTCGAGCTGTCCGCCTGGCAGGTGCTGGAAGTGGGCAAGCAGTGGGACCAGGCCTTCCATGACGTGGGCGAAGGCATCGACTTTCTGGACTACTACGCCCACGAAATGCTGCGCCTTGGCGCGCCGCGCCGCATGGGCCGCGCCCCCGGCGAACTGAACCACCTGTTCTACCAGCCGAAGGGCATTGCCGCGGTCATCGCGCCGTGGAACTTCCCCTTCGCCATCGCCATCGGCATGGCCGCCGCCGCCATCGTCACCGGCAACCCGGTGATCTTCAAGCCGTCGTCCATAGCCTCGCGCATCGGGTACAACCTTACGGAAATCTTCCGCGAGGCGGGCCTGCCAGAGGGCGTGTTCAACTACGTGCCGGGCCGCAGTTCGGTCATGGGCGACTATCTGGTGGAACACCCGCAGGTGAGCATGATCTGCTTCACCGGGTCCATGGAAGTGGGCCTGCGCATTCAGGAAAAGGCGGCAAAGGTGCAGCCCGGCCAGATGCAGTGCAAGCGGGTTATCGCGGAAATGGGCGGCAAGAACGCCATCATCATCGACGACGACGCCGACCTCGACGAGGCCGTGTTGCAGGTGCTGAACTCCGCCTTCGGCTTCCAGGGCCAGAAGTGCTCGGCCTGCTCGCGGGTCATCGTGCTGGACCCCATCTACGACCGCTTCGTGGAGCGGCTGGTGAAGGCCGCGCAGGCCATCAAGATCGGCCCGTCGGAAGACCCGGCCAATTACATGGGCCCGGTGGCCGATGCATCCCTGCAAAAGAACATCCTGGAATACGTGAAGATAGCCGAGCAGGAAGGCAAGGTGCTGATGAAGCGCACCGACATCCCGGCCGAGGGCTGCTACGTGCCGCTGACCATCGTGGAAGGCATCAAGCCGCATCATCGGATTGCACAGGAAGAAATCTTCGGCCCGGTGCTGGCCGTGATGCGCGCGGGCAGCTTTGACGAGGCGCTGGCCATCGCCAACGGCACCCGCTTTGCCCTGACCGGCGGCGTATTCTCGCGCAGCCCCGAAAACCTGACCAAGGCCCGCCGCGAATTCCGCGTGGGCAACCTGTACCTGAACCGCGGCTCCACCGGGGCCATGGTGGAACGCCAGCCCTTCGGCGGGTTCAAGATGTCCGGCGTCGGCTCGAAGACCGGCGGCCCAGACTACCTGCTCCAGTTCATGGACCCGCGTTGCGTGACCGAAAACACCATGCGCCGGGGCTTTGCCCCCATCGAGGAAGACGACGACTGGATCGGGTAGGCTGACACTGGCGGCTACCCCGACAGACCGGGACGGACGGGGACAGATCGGGACGAACCAAACGACAAGGGCCGCGCACTGCATGGTGCGCGGCCCATTTTGTTGCATGGAGCGGCAAAGGGGTGTCGGGGAGATGCCCCGCCACAACCATCGCTCGAAGGACCTGGAAAAAAGTTTTGGAAGAAAGGGGTCCGGGGAAAGGAACCTTTTCCAAAAGGTTCCTTTCCCCGGTTCGCTCTTCCGAAAATTCCGTTCTAAATTTTCAGCGTGCCCCGAAAATCATCCCACTGCTCAATGCCCATACGCTCGCACAGGGCGGCCAGGTCGTCCACCAGCCGGAACACGAAGTCGGGGCGGATGAAGTTGGCGGTGCCCACCTGCACGGCATGCGCGCCGACCAGCAGGAATTCCAGCACGTCCTCTGCACTGGTGATGCCGCCGATGCCGATGACCGGAATGGACACGGCTTTGGCCACCTGCCACACGCAGCGCAGGGCCACGGGCTTGATGGCCGGGCCGGACAGGCCGCCCACCACGTTGGCCAACAGGGGCTTGCGGGTGTTGATGTCCACACCCATGCCGGTCAGGGTGTTGATGCAGGACAGCACGTCGGCCCCGGCGTCTTCCACGGCGCGGGCCATGTGGGCGATGTCGGTGACGTTGGGCGACAGCTTGACGATGACCGGCTTGCTGCCCGCGCGCATCTTCACCGCTTCGGTCACCTTGGCGGCTTGGCGCGGGTCCTGGCCAAAGATCACCCCGCCTTCCTTCACGTTGGGGCACGAGATGTTCACTTCCAGTGCGGCCACGCCTTCTTCGGCGGCCAGCACGGCGGCCAGTTCGCCGAATTCGCCGGGATCGCAGGCGTACAGGTTGGCCACGATGGGCACCTCGCGCCACGGGAGCTTCGGCAGCGTGTTGCGCACGAAGTAGTCGACGCCGTCATTCTGCAGGCCCACCGCGTTCAGCATGCCGCAGGGCGTTTCGGCCACGCGGGGCATGGGGTTGCCCCGGCGCGGGGCCAGGGACAGGCCCTTGACTACGATGCCGCCAAGCCTGGTCAGGTCGCCGTAGGGGGCGAACTCCACCCCGTACCCGAAGGTGCCCGAGGCGGTCATGACCGGGTTGTTCAGGGTCAGCGGGTGCAACCCGCCGGGAAGGGTAACGTGCATGTCGATCATGACTTTTCTGATCCTATGTCCCGGATCCCAGGGGCGGATTCCAAATCAGGATTTTCGTTAGCGTTCGCAGGCCTGTACCGGCGCATCGGCAGCCGTGGGCGGGGCGGCTGTTTCGTCGTCGAAGGTGATCTGCTCTGCCCAGAACACCGGGCCCTGAGTGCAGGTCTGCACGTTGCCGCCCGCCTTGGCCGGGTCGGGCCACTGCTCGGTGGTGCGGCACACGCAGCCCAGGCACGCGCCCACGCCGCAGGCCATGCGCGTTTCCAGCGAAAGCTGGGTGCGCACGCCATATTCCAGCGCGAACGAGCGCACCGTGCGCAGGAAGGGGGTGGGCCCGCAGGCCAGCACCAGCCCGTTCTGGTCGCGGAATTCACGCATCCGGCGGCCCATGGTCTCTATGAACCGCGAAAGGTCTTCGGGGCCTTCCTCGTGGTGGCTGTCGGCCATGATCTTTTCGTTGATGCTCTCGAAGGGGTAGCACCCCAGCGGCATGCGGTGGCCGAAATCCATCCACAGGTTCCACGGCTTGGGGTGGGTGTGGGCATAGCCGATGAACGGCGCAATGCCGATGCCCCCGGCCAGCATCAGGGTGGGGGTGTCCGGCTCCATGGCGAAGGCGTTGCCCAGCGGGCCCCACACATGCACCACGTCGCCGGTGCGCAGTTGGGCAAGGCGCGCGGTGCCGCGCCCCACCACCTGAAAGAAGATGACCAGGTCGCGCGCGCTGATGCGGCAGATGGAAAAGGGACGTGCCCACAGCATGTCCAGCGCCCAACCGGCGGGGCGCAGCATGACGAACTGGCCGGGCTTCCAGTCGGCCCACTGGGGGCGTTCCAGGCGCAGGGCGAAAAAGCGGGCCTCGCCGCCGGTCTGTCCGAAGGGAACGAGGTCGAGCACCTTGAGGTCGGTGCAGGCGGGTGTGTTCATGGCGGTAATGGTGTCCTCGAAAAGAATGTGGCCGCGTCGTGTGGCCGCCGGGGCGCGGGCGCACCCGGAGACGGGAACCGCGCGTGCCCCCCGTGCATACGGGTGTAGACGGCGGCGCGTGCGGGGTCAAGCGCCGGGGCGTGATGGACGGCGCGGGAAACAGAGGCGACGGGTGACACGGATGCCGTATTTCGGTCGCACGGGCAGGGTACGCGCCCCTTCCGCGCGGCCCCTCTGCGCACCACATCTGCGCCCCCGCCCGTGCATTGCCGAAAAACCGCATGAGCCATTGCGGTTGCCATGCGGGCGTTCTATGGTTAGATGCACTGCTCCCCGTGCGGCCACCGCGACGTCATCCGTCCCCGCCGCCACGTCCCCGCCAGCCAATGGGGGCCAGCCATTGCATTCGGCTGCCCATCTCGCGGCCACACAGGCCTTTTCGCCCGGCGGGCATCCCCACGCATAGTTCATCCCCTGCGGAGAAACATATCCATGTCCAGCAAGCCTTCACGCCCCGCATCCGGCCCCAAGGGCGCAGCCGCCACGGGCAAGCGCCCGGCAGGCCAGAAAAAGACCGGCAAGCCCGATACGGGCGACGCCCCCCGCTCGCGCGGGCGTGACGACCAGCAGTCCCGCGCACCCCGCCCCGCTCGCCCCGCCCGTAAGGGCAGCGGCGCACAGGGCGAACGCGAAGACCGTCCCCGCCGCCCCCGTCAGGAAGACGGGCAGGACGCGCCCAAGCCCACCGGCCCGCGCGGCGGCAAGCGTCCCGCCACGCCTCAGGACGGGCAGCAGGGCAAGCCGACCGGCAAACAATCCGGCAAACGCACCGGCAAGCGGGGCAACGACGACTGGACCACCGATCCTCGCGGCGGCGATCCACGCAGCGGCGAACGCCGGGACAATCGCCGGGACGACCGCTCTGCCCCCCGCGCGGAACGTCCTGCGCGCCCCGCCCGTCCGGGTGCTCCGGCCCCGTCCGCAGGCAAGGCCGACGAATTCGTGGACAACCGCGCCCCGGAACGCGAACACCGCCGCACCCGCCTGAGCGATGCGGAACTGGCGGAACTGTTGCCCCCCAGCGTGACCGCCGGCGACGCATCGGCTGCATCAGCCACTGTCGCATCCGGCACTGTCGCACCCGACAGCCTGCGCAAGCCCGAAATCCTTGCCCCTGCGGGCGACATGCCCGCCGCGCTGGCCGCCTTTGCCGCCGGGGCCGACGCCGTGTACCTGGGCCTGAAGCACTTTTCGGCCCGCATGCAGGCGGAAAACTTCTCCACCGGCGAACTGGCCGCGCTGACGGACCTGGCCCATTCCGAGGGCCGCCGCATCTACGTGGCCATGAACTCCATGCTGAAACCCGGCGACCCCGGCGCGGCAGGCCGCCTGGTGGCGCGCCTTGCCCGCGACGTGCGGCCCGATGCGCTGATCGTGCAGGACCTCGGCATGCTGGACATCGCCCGGCAGGCCGGGTTTGCGGGCGAACTGCATCTCTCCACGCTGGCCAACGTCACCCACCCCGCCGCGCTCACCGTGGCGCGCGACCTGGGGGCCAGCCGGGTGATCCTGCCGCGCGAACTGAACATCGACGAAATCCGCGCCTGCGGAAACGCCTGCCCGGACGACCTGGACCTGGAATTCTTCGTCCACGGGGCGCTGTGCTACTGCGTGTCGGGCCGCTGCTACTGGTCCAGCTACATGGGCGGCAAAAGCGGCCTGCGTGGCCGCTGCGTGCAGCCGTGCCGCCGGGTGTACCGCCAGAAAGGGCGCGAGGGGCGCTTCTTCTCCTGCCTCGACCTTTCGCTGGACGTGCTGGCAAAAACGCTGCTGTCCGTGCCGCACATGGCCTCGTGGAAGATCGAAGGCCGCAAGAAGGGGCCGCACTACGTGTACTACGCGGTGTCGGCCTACCGCCTGCTGCGCGACAACCCGGACGACCCCAAGGCCCGCAAGCAGGCCGAGGACATCCTTGAAATGGCCCTGGGCCGCCCCGGCACCCATTCGCGCTTTCTGCCCCAGCGCGGCGACGACCCCACCGCCCCCGGCGAGCAGACCAGTTCCGGCCTGCTGGCGGGCAAGGTGGGCCAGACCCCGGAAGGGGGCATCTACTTCAAGCCCCGCTTCGAGCTGCTGCCGCAGGATCTCTTGCGCATCGGGTACGAGGACGAATCGTGGCACACTACCCTGCCGGTGGCCCGCCATATTCCGAAGGCAGGCACCTTCAACCTGCGCCTGCCGCGCCACAAGACGCCCAAGCTGGGCACCCCGGTGTTCCTCATCGATCGCCGCGAACAGGAACTGCAGCGCGAGGTGCGCGCCTGGCAGACCAAGCTG
This sequence comes from uncultured Desulfovibrio sp., assembly GCA_964402645.1. Classification (GTDB taxonomy): domain Bacteria; phylum Desulfobacterota; class Desulfovibrionia; order Desulfovibrionales; family Desulfovibrionaceae; genus Cupidesulfovibrio. Next base: position 110,298 of record CAYOCV010000006.1, on the reverse strand, counting down.
GAACGCCATCGCAAGGGCGGCGGCGAAGGCGGCGCGGTGGACTTCACCCCCAGCTATCCCGCCCCCGGCAAGCCCGCGCGCCCGCTGGACGTGATCCTGCGCGGTTCGCTGCCGCATGGCCGCGAAGGCAAGGCCGGGGTGCGCCCCGGCACGGTGATGGGCCTGTGGCTGTCGCCGAAAGCCCTGCGCGAGGTTTCGCGCACGCTGTACCCGCGCATCTCGTGGTGGCTGCCGCCAGTAATCTGGCCGGACGAGGAGGCCCAGTGGCTGCGCATGGTCCGCGGGGCCGTCCGTGACGGCGCGCGCCACTTCGTGCTCAACGCGCCGTGGCAGGTGGGACTGTTTGGTGATGCGCACGCCCGGCGCGACCTGGCGCTGACCGCCGGTCCCTTCTGCAACACCTCCAACCCGGCGGCGCTGGCCGTGCTGCGCCAGTTGGGCTTTGCCGCCGCCATCGTCAGCCCCGAACTGCCCGGAGAAGACATTCTGGCCCTGCCGCGCCAGAGCTGCCTGCCGCTGGGCGTGATGCTTTCCGGCTACTGGCCCATGGGCGTCACCCGCCACCATCTGGAAGGGTTGAAGCAGGGCGAGCCGTTCAACAGCCCCAAGAACGAAGTGTTCTGGGCCCGCCGCTACGGCCAGAACACCTGGATATACCCCGGCTGGCCGCTGGACATCGAAGACCGGCGCGGCCAACTGGAAGCCGCCGGGTACACCCTGTTCGTGCGCATCGACGAACACCCGCCCCTGACCGTGCCCGAACCCCGGCGGACCAGTCCCTTTAACTGGGACATTCCGCTGCTGTAGCCGAATCGGAGATTTCGCCCGTTGGCGTCGTCAAACGCCGCCTCCCATTTCGGTCGAATACGATAAGAGTATACTCCCTCATGGCAGGCGGCGTTTTCCTCGCCAACGAACGAAATCTCCGATTCGGCAGTCCTGCCTGCATTGAAAAGCCCTAGCCCGCCATGAAACAATGAGGGCGGAAGGTCGTATACCTTCCGCCCTCATGTTGCATCCGGCCCTACCCGAACAGCAGCGCCAAATGCGCCTTGTATCGTTCGCAGTCTTCCTCGATGCGCGGGTTCTTGACCACGTCGTGGCAGCAGAAGGTTTGCAGCGGCGTCATGCCGAAGAAGCGGAAGTTCATGTGCGCGGGAAAGAACAGGTCGTCCACGGTCTTGCCGCCGAACAGATACTGCCCCCCCTCGCCAAAGGCCTCGGCGGGTGCATTGAAAGTCAGCGAGAGCATGTACTGCCTGCCGTGCAGCGCCCCGCCGGAACCGTACTGCTGCTCCGGCGCGGAGCGGCTTCGCCCGTCGCCATTGCACAGCCTGCCGTCGGTGCCCGCCGTATACACCTCGTCCATGTATTTCTTGCAGCTCCACGCAAAGCCCATCCAGTTCACCGGCGACTGCACGATGATCCTGTCCGCCCACAGGTGGCGGTCGATTTCTGCCGTCACGGCATAGGGCTTGCTGGTTTCAGTCACCTGCACGGCGTGGCCCAGCCCTTCCAGCGTGGTGCGGGCCAGTTCGACCAAATGGCGGTTCAGTGTGCCGGGCGAAAAGGGATAGGGCTCGTGCCCGTTGATGATCAGGACGTTCATGGCAACCTCGCGGGGCTGTGCGCCCGATCCGCAGAAACATGCTGCCGGACGCCGGGCGCGGTTTGGTCACTGTCACCTACATACCCCGCCGGGCGGCATGGTCAAGTGGGCACTTTTGGGTGCGTGTAAAATCTGCTGCCGCAAGCCTCCCTCTGATGGTGGGCGCGCCGCCGCGCATCCTCCCCTGTTGCGCCCCGCGTGCATCACGACAAAAGACGCACCTTCCGGGCCAGTGCATGCCATTCCGACTGTTCTGCGGGCAGATATGACACGCGCCGGGGTGGCCGGAGATGGGGCCGCCGCAGAAAAGAAGCCACTTATGGCCGCGAAGCTCCGCCCGTTTCGCTGGCCGCAGGCCTTCACCTCACCGGCAGCGTCCATGTGGTTCGCCCCCCGTAAGGGTCCTGTGCGGCAGAGGTCTGCAACTGATCCGAGCATCGTTCCGAAGGCGAGGCTCCGCCCAGACGGGCTCCAGGCTCCCCGCAGGCCGTCTGGCCCTCCTCCGCCCCCCTTCAGGCAAGAACCAGCCTCGCTACGAGGTCGCACCTGTACACGTCTCCCCCGAAATGCCTTGCATCCGGCCAAATGAATTTGCTAACTGAAAAGGCAGGATTTCATGAGGGTCTTACCAAAAACAAAGGAGATCGCCATGCAACGTGTTCACAAGACGTGCGCAGGAACATGCATTCCGGACAGGATCGAAAGCTGGATGAACTGGTGGTAGCATTCGGGTGAGTCCGTAAGGACGCACGGTCCGGTTTGGCGTCCGCAGGACGCCTTCAGGCATCGTCAGGGCAGGCACCGCCTGCCCTTTTTCATTTTTCGGCGTGCCCCCGACGGCAACAGGAACACCATGAACCGCCATCCCGCCGGGTCTGGACCCAATCGTGCCGACAACCCGACGCCCCTGTCCGCTCCGTCCACGACAAAAGACGCCCCCTCCGGCAGGTAGGGGGCGTCCTGTTTCGCGCGTCCGGGCTTCAGGCAAACCCGTAGGCGCGTGGCGGTTTGATATGGAAGGCGTTACGGGGCCAGCGTGGGGCCAAGCCCCATGGTCACGCCCAGCACCACGCCCATCAGCACGGCCAGGGCCAGGCGCACCAGCACGGGCGGGCGTCTGTCGGGGCGGGGCTGAATGAGGGCAAGGGCGAACATGGCATGCTCCGCAAGGTTGCGGGGTGATGGAGCGGGCGGTCGGGACCATCCCGGACCGCCTGTCGTGCTCCACCTGTCCGTACGCACCAACCGGCCACGGGGGCCGAGTGCATGGTCTGGACGCTACGGCGCACCGAATGATATGTCCAATTCGATTTTCAACGCTAATTAATATGCAAAAGGTATCAATCATGGAATTGCGTCAGTTGCGCTACTTTCTGGCCGTGGCGGAAGAACTGCACTTCGGGCGCGCCGCCCGGCGCATGCATATTTCGCAGCCGCCGCTCAGCCAGCAGATTCAGGCGCTGGAGGAAGAGCTGGGGGTACGTCTGTTCGATCGCACCAGCCGCACGGTGCGGGCCACCCCGGCGGGCGAGGCCCTGCGCGACGACGTGCGCGACCTGCTGGCCGGGCTGGATGCGGCAGTGGAGCGGGCGCGCGGTACGGCGCGGGGCGCGCGGGGGCGGCTGCGCCTGGGCTTTGTGGTCAGCGCGGCGGCCACGCGCTTTCCGCAGGCAGTTGCCGCCTATCGGGCGCGCTGCCCCGGCGTGCGGCTGGAACTGCGCGAAATGGGCACCCTGCTGCAATTGCGGCGCATCGAATCCGGCGAGTTGGACGTGGGCCTCTTGCGCAATCTGGACGGCCTGCCGGACGGTTTCGACCACGCACCGTTCCTGCACGAGCCGCAGGTGGTGGCCCTGCCCGCGCACCATCCGCTGGCTGGGCTTCAGGTGGTGCCGCTGGCCGCGCTGGCCGGGATGCCGCTGATCCTCTACCCGCGCCGGGTGTTTCCGGCGGCGTACGATGCCGTCATCGCGGCGTGTCGTGGGGCAGGCTTCTCGCCTCAGGTGACGCAGGAAGCCGTGGGGCTGAACACCCAGCGCGCCCTGGTGGCGGCGGGGGTGGGCGCGGCCATCGTGCCCGCGTCCGCCCGCAGCGAACCGCGCGACGGGGTGGTGTACCGCGACGTGTCGGCAGGCGGCGGAACCACGGGAGACGCGCCGGGCCAGCCTGACATCCGGCCCGGTCTGCCGGACATCCGACTGGATCTGGTGTGGCGCGCCGGGCGCGATGATGCTCTGCTGCGCGGATTTCTGGACGTGGTGGCCGGATTTGGCGGGGAAGGAGACGGGAACACGTCCGACGCCGACGCCGTATCCTTCCTCAAGAGGGATTTCGGCGGGCCGGGCGGGCCAAGCGATGAAGACGCGGAGAGAGAAGACCCGGCAGACTAGATGCGCTACGTGCGCGGCCCCGTCACACTAAGGGCGGTACGGCCTATCCGCCCAGCCAGAGCACCAGCCACGGGCAGAAGGTCACCAGCAGCAGGTCCGCAAGCAGCACCGCCAGCATGGGCACAATGGCCCGGCTGATGGCGGACAGCGGTATGCGCGCGATGGAGCATGACACCACTAGGCACACCCCCAACGGCGGGGTCAGCATGCCGATGGCCAGGTTCACCACCACGATGACTCCCAGATGCACCAGGTCGATGCCCAGCGCGGGCAGCAGCGGCGCCAGCACCGGCACGAACAGCAGTATGGCGGCGGTGGTTTCCAGAAACGCGCCCACCACCAGCAGCAACAGGTTCACCAGCAGCAACAGCACGATGCGGTCACCGGACAGGGACAGCATCCACCCCGCGATGGCCTGCGGCAGCCGCTCCAGCGCCATCACCCAGCCGAACAGCGACGCGGCGGCGATGATCAGCATGACCACGGCGGAGGTCACCCCCGCGCACAGGGCCAGACGCGGCAGGTCGCGCCAGCGCAGTTCGCGGTGGGCGTACAGCCCCACGGGCAGGGCATAGGCCACGGCCATGGCGGCCGATTCCGTGGCGGTGGCCACCCCGCTGATGATGGTCCCCAGAATGATGACGGGCGCACCCAGCGCCCACGCCCCGGAACGGATGGCGGGCCACAGGGCGCGCGCGTCGAAGCGCCGTTCCGGCATGCGGCCCGTGCGGCGCGCCTCCACCACGCACAGGACCACCAGCGATGCGCCCATCAGCAGCCCCGGCAGCACCCCGCCCGCGAACAGCCGCCCGATGGAGGCCCCGGTCAGCGCGCCGAACACGATCATGGGGATGCTGGGCGGAATGATCACCCCTATGCACCCCCCGGCGGCCTGCACAGCGCCCGCCAGCGGGGCCGGATAACCGCGCCGGATCATGGCCGGAATGAGGATGGACCCCACGGCCGCCGTATCGGCGGCGGCAGAGCCGGACACCCCGGCAAAGAACATGGCCGACACCACGGACACCGCCGCCAGCCCGCCCGGCAGATGGCCCACCAGGGCATCGGCAAGGGCCACAATGCGCCGCGAAATGCCCCCGGCGGACATCAGCTCGCCCGCCAGCATGAACAGCGGCACGGCCAGCAGCGGAAAGGAATCGGCCCCGGCGTACAACCGCTGCACGGCCAGCATGGGTTCCAGCCCGGCGGGCATGGTCAGCCCCTTGGCCAGCACGGCGGCAAAGGCTGCGCCGCCCAGGGCCACGGCGACCGGGGCGTTCAGGGCGAACAGCAGCACCATGCCGCCGAACAGGATCAGAGCCACCATGTCAGCGACCCCCCGGCGCAGGGGAATCTTGTGCGGGGGCGTCGGGCATCGTCAAGGACGAGGACGCTGCGGGGGATGCGGCGGACCGGATCGGATCGTCCCCGTCCGCCCCGGCCCCGACACCGTTCGCGTCCCGGCCCCCGTCCCTGTCCCCATCCCAATCCGTGGCGCCGCACGGCATCAACGTGCCGCCCGTGCCCGCGCCTTTCACCGCGTCGGGCCACAAATGGGCCAGCAGGTCCGCCAGCCCGTGCAGGGTCAGCAGCGCGCCGCCCACCGGCACGGCCACAAAGACCACGGCCCGCGACACGCCAAGGGCCGCTGTCTGCTGCGGCAGCAGAAACAGGGCAAACCGCGCGCCATGCCAGGCCACGGCGGCAAAGAAGGCCACGCACACGCACAGCACCAGCAGCCGCGCCCGCCAGGCCCATTCCGGCGAAACGCGCGCCACCAGCGCGTCCATGCCGATGTGCGCCCGACCCCGCCAGGCCACGGACGCGCCGACAAAGGTAAGCTGCACCAGCAGGGCGCGGCCCAGTTCCTCTGACCAGAACAGCGAATTGTTGAAGGCGTAGCGAAAGATCACCTGCACGATCAGCAGCCCGGCCATGACCAGGGTGGCCCCGGCCAGCCAGACGCGGGCAACGGCGTCGCTCCGGGCGGCCACAGCCAGCAACGCCCGTGTGACGGCAGGGCCGGGTCCACGGCCCCCGCCAGCGCCCGGCGCTGTCGACGCCGAAGACGCGGCGGCAGTGCGCCCCACCGTCATTCCGCCCCCTGACGCCCCACCGCCGCCAGCACGCGCGCCAGCATGTCGCGGGTGCGCGGCTCGGCGAACAGGGAACTTTGGCGCAGCGCGTCGGCGCGGGCACGGAACGAGGCCAGGTCCGGCGCAGCCACCACCTGCATGCCTGCCTCGCGCAGGCGGCGCAAATACTCGGCGTCCTTCTGGCGGTTGTACGCCCGCTGGTACACGGCGGCGGCGGCCATGCACTGCACGACCAGATCCCGGTCGGCCTGGGGCAGCGCGTTGAACCAGGCCAGGTTGGCCAGGTCCGCGTGGGCGGAATAGACATGCCCGGTCAGCGAAAGGTATTTCTGAACCTCGGGCATACGGTATTCGGCCATGACCCACAGCGGGTTTTCCTGCCCGTCGATGGTGCCCTGCTGCAATTCCGCGTAGATGGGCCAGCCCATGGGCGTGGGGTTGGCCCCCAGGGCACGCCACAGTTCACGATGCAGGGTCGATTCCAGCACGCGGATCTTCAGCCCGCGCACGTCATCCACGTTGCGCACCGGGCGCACGTTGTTGGTCAGGTGGCGAAAGCCGTTCTCGGAAAAATGCAGCCCCTTCAGGCCCACCCGCACCAGCGCATCCAGCAGCGCCCTTCCTGTTGCCCCGTCCAGCACGCGGTCTGCCTCTGCCGCGTCGCGGAACAGGAAGGGATAGTCCAGCACCTTCACCTCGGGCACGAACGGGTCGAGCACGCCAAGGGTGATGATGGCCAACTGCACGCCGCCCAATTGCAGTTGCTGCAGGATTTCCGTCTCGGTGCCCAGGGTGCCGGAATGATGCACCACCACCCGGTAGGCCCCGTGCGACCGTTCTTCCAGCAACTGGCGGAACCGTTCGGCGCAGACATGCTGGGCCGAGCCGGGCGTGGTCACTACGGCCAGAGTCAGTTCCGTAGCCGCGCGGGCGGTGCGGGGCCAGCCGGGCAGGATGACCGCCAGACAGGCCAGGGCCAACACAAACGATGCGGCAAGGCTGCGGCCCCGGCGGCAGCAGGCAACGACGGACGGCAACGACGAGAGGGAAGTGCGTACGCAAGAAAGGCGGAACATGGCGATCCTCACCGGATGACGGAAGGGAAACACGGCAGCCGGAGTAACGGCAGGCAGGGCGTAACGGGACAGCACGCACATCGGCAACCCTGCGGAAAGCGCATGATGGCTCGGCGTGAAACCCCTGCTGCTACACATTGAAATACCGATAGGCGCATGGTAAGCATGCGATGTCCAGCTATCTTTGGAGCCGGGCCGCGCGCTGCCGGCTGCGGGGAACACCCCGCGCCCCGGACCGGCAACGGGCGCGCACCATAGCCGCTCGGACGGCGGGGTTCAACCCCTGTTGCGTTGTCGCGTTGTCGCGTTGTCGCGTTGGCGCGTTGTCGCGTTGGCGCGTTGGCGCGTTGTCGCGCAGTCTCGCAGTCGCGCCTCGCTGCCCGTTCGTGCTCCAGACCCGCCCCGGGGCCAGTCCTCCGCTTTTTTCCGAAGGTTCCGCCGGGGTTCCCGAACGACTGCAGCCTAGCACACAACGCCGCAACGCGCACCCGCGCCCTTGCGGCCAGTACGGCCCTTACGAGAAGCACGACGGGGGGCGGAATCCACGTCAGGGCAGCGCCCCCCCTGCATCGGGATGCGCCATGCACAGAGCCCCCCCCTGTACGCCGCACCGCGCGCCGCGCCATCGCACCCACCGAGACACACCAAAGGATTTCCATGACCGAAGGCAACCTGACCCACCGCGACCTCGCCCGCATGCTGGGCGTCTCTGAAACCACGGTCAAAAGCTACCGCCGCAAGTTCCCGGACTGCATCCCCGTGGCCAGCCAGGGCAAGCCCATCCGCTTCACGGCAGAGGCGGCGGCAGTTTCCCTGCGCATCCGCGACCTGTTCGAAATGGGCATGTCGGTGGAAGAGGTGCGCGCCCGCCTGGCCGCCGAATTCGTATGGATCACGCCGGAAGCCCCGTCCGACAGCGAGGGGGACGACGCCGCACCACCCGCCGCACCGCCCCAGCCCGCGCGCGTGGAACTGCCGCAGGACTTCACCCTGGCCGTGAGCAACCTGGCCAAGAGCATGGTGGGACTTACCCAGCAGCAGACCGCCATCCTGAAGCGGGTGCAGCACATCGAAACCCTGGTCGGTGCGCTTGCCCCCTCCGGCGGGGACGCAACGGGAACGGCGGGCGTGGCCGCCGCAGCGATCCGGCCCGCCTGGCTTGACGAAGCCGCCGCCCTGGCCGCTCGTTTCGAAGCCCTGCTGCGCGCCCTTCCCCCACATACCTCCACGGGCGGTCATGACGTTGCCCGGAACGCCGCACCGTCCGCAGTTCCCGGCACGACGCTTCCCGGCATGACACTTCCTGACGCGGCCCCTGCCCGGCAGACCGCTGCCGACGACGCCTTTTCGGCGGAATCCGACGACGCTCCTGACGGAACCGAATCTGCCAGCAGCGACCAGCCAGCCAATACCCCCACCTCTGGCGGGCGCGTGGTACCCTTCCCCGGCGGCATGACCGCCCCCGCCTCCAACACGCCCGCCACTCCCGACATGCCGGAGGCCTCTTTTCCCGCGCAGCAGGACCCGCCGCGCCATCTGCTGGCCCTGCCGCTGGTGGTGCAGTCGCCCCAGGGCGAATTTCTGGGCGTTGCCGGACGGGCCCGTGGCCGCTTCTGCATCAACGACCTGAAGGCCATGCTGGCCTTCGCCTTTCAGCCGCCGGACCATTACGCCCTGCGCAGCGAACCCACCGACGACGGCGGATGGTGGCTGACCCTGGAACAGCCGCAGGCCGCCGCGCCCTACGATGTGGTGCTGCTGGTGGAACAGTCGGTCACCCCGCGCGGCAATCAGGTGGCCGTGGTGCGCCGCTACGTGGCCAACGGGGTGGAAAGCCATCCCACGGAAATCTACGGGTTCCTGCGGGCGGTGCAGGGGTAGGCGCACTGCCGCAGTCCTTATCGCTGCCGGGCGGTGCGGCATACGCCCAAGCCCGCCCGGCACGAGGGACGACACACGTTCGACGAATTGTAACATCCGTGTGACGGGCACGACACGGACTGGCGCGAGACAAGGATGATGAAACAGTACTCCCTGCGCAAACGGCTCGTCGTGGGCACCTGGCTGCTGCTTATCGTGGCGCTGCTGCCGCCCTATCTCTATTTCGACAAGACCCTGCGCCGCGACGTGCTGCTGGAGGCCAAGGCCCGCGCCGCCGAGGACGTGGACACCACCTACTGGCTGCTGCGCGAGCACCCGCCCTTCGCCTCGTACCGGCACCTCACCACCTGGGTCACGGAGATGTCGCGCCGCACGGGCATCCGCATCACCTACATCGTGGACGGCAAGGTGCAGGCCGATTCCGACGTGCCCTACGAGCGTCTGTCCACGCTGGAAGACCACGCCACCCGCCCCGAGGTGCTGGAGGCCCACACAGGCGTGCTGGGCACCGATGTGCGCTTCAGCGCCACACTGGGCAAGGACCTGATCTACGCCGCACGCAAGGTGGACGCCGTTGCCGGACTGGACCCCGGCATCCTGCGCCTGGCCCTGCCGCTGTCGGTGGTGCATGAGCGGCTGGATCGCATGGAAAAGGGACTGGTGTGGGCCTTCCTGTTCTCGCTGCTGGCCAGCGGCGCGCTGGGATTGCTGGTCACACGGCCCCTGCTGCGCGGCATAGAAACCATGGCCATGGCCGCGCAGGCCATCGGCCAGGGCGAATTCGGCAGGCGCATCCGCGACATACCCGGACGCGAACTGCGTCCGCTGGCCCATGCCATCAACGGCATGGCCCACAATATCGAACAGCACCTGCGCCAGCTCAATGAACAGAAGGGGCGGCTGGAGGCCGTGTTCAACGGCATGCACGAAGGGGTCATGGTGCTGGACGCCGCCGGGCGCATCGAATCCATGAACCATGCGCTTACCGCCATGTTCACGGGCATCGGCAACAAGCTGGGGGCCACCCCGCTGGAAGCCACCATGAAGCCCGAACTGCAACGCATGGTGGACGAAATGCTGGTGTCGCCAGACCCGCGCGGGGCCAGCATGCAGACCGACCTGGGCGAAGGCCGCGCCTTCGGGATTTCACTGGTGCCCTTCCGCGATGCATCCGGCCAGCGCATGGTGCTGGTCTTCCACGACATCAGCGAACGCGAAAAGCTGGAGCGCATCCGCCGCGACTTCGTGGCCAACGTCTCGCACGAACTGAAGACCCCGCTCACCAGCATCAAGGGCTACGCCGAAACGCTGCTGGAAGCGCCGCCCTCGTCGCGCGACCAGATGGCCGCCTTCCTGCGCACCATCCTCAAGAATGCCAACCATATGACCAAGATGGTCAATAGCCTGCTGGTGCTGGCCCGCTCGGAACACAAGGGCGACAAGGTGACCCTGACCGGCGTGGACGCCGCCGAGGTGCTGCGCCAGACCGTGCGTGAACTGGAACCGGTGGCCGCGCAGAAGGACATCGTACTGGAAAACAGCGTGGGGGCCACCCCCCTGCCCGTGCTGGCCGACCGCGACGGACTGGTGGAAGTGTTCCGCAACCTGCTGGACAACGCCATCAAGTACAGCCCCGCGCGCACACGGGTGGGCATTTCGGCCACCGCTGCCGACGGCAGGGTTACCCTGTGCGTGAGCGACCAGGGGCCAGGCATTCCGGAAAAGAGCCGCGACCGCATCTTCGAGCGGTTCTACCGCCTGGACCGCGACGGGGACGGCGCAAAGAACGGCAGCGCGGGCCTTGGGCTTGCCATCTGCCGCCGCATCGTCATGAGCCACGGCGGCGACATCTGGGTGGAAAGCCCGCTGGATGCCGCCGCGCGGACCGGGGCCGCGTTCTTCGTGATGCTGTTCGCCCCCCGGCCGGAAGACGGCGAACCGGGCGGAGACGACGCGACTGACGATGCGTTTGACGACGTGGCTTACGACGCGGTTGAGGGCACGGACGCGACGGACACCATGATACTGCATGCCGCTGCCGACGAGAGCGGGGCGAACGGCTCTGAAATATCCGCCAGGCCAAACGGGCCAGGCATGACAGGCGGGTCAGGCGAGCCAAGAAAGCCAAGCGAAAAGGAAGAACCAGACCACAAGAACAAGCCTGACGGGCCGGGCGCGGAAGGATAGCAAACGCCCCCGTGGGGCCTGACGCCCCCACACGATGCCCGCCCGTCCATTTGGCACGCGGCCCGGCAAGCCCGGACAAACGGCGCCAACAGACGGACAGACATATCTGCAGGCCAGCCAGATCAAGCAGGGCCGCATTCCACGGGGACGCCACACGGCGTCCCCGTTTGCATGGGGAAACGGGCACACAAAAAAGGGGGGCTGCAAAGGCGACATGCGCCAGACGCAACAAGCCCGCCACTGCCGCGCTGGGCGCGGAAACGACGGGCACTGCGGCGAGGCGTACGGTGAAACTCCGCCATCACCCCGGCACGGGGCTGGCAGCGGGGCGGAGACGAAAACGGGAGGATGCTACTTCATGCGGTAGGTGATGCGGCCACGCGTCAGGTCGTACGGTGAAAGCTCCACCTTCACGCGGTCGCCGGGCAGGATGCGGATGTAGAACTTGCGCATCTTGCCGGAGATGTGGGCCAGCACTTCGTGGCCGTTCTCAAGCTCCACGCGGAACATTGCGTTGGGCAGGGCTTCCTGCACAACACCGTCAACCTCGATGGCATCTTCCTTTGCCATGGTTCCTCCGTCTCGTTCTCTCGCACCCCGTGCGGGCGGGGCAAAACAACTGCACCGCCATTTCATATAACGCCTGTTTTGTCAACAAAACCGCGCCGAACAAGGGTTCACAAGCCATGCCGCACACCGGAAAACAGCAGGGCTCTCTGCACGTCGAACTGCATGGAAAGCGGACGAAGGCGCCGGATTTCCGCCCCCACCACACGGCGGTTCGGCTCCTGCGCACGGCAGGCGGCATCCCCGCCCCCGGCTAGCGGGCCGCAGACCCCGCCGTTGCCCCGCGCCCGCGCAGCAGCAGCCACAGCCCCACGCCAAACAGCGGCAGGCACAGCACCTGCCCCATGGTCAGCCAGCCGAAGGCCAGGTAGCCCAACTGCGGGTCGGGCTCGCGCACGAATTCCACGGCAAAGCGGAACACCGCATACAGCACGCCGAACAGGCCGGACACTGCGCCCACCGGCCTCTTGCGGCCAGAGAACCACCATACGGCGGCAAACAGCACCACGCCTTCCAGCCCGGCCTCGTACAACTGCGAGGGGTGGCGGGGAAAGGGGCCGCCGTCGGGAAACACCATGGCCCACGGCAGCGTGGTGGGCGCGCCCCACAACTCGCCGTTGATGAAGTTGCCGATGCGGCCAAAGAACAGGCCCGGCGGAATCAGCGGGGCCACAAAATCCACCACGGACATGAATTCGCGCCCGGAACGCCGGGCGTACATCCACACCGCAAACAGCACGCCCAGCAAGCCGCCGTGGAACGACATGCCGCCATGCCATATCTGGAAGACGGCAGCAGGATAACTGACGTAGTAAGCCAGGTCGTAGAACAGGATGTACCCAAGCCGCCCCCCCAGCACCACGCCGAAGATGGCCCAGGTGACCATGTCGTCCACCTGCTGCGGATGCCAGCCGCTGCCGGGCTGCACCGCGCGGCGGCGGCCCAGCCACCAGCCGGTGACGAAGCCGAACAGGTACATCAACCCGTACCAGCGAAACTGCAACGGACCGATGGAAACGGCCACGGGGTCTATGCGGGGGTATGCGAGCATCTGGGCTCCCGGTGATGCTTGGGGTTACGAAAAGGGGGACAGACAAAGACGCGGCAGGCGACCATGGGGCCACGCGGTGCGGGAGAGCACGCGACGCAGTGGCCACGGGAACAGTTGGGGCACGGCCATGCCGACAGGGGCATGATCCGGCTGCATGCCGTGTGTGCCGGGTGTGCCGGGTGTGCCGGGTGCGCCGGGTGCGGAGGACCCGCCACAAGCCGCCCACGGGGCGCAATATCCGAGGCTGTGGTACGACCAGCGCCCGGTTCCGTCAATGGCGGGGCATGGCTCGCGCACCGCAACAGTCCACGTCGCCCCCTGCGCCCGAACAAATTCGGCTCTCCCGCGCGGATTTCGCACAATGCTGTTGACAACCCTGGGGGTTTCGGGCAAGAACCAACTTCCGTTTGGGGCTGTAGCTCAGTTGGGAGAGCGCTTGAATGGCATTCAAGAGGTCAGGAGTTCAATTCTCCTCAGCTCCACCAGAATTTCGCAGGGGTTATCCGCAAGGGTAACCCCTGCGCCTTTTTGCGGCCTGGCCACGGCCAAACGCCCACGCCGGGCCGCCCGAAGCTCCCCCTTGCCACCCCCTGCCCCCTCACCCGCGTCCGCCACTTCCGAGCCTCCAGGAAATCGCATGGCGTCGGGCCCCTGCCTCACACTTCTTTACCCGCCAATGTACGCGCGCGCGACGTTTGACACATTGCATACACGCATATGCCATACAGATGTCGAACAAACCTCCTTCCGAAGGAGCAACGAAATGGCGTTTACTTTTCATTGCTTCCATGACAAAGCGTAATGAACAACCTTTTACGCAAACACATCAGCAATGACCGTAAATCTTGATGTAGAAACGCTCTCCACTTGCTATGGGATAGCCTGCTGCATTCAATGCATTGCGCTTACCCTGCAACACAAGACAAACAAGTCCGAAGATGGCCCCGGCTGGTGGGCCATTGGAAGCGCATTTTCCGTGCTTGGATTTTTTGCAAACTTCTTTCGCCACATAAGCGATCTCTACAGCTTTATCGTAATATTTTACAACATGACATTTGTCATCAATATATCGTGTATATATATCGGGATAACAAGGCTGAACAAGGCCAGGTTTTCTTCTAAATCCATATCCGCCATCTACATCATCACGATAGCAGTACTGTCATGTTATACGTTTGGAAGTGACAGCATCCCGATGCGCAGGGCCATAACATCCATCACCTGCGCCGTCTTTTCACTGGCATCAGCCCGCGCAGTAACCAACGGCACGAAAGGCCACACCAGCCCGATCGCCCTGTTTACCCAGATCACCTTCCTGTTCAACGCCTTCTGGCTGCTCGCGCTCTCCATCACCCCCCTGCTCGCAGGCCAGCTCCTGCCGGGCCTTGAACCGCCATCCCCCCTCATCATTTCCTATCTTCTCGTCATGACCACAAGCACGCTGTGGACATTCTGCCTGGCTACGCTCGTCAGCCAGAAGCTTTCGGAACGACTGACGACATCAAAGCAGTTTCTGGAATCCACACTGGACGCCCTGTCCACACATATTGCCATCATCCAGGAGAGCGGCGAGATCATCCTCGTCAACAAGGCCTGGCGCAATTTCGCCACGGCCAACGGGATTGACCCCAGGACGGTTTCCGAAGGGACAAACTATGTCACCATCTGCGACAGCAGCGCGTCGGAGTGCAGCCATGACGCCTCCAGCTTTTCGGACGGCATCAAGACCGTCCTGAACGGCAACGCAGACACGTTCACGATGGAGTACGCATGCCACTCTCCCAACACCCAACGCTGGTTCGTTGGCAGGGTCACGCGTTTCCCCGGACAGGGCCCCAAAAGAGCCGTCATCGCCCACGAGGACATTACAGAGAGGAAAACAAGCGAAATCGCCCTGGCCAAGCTGAACAAGCAGCTTGAATCCATGAGCAACGAGGATGCGCTGACGAAAATATCGAACAGACGCCACCTCGACCGCATGCTGTCCTACGAATGCAGCAGGCACGCGCGTTCCGGATCGTCACTTGCGCTCATCATGCTCGATATTGATTACTTCAAGAACTACAATGATACATATGGCCATGTTACCGGTGATGAATGCCTGCAGCGCGTTGCCGCCGCCATATCCGAAAGCCTCAGACGCCCCACGGACATTGCCGCCAGATACGGTGGCGAGGAATTCATATGCCTGCTGCCCGACACCAGCCTCATAGGGGCTGTCAGCCTGGCAGAAACCATACGCAGGGCTGTCGCCGACCTGGCCATTCCCCACGCGACATCCCAGGTCGCCAACATGGTGACGGTCAGCATCGGTGCCCTTGCTCTCACATGCACCCCCGAAACAGCGCCCGATCATATTGTCAAAAGTGTGGATGCGCTCCTGTACCAGGCTAAGAACGAAGGCAGAAACCGGGTAAAGTTCGGCGCCATCAACGACCAGCTCTACCTGGAACAAGCGCACCACAATACCGGCGCACTGCGAATAGTTTGGGACAAGGACTTTGCGTCAGGAAATATTACGCTCGACCAGCAGCACATGAATCTGATGGATATGGCGAACGACCTTCTCAAGCACATCTTTGACGACAACAGCACCCCGGCAGTGCAATCCTGCATCAAGAAAATCATGCACCATGCGGCACAGCACTTCAAGGATGAAGAAGACATCCTTCGCACCGTGGGCTACCCGGAACTGGATGACCACATCGCGGAACATGCGCGCCTGCTGCACCATTGCGAAGCCCTGACAGATTCCGACAATAATGACGTACAAAAAGCGGATATTCTCCAGATCATCATTCATGATCTTGTCATGAAGCACATGCTCAGCGAGGATGTGAAGTACCACCTGCATTTCAAGGTTTGCAGCAACACGTAGCCCTGCTCCGTCCCGCCATCCGCGCACGCGCCGCCCGGCCATGCCCGCATCCCTTTCCCCACCCGCCCCGCACCATTCGGCGCGTCGGCCCCACGGACGGCCCACAACGCCGGAGCAACCACGTGTACGCTGCCGCCCGCCCAGATCCACATCGCTTGACGCAACCCGGCGTATCCTGCACACCCGGCGTATCGGTTTCGAATCAACCCGATCACCCCGAAATCCCCCGGGCACTCCCGGCGCGACGCGTAACAGCCCCCGGCACAATCTGGCGCACCAGGCCCGTCAGCCGCTTCGGACCTTCGCTGCCTCCCGGCCCATCGAATGACAGCCCGGAACATCATGGACACACCCGCCCCCAAAAAACGCCCCCGTGGCCGCCCCCGCTGCGACGCCTCGCGCACGCAGATTCTGGAGGCCACCAACGCGCTGCTCGAAGAGGTGGGCTACGCCCGCCTGACCATGGAAGGCATCGCCGCGCGCGCCGGGGTCGGCAAGGCCACCCTGTACCGCTGGTGGCCCGGCAAGGGGGCCGTGGCCATGGAGGCGTTCATGCACGCCACCAACCCGCGCATCGACTTCCCGCACACCGATTCCGCCGTGGCCGACGTGACCGCCCAGATGCACCTGCTGGCCGCAGCTTATCGCGGCGTCACCGGGCGGCTGGTGCGTGAACTCATCGGGCTTGGTCAGGGCGACCCGCAAACCCTGGCCGCCTTCGTGGAAAGCTACCTGCTGCCGCGCCGCGCGGCGGCAAAGGACGTGCTGCGGCGCGGCATCGCCCAGGGCGAGCTGCGCCCGGACATCGACCTCGACCTGCTGGTGGACGCGCTGTACGCCCCCATCTTCCACCGCCTGCTGCTGCAGCACGGACCGCTGGATGATGCGTTCATCCGGGCCATCGCCAGCGCGGCATTCGCCCCTGCGCTGCTGCTCTGGTAGCACCTGTCCGCCCTGCAACCGCACCGCCTCCGTTCCCCCATATCCCTTTCCCCCGTATCCTCTCGTTTTCACACTCCGCCGCATGCCGCGCCGGTTTTTTTGTGCTCACCCCCTTTCACCACTTGACGCTGCCTCATTCTAATTTTAAATACGGCTCGTATCGTTTTTATAAAAACAAGGAGCCTCCCATGTCATCCGAAACTTCCGCACGTGCCTCGCACTGCGCACCCGCCGAATCTGGCCCCGGCGTTGGCGTTGGACTTGACCGCGAACCTGGCCGCGAGCTGGGCGGCGCGCTGGTGCTGCTCATGGCTGCGGCGGCTGGCCTGTGCGTGGCCAGCATCTATTACAACCAGCCCATGCTGGGCATTCTGGCCCGCGCCTTCAATGTCGGGCATGGCGAAATCGCGCTCATCCCCATCCTGACCCAGGCAGGCTACGCCGCCGGGTTGCTGCTGCTCACCCCCCTGGGCGACCAGTTGGAACGACGCGGGCTTATCGTCTGGAGTGTGGCCGCCCTGGCCGTGGCGCTGGTGCTGTCCGGCTTTGCGCAGGGGCTGTGGACGCTGGCCGCCGCCAGCCTGGCCGTGGGCGCGCTGGCCACCGTGGCCCAGCAGATCGTGCCCATGGCCGCGCAGCTGGCCCCGGACAACCAGAAGGGACGCGTGGTGGGGCTGGTCATGGCGGGGTTGCTGTCCGGCATCCTGCTGTCGCGCACGGTAAGCGGGCTGGTCTCGGAATATGCGAGCTGGCGGCTGCTGTTCTGGCTTGCGGGCGGCATCTGTGGGGTGCTGGCGGCAGTGCTGGCCGCCCGCCTGCCCATTGTCCGGCCTGCCGCCGCCATCAGCTACCCGCGCCTGCTGCTTTCGCTGTTGCAGCTGTTCCGCGCGCACGGCCTGCTGCGCCGTTCCGGCCTGGTGCAGGGGCTGTTGTTCGCGGGCTTCGTATCCTTCTGGGCCAGCCTGGCCTTCTTTCTGGAGCAGCCCCCGTTCCGCATGGGCAGTTCCGTGGCCGGGGCGCTGGGCGTCATCGGCATCGTCGGGGTGATGGCCGCGCCTCTGGCCGGGCGGCTGGCCGACAAATGGAGCGGGCAGGACGGCAACCGGCGCATCATCGTGCTGGGCGCGGCTGCCGTTGCCGTTTCCTTCGCACTTTTCTGGGTGGGGCGCACGTCCATGCTCGCGCTGGTGGCGGGCATCATCCTGATGGATGCGGGGTTGCAGGCGGCCATGGTGTCCAACCAGGCCCGCGTCTATGCGCTGGACGCCGGGGCGCGCAGCCGCCTGAACACCGTGTACATGACCATGATGTTCATTGGCGGCGCGCTGGGCACGGCCATTGGGGCGCAGGCGTACGCGCACTTCGGCTGGGCCGGGGTGTGCGGCTTTGGCGCTGCCAGTTCGCTGCTGGGGTTCGCCTGCGAATATATGGGCGGCAGGGCATAGGGGACTGGGCAGGACATCAGGATTCAAGCAAGGGTGCGGCAGGGAGGCAGGACAGACGTTGCGGCCAGACCATCCGGACCGTCCAGCCCGCCGAACCATCCGGGGATCATCCGGCTATCATCTGATAATCATCCAGAGATCATCCGGGCCACACGCGCCGCTTGACCCCTGCCCCCGCATCCGGCACATCCTAAGCACGGTCCCCAACCCGGTCCCCAGCCCGCGCACCGCCGGACGCCCGCCGCACACCCGGCAGACGCCCCGGCGCATCGCCCACCGGAGTCCACTGCATGGGATGCCCCAACTATGCCGCCGTCTGCGCCATCGTGAAGGACGAACACCTCGCCCTGCCGGAGTTCGTGGCCTATCATCACGCCATCGGATTCGAGAAGTTCATCTTCTACGACAACGAAAGCGCCATCCCCGTGCGCGAGACCCTGAAGGAATACGTGGCGCGCGGCATCGTGGACGTGTTCCGCGTGGTGGGCAGCAGCATGCAGATGCCCTGCTACACCCGATGCCTTCAGGACTACCGCGACAAGGTGCGCTGGATCGCCTTCATCGACGCGGACGAATTCCTGATCCTCAAGCGCCACGCCGACGTGCGCCTGCTGCTGTTCGAGTACGAAGCCCACGCGGGCCTGGCCGTACACTGGGTCACCCACGGCTCCGGCGGGCATCTGGGCAGGCCCGGCGGGCTGGTGCTGGACGCGTACACCGAACAGTTCACCGACAACACACCCGACAACCTGCACGTGAAAAGCATCGTGCAGCCCGCCCGTACCGAACGCGCGCGCGACCCGCACCAGTTCTTCTTTACCCCCGGCCACGGCTGCGTGGACGAACACGGCACCCCGGTGACCAGCGCCCTTGCCCCCTTCACGGCGGACATCGTGCAGTTGAACCACTACGTGTTCAAGTCGCAGCAGGATTACGAGGCCAAGATGCGCCGGGGCCGCGCCGACAACCACGAACTGAGCGACGCGCGCAGGCTGGAAGGCTTCTGGAACCAGACCCGCCGCCCCACCGCCACGTTGCGGCCCCTGTCACACCAGCGTTCGTTGCGGCTGCGCCAGGCTGTGAACACCGGCCAACCCTACCGCGACAACCCGCACCTGGACGTGGACACCGCCTGCGCCGATGAAAGCCAATTATCCGCCACGGTGCAGGGCCACCTGGCCCACGGGCGGCCACATGCCGCCCTGCTGCACGCCGTGCTGTACCGCAACACCCACGGCTACTGCTGGATCGCGGGCTGGCTGACCATGCTGGCCTGGCTGGCCCTGCGCCGCAAGGACATGGCCCTGGCCGAGGCCGACAACCTGCTGCGGCACGAACCCTCGGTCCGGTCGCACTACCAGCGTTTCTACGTGCTGGACAAACTGGGCGAACGCGAAAAGGCCCTGCATGCGGGGCGGTACATCCGCTTTGCCTGCGAAATCCTGCAACGCACCGCCAGCCCGGAATACGCCGAACTGCGCAGGATCGACGCCAAAAAGGGCCTCGGCATCTGGTAGCGCAGGGCGGATAACCGCCTGGCCGACGCGCGCTTTTCCGCTGCACAGGGGAATTGCCCCTCCCCTTCTCTTGACTGTATGCTCAAACTGTGGAATCTGGCGCTTCGCGCACCACGGTTCCCATGCTCCCCCTACCGGCAATTCTCCCCCGCCTGCGACACTTCGCGCGCGTTCACCCGACCGTCTGCCGGCGGTCGGGAACTTGTCGCGTATTCCCGGCAGGTGCGGGTTATACTTCCCGCACCTCCGGCCCTTCCGTATATTGAATCCCTTTCGCGCCCCCGGATACGGCACGTTTCTCCCGCGCCCCAGGCTCGGCCCAGGCTCGGCCCAGACTCGGCCCAGACTCGGCCCAGACTCGGCGAAACGCGGCGGTTTTCCTGCGCATCGCGCCCGGCAGCCGCCTCCCGCATCCCTGCCCGGACATGCCGTTGCCCGCCGTATCCGTCACACAACAGGAGACCCCCATGCGCTCCATCAAGCTCACCCTGCTTGTAGGTTTCTGCCTTGTGGTCATCGTTCCCTTCGTGGCCATCTATTCCATCATCCACTCGCGGGTCAGCGGCCAGGCTGTTGCAGCCTTCTCCACCGCCACCCGCAACGAGATCACCCAGGTGGACCGGGCCATGGGCTTTCTGCTGGACGACGCCCGGCGCAACGCGGCCATGATTGCCGCCAGCCCCCTGAACGAAGGCATCGACGAGCGGGTGACCAGCTACCTCGGCCCGGAGGAAAAACCCCGCACCCCCGCCGCCGACGATGCCTACGGCCAGCAGATGAGCCCGCTGTTGCAGTGGATCAAGACCACCCACCCCAGCTACGACAGCGTATACGTGGGCACCCGCTGGGGCGGCAACGTGCTCAGCAACGTGCAGGGCACCCGCAAGGGCTACGACCCGCGCACCCGGGTGTGGTGGCAGGTGGCGCTGAAGGACACCAGCCAGCCGCAGGTCACCGCCGCCTACAAGGGCACCACCGGCGACGCCATGATCAGCGTGGCCAAAGCGTACGTGCGCGGCGGCGAGGCTGTGGCCGTGGCCGCCATCGACCTGACCCTGAACGAACTTTCCGACGCCATGGCCACCATCCGCCTGGGCAAGAGCGGTTACGTGCTGCTGGTGCAGGGCGACGGCACCGTCATCGCCAACCCGCGCGACAAGGCCATGAACTTCAAGAACATCGCCGACGCGGGCGACCCGGCCTTCAAGACCCTGTTCGACCTCGGCACCGGCTCGGCGCAGGTCACCATCGGCGGCACCCAATGCCTGGCCGAGGTGTTCACCTCGCCCCGGCTGGGCTGGCGGTTCATCGGCATCATCGACAGGGCCGAGGTGCTGGCGGGGGTCAACGACCTGCTGTTCCAGATCGGCATGGTCATGGCCGTGTCCGTGGTGGTGATCCTGGCGGCGCTGGGCCTGTTCATGGACCGGCTGGTGGTGCGCGGGCTGCTGCGGGTCACCGCGTTCCTGCGGGGTGTCTCGCAGGGCGACTACGCGGCGCGCATCGGCCTTGCCCGGCGTGACGAGGTCGGCCAGATCTACACGGCGCTGGATGACATGGCCGCCACGCTGGAAAGCAACATTGCCGAAATCACCCACAAGACGGACGAGGCCGAACGCCGCGCCCGCGATGCCCAGGAGGCGTCGGGCCGGGCAGAAGCCGCCTGCGCCATGGCCGAGGTGGCGCAGCGCGAGGGCATGCAGGCCGCCGCGCTGCGGCTGGAAGACGTGGTGGCCCACGTTACCGCCGCCTCTGCCGAAATCGCCCGTCAGACCGAGGAAATCCGCCACGGGGCCGGGGTGCAGGGCCAGCGCATTGCCGAAACAGCCACCGCCATGGAAGAAATGAACGCCACCGTGCTGGAAGTGGCCCGCAACGCAGGCAAGGCCGCCACCGAAAGCTCCGTCGCCAGGGACAAGGCCGTGGACGGCGAACGCACCGTGCAGCGCTCCCTGGAGGCCATGCGGGCCACCCGCGACCGCACCATGGGGCTGAAGGCCAACATGGACAACCTGGGCCGCCAGGCCGAGGACATCGGCGCCATCATGACCGTCATCGAGGATATCGCCGACCAGACCAACCTGCTGGCCCTGAACGCCGCCATAGAGGCGGCGCGCGCCGGTGACGCCGGGCGCGGGTTCGCCGTGGTGGCCGACGAGGTGCGCAAGCTGGCCGAAAAGACCATGGGCGCCACCAAGCAGGTGGGCGATTCCATCCGGGCCATCCAGGCCGAGGCGCGCCAGAACATGCAGGCCGTGGAAGGCGCGGCGCAGGACATGGAGCAGGTGGTGGAACTGACCGGGACCTCCGGCCAGGTGCTGGACGAGATCGTGCGCGGGGTGGAAACCTCTGCCGACCAGATTCGGGGCATCGCCACCGCTGCGGAGCAGCAGTCCGCCACCAGCGACGAGATCAACCGCTCCATCGAAGAGATCAACCACATCACCGCCGATACCGTCAGCGGCGTGGCCCGTACGTCCGATGCCGTGCGCGAACTGTCGGAACAGATGGCCCTGATCGGGGGGATCATCAGGGAACTGAAGGGCGCGAACTGAGGGACGTGCGCTGAAAGGGGCGCGCTGACGGGCATGTGCGATGGGCGGCAAGCAGCCGCCCCGCCGGAAGCACACTGCAATGACAACGGGCCGGTCCACAGGGATCGGCCCGTTTGCATTGCGCCATCGCCCTGCAGCAGGCGTCGCGCGCCCGGCCTCATTTCCTGGCGGCTGCGGCGCATTCCTCCAGCAGCGCTTCCCACGCCCCCACGGTACGGGCGATGGAAAAATCCTCGGCCCGCGCACGGCCGGATGCCACACGGGCGGCACTGCTGGCAGCGACGTTGGCAGCGTCCGGTCCCGGGGCGTCGTCCAGCAGGGGTTGCAGGGCGTCCGCCAGCGCCACGGGATCGCCCACGGGCACCAGCGTGCCGAACGCGCCGCCCCCCAGCACCTCGGCAGGGCCGCTGGGGCAGTCGGTGGACACCACGGGCAGGCCCAGTGCAAGGGCCTCCACCAGCACCAGCGGCGCACCCTCGAATATGGAACTGGCTCCCAGCACGCGGGCATGACGCATCAGCGGCCACGGATTCAGGAAACCCGGCAACAGCGTGGTGTCTGCCACGCCCAGCCTTCGCGCCTCCGCTTCCAGGAACGGGCGTTCCGGCCCCTCCCCGGCTATGCACAGCATCTGCCGTCCACCGCGTTGCCGCAACAGCGCATGCGCCGCGATGAGCACATGAAAGGCCTTTTGCTGCACCAGCCGCCCTACCCCCAGCAACACCGGACCGCGAAAATGCGGCGCCAGCCCCTCCGGCAAGGGTTCTTCCGCCCCGCGACGCACCCGGTCGATATCAACCGGATTCGGCAGCACGCGCAAGGCATCCGCGCACCCCGGCAGCAGGCGGGCGGCGGATGCACGAACTCCCGCACTGACGCAGACCACCCTGCGGCTCCGCGCTACGGCCACGCCCAGCAGGGCGGTGTACAACCGGCCATAGGCCTTCCCGCGCCGAGAAAGATAGCCCGCCACGTCCTTGTGCAGCCAGCCTACTGCGTTACCGCGCGGAGCCAGCAGCGCGGCGGCCAGCAGGCTTTGCAGTTCCAGTGTGCCTACCACCACGTCGCTGTCTGCGCAGTCCTTCCGGATGCGAACAAGGTTACGCAAAACTGCTCCCACGCCAGGAGCGTCAGGCATGAGCAGCGGCACCCCCTCTGGTACGGCCCCGGCCAGTTCGGGCACATGACGCAGGCAAGCCACGGCGATGGCAAAACGACGGCGGTCCAGTTCACGCGCCAGCAGCAGGGCCAGTTGCTCCGCACCCCCGCCGTGGCTGTGCATGAGCAGTTGACACCGGATCACCTGTCCGCCCCCTCCTTGCGCAGCGGATTGCGCGCCATGGCCACAAACAGAAAGAACGGCAAGGCGATCAGCGGATTACGGATATCATGCGAACCGGGCGAGGCCGCCAGGAACATGATGCACCACGCCCCGCAAGCGGCACTGGCAAAGGCGAATTCCGGCGCTTGCGGATACAGTTGCTGTAACCGCCGCAGTCGCCGCCACAAAAAACCCAACATGGCAACACCAGCCAACACCAGCGGAATGCCATACTCCGCGAGGGCCTCCGGCAACAGCGAAAGGATGACCAACTTGCCCTGCTGCCGCCAGGCAAGCATCTCCGCGTCCCCCCCTACAGCCTTTTGAAATTCTGCGCTTTCAAACACATGCGGAGAAACCCACCCCCTGCCCACGCCTGTCAGAGGGTGGACGACAGCCAGGTGAAGTACCTCCTTGGCCACGACAACGCGCGGTAACCGCGAGGCTTTGCTGTAATCCAGCCGTTCTGCGGCAAACAGGTAGATGCTCGGCACCTTGACGGCAATTGTGGTCAATGCGGCCATGACAACCACCACGGCTACCACCCCGGCCAGCCAGCGGCGACCGCTGTCACGGCCTCCAACCTTGGCGACCAGCACCGCGCCCAACAGCACCAAACCCACGAGCGCAAGCACCAGCCCCGTGGAGGTGCGTGCCAGCACCATGAAGATGCACGCAGCAAGCACCATCGCCATGCCCGCCCATTCGATGCGGCGGTTGCCGCGCTGGCGTCCCAGCCCCAGCAATCCGAAACCAAGCGGGACGTAGAACACGCCAAGCACGGCGGCCAAGCCCGAGGCTTCCTCGAAAAAGCCGTTGATGCGCAAAATGGTCAACGCATACGTGCCGCTGGCATAAAAATCGTACACCCCGCCGATCCAGCGGGATTCGAAAATGGCGGCCATGAACCGCAGGACGCTTTTGTAGGCTTCAAGATTCGCCGGGTCACCCAGGTGCAAGGTGACGGCATACACATACGCCCCCTGCATGGCACACAACACCATCAGCGCCGCAAAGCTGGCAACCGCCCCCAGCGTCAGGTTGCGCCGCGACGCCCCCTGCTGCACCAGAATGTGGCATATCTCCATGAAAAAGAACACGAAGGGCAACTGCATGCACAGCTTGGCCAGGGAAACCAGCACCGCCAGCCAGACTCCTTGACCGTCCACGGCAAAGTGGGTGGCGCTCGCCCAGAAGGCCCAGGTTTGCGCCAGCAGCACCACGCCCACCCACGGCAGCAGCGGGCGCGCCCGCCCCCAGGCCCCGACCGGTGTCCACGCTCTACGCCGCCAAGCGTACAGTAACGCGGGCACGCAGGCGTAGAACAGCAAATGCTGCAAATGGTAGTTGGGAATGCCCGGCAGAATCCAGCGCTGCCAGTTGGCCAAGGGAATGAACAACAGCGCGAAAAGCGCAAGCGGCGTCCACGTCATGCCTGCATCCGCCTTGGTTTTCCTGTCACAACAAAGCACAGCAATGCCCCCAGATAGCGCCATACGTTGCGCAGGTTTTCTCGCCGCCTGTGACCGTACCACAGGGAGTCGATAAAAAAGAGACACGCCGGATAGTACACCGCGTGCAGACAGACCATGCGCAGGTATGTTCCCAGAAAACTCCGGAACGCACCTCGCCGCACCAGAAAGTTGCGCAAGTCCGTCAGTCCGTCCAGCGTTTCGCAACGCAGCAGGATGTCGTAGGTGGCGCTGCCAGTGCGCAGGATGTGGTTGTAGACCGACCCGCCAAGGAATGCCACACGCGGTCCGCAGGCCAGCACCTTGTAGACGAACACAACATCCTCGAAGGTGCGCGTAGGCGGCGGGGTGATGCCGTTGTCCCTCAGAAAGCGCGTGCGGAACAGCTTGTTCCAGACCGGAAAAAGCACGGTGGACTGCATGGTCGGGGACACACCGGTCAAGCTGGTCGGCAAAACAGGTTTGCGCATCCCGTTCCTATGCACGGTATACCCGGCTACCACCATGTCGGCCCGTTCGCGCCGGGCGGTCTCCGTCAATGCCTCAAGCATGTCCGGCTCAGCCATGTCGTCATGGTCGGAAAACGCGATGTACTCGCCCGATGCTGCGGCGATGCCCGCCGCGCGGGCCAACCCCGTCCCCCGCGAGACGGCGTGCTCTAGCAGCACCACCCTGTCCGGGAACCGTGCGGCATACTGACGGCATGTGTCCGCCGAACCATCGCTGGCGGCATCGTTGACGAGCACAATTTCAACGTCGGGCAGAGTCTGGCCCAGCAGGGCCTCCACGGCAGGTTCAAGGTGCGGCCCGGCGTTGTGGACCGGCATGATCACGCTGACAAGGGCTCCCATGCTCCATCCTTGCAATATCGTTATGCTCGGTCGTTGATTGCCGGTGGGCGCGCGTGCTGCCCTGCGGCGGGGCGCACGCCCGACCTCGATAGCAGGCCCGTCAGCAGCAGGAGGATAAGTATCTCCATGCCCACTGGCAGCCATGCGCCAGCAGCCACCCCGAACGTACGGACCAGCCAGGGTGCTGCCATGAGCGATGGCAGCGCCACGACACACATCACGATGGTCAGGGCGCGTTCGCGCCCCCCCGCCACCAACCCGTGCGTGGCCAACACTGCGTTGACGGCCAGCAACGGCAGCAACAGGCAGAATACCCGCAACAGCGGGACAGCTTCGGCATAGCCGCTGCCCAGCGCCACGCGAATGACCGCTGGAGCCGCCACCCACAAGACCGCGCCCGCTACCCCCATCGACGCGCCGGTCCATAGCGCCGTGCGGCGCGCAGCTCGCCTTGCCGCAAAGACATCCACAGCACACAATTCCGGAAAGATGGCGAGCACCACGGGCGTGGTCAGGCTGACCACGCATCGCGCGATTTTGTCGCCCGCAATGAGCATGGCCATGTCTCGTGCGGGCAAAGCACTGCCCATCATCAGGGTAAGCCCATGGGTGTTGCCGAGCGCGCCCAGCCGCGCCAGAAACAGATGGATGGCTCGGCCCGCCGTCCAGATGGCGGCGCGTACGCTGACATCCGACATGTGGACCAACCGCAAGGGCCGTAGCGTAAGCCACGCGTAGGAACCGGCCCGCACCGTCAGCAACAGGAGCAGATAGCGCATCCAGTGTTCCGGCTGGCGTACAAGAGCCAGCATCAGCAGCAGTACGGCCACTCCGCCGCCCATCTCGCAGGCAGCCACCCTTGCGACGCCGGAACCCATGCCCTGATAGAACCACAAGGGGTTGAATCCCAGTACGATGCCGTTGGCCACAGCCAGCGCATAGCCCCACGGATGTTGCCAGGCCAGAGGCAAGACCAGCCAGCCGACTGCCGCCAGTGCCATGCAGACCAACGCCAAAGCGCACTTGGCGCTCAGGACGCCTCCAACTACGGAGCCCAGAACCTCCGGAGCATCACGGTGCGTGGCCACATCGCGCACGGCGCCGAGGGCGAAGCCCCATTCCACGCACATGGCCGCCACGGCAGACGCCGCAAGCATGTACAGGACCGTCCCGAACGGACCAGGCCCCAGCACACGGGAAAGATAGGGCAGGGCCAGCAGCGGCAGCAGCATTTGCGCGGCCTGGATGACGCCGAACGATGCCACTGATGGCAAATGAGGAACGCGGGACAACAGACGCCGCCATATCTGCATGGCTAGCCCTTTGCCCGGACCAGGCGGCGGTACAGGTCGGCGTAGGCCTGGTAGATGTGCCGTGCGTCGTAGTGCTCGGCAATGCAGGCCCGGGCGGCCTGGCCCATCCTGCGGCGCAGATCGGCGTCGGCAGCCAGACGGCGCACATGGTCGGCCAGTTCCCCGGCATCGCGGCCAAGCAGGCCGGTCACGCCGTCTTCAATGACCACTTCATTGGAGGGAATACGGGTGGCCACCACCGGCTTGCCCAGGGCCATGGCTTCGAGAATGCTGTAGGAAAGCCCTTCCCAGCGCGACGTCTGCACGTAGATGTCCAGTTCCGCCATCCGGCCCAACGCGGCGGCACGCTCGAGCCAGCCGGTGCGATGCACGGTGGGGGGCAGGCACGCAGGCGGGCCTGCGGTAGCGCCTATCCAGGTCCAGTCCACGCTGTCGCCCAGACGGCTCGCGATATCCGCGAACAGTTCAGGCGCGCGCTGCGCCACGGCGCGGCCACAGGTGCCCGCCAGCACTCTGGTGCCGTCGGGCCTTCCAGGCGCGCCCGCCGTCATGGCGTCAAGGGCGGGCAGATCGACAGCGTTGCGCACGAAGACCACCGTGCGGCCAGACCCCGCCAACTGGCCCGACAGGATGTATTCCTCGGCGCCACAGGCGGCAATGGCCTGCCCCGTGCGGGCAGCCACCCACTCCACGCCCCTGAAGACCGCCCTGACCGGAACGGAAATGTCCGTGCGCAGAAACGCGTACCCGTGCGGGGTATAGACCGAGGGGACGCCGCAGCCTCTGGCGACGATGCGACCATACACCCCCGCCTTGGACGAGTGGCAGTGGACCACGTCCGGCTGAATGCGCCGGATCAGCGCGTGCAATGTCCGGCAGGCCTGCACTCCGGAGACAACGCCCACGCCCATCGCAACATGGTGAAAGTCCACATCATTCGGAAATAACGAGGCAAAATCGACAGGTGTTTCCTCGCGCGGGGCATAGGCCACGGAATGGCGAAACCCCGGACGCACGGCATGACAGAGCGTGGAAAGGGCCGTCAGACAGCCTGCCGCGAAGGATTCCACTATGTGCAATATGCGCATTGCAATCTATCTATGATCCCGTGAAGCTTACCCATCATAAGGACTTTGCACTTTCTACTCGCGTAATTTGTGGTATACACTCATCATGGCGATATCATTTGCTTATAAGCCGCGCGCCAGCACTAGTACCTTTGGCGCCATGCGTATAAGTTCAGAAACACATTCACCATCGCGGGTCAATACTTCCATCGAGACTGCCCCCCCCAATAAAAGGACACCCCCCGGACCAAGGCCCAGGGGGTGCTTTTTTTCGCCCGGCGGGTGCACGCGGGGCGCGGGGCAGGCGGGAGCATTCATGCCCACCCCGCGCTTTCGGACGAAAGTCCTGTCACACTAAGGCAGCATCCACTTCAGCGGGTAGGCCTGCAGCATGGTCAGCAGGCAGATGAACCCGGTCATGGCAACGGAGTGCCACAGGGTGAAGCGGAACAGCTGGCCTTCCTGGCCGACCATCTTGGTGGCCGCAGTGGCGACCGAGATGGACTGGGGCGAGATCATCTTGCCGGTAACGCCACCCGAAGAGTTGGCGGCAACGGCCAGGTGCGGATCCATGCCCACGCTGGTGGCGGTGGTGCGCTGCAAACCGCTGAAGAGCGCGTTGGACGAGGTGTCCGAACCGGTCAGGAACACGCCCAGCCAGCCCAGCAGCGGCGAGAAGAACGGGAACAGCCAGCCGGTCTTGGTGAAGGCAAGGCCCATGGTCGAGCTCATGCCGGAGTAGTTCATGATCTGGGCAAGGCCGAGGATCATGGCGATGGTCAGGATGGGGAAACGCAGCTGATGCATGGTGCGGAACAGGCAGGGAATGGCCTGGCCGTAACCGTACCTGGGCATCATGGGCACTGCGGCAAGGCCGGTGAACAGGATCGCGGTACCGGCGGCGGAGATGACGTTCAGCTTGAACATGGCGCCGTACGGAGCATTGGCGGCCACGATGGGACTGGTCTTTTCAATGGCGTTGTGCAGGCCCGGCCAGGCAAAGCCTTTGGCGGCCAGCGGGGTAAAGCCAGCGCCCAGGGCGCCGTCGAGGTAGGGCTTGATTTCGGGCAGGCCCCAGAAGAACACCATGATGGCCAGGATGATGTAGGGCATCCAGGCGCGGATGATTTCACCAAAGGAGTAGGGCGAGGGGCCCGTCAGGGACGAGGGGGTTTCGTCGGGGAAGTGCCAGGTGGTGGCGGGCTTCCACACGCGCAGCAGCAGCACGAGGCCGATGATGGTGATGATGGCCGACATGATGTCAGGCAGGGTCGGGCCGTGGAAGTTCGAGAAGGCGTACTGCGAACCGGCGAAGCACACGCCGGCCACGATGACGGCGGGCAGCACTTCCAGCGAACGCTTGAAGCCGCACATGGTCACGCACAGCCACAGGGGCACCAGGATCGACAGGAAGGGCAGCTGACGGCCCACGATCTGGCTGATGTGCATGGTGTCGAGGCCCGACACCTGACCGGCCACGATAACCGGAATACCGATGGCGCCGAAGGCCACCGGGGCGGTGTTGGCGATAAGGCAGATGCCCGCAGCGTACAGCGGGTTGAAGCCCAGGCCCACCAGCATGGCGGCGGTGATGGCCACGGGGGTGCCGAAGCCGGCGGTGCCTTCGATGAACGAGCCGAACGCGAAGGCGATGAAGATGGCCTGCAAGCGGCGGTCATCGGTAAGGCGGGCCAGCGAATCCTTGATGATTTCGAATTCGCCGGACTCAACGGTCATGTTGTAGATCCACACCGCCGTGATGACGATCCAGACGATGGGGAACAACCCGTACGCTGCACCGTACAGGGTTGCATTGACGGCCAGGTTGACCGGCATGCCCCACACCAGGATGGCGAGCAGCACAGCCGCAGTGGTGCCGAGGGCGGCGGCGAAGTGACCCTTCGCGCGGCGCACGGCCAGCATGTAGAAAAGAACGTACAGCGGCACGGCGGCGACCAGCGCCGACAAAACGATGTTCGAGAGCGGATCGTAGTTCTGCACCCAGTTCATGAAACTCCTCCCTTACGGATTATGAATGAGGGCCTGCACCGGCCCCAGCCCATGGGCTAGTTCTTGATCGTCGCATTAGCTCAAGGAATACACGACTTCAAGAAGGGAAGGAGAATCTTTTTTTTCAGACTTGGCGTGTATTTTCAAGAAAAAATCACGCCTGGCACATCACATGCCTTGCAGTTCAATTCACTGATTATACAAACAATATGTGCATTTCCATGCACATCAAAAAAATACTGTCAAGTTTTGACTCATGCATAGATAATATTGACTATTATAGCGCCATCCTCATTCATTACTATGACTCATACAGCTATCTTTACACGCTCTCGTGGCAGAACAGGAATTTCATACCGGCAAAATGCAAACATCACCAACAACAAATCTCAAGTCACCAACACACATTCTTGCCAAATGCTCCGACAGAAAGACATGTTCCGCGCAGCACAACGTACGAAGCATCGCGCCAGGAGCGCGCCCTCTGGCTCACTATGTCTCCAGAAGCTGTCTGCACCTGCGCAAACACCACCTGCGCTGACAGGGCGCGCAACATGCAGCACCCCACCCTGGCATTTGCCTTGTCCCGTGGAGGGTTGGAAGCATGGCGCAATTCGCGGCCCAGCAGATTGATCAACGTTCCAACGCGCCTGCTCGCTTCTTTTAATCATAGCAGCACACCACTCATAGCGTGTGCTCAATCATTCCCGTCTGAAAAAACGGATAAAAAAATTTTGCGCAGGCGTTATTTTTTCTGAAACACGACCAGAACGAGAGGGCGGCGGAGGGAAGGGCGGCGTGGGAAGGGATGCGGGGTATCGCCAGGGGCAGGCACGCCACGCAAGAAAGGGGCGTTCCCGGTATATCCGAAAACGCCCCTGCGGGTTGCGTGGTGGGCAATACAGGATTCGAACCTGTGGCCTTTGGCTCCGGAGGCCAACGCTCTATCCATCTGAGCTAATTGCCCGCGAAACGGGACAACTATCGCCTGCCAGCCGCCGCTGTCAAGACATATGTGCAACGGACTCCCCCTGCGCCGGAACAGGGCAGGCAGCCCCCTGTGCCAGACATCCGCGCCGTAGCGAACTGACGGGCGGCAAGACGAAAACCAGGACCTGCACGCTCCGAATGCCCCCCGCGCGGCGGCAAAAAGCCGCCATTGTGTGACGGTCTTGAAAAAAATCGTGTCAGGCGGCCTTGCAGGCATGGCGTGCCGTACACATTTTCGATAAAAACATTCCCACCCACCTCCACTGCGTCGTCCCCGTGCCCAGACCGCAACGCCCGTTTTTCCCTTGCCGGTCAGCGGGACCGGACCCGTCACGCAGCTGCGTATGCACCCTGGACGCATTCGGGCGCTACGGACCACGCGCGCGTCACGCATGGCGCGCGCACTGCGGCAACGGCACGACGCCGGGGGCGAGGCATTTTTCCGGAGATTTCATGAAGCGCTTTGTGGTCGGCATATCCGGCGCCAGCGGCATGCCGCTGGCCGTCACCCTGCTGCGCGGGCTACGCGCCGCAGCACCTGCCCAGCCGGGCCCGCCTGGCGGAATACAGGTGCATCTTGTGGTGTCCGACGCGGCCCGGCAGGTGCTGGCCCTGGAATCGGACCTGCGCGAGGAAGACCTGCTGGCCCTGGCCGACGTGGTTCACGACGCGCGCGACTTCGGCGCGCCGCCGTCCAGCGGATCGTGGCCGCATGACGGCATGGTGGTCTGCCCCTGCTCCATGAGCACGCTGGCCGCCATCGCCCACGGCACCGGCAGCAACCTGCTGCACCGCGCCGCCGACGTTACCCTGAAGGAGCGCCGCCCGCTGGTGCTGGTGGTGCGCGAAACGCCCGTGAGCCGGGTACACCTGCGCAACATGCTGGCCGCCGCCGAGGCGGGCGCGGTAATCATGCCGCCCTGCCCAGGCTTCTACGCGCGGCCCGCCAGCGTGCAGGACATCCTGGACCACCTTGCCGGGCGCATTCTGGACCAGATCGGCGTGCCCAACGCCCTTGCCGCCCGCTGGGGCCAGGACGCCGACAGGGAATAGCCGCGCCGCAGGCGCACGCCACGGATGGCAGCCCGGCAGCAACGGGTACAACAGACACGGACGACACGAACCGGGCGCAGAGCCGCGTCCCCACCGCGTGCCAAACCGTGCTTCGGCCATCCGCAGGCTGTGCGAACCGCCCGCGCGGCACAAGACGGGAACGCCGGTTCCCCCGGTATTGCGTCGATGCCGGAAGGAACCGGAACAGCGCTCCCCTGCCGCATCGCCAATCGGCCCCCCGTGCGCGGACAAGCACCGGGGCAGGCTGCGGCGACGCGGAAACCTTTTTGCGGAAAGGCAGGATCAGACCATGCAGTACAGCCTCACATGGCACGGCCACGCCAATTTCCAGATTTCCTGCGCCGGGGCCAACGTGCTCGTGGACCCTTTTTTCGAGGGCAACCCCACGGCGACCACCCCGTGGACAGAAATCGCCCCGCCGGACCTCGTGCTGGTCACCCATGACCATGGCGACCACGTGGGACAGGCGGTGCAGATCTGCAACACCACCGGCGCGCTGCTGGGGTGCATCGTGGGCACGGCCCAGCGGTTGCTGGAAGAGGGCCTGCGCCCCGGTCTGCTGCTGAATTCCATCGGCTTCAACATTGGCGGCACGGTGACGCACAAGGGCGTCAGCGTCACCATGACCCAGGCCTTCCACTCGTCCGAATCGGGCGCGCCCGTGGGGTACATCGTGACCATGCCGGGCGGGTTCACCTTCTACCATGCCGGGGACACGGGCATCTTCTCGTCGATGGAACTGTGGGGACGGCTGCATTCCATCGACCTTGCCATGCTGCCCATCGGCGGCACCTTCACCATGGACGCGCGGCAGGCGGCCATGGCCAGCGCCATGTTGCGCACCCGCTCGGTGGCGCCCATGCACTGGGGCACCTTTCCGGTGCTGGAGCAGAACACCGAGCGTTTCCGCGAGCAGTTGCGCAACCATGCCCCGGACTGTCGGCTGTTCGACATGAAGCCCGGCGACACCATCACCCTGGACATGGGCGAGGATGGCCGGGGCTGCGCCTACTGCTGACCGCGCGCGGTCTTTTTTGCCGCTGGCGGGCAGACCTGCCAATGCGACAAAAAATCCTCGCGCGCGACCGGATGCGGCGAGTATTTTGGATAAAACCGGACACCAGCCGTGCGCTCGCGGCGACGTGTCCGCATCATCAACACTGCAACAGGCCTTGCGCGCCACGCGCCGGAATGCGGATTCCGGACCACGGACACAGGGCATCGCCTCCGGTTTCGCGTGCGGCTGGCATCGTGCGCGGGAGGTCCGGAGCAGACGGGGCGTGTGCCCCGGTTCGGCACCTCCATGGAACACGCGGCGGTAACATACAAATGGGTTGTCTATCTTGTGCGCTGTGCCGACGGGACGCTGTACTGCGGCGTCACCACGGACATGGAACGGCGCCTTGGCGAACACAACCGGGGCAGGGGCGCACGCTACACGCGTTCGCGCCGCCCGGTCACGCTGGTCGCCACCGCCCCGTTCCCTGACCGCAGCACCGCACAGAAGGCCGAGCATCACGTCAAACGGCTGCCCCCCGACAGGAAGCAGGAAGCACTGGCACGATACGCCGGCGCACTTCCCGTCGCGGCGTCGCCGAGCGCCCCGCGCACGAAGGAATGAGAATGGAAACCTTACGTTTTGAAGAATTGTCCCTTTCCAAGGAAATCCTGAAGGCCATCGAAGAGATGGGCTTTGAAGAAGCCTCGCCCATCCAGGCGTTGGCCATCCCCCACATCATGGAAGGCCGCGACGTCATCGGCCAGGCCCAGACGGGCACCGGCAAGACCGCCGCCTTCGGCATTCCCCTGCTGGAACGCGTCGACCCGCGCGAAAAGGACATCCAGGGCATCATCCTGTGCCCCACGCGCGAACTGGCCATCCAGGTGGCGGAAGAACTTACCCAGCTTTCCTCGCGCAAGCGCGGCCTGTACGTGCTGCCCGTGTACGGCGGACAGCCCATCGACCGCCAGTTCAAGGCCCTGCGCCGCGGCGCACAGGTGGTGGTGGGCACGCCCGGTCGCGTCATGGACCACATGGAGCGCGGCACCATCAACCTTTCCACGGTGCGCATGGCCGTGCTGGATGAAGCCGACGAAATGCTCGACATGGGCTTTCGCGACGACATCGAGCACATCCTGGGCCAGGTGCGGAGCGAAGCGCAGACCGTCTTCTTTTCGGCCACCATGCCCCCGGCCATCCTGGACATGGCCCAGCGCTTCCTGAAGACGCCCGAATTCCTCAAGGTGACCCAGAAGCAGGTCACCGTGCCCAGCATCGAACAGATCTACTACGAGGTGCGGCCCTTCCAGAAGCTGGAGGCGCTGTGCCGGGTGCTGGACCTGTACAACCCCAAGCGCGCCATCGTGTTCTGCTCGACCAAGCGCGGCGTGGATGAACTGACCCAGCACCTGCAGGGGCGCGGCTACCAGGCCGATGGCCTGCACGGCAACCTCAACCAGTCGCAGCGCGACCGGGTGATGGCGCGCTTCCGCAGCAACGGCATCGAAATCCTGGTGGCCACCGACGTGGCTGCGCGCGGCATTGACGTGGACGACGTGGAAGCCGTGGTCAACTACGACATCCCCAACGCCGTCGAACACTACGTCCACCGCATCGGCCGCACTGGCCGCGCCGGGCGTTCGGGCCGGGCGTTCACCTTTGTCTCCGGGCGCGACTTCTACAAGCTGCGCGACATCAAGAAGTTCACCAAGGCGCACATCGTGCAGCACCAGGTGCCCACGTCCAGCGACGTGGCCACGGTGAAGACCAACCAGTTGCTGGCCGAAGTGCGTCGTCACATCGAGGCGGGTGAACTGGAAAAGTACACCGACATCGTGGAATCGTTCCTGGACGAGGACGTGACCACCGTGGACATGGCCGCAGCACTGCTGAAGCTGCTGATGCGCCGTGAACTGGGCGACGCCGTGCCCGGCGGTGAAAAGACCCCGGCAGGCACCGGCGCGGAACCCGGCATGGTGCGCCTGTTCCTGAACGTGGGCCGCAAGATGCGCATCACCGCGCGCGACATCGTGGGCGCCATCGCGGGCGAAACGGGCATCCCCGGCCGCATGATCGGGGCCATCGACATCCGCGACCGCGTGTCGTTCGTGGAAGTGCCCGCCGATTACGCGCAGGAAGTCATATCGGTGATGAACGGCAACCAGATCCGGGGCTTCCGCCTTGGGGTGGAACCGGCCACGCCGCGCGACCGGGAATAACTTCCCAGTATTATACATTGCTAACAAAAGGGGGGGGGTTACCCCCCTTTCTTGTACCAAGCACTAAACAACTCACTTCAACATTTTTGAAATACTGACACAACATAAAACACTAAAACAGATTAATACTGCGATAGAAATTTCCGGAATAATTTGCACAGTTATTTATGGGACGCAGATCATGACAATAATGTCGTAGCAGAAAGAGCAAATCATTGAATGGAAAAATGCAATACACACTACAGCATGCTATGACATTCTACACGTCAACAACCTCACAGCAAACACGATTGCAAATATTTTAGAAATAGATTTGTATTTTGAACGTGATAAGATAAAATATATATAGAAACAAGAGAAATGCGCCTCAATGACGAAGATGTGCGAAGAAATAATGCCACAAAAATCTGACAATACCTATTTTTTGAGAAATTACAACAATACTATTCGCTTTATGTCCTCTCTTTACAATCGCAGACAGGCTGATAAGTATTTTCTTGGAACATAAACAAGCACAACCTGTACAAAAATAGTACTCGCCTGGCACTATCATGCCCGGCGGGGTACTGATCAGACTATCTGTCACTCACCGCCCCCTCCCTTACGCCAAGGTCCCTGCATGCAACTGAACGCCATCCTGTGCCTGTGGAACGAGGAGGACATCATCGCCTCCACCGTGCGGCATGCCTTTGCCCAGGGGTGCGACAACGTCTGCTTCGTGGACAACGGCAGCACGGACGACACGGTGCGCGTGGCGCAGGAGGCCGGGGCGCGGCTGGTGGCCTCCTTTCGCAGCGACGTGTTCGACGAATCGAAAAAGGTTCACTACCTCAACGCCGCCGTGGAGTCCTGGAACAGGGCCTCGGACCATGAGGTCAACTGGTGGCTGTACATCGACGGCGACGAGTTTCCGGACCTTGGCGGCGAGTTTGGCCCGGCCTCCGGCAATGGCCCGGTCATCAGCATGACCTTGCGCGCCTTCGTGGCCGGGCTGCCCCCATCCATCGGCGCGGTCCACGGGTACATGCACGACCACCTGCCCACCCACCGGCCCTATTTTGTCCCCGGCTACCATCCGGCGGACTTCATGCCCCTGTGCGTGAACACCGGCGTGGAAAAGACGCCGCTGCTCCGCTACGTGCGCGGCGCGCCGCACGTGGTTTCGCTGGGCGGTGCGCACACCTTCGCCGCCAACGGCAACGATTTCGAGGTGGCGCATGGCGCGCTGACCATCCACCATTTCAACTACCGCGACCTGGACCGCACGCTGGAACGGCTGGCCCGGCTTGTTGGACGCAATGCGGACGGCACCAGCCGCATCGACTGGATGGACACCTACACCCGCAGAAAGCACGGCAAGGACAGGTCCATGTACCACGAACGGTACGCCACCCTGCGCGAAACCTACGCCCGCAACGCGGACCTGGCGCTGAAGACGCGCCATCCCGGCTATGCCTACGGCAAGCTGGCGCGCTGGTACGACGTGCAGGCGGACAAGGTCGTCCCCTCCGCCACGCGTCTGGAAAACAGCCTTTGCAACGCGCTGCACCACCTGTTCTGCGGTCACTACGACCTTGCCCTGTGCAGGTTCAACGACGCACTGGAACAGCCCTGCCCCGACAATACCCGGCTGTGGATCCTGATCCGCATGGCGGAATGCTTCGCCCATTCCGACAGACAGGCCAGCCGCGAGATTGTCGAGGCCATCCGCCCGGCCTGCGATGCGGAGATGAGCGCCTATCTGCACGCGCTGCCCGTCTGAGCGCCGCGCCTTCCGTTCCTCCTGCCCCGCTGTTTCCCTCTCCCTCCATTCCTCCGTGTTCCTTGTCTCCTGCGTTTGTTGTCTTTCCCGTGCGTCGTGGGTCCGTTCCGGTTCGGCTCGCCCCTCGCCCGGCTCCGTTGGCGGCTTCAGGTGCCCCCGTTGCCCGCATTCCAGGCTGCGCGTGTGCCTTTTCAGCAAGGCGTGGTGCCTTCTGGAGTTGGCGGCCATACGCCCTTCCGTTTTGTCGTCTTCAAGCAAATCCGGGCTGTTGCCAATCGGACCGCCATGGTCCCGATCTTGCTCATGTGGTGAGTACTCAGGCCGCGCATGGCGCGCGGCCCGCTGCGGGGGCGGGCTCCCCCGCACCGGAAACACGCCGACGGCCCTGCCACATGTGGCCGCCGGATGGACACCGTACCCACACTGCGCAAGGAGATTCACATGGCACAAAAGCGCTGGCTGACCGAGGACAAGCTGGCCCTGATCATGGGGCTGTTCCTCTTCCTGCTGGGCACGCTCAACTTCGCCGGGATAGACGCCCTGGGCTGGAGCGTGAAGACCAACGTATGGGTGAGCGTGGACAAGATATTCAGCTCTGCCACGGGCACCTATAAAGGCGTGCCGGGCTACGCCTGCCTGCTGCTGACCTACCTTTTCGTCACGGTGTTCCTGTCCGTGGGGGTCAAGTTCCTGGGCGGGGACGTGCCCAAGTTCATCAAGTCGTTCACCGTGGTCTTTTTCGTCAGTGCGGGCTGCTACGCTGCCGGTCACTATGCCGTGGTGGCCGCCACCCCCGACCAGGTGGCCAAGCTGGGCATTCCGTGGGCCATGGGCCTGACCGGCGAGGCGGGCTTCATCATCGCGCTGGTGCTGGGCATCATCATCGGCAACTTCACCCCCGGCCTTGCCGCCGAGCTGAAGGAAGCCCTGCGCCCGGAAATGTACATCAAGATCGCCATCGTCATCCTGGGCGCCGAACTGGGCGTGAAGGCCGTGGACGCCCTGGGTCTGGCCTCTTCGGTCATCTTCCGAGGCCTGTGCGCCATCGTCGAAGCCTACCTGATCTACTGGGCCCTCGTGTACTACGTGGCCAGAAAGCACTTCAAGTTCAGCCGTGAATGGTCGGCCCCGCTGGCCTCCGGCATTTCCATCTGCGGCGTGTCCGCGGCCATCGCCACTGGCGGCGCCACCCGCGCCCGCCCCGTGGTGCCCATCATGGTGTCGTCGCTGGTCGTCGTGTTCACCTGCATCGAAATGCTCATCCTGCCCTTCGTGGCGCAGTGGGGCCTGTCGTCCGAACCCATGGTGGCCGGCGCCTGGATGGGCCTGGCCGTCAAGAGCGACGGCGGCGCCATCGCTTCCGGCGCCATCACCGACGCCCTGATCCGCGCCAAGCTGCTGGCCGATACCGGCGTGCAGTATCAGGAAGGCTGGATCACCATGGCCGCCACCACCATCAAGATCTTCATCGACGTGTTCATCGGCATCTGGTCGTTCATCCTGGCCATGGTGTGGAGCGCGTTCATCGACCGCAAGCCGGGCGAACGCATGAAGTTCAGCGAAGTGCTCGACCGTTTCCCCCGCTTCGTGCTGGGTTACGTGATCA
Source organism: uncultured Desulfovibrio sp. (assembly GCA_964402645.1). Classification (GTDB taxonomy): domain Bacteria; phylum Desulfobacterota; class Desulfovibrionia; order Desulfovibrionales; family Desulfovibrionaceae; genus Cupidesulfovibrio. The sequence continues at coordinate 71,419 of CAYOCV010000006.1, read as the reverse complement.
CCTTCCTGATCATGCTGGCCCTGTGCGCCAGCGGGCCGGAACTGCTGAAGTTCGGCAAGGCCACTATTGCGGGCACCAACACCTTCCGCGGCCTGTTCTTCCTGATGACCTTCTTCACCATCGGCCTCGTGTCCAACTTCAAGAAGCTGTGGGCAGAAGGTATTGGCCGCCTGGCCGCCGTGTACGTGGTGTGCCTGTTCGGGTTCATCATCTGGATCGGCCTGTTCATCTCGTGGCTGTTCTTCCATGGCGTCATGCCGCCCGTGGTCTCTTAAAGGCGACAGGCCTCAAGGCAACCAGCAAGGCAGCCTGAACGAACGATTCCGCACCGTTGCGCCGCGCTCGGCGCGGCATACGCACAAGGAGCTTGACCATGCAGCTTGAAGAAAACAAGATTGCCGAAGAAATGCAGAAGATGGAGTACGAGCCGCTTCTGCCCGTGGAGAAGAAGCTCATCGCCTGGAGCCTGACCATCGGGGTGATTTCCCTGGTGGTGCTCTACTGGGTGAGCGCCGTCTTCTTCCCCGCCGCTCACGGCGCAGCCTAACCGCCATCCCCTCTCCCGCCGCGTTCCGCGTCCGCCTGTCAGAAAGTCAGGCAGGCGGACAGGAGCGCGGCGGGAGCATCGGAACACCGCATGTCGCATCCCCTCCACGGCAAGATCCAGCACAAGTTCCTTCTGGGCCTTGCGTGCATCTTCCTGCTGCTGGGGGGGGTGTTTCTTTTTTCGCTCAACCTGCACCTGCGCGAGATGCTGCACATCGAGGCCGAGGCCAAGGCGGAACTGGTGTTCTCGCACGTCTCGTCCCTGCAGCAGTATGTGCGCGACACCTTGCGCCCCTCGGTGCGCGGGCACATCCCGGACGAGGACTTTCTGCTGGAGGCCATGAGCACCTCCTTTGTCACCCGCAAGGTGTTCGTGGAGCTGAACGCCCAGCGCGACCAGTACCTGTACCGCCGGGTGTCCGTGACGCCGCGCAACCCAGACTCCCAGGCCAACGAACTGGAGCGCGAGCTCATCACCGGCTTCCGCAACGATGGCGACCTCAGAACCCTGCGCGGCTACCGGGTCATCGACGGGGTGGAGCACTACATCCTGGCCCGGCCCGTGTATTTCGAGGCCGACTGCATGTACTGCCACGGCGATCCTTCGGACGCGCCCCGCGTGCTGCTGGACCGTTACGGGGCCGTGCGCGGCTTCGGCCATAAGGCCGGAGACCTTGCAGGCATGGACTTTGTGGGCATGCCCGTGGACAGAAGCGTGCAGCAGGTGCGCGAGGCCATCACCCTGTTCGGCAGTTCGTTCTACGCCGCCGCCGCCGGGGTGTTCCTGCTGATCATCATTTTTTTCAACCGGCTGGTGGTGGCCAACCTGCGCCGCCTGACCGGCATCTTCCGCCAGAACTTCCAGAGCCCCGGCGACCGGAGCATCCTGAACCGGCTGGACGAGGGCGACGAGATCAACTCGCTCATGGAGGCCTTTGGCGCGTTTGCCGCGCACCTGCGCGAGGCCCGCGTGAAGCTGGAGGACTACGCCGCCAACCTGGAGGACAAGGTGCGTGAGCGCACCGAGGACCTCAGCCTGGAAGCGGCGGAACACCGCACCGACGTGGAGCTGTTCGTGGACCTTTTGGGTGACCTGAACAGCAGCCAGAGCCACGCGGAACTGCTGAAGGGCGCGCTGCCGCGCATTGCCGCCCGCTTCGGGGCCAGCCGGGCCACCTATCTGTGCGCGCCCATGGGCCGCGAACAGTATGCCTGGCCCACTCCCCCCGGCCCCGACGACGCCAACCGCATGCCCGACGACTGGCTGAGCGTGGTGAACGCCCGCCAGGTACGGGTGGAGTCGGGTCGGGTGCTGGTGCCGGTGAGCACGTCCGACTTCAGCCGGGGACTGATGGCCCTGTACTGGGAGAACGGCGGCACGCCGGACCTGACGCCGGAAGTGCTGCTGGCCCTTGGCCAGCAGCTTGGCATCGCCATAGAGAACCTGGACGCCATTGATGCCCTGCTGCGCCAGAACCGCCTGCTGGAGCTCATCTTCGAGGGCATTTCCGACCCGGTGCTGCTGGTGGAGGAAGGCGGCACGGTGGTGCTGGCCAACACCTCGGCCCGGGCGCTGGCGGACGGGGTGCGGCCCGGTGCGCGCATCGGCACGTGGCTGGGGTCCATTTCCGCAAAGGCCCTGGCCGACGGCGACCTTGCGGCGGCCATTGCCGGGCGCGATCCATCGAACCTTGAACTGGAACTGCCGGGGCCGCGCGTGATGGCCGTAAGCGTGTACCCCCTGCGCGACGGCGGCGACATGGGCCGCGCCGTGGTCTACCTGCGCGACACCACGCTGGAGCGGCGCGTGCGCGCCCAGATGCAGCAAAGCGAGAAGCTGGCCGCGCTGGGCCAGCTGGCGGCGGGCCTTGCCCACGAGATCAACAACCCCCTGGGGGTCATCAACTGCTATGCCCAGTTGCTGCAAAAGACCCAGAAGGACCCGCAGGCTCAGGAAGACCTGGAGGTCATCGTGCAGCATACCCAGAAGGCCCGGCTGGTGTTGCAGGATCTGCTGGGGCTGGCCCGCGCCAACCGCACCCTGACCGGGCCGTCGGACCTGAACGCCGTGCTGCGCGACATGGCCCAGATATTCCGCGTGCAGTTGGAAAGCGCGGGCGCGGACATCGAACTGGACCTGGCGCACGGGTTGCCCCGCGTGGCGGCGGACACCACCTCGCTGGAGCAGATCTTGACCAACCTGCTGGTCAACGCCATCGACGCCATGCCCCAGGGCAAGGGGCGCATTCGGGTACGTACCGAGCGGGTGGGGGCTGCGGACACCGGGCCGGATGGTGGAAGCGGCGGAATTAACGAAATCAACGGAACTGGCGGGGCTGGTGAAGCAGAGGGCTACGTGCGCCTGACCGTGTCCGACAACGGCCTCGGCATCCCGCAGGAAAACATGACCCAGATCTTCGACCCGTTCTTCACCACCAAGGAAATCGGCAAGGGCACCGGCCTTGGCCTGACCGTGGTGCATGAACTGCTGCGCGACCTGGGCGGCATGGTGGAGGTGACCGGCGACGGCGGGACCACCTTTGTCATCACCCTGCCCGTTGCGCCAGTCGCGCCAGTCGCGCCCGCCGTGCCCGAAGCTTCCGAAGTCCGGGACGCCGACGCCGGAGACGACGCCACGTGCGGAAACCCGGCCAACCCCGAAGGAGACCGCGCATGAGCCCCGCATCAACCCCGTGCTGCGGCAGCGTGCTGGTGGTGGACGACGAGCGCGTGTTTGCCGTGGGCCTGGCGCGCCTGCTGTCCACCCAGTTTCCGGACTGGACCTTCGACGTGCGGTGCAGCGGTGAGGAAGCCCTTTCCGCGCTGGTCCATGGTGAATATTCCGTGTTGATCACCGACCTGCGCATGCCCGGCCTGTCCGGCCAGACCCTGATGAAGGAGGCCCTGGCCCAGGACCCCGCGCTGACGGTGATCATGCTTACCGCCTTCGGCTCGGTGGAAACGGCGGTGGCCGCGCTGAAGCAGGGGGCCTACGACTTTCTGACCAAGCCCATCGACCAGGAACACCTGTTCCGCGTGGTGGGCAAGGCCATGGAGCGCGGCGTGCTGCTGCGCGAAAACAGCCGCCTGCGCCAGAAGGCCGCCGACGGCGACCTTGGCCCCATGCTCATCGGCAAGAGTCCAGCCATGCAGCGGCTGCGCAAGTCCATCGCGGCGGTGGCCGCGTCGGATTACACGGTGCTCATCCGGGGCGAATCGGGCACCGGCAAGGAACTGGTGGCCCGCGCCGTGCAGTCGCTGAGCCAGCGGGCCGACGGCCCGTTCATCCTGGTCAACTGCCCGGCCATCCCGGACGCGCTGCTGGAAAGCGAGCTGTTCGGCCATGTGAAGGGGGCCTTTACCGGCGCGGACAGGAACCGCAAGGGCCTGTTCATGGCGGCGGACAAGGGCACCATCCTGCTGGACGAAATCGGGGACATTCCGGCCTCTGTGCAGAGCAAGCTGTTGCGGGTCATCCAGGAGGGCGAGGTGCGCCCCGTGGGCACCAACGAGGCCCAGCGGGTCAACGTGCGCATGGTGGCCTCCACCAACCGCAACCTGGAAGCCAAGATCGCCGACGGCAGCTTTCGGGAGGACCTGTACTTCCGGCTCAACGTGCTGACCATCAACGTGCCCCCGCTAGGCGAGCGCATCGAGGACATTCCCCACATCGCCTCCCACTTCCTGTTCCGGGTGTGCAACGAACTGGGCGTGCCGGAAAAGGAATTCTCCAACGAGGCGCTGTCCTACCTTTCGTGCCGCCCGTGGCCGGGCAACGTGCGCGAACTGCTGAACCTGGTGCGGCGCGTGGCCGTGTTCTGCCCCGGCGAACGCATCGAGGGGGCCTTCATCCACCGCATGGAACACGGCGGGGACGCAGAGCCGGAATGCGGGGCGGGTTTTTCGCCCTACAAGGACGCCAAGCAGGTGGCCGTGGACGAATTTACCCGCAGCTACGTACACCGGCTGCTGGAACACACCCACGGCAACATTTCCGAGGCCGCGCGCCTGAGCGGGGTGGAACGGTTCACCCTGCAGAAGATCCTGAAACGCATGCACATCGATACGGCGGACTACCGCAGGGGGTAGCGCCATGGGAGAACACGATATGGAAACCGCAACCACCTCCGGGGCCACCGTGACCAATGGCGACACCGTGCGTGACCCGGAACTGGACCGCGTGCTGGCAGGCCTGCTGGCCATGCTGCGCGAGGGCGAACGCGACCGCCTGCGCGCCCGCATCGAGGCCGCCGTGGCCGCAGAGGCGCGCGGCGAGTCCGACGACGCGGCCCGGCAACTGCGCTTCGTGCAGGATCTGGACATTCTGGTGCATGTGCATGGCCCGCAGTTCATGTATTCGCGCGGCATCGCCGAAACCCTGCGCGTGGGCGAGGATATTGTGGAGTTGGCGTATGACCTGCAAAAGGCGCTGAAGTAACTCCGAATGGTCTTTTCGCCCGTTGGCGTCCGACCCGAAGGGCGCGAAGCGAACGGCGCTTCAAATGCATAACGGCATTGTCCGTCAGGCTGCATGACCCTTGCTGCACCCGCGCGGCGCTCACCTGCTGGCCCTTGCCGGGGTGCGCGCTGCGCTTTTGGGTCGCCCGGCATGGTTCCCCAAAGGGTACTATCTACCCTCGCGGACAGTTCTTGCCTTTTCCCCACCAGCGGGCATCATGGCCCTTTCGCAACCCGCAACCGCCCGTGGGGCAGGAGCGCCATGAACATCATCGCCATCAACGGCAGCCCGCGCAAGAAATGGAACACCGCCACCCTGCTCCAGAATGCCCTTGAGGGCGCGGCGGAACGGGCCGCGCAGGCGGGCCGCACCCCCACCACCGAACTGGTGCATCTGTACGAGCACGACTACAAGGGTTGCATCAGTTGTTTTGCCTGCAAGAAGATCGGCGGCAAGAGCTACGGTCATTGCGCGGTGAAGGACGGCCTGACGCCCATTCTGGAGCGCGTGGCCGCAGCGGACGTGCTGCTGCTGGGTTCGCCCATCTATTTCTACACTGAAACCGGCGAGATGCGCTCGTTCCTGGAACGGCTGCTGTTCCCGTACCTGTCCTACACGCCGGGCTACCAGCCGCTGTTTCCGCGTCCGCTGCCCACGGGGCTGGTGTACACCATGAACATCCCCGAAGATAAGATGGCCGACTACCACATGGACCGCGCGGTAAAGGCCACCTGGGCGGTCACCCGCAGGATCTTCGGCAGTTGCGAGCTGTTCCTGTGCTCGGACACCTTCCAGTTCGACGACTACTCCAAGTATGTCTCCACCAGTTGGGACCCGGTTGCCAAGGCCAAGCGGCGCGAAGAGGTCTTTCCGCAGGACTGTGCCCGCGCGCGCGAGCTGGGTGCGTTGCTTGTGGAGCAGGCCGGACAGACCGGGCAGGCCTGACAGATTGGGCAGGCCGGGCAGGCCGATGAGACCGGGTGACCCCGTATGCCCCGCCTGAACAGCCTGGCAGACGGGCCAGCGGGGTCGGATGATCCGGACAGGCCAAGCGGGCCATGCTCACCAATGACAGCGCTGCTGCCGCCGGGGTGGACACCGGCGCGGCCCGGTCGTAGGTACTGACCTTCACCCCGCATCGTTCCGTTTCGCCGCGCGCCGCCCGCCCTTGCACCGGACTTGCGCCGTGCGGGGACGGGCGGCGCGGCCATCGTTTTTCCGCGAGGTATCGCAATGCAGTTCACGCCGGTACGGCTGGGAGATGCCGGATCGCCGCGCATGGTGCTGGCCACCGTGTGCATCGCCCAGTTCATGGTGCCGTTCATGCTCACTGCCGTTGGGGTGGCCCTGCCCTCGCTGGGACGCGACCTTGGCGCGTCCGCCGTGCAGTTGGGCCTTGTGGAGCAACTGTACGCCCTGGCCCTGGCCATGAGCATGCTGGCCTGCGGGCGGCTTGGCGACATCGTGGGGCAGCGCCGGGTGCTGCTGCCCGGCCTTGCCGTGTTCACCGGGCTTACCCTGCTGGTGGGGCTGGCCCCGTCGGTGGAGCTGGTCATGGCCCTGCGTTTCGGGCAGGGCATCGGCGCGGCCATGATGCTGTCCGGCAGCCTGGCGCTGGTGGCGGTGGCCTACCCGCCGGAACTGCGGGGCCGGGTCATCGGCATCGTTTCCGCGTTCACCTATGCCGGGCTGTCCATCGGCCCGGTGCTGGGCGGCTATACCACGGACCACTTCGGCTGGCGTAGCGTATTCCTGATGGTGGTGCCCCCCGGCCTTGCGGCTACGGCCATGTGCCTGTGGCGCATGCGCCCGCAGCCCGGTGCGGACAAGGGCGCGCACATGGACTGGCCCGGCAGCATCGTCTATGCGGTGTCGGTGTGCATGGTCATGACCGGGGCGGCACGCGCCACCTCCGTGCCGCTGGGGCCGGTGCTGATGGCCGCGGGCCTGGTGGGTCTGGTGCTGTTCCTGAAGGTGGAAGAGCGCAGCAAAAGCCCCCTGCTGAACGTGAACCTGCTGCTGCACAATCGGTTCTTTTCCCTGAGCTGCCTTGCCGCCTTCGGCAACTACGCCGCCGTGTTCGGGGTAACCTTCCTGTTCAGCCTGTTCCTGCAATACGCCAAGGGCCTGCCCCCGCGCGAGGCCGGGCTGATCCTGCTCATCCAGCCGGTGATGCAGGTGCTTACCGCGCCGCTGTCGGGCCGCCTGTCCGACAGGATCGATCCGGGCCGCGTGGCCACGGTGGGCATGCTGTGCAGCGCCGCCGGGCTGCTGCTGGCCATGACCACAATATCGCCGGGCATGCCCGTGTGGCTGCTGGCGGCGGAACTGGTGTGCATCGGCATCGGGTTCGGCATCTTCGTCACCGCCAACTCCGTGGCCATCATGAGCAGCGTGGACAAGGCCCACTTCGGCGTGGCCTCCGGCATGGTGGGGGCCATGCGCACCCTGGGCATGGCGTGCAGCATGACCGCCGTCTCGCTCATCTTCGCCCTGCACCTGGGCGAGGCCGCCATTACCCCCGCCGTGCTGCCCGAATTCCTGTCCGCCACCCGCACCGGCCTTGCCGTGGCCGCCGTGTTCTCGTGCCTGGGTGTGCTGGTTTCCGTGGGGCGCGGGCGCAAACAGGATTGAGATTTTGGAAAAGCAAACCGGGGAGGGGACCCTTTAAAAAGGGTCTCCCTCCCCGGACCCCTCCCCCCTAAACTTTTTGTTAAGGTTTGGGGAGGTGGGAGGTTGATCACGCTGTGCGATTGCCCAACGGACCAACTGAAAAGGTTGGGAGGTTGGGGGTCCGGGGGAAGGAACCTTTTTTAAAAGGTTCCTTCCCCCGGTTTTACCAAAACAAAAGGCGCCACGACCATCTGGTCGCGGCGCCTCATGTTTTCGGGGGCGTATCGGGCGCGGGTGCTACAGCACGGGCAGGTAGCGCTTCAGTTCGAACTCGGAGACGTGGGTGCGGTAGTCGTCCCATTCGATGAGTTTGTTGCCCACCAGGTTGGCGTGGGTGTGTTCGCCCAGCACTTCCTGCATCAGGGTGCTGCCCTTCAGTTCCATGGCCGCCTCGTACAGCGAGCCGGGCAGGGATCCGATGCCGTGCTTGGTCAGGTCTTCCTCGCCCATGTGGAAGATGTTGGCTTCCACGGCCTTGGGCAGTTCGTAGCCCTTTTCGATGCCTTCAAGCCCGGCGGCCAGCATCACCGAGAAGGCCAGGTACGGGTTGCAGGCCGGGTCGGGGCTGCGCAGTTCGATGCGGGTGGCCGCTTCCTTGCCGGGCTTGTACATGGGCACGCGGATGAGGGCCGAACGGTTGCGCTGCGCCCAGGCCAGGTACACCGGGGCTTCGTAGCCGGGCACCAGGCGCTTGTACGAGTTGATCCACTGGTTGGTGACGCAGCAGAACTCGCGCGCGTGCTTCAGCAGGCCCGCGATGTACGAGCGGCATTCGCCCGAAAGGTGGTGCGGGTCGTTGGGGTCGAAGAAGGCGTTGCGGCCGTTGCGGAACAGCGACTGATGCACGTGCATGCCGCTGCCGTTCTGGCCGAAGATGGGCTTGGGCATGAAGGTGGCGTACACCCCGTGCTTGCGGGCCATCTCCTTCACCACGACCTTGTAGGTCATGACCACGTCGGCCATCTTCATGGCCTCGTTGTAGCGCAGGTCGATTTCGTGCTGCGAGGGGGCCACCTCGTGGTGCGAATATTCCACGGGAATGCCCATGCGCTGCAACGCGAAAATGATGTCGCGCCGCACGTCGTTGCCAAGGTCCAGCGGCGGGGCGTCGAAGTAGCCGCCCGCATCGATGGGCTGCGGGCACTGCGAACTGGCGAACAGGAAAAATTCCAGTTCCGGCCCCACGTAGTAGGTGTAGCCCTTTTGCGCGGCCTTTTCGGTCAGCTTGCGCAGGATGTAGCGGGGGTCGCCCTCGTAGGGGGTGCCGTCGGGGTTGCGCACGTCGCAGAACATGCGCGCCACGGGGCGCTCCAGGGGCCGCCAGGCGCAGATCTGGAAGGTGGTGGCGTCGGGAAAGGCCACCATGTCGCTTTCCTCGATGCGGGTGAAGCCCAGGATGGACGAGCCGTCAAAGCCCATGCCTTCCTCGAAGGCGGCTTCCAGTTCGCTGGGGGTTACCTGAAAGCTTTTCAGGTTGCCCAGAATGTCCACGAACCAGAACTGGATGAAGCTGACGTTGTATTCCTTGACCGCCCTGATGACATCATCGCCGTTCTTGCAATTGAAAACGGGAAAATCCATGTGGCACCTCCTGCAAGTGGTGCTTTGCGCCCGGGTCGCGGCCCGGCCGGCCCCGCAAGGCCGTGGTGTGTCTGTAAGTGCCGCGTCGGGTGGCGCGTGTGAAGCCGGACCAGGGTCCGGCAGGGGAAACAGGTCGGGGCAATCCTAGGCATAGCAGATACGCGGGGGGGGTCAATGAAAAGCCCTCCGCTTGACATCATTGTAAAATGGCGTGGGGATGCAGGCATGACGCGGCATTGCGGGCGGCGTGCCGGAGGCGATGTGCCGGACGGGATCGTGGGAAGCAGGCGTGCGGGCGGGCATAACCGAGAAGGGGGATGGCGGGCGACGATGCAGGGGCAGAGCGTTAGATAGGTATAACTACCTTCTTGGCATATTAAAAAGTATGTATTACTATCTTTCAAAATCAATAAAGATAGGGATAGCTACCTATGAGTGTCAGGGATACGATTCGCGCGCAGCAGGCCCGGCTGGTGGATGCGGCGGCTGGCAAAGTCTCCGGGGTGTCCGTGCCCAAGGGGGGCTGGATTGCGGCGGTACGCAAGGCGCTGGGCATGTCGGGAGCGCAGTTGGCCCGACGCCTTGGGGTAACCAATGCTGCCGTGTACCAGCACGAACGCAACGAGCCGGAAGGGGCGATCACCCTGCGCCAGATGGAAAAGGTGGCCCAGGCCCTGGGCTGCCGCTTCGTCTACGCCATCGTGCCGCATGCACAGGCGGAAGACGCGCCGGAGGAAAACGCGCAGGCGGAAAACGGACGGGTGAAGGATGTCTTACGACGGCAGGCGCGCGCAAAGGCCGAGGCGCTGGTGCTGCGGGCCAGCGGGCACATGGCGCTGGAGCAGCAGACCCTGCCGCCGGAACGGTTGCAGGAGGAAATAGCGAGAATGACCGATGACCTGCTGCGCAACCCGCCCCCGGATTTCTGGGAGGACCGCTGATGCTTCCCGCCCCCGCTGATCCCGAAGGCGCGACGCCCCTCGATCCCGACGAGGCGCGCGGGCTGAAGCACAGGCACGTCGCCACGCGTGGCCAACTGGATGAACTGGAACAGGCCAACATCCAGCAGGGCCTTGCGTGGCTGGCGCGCACTCGCAACCGCGACATCCTGACCCGGAATGTGCTGTGCCTGCTGCACGACAAGCTGTTCGGCGACGTGTGGCGCTGGGCGGGCCGGTTTCGGCTGACCGAAAAGAACATCGGCGTAGCGCCGTCGCAGGTGGCCGTGCAGTTGCAGGCGCTGTGCGACGACGCGCGTTTCTGGGCGGAAAACGCCACCTGGCCCCCCAAAGAAGCCGCGGCCCGCTTCCACCACCGCCTGGTGCAGATCCATCCCTTTCCCAACGGCAACGGTCGCCACGCGCGCATCGCGGCGGACGAGTACCTGAAGCAATATTTTGATGCGCCGCCCATCGACTGGGCCACCGGCGTGAACCTGCAAGCCGATTCGGCGCGGCGTACCGAGTACATTGCAGCCCTGCGCGCCGCCGACGGCGGCGACCATGCGCCGTTGCTGGCGTTCGTGGGTGCGTAGGGAAGGTCGCGCCGGGAATTTTTCAACTCCCCCCTAATCTGCTGCCCGGTGCTGCCGAAAAGACGATCAGCGGGGTGTGCCACGCCCCCGGGAGCACCGCATGAGCCTGAACCTGTCCCTTGGCGCGCTGCACGCGCGGAACGGCCTTTCTCCGTACGGGGAAGGGCTGGGCGCGTTGCTGGGCACGCCTGTCGGGGCAGGGACGCGGACAGGGGCGGGCACGCAGGCTTCGGGTCTTTCGCCGGACAAGACCGCCGACGTGTTCGGCGCGGACATCGTGCGGCGGGCATCGGTTGTGCCTGCCGCAATCACTACGACGGGCACGGGCACGACCGCTACGGGCACGACTGCGGATGCCGCCACGGGCGCGGCGTCCACCGCGCCAACCGACGCCGAACGCAATGCCCTTTCCGGTGCGTTGTCCGGCAGCGTGCGTTGGGTGGCCGACACGTTCGGCGATGCGGCGGCCACCGCCGTCATGGGCATCGTGTACAAGAGCGTCGGCGACGGTCCTGTCACCGAGGATTCGCTGGGCGAAGGGCTGCTGAACGCCCTGCGCTTCGTGGACCGGCAGTTCGGCACGACATCGGGCGATGCGTTCATGGCGCAGCTCAATGGCGGCGGGCTCAACGACGCGCTCAACGACTACTTCGACAACGGCCTTTCCGAGCGGTTCATGGTGGCGGGCGCGGGCAACCTTGCCGACGACGCAGTGCAAGGCGCCGAGGCCGCCAAGGCCACGCTGGTGCAGCAGGCGTCGGACGGAGCGAGTGACAGCGGGGCTGATGCCATGAAGTCGCTGCTGGACACGCTGCGCAAGCTGGGAACGGAAGACGCCGCGAAAACCGGCGTCGTCCCCGATGCTGCCGCCACCATGCCTGCGGCAAGCCAGGCTGGCGGAACCGCCACCGCCGGTTCCATGTCGGACCTGCTGTCCGGTGCGCTGTCTTCACTCTCCGGGCTCTCCGGTGTCGGAACCCGCACGGGCGGTCTTGCCGCCGGGTACGGCCCCTCCGGCGCGGCGGCGGATGCCGCAAGCCCCCTCGCCCCCGGCCTGTTGCTGCAAGCCAGCGTCTAGCCGCTTTCCGTGCCTGCCCGCGCCTGCGGGCGGCTGCATATGTCAGCCGAGCGCACATCCTCACCGGGCATTGCCCGGTGTTTTCGTTTCAAGCGCCTTGCCGCACAAGGTCTTCTTGCCTGCTTGCCATGACCCGGCAGAGGCGTATACCGAACTGCCCGTCCGCTCAATGAGGCGGTGACGACCGGCGCACACCCGTTCCCGGCCTGCCCGCCCGCGATGATCTCGACCGGTCCGTCTGTTCAGTCTGGCCCGTCCGTCCCTATCCCACGGCATGGGCGTCCATGCCCGGCTTCGACACACTTTGCCACCTTCGGGTTTTTCCATGCCCACACCCGCACCCGTTTCGCCGTCCCCGGCTTCCCCCGCGTCCTCATCGTCAGGCCCGCCAGTTCAGCCTGGCCCGTCCGTTCCGACTGGCCCGCAAGGCGGCGGCTCGTTCCGCGAGGTGACCCGCATTCCCTCGCTGCCACGCTTCTGGATCAGCCAGTGCGGCTCGTACCTGGCCTACAACATGCTGGCCGTGGTCATCGGGTGGCAGATCTACGCCATGACCGGCAGCGCCATGCACCTTGGCCTGGTTGGGCTGGCGCAGTTCACCCCGCAACTGCTGCTCACCCTGGTGGTGGGCGGCGTGGCCGACCGCTATGACCGGCGGCGCATCGCCTTCTGCTGCCAATTGGCCGAAGGGTTGATGGCCATGGCTCTGGCCGTGGGCAGCGCCACCGGCAGCCTGACGCCCACGGGGGTGTTTGCCGGGGCCTTTCTGACCGGCGCTGCCCGCGCCTTCGAGCAGCCCGCCATGAATGCCCTGCTGCCCGGCCTGGTGCCGGTGATGGTGCTGCCGCGCGTGCTGGCCTTTGGCGCGGGGCTGCGCCAGGCATCCATCATCGCCGGGCCTGCGCTGGGCGGCTTTTTGTGCGCAGCCGGGGCACAGGTGGGCTACGGGGTGTGCGGCGCGGCGTTCCTGACCGCGTGCGTGGCCATCCTGCTGGTGCGCCGCCCGGCCACGACCACGAAGCGCGAGCCCATGACCCTGCGTTCGCTGTTCGGGGGCATCGACTACGTGCGGCGCAACCCGGTCATTCTGGGGGCCATCTCGCTGGATCTCTTTTCCGTGCTGCTGGGCGGGGCCACGGCCCTGCTGCCCATCTACGCCAGCGACATCCTGCACACCGGGCCGTGGGGCCTCGGCCTGCTGCGCGCATCCCCGGCGGTGGGCGCACTATGCATGTCGGTGTACCTGGCCCGCGTGCCCATGCGGCGGCGGGTGGGGCGGCGGCTGTTTGCCGGGGTGGTGGGCTTTGGCGTGGCCACCATCACCTTCGGGCTGTCGCGCAGTTTTCCCCTGTCCATGGCTGCCCTGGCCATGCTGGGGGCGTGCGACATGATCAGCGTGGTGGTGCGTCAGACCCTGGTGCAGCTGGAAACGCCGGACGCCATGCGCGGTCGCGTGGGTGCGGTGAATTCCGTGTTCATCGGCACGTCCAACCAGCTTGGCGAATTCGAATCCGGGGTCACTGCCGCGTGGTTTGGCGCAACGGGCTCGGTGGTGCTGGGCGGGGTGGGCACCATTGTGGTGGCCCTGCTGTGGATGCGTCTGTTCCCGGCCCTGCTGCGCCGCGACCAGTTGGTGAGCACGCCCGCCGAAAGTCCCGGCCACGGTCCGGAGCAGGCATGCGCCGATGTTTCGGACGCCGCAACCGAGCCCGAATCGGCGCAGGCATCCGGCTAGCCGTTCGGACATTCACCATTCGGACATTCACCATGGCTGCACGCTTCTTCACCGCACCGGACAAAGGCCAAACATACAAGGGCCGCACGACGGGCGTGCCATGCCCGGTCGTGTGGCCCTTATCCCCTGCCTTTTGAAGTTGGCAGGGGGTCGCCTGATCAAAATCTGAAGACGTCTTGCGCCGATTACGGCGCATGCCCGGCGGACGGTCGCCGCTGCGCCTAGCGCCGCAGCCGGTCCCGTACGGCCACGTAAACGGGAATATGCGAACTGGCCACCACCTCTTCGGCCACGCTGCCCAGCAGCAGCCGGGCAAGGCCTCCCTTGCCGTGCGAGGCGATGAACAGGCACTCCGCGCCCAGCCGCTTTGCCGTGGCCAGGATGCGTTCCGCCGCCTCGCCCTGGGCCACGTGGCCGCGCGCCCGCACCCCTTCCTGCGCGGCCCGCGCCGCGATGGCTTCCACCACGGCCCTGCCGTGCTCCACTTCCATGTCCGCTGCCAGCAGCCCTTCCGCAGAATCGGGAAAGGCCAGGTCGGCCACGTACAGCACGTGCAGGTCGGCGTCATGCTCGCGCGCCAGTTGCAGCGCGGTGACGGCGGCATACGTGCAGTAGCGCGAACCGTCCGTGGCCAGCAGGATGGAGCCGAATCCCAGCACCGCGCCCTGCGGCACCAGCAGCACGTCGCGCTCGCTGTGGCCGATGGTGCGCAGGGGCACGTTGCCGCGCACCAGCCGCCCCAGGGCGGACCGGTCGGCCACGCCCATGGCGATGAGGTCGGCCTTCAGCCTGCGGGCCGTGTCCACGATGACCTCAAAGGGCTCGCCTTCCTCGCACAGGCAGTCGATGTCCATGCCGCGCGCGTTGGCCATCTCCAGCGCACGGGCCAGAGCCATTTCGCCGGGCTGGCGCAGCAGCCGCTTCAGGTCCGCAAGCGCGCTGGAGCCAAGGTCGCCCGTGTAGGGCGGCACCACGGAGAGTACCGCCACCCGGCACTTGCGGGTGGCGGCGAACTCCAGGATCTGGTCCAGCGCGTACAGGGAATGCTCATCGCCGGTGACGGGCACCAGCAGACGCTCAAGCCTGCCCATGCGCCTCCTCCCTCGCGGCAATGCGGCCCTTCCACATGCTGCCGAGAATGATCACCGCGCCGGTCAGCAGGGCCAGACACATGGATGCAAAGCTGATCTTGCCCAGCACGTCGAGCAGTTCGGGCGACATGTCCATCAGGCCCAGCTTCACCAGGTAGCGCGGCAGGGCAATGCCCCGGCTCACGGCCACGATGAGCATGATGACGGCCATGACCATCTTGATCATGTGCTCACGCACGTAGGTGGTGCCGATGGCCCCCAGCTGCACGCCCAGCAGCGAACCGCCAAGGATGATCAGCACCAGGCGGATGTCCACCATGCCGTGCATGGCCCAGTTGATGGACCCGCCAAGACCCATGACGAAGGCGATGACCAGTTCGGTGGCCGAGGCCATCAGGCCGGGCACGCCCATGACGTAGATCATGCCGGGCACGCCGACGAACCCGCCCACGGCGATGGTGGCGGCCAGCATGCCGGTGGCGAAGCCCACGGGCAGGGTGAACCACAGCGAAATGCGGATGCCGGAGCGGCGGAAGGTGATCATGGGCGGCAGCTCGATGGATTGCAGGCGCAGGGCCAGGGGCGCGGTGGTTTCCACGCCGCCGCAGCGGGCGCAGCGCAGCGCGTCGCGCATGACGTAGCCGCCCACCAGCACCAGCACGGCCACAAAGGACAGGCTGACGTACAGGTCCGACCCGACCTGCCCCCATTTTTCAAGGATGACCTGCTGGATGCGGATGCCGATCTGCACGCCCACGGCGGCAGACGCCGCCATGACCAGGCCCAGCTTCACGTCCACCTGGCCGTAGCGAAAGCGCTTGATGGCCCCCACCAGCGCCTTGGGAAACTTGTGGCACATGTTGCTGGCCACGGCCACGGTGCCGGGCACGCCCAGGCTCATCATGCCGGGGGTGAGCACGAAGGCCCCGCCCGAGCCGATGAACCCGCTGACCAGCCCGCCGATGAAGCCGACGAGGAACAGGAAACAGACGCCTGATGCGGTGAGGTCGATGAACTTGGTGGGGTCCAGGGTAAGGATATCCATGGTTCTCTCCTTCGGCGTGGGCTAGGCGTTCAGCGTGGCGCGGCGCGCAGCCGGACGGACGGTGGCGGGCTTGGTGGCGGATTCCGTCGGGCGGGCGGTCTTGCGGGTGGCTTCTATGCCCAGCACGCTCCACAGGCTGCCGGTGAATTCACCGTGTATGTACGAAAACAGGAAGACCGTGGCGATGGGCCCGGCAGCCCAGTATGAACCCTGGGCGAAATGGGCGGCGATGGTGTCCGCGAAGGCGAACACCCCTGCGTACAGGGCGGCGGACAGGATGCCGAAAACGACCATCTTGCCCCAGGGCTTGCGTGCGGTTTGCGTTGCCATTGCTAACTCCCGTGTGGTGGCGCCGCCTGCGTGACGGCCCGTTGTCCCCGTTGGCGGGGGTTGTCGAGGGCGGTCGCCCTCATTCCACCGTGAACAGCGCAAGGCCGGTGCGGCCCCGCATCAGTTCGCTCTCTTCCGGTTCGCTCAGGATCAACTCGACGCGGCCATGGGCCCGCGCCGCTTCTTCCACTGCTTGGTCCGGCCTTCCGGCCGGGGAAAAGCGCACCTCGTGCAGGGCTGCCACGCCCCGCGCCCGCGCCGCTTCCACCCATTCAAGGGCCCCCGCCCGCGCCTGCCGTTCAAAGGCCGCGCGGCGGTATGCGTCGTGGGATGCATCGCCCACGTGCAGGAACAGCAGGCCGCTGCCCATGCGTCCGGCCAGGCTCAGCGCGTAACCGGCAAGGCGTGAAGACAGGCCGCAGCCGTGCCCCAGCACCAGAATGCGGCGTACCTGGGTCTCGCCCCGGCGGATCACCGCCCCGGCCAGCAACTGCTCGCCTGCCTCTGCCAGGGCCAGGGCCTCGGCGTAGTCGGCCAGGCGTTCCTCCATCCGCACGGCAGAGGTGGAACGCATGCGGATGTCGCCCTGCCCGGCGTCACCGCCAGGGGCGGTACGGCGAAACCATCTACCGGGCATGGGCGGCCTCCACGAAAAAGATGCGGGCGGATGAGAGGCAGACTGCGCGAAGGGAACGGGCCGCCCGTGAACAATGGAACAAAGGCATGCTACTCGGCTCTCAACACCGGGCGCTGACGTTGCCCGGCGGTTGCGGTGCGGGCGTGCGCACCAGTTGCGGGAGACGCGGGGGATGCGGAAGGCTGGGCAGCCTCCGTGTGACGGGCCTGCCCGGTCTGGCGGACGGCGTCGTCGCCGCCGCGCAGTTGCCACACGGCCTCATCCGGCCGGTTCCGTTCCGCAAAGGCCACTGCGACAAATGCCGACTCGATCGATTCGCGGATGGTTCCCATTTTGCTTCCTCGCGGTTTGTGTGTGCTTACCCTTAAACAAGCACCGTGCCAGAATGCCTGTACTTGGATAATACGCCGATTTTATTGCGGTATATTTCGGAGTGAGGTCTGCGGCAGGCATGCTCGTTGTGTTGCACTTTGCAACGCCACCTGCTACCAATCCGCATAACAAGCCGGTTTTGTGCGGGTTCGTGAAAAAAAGCACATTGATGCAAAATGCAACGGTGCTTCACTTCGCAACGATGCCGTCCGGCAGGCGCAGAGGGAATGCGAGGAGGTGCGCATGATTTTCTTTCGACGGCAGGGCGGGGATACTCCGCCGGAACCCTCCGACGCGGCGGGCCAGCCTGCACAGGCAGACCCCACCGGTCTGCGCGCCAAGTGCGCGGCGGCGGACCTGCCCGCTGCGGTGCGCGAGGTGCTGGAGGCGGAAATTGGCCGCATGGAAAAGACCGACGCAGCCGCGCCGGAAAACGCCATCGCCCTCAACTACGTGGAATGCCTGCTGGACCTGCCGTGGAACGCCCTTACCCGCGACAGTCTGGACCTTGCGCGCGCGGCGGCGGTGTTCGACGCCAGCCACGCGGGCCTTGGCCAGGTGCGCGAACGGGTGCTGGAACACCTGGCGGCGCGCGTGCTGTGCGCCACCCAGCCCGCCGCCGTGCTGGTGGTGGACGATGAACTCATCGCCCGCGACAACGTGGCCCACGTGCTGGCCCGCGAAGGGTACACGGTGGACACGGCGGCCAACGGCGAAGAAGCCTTGGCCCGCCTGGCGCAACGCAGCTACGACTGCATCGTCACCGACCTGAAGATGGACCGCATGGACGGCATGCAGCTCATCGAGGCGGCCCGGCGGGTGTCCCCGGACACGCGCATCGTGGTGGTGACCGGCTACGCCACGGTGGACACCGCCGTGCAGGCCCTGAAGACCGGCGCGGTGCAGTATCTTTCCAAGCCCATCGACATCGCCGAACTGCGCGCCACCGTGCGCGATGCCCTGGCCGACCGCACGCAGGGCTTATCGTCGCGCGCGCCGGTGCTGTGCTTCACCGGACCGCCCGGCGTGGGCAAGACCTCTGTGGGCCGGGCTCTGGCCGAGGCGCTGGGGCGGCGCTTCTACCGCATGTCGCTGGCCGACCTGCGCGACGAGGCGGAACTGCGCGGCCACCGGCGCACCTACGTGGGGGCCATGCCGGGGCGGATCATCCAGGCCCTGCGCGCCACGGGGGTGCGCAACCCGGTGTTCATGCTGGACGAGATCGACAAGGTGGGACAGGACGCCAAGGGCGACCCGGCCATGGCCCTGCTGGAGGTGCTGGACCCGGAACAGAACGCCCGCTTCGTGGACCGCTACCTGGAGATTCCCTTCGACCTTTCGCAGGTGCTGTTCATCGCCACGGCCAACGGGGTGGAGCGGCTGCGCGGCCCCCTGCTGGACCGCATGGAGGTGGTGGAATTTCACGGCTACGCCGAGGCGGACAAGCTGGATATCGCCACGCGTTTCCTGCTGCCCCGCCAACTGCGCGAACACGGCCTGACCGCGCCCTACCCGCAGGTGACGCAGGAAGCCCTGTCGCGGATCATCAACGACTACACCAGCGAGGCGGGCGTGCGCGGGCTGGAACGCGAGCTGGCCCGGCTGTGCCGCAAGCTGGCCCGGCTGCGGCTGGAGGCTGGGGGGCATGCGGGGGGCGCGGGCGCGCCATCAGGTGTCGCCCCCGGCACGCCTGCGCCGGGCGCTTTGCCGCCACACGCCAGGCAGGAAGACGCCCCGCCTTCCAACACGCTGCTGGTGGACGAAGGCGTGGCCGCCCTCCTGCTGGGGCCGCCGCGCTACCGGCACGACGCGGCCCACGGCGTGCCCCGCGTGGGCACGGCCACCGGGCTGGTGTGGTCCGAGGCAGGCGGCGAGATCGTGTTCGTGGAGGCGGCCCGCATGGCCGGTTCCGGCCAGCTCATCCTTACCGGTTCGCTGGGCGAGGTGCTGAAGGAATCGGCGCGCATCGCGCTCAGCCACATCCGGGCCGAGGCAGAGCATCTGGGTGTGTCCGGGCTGACCGCTCCGGATGGTTCGCCGGGTGGTTCGGCAGTCGAAGGGCAGGCCGCCCACCCCGCCCAGGACATCCACATCCACATCCCCGCCGGGGGCATCGCCAAGGATGGCCCCTCTGCCGGGCTGACCATCTGCGTGGCCCTTGTTTCGCTGCTGTCGGGCCGTCCGGCGCGGACCGACGTGGCCCTTTCGGGTGAATTGTCGCTGTCGGGCCGGGTGCTGCCGGTCAGCGGCGTGCGTGAAAAGCTGCTGGCCGCCGCGCGGGCCGGGGCGCGCACCGTGGTGCTGCCCGCCGCCAACGAGCCGGAGGCGCGCGGCCTGCTGGCGGAATTTGCCGCACGCGGGTCCGGCGGCCTGCCGCAGGTGGTCTTTGCCGCGCGGGTGCAGGACGCGCTGGCCGTGGCCCTGCTGCCCGCCGACGCAGCAGGCAGCGAAGGGGGCGGACCATGCAGTTCCTGATCCGCCGTCTGGCCGAAGGCAACATCCGGCAACTGGTGCTGTTCGGCATCTCGGTGTCCATCCTGGGGTTCTCGGTGCTGGGCGGGCTGTCGTACAACTACCTGCTGCAGATCGAGGATGCCCTGGCCCTGGCCGAGGTGGTGGACGACCTCAGCAACGACATCCTGGAAATCCGCCGTTACGAAAAGAACTACCTGCTCTATGCCATGGAGGAGGACCACGCCGAGAATCTGGTGTTCATCGGCCGGGCGCTGGATGTCATCGAGCGCATCGAGCCCGGCGGCGGCCCGTCTGGTTCATCGGGCCAGCCAGGCCCATCCGGCCCATCCGGCCCATCCGGGCCATCCGGACGGTCGGGCACGGACCTGCGGGGCAGCGACGGGCTGCGCATCCTGCGCCGCGACCTGCACGGCTACCGCGACACCTTCAGCCGCCTTGGCGAGGTGCAGCTTGCCGGCCAGCAGCGCGAACGCGAGCGGGGCGCGCTGCGCGAAGACCTGCGCGAACAGGGCAAGGCGCTGGTGGCGCAGGCCCGCCAGATCGTCACCTACCAGCGCGAGCGCATTCTGGGCATCGTGGGATCGCTGAAGCACCAGTTGCTGCTGTCCATCGGGGCCATGGTGGGGCTGGCGGCGTTCTTCTCGTGGCTCATCGGACGGCGCATTCTGGGCGCGCTGTCGGTCATCGAGCGTTCGGCCCGGCAGATCGTGCAGGGCAGCCTGGAGCGGCTGCCCCTGCCCGCCACCAGCGACGAGACGCGCGGCGTGGTGGAGGCCTTCAACCACATGCTGGTGGAACTGGAGCACCGCCAGAACCAGCTGGTGCAGGAAAAAAAGCTGGCCTCGCTGGGGGTGCTGACATCGGGCATCGCGCACCAGTTGAACAACCCGCTGAACAACATCTCCACCTCGTGCCAGATACTGCGCGAGGAGTTGCGCTATGCTGCGGGCGAGACCGGGGGGATGGACGGAGCCGGGGGGATGGCAACCACCTCCGCTGCCCCCGCTCTTTCTGTCGCCCCGTCCGGGCTGAACCCGGCCTTTGCCGGGCGCATGCTGGAGAACATCCATCAGGAAGTGCGCCGCTCGCGCGACATCGTGAAAGGACTGCTGGAATTTTCACGCGAGACGGAGTTTTCGCTGAAACCCGTGGCCCTGCGCGACGTGGTGGGCCGCAGCGTGGCGCTGGTGGCCAGCGAGGTGCCCGCGTGCATCGCCATCGACGCCGACGTGCCCGGCGACATCGTGCTGCCGCTGGACGTGCAGCGGTTTCAGGAAGTGCTGCTGAACCTGCTCATAAACGCCATTCAGGCCGTACAGGCCGCGCATGAACGGGACGGCGGCGCACCGGAGGACGGCGCAGCATCGGACGGGGGCACGCCGGGCGGGAATCTGCCAAGCGGGAATGTGCCAAGCGGGAATGTGCCGGACGGGAATGCACCGGACGGCTTTTGCCCCCGCCCCGGAGCCATCACCGTTACCGCCGAGCGCGACGCGGCAGCGCAGCAGGTGGTGCTGCGCGTGACAGACACGGGCATCGGCATCGGGCCGGAACACCTGGGACGCATCTTCGACCCGTTCTTTACCCTGAAGGAAGTAGGCAAGGGCACCGGCCTCGGGTTGTCCGTGGCCTTCGGCATCATCCGCAAGCACGGCGGCACCATCGGGGTGGAAAGCACCCTCGGCGCGGGCACGTGTTTCACCATCCGGCTGCCGCTGGGCGCGCCGGAATCTCCGGGAGACGCGGCATGAACGACGCATCCGGACGGACGGCCAAGCCCGCTGTTCCCGCCCCCTCCGCGCCGCAGGTCCAGTCCTTTCCATCACCGGACGCGCCCGGCCCGGCGCGCATCCTGGTGGTGGACGACGAGGCCATCGCCCGCGACAACCTGGCCCTGGTGCTGTCCCGGCAGGGGCACGAGACGTTTACCGCCGCCAACGGCGTGGAGGCGCTGGAACTGCTGGCCGGGGCGGACTTCGACCTCGTGCTCACCGACCTGATGATGCAGGGCATGGACGGGCTGGACCTGTTGCGCGCGGTGCGCCTGCGCCATCCGGACACCGAGGTGGTGGTGGTCACCGGCTACCCCACGGTGAAGACGGCGGTAGAGGCCATGCACGCCGGTGCCTACCACTACCTGCCGAAGCCCTACGACCTGGACGAGGCGCGGGCGCTGGTGCAGAAGGCGCTGGAAAAGCGCCGCCTGAAGCAGGAGGTGGCCCGCCTGCGCGAACAACTGCGCGAACGGTCGCTGCCCGTGCCCCTGCTGGGGGCCGCGCCGTGCATGCAGACGCTGAAGCGCACCATCGCCCAGGTGGCTCCGTCGGACGTTACCGTGCTGATCCTGGGCGAGACAGGCACCGGCAAGGAACTGGCCGCGCGCATGATGCACCTGTTCAGCCGCCGGTCGGAGTCGCGCTTTCTGGCCATCAACTGCGGGGCGTTCAACGAGGAATTGCTGGAAAGCGAACTGTTCGGCCACGAGCAGGGGGCCTTTTCCGGCGCGGTGCGTCAGCGCAAGGGGCTGTTCGAGGCGGCGGAAGGGGGCACCCTGTTCCTCGACGAGGTGGGCGAAATGTCGCTGCCCATGCAGGTCAAACTGCTGCGCGCGGTGCAGGAACGCACCATCCGCAGGGTGGGCGGCACGGCGGACATCCCCGTGGACGTGCGCCTGCTGGCCGCCACCAACAAAGACCTGGCGGCAGAGGCGGCGGCGGGGCGCTTCCGGCACGACCTGTACTACCGCCTGAACGTGGTGCTGCTGCGCATGCCTCCGCTGGCCGAACGCATGGAGGACGTGCCCCTGCTGGCCCAGTACTTTGCGGAAAAGGCCGCGCGCGACACGGGCAGGCCTGCCCCGCACATTGCCCCGGAAACGCTGGACGTGCTGTCCCGCTATCCCTTTCCGGGCAACGTGCGCGAACTGCACAACATCATCGAGCGGGCCGCCGTGCTCTGCGCGGGCGATGTCATCACCCCGGCGGACCTGCCGCCCGACCTGCGGGCGCTGGCGGGAATGGCGGGGGGGAGCGGGACGGGCGGCGGCGCGGCTGGCCCCGCGCTGGTGCTGCGCGCCGACGAGGCCGCCCGCGGGCCGGGCGGGGCAGGAGAAGGCATGACGCCCGATGGCCGCCCCATGACTCTGGACGAGAACGAGCGCGCGCACATCGAATGGGTGCTGGAACTGGCGGGCGGCAACCGGACGCAGGCTGCCAGGGTGCTGGACATCGATCGCGCCTCGCTGTGGCGCAAGCTGAAACGCTATGGACTGTAGCCGGAGGGGCGGCCTGTCTGTGAAAGTGAGGGGAACGCGAGGGTAAGCAGAGGGAAGCGGGCGGGAGCAGGCAGTGACGGTGCGTTAACCGTCTGGACGCGCTACCGCCCGCCGTGCCATTCTGCCCACGGCGTTCAGGCCCTGATGGTCCCGCTGGGGCCAGACGGCGCCAGACGGGGCCAGATGAGGCCAGACGGTCGGGTCCCGCCCGCCGGGCAGCGTCGGCCAGACATTTTTCGTGAGCACAGGAGATTCGCCATAGCACCGCTTCTGGAACTGCGCGGCATCAGCCGCCACTTCACCGTGCGCCGGGGCATGTTCGACCCCACGCCCGCCGTGCTGCGCGCCGTTGACGGCGTGTCGCTGACCCTGGACCGGGGCCGCACCCTGGGCCTGGTGGGCGAAAGCGGCTGCGGCAAATCCACCCTGGCCCGCATGGTGGTGGGGCTGCTGCCCCCCAGCGCGGGGCAGGTGCTGCTGGATGGCCGCCTGTTCGCGGGCGCGGGCGATACTGCCACTGGCGGCGCGCCAGGTTCCGCCGCTGCGCCAGCCATCGGCCCCGCCATTACGCGCGCGGAAGCCGCGCAACTGGTGCAGATGGTCTTTCAGGACCCCTTTTCGTCGCTGAACCCGCGCCGCACCGTGGGGGCCTCCATCGGCGAGGCGCTGGCCGTGGCCGGTGTGCCCGGCGCGGAACGCCGCGCCAAGGTGGCGGACATGCTGCAACTGGTGGGCTTGCGAGGGGAACACGCCGACCGCTACCCGCACGAGTTTTCCGGCGGCCAGCGCCAGCGCGTGGCCGTGGCCCGCGCCCTGATAACCCACCCGGCGCTGGTGGTGTGCGACGAGCCGGTGTCCTCGCTGGATGCATCCGTGCAGGCGCAGGTGCTGAACCTGCTGCGCGACCTGCAGGAACACATGGGCCTTGCCTACCTGTTCATTTCGCACGACCTTGGCGTGGTGGGCCACATGAGCGACCACGTGGCCGTGATGTACCTTGGCAAGGTGGTGGAGGAAGCCCCGCGCGACGTGCTGTTCGCCGCGCCCGCCCACCCGTACACCCGCGCCCTGCTGGCCTCGGTGCCCGTGCGCGATCCGTCCCGGCGCACCGCACACCCGGCCCTGTCCGGCGATCTGCCCAGCCCCATCGCCCCGCCGCCCGGCTGCCCGTTTCATCCGCGCTGTCCGCAGGTCATGGATGTGTGCCGCCGCGTCGCGCCCGGCTGGCATCCGGTGGCCGAGGGGCAGCATGCGCGTTGCCACCTGCACGCCTAACTTGTCTTTTCGTCCGTTGGCGTCCGACCCGAAGGGCGCGTAGCGTGCCCGTTAAGCGAGCTTGCGAGCTTTACGGGCATCGTGCGCAACGCGGTCAAACTTCGCCTGCCATGGCTTTGCTGTCCTTATCCGCGCGCTGCGGTCCCTATCCGTAAGGTTCGCTTCGCTCACCAACGGCTAGGGCAAGATTCGCGCTGCGCGCTCACCTAACGGCTAAGGCTCGGTCGAATACGATAAGAGTACGCGTTGCGGTCGCTATCCGTCAGACTCGCGCTACGCGCTCGCCCAACGGCTGAGGCGCTTTGCGGACGCCATCCGTAATGCTCGAAGACTCGCATAACGGCTGCCGCACTCCCTCATGGCAGGCTCGTTTTCCTTGCCAACGAGCGAAAATCCTGCGTTAGGGCGCTCCCTGAAAGGGTGTTTTGCTCTCGGATGTTCTTTTGTCGCTTGTGAAAAAACGTACTTGACGAGCGGCCTTGCCGTCACCATAGTGCGGGTGCCCCGCCGCGCGCCGCGCATGACGCGATTCTGCGCGGCCCAGTACGGTCCAGTGCGACCAAATGCGATTGGGGCCATCGAAGACCACGAACCCCGCCCCCGGCAACCCGGCTGGCAGGGGTGAACACGCCAAGGAGTGTCCATGTCCGCGGAATTCGTCAACGCCATCCATGCCGTCAGCGAAGTGCTGATGTTCGAAAACTGGCTGCGTTTCTATTTCATCGCCGAAGAAGGCGACAAGCTGTTCATCCGCGTGCCGGAAACGGCGGAAAAGCGCATCCGCGAGGAATATCCCCACCTGTTCGGGCTGCTGGAGCTGCTGAACAACAAGGAAATCACCTACGAAACCTCGCGCGACGCGGTGTGCAGCTTTGTGGCGTCCGACGTGGACGGTTCACGCATGAAGGCGGGCAGTTCCGAGAAGGTTTTCGACAGCAGCCTGTTCCAGTTCGAGATGCAGTTGTTCAACATCTGGGTGCAGTCGCACGAGGAACAACTGGACAAGAACTTCATGGACCTGCGCACGTGGCAGGAACTGTACGCGGAATGGAAGCGCTCGGACAAGGTCAAGGAATACATGAACGAGCTGAAGGACGCCTCCACCCGCACCGCGCCCGACTGCGATTCCGTGCAGTAGGCAACGGGGCTGGCCGTTTTTTCGGCACCCATGCTCACCCGTTGAAGATCACGATACCCCAACCGAAAAGTTTGCGGGATGGGGGTCGGGGGGAAGGGGGCTTTGCGGCAGCCGTTGGTGAGCGCGTAGCGCGAGTCTTACGGATGGCGACCGCAACGAGTAAAGCCCCCTTCCCCCCCGTTCGTTTTACACGTCCAGCGTGTCCAACGCCGCCTCAATCTCCGGGCGCGCCGCCAGCGGGGCCAGCCAGCGTTCGGGCATCCAGCCAAGGCCGTGCCGCGCGCCGAACAGCATGCCGATGGCCAGGCCGCGTGCGCACGAATCGCCCCCGGCCATGACGTTGTCCACGAGCCCGATTTCCGGGGCAGCCTCGTGCTTCAGGGCCACATGCACCACCCCCAGAAAGGCCCCCTGCATGCCGCACGACTGCCCGAAGCGGGCGATGGCGGCGGGGGTGTCCTCGCTCAGGGACATATCGGCAAAGGCCAGCCAGTCTTCGGCGGGCAGGGCTGCGTAGCGGGCCGTGGCGGCATGGTCGAAGGCCCCGCGCATGTCTGCCCCGCGCAGCAGGGCTGCGGCGGCGCGGGCCATGAATTCCGCACCGTCGGCAATGACCAGGCTGCCGTGGGTCATCAGGGTCTGGGCGCGCGCGGCGTTGACCAGCCCTTCCTCGTCACTACCCAGAACAGCCAGCAGCGGGGCCATGCGGGCCGCCCCGGCAAAGTCGTTGGTGGCCGCCCCGGTCTGGTCGGGCGCGCGCCCTGCGGCGAAGTTGACCAAGGCCTCGCGGCTGGCCTTGTCCATGTATCCGGTGTAGCCGCCCACCATCATGCCGCGCCAGCGCGCGGCGAAATCGCCCAGGTCGAACGCGCCCTTGCCCGCCACCGAGCGGAGCAGCAGCAGGGTCTGGTCGCCGTAGTGCGACTGGTCGCCCGCTCCCTTGCCGGAATGGTAGTCGTTGAGGGTGGGCGGCAGCAGATCCGTCACCCGGCCCACCAGGCGCGCTATGCGGTCCTGATCGTATTCCCAGTGCGCCCCCAGCGACAGCGAATCCGCCGCCAGCGACGCCAGAATGGCGCTGCGTATCCTGCTCATGCTGCACCTCGTGCGGAGTTGCGGCCCGCGGTGGCGGACCGGTGCGCGACACCTTTCCAAACTATACGACACGATGCGCGCCGGGGCCAGAGGTGGCGGAAAATGGAACGGGCGGTTGGCGAAAACAACCGTGGCGGCGCGGGGGCCGGTCAGGTGCCGATGCCGCGAAAACGCACAGCGCACGGCGGGCAACCGTGCGCTGTGCGGCCCGCGAGGGATGGGGCCAATATGTGCGTGTGGGGGCAGGAGGGGCCGGGGAGGCCCTTTCGGGCCTCCCCGGTGCCGGAAACCGCTCGCCCGGTTTGCCGGCAGGGGCAGAGGAGGTCAGCTAGCTGAAGCTGACGGTGGGGATGTCCAGGATGGACGGAGATGCCGGGGATATACGCTGCGCTTCCCGCCAGAGGGCCGCCAGGGCCACGACGGCTTCCCTGTCTTCTTCGGGAAGGGCAGCGATAAGGGCATCGAGGTGAGGAGGGGCTGCCGCTTCGGTGCGGCAAATATCGGGAGTGTGCATGTCTTCTGCGGCTCCTTGTTCCGTTACGCCACAGGAATAGCAGGGACCGTGCCAAACATGCTTCATGCATGTATTCGGCAGGTTGCGCAAAAGCAGCTGCCGCTGGCGTGGCGGCGCATGTGCAAACCGCGGCACAGGTGCCGTGCAGCACGTTGCACAAATGCACAAGTTCGTACCCGCGCGCGTCTGCGTGTGCCCAGTCGCATCCAGTGCGTCCGGTCGCATCCGGTCGCATCCGGTCACTCCAGTCGCTCCAGGTCGCGCCCTGTGCGTCGCCTGTACGGCGCGCGGGTCCGCTGCGCCTGCGTGCTTCAGGAGGCTTGTCGTGCAGGGGGCGAGTGGCGTACCACGGTGCCGGAGGTACGCATGTCCCGCTTCGGTTCTGTTGACGCGGCCCTACCCGGCCCGTTCATGGAGTTGTTCGGCTGCGGTAGCGCGGATGGCTTGCCCGCCCTGCGCGACCTGTCGCAACAGGCGGTGGCCCATGCGCTGGCGCTGGCCCAGGCTGGTAAGCCCCCCGTCGTCTCACCTGTCGGGCCCCCTGTCGGATTGGACGGCGCATCGGGTGATGCACCCTGGCCCGTGGTCGTGGACGGCACAGCGGGCAACGGCCACGATACGCTGTTCCTGGCCCGGCTGGTGGGCGCACGCGGGATGGTGCATGCCTTCGACGTGCAGCCAAGGGCATTGGCCCGCACGGCGGAGCGGCTGGCGGAGGCGGGGCTGGAAGAGCGGGTGGCGCTGCATGGCCGGGGGCACGAGGAACTTGCGGCGGCGCTGGCGTCCCACGGGGTCTGGCCACCCCGCATCACGGCGGCCATGTTCAATCTGGGCTTTCTGCCCGGCAGCGACCGCAGCCTGACCACCCGGCCGGACACCACCCTGACGGCGCTGGACGCCCTGCTGCCGCTGATGGTGCCGGGCGGGGTCGTTTCGCTGCACGTCTACGCCGGGCATCCGGGCGGCGCGGACGAGGCCGCCGGGCTGGACCGCCGCCTTGCCGAACTGGACTGGGACCGCTGGCGGGTGGCCCGCTACGAATTCGCCAACAAGCCCCGCAATCCGGAACGGCTGCTGCTGGTGCTGCGGCTGCCGGACAATACATAGCCCGCGCTGTCCGCTGCTCCACACCGTCCGACCCTCTGCGGCACGGAATCACCGGGGCCGTCCACCCGCCGGGTGCAAGGCGGCCCGAACCTATCTTGCGAGTACAGGCCCATGACGACCAGACCTACCCCCGCCGATGACGCTGCCGTGTTCCCCGATACCTCCGACGACGACCTGTGGCAGGCCGTGCGTGCCGACCTGGAGACGCGCTTTCCCGGCCGCTACGACGAGGCCGCCGTGCGCCGCGCCTTTGAGTCGGTGTGCGCGGGCGAGGACGACTACCTGCCCCTGCGCGCCCTGCTCAAGAAAGTGCGCATGGCCTGCATGTGGACCCGCCCCAGCCTGGATGGCCGGGCGGAGGGCGCGGAATAGGACCGCGTCAGCCGTCTCTGTCCGGCATTTCGCTCCGGGACCAGCCGGCATTTCGTTCCGAGACGGGGCGTCTTTCCGGTCATGCATGAAAAAGCCGGGAGAGGAACCACTGTTCCTCTCCCGGCGTACTGTTTCTATCCGGCGGCATCCCGTCCGGACGCGGATGGCGGCCTGCCTAGCGGTGGGCTTCCAGATCCTTCAGGAATTCCGGACGCACCTCGAAGCCGCAGGCAGCGGCCTGGTCGGCGAACTGCACGGCCTGGGCGAATTCGCCCCGCTCGAAGTGGGCCAGCGCCAGGTTGTTGTAGGCCGGGCCAAAGCCGGGTTCGCGCTTGATGGCCTCGCGGCTGATCTGGATGGAGGCCTCGTAGTCGCCCTGCATGTAATAGGCGGCGCCCATGGTGGCCATGGCCTGGATGAAGTCCGGATCCCACTTCAGGGCCTTTTTCAGGGCCTTGATGGCTTCTTCCGGCTCGCCGCGCTGCAAGTGTACGAAGCCGATGTTGCTCCACGGCACCGGGAACTTGGCGCGGCACTGGGCCGCTTCCTCGTTGTAGCGCAGGCAGCCTTCAAGGTCGCCGCGCTGCAGGCAGATGCCGCCCAGTTGCACGTAGGCTTCGGCCAGGCGGGGCGAGTTGCGCACCGCGCTCAGGAACGATTCTTCCGCCGCCACAAAGTCGCGCTTGTGCAGCAGGGCCACGCCAAGGTTGTAGTGATGGTTGGCGCAGTTCTCGCTTTTTTCTATCTCGGCCCGCAGGTCGGCGATGTACTCGTCAATGTCATCGTATTTATCCTTCATCGACGTGACCCTCCTTGATCAGAATATTGTGGTACCACACGCAGAAATCGAACACGCCGCGGTACTTTTCGTCCTTGTTGACGATGCCGAGGGCGGTTTCAAGCGCGCCACGACCGTATTCGTTGGTGTAGTCCTTCTTGTTGGCCGTCTGCAGAAATTCGCGCACGAGCTGCTGGGTGGTGCGCTTGGTGATGTCCTGGCGCGTGTCCAGCGGGTCGTTGGGCTTCTGGAAGGGGTCCCAGTTCTCGTAGCCGATGCGCTCGACATACTTGCGCCGCCGGGGGGACATGGCGTCCCAGATGGCGCGCTTCTGGACTTCCTCGTCCGACGTCAGTTCCCGCGTGGTGCTGTCACGGAACATGGAGCCCGAGATGTTGACCATGCTCAGTCCTCCTTCTTCACCGGGCCGACGCCAAGATAGGCGTTGTCGTACCTGGTGATCAGCGCCATGGACACGGGCACGTACACCTGGTCCAGTTCGCGGTAGCGCGACTGCACGGCCACCAGGATTTCGTGGCTGAGGCCCGCCAGGCGCTCGTGGATCTTGTCCAGCGCCACGGTGGGGTACTTCCCGCCGGGGGCGAAGCCGGTGCGGCCGCAGGTGTGGGCCACGCCGCCAATGGCCGTAGGAATGCCGTACAGGCGGCAGGTGATGGGCCGGTGGGCGTACATGGCGCAGGTGTCGTCGTCGCCCAGGAGGGGACAGCGGATGCGTTCGCGCGCTACCTCGGCCAGCAGTTCGGCGGATTCGCGCCCGCCCAGTGATTCCTTGTACAGGCGGCGCTTCAGGCGCACAGCGTGGCGGTCTGCCGCGTCGGCCCGTTCAAGAATGGCGGAACGCTCTGCCCCGAAGCCGAAGGATTCGGCAAAGCGCTGGTTCAGGTACATGGCCTCCACCAGGCCAAGGTCGAACAGGGCGTGGCAGCAATCGCTGCAACCAAGGCCGCAGGTCACGCAGTCGGCGTGCTGCGAACGCAC
This sequence comes from uncultured Desulfovibrio sp., assembly GCA_964402645.1. Lineage (GTDB taxonomy): Bacteria > Desulfobacterota > Desulfovibrionia > Desulfovibrionales > Desulfovibrionaceae > Cupidesulfovibrio. The sequence goes on along the minus strand of CAYOCV010000006.1, from coordinate 41,311 downwards.
GCGCTCGAACAGCGCATCGGCTTCTGCCACCAGTCGTTCATATTTGGCGAAGATTTCCGTCAGGTCCACGGTCATCCATTCTGCTCCTTGGGGGCCGCGCGTGCGCGACCGTCATGCGGTGGCCCGACAGGTTGGCGTATCGGGCGCCGGGCGGATTCGGTCGTTCTGTGGCCGGAATGCACACCCCAAGGTTGCCGCCGTCGGTCGCCTTGCGGCACGATCTGCCGGAAAGGCACGCGGACGGAGGTTCGCGCGGCTCCCGCGCGGGCGTGCGGATGTGCGGGAAAACGCGGTACGGCGGTGCGCCGTGATGCGGGCGGGCGACACGCCACGGGAAGGCAACCCCCGTTTCCGCTGTGGCGCGGGGCGTGGCCCCTGTCCCCCTCGCGGCCATGCGGGCCGCGTGAAAAGCTATCCCTGATGCGGCAAATGCCGCCGGACGGCGCAAACGTCGTCCGGCGGCATGACGTGCAGCAAATCCGGAAAGGCGGCGATTAGTTCTCTTCGACGGTGATCGCGCCGGCTTCGCAGACTTCCACGCAGGATTCACAGCCCAGGCATTCTTCTTCGTTCACGGGAACAGCCTTGCCGTCCTGCAGTTCGTAAACTTCGACGGGGCACACGTCCACGCATTCGCCGTCGCCGGTACACTTATCGGTGTCAACAGTAACAGTCCAACCCATGTCATCCTCCAGGCGTGTTTTTCAGCCGACGACGTAGTCGGCTTTTTGGGAACAATTCCCTGTCGTGACTGCGAAAAAACCGCGTCACCACAGGGTTTGACGGCTTACCATCGAAATTGCAGATAGCTGTCGGCAACCGGGGTGTCAAGCTTTGACGCAAATTCTCATCGTTGCAAGACGCGGGAATTGCGGCAGCCGGAAATCGCCAACCCCGCAGGGCTGTTTCGCCACCGGGTTTTTTGCCCGGCAGCGGGCAAACCGGGGGCGCCGGGTGCATGTCCCGGCGGCAGCCCTTACACCGCCAGCGATACGTAATACCCCTTGCCGCCGCGCTGGATGAACAGGGTCACCTTGCCCGCCAGACGGTACCGGGCAAATGCCTGCCCGAAGTCGCGGCTGTTGGCCACGCGCACGCTGCCCACCTGGCGCACCACGTCGCCGGCGGCCAGCCCCAGCCGCGCGGCCGGACTGTTCGGCAGCACGGCGTTGATGCGCACCCCGTTGCCTTGTGCTTCCTGCACGCGCAGGCCCCAGCGCCGCTCGGCCAGCCGTTCCGCCATGTCCTGCGTGAACACGGCGGGGGTCAGGCGCAGGGTGGCCGTCTTGCCGTCGCGCAGCAGGCCCACTTCCAGCGTGTCGCGGTGGGTGTAGTTGCGCAGCAGCATGATGTAGCCGTCCTTGTCTTCCACGGGGTTGCCGTTGATGGACACCAGCACGTCGCCGGGCCGCAGGCCCGCCTTGGCCGCCGGGGTGTCCTGCAGCACGTCGGTCACCAGCATGCCGGAGGCCCGCTTCAGCCCCAGCCACGCCGCCGTGCGCTGGTCGATGTCCTGCCCCAGCACGCCCAGCCACACCGGGTCCACCCGGCCCTGGCCCAGCAGTTCCTCGACCACGCGCCGGGCCTTGTCCACGGGAATGGCAAAGCCGATGCCCTCGCCCTTGGCGTAGACCGCCGTGTTGATGCCGATAAGCTCGCCCATGATGTTCAGCAGCGGGCCGCCGCTGTTGCCGGGGTTGATGGCCGTGTCGGTCTGGATGAGGTCGGTGATCATGCCCTGCTCCACCTTGATGGACCGGCCAAGGGCCGACACCACCCCGGTGGTCACGGTGTGCGCGAAGCCGAAGGGGTTGCCGATGGCAATGACCGTCTCGCCGGGCATCAGGTCGGACGAGGTGGCCATCTTCACGGCGGGCAGGTTCTGTGCGCCGGGCACGCGCAGCACGGCGATGTCGAAGTCGGTGTCCGACCCCAGCAGTTCGGCGTCCAGCGAGCGGCCATCCAGCAGGTGTACGGCAATGCCCGTGGCCCCGGCGATGACGTGCGCGTTGGTGAGCACGATGCCGGGGTGCCCGCCGTCGGGGTTGATGATGACCCCGGAACCCAGGCTGCGCCGGGTCTGGCGCTGGGTGGGCAGGCTGGGGAACATTTCGCGCGCGGCCTCGTCGTCCATCAGGCCGGGGAAGGGATTGAAATTGCGCTCCACCACCCGCGCGGTGGTGATGTTGACCACGGCGGGGGCCACGGCGTTGACCGCGCGAACCACCGGGGTAAGGCGCGGGCTGTTGTCCGGGATGCCGGGGGGCAGGCCGGGCGCACGCGGCGTGGGCACGGTGATGGCGGCGCGCCCCGGCTGCGAGGACACCGGCTGGTCCGCCAGCAACGGCGGGGGCGGGGATTCCGCCGCAAGGGCGGCGGAGGCGATGGTCAGGATGGCCAGTGTCAGCGTGACCAATGTCCGGACCGCGTGTCTTGCGGTCCGGGCAACATGGTCGGAGATGACAGGCCGATCGGTCAACAATCTATGGATGAACATCGTGGGTGCTCCGCTGGGGTGCGCGATTTTCGCACGCATCACTATGCGACCTGCGGCGGGCGTCGGCAAGGGGCAGCGCACACCGGAATCCCCCGTTCGCCGGCGCACGCCGCGCCACGGCTTGCCTTGCCCGGCCCGTGGCGCTACCGTGCGCCGGTTCCCGTTCCACACCGACACCTCCGGGAGTTTTCATGCCGTCTCTTTCTCCGCGTCTTCTCGACCTCATCGCCGCCATTGATCCCGTGGACCACGGCCACGACCCCGCCGGGCAGGCCCATCTGGACAACCTGACCAAGCCGCGCGGCAGCCTGGGCCGTCTGGAAGACCTGGCGCTCCAGATGCACCGCATCCAGGGCGGGGCGCGGCCCCTTGCCGCCGACCCCGCGCGCATCTTCACCATTGCGGGCGACCACGGCGTGGCCGCCGAGGGCGTCTCGCTGTTTCCCCAGGAAGTGACCCGCCAGATGGTGCTCAATTTCCTGAACGGCGGCGCGGGCATCAACGTGCTGTGCGCCACGGCGGGCATCGACCTGCGCGTGGTGGACGCCGGGTGCCTGGGCGACGACTTCGAGCCGCACCCGCAGCTCATCCGCCGCAAGGTGGCCCCCGGCACCGCCAACATGACCCACGGCCCGGCCATGACCCGCGAACAGTGCGAGGCCGCCCTGCTGCTGGGCGCAGACCTTGCCGCGCAGGCCGCCGCAGACGGCTGCCGCTGCGTGGGCACCGGCGACATGGGCATCGCCAACACCACGCCCTCCACCGCCCTGTACTGCGCGTACCTTGGCCTGGACCCCGAAGCCGTCACCGGCCCCGGCACCGGCCTTGACGCCCACGGCGTGGCCCGCAAGGCGCAGGTCATCCGCGCCGCCCTTGCCGCCAACCGCCGCACCGTTGATTCCGGAGACCCCGTGGACATCCTGGCCGCCGTGGGGGGGCTTGAAATCGCCGCCCTTGCGGGCCTGATTCTGGGCGCGGCCCGCCACAAGATGGTGGCCGTCATCGATGGGTTCATCTCCACCGCAGCCTATACCGCCGCCTGGAAGATCGCCCCCGCCGTGGCCGGGTACTGCGTGTTCAGCCACGCCTCTGCCGAGCAGGGCCACAAGGCCATCCTGCACAAGCTGGACATCCGCCCCCTGCTCGACCTTGGCCTGCGCCTCGGCGAAGGCACCGGCGGCGCGCTGTCCATCTTCCTGCTGCGCAGCGCCGCCGATATCTTCGAGAAGATGGCCACTTTCGGCGATGCCGGGGTGGATGCCGGGAAGTAGAAGAAGGCTTGATAAAGGCGAACCGGGGGAAGGGAACTTTTGAAAAAGTTCCCTTCCCCCAGCCCCCCATCCCTCAAAACTTTCTGTATGGGGTGGCGCGGTGGGCATTTCCGTGGCCCTTTCCCTTTCGCCAAGTGGGCAGAGCCACGCCCAGAGATAAGAATTTTCATACCCCATAGGCATTGCACCTCGGAAGTTGTGCCGCAATCGCTCACCGGACCAATTAAAAAGTTTGGGAGGATGGGGGGCTCGGGGGGAAGGAACCTTTTTTAAAAGGTTCCTTCCCCCCGATTCATTTCATGAATTGTCTTCGCCTATTCCTGCGCCAACACCTGTTGGGCATGACTGACCACATGATGGGTCAGGGCATCGAGCAGGCGGGTGCGTAGTCCCCAGCAGTGCCAATAGAGGCGGATGGGCACGGCGTGGCCGGGGGCGAGGTCGACCAGTTGGCCATCGGCAAGGTGCTGGCGGGCCTGGGGCAGGGGGATCATGCCGTAGGCAAGGCCCTGGGCCACCACGTCCACGAAGCGTTCGGACGAGGGGATGTAGTGCAGCGGCAGGCTGCGGGCGATGCGGTCGAAGGACGCGGCGGTGGACGGCAAGCCGCGCAGGAACTGGTGATGCACCTCGTCGGCGCGGTTGAAGATCACGGCGGGCGCGCGGCACAGGGCGGCTTCGGTGAGTCCGGCGGGGAACCACTGCGCGGCGAAGTCAGGCGCGGCCAGACACAGGTAGTCCACGCGGCCCAGCGGCAGACAGCGGCAGCCCTGCACGGCGGCGGCGCGGGTGGACACGGCGGCGGCCACGTGGCCGTCGCGCAGCAGGAGGTGGGTGCGCTCCTGATCGTCCACGGAAAGGTCGAGCAGGGCGCGCTCCGTCCGCAGGAACGGGGCCACAGCGTCGGGAAACCACGTGGCCAGGCTGTCCGCGTTCACGGCCACGGGCAGGGTGGTCCATGGAATGTGGGGGGCGTGGGGATCGTCGGAAGCGTCCGGGAAATCGGAACCGCCCTCTGGCCGCAACGCGGCGGCAAGGTCGGTTTCCAGCAGGCCCACCTTGTCGCAATGGGCCAGCAGGCGGCGGCCTTCATCGGTGGCGCGGGCCGGGGTGGCGCGCACCACCAGCACGGTGCCCAGTTGGTCTTCCAGCGCCTTGACCCGCTGCGATACGGCGGACTGCGTCAGGTGCAGCACCCGCGCGGCCCGCTCGAAGCCCCCTTCACGGATGACGGCGGCCACGGCCTCCACAAGTCGATAGTCGAGCATGGCCGATTAGTACGTTTGCTTATGCAACAGCACAACAAGTAATTTCACGTATGATGCGGAACGGGGTAGAGCAGGGGCGTCACGGCGGATGCCTGCCCGCCGCCCCTGCCCGCGAGTTCCGGATAGTGTGTGTCCGGTGGCGCGCGGCTCCCATCCTGCCCGGATATCTGATCGGACTTCCGGTGCTGACGGACGACAGCGGATGGGGAGCACAGGCGGGCGGTATCCGCCGGGCATTCATTCCTGCTTTCGGAGTTGCGCCATGCACCTTACCCCCTACCTTCAGGGCCTCGGCATCGGGGCCAGCCTGATTATCGCCATTGGCGCTCAGAACGCCTTCGTGCTGACCCAGAGCCTGCGCCGCAACCACCACATGGCCGTGGCCGCGTTGTGCGCGTGCATCGACGTGGTGTTGATTGCTGCCGGGGTGGCCGGAGTAGGCACGGCGGTTGCCGCAAGCCCGCTGCTGCGGCAGGGCGCTGCCGTGGGCGGCGCGGCGTTTCTGGCGTGGTTCGGGTTCGGGGCGCTGCGCTCGGCCCTGCGGCCCGGCATCCTTGAGGCCGACAGGGCAGTGGGCGACGGCGGGCGCACCAGCCTGCGCCGGGTGCTGGGGGCCACGCTGGCCGTGTCCCTGCTGAACCCGCACGTGTACCTGGATACCGTGGTCATGCTGGGCGGCATCAGCGGGCATTACCCGGCGTCGGAGCGCGTTTCTTTCGGCGCGGGTGCGGCCACGGCCTCGTGCCTGTGGTTCTTTGCCCTTGGCGGCTGCGGCAGGGTGCTGGCCCCGCTGTTCCGCAAGCCAGTGGCCTGGCGCGTGCTGGACGGCAGCGTGTGCCTGGTGGTGTGGGGCGTGGCCCTGTCCCTGGCCCGGCAGGCTTGGGCGGGGTAGGTTTTGCGTGGCTGATGGTTGGCTTATTCGCAGGCAGATTGTATGCGCTGAGCTAGTTATTACCTGACAGTAGGCCCTCCGAAAGGAAGTGGTCATACCGTGCCCGACTGGAGTAGCGATAAGGAAGCTGAGCCTGCTAGAGCTTGCACGCGAGTTGGACAACGTGAGCAAGGCATGCCGCATCATGGGGTATTCGCGGCAGCAGTTCTATGAAATCCGCCGCAATTACCAAACGGTTGGCGCAGAAGGGTTTGTGGACCGTCTGCCGGGCCCACGAGAACCGCTCCCGAACCGGGTGGACGAGGCGACGGCGGACAGGATTCTGGCGTACAGCCTTGAGTTCCCGACGCATGGCCCGGTGCGCGTGGCTCAGCAACTGGTGCTGCAAGGTGTTCAGGTCCGTTCCGGGGCGTGCGGGGCGTCTGGAGCCGCAGCGGAATATTGACCCGGCATGAGCGGCTGCTGCGCCTGGAGCGGCATCGAGATACCGGAATCGCCCTGAATGACGACCAGATTCGCACCCAGGAGCGATTCAGCCCGGAATTCCGGGAGCGCCATATCGAAACCCGGTGCAGCGGGGATCTGGTGGCCGTGGATACGTTTTTCGTAGGTACACTTCGGACATTCTCTCATGTCCAGACCTGCCTATCACAGGTCCGGTTTGGTTAGGTATTACCAAATGTAAACGGCCATGGCCAGACGAGAAACCATGCCCACACGGCCCTGCTGGCAGGCTGCCGCTGTTGGCGATGACAGGGAATACGCAAGCGACCGGTTACGCCGGACTGGTTGCGCCTGACCGGTCGGACCAGACCGGTTACGCCGTCCGCTCACCGTGAAAACGCACCCGGTGTTGCGTGTCTTGCAAGGCTTGGATAGACCAATTGTCTGTTGGAGAAGGACGATAAACACTCCCGCAGGGCGGCGCTGCCTGCTGCCGGACGCAACCAACCACGGACTCCCATGCGCATACTCCATTCAGGTTCATTCCTGCGTGAAGGCTTCGCCAGTGCAGGATGCGATATCGTGCCGTTCCGCCTTGATGCAACAAGGACGCTGGACGAACAGATAGAGGAGCAGGGTTTCGTTCCTGACGTGGTGTTCATCGAACTCTTCGGCGCAACGGCGTTGCCCCGCGACATTTCCCGCAGCCGCCACCGGCTGGCGGCCTACTGCATCGACACCCCGCTCAACGAATTCTGGCTTGTCCCGCTGATGCGGCTGTTCGACCACGTCTACGTGGACCAGTTGGCCTCGGTATCCAGGTTTCGCCAGGGCGGCGTGGACGCCCGGTGGCTGCCCCTGTGCGCCGACGCGGCGGATTTCCGGACGCCCGTCGAGAAACGGCACCTCATTTCCTTCGTGGGGCGCACCACCGCACACCGCACCAAGCGCAACAACCTGCTGCGCCATCTGGGCGAGCACTTTCCCGTCAATGTGGTGCAGGGCGTTTCCACGACGGAAATGCAGGATATCTTTGCCGCGTCGCACATGGTGCTGAACGAAAACTTCTTTTCGGGCCTGAACCTGCGCTTTTTCCACGCGCTGGCCTCCGGCTCGCTGCTGCTCACCGAGCGGCGGGGATACGGCGTGTCACGCCATTTCCGCGAGGGACGGCACTACCTGGGCTACGCGCCGGGCGATGTTGTGTCGGTCATCCGTGCCGTTGCGCAAGGGACAAAGGATGCGGCGCGCATTGCAGCGTGCGGGCAGGAGGAATGCGCCCGCCGCCACACCAGCGCACATCGGGCGCGCGAGGTGTTGCGGGATATGACGGGCGCAGGCCTTGGCGCGGGCAACGCCACGGCGCGGGCAACACGCCCCTTGTGCGCAAGACGGCTGGACGAGGCGGAAGCCAAGTACCTTTACGCTCTGCGCTTTGGCGGACATTTCGAGGAATCGGTGGCCTACCTGGAGCAGATAGCCGCAACAGAAGGGAAGGCGAGCGGCAACGACGGGGAGGCGTTGCGGGCAGCGCACCTGCTGGGCAGCATCCGGCTGCGTCAGGACAGGGCCGAGGCGGGCGCCGCGCTTCTGGAGCGGGTGGCCGCCGCCGGGACAGGGCCGATCCCGCAGTCGGATCAGCAGTATGCCCGGCAGTCTTCCGGGCAGCCTGGCAGACAGCGTGGCATGAAGCCAGCGGAACCGCCTCCGGGAACGAAACCGGAGATGGACGCCGTTCTGAAACTGCTGCTGCTCCATGCCGAGGATGGTCGAAGGCTGGCCCCGCTGCGGCAACTGACAACCGCCCTGCTGCATGCCGGGCGCATCAGGAAACAGTGCCTGCCGTACCTGAGCGCCCTCAAGGACGGTCAGGACGCCCGCTACAACGCCTGCATGCTGGCCTGCGAAATCCTGTACGACGCAGGAAAGCGCCACCATCTGGGCTTTCTCCGGCAGGAGCCGGAACGCTTTCCCGACACGGCCCTGGAATATGCCCTGCTGGCCTTTGGCGCAAAGCCGACCACAGAGGCGCTGGACGCCATCATCCGCTGCACCGCCAAGGCAGGCATAGGCCCGGAAGCGTTGCCCTTCATCAGGCAGGCAACGCTGGTGGGAGTGGCTTCCGACGCCCAGATCGCCCTTTCCGCATCACTTGCGCTGGAATATTACGATTATTCCTTCTCGCAAATGGCCGTGCGCGCGCTGAAACAAACGCTGACATAGCACAGGCAACAACCGCGCGCAGCACCTTGCCCGGCCCTGCATGCATCCTTCCGGCGACCAGCCCGGCGACCAGCCCGGTGACGGCAACAGGCAACCCGCCCCGCTCCCGCGCAGCGTTCAGCTCTGCACGCCACCCTAGCCCATCAACGTCTTGGCCCTGTCCATCTGCGACGGGAACAGGTCGCCGGGCACCTTGTCGCGCCCCAGGCTTTTGCACACCTTGTAGCGGGCGCATTCCTGCCAGCTTCCCTGACAGTAGTTCTTCTTCATCATTTCCGCCGTACCGGGCTTGTTGGCCATCTTGTCATTGAAAAAGATGCACTTCTCGATCATCTCGCAGTTGGGCATGACACGTCTCCTTGCCGGATGTTGCCGATGGTGCGCGGGGTACCGAACCAGACCATGAAAATCCTGATTGATGCATAGTAAATTATTTGAATTCACCATGTTATCAGTAGCTACGAGTACCACGGCCCGACGTTTTCCGGCAATGCACGTCCGCTTATAGTAGAGTATTTTTTCGCGGTCGCGGCTTACATCGCTTGCACACTGCCCACAAAAAAAGGGACCCCTTGCGGATGCCCCTTTGCTGGCCCCGGCGGCGCTACGCGCCCTATTCCGTGCCATTCTGCCTGCTCTGCCAGTCCAGCCTGTTCTGCCTGTCCCCCCCTATCCCGCCGCATCAACGGACATGATCGCCTGACGTGCGCAAGGCCGCCCGCAGCTGACGCGGCGAGGGGATACCGCAACCGCAGAAACGGAAAAAGGGTTCCACAGTGATGTGGAACCCTTATTCTTTCTGGTGGAGCTGAGGAGAATTGAACTCCTGACCTCTTGAATGCCATTCAAGCGCTCTCCCAACTGAGCTACAGCCCCAGGCACGTTGGGTACGCCCAGCTTGGCCGGGCGCGGAGCAGACATTGCCCCAGCACACCGGGTTTGTCAACAATCAGGGTGTAAAATCGCGTGACGAGGCACATTCCGGTTGCCGCACGCGCCGCAGCACGGGCATTTCCCGGTGACGCGGCCCTCTCCGATAGTCCCACTGTTGACCGCGTGCCAGCCGGGACAACAAGGGACGGGTGGAGACCACTAGGCTACGGATCAAAGAGAGGGCTGGGCCATCCGCCGGGCCGGAAGCCTCCTGGATATTCCATGCCCTCCTCCTCTCCCGCACCTCCTGCCACGTCGCAGACGTGGACACGTGCAGTTCCACGGCACACCACGACGCACCTTGGCCCCTGCAACGTAAAACCCCCGCCCTGCCCTTGCGGACACGACGGGGGTTTTGAAACGGGTGGTTCAGATGGCCCGATCTCTGGCCGGGCTGCCGCATCGTCCTGGTGCGATTACCATCCGTTCATGCGCCCTCCCCAGAGCATTACGCCACCGGCTCGTAGAAGCAGCGCTTGGGCGAGTGGATCTTGCCAGCCTTCTTCAGGGCGTCGATGGCCTTGGAAACGTCCTTGGAATCCACGGCAAGGGACTTGGCGATGTCGCCGGGACGCACGGGCTTGCCCGCTTCCTTCATGGCTTTGAGAACCTTTTCTTCCATGGGTGTGCTCCTTTGTAATTTAATCAGGAATAATTACTGATAATAAAATGGCTGCTCGTCGTCAACCATTTCGCCGCATACCACACCACTTTTCCACCAATCACAAACCTTGCCGCCACCCTAGCACGCCCGCGCCGCGCGTTCCACGCCTTTGCCGTGCATGCCCGTCACGGCCCCCCTGCTCCACTTTCCTTTCGCTATAACCTTCCCTGAATACCGTTCGACTATCGAGTCCTAAGTACTGTCCAGCGGCAACGTCCCGTGCGTAGAAGCGTGTGCCGCCGGGCCTTGGCGGCGGCACATGCGTCGCAACGGGCGACAGGATAAAGGCACCCTCGCTCCGCCATGCCACCGGGAGCACCGCGCACATACGCATTCCGCCGGGCAGATCACCTGAAGGAGCTTTGGCCGAGGGTAGCTGCCCGGCATGGAATGCGGTGCAGGACGCCCATGGCTAATGGCACCCTCGCCTCGACATCACGGCGAGAGCCGCGTGCGCATTGGCGGCACCGGCGGCAGATCGCCCGAAGGCGCCTTGCGCCGGAGGGGAGCTGCCACCGAAGTGACGCCGCGCAGGACGACACGGGGTTCCAAGGGGCGTGCCCCTTGGAACGCGGGGGTGCAGGGGGTGTTCGTTACAACACCCCCTGCCCGCCGGAGGCATAACGAAACCGCGCGTTACCAACAGGGCAAAACTGTCTTCGTAGAAGCGTGTCCAAACAACGCTCCTCCTCTCCCCTCTTCTCTCTTTCCCCTCCCCCCCCGTTGACCGCCCCACCATTGCGCCGTACACCCTTTCCACATGCGCCGCGCCCACAGCGCGCCAGTTCCGAGCGCACCGCGCGTTACCCCGCGCCCACCGCGCCGCCCGTTCCACCGCCCGTCGCACCACACGCCGGGCCGCCACACGACCACCAAGGAGACGCCGCATGACCGCTTCCGCCAGCTCCATGGCCCGCACCCCCGTGGCCGATGCCCTTACCGCAAAGGCCCCCGTTGCCCACATCCGCATCTGCGGCTGGGTGCGCACCCGGCGCGACGCCAAGGGCTTTTCGTTTCTCGAAATCAACGACGGTTCGTGCCTGGCCAACATCCAGTGCATTGTGGACGAGGCCCTGCCCGACTACGCCGTGATCAAGGACGTGAATACCGGCGCGGCGGTGGACGTGCGCGGCGAACTGGTGGAATCGCCCGGCAAGGGCCAGAAGTGGGAAGTGCGTGCCACCGCCCTGACTCTGCTGGGCGGCGCCGACGCGGAAGCCTACCCGCTGCAGAAGAAGCGCCATTCCGACGAATTCCTGCGCACCATCGCCCACCTGCGCGCGCGCACCAACAAGTTCGGCGCAGCGTTCCGCATCCGGTCAGAGGCTGCCTACGCCATCCATGAATTCTTCCGCGAACGCGGCTTCTTCCACGTGCATACGCCCATTCTCACCGGATCGGACTGCGAAGGCGCGGGCGAGATGTTCCGCGTCACCACCCTGCCCGCGTCCGGCGCGGCGGTACCGCCTTCCGGCAACCGCTTCGAGGCCGATTTCTTCGGCAAGGAATGCAACCTTACCGTATCCGGCCAGTTGGAAGCCGAGGCGCTGGCCATGGGCCTTGGCAAGGTCTACACCTTCGGCCCCACCTTCCGCGCCGAAAATTCCAACACCGCCCGCCACGCTGCGGAATTCTGGATGATCGAGCCGGAATTCGCCTTCGCGGACCTGAACGACGACATGGAACTGGCAGAGGCCATGACCCGCACCGTGGTCACCCGCGTGCTGGAACGCTGCGCCGCCGACATCGAACTGTTCGACCGCTTCGTGGACAACGGGCTTATCGAACGGCTGCGCACCATTGCCGACCAGCCCTTTGCCCGGGTGTCCTACCGCGAGGCCATCGAACTGCTGAAAGCTTCCGGCAAGAAGTTCGACTACCCCGTGTCCTTCGGGCTGGACCTGCAAACCGAGCACGAACGCTACCTGGCCGAGGAACACTTCGGCAAACCCGTCATCGTGTACGACTATCCCAAGTCCATCAAGGCGTTCTACATGCGCCTGAACGACGACAACGAAACCGTTGCCGCCATGGACGTGCTGGTGCCGCGCATCGGCGAGCTGATCGGCGGCAGCCAGCGCGAGGAACGTCTGGACGTGCTGGAAGCCCGCATCCGCGAAATGGACCAGAACCCCGACGACTACTGGTGGTATCTGGATTTGCGCCGCTTCGGCTCCGTGCCGCACGCGGGCTTCGGCCTGGGCTTCGAGCGGCTGTTGATGCTGCTGACCGGCATTGCCAACATCCGCGATGTGGTGCCTTTCCCCCGTACGCCCGGCAACCTTGAATTCTAAACTTCTTCAAAAAAATTCACACACGCGCGGCACGGGGGACAACCCCGCGCCGCGTTTTCATTTCCGCGTCATGGTGCTTGCCCCGCAACCAAGCAATAGCGCCATTTTTTTCTTACCCCCATTGCCCAGCCCACGCCGACGGCGTATGGTGCAGCCATGTCCGTCCGACCGGATCGGGCCAGCCCTGCGTGCCGTTGCGTTGCCGCGCGCCGTCATGCCGTCGGTTGTCCACAGGGGGCGGACAGGGGGAATACATGATCAAGCCATCCCGCATTCTGCTGGCCGTTGACGGAACCCAGGGTTCCTACCGCGCGGCTCGCCACGCCGCCCTTATTGCCAACCTCACCGGAGCGGAGGTCATCCTTCTGCATTGCGCCGACCCACACTCCTCACTGTCCCTGCCCTTTCCCGCTGGAGAAGCCGTGGGGCTGACGGACTTTTCAGGATACGCGCCCCCGTCCCCCCACGAACGGGTGGGCCCCGCGCGCGACATCCTTCAGGACCATCATGTCCGGTACATGGAACACACCGTGGAAGGCCCGGCGGCAGAAACCATTCTGGGCATGGCCCTGCGTGAGCACTGCGACCTCATCGTGCTGGGCCGGCACGACACCAGCGCCACCGACGAGCCGGACGTGGGCCGCACTGCCGAGCACGTGGTGCGCGCCGCGCCCTGCACCGTGATGGTGGCCGCCTGAGCCATCCTTTGCGCACAAACAGCCACGGGTGTCCGAACCGGCCGTGATGCCGGTAATGGCCCCGGTCGCCACACGGTTTGTCCGACATTGTTTTCAGGCAGCGTTTGTCAGGCAGAATTTTTCAGGCATGGTATGCTTGGCGCTGTCAGCCTTCAAAAGGCTTCACAACATCCAGAACCGGCCTGTCCATCCCGTGGCTGCTGTCCGTCGACCACCCTGTTTCCGCTCAAAACCACGCGACCGCCGCTCCCTCTTCGGGAACGGCGGTCGCATGGCGTGGACAGCCTGTTTCATTGTCAGGCGCGCAGCACGCGCTCGTCAGACCTGTCGAGGTACGCTCAGCGCCCCTTGCGCAGCTGGCGGATGCGCGTATCCACCACCATTTCGTTGGGATATGTTTCGCGGATGGATTCGAACATGGCCAGCGCCTCGGCATTCTTGCCCTGCTGCTCCAGCGCATCGCCCAGCAGGAAACCGGCCAGCGCCTTCAGTTCCCTGTCCGCACGGGGCATGGCCAGTATCTGTCGCGCCAGGTCTGCCCCGCGCGCAAAATGTTCCATGGACATCTGCACGTCGGCCAGGTCGTACAGGCATTCGGCCCGCCGGGCCTCCGCGGCCTTCAGTTGCAGGCACTGGTGCAGCACGTCCTCTGCAATGCCGAACTCGCGCCGCGAGGCATGGATGCGCGCCAGCCGCCGGTGCGCCCGCGCGTTCTCGTCGTCCGGCAGGTCCGGCACCTCCATCAGCTTGCGCCACACGTCCGCCGCCCGGTCCCAGCGCCGGGCCGTCTCCAGCAGGCCGCCCAGCCGCACCAGCACCTCGCGCGCCTTGTCCCCGTCCATGCCGAACTCAAGGTACATGGCCTCCAGCAACTCCATGGCCGCCTTTTCATCGCCCCGCACGTCCTGAGTGATCTGCACCAGCCGCTGCCACGCCTCCCACCGCTCGTCCCCCTCCGGGTTCAAACGCAGGTACCGCTCCAGCAACTTCTCCGCCTCGCCGTACCGCCGCTCGCCCGCCGCCTTGCGCGCATCCGCCATGTCATCCGGCGGTGCCGCCTTCTCGCAGCCGGCGAGGAGAACAATGGGAAGCATGAGCAAAGGCAGAATCACGGAGAGGGAGAACCTTTTAAAAAAGGTTCTCCCTCTCCGTACCTCTCCCTCTCCCAAACTTTTCATTTGGGTGGGCGCGCGGAACATGGATGATTCGGTACCGCCGATGAACATACGCATTCCGGTGCCCCTCAGGATAAAAACAAATCTACTGGTATACCTATTAAAAAGTTTTGAAGGGAGTGGAGGGGGTACGGGGGAGGCGAGGGAAACTTTTCGCTCTGCGGTCGCTATCCGTAAGGTTCGCGCTACGCGCTCACCTAACGGCTACCGCAAAAGTTTCCCTCGCCTCCCCCGATTCATTCTCTCTTCTCTTCCCGAACTACTCTTCCCCGTCCACCACTTCGCGTTCGTCGATGCGGTCAAAGCCGACCACGAGGGCGCCTTCATCCAAGCGCACCAGGCGCACGCCCTGGGTGGCGCGGCCCACGCTGCGCACGTCGTCGAGGCCCATGCGCAGGATCTTGTTGGTGGAGGTGAGCAGGACAAGGGCGTCGTCATCGCGCACGGGCATGGCGCCTATGACGTCGCCGGTCTTGGGGGTGACCTTGAAGTTCTTGACCCCGACCCCGCCGCGCGACTGCACGCGGTACAGGTCGGCCTTGGTGCGCTTGCCGAAGCCGTTGGCGGACACGGACATGATCATGGAGGTGGTGTCTTCCTCGGCCAGGATGACGCCGGCCACCACGCGGTCCTTGCCGCGCAGGGCAATGCCCTTCACCCCGGTGGCACTGCGGCCCATGGGCCGGACGTCCTCGCACTGGAAGCGGATGGCCATGCCGTCGCCGGTGGTGAGCACGATATGGCAATGCTCGTCCACCTCGCGCACCATGATCAGTTCATCTTCGGGGCGCAGGCCCACGGCGATGAGGCCGGTCTTGCGGCACTTGGCGTACAGCGAGGCGCTGGACCGCTTGACCATGCCGCGCCGGGTCACGAACAGGAAATACCGGTCCTCGGCGAACTCGCGCACGGTGAGCACGTTGGTGACCAGTTCGTCCTTGTCCAGTTGCACCAGGTTGGCGATATGCACGCCCTTGGCCGTACGGCTGCCTTCCGGCACGCGGTGTACCTTGATCTGGTGCATGCGGCCATGGTTGGTGAACAGCAGCAGGTACTGGTGGTTGGTGGTGGTCAGGAAGTCCTGCACGAAGTCGTCTTCTGACGTATGGACCCCGGCAATGCCCTTACCGCCACGGCGCTGCTGCTGGTAGTTGTCCAGCGTGGTGCGCTTGATGTAGCCGCGGCGCGACAGGGTGATGACCACGTCCTCGTCGGGGATCAGGTCTTCGATGTCGATGCCGTCCAGCTCTTCTTCCAGCACCTCGGTGCGGCGTTTGGTCGCAAAGGTATCGCGCAGTTCGCCGATTTCTTCGCGGATGACCGAACGCAGCACTTCGGGGTTTTCCAGAACCGACTTGAAGAATTCGATCTTCTTGAGCAGCTCGTTGTATTCCTCGATCAACTTTTCGTGCTCGAGGTTGGTCAGGCGCTGCAGGCGCATGTCCAGAATGGCCTGGGCCTGTGCCTCGGACAGGCTGAAGCGGCCCATCAAGGCATCTTTGGCGTCCTGCGGCGTCTTGGACGCGCGGATCAGGGCGACAACCTCGTCGATGTTGTCGAGGGCGATGCGCAGGCCTTCCAGGATGTGGGCGCGCGCCTCTGCCTTGCGCAGGTCGTACCGCGTGCGGCGGATGATCACCTCGCGCCGGTGCTCGAGGAAGATTTCCAGCGCCTGCTTCAGGTTCAGCAACTGCGGGCGGTTGCCCACCACGGCCAGCATGTTGATGCCGAACGAGCTTTCCAGCGGCGTGTACTTGTACAGCGCGTTGACCACGATGTCGGGGATGGTGCCGCGCTTGAGGTCGATGACCACGCGGATGCCCTTGCGGTCCGATTCGTCGCGCAGGTCGGCCACGCCGTCGATCTTGCGCTCGTTCACCAGCGCCGCGATCTTCTCCACCAGGCTCGACTTGTTGAGCGCGAAGGGAATTTCACGGATGACGATGGCTTGCAGGCCCTTCTTGCGCTCTTCGATCTCCACCTTGCCGCGCACCTTCACGGTGCCGCGCCCGGTGGTGTAGGCGTCGTACAGGCCCTGGCCGGCGTAGACAAAGCCCGCCGTGGGGAAGTCCGGACCCTTCACATGGTCCATCAGGTCTTCCACCGTGCAGCCCGGCTCGTCCACGATGTGCAGCAGCGCGCCGCACAGCTCGCCCAGGTTGTGGGGCGGAATGTTGGTGGCCATGCCCACCGCAATGCCCGACGAACCGTTCAGTAGAAGGTTCGGCACCTTGGTGGGCAGCACCGAAGGTTCGAGCAGGGTGTTGTCGTAGTTGGGCCGGAAGTCCACCGTCTCCTTGTCGATGTCGGCAAGGAATTCACCCGCCAGGCGGGACATGCGCACTTCGGTGTATCGCATGGCCGCCGCGGCGTCGCCGTCGATGGAGCCGAAGTTGCCCTGCCCGTCCACCAGGGGATCGCGCATGGAGAAATCCTGCGCCATGCGGACCAAGGCATCGTACACGGCGGAATCGCCGTGCGGGTGGTACTTACCTATGACGTCACCGACCACGCGCGCCGATTTCTTGGGCGGGCGGGTGTAGCCGTTGCCCAACTCGTGCTGGGCGAACATGATGCGCCGGTGGACCGGCTTCAGGCCGTCGCGCGCATCCGGGATGGCGCGGCCGATGATTACGCTCAGGGAGTATTCAAGGTACGACTTCCTGAGCTCTTTTTCTATGCTGACCTGTTGCGACACTGGTTTGCCTCGCTTCTCGTTGGGCAATGGCCGTTCTGGCTACGCCCGGAGAGAACAGATTTTTTCTACGCCTTCGGCGGGCAGGGGGCTTGCCCCCTGCACCCCCATAACGGGAATATGCGCTTCAAAAACCCATTGAAAGTTTTGGGGGGATGGGGTGGGGGGTCCGGGTGGAGGGGAAGGAGACCCTTTTGCAAAAGGGTCCCTTCCCCTCCACCCGGTCTTCTACCCCGATCTTTCCCCTAGATATCCAAATCCTGCACGGACAGGGCGTTGCGCTCGATGAACTCGCGGCGGGGTTCCACCCTATCGCCCATGAGCTGTTCGAAGGCTTCGCTGGCTTCTTCGGCGTCGTCCACGTTCACGCGGAGCAGGGTGCGGTTTTCCGGGTTCATGGTGGTCACCCACAGCTGCTCCGGGTTCATTTCGCCCAGGCCCTTGTAGCGCTGGATGTTGATGCCCTTGCGGGCTTCGTCCAGCACCAGTCGGAACAGGTCGAAAATGTCTTCGGCCTCGCTGGTTTCGCCCTTGCGGTCCACGGTGCAGCGCAGGCTGCCGCAGCGGGTGCGGATGTCGGCAAGAACATCCCAGGCCTGGCGGTACATCTTGGAGTGGAAGAACTCGGCCCCCACGCGGGTGCGGTGGCCGTTGGCGTCCTCGAAGACCACGAAGGTGCGGCTGTCCTCGTCGGTGTCCTCGTGCTCGGCGGACACGGTGTATCCCCGGTCAGCCAACCACTGGCGCAGGCCGTTGGGGTCTTCTTCGGTGAACCACTGGGGTTCGATGCGGGTCTGGTACTCAATGAAGGCCAGGAACAGTTCGCGGGCGATGCCGATGTTCTCCACATCGCGCACCTTGGCGGACACCAGTTCGATGGCCTTCATCAGCGAGACGATGTCCGGCCCGGTGAAGGCGCAGCCCGATTCGGTGCGGATGGTGATGTCGTTGCTGATGCGTTCCAGCAGAAAGGCGTTCAGCTCCGGATCGTCCTTGATGAACTTTTCGAAGCGGCTGCTGTGAACCCGGTACAGGGGCGGCTGGGCAATGTACAGGTGCCCCCGGTCGATGAGTTCCTGGTACTGCCGGAAGAAGAAGGTCAGCAGCAGGGTGCGGATGTGCGCGCCGTCCACGTCGGCGTCGGTCATGATGACGACCTTGTGGTAGCGCAGCTTGGCGTAGTCGGTGTCGTCCTCGCCAATGCCCGCACCCATGGCGGTAATGAGGGCCTTCACTTCCTTGTTGGCCAGCATCTTGTCGAAGCGGGTGCGCTCGGTGTTCAGGATCTTGCCGCGCAGCGGCAGGATGGCCTGGGTGGAGGGGTCGCGGCCCTGCTTGGCCGAACCGCCTGCGGAGTCACCTTCCACGATGAACAGTTCCGATTCCGCCGGGTCCTTGGACTGGCAGTCGGCCAGCTTGCCGGGCAGCGAGTTGTCGGACAGGGCGCCCTTGCGGCGCACCAGTTCCTTGGCGCGGCGGGCGGCGTCACGGGCGCGGGCGGCGTCCACGGCCTTGTCGATGATCAGCCGCGCATCCTTGGGATTTTCGCCGAAATGCACGTTCAGCTTGTCGTACACGATGCCGGCCACAAGACCCGCGATTTCGCTGTTGCCAAGCTTGGTCTTGGTCTGCCCCTCGAACTGGGGCTGCGGCAGCTTGACGGAAACGACAGAGGTCAGGCCCTCGCGCACGTCGTCGCCGGACAGCACGGTGCCCTTCATCTTCTTGACCAGGTCGGGCTGGCTCTTGATGTAGCCGTTGATGGCGCGGGTAAGCGCCGTCTTGAACCCGGCCAGGTGGGTGCCGCCTTCCTTGGTGCGAATGTTGTTGGCGAAGGTGAGCACGTTTTCCTTGTACCCCGCGTTGTACTGCAACGCGAAGTCCACGGTGACGCCGTCGGTCATGCCTTCCCCGTCGATGATGGGGTGGATGCCGCTTTCGCCGGAGTTCAGGTCCTTCACGAACTGGCGGATGCCGCCGTCGGCGCGGAACACGTGGGTTTCCGCGCTGCGTTCGTCGGTGAACTCGATTTCAAGCCCCTTGTTGAGGTACGACAGTTCCTCGAAACGTTTGCGCAGCGTCTCGTACGAGTACTGCACCGTCTCGAAGATTTCTTCGTCAGGCTTGAAATGCACTGTGGTGCCGTGGTTGGCCGATTCGCCCAGGAAATCCAGCTGCCCCTGCACCGCACCGCGCGCAAAGCGCATGCGGTGGCGCTTGCCGTCGCGGCGCACGGTCACTTCCAGCCACTCGGAAAGGGCGTTGACGCAGCTCACGCCCACGCCATGCAGGCCGCCCGACACCTTGTAGGCGTCGTTGTCGAACTTGCCGCCCGCGTGCAGCTTGGTCATGACGACCTCGACCGCGGGCTTGCCTTCCTTGGGGTGCAGGTCGACCGGGATGCCGCGGCCGTTGTCGCTGACGGTCACGCTGTTGTCGAGGTGCAACTTGACCACGATGCGCGAGCAGTAACCCGCCATGGCCTCGTCGATGGAGTTGTCCACCACCTCGTACACAAGGTGGTGCAGGCCCCGCGCATCGGTAGAGCCGATGTACATGGCAGGGCGCTTGCGGACGGCAGCCAGACCCTCAAGGATCGTGATGCTGTCTGCGGTATAGGTCTGTCCCGTGGGAGTGGTCATCTTTGGGATCGTCTCCAACTTACGTTGTTCTGGACGTTGGCGCGTTCAGCGTTTTTATGCGCCTCCGGCGGGCAAGGGGCGTTGCCCCCTGCACCCCCTTTTCTGGTAACCTGTCTCATAGGCGAGGCACTAGGGGCGCACAAATACTCGACGCATCCGGCACGACACGTCATTACCCCATGCGCGGGGTGCAGGGGCGGCAGCCCCTGCCCGCCGGAGGCACAAAAAACCGTACCGTCCGGCGAGACGTGCCCCATACGAGAAGAAGACTACACTTCCTCTTCGCTATAGTAGGTTTCTTCCACGATCTTCATGGGCATGATGATCACGGTGTATTCGCTGTCGTCGCTGCCGCTGAGCCCGCAGGGGCCTTCGCTGCCGGTCAGGGTCAGGCCCAGCCGTTCGGAGCGGTAGTGGCCCATGATTTCGATCAGGTTGCGGGTAGGGAAGGCGATCTTCTTGATATCGCCGCTGTAGGTGGCTTCCAGGGTTTCTGTGGCTGAGCCCACGTCCTGGCCCTGTGCAGACAGCATCACCTCGCCGTTGCCGCCGTTGCCGTCCAGATCGAAGTAGGTGCAGCGGTTGGAGTCGGTGTTGAAGATCAGCAGGCGGTCCAGGGCGTCCATGGCGTCTTTGCGGGGCAGTTCCAGCCTGGACACGGAATCGGAGGACAGCTTGGCCAGAAAGTTCATGTAGTCGGGGTACTGGTAGTACGACAGCGGCAGGCTGAAGGTTTCCTTTCCGTCGCCGGTGCGGAAGTGCAGGCGCTTTTCGGAGATGTTCAGCTCCACCTCGTCGGTGCCCAGCCACTTTTTCAGTTCGCCCAGGTACTTCTTCTGGATCAGGATGCCTTCGGGCGGCAGCATGGCCAGCAGCTCGTCATGGGTGAAGCGCAGCATGGCGAACTGGTGGCCGTTCAGGCCGCAGGCCTCGATGGCGTTCTGCGCGCCTGGCTTGAGGGACAAGCAGGCGATGGCTTCAACCGCGTCTTCGTCGCTGATGCAGAAGGCGATACGGTCGATGAGCTCCTGCAGGTAGTCGCCGGACCACATCACCGAACCGTCGGCGGGAAATTCCGAAAAGTTCTGGAACCACACGGGGTCGTTCACCGGCAGCTTGTACTTGCGGCGGCCCTGCTCGATGAGCAGGTTGCCGCTTTCGCCGTCCAGCTTGAGGGTTATCTGGCCGCCGGGCAGCTTGCGGAGCAGGTCTACGAAAGCGCGACCCTGCACGCCCGCCAGGCCGGGCTGCTCGATCTCGGCGGCATAGGCCCCGCGGAACTCGATGTTCGAGTCGGTGGCCAGCACGCTGAGCGAACCGTTCTCGGCTTTCAGCCAGATGGAACGCAGATAGGCCGCGCCCGTCTTGGCAGGGATGATGCTGGCGGCCTTCTGCAGGCCTTCGATGACATCTTCCTTCTGGATTCTCAGAAACATATCTGGATCTCCTGTTGTAGTAGCAGGGCCTGTTTCCAGGTGCGCAACCTGTTCAACATGTGGAAATATATTGGGATTTCCGCGAACATCACAATGCACCGCGTGGGAACCGAAGGAACAGCCGAAAGGGGGTGGGCACTCACTCGGCCCTAGTTAGGCACTTTCGTTTGAGGTCGGTCACCAAAAGTTGCATATCTTTGTCACTTTGCTGTAATTGCTTGATTTTTCGCACAGCGTACATGGCCGTGGAGTGGTCCTTGCCCCCGAACACCCGACCCAAAGCCGGAAAGGAGCTGCCCAGCAGTTCGCGGCACAGGAACATGGCCACCTGGCGGGCCTGCACGATGTGCTTCTGGCGTTTGTCGCCCACGATATCGCGCGCCGGGATGCCGAACTGTTCCGCCGTGGCGGCGATGACCGCGTCCGGGGTCAGGCTGTTGCCCTTTCCGCTGTCGGTGTGACGCAGGATCTGTTCCAGTTCGCGGTCCTGGATATCGCGGTTGACCAGTTGGCGGTACGCGCCAACCTTGACCAGAATGCCTTGCAGATGGCGAAATTCGCGGAACCGCTGGGCCAGGGTAAGGGCATGTTCCTTGGAAAGCTGAATGTTGCGCGAGCGGCTTTGCTGCTGGATGAACTTCAGCCGCACGTCAAGGTCGGGTTCGCGCAGTTCGACGATCAGCCCCCATTCCAGGCGTGAACGCAGCTTGGGCGCAAGAAAGTCCAGGTCGGCCAGCTTGCCGGAACAGGCAAAGACCATCTGCTTGCCGTTGTCATGGAAGTGATCGAAGGCAAAGGTCAGCTCATCCTGCAGAAAGGGCAGGTCGCGCAGGCGTTGCAGGTCGTCCAGCACCAGCACCTCGTGGGCGCACAGGCGGCTGCGGGCCTGCTGGCGTTCCTGCGCTGCCGCAGCGCCCGTGGCGGAAAGGCCTTCGAAGCGGGTGCCCAGCTCATCCACAGAGCCGCAGAATATGGCGTTTTCATCGCGCGATCGGCTCAGTTCGTTGGCGATGGCGCGAAGAAGATGCGTCTTGCCGTTGCCGCTGCCGCCGCACACCACGAAGGGGTTGTACACCCTGTCGCGCGGGTCGCGGCCATCGCGGGCCACTTCCTTGGCAGAGGCCACGGGAAACTGGTTCTTGCGGTTGCTGAGGAAGGTATCGAAGGTGAACCGCGCCCCGAAGGGGTAGTCCAGCTGGCGTGCCGTCTGGGGGGCCGGGGCCGTTTGGGGCGAACCGCCATTGCCCGAAGAATAGCGCAGCACGTAGCCGTCGCCCAGAAATTCGCGCAGCCGCGATTCAAAGGTGACCTGCGCCGTGGCCGAAAACCACTGGGCAAAGAACGAGTGCGGAAACTGGACCTCCAGCCGCTTGTCGTTCGTGCTCAGGGTTATGGCCAGCGGATCGTACCACTGGCGCAGATCCTGCTCCTGGCAGGTCTGCTGAAGGTGTTGGCGCAGGGCTTTTTTCAGCACGGGCGGTAGATTGGTCCTGTGTGAACCCGGCCAGGCCGGGAATTGCGGGTGTGGGGAACGTGGGCCCGGAAAGCGGGGACGTCGTGTGCCGTCTTCTTCCGGTCATGCGCGGCGCCTTGCGGGCATTGCCGTGTTTGCCGCCGGAACGGGTCCCGAAGGGTGGCCGGAGGCGCGCGCGGGCAGGCATGAAGAAAGACGGCGAATTGCCGTGGCCCAAGAGCGCATCATTATCATATTCATCGAATCGGAACAAGGTCGGGGGCGGGTCCGGACGCGGCAGAAGATCGACATCATCGGAGCATCGCGTGGGAACATGCGCCAGGGGCAGATCGGGTCGTCGCCTTGCCGTGGCGGCAGCGAAACATCAGGCGTGCGCTTTCGCGCGCACGGGACGGGTGCGGGCAGAAAATGCCATGCCGGGCCTGATCGGCGCTGCGCACTCAGCCGGGCACGTCTGCTGCCCTGTCCATGAGCAGGGCAGCATTGTTTGATGGGCCCGCATGGACCTGTATGGGCACGGACCGGCGGAAGGCCGTTTTTATCGCGCCACGGCGTCTTCAGAAGCCGCGAGCTGTCGGTTCCGCATCCATGGCAGGCCTGGTCCGGTTTCGCGCCGCAGGGGGCGTTTGTGCAACGATGTGCAGAATCCGTCGGTCGTCTGGACAATTCCCCATGGCGCGGCTAGGGTTGTGCCGTTCTTTCAGGTTGGCCCCGCCCGGCCCGTTCAGGGTTGCCAAGGCCAGTCGAGGCCCATGGAGGCCGCCGAGGGCGCGCCCCCATGGACTTTTCCGCCGCAGGTGCGGCAAGGCCGCCGCCTTGTGCGGCCCCCCCTGCATCAGGTTGACCAGGTTTGACCTGGGTGTGTTCAGGGGAGTCCGGTTTCGGCCAGCAGGCCGCCGGGCCCCGGTCGGGGCAATGCCCCTTCCCGGTCTTTTCGTTCTCTGGACCGGGCCACGCGGCGCGGGACCACCCATCACCGAAGCGCAGACCGTACCGCCACTTTTCGTGCGCAAGGCCGACATGTCCGCCCTGTACGCCATGTCCGGCCAGTTGCCGCCGCACCGGTTGTTGTCCGGGTCTGCCCATTGCACGAGGTTTCATGCAGTTGCCTTCCGCCAAGCGTTCCGGAATCGTCCTGTTGATCATCCTGCTGCTGGTGTCCGCTCCCTTCGTGCTGCGGCACAGGGAGCAGCCTGCGGAAACCCCCGCCGACACCACGGCGGCGGATTGCAACGCCACCCTGCCGGGCGGGCAATTGCCCCCGGAACTGCGGGCTGAAGGCGGCGCGAACGGGCAGGACGGCCAGAGCGGGGGCCAGCCCGAAGTCGTGCAGGGGGTTGTTTCTTCCGGCGACACGGCAGCCAAGATTCTGCAGGAATGGCTGTCCTCCGTGGATGTCCACACAATGGTCGCGGCCTGCGAAAAAGTGTATTCGCTGGCCCGCCTGCGCGCCGGCCAGCCGTACACCGTTGTGGCCAACGCCAGCGTGGGAGGCATCGAGCGCTTCGAGTACGAGATCGACAATTCGCAAAAGCTCATCGTCAGCAAGACCGCAGATTCCTTTGCCGCGCGGGTGGAACCCATCCAGTACGACGTGGACGTGGTCCGGGTCGAAGGCACTATCGAATCCAACCTGTTCCAGTCCGTGGCCGATGCGGGCGAATCGCCCACCCTGGCCATCCGCCTGGCCGACATCTTCGGCTGGGAGGTGGACTTCATCCGCGACATCCGCGAGGGCGACAGCTTCACCGTACTGGTGGAAAAGCGCTTCCGCGACGGGGAATTCAAGGGCTATGGCCGAGTGCTGGCCGCCATCTTCACCAATCAGGACCAGACCCACCGCGCTTACCTGTTCCACGACGACCTGGGCATTCCGCAGTACTACAACGCGGAAGGCGCTTCCATGCGCCGCTCGTTCCTGAAGGCCCCGTTGTCGTTCACCCGCATTTCCAGCGGGTACACCATGACCCGCAAGCACCCCATCTTCAGCGACGTGCGCCCGCATCAGGGCGTGGACTACGCCGCGCCCACCGGCACCCCGGTCAAGGCCGTGGGCAACGGCGTGGTGGTTTCCGCCGGGTGGGGCAATGGCTACGGCAACCTGGTCATCCTGCGCCACGCCAACGGGTACGAAAGCTACTACGGGCACCTTTCGGGTTTTGCGCGCGGGCTGCGCAAGGGCGCCACGGTCAAGCAGGGCGAGGTCATCGCGTATGTAGGGGCAACGGGCTGGGCCACCGGGCCGCACCTGGACTTTCGCCTGAAGAAGGACGGCAAGTTCATCAACCCTACCAAGAACATCAGCCCCCGCTCCGAACCCGTTGCCCGCAAGCTGCTGCCCGACTTCCGTCGCCAGATGGACACCATCCGCCCGTATCTGGACGGTGAAGGCGACCTTGCCACGCTGGATGTGCAGAAGCTGTCCAACCTGTAGATTTAGCTCCATATAGATACGCACACGGCGCGCCGTCCCCTGCAGGGGGCGGCGCGCCGTTGCGTTGCGGGAATGGGAAAGCCATCGGCAAGCCACCGGTGTCCGCAGCGGATGCGGGGCAGCTGTATGCCTTGCTTGTGGCGGATTGAGGCAGGGGTGGGGGCGCTGCAGCGTGGCGCATGCGGCAAGCGACCGATGCGTGTCTGATGTGTGCGTTTGGAGTGTCACCCGGCACGTCGGCTGTTCCTGATGTGCGTTTCGCGTGAAACATATTGTAAAAGCAGAATAAAATGCGAACGCGCAGCGCGGATATCATTCTTTCCGATGCTCCGGGTGATGCGTGCGCGCAGGGCACAGGCTGGAGCCGTTGGTGACACCCTTTGTGCGCAAGCGTGTTACCTTGCTGGAATGCTGCATGTATTTTGGGAACATCCGACAAGACAAGCCGATGATGGGGTGTGCCCGCAGAGCGCGGCAGGCTGCGCCGTCGCCGCGCGCGGCTCTCCTCCTGCTTGTGGCGGAGAGGGTGGAATCAGGATGGCGAGGAGGATTTGGCGGCGGATACGCCGGGCAGGGCGCAGGCAAAGTTGCGCTGCGCGGGCAGGCGGAAGGGGGGACGCAGCACAGGCGCGCCCGTTGCTGCGGCAATGGCCGCCAGCATGCCCCGGAAGATGCGCCCATGCACCGGAAGCAGGGCATACCAGTAGGCCAGCCCGGCCAGGCCGCGCGGCAGGAACCAGGACTGCATCCACAGTTCCGTTGTTGCGGCACCCGTGGCCGTTGCCCCGGCATCGCCGCCATGTTCCGCGTCGTGAACCGGGCGCACCACGAATTCCAGCAGGGCGTCGCCCGGCACCTTCATTTCCGCCAGCAGCAGCAGGCGCTTGCCGGGCTGCACGTCCAGCACACGCCAGAAGTCCAGGGCGTCGCCCGTGCGCAGGGTTTCCGGGTCGCGCCGCCCGCGCCGCAGCCCCGGCCCACCGGCCAGGGTGTCCAGCAGGCCGCGCAGTCGCCACAGCGTATTGTCCTGATACCAGCCGGTATCGCCGCCGATGCGTTCCACCGGCTTCCACACGGATTCGGGCGTGGCCGCAAGGCGCACTCCCCAGCCGTCGCCCAGCAGGTGTCCGCCCGCGTAGTCCGCATCGCCGCAGGCCACCCATTCCGGTACGGCGGGGCTGCCCGCATCCGTCCAGCGGGTGGGGACGGCGTGGGTGCGCAGCCGGTCCAGGGCCCGGCGGATGGCTTCCGCACAGGGCAGCAGGTCTTGGGGAATAATGTCGCGGATGCGCGTTTCGCCGCACACCACGCGCTGGCGCAGCCCATGAATGAGCGGGCGCGCAAGGGCCACCGGCACCGGGGTGACCAGGTGCAGCCAGTGGGCGGAAAGCTCCGGCGTCAGGAAGGGCACGGGGATGATAAGGCGTCGGCGCAGGCCCGCCTGCCTGGCGTAGATGTCGAACAGTTCACGATAGCTCAGCACGTCCGGCCCGCCGATATCGTAGGCCTGCCCCGCCGTTTCCGGGTGGTCCAGGCAGCCCGCCAGGTATTCCAGCACGTTGCTGATGGCGATGGGCTGACACTGCATGTGGACCCAGCGCGGGGTAATCATGACCGGCAGGCGGTCCACCAGATAGCGGATGATCTCGAACGAGGCGCTGCCGGAGCCGATGATCTGCGCCGCGCGCAACACGGTGAGCGGGGCGTCGGCCAGCGCCAGTATCTCACCCACCTCGGCGCGCGAGCGCAGGTGTTCGGACACCCGGCTGGCCTCGCGGCCTTGGGTGTCTGCTTCCGGGGGCAGCAGGCCGCTGAGGTATACGACCCTGGGCAGGGCGGGCTGCGTGCCGCGCAGGGTCTGCAGGGCGCGCACCATGCAGTAGGCGGCCTTGCGGTCGGCATCGGCAAAGGCGGCAACGGCGGGGTTCATGGAATGCACCAGATAGAATGCCGCGTCGCACCCGCGCAGGGCCTCGCGCAGGGATGGCTCGTCCAGCATGTCGCCCCGCACGATCTCGCAGCCGGGGTGGGCCGCCCACGGACGCCCCGCCAGCTTGGCCGGGGTGCGTGCCAGCGCGCGGACATTCCAGCCGCGTTCCAGCAGCAGGGGGGCCAGGCGGCCGCCCACATATCCCGTGGCCCCGGTGATGAGCACGGTGCCCCGGTTGGGGGATGCGTGGAGTGCGGGCGTTGCGTCGGAAGGGGCGGCGTCGGCATGTCCCGGCTTCCGCAGGTCACCCGGAATATTTTGGGTGGCGAGGCCTGCGCCGGTCATTGCATCGTGCGGGGACGCGCCCTGCGGGGGCTCTGCGTTTGCGGGCATGGGGCATCCTTGCGCTGTCGGGCGGCTAGCGGTTGGCTGTCGGACGGAGTTCTCGCAGTCTGCCCGTAGGGTGCCGCAGCCGGGCAGGACTGTCAAAGCCCCGTGTGTTGCCCGTATTGCCAGGCCTGTTCCCCTGTCCCCGCGCGGTGCCCTGCCGGAACGGAAAAAGGGAGGGAACGCCATGCGGCATTCCCTCCCAACTGGTACGCGGGGTGCGCCCGTGCGCCCGTGTGGTTCGTACGCGCGCGGTTCCGGCTGGCCGGGCGTCACGCTGGGCGCGCCGAATCAGCCAGACCAGCCAGATCGGGCGACTATTCGAAGCGGCTCACGCCGGTGATGACCACCATGTCCGCCGGGGCGTCGGTGTGGATGCCCTGGGGCTTGATTTTCAGCTTCTGGATCTTGTCCACGGTGTCCATGCCTTCGATGACCTGGCCGAACACGCAGTAGCCCCAGCCTTCGTCCGTTTCCTCGGTGTGGTCGAGGTCGGCGTTGTCCACGGTGTTGATGAAGAACTGGGCCGCGGCGCTGTGCGGGTCTGCCGTGCGGGCCATGGCGATGGTGCCGCGCAGGTTCTTGAGGCCGTTGTTGGCCTCGTTGCGCACCGGAGCGTTGGTGGGCTTTTCTTCCATGCGCACGGAAAGGCCGCCGCCCTGAATCATGAAGTCCTTGATGACCCGGTGGAAGATGGTGTTCTTGTAGAAGCCCGAATCCACGTAGCCGAGAAAGTTGGCCACGGTTGCGGGGGCCTTTTCGGCATCCAGTTCGATGAGGATATCGCCGGAAGAGGTTTCCAGCAGAATGACGGGATTGCTCATGGGTGTCTCCTGACGGGGAATGTTGCCCCCTCTTTGCCGTCAACCGGCGCGAAACGCAAGGCCGGGCGCTGCCGGGGGGGGAAAAGAAGCACTGGCGTTCGCGCTTGCCGCTTGCCTGTGTTGTTCCGCATGGCTACACCATGCTATGGTACCGGCAGCATCGGGCATCCGGCATTTGGCAGGCACCCCAGATACGACCTGATGCGGCCCGATACGGCCAGACGAGGCCAGATGAGGCCAGATGAGGCCAGACGCGCACTGACGCGCACCTGATGTCAGCCGGATACCCGCGCACCCCAACGCAGCCCCAAGGAGCCACACCATGAAGCTCAGCGTATCCAGTTCGTCCAAGTCAGCCGGTTCTTCCGGCAACGCCAGCGCCGACCGCGACTGGTTCATCCCCGAGGACGGGCGCAAGCAGCTGACCCAGCTGTTCGCCAAGCTGCCGAACCCCGTGATGCTCGACGTGTTCACCGACGGCGACGAAAAGAACGCCTTCAACGGCTACACCCGTCGTTTTGCCGAAGACCTGTCGCTGCTCATCGACAAGATTTCCATGCATCACCACGCGCTGGATTCCGAGGAAGCCAAACGGCGCGACGTGACCCTGTCGCCCACCATGTTTGTGGGCACGGGAGAGGCGGACCCGGCGCTTGATTACCGCATCCGCTTTACCGGCGCGCCGCTGGGCGAGGAAGGCCGGGCGCTGGTGGAATCCATCTTTCTGGTGTCGCTGCGCCAGTCGGGACTGACAGAAACCTCGCGGCGCATCCTGTCCGAGCTGAAGGAACCGCGCAAACCCCGGGTGTTCACCTCGCCGGGGTGCCCGTACTGCCCCGGCCAGTTCATGCACGCGGCCAAGTGCGCCATCGAACGGCCCGGACTGGTGGAGGCGGAATGCGTCAATTCCGACGAATTCCCCGACCTGTCCAAGAAATTCGGCGTCGGCTCGGTGCCGCACACCCAGTACGACGACACGCACAAGGCCATCGGCCTGATGCCGGAAGAACGCTTTGTGCTGGAAATGGTCACCCTGAAGAGCGCGGACGAGCTGATGCGCGAGCACGGCATGGACCCCGGTCACGAAGGTCATGACCATGCACACGGGGCTCACGGCGCGCTCGGCATCGACCCGGAAGGGCTGGACGTGGTGGAAACCGACATGGTGGTGCTGGGCGCGGGTCCGGCTGGGCTTTCCGCCGCCATCTACGGCGAGCGCAGCGGCATGAAGACCGTGGTGCTGGACAAGGCCATTGTGGGCGGCCAGGTGACCGTGACCCCGGTGGTGGAAAACTACCCCGGCTTCACCGACATCGCCGGGCTGAAGCTGGTGGAGGTGCTGTCCGCCCACGCCCGGCAGTATGCCACCGTGCGCGAAAACGAGGCGGTCCAGGAGGTGAAGATCGGCAAGCTCATCGAGGTGTACACCAACCGCGCCGTATACCTGTGCAAGGCGCTGGTGTTCGCCACCGGGGCGCAGTGGCGCAAGCTGGACGCGCCGGGCGAGGGCCGCTTCTACGGGCGGGGCGTGTCGTACTGCGCCTCGTGCGACGGGTTCATGTACCGGGGCAAGCGGGTGGCCATGATCGGCGGGGGCAATTCCGCGCTGACCGACGCGCTGCACCTGAAGAACCTGGGCGCGGACGTGACCATCATCCATCGCCGCGACAGCTTCCGGGCCGAGAAGGCTCTGCAGGATTCGCTGGAGCGCGAAGGCATTACGGTGATCTGGGATACCGTGGTGGAAGAGATACTGGGTGACACCGTGGCCCCTGTGGATAAGGGGGACGGGGGAGAGGAAGGAAAGGTCGGGAAGGATGCGGCCCCCGGTACCGCGCCGTCGGGCGAGGATACCGGGGTGGTGCGCGGCATCCGCGCCCGTAACATGAAGACCGGCGAGGTGAGCGAGCTTCCGTTCGACGGGGTATTCGTGGCCATCGGGCACATCCCCAATTCCGAACAGGCGGCAGAGCTTGGCGTGGTGCTGGAAAAGGACGGCTCCATCAGGGTGGACCGCCACATGCGCACCAACATTCCGCGCATCTACGCGGCGGGCGACGTGACCGGCGGGGTGCGCCAGATCGTTACCGCCGTGGGCAGCGGGGCCACGGCGGCGCTGGCCGCGTTCGAGGATACCCAGAATCCGTACTGGAAGAAGAAGGGGGAATGAGGGGGAAGGGGGATAAAGGGGAAGGGAGTGGAAGGAGTTGTGCCTTGATGGGTGCGGCCTCTACGTAGACAGTTCCGCGTGATTGATATCCCCCGATTTCGTTATGCCTCCGGCGGGCAGGGGGTGTTGTAACGAACACCCCCTGCACCCCCGCGTTCCGGGGGCTCTGCCCCCGGCCCCCGAGGTTTTCATGCGCGGCGTCCCTTCGGCGGCAGCTTCCCTTCGGCGCAAAGCGCCTTCGGGTGATCTGCCGCCGGTGACGCCAATGCGCACGAATCTCCCACTTCTTCTATGGCACATGGGTGCCTTTACCCGCACGTCTCCTGCACCGCATTCCTTCCGCCACCAGTTTCCCTGCGGCGCTGTGCGCCCTCGGGCGATCTGGCTGCGGGAATGCGTATGTGCGCAATGCTCCCGCAGACTTAGCTAGGTTTAGGTGTCCGTTACCCGCAGCACCATTGCGACGCATGTCACGTTTCCTTTGAACAGCAAGAGCTCCGGGATGCCATGGACTCATAGTGGCGTGGGCAACTTTCGTGCGGCGATACGCGTCCGCAGCCGAAGATCGCCGCCGAGGCCTTGCGAGGCGGAAGCTTCGGCGTCGCGGATGCGCGCCGCAAACAACGTGGGGGGAAAAGCACCCCCGTTCGGTCGAGCCAACGGGAGTATTATGCACATCGCATTCCGCCGGGCGGATCACCCGAAGGCGCTTTGGCCGAGGGAAGCTGCCCGGCAGGGAATGCGGTGCAGGAAACGTCGGGGTAAAGGCACCACATGTGTGGGAGATCGGTGCGCATTGGCGTCACCGGCGGCAGATCACCCGGAGGCGCTTTGCGCCGCAGGGAAGCTGCCGCCGAAGGGGACGCCGCGCATGAAAACCTGGGGGTCCAGGGGAGGCGAAGCCCCCCTGGAGCGCGGGGATGCAAGGGGCCATCGCTTAATGGCCCCTTGCCCGCCGGAGGCATAACGAAATCGGGGGATATCAATCACGCGGGAGTGCCTTCGTAGAAGCCGTGCCCATCGGGGCACATCCCTTCCACTCCCCACCTAGTACGGCAACACCACCCGCCCATACTGTTCGTGCAGCACCTCGGCCATGGCCAGGTAACACGCGCTGGCGCCGCACACGATGCCTTCCCATCCGGCAATGGCGCCGATCAGCTCGCTGCCGGTAAAATCGCGGATGGCCAGCAGGGCGAACAGCACGGTCAGCGACAGGAAGATGAACTTCAGCGTGGTCTTGCCCTTCAGGGTGCCCAGGAACATGAAGAAGGTGAACAGGCCCCACATGGCAAGGTAACAGCCCATGTAGGCGTGCGGGGTGGCTTCGGCCCAGCCCAGTTTGGGCATGACAATCAGCCCCACCAGGGTCAGCCAGAAGAATCCGTACGACGTGAACGCCGTGGTGCCGAAGGTGTTGCCCTTCCTGAATTCCATGATGCCGGCGATGACCTGCGCGATGCCGCCGTAGAAGATGCCCATGGCGAGGATCATCGAGCTGATGGGAAAGAAGCCCGCGTTGTGGATGTTGAGCAGGATGGTGGTCATCCCGAAGCCCATGAGCCCGAGCGGGGCCGGGTTGGCCAGTTTGGTCTCCATTGTTTTCCTCGTTGCTGCGGATGGGGTGGGTGCGTCGGCGCTGCCGGGCAACTGGCGCGGCGCGCGGCCTGCGGCGTTCCGAGGGCACGGAACGGCATGCGGCGCGGGCCATGACGGAACGCCGACGCGACGAATACCCGCCTGTCCCTGCCGCAATGCGTGCGGAAAGGGGCGGCGGTGCGGGCGGCGAACCTGTACCGGTGGAACGGCGATGCGGTGTGGCGTGGCGCGGCCTGTGGCGGCGGATTGGCGGTCCGCATCCTGACAAGCTGCGTGGTCCGGTTGCCGGGCCGGACCCTGCGAGGGGCTATGGCGCGCTTATGCCCGGATGCGGACACGCACGCAAGATGCACGGGAGTGTGCGCTTTCACGGGTCGGGGTGCGGCATGATGCGCGGGCGGTGTTGCACGGACGCGATGCGGCTTTCTGCGGCACAAGGGTGTGCGGGCGGTGCAGCGTGGTCGGCATGGCGCTTCATGCGGGCCGTGTCGCGTCAGACGGTTGCCGCCCGTCCTCCGCGCGTACTTCCTGCCCGCCCCCGTTCGGGATTACCCCCCTTGCCCCTCGTGCCCCTCTTACTCTCATGGTTGGTCATGCGGCCTTGCCATGCGCAGCGGGTCCACGGCGGCGTCAAAGGCCGTACCGTCCAGCAACTGCATTTCCAGGCAGGCCTCGCGCAGGGTGATGCCCCGCGTGTGCGCCAGATGCGCCGCCTGCGCCGCCCGGTCGTAGCCCACAACGGGCGCAAGGGCGGTGACCAGCATCAGCGAACGCCCCACATGTAGAGCAATGCCTGCCCGGTCGGGCTGCATGCCTGCCACGGCGTGGTCCGCAAACGAGCGGCACCCGTCGGCCAGCAGGCGCATGGCCGTAAGCACGTTGTGGATGATCAGCGGCTTGAACACGTTCAGCTCGAAGTTGCCCTGCGACCCGGCCATGCCCACGGCCACGTCCAGCCCCATGACCTGCACGACCACCATGGTCAGGGCCTCGCACTGGGTGGGATTGACCTTGCCGGGCATGATGGACGAGCCGGGCTCGTTCTCCGGCAGGTGCAGTTCGCCGATGCCGCAGCGCGGGCCGGATGCCAGCCAGCGCACGTCGTTGGCGATCTTCAGCAAGGCTGTGGCCAGCGCGCGCAGCGCGCCGCTGGTCAGCACCAGCCCGTCGTGGGCGGCCAGCGCGGCAAAGGGGTTGGGCGCGGGCACCAGCGGCAGGCCGGTCATGCCGGCCAGAAGGGCGATGGCGCGCGGGGCAAAGGCGGGGTGCGCGTTCAGCCCGGTGCCCACGGCGGTGCCCCCAAGGGCCAGGCGGCACAAATGGGGCATGGCCGCGTCCAGCCCTTCCAGGCAGGCGTCCAGTTGGGCAACCCAGCCGGACATCTCGTCGCCCAGGGTCAGAGGCACGGCGTCCTGCAGGTGGGTGCGGCCTATCTTCACGATGTCCGTGCAGGCGGCGGCCTTGGCCCGCAGCGCGTCGCGCAGGCGGCGCACGCCGGGCAGCAGGTCGTCGCGCAGGGTCAGTGCGGCGGCAAGGTGCATGGCCGCCGGAAAGGCGTCGTTGGACGACTGGCAGCGGTTCACGTGGTCATTGGGATGGATGCGGAAGGGGGGCTGGCTGGACGGATGGATGGGGGGCGCGGACTGGACGCCGGGTGCGGCGGGGGCCTGCGCGGCTTCCGCCAGCAGTTGCGTGGCCCGGTTGGCCAGCACCTCGTTGACGTTCATGTTGGTCTGGGTGCCGCTGCCGGTCTGCCAGACGGAGAGCGGAAAATGGTCGTCGTGCAGGCCCGCCAGCACTTCGTCGGCGGCGCGGGCGATGGCGTCTGCCATATGCGGCAGGCCAGGCTGGTCAGGCGACGGCAGCAGTCCAAGATCGCGGTTGACCAGTGCTGCGGACTTCTTGATGCGCGCCAGCGCGTAGACCACGGCCAGAGGCATGCGGTCCGCCCCGATGCGGAAATTGTCCAGCGAACGCTGGGTCTGCGCGCCCCACAGGCGACGTTGCTCCACCTCCACAAGGCCCATGCTGTCCCGTTCCAGCCGGTGGCCGGGCCGTGGCGCGGGCTGGGCGGCGGCGGCCTGATCGGGCTTAACGGGCTGCTCCGGTTGCTGCGGCTGGTGGGGCTGGCCTGATGTGCGGGATGCGGGGGGCATGGCAAACTCCTGCGTTGATTGCTGACGCGGGGCGGCGGCAAACACGGCACAGCCCGCATCATGTACCCTAGCGCCGCCCGCGCGCCCCTGTCCAGTATGGTCCAGTAGGCCCAGTATGGCCCAGCATGGCCTCGTCCGCCCATGCTGCCCAATGCGGGGCGTGTCCGGGAATGCAGCGCGGCGCTGCCTGCCGGGCGCGTTCTCCCTCCCGCCATTTCGCACAACGACGTGTGGTGGCGGCAGGCCCGGACCGCCCGGCGGTTGCCCCCGCATGCGCATTGCGGTTGCGAGACCGGCGGTTCCCTGCCTCTTGGGCGCGCCACACCCGACGGAGTGCGTATTTTCCCCCATCCGCGCGGTTTCCCCTTGCGGAAATGACCGCATTTGCTTCAATACATACAGTTGCACCGTACCGCAGCCGGAGCGCGCCAACATGTCTGGGCGCACGCCGGGCGCATGCCGGACCCGTCGCAGGGCGTCACGGCACGGTTGCCCGGCCCGGCGCAGAAGCCGGGCCTGTCGTCAGCAGCGTCCGGTTGACGCCTGCCCTGTCGTCGGTGTGGCTTTTGTTTTCGGCATGTTGTCCCGGCGTCATGCGCGAACGGCAATGGCAATGACGGTCGTCGTCGGCACGCACCACCGGCCATGCGGAATTTCCGGAACGAGGCATCCATGCGCACGGTTTCCGTCACCCTCGTCACCTACACTTACGACGACCACGAACTGGTTCGCGGCCTGCTGTCGTCCATCACCGGATGGACGGCCATGCCTTCTGCCATTGTGGTTGTCGACGACGGCTCGGCGGAACCTTTCACGCCCGACCTGCCGGAAGAGGTGACCGAGCGTCTGCCCGACATAGAGGTGCTGCGCGTGCCGGAAAACCGGGGCAACACCCACGCCCGCGCGCTGGGGGCGGCCCGCGCTGCCACCCGGTTCATTCTTTCGGTGGATGCGGATATCCGCTTTCCCGCGCACTGGCTGGCGGTGTGCCTGCCCGCCGCGGCCCGGCCCGGCGTGGGCATGGCGGGCACGGCCATTCGCCCCCGCACCGGCGACGACCTGCTTTCGCGCTACCTGGAGCTTACCTATACCCTCAACCGGGGGGCGGCAGGTTCCGTCCCGTTCCTGCCCGGAGGGGCCTGGCTGGCCCGGCGCGACGCCTTCGAGGCGGTGGGCGGCTTTTCCGGCTACGAGGAACGCTTTGGCCAGGACGCGTATCTTTCGCGTCGCTTGCGCGACAACGGCTATCTGCTGTGGGCCGTGGGCGGGGTAGAGGCCTTCGAGGTGCGGCGCATCGGTCGGTTGCAGATGGTGCGCCGGGGCTGGCGCTGGCAGGGCCACCACATGAAGGCCGCGCTGGACGAGGGCCGCCCGCTGGACGAGGTGCTGAACGTGGTGCTGTACTCCATGCGCGACCGTATGTTGCGCTCGCGCGCGGCAGACCCGCGCCTGCTCTATTTCGATCTGCTCTACGCCCTGCACGCCCTGTTCGACACCGTGGCCCACGCGGCTCAAACCATGGGCCAGGTGGGGGGCCAGGGTGGGGCCCAGGTTGGGGGGCAGCTGGGCGGCGAGGGTGCGCGCGCGGCACTGCGTCATTCAGCGGCAGCTTTCCTGAAGCCCTGGCCGCAACTGTGTACGGCCCTGTGCGCGGACCTTGCAGAGCTGGGGCATGCCCCGCTGCCCACCGACCTTGCCGCTGCACCGCCGTTCGACCTTGCCGCCGCGCTGTCCTTTGCCGTGGGGACCGAAGAAATGGATGCGGTGTGCGGCGGCCTGGGCGAGGTGCTGGGCTGATTGGAGGGGAGTAGGGACCGCATCGAAATTGTACTTCATGATCTTTTTCGGAAGATGGCAGCGGGGCGGACAGAGATACAGTTTCTCTGTCCGCCCCGCTGTCTGTTTTTTGCTTCTGCATTTTCCAGTTTTCATGTAGAATTACGTGTAACCATGTGATTGCGCCATGTTTTTATGGCTTTTTTAGTCGCTGACGTCCGTTCAGGCACGACACACCATCAAGAAAATTTCTGCAATAGAGACGATGAATACACACAACCACGCTCATGCTCGACAGAACTGTTCGAGCATTCTACGGTACTGGCACAAGGTGGAGTTTTTCATCCCTTACGATTTGGCACAAATAACAGATAGGCAGGATGCTGAAGCATCCGTGCGATCTTTCTCCATTCCGCAATTGCAGAAAGCTGCACAGAATGCGGGCGGCGTTTTGTGGAAGCCGGAGGTCCCCGAAGGGCGCGTTCTGGCGAGTTTCGATGTATACCTTGGCGTGTTCGATAAATCGGAACTTTCCCGCATTACCGAACAGGTGCTGGGGGTTGGGTCGGAATTCGAACGGCACGAGCAGGAGCAGCGGAGTGAACTGGAGGGAGCGACCTGTTTTGCGCACATCCGATTGGACATGCATGGTGAACCCCTGTTCAACGAGGTCAGCGTCTCCACGGTTCCCTGGGCTTTGGGGTGTATCCGGTCACGCGGACTTGCCGGGCTGGATATGGAATCCTTTGTCGGAAGCGTTGAAGCCCTGAAGGCTGTGTTACGGGATTTCAGGGGCATGCACCCCCGCCCGGCGGCTTCAGCCCCGCATGACGGCCCAGGACCCGTTGCCGCCCGGCCCGAAGCCCTGGATGCTTTTGCGGCAGATGACCTGCTGCATCTGCTGGAGGTGTTTTACGAGTGGGCCGGGTTTCGACCCGAACAGACCGCGCCGGGCGCATCGGTGGTCACGGTGCGCGCACGCACGTCACGCAGGGGGAAGGCTGCCGGAGAACCCCTGCCGCCGTCGGATGAAGCCAGCCGCCCGAACGAGGATGCGCCTGAAGAAGACCCCGACGAGGAAACTGCGGAATCCGACGATCCTTCCATCACCATTCTCAACAGTTTCTATGCGAAAGACCTTGAACGCGTCATCGCATCGCTGGATGGCGGCGAGATCAGTCCAGTCCTGCAAGCCTACCTGACGCCGGTTCCGGCCAGTGAGCGCATTGATCTGTCCCTGCCGACGGGCCGGGAGCGGGTGCTGGCCGCGCTGCATCCGCAGCGTCAGAATCGTGGATGCTGGCCGGGCGAGCCGGTACATGCCATGAGCCTGATGCAGCAGTTTGCCGTTAACAGCGCTTTCGAGTGTCTGGAAACGGGCGGGCTGTTTTCGGTCAACGGCCCCCCGGGCACTGGAAAAACCACGCTGTTGCGTGATATTATTGCAGAAAATATTACACGCCGCGCCCGTTTGTTAAGTCGCCTGGACAACCCGCATGATGCATTTGCGGGGCAAGCGACCGTGCATTTTGTGGGGGAGCGCGAAGCTAGAATTTCCATACTACGCAAGGAATTCACGGGCTTCGAGATGGTTGTGGCGTCTTCCAACAACGCGGCGGTTGAAAACATTTCCAAGGATCTGCCCAAGTGCGGCGCGTTGGGCAAGACGGCCTGGCGCGATGCAGCGGGAAACCCGCGATGCACATATCTGCAACCTGTTGCGCATGCCCTTGCGGCACGCCAGCCCAAGGGCGATTACGCCAGGCTGGAGGGTGACGACATCCCGTGGGGGCTTGTCGCGGGTGCTCTCGGCAACACCACCAATTGCGGGAGGTTCGTGAAGGGCGTTTTCAAATCGCCGCGCGCTTGCACCCCGCCACCCAGGGGGTTCGATCCGGAGCGGCACAAAAATATTTGGAAGTGGCGTGACGGCTATGCCGGGCCAGGGTTTGACGCTGCCAGGCAAGCCTTTGTGCGGGCGGACGAGCGGGTTTCGGCGCGTATGGCCATGTTGGCAGGGTATGCCGACGTGCAGGCGGAATTCGGCGGCCAGACCGAAGCGAACTACCAGGCCGAGGCCGTGCGTGTGCAGGAGCATGCGCGTCGATTGCTGGCCGATGCCCGCGCCGCCGTGGGCGTTGCCAAGGCAGAATGCCGTGCATGCGATACCCTGCTGGCGAATCTGCGTGATGAAGAGGGGCTGATTCGCCGGGGACGCCCCGTTTGGTGGCAGCGCCTGTTCAACCGGCCTGCGCACGTGCGGTATGGTAACGAGCTTGCGCGCAATACCAGCGCCCAGCGCGACGTGCTCGTGCGGGCACGCGCTGCGCAGGCCGGGCTTGAAGATCGCACGCGTGACGAGCGGCAAGTGGATGCGGCATTCGCGGAAGCAGAGAAGGCTGTTGCGGACCGGGCCGCCCGGTGGAGGCGTGGGCAAGAGGATTTGCACAGGTTGCGGCGCGAGTTCCCGCAGGCCGTGCCGTTTGCGCGGGCGCAAGACCTGGAAACGGACGCGCGGCAAATTTCAGGGCTTTGGCACGATGCGGAACTGAACGGATTGCGCGCGGAACTCTTTGCGGCAGCCATGCAATTGCACGAGGCGTGGCTGGCCGATGTGTTGCGCACGGGGGGCGGCTTTGGCCCCAATGCCATCGCCGTAGACCATCTTCTTTCCGGTAAATGTCTTGAGGAGCGCAGGCACGCCCCGTTGATCTGGCAAAGCCTGTTCATGATTGTACCGGTGATTTCCAGCACGTTTGCATCCATTTCCCGGTTGTTTGCGGGGTTGGATGCCAATTCCCTTGGCTGGGTCTTCATGGACGAGGCGGGGCAGGCTGTTCCCCAGGCTGCTGTAGGCGCGTTGTGGCGGGCGAAGCGGGCGGTAGTGGTGGGTGACCCGCGCCAGATAGAGCCCGTCTTCACCGTGCCGATCAAGCTTTTGAATGCCATTGCTGGCAGTTGCACCCTGCCGCCGGAACAGGAAGTGGCGCCGCATCGCGTTTCGGCGCAGAATATGGCGGACGCTGCGAATCCGCTGGGTGCCCATACCGGCAGCGGCTGGATCGGCAGTCCGCTTCGGGTCCACCGACGTTGCGCGGAACCAATGTTCGGCTTGTCCAATGCCATCGCGTACGAAGGCAAGATGGTTTACGGATGTGGCGACCGGCGGCCTGCCCGGGATAGTCTTGACCTGGGAGAGAGCGCGTGGGTGCAGCTTGCCGGGGCAACGGGGACAAGGCAACTGGTGCCGGACCAGGTCGCCCTGGTGCATCAGGCGTTGGCGTCGCTGTATGCCCGCACGGGAGAACTGCCGCCTGTTTATGTCATCTCGCCATTCAAGATAGTAAAACAGGATATCCAGGCGCGGTTTTCGGATATTAATGCCTGGCGCAACCTGCGGGACATGGGCGATGTGCCCTTGCCTCACAAGGGCAAACTGCGCGATTGGTGTACCCGGAACATTGGTACGGTTCATACCTTTCAGGGAAAGGAAGCGTCCATCGTGTGGATGGTGTTGGGGTGCGATGGGCAAACGCGCGGGGCAGCGGAATGGGCGGGCAGTCGTCCCAATTTGCTGAACGTGGCACTGACGCGTGCAAGGCACCGTTTTTTCATGGTGGGGGATGCCGGTCTTTGGGGGGGCATTAGCCATTTTAGCACGGCTTACGACAAACTTCCGGTCATCAGCCCCGAAGAATGGTTGCAGCGTATGCGAACGGCACCTCCTGCGCGTACAACTGCATGTGGCGTAGGAGACGCCTTGGCGTTACAACTGCGGTGAGCCTGCCGTTGTAATCATGTAGTGAGCGGAAATATGCGCTGATGGGTTTGGCCCTGCCTCGCCCGCTGCGTCACGCCCGCCAGCGCCTGTCGTCCCGCACTTCCGTAATTCCGCAATGCTGCCCCGGAGATATCCATGGGATTCTCGTTCAAGCTGCCGTTCCTTTCCCGCAAGAAGAAGCCCGCCGGGGGCGACCTGCTCATCGCCGCTCCGGAATCGCTGGACGGCGCGCCCGCCAGTGCGCCCAAGGCAGCGGCTGCCGCCCCGGCCTCCGCAAGCTCCGCCCCTGCTCCCGCTGACGGCGGGGCAACCCCTTCCGGCAAGAAGAAGGGACTGTCCAAGCGCGCCCTGCGCATCGTGTTGTGCGCGGTGGCCGGGCTGGTGGTGCTGGGGGCCGCCGGTGGCGGAGGCTGGTGGTGGATCAAGACCCACAGCCCGGAACATGCGGTCGAGCAACTGGTGCTGGCCTTCCGCAGCGGCGATGCTG
The DNA here is from genome assembly GCA_964402645.1 of uncultured Desulfovibrio sp. GTDB lineage: Bacteria > Desulfobacterota > Desulfovibrionia > Desulfovibrionales > Desulfovibrionaceae > Cupidesulfovibrio. The sequence goes on along the minus strand of CAYOCV010000006.1, from coordinate 1,161 downwards.
CGGCCTTCGAGCGCCGCGTGGACGTGGACAAGGTGGTGGATCAGCTGATGGCGGTACAGTTGAAGGCTTCCGGCGTGCAGGGCGGATCGGCCCCGGACGCGCGCGAAACGGCCCAACTGCGCGACATGCTGCGCCAGACCCTGCTGGCCCTGCCCGTGGGCACGGCGGGCGAACGCAAGCGCGAGAATTTGCTGCCGCCCGACTTTCGTGAACAGATGGGGGCGGCCATTCCTCCTGTTACGGAACGCACGGGCGACAAGGCCGTGGTGGCGGCGCCCGTGAAGAACGAGGCGCTGGAGACGACCTTTGAAATGCGGGTGGAATTGACCGACGGCAAGGACGGCTGGAAGGTGACAGGCCTGGTGGACCCGCAAGGCCTGCTGGCCGCGCACGAGGCCGCGCTGGAACGCATTCGCGCCCGTGAGCGCGAGGCAGCGGCGGAGGAAAACGCCCGCATCGCCGAACGGCTGTCCGGGATGGTGCGTCTGGACCGTACCCTTGTAGGCGTCGATACCCTGTCCGGCGGGCGCAATTTCAAGGCGCTGGTGATTCAGGTTGCCGGGGCCAACCAGAGCGGCCAGACCCTGGGCCGGGTGGTGGTGGACTGCACCGTGCAGGATGAGGCCGGGCGGGTGTTGCGTACCCTGAAGCTGGTGCGCGGCATGCAGATACGGCCGGGCGAGGCGTTTGTCGAATCGTGGGTCATCGACCTGGACGAGGCGGAACCGAAGGATGTTCCGCTGCTGAATGCATCCCGTCTTACAGCGCGATCGTCCGTGCGTTCGGTGGTGTTGGCCACGGGCGAGTCCATTGTCATCAAGGGAGAATAGGGGAGAATAGGGGGAGCGGGCGTAAGGACGGGTGAACAGGGGCAAATGAGGGGGACCAGCAGCGGACAGGCGAAGCGGTCAGGGAACAGCGCGGCCACGAGCCGGGCTGCGGGTACACTGCGCCAGCGTTGACGCTTGCCGCGTAGCCAACCCTGTTGGGTCATGTTGGTCCCTGTTCGGCCATGTTAGACGTTGATGTCCTCTGATGTCTTCCGGTCGATTCCTGACGTACGTTGCAAAACGGGGCGGAGGCGCAAAGCCTGCCGCCCCGTTTCATTTTGTATGTAGAAAACCCCGCGCTATGCGCGGGGTTCTCGTAAGCTTACAGCTA
>CAYOCV010000005.1:212507-232757 GCA_964402645.1 uncultured Desulfovibrio sp. | reverse complement strand
GAGCCTTACAGGCGCATATGAAATACCCCCGGCTATGCCGGGGGATTTTTATTGTCCAGACCCTGGGCAGAACGCCGCACGCCGGAAATGCATACACTGGGCCAGCATGGGGGGCTTTGGTTCCCGGCGGTGTCTGCGCTGTCGGGCCGCTGCTTGACCGCAAACGCGTGGGGCTGACGGGTATACGCTACACAGTAAATTGTGCAGTAATCGCTTTGGCCTTGTGGTGTGCGTAGTTGCGCGGTGTAGGCTGCGGATGCACCTCACAAGAAGGCCCGCCCCGTTCGGTGTAACCGTGCGGGGCGGGCCGTTGTGGACTGTGATGCAGTCAGGCCGATATGGTCTGGCGGGGGTGCCGCCTGGCTGTCGGACTATGCGGCGTGTACGTTGTCGCGTGCCCAGTACATGAGCGAGAAGCGGCTTTTCACAGCCTCGATGATGCGGTTTTCCTCGGCGCGGTCCATGGGCAGGATGCGGATGTACACCCGGCGGGTTGGGCCGCCCGTGTCGTCCATGGAGGTGAGGATGGAGATGATGCGCGCATTGTGTTCACGCAGGGTGTCCACGATGGGCTTCAGCGTTCCGGGGGTGTTCTCCAGTTCAAAGGCAAACTGCACACCGCCGTGGCGTACGCCGGTGATGGTGATGAGCACCTTGAACACGTCGCTGTCGGAAATGATGCCCACCAGCTTGCCGCTGTCGTCGATGACGGGCAGGCCGCCGATGCGCTTTTCGATCATCCGCAGCGCCACGGTTTCCACGGTATCGTCGGCGCGCACCGTGAACGGGTCGCGCGTCATGATGTCTTTGACCTTGATTTCCGAAAGCAGATAGTACAGCTCGTGCATGTCGAGCGTGGTGGCCTTGGAGGGGGATGCTTCCTTGATGTCCCGGTCGGAGATGATGCCGATCAGGCGACCTTCGGCGTCCACCACGGGCAGGCGGCGGATGCGGTTTTCCTTGAGCAGCTTGGACGCCTTCATCATGGACGTGTCAGGCGTGACGGTGATGACATCCTTGGTCATCCATTCGCGTATGAGCATGCGGTTATACCTCTCTTGTCACGGATGGCGGGCGTTGATGTTCTAGGGTATCCTGTTGGAACCATTCTATACCTGTTTCCGGCGGGAGCACAACCACCCGTTGCGTGCCTGCCGCGATTCTGGCGGGATCATGCCCCGATCATGTCCCGGCCAGAGCGGGGCGGGATGTTGCTGCGCAGGGGCAGGACAAGGCCTTGCCGCGCGTTGGACTTCTGGCGGGGCAGACATTCTGTACGGCAGGCGCGACGTTACGGCAGGCGCGACGTTACGGCAGGCGCGACGTTGCGAGCGCGATCAACACGGATTGGCGATATATGGCGGACCTGCCGGTGGCTGCCACCAGCCCGGCAAGGCGGCACAGGGCAGGGCAGGTTTGACGGGGTGTCTATTGGCAGGTCGTAATGGTGCGAACGGCGGGACGAGGCCAGTCCGGCGCAACGGGTCGCACCCTGAGCATGTGGTGCAAACAATACGGAAGGGCGCAGCATGTTTGAAAAGGAATTGCGCAACGTCAGCATGACCGTGTGGTGGAACCTTGCGCTGCTCACCATTGGCGGCACGCTGTTCTCGCTGGGTATGAAATCCATTGCCGTGCCGCACGGGTTCATTTCCGGCGGCATCTTCGGCACCGGCATCTACATCTATTATGCGACGGGGGCACTGTCCCCGGCGTTGTGGTACGTGCTGCTCAACCTGCCCATTTTCGTGCTTGGCTGGCTGTTCGTCAGCCGTCGCTTCTTTCTGTACAGCCTGTATGGCACGGCGGTGACCACCATTGCCGCGCAGTTCATCACCTGGCAGGCCCATGTGACCAACCCGCTGCTGGCGGCGGTGGCGGCGGGCACCATCTGCGGGGCGGGGCTTGGCATTGTGCTGCGTTCGCTGGGCAGTGAAGGCGGCATGACCATCATCGCCATCATGTTGCACCAGCGTTGGGGTATGCGCGTGGGGCAAGTGAGCTTTCTCTACAACTTCGTGCTGTTCATGGTGGGCCTTGCCACGTTGGACGTGGATATGGTGCTCTACTCCGTGATCCTGGTGTATACCTATTCTCAGGTAATGGATTACGTCCACTCGCTGTTCAACCAGCGCAAGATGGTGTTCATAATTTCGGAATGCGCAGAGTGCATCGCCGCAGAAATATTGCAGCACCTGCATCGTGGCGCAACATTCCTGCAAGGAAAGGGTGCGTTTACGGGCAAGGACAAGCAGGTTCTGATGACAGTGGTGCAGAATTACCAGATCAAGCGTCTGGAAGAAACGGTGTTCCGGCACGACCCCAACGCGTTCATGATCGTGGAGAACACGTTCAACGTGTTGGGGACGGGGTTCTCCAGGCGCAAGGTGTACTAGGCGGCACGGGCGCGGAAATTGCGGGGTGGGCGTATGCGCGACTCCGGCTGCGCCCGTGCGCAGGGGAATGCGGCGGCGGACAACGGCATGCTTGTCCGCCGCCGCTTTTTACATGCATCTGCCGTGGACGTGGGGAATCTTGGCCTGCGTGTCGGCAGGAGCATGGGCAGGAGGATGTGGGGCGAAAGAGCGGTCGGCGGCCTCAGTCTGCATCACTCACGCGCAGGCTGGCGCACAGGGCGGACAGGATGTCGGGATCTGGCGTAGCGGCGCTGCGCAGGCAGACCGCCACCAGCTTGTTTTCGTCGCCGACAAGCCAGGCTGCCCCCACCTCGTGGAAGGCGGCACGTGACAGGCCGCGCAGTACGGGAAAGGCGCGCAACAGGGAGCGGCGCAACGTGCGTTGCCACGCGGCGGCTTCGCGCGCATGGCGCGGCTGGCAAGACGGCAGGCGAGACTGCACGTCCCTGGTATCCATTCCGGCACGGCGCGCCGCCCAGTGGCGCAGGGGCAGTCCCTGCAGCACCACGTTGGCGGGGGACAGGCGCTCCACGGACAGGGTGTCCGCATCTCGCCGGAAGTGCAGCGCGCACAGTCCCGGCCTGAAGGTAAAGTCCCGCAGGACGAATCCGGCGGGTACGTCCAGTTCGATGTCGTGCAGCCGGATGGGGGTTGCCTCGTGCCGTGCGTGCAGCCGCAGGGTGCCCAGCACCATGGCGGCTTCCCGCAAGGCGTCTTCGTCCGGGCCAATAGCGTGCGGGCCGGTAGCGTCCGGGCCAATAGCGTGCGTGCCGGTGGCGTGCGGCGGTGTTTCGGCGGGTCTGCTCTCCGGCCCGGCAGGATGGCCTGCGCCGTGTTCCGGTGCGGTTTCTGCTGCCGGAAAGCGGAGTTCGATGCTGTACCGGGCTGCCGCATCGTGGGCCAGCGCGCCACATCCGCCATGCCAGGCAAAGGGGATGTAGGCGAACCGGGGACGCAACGCGGCCAGCACCTGCGCCCAGCGGGCAGGCACCCGGTGCGGATGGGCGGTGAAGCCGGGCAGGCGGCGATTCTGGCGTTCCAGTGCCGCGCGGCGGCGCGGGATGGAAAACTCTGCAGGGTCTGGCCGCCAGGTACACTCAAGCATGGTGCGACCGTGACGGGTCAGCGACAGGAAGTGGTGCTCCACGTCGTCAGGCTGCCAGTGGGCCGGGGTGGAAAGGCTGAGGCCGTTCCAGGCGATGTGCCGCGCGTGCGGATCAGGTAATGGGGGGGCGGGGTCCATGGGGTCCGGTCTGGGTACCGGCGGGGTAGGGGGACGGGCTGCGGCTGTGTTCGGCCATTCCGGGCCGGTACAGTTGCGGTGAGGCAGGGGGGAACGACCGTGGCGTTCCGGGCATCGGGTTCCTCACACTGAAAGAGTACCCAATCAATTGGCAGGGCGCAAGGGGCACTCAGGAACGCCGGTTCTGGCGGCCCGGCTCGCCCCGTCGCAGAACCGGTCTGTCATGAACGGCGTAACATGTTTGGCGTAGGATGTTTGGCGAGGCTGCCCGTCAGCCACGCCCGGCACGCCCGGCACGCCCGGCACGACCGGCCCGGCCCGCCCGGCATGTTCGGTCCGGCATGTTCGGTCCGCCCGGCCCGCCTTGTCCTGCTCCTCAGCGTTCCCCGGCGCGCAGCAATGCCTCGCGGGCGTCATGGTCGCGCCCGCGTGCTTGCAGGGCGCGGGCCAGTTCCAGCCAGCCCGGCTTCAGGTCGGGCCGCAGGGCCACACTTTGCCGGGCCATCACTTCCGCGATTTCCGGGTCCTCGCCGCCGTCCAGATACAGCCGGGCCATCAGGTGCAGGGCAATGGCGTCCTGCGGGTTGTGCAGCAGGGCTTCGTGCAGGTGTTCGCGGGCCTCGTCCGGTCGGCCCTGGCGCATGCACAGCCGGGCCAGGTGGCGGCAGGTCAGCGCTGCGCCGCCGTCCAGCTTCGCAGCCTTGGTGTAGTACTGCCGGGCCTGGGCGAAGCGCTTTTCGCCTTCGGCCAACTGGCCCAGGCGGATCAGGGCGTAGACGTGGCCCGGCGCGTTGCGCAGGCATTTGCGGAAGCAGTCGCGTGCCTCCGAAGTTTCACCTTCGGACTGGCAGACGGTGCCCAGGTTGTACAGGGCCATGGGGTCGCCGGGCTTGCGGGACAGCGCCTCGCCGAAATGGCGGCGCGCCTCGGAATGCCGCCCCAGCCCGGCCACGCACACCCCCAGCGAATTCCAGGCCATGGTGTTGTTTTCGTCGGCCAGCAGGGCCAGCTTGTATTCCTCGATGGCCCCGAAGGTGTCGCCAAGGCTGTAGCGCTTGTCCGCGCTGATGTTCAGCGCCAGCGAATCCAGCACCCCCACGCGCGGCGCGGGCAGCAGCATGGCGTATTCCAGGGCCTTCAGGCAGTTTTCCAGCGCATCAGCCTTGCGGTAGCTGAGGTACGGATGGCAGGCCACGCCTACGGCGGCCCCGATGCGCAGGCGGCGTTCCAGTTCGCCGCACAGTGCGCCGTACACTTCCCGCGCACCGTCCACACCGTCGGGCGTCATGCCGGGGTGGAAGAAGATCAGGCTGTTCAGGCCGTAACGCCCCCCAAGGGCCTGCGGACCCAGCAGGTCGCGGCACAGTTGGGCGGCCTCGGCCATGAGCTGTTCCGGATGGGCGGCGCGGCCTTCGGGTTCGCGGCCTTCGTCGGACAGCCGGATGAGCGCCAGGGCGAAGGCGTCGCAGCGTTCGCGCTCCGCGCTCCAGCGGGCCAGAAAGTCGCCGTGGCGGAACAGCCCGGTCAGGGGATCGGTGCGCGGGGTTTCTCCGCCGCCGTCACGCACGGTGACACCCTTTTCCTCCGGCAGCAGGGTCAGCCTGTCGCCGGGTTCCACCGGCCAGGTGGGGTCGCCCACATGCATGATTTCGGCCAGCGAGGTGTTGTCGCGCACCTCCATCAGCACCACCTCGCCCTTGTACAGGGGCTGGCGCGGCTCCTGCGAACCGCCGCGCACCGGGTAGGCCACCGACCATACCGAAAAACGCTGCCCTTCGCGGGCGTTCATGTTGCCGCCAAGGCTTACCACCAGCCGGGACAGGGGCAGGGTTTCCAGCACCCGTCCGCCTTCGGCGAGAATGCGCGAAAAGCCCATCACCGGCACGCCGGGCGCGGCATCGCCCGTATTCTTGCCGTCGCCGTCGCCCGGTTGCAGGGCGGCAGCCTCCACGGCCACGGCGGCGGCAAGGCGCGCCTTGCGCAGCAGTACCCGGGCCTGTTCCCCGTGGTCGCGGGCAAAGGCCGCGCCTTCCATGTCCTGCGGGTAGACGGCAAACCCAGCGGAAACGGCCACCCCCACCGGTTCATCGGTAAGGCCGCAGGTGATGGTCACCCCGCGCAGGCGGCGCACCATGTCCACGGCCAGCTTGCGGCAGCCGCCTGTGGTGCCGGCGGGAACGAACAGGGCGAACTCGAAATCTCCGGTGCGGGCGGGCAGGGCCTGTTCCGGCGCGGCGCGGCGCAGTTCTTCGGCCAGCGCGGCGATAAGCCGGTCGGCAAAGACGTAGCCGTGGTCGCGCGCCACCTCGCGCAGGCTGCCCAGGCGCACGGCAATGACGCCCATGCTGGCCCGGTGCCCGGCGGACAGGTCGCACTTGCCCTCCGACGCGGTGGAAAAGCAGTCGCGGATGCAGTCCACCTCGCGCGCAATGGCGTCCAACAGGTGTTGCCGGGTGGACAATCCCGTGACCGGATCGGTCAGGCTGGCCTTGTACAGTTGCAGGTTTTCCAGGCACAGCCCGGCAACGCCGGGCAGCACCGGCGACAGCGCGCGAGCCGCACGCGCCGTCACTCCGCGCGCCACAAAGACGCCCAATTGTTCACCCTCGTACAGCAGGGGCACCAGCAGTTTGCGTTCCTGCGGCAGCCACAGCGGTTCCGGGCCGCTGGCGGCGCGGGGAAAATACAGGCTGTACGCCTTGAAGGACAGTACGCGGGCCATGGCGTCGCGCAGGCGGTGCTCGAAGGCGATCAGGTCGCGCCGGGTAAGCTGGACAAGGCTTTCGGGCCGTGCGGGGCGGCATGTGGCAGAGGACCCGGTCCCGGAGGGGCTGCCCGGCTGGCTGGCGGCCTGTGCGGTGGGCTGGGCGGAACGGCCTGACGCTGCGGCGCGGGGGGCTGTGGGCTGCTTCATGGGTATGGCTTATACCGTCTTTCCGCACTGTTGGAAAGATGCGGAGCGCGGCATGCACGGGGTGCGGTCTGCGGTGCGCACTGCGGCAGGACAGCGCGGGCAGGGCAGGGGGGCCGCTGCGGGAGAGGCCTCTCCGCCGTTGGTGCGGACGCCGTCCGGAGCGTCGGGAAGGTTGAACCGCAACGTGGCTTGGGCTATGGTCGAACTGTCCGGCATTACCGGACAGGGCAGCGTCCGGCAGGCCGCATGAGACATTCGGGCAATCCGGCAGGCGTGACGCCCCATACACCCCCCTTGTCTGTGGGGGGGCTGCGCTCCGTCCATGTTTTTCCCATGCCCGGTCCTGTCTGTCCATGTCCGGCCAACTGCCGCCCCTGAGGATGCCGTATCCGCGGCGCAGTCTTGCCCGTATTTCGCGTACAACCCCAAGAGCATGCCCATGCCAGATTCTTCCAGCCCCGCCGACGCCCGCATCGTGCTCGATGCCCTGCACGGCAGGCGCAGCATCCGCCGCTTTACGGCGGAACCTGTCAGCCGCGACGCCATTGTGGCCATGCTGGATGCGGCCCGCTGGGCGCCCAGCGGGCTGAACAACCAGCCGTGGCGCTTTCTGGTGGTGCGGCCCGGCGACCCTCGGCAGGAGGCGCTGGCGGGCTGCACCAAGTACGCCCGCATCGTGCGCGATGCCGGGGTGCTGGTGGCCGTGTTTCTTGACAGCGAGGCCTGCTACCATCCCATGAAGGACCATCAGGGCGCGGGCGCATGCATCCAGAACCTGCTGCTGGCCGCCCATGCGCTGGGCCTTGGGGCGGTGTGGCTGGGCGAGATCGTCAACCAGGCGGCGCAAGTGGAAGAAGTCCTGGGGCTGCCTGCGGGGCGGTACCAGTTCATGGCGCTCATCGCCGTCGGCCACCCTGCCCAGCGCGGTTCGTCCGACCGCGTTCCCCTTGAAAAATTGCTGCTGGAGGCCCTGTGATGCTGCGTATTTCCACCTTTCCCATGGGGCCGCTGGAAACCAACGGCTATCTTGTGCATCAGGACGGGCTGGCGGTGGCCGTGGACCCCGGCGGCGCGCCGCGCCCCATGCTGCAGTATGCGGAAAAGAACGGGCTCACCATCACGCATATCCTGATCACCCATTTGCACTTCGACCACATCTACGGTGCGGCCGCCCTTGTCGAGGCCACTGGCGCGCCCGTGCTGGCCAGCAGTGCCGACGCCTTCCTGATGGAGACGGAACTGGGCCGGGGCGGGGCGTTCGGTTTTCCGCGCGTTGCCCCGTTCAGCTACCAGCCTGTGGAAGAGGGCGACCTGGACCTTGGGGCCATTGTCTGCCGGGCGCTGCCCACGCCGGGGCACACGCCGGGCAGCCTGTCGTTCCATTTTTCGCAGGCGGGCGCGGTGATCGTGGGCGACCTGCTGTTTCACCGGTCCATAGGCCGGACGGATTTTCCCGGCGGCGACCTGGACGCACTGCGCCGTTCGGTGGTGGAAAAGATATTTACCCTGCCCGACGACACCGTGGTCTACCCCGGCCACGGAACGCACACCACCGTGGGTGCGGAGAAGCTGAACAACCCGTACTTCACGGAGTTTTCCCTGTAGGGCGGCAAGGGCCGCGTGTTTGCGCCCTGCTTTCCGACGGGCGCGCAATGCCCCTGAAGTTTGCAACAGCCTCTGGCATTTATGTGCAGGCTGTTATATCGGAGCATATGGACATGCCGGAACCGCTGATAATCGACCTTCGCGCCACCTGCTGAGGGGTGGGCCTGGAGGTAGGTTGGTACCTCCGCTTCAAACCGGATTCGGTTCTGGTGTTTCTGGTCGGCCACGGGGCTGTGGATGCGGTGCTGGGTGCGCTGCATACGGTTTCCGGCTGGCAGGCCAGGGTCACCCGGCACGACGGCCATGCGGAAATCCGCCTGTGGCGGGGCACGCCGGATACGCACCCCCGGTAGGGAGGCGTACCGGTGCATGCCTGCACGACCAGACGATGCCGGTGGGGGCGCACACCGGGGGCACGGCAAGGAGTAGCCATGAACGCAAGCACCATTCCGGCACGGGCGTTTTCATGCAGCCCGCGCGCGAACGGCAACAGCGACAAGCTGGCCGCCCTGTTCGCGCGGGGTTTCGCCGAGGCGGGCGGCAACATAGAGGTCACGCTGATGCGCCAGTACGAGGTGCGGCCCTGCGTGTCCTGCTACCGGTGTCAGCACGACCCCAACGGCTGGTGCTTCCTGGAAGGCACCGACCGCAGCGCGCCGCTGTTCTCCATGTTGCACGAGGCGCCTGCGCTGTTCTTCAGCGCGCCGGTGTTCTTTTATCACCTGCCCGCCATGTTCAAGGCGTTCATCGACCGGGGCCAGTCGTTCTGGCTGCGGCGCGAGGCGGGCGACCCCCGGCTGCTGACCCTGCCGCGCCGCACGGCCTGGGTGACCCTGGTGGCCGGACGCAAGAAGGGCGAACACATCTTTGATGGCAGCCTGCTGACGTTGCGCTACTTTCTGGCGGCGTTCAACATCACCCTGGCCGAACCGTTGCTGCTGGCGGGGTACGACGGCCCCGACGACATCGCCAATGATCCTGGGACCTGCGCGCGGGTGCTGGAGTATGGCGGCAATGCCGCGCGGACCATGTTCGACGGCCAGGCCATGGCCGTGAACCAGTAGCTGGTGCATCCCTTTCGGGCACGCCTTGCGGCGTGGGCGCGCGCCTGCGGCCTGACCGAGGTGCGTTGCGCCGCCTGCGGCAGGCCGTGCGAAGGGTACGCCGCTCCGCCGCCCGGTTGCACGCCTAGTTGCGCGCCCTCTGCCTCGTCCCATACCCCGCCCCTGTGCCCGTCCTGCGTCCTGGCCCTTGCGCCGCGCCGGGGCGGCACCTGCCCGCGTTGCGGCGCGCCGCACGCCCTGGCCTCGCTGCCGGATTCAACCTGCGGCCATTGCCTGACCTCTCCGCCGCCATGGGCGGCTTTCCGCATGCATGGCCTGTACGAAGGCGCGTTGCGCCATCTGGTGCTGCGGATGAAATTTGCCGAGGATCATGCCGCCGCGCGCTTGCTGGGCGGCTTGCTGACCACGGCTTGCCAGGGGCTGCCGCGACCCGACGGGGTGGTGCCGGTGCCGTTGCATCCGGAACGCCTGCGCCGCAGGGGCTGCAACCAGTGCCTTGAGCTTGCGCGTCTGCCCGCCGCTGCCCTTGGCGCGCCGCTGCGCCCCGGCTGGTTGACCCGCGTGGTGCCCACCCGCCCGCAAACGGGCCTTTCACGGCAGGAACGCCGCCGCAATTTGCGCGGTGCGTTCAGCGCACATCCGGACGTGCGCGGCAGGCGCATCCTGCTGGTGGACGACATCTGCACCACCGGCACCACGCTGGCCCGCGCCGTGGACTGCCTGTTGCAGGCAGGGGCCGTGGCGGTGGACTGCGCCGTGGCGGCGCGTACCCCTGCCCATCCTGACCGGCGCAGATAGCCGAGGCCGGGTGCCTTAATCCTGTCTTTCCCGCCCCCCCTTTTTTGATTCACCGATCCTTCGACAGCATGACCCGATGCCCGCGCCGGTACTGTCCGCGTGCGGCAACCGCAAGGAGTTAACAATGGATATGACAGCCAGAAACGCCATCGTCACCGGCGGATCGCGCGGCATAGGTCGGGCCGTCGCCCTGAGATTGGCACAGGACGGTTTCGGCGTGGTGGTCAACTACGCCAGCAATGCTGCCGCCGCCGTAGAGGTGGTGGACGCCATCGTCACCAGGGGCGGGCGTGCCGTGGCAGTGCCCGGCGACGTGGGCGAGGCGGGTGACGTGGAGGGCCTGTTCGCCGCCGCGCACGATGCCTTCGGCCAGGTGGGCGTGGTGGTGAACAGCGCGGGCATCATGCCCATGCTGCCCATTGCCGGGGGCGACACCGCCGCCTTCGAGAAGGTGATGCGCACCAACCTCACCGGCACTTTCAACGTGCTGTCGCGGGCGGCCAACGTGTTGACGGCAGGGGGGCGCATCATTGCCCTGTCCTCCAGCGTCATCGCCAAATCCTTTCCCGGCTACGGACCGTACATCGCCAGCAAGGCAGGCGTGGAAGGACTGGTGCGGGTGCTGGCCAACGAACTGAGGGGGCGGTCCATCACCGTCAATGCCGTGGCTCCCGGCCCGGTGGCCACGGATCTGTTTCTGAACGGCAAGACCGAGGAGCAGATAGCCGCCATCGGCAAGCTTGCCCCCCTGGAGCGGCTGGGCACGACGGAAGAGATCGCCGCCGTGGTGTCCTTTCTGGCCGGGCCGGAAGGCGGTTGGGTCAATGCGCAGGTGGTGAGGGTGAACGGCGGGTTCGCCTGATTCCCGGCGTGTCCTGACCTGCCCCATCCGTTGTGCAGGGCCGGGGACTCTGGCCGCTCGGCCTGCCCCGGCCTTTTTGCGTCTTTACTGGTGACACGACATGTTGTTTCGTGTAACGAAGCATTTCATATTTGACGTTTCGTACCCGTATGCGAATATCAACTGGAAAGGAGTGTCCCATGCAGCTTCGCAGGCTTGTCGGCGCGCTGGCGCTGGTGCTTGTCACGGCGGCCCCGGCCCTTGCCCATTTCGGCATGATCATCCCCGACGCCCCGGTGGCCACTGCCGCCAAGCGCGCCACCACCGTCACCCTGTCATTCTCGCACCCCTTCGAGGGGCACGGCATGAACATGGAACGCCCCCAGGCCTTCGGCGTGGTGCGGGTGGACGGCGACAAGACCGAGCGCACCGATCTTCTGGCCTCGCTGAAGGACGCCAAGGTCATGGGCAAGGCCGCCTGGAAGACCGACTTCACCTTTCCCAAGCCCGGCGTGTACCTGTTCACCATGGAGCCCAAGCTGTACTGGGAGCCGGAAGAAGACTGCTACATCCAGCACCTGACCAAGGTGGTGGTGCCTGCCTTCGGCAATGAGGAAGGATGGGATACCCCGGCGGGACTGAAGTTCGAGATCATTCCCCTTACCCGGCCCTTCGGCAATTACGCGGGCGGCACGTTCAGCGGCGTGGTGATGCTGGACGGCAAGCCTGCCCCCGGCGTGGACGTGGAGATGGAATACTACAACGCCCAGGGCAAGTATGCCGCACCCACCGAATTTCATGTGACCCAGGTGGTCAAGACCGACGTCAATGGCGTGTTCACCGTGGCCTGCCCGCTGGCTGGCTGGTGGGGCTTTGCCGCGTTGACCACCGCGCCGGAGCAGATCAAGGGGCCGGACGGGCAGATGAAGAACGTGGAAATCGGCGCGGTGCTGTGGACCCGCTTCGACGCCTACAAGTCCGCCAAGTAACGCCCGGCGGGACATTCCGCAGGCATGATGTCTGTCGCACGCCCGGTTTCGGTCCAGCCGAAGCCGGGCGTTGCCGCACCGGCAGGAGTGGCCGGGGTCGGGTGAAAACCCCATGTGTGGCAAGGCGGGGCATGACAGGTTGCCTTGTAACGACTTGCATTCCGCGGGCGAAGCCTTATGATTGCCGGAACGCCCCCGGTGCGGCCACTTGGCGCACCGGCCCGGCGCAGAATCGGTTCGGAGGCTTCCATGCGCGTGCTCATCGTCGAGGATGATTTTACCAGCCGCAAGTACCTGCAGACCATCCTTGCACCTTACGGGGCCAGCGACATCGCAGTCAGCGGCGTGGAGGCGGTGGAGGCGTTCGAGGCGGCGCTGAACGCGGCCCAGCCGTACGACCTTGTCTGTCTGGACATCATGCTGCCCGAAATGGATGGCCAGGAAGCGTTGCGGCGCATCCGTGCCCTGGAGCGCGAGCGCGGGATTGCCCCGTCTGACGAGGTGCCCGTGGTGATGACCACCGCCCTCGACGACCCGCGCAACGTGGTGGAGGCCTATTACAAGGGCGGGGCCACGTCGTACGTACCCAAGCCCATCGACCGCCAATTGTTCGTGCAGATGTTGAAGGGGCTTGGCGTCATCCGCTGATTGCCATCGTTCTTTCGTGCGCCAGTTTCGTGCGCCGTGGCGATGAAAGAACGTCCTGACCGGGCCTGTTTTTTGCCTTGCGTGAGCCATTTCCCCCTGCCTCTGTCCGGCGCTTCCGGCCCGCAGCCGCAGCCGCAGCGCCGCCCGTCGCATGCCGCCGTCTTGATGGTGGACCGACGCCGCACCGACACCCCCGTCGTTGCACCGGCCCGATACGTTACGGGCCGCAACTGATGCGGTATGCCGGTGGGCACAGCCCGCCTGTCTACCCCGACTCCGACCAACCGCATGCAACCATCGGGAGTACCCATGACCCGTACCCGGATTCTTGCCTGTTGCCTGGCCGTGGCCGTGGCCTTTTGCCTGAGCATGACCGACCTTGCCGACGCCAAGCGCCTTGGCGGGGGCAGGTCGTTCGGCGGCAGCCCCAGTTACCAGCGCAGCTTTACCCCCAGCCAGCCTTCGCCTTCTTCGCCAGCCGGGCCGAATTTCAACCGGCAGCAGCAAACCCCGCAGCCCGGCCCCGCCATGCCGCAGCAAGCCCCGCGTTCCCGCTTTGGCGGTTTCGGCGGCATTCTGGGCGGCATGCTGGCGGGCAGCCTGATCGGTTCGCTGCTGTTCGGCGGCGGTTTTGGCGGCGTGGGCATGATGGACATGCTGCTCGTTGCCCTGGTTATCTTCATGGCGCTGAAGTTCTTTGCCGCCCGGCGCGGCAGTTCTCCCGCCCCGGCCAACGGGCCTGCCGCGGGACAGCCTGGCGGCATGCGCCGCGATGCCGGGTACGATGCGCAATCCGGCTCCGGCGCGGGTTGGGACGCCCTGCGTTCCGCCCCGGCGGCAGCGCCGGACTACACGCAGCCCGGAAACCCCGGCATTCCGGAAGGCTTTGACACGGAAGACTTCCTGCGCGGGGCCAAGCTGGCCTATACCCGCCTGCAATCCTCGTGGGACCGGCGCGACCTGGACGACATCGCCCAGTTCACCACCCCGGAAATACTGAAGGACATCACCCAGCAGGCCCAGGAAGATCCCGGCCCTTCGCGCACGGACATCCTGTACTGCAACGCCAGCGTGGTCTCCGTCACCGAAGAGAAGGGCCGCACCGTGGCCACGGTGTTCTTTGACGTGCTGCTGCGCGAGGATGCCCAGGCCGACACCCCCAGCCAGGTGCGCGAGGTGTGGCACTTCGTGCGCAGCGGCAACGAGATGTGGCGGCTGGACGGCATCCAGCAGGTGGAAATGTAGCATCGCGCCGAGAGGCCCGGATGCCCGGATGTCAGCGTGCCCGGATGTCAGCGTGCCGGATGCTCGTGTGGCAGACGTCTGGAGGGGGCACGCAGTCCGCGCCGGATGCTCTGAATGATGCCCGGATGCTCTGAATAACGCGCCGGATGCTTTGAATGACGCGCCGGATGCGGCACATGACGTTGAAAGAGGCGGTTTCCCGTGGTTCACCACAGGAAGCCGCCCCGTTTTTTTGCAACTCTTTGTTCTGCCTTGCGCGCGGGGTGCGCCCGCCGCATCGGTCAGCTATCGGACGCCGACTCCGCTATTTCCCCGCCAGCCGCCGCACTTCGTCCAGCACCGCTTGGGCATGCCCGTCCACCTTCACCGGCGACCACACCGCCCGCACCACGCCGTCCGGCCCGATGAGAAAGGTGGACCGTACGATGCCGGTCACCGCCTTGCCGTAGAGCATCTTGGTGCCGAAGGCTCCGTAGGCTTTGGCCACCGCCCGGTCCGGGTCGCCCAGCAGGGTTACGCCCAGGTCCTGCTTCAACGTGAAGTTGCCGATGGCTTTCGCGGAGTCGGGGCTTACCCCGACCACGGCTGCCCCCGCCGCTGCAAAGTCCGGCAACATGCAGGTAAAGTCGCGCGCCTCGCGCGTGCAGCCGGGGGTGCTGGCCTTTGGGTAGAAGTAGAGCACCAGCCATGTTCCGGCAAAGTCCGCAAGGGCGTGGAGCGCGCCGGATGCGTCGGCCAGTCGGAAGTCGGGGGCGGCCTTGCCTGGCAGCGAGGCAGCGAGGATCAGTTCGCTCATGGGTGTGCTCCGTGGTCTGTCGTCTTGGGAGATGGGGATTGGGGGAAAGGGCGCGACAATGCCGTGGTTGCCGGGCGTTTCAACGGGCAGAGCATCGGCAGCTTGCCGATGCCTTTCCGTGGCAAGGCCCGCCACGCGTCCAGCGTCGTACCTCTCGGCATATGCTCCGGTCATGATGCCGCCCGGAATGCGTCCCTTGGGTCAGGCGCATTCCGGGCGGTTTTGGTTCGTCGCTACTGCTTCTGGCCCGGCAGCAGGCCCTTGATGGCCCCGCCGATGCCCTTCACCGCTTCGCCGCCCTTTTCCACCGGGGCCTGGATGACGTTGCCCGCGCCTTCCAGGGTGTTCATCAGCATCTTGGTCGGGTCCACCCCATAACTGGGCGAATCCAGCGAACCGTTGATCTTGATGGGTATCTTGGGCAGGCCGGTCACGTCGAGCGTGGCGGCGTAGTCCACCATGTTGCGGCCAAGGTCCGCCGTGCCCGCGCCCGTGGCCCCGATGCCCGGCGAGACGAACTTGAGGTCCTTGTTGCTGACCACGCCCTTGTCGGCGCGGATGGACGCGGTAAGGCTGTCGAACTTCTGGCCCGACGCGCCAGCGCGCTTGGATTCCGCGCCCTTGATGCCTTCAGGGATGATCTGGAAGCCGTGGATGGTGCCCTGGGTCATGGCCAGCGATGCCGTGCCCGCCAGGGTGTGCTTGGCGGCGTTCCAGTCGTCGCCGGTGGCGGTGAGGTCGGTCTTCACGTCGGTGCGGGCCGAAACGTGGCGCTTGCCCAGCGCGGCCTGTTGCAGTTCGCCCACCTCCACCCCCTTCACGGTGGTGACGATGCGCGACTTTGTCGCCTCGGCGCGGGTGTCGGCGGTGATGTCGCCGTTCACTGCACCGCCGCCCAGGTTCAGTTGCAGCGGGTTGATGCGCACCAGCCCCTTGTCGGCCACCAGGCGCACCAACACGTTGGTCATGGGCACCTTGGATGCCACCAGCCGTCCGGCCTTGAAGGTGGCGTCCACATCGTAGCCGCGCAGGGCCTTCTTGGCCTCTGCCGTGCCGTTCTGCGGGGCGGCCTTGCCGTCCTTTCCGGGCGCCGGGGGCGCGCCCTTTTCGGGTGCCTTGCCTCCCGCCTGCTTGTCCCCTTCCGGCGGCAGGTAGCGGTCCACGTCGATGGCGTCCAGCGCCAGTTCCGCCCGGATCACCTGCACCGCACCCGGCACGGCGGACGCCTTGCCCTGGATGGCGGTGTCGTCCAGCTTGCCGGTGATGGAACGCACGTCCACCTTGGCGGGCGCAGCCTGCACGTCCAGCTTCAGGTCCAGGGCGTCCAGCACCTTGGGGTCAGCGGTGCGCACCGGTGTGCCAAGCGATTCCAGCGCCTTGCGGGGCGACCCGGACAGGGCGATCAGCCCCTCGAACGAAGGCGTGCCCAGCGCGGCGGTGCCGTTGGTGGCAAGCTTCAGGGTGGGCGTGGACAGCGCCAGCCGGGTGATGTCCAGCCGCTGCGGCCCGGAATGGTAGGTCAGGTCGCCCGCCAGTTCCAGCTTGCCCAGCCCGGCGGGAATCACTCCGCCCTTGGGGGTAAGTGTCACGGTCAGGCCGCTTACCGCCAGCACCGAGCCGCCGAGGTCGGACTGCACCTTGGCGGTGACGGAAAGGTCGGCCTCGATGTCCGGCTTTTGACCGGACATGGCCACGGTCATCTTGATGTCGGCGGGGTCGCCGCCGGGGGCCAGACCGTTGACGTTGATGTTCAGGTCGCGGGCGCGGAACTGCTGCCCCGTGGCCAGGTCGCGGAAGGACAGGGAGGCTCCCTTTACCGACAGGGTGTCCACGGCCACAGCCATGGGCGTGCCGCCGGAAGTAGATGGCTGCGCGGCCTGGGGTGCGGAGGGCGCGGGAGACGCTGGTGTCGCCGCAGCCTGGCCGGGCTTGGCGAAGTCCCAGTTGGTGCGGCCATTGGCGGCGCGCACCAGATTGAGGTGCAGCCCGTCCAGCATCAGTTCCGCCACCTCCACCCGCTTTGACAACAGCGGCATGAAGGCTACGCGCAACCCGCCGCCCTTGATGCGTAAAAAGAGGTCTTCGTCGCCTGCACTGTCCGATGCCGAGGGCGGAGCGGGCAGTTTGGGAAAGTCCGGCGGGTTGCCGAGGTGCATGGGCCCGAAGGCGATGCCCAGCCACGGAAAGAAGGACAGTGAAAGGTCGCCGTCAAAGACCAGTTCGCGGCCCGTGGCCGTGCGCGCGGCATCGGCTATGCGGCCCTTGTAGTCGTTGGGGTTGATGGTGGCCACCACGATGGCGATGGCCGCCGCAGCAAGGATGGCCAGCGCGCCGATGGCGGCGGCTACGAGTTTGAGCGTTCTGTTCATGGCGGTGCTCCCGGGTTGGGGTTGCCGAAGAAGACAGCGGCGCGGGCCGGGGCCGCACCGGAACGGCGGCGGGAAAAGGGAAGCCCGAACCTTCCTGCTAAGATAACCCACCGGGGATGTTGGGGCAAGGTATGGAGAAAAATCGTATCGCATCTGCGGGCGACGGCAGGCAGTATCGGGCACGGCAGGGAAGAACTGGGCAAGGCTGGGCAAGGCAGGGCAAGGCTGGCGCTCTGGCGCACCGCGGCGATTCGCGCTAGACCATGACCCATGAATTTTGCCACCACGCCCGCCCCGCAGCCAGTCTCCCCCGCCGCAGCGTCCGACCGGGGCGCATCCGGCAGTTCCGCCCCCCGCCCGCCCGTCCCTCGCACTCCCGCGCTGATGGTGCAGGGCACCTGTTCCAACGCGGGCAAAAGCATCCTTGCCGCCGCGTTCTGCCGCATCTTTTTGCAGGACGGTCTGCGCGTGGCCCCGTTCAAGGCGCAGAATATGGCGCTCAATTCCTGCGTCACCCCCGACGGGCTGGAAATGGGCCGCGCACAAGCGGTGCAGGCGGCGGCCTGCCGCCTTGATCCGGACGTGCGCATGAACCCCGTGCTGCTGAAGCCCTGTTCCGACGTGGGTTCGCAGGTCATCGTCATGGGGCGGCCCGTGGGGGTGATGCGCGTGCGCCAGTACGTGGACTACAAGCCGCAGGCGCGCGACGCAGCCTTTGCCGCCTACGACAGCCTGGCGGCGGAGCATGACGTGATGGTCATCGAAGGGGCAGGCAGCCCGGCGGAGATCAACCTGAAGGCCCACGACATTGTGAACATGGCCATGGCCCGCCATGCCGGGGCGCGGGTGCTGCTGGTGGGCGACATCGACCGGGGCGGGGTGTTCGCCGCGCTGGTGGGCACCATGGAACTGCTGGAGGACTGGGAACGCAATCACGTGGCGGGCTACCTGCTGAACAAGTTCCGGGGCGACGCCAGCCTGCTGGACCCGGCGCTGGACTTCATGCGGGAACGCACCGGACGGCCCGTGCTGGGCGTGGTGCCGTACCTGCGCGACCTGGGCCTGCCGGAAGAGGATTCCGTGACCTTCAAGGAAGGGCTGCCCGGCCTGCGGGATCTGTCCGGCCTGCGGGACGGGGCGGCGGCAGGAGGGGACGATGTAGTGGACATCGTGCTCGTGGATCTGCCGCACATCAGCAATTTTACCGACGTGGACGCCTTGCGCGGCGAGCCGGACGTGCGGCTGCGCGTGGCCCGCACCCCGGCGGATCTGGCAGCCCCCGACGGCAGGATGCCCGACGCGGTGATTCTGCCCGGCAGCAAGAACACCACAGGTGACCTGCGGGCGTTGCGCGCCAATGGCATGGCCGATGCGCTGGCGAGTCTTGCGCGCAAGCCGGACGGCCCGGTGGTGGCGGGCATCTGCGCCGGGTTGCAGATGCTGGGGCTTTGCGTGGCCGACCCGCTGGGGCTGGAAGGCGGCGGAACCGAGCAGGGGCTGGGCCTGCTGCCGGTGCGCACCGAACTGGCGGCGGAAAAAACCTTGCGCCGCACGGCGGGGATGCACCCACGCAGCGGTTTGCCGGTTGTGGGGTACGAGATTCGCCACGGCATTACCGTAGGGGCGGAGGCGGGCAAAGGTGACCGTCCCGGACAGGGACGGGTGGACGGAAGCTTCGGAGAACCCGGCCTTTCTGACGATGCTGCAGCAGCGTTCCCCGTTCTGCTGCGCGAGGACGGCGGCCCGTTGGGCTGGGCCACGCACGGGGGGCGGGTGTGGGGCACCTCATTGCACGGGGTGTTCGATGCGGACGGCTTTCGCAGGTATTTTCTGGACGATGTGCGCGTACGGCGTGGCCTGGATCCGCTGGGCCGCGTGGTGGCCCCGTATTCGCTGGACCCGGCGCTGGACCGGCTGGCCGATGCCGTGCGCGCCGCCGTGGACATGGACGCCATTTACGATATGCTGGCCTTGCGGCCAGGACGGGTGTAGCCTGCGGCGCGGGTGCATTGCAGGGCGGCGGGGCGTGCCGCCACAGACATTGGGAAGGGGAAACCTGATGCGTGCTTTCGGAAAGAGCCGGGTTATGCCGATGCCGTGTTTGTTGGTGCTGCTGGCGTGTCTGCTGGCGTCGGTGCCCGTCCGTTTCGCATCCGCAGCAGTGAATGCTGCATCGCAGGTGGTTGCGCCTGTTTCCGCCGCCACCTCTTCCCCCGTGCTCCTTGCCTCCGCGTCCCCCAAGACGCCCGCGCCGGACAGCGTTGCCGACTCGGACGCCGCTCCCGCCGCGAATGTCGGCCATCTGTCCGATGGCGGCGACCAGCCCGCCACCGAAGGGGGCAAGGCCCTGTACGCAGAAGCGTTGCGCGTGCTTTCGCAGGTGCGCAACACCCGCTACACCAGCAGCTACGTGGTGGATGAGGACACGGGACGCTTCGAGCTGAACTGTTCCGGCTTCCTGTCCTTGCTGCTGTACGAGGTGAACCCCTCGGCGCTGGCCACCGTTGACCGCAGCGGCAAGCACTACCGCCCCCGGGCGGAGGATTTTCATCGCAGCATCCTGCGTGCCGGTCCCAAGGGCGACGGCACGGGCTGGCTGCAAGTGGAGCGGGTTTCCGACCTGCGCCCCGGCGACGTGGTGGCCTGGCTGCGCCCCGCCGAGCGCAGCGCCAGTTCCGCCACCGGGCATGTGATGGTGGCGCTGGCCAGCCCCCGCCTCAACCCGGCCCGGCCCGGCGAGGTGCTGTTGCCCGTGGCCGACTGTACCCTGAGTCCGCACGGCGATCTGGCCGCCATGCACGAGGTGGGCAGCCCCGGATCGGAAGCGGCGCGGGTCGCGCGGCAGGTTGGCGAACCGGCTGCGGAATCCGTTGCGGGACAGGCCATGGAGCAGACGCTGGCTCCCGTGCCCGGCACCGTTCTGGGGCGGCAGTCCATGGTCCAGCCCCAGCAGGCAGCCGTCCCCTTGGCCATCGCCCCCGGCCTGGAGCGGGGCAGTGCCGCATGGCTGGACGCACTCCCCCGAGACGTGCGTGAACCGGGCATCGGCGGCGTGGGCAGCGGGGTCATCGGCCTGGCCACTGACGACACCGGCCACCCCGTGGCCTACTGGTGGCGGGGCGGAGTTTCGCGCCACCGTCTGGTAACGTCCATCATGCTGGGGCGGCTGGAGTAACCGAATTTTTCCGGAGATGGCGCGGAACGGACGTTGCGCGGATGCCGCCTCCTCCAGCGTGCTGACCGCATCGGTCACCCCCTGACCGCATCGGTCACCCCCTGACCGCACCGGTCACCCCCTGACCGCATCGGTCACCCCCTGAC
>CAYOCV010000005.1:0-212407 GCA_964402645.1 uncultured Desulfovibrio sp. | reverse complement strand
CGGTCACCCCCTGACCGCATCGGTCACCCCCTGACCGCACCGGTCACCCCCTGACCGCATCGGTCAGTTCCGGCACTTGTCGACGCGTCCATCCTCCCGCCTGTTTTTCCTCTCCACACACGCAAACATGCACAGGCCCGACCGGGACGGGATGTGTCCCGTACCCCCAGCCGGGCCGCTTGCGTTTGTCCATGCGTCCGGTGTTCAGCCAGGCAGTAGCATTGCTATTTGGCCAGTTCGTCGGCCTTCTTGCGCAAGTAGTCGCCAAGGTCGCTCATGGCTGCCTTGGCCTTGAACAGGTTGAGGTGCAGCGCATCGGTAAAACCCAGCACGTTGGCCCCTTCCTTCAGCGGCGTGCCCGATTGGCCGAGGGTGGTGTGCTTCAGGCGGCCACCTTCCACCACGAACACCGTGGTATCCACCATGTTGCCCAGAAAGTCCTTTTTCACGTCCACGGTGAGCACCACGTTGCTGCCTTTCAGCTCGCGCTTGGTGATGCCGCCCATCACAGATTCGCCGAGGTAGATATTTTCATCCTTGATGTCGGGCACGGCGTCGAACACCACCCGGTAGTTGTTCTCGAACAGGCCGAGCACGGCGTGGGCGCTGGGGACTGCACCTGGCAACAGCAGCAGGGCAAGGAGAAGGACGAGGATACGCATGGGAACCTCCGGGGGTGAGGGGTGGGCATCGCGCCGTGTCGCACGATCGGATTGGTACTTCCTGCAGCATACACCTTGCCACGCATTGTGGGCAATCACGCGAGTGAGCCGGACGAGCAACGCACGTTAGGGGGCGGAGCCGGAAGGGGGATGCCGCCGGGTGCCCCGGATGCCCGCGTACCAGCCGGGGCGAGGACAGTCGTTTCGTGTTGTGCAACTACAGACAAGCCCGTCGCTTCAGGGTAGACTGGCCATACTGTACCCACGACCGGCATGCGGCGACGCCATCTGGGGGAAGTGCGACTGCGCGTGGATGCATCCGCGCCGTTTGCATCCGGGCCGTTTGCATCTGGGGCGTTTGCATCTGGCCGGGCGCATCTGCTGCGGGCGCATGCCGCGCTGCTACCGTCATTCACTACGGGAGGATACGACCATGGGCATCATCTGGTTTCTGCTGCTGGGCGCGCTGGCCGGTTGGCTGGCCGCCAAACTGATGCAGGGGCGCGGCTTCGGCTTTTTGGGCAACATGGCCGTGGGAGTTGTTGGCGCGGTGTTGGGCGGCTTTCTGTTCAACATGGTGGGCGTGCATGGCGGCGGCATGATGGGATCCTTGGTCACCGCTGTTGTGGGGGCCATCGTGCTGCTGTTTCTGGTGGGGCTGATCAAGAGGAATTGAGGGTGGCGGCGGGAGGAGAAGGCTCACGCGCCAGCCCGGCCCGTGCGCCGGACAGGCGAGGATAAAGCTTGCGCCTTGGGCTGCGACCTGCCTTGGTTTTTCCCGGCTTTGGTCAGATTCGAGCTTGGCATGGTGGGACTTCGAGTATTTCCGTTTAGCGTAAAAACTAGGCGATCAACGTTAGGAGGTTTCGTAAAGAAGGGGAGAGGCCGGGCGTCAACCGGGAAATAGTGGTCTGTGGTCGTGGCTGTTCCCGGCCAGCGTCCCGACCCAAGGCAGCGCACGGAGATAGCCGGGGAACGGGGCGGAAGGGACGATGACCGGCGAAGGTCAGGGTGTGGTGGTTGCGGGTCATGCGTGATGGAGAATGCGCCGCCGTGTCGCAGTGGGCAGGTGGCAGCCCGCCATATGGAATGCCCACCCCGGTATGGGGGAGAGTAGGCGTGTTTGATATATGAGGTGGGCTGCCAGGTTTTTGTGCCGGAAATATCCGGGGTGACTACAAGTGAGCCTGTGGGATAGACCAACCGAAACAAGGAGGAGCGTATGATCTTCCAAGAGTCAAAAGCGGCCTTAGACATGATGAAAGAACTGGCTGGGTACATTAAAGCGAAAGCAAATCACGATCCGCAGCTGATGGAGTTGGTGAGTGACGTTCGGACAAAATTGCTCGAATTATATGAAGAAAACGCGGGGTTGCGCGGCCGCTGTGAAGAACAGGAAAGACTGCTAGCACTACGTTCTGGCATGCGATTTGACAATGACAAGCATGTTTATTACGCATGTAAGAATGATGAGTGTGATGGGCCATTTTGTCAGGTTTGCTATGATAAAGAAGAGAGATTGTCACGTGTTCGACAGGAGAAGTACGGACATCGATGTGCAGTTTGTGGGTGTTTTACATACAGTCGTGGTGGTGAGGATGTGGAAGACTCTGATCGTTTGATGCGTGCCCGTGCCCAAGAATATACTGAAGACTACGATCCGTTTCATAGGCTGAAATAGCTGTGAAGATTCAGCCACCTCCTCAGTTAGTCTTTTGTAAAAAATCTAGCTGTGATTTTCATACAACGCGAAAAGGGTCACGGTTTGCACCGTGACCCTTTGTCGTCTGGCGGAGAGGGAGAGATTTGAACTCTCGATACAGGTTTTGCCCGTATACTCCCTTAGCAGGGGAGCGCCTTCGGCCGCTCGGCCACCTCTCCAGGGTCGCGCGGACAAGCCGCGCGCGAGAAAGCGTGTGTACCCGGTTGGCGGGCGCGCTGTCAAGCGTACTGGCCACTTTCGTAAGGCGGAAAGCATGGCGCGGTGGCTTTGCAGCCATTCAAGCCAGCACAGAACCGGCAGCCACCATTCAAACAGGCAGCCAGCCGTGAACCCATGGTGGCGTCATCCGCCATTCGTCTGCCCGTCAGCCGCTGGACCGTCAGGTAACTGACCGGCAACCGCCAGCCACCTCGCCGCAACGGGCCGTGCCAACCTTCACCGGCCAGCGGACCTCTGTCAGTGGCCAGCGGCCAACCCCCGCCCCTAGCTGCGGTAGTCGGCGTTGCAGCTCACGTAGTCGTGCGTCAGGTCCGACGCCAGCAGGCGGTAGCTGCCCGACCCGTTGCCCAGCATGATGTTGACCACGATGTCGCGCCCGGCCAGCGGCTCCTTGAGCAGCGCGTCAAAGTCCAGGTTGGTGGGCTGTCCGCCCCGGAACAGTTCCACCCCGCACAGGGACACGATGACCGCCGCAGGGTTGAAGGTGGCCCCGCTGCGCCCCAGCGCCGCGACGATGCGGCCCCAGTTGGCGTCGCGCCCGTACATGGCCGTCTTGACCAGTTGCGAATGGCCCACGGTGCGCGCGGCCAGTTCCGCGTCGGCGTCGTCGCGCGCGCCCGCCACATTGATGTGGATGACCTTGGTGGCCCCTTCGCCGTCCTTTACCAGCATGTAGGCCACGTCGCCCAGCACGCCGGTAAGCGCCGCGCCCAGCAAGGTCAGGTCCGCGCCGCGCGCGGCCACGCCGGACGCGCCGTTGGCAAGGCCGAACACGGTGTCGTTGGTGGATGTGTCGCCGTCCACGGTCACGCGGTTGAAGGTGGCGTCCACCGCATCGCGGAACAGGGCCTGCCAGGCGGCGGGTTCCACGTCGGCGTCACACAGCACGGTGGCCAGCATGGTGGCCATGTTGGGGCAGATCATGCCCGCGCCCTTGGCCATGCCCGCCAAGGTCACCGTGCCGCCGGAAAGCTCCACCGTGCGCGAGGCGAACTTGGGAAAGGCGTCGGTGGTCATGATGGCTTTGGCGAAATCTTCGGGGCCCTTGCTGCCAAGGTCCGCCGCAAGGGCGGGAACGGCGGCGGCCCACTTGTCCATGGGCAGTTGCGCGCCGATGACGCCCGTGGACGCGGGCAGGATGTCGTGCGGCGCAAGGCCGGTGGCGGCGGCCACCAGTTCCAGCGTGGCCCGGCAGTTGGTCAGGCCCTCGTCGCCCGTGCAGGCGTTGGCCTGGCCGGAATTGATGAGCACCGCGCGGGCCTTGGGGGCGCGGGCCAGAATGTCGCGCGCCACCAGCACCGGGGCGGCCTGGAACAGGTTTTGGGTGAACACGGCGGCAGCCACGGCGGGGGTGTCGCTGACCACCAGGGCCAGGTCGTCTCGACCCGACTTTCGGAACCCCGCGCCCGTGGTGGCAAAGCGGAAGCCCTTGGGGGCCGCGCAGGTGGCGGGATGTTCGCCGTTGGTGGTCGGGGACGCTGCCGGGGTGTCGTTGGTGGCCATGGTGGCTCCGTGTTCGGCCCGGTGGGCCGGTTGTCGGGTGCATGGGACGCCCGCTGACGCTGGTGCGGCGCGCACTGCGCATGCAACGGTGTACGCCGTGCGTATTACGGACAAGTCCCGGAAAAGTGAAGGGCGGAACGGGTATCACCCGCTCCGGTCCACGACCGACAGCAAGCCCCGGAAGCCGGGTCTTGCAAAGGCTCGCCTGCACGCCCGGACACATGAGGTCCGGACACATGGAACCCGGACGCGTGACGGCGGCAGTGGATGCCGCCTGCGTCCGTGCAGCGTCGTTGGGACAGCCGGAAAATCCTCCAGTCCCAACGAGCAGGGGCGGAACGGGTATCACCCGCTCCGGTCCACGACCGGCAGCAAGCCCCGGAAGCCGGATTTTGCAAAGGCACGCCTGTCCGGACGCGTGACGGCGGCAGCGCATGCCGCCTGCGTCCGTGCAGCGTCGTTGGGACAGCCGGAAAATCCGCCTGCCCCAACGAGCAGGGGCGGAACGGGTGATACCCGTTCCGCCCCTGCTTGTGTGCGACTATGCCGTACGGCGCGCTATGCGCCGCAGCATTTCTTGTATTTCTGGCCGCTGCCGCAGGGGCACGGGTCGTTGCGGCCAACTTTGGGCTCGCCTCGTCGTTCGGGCGTGGCGGAAGGGGTTTCTTTCTGCGCGCCGGAATAGTTCAGGCTCTTGGGCTCTTCCTTGTGCTTGAATTCCTGCTTCAGTTCTTCCGGCGGCGCCTGTTCCTCGCGCTGGATGCGCAGGCGGGTCAGGGCGCGGAACAGGTTTTCGCGCACGCGGAACAGCATTTCCTGGAACAGCTCGAATCCCTCGCGCTTGTATTCCTGCTTGGGGTCGCGCTGGCCGTACCCGCGCAGGCCGATGCCGTCGCGCAGGTGGTCCATGTTCAGCAGGTGTTCCTTCCAGCAGCGGTCCACTTCTTCCAGCAGGAAGAAGCGCACGATGTCGCGGTACACCTCGCCGGTGTCGCGCTTCAGGTCTTCCAGAATGGACAGCACGGCCCCGCGCGCGGTTTCGCGGTCGGGCAGGTTGCCGTCCGTCAGGGGCAACACGCGGGTGATGTTGAACACGTCGCGCAGGCGGGCCATGGCGTAGGCCTTGGCGTCGTCGCCCTCGTTGCCCTTGCCCTGCTCTGCATCGCCGTAGATTTCGTCGAACAGGTCGTCCATGAACTCGACGGCGGTCTCTTCAAGGTCCGCCTCCATCATGGTTTCGCGGCGCAGGGTGTAGATGACCTCGCGCTGCTGGTTCATGACGTTGTCATAGTCCAGCAGGGTCTTGCGGATTTCGAAGTTGTGGCCTTCCACGCGCTTCTGGGCGTTTTCGATGGCCCGGCTGACCATGCGGTTTTCGATGGGTTCGCCTTCTTCCATGCCCAGCTTCTGCATCAGGCCGGAGATGCGGTCGGACCCGAACAGGCGCATCAGGTCGTCTTCAAGCGAAAGGTAGAACCGCGACGAGCCGGGGTCGCCCTGACGGCCCGAACGGCCCCGCAACTGGTTATCGATGCGGCGGCTTTCGTGGCGTTCGGTGCCCAGGATGTGCAGCCCGCCGATTTCGCGCACGCCTTCGCCCAGCACGATGTCGGTGCCGCGCCCCGCCATGTTGGTGGCGATGGTGACCTTGCCGAGCTGACCGGCCTGGGCCACGATTTCGGCTTCCTGCTCGTGGTGCTTGGCGTTCAGCACGTTATGCGGCACGCCCGTCTTCTTGAGCATGGCTGAAAGCAGTTCAGAGGTCTCGATGGAGATGGTGCCCACCAGCACCGGCTGGCCGCTCTTGTGCAGCTCGCCGATGGCAGCCACGATGGCCTCGAACTTTTCGCGCCGGGTGCGGTAGATGGAATCCGGGTAGTCCTTGCGGACCATGGGCCTGTTGGTCGGAATGGTGATGACCTGCAACCCGTAGATCTGCTGGAATTCCACGGCTTCGGTGTCCGCCGTGCCGGTCATGCCCGCCAGCTTCTTGTACATGCGGAAGTAGTTCTGGAAGGTGATGGAGGCCAGCGTCTGGTTTTCCGCTTCCACCTTCACCTTTTCCTTGGCTTCCAGCGCCTGGTGCAGCCCGTCGCTGAAGCGGCGGCCCGGCATGAGGCGGCCCGTGAACTCGTCGACGATGACCACCTGGTCTTCAGGGGTGACGATGTAGTCCACGTCGCGCCGGAACACGTGGTGCGCCTTCAGGGCCTGCAACACGTGGTGCTGGAAGGTGATGTTGCCGGGGTCGAACAGGTTGTCGATGCCCAGCAGTTCTTCGCATTTGGCCACGCCCTCGTCGGTAAGGGTGGCGGTGCGGGCCTTTTCGTCCACGGTAAAGTGGGTTTCGGCGGAAAGCTTGGGGATGATGTCGTCCACCCGGCGGTAGAGGCCGGTGGAATCCTCCGACGGGCCGGAAATGATCAGCGGCGTGCGCGCCTCGTCGATGAGGATGGAGTCCACTTCGTCCACGATGGCGAAATTGTGTTCGCGCTGCACCAGTTGGTGCGGGTAGAACTTCATGTTGTCGCGCAGGTAGTCGAAGCCGAATTCGTTGTTGGTGCCGTAGGTGATGTCGGCCCCGTAGGCTTCCTTGCGTTCCTCGTCCGACAGGCCATGCACGATGACGCCTACGGAAAGGCCCAGGAAGTTGTACAGGCGGCCCATCCACGCGGCGTCGCGCTTGGCCAGGTAGTCGTTGACGGTAACGACATGCACGCCAAGGCCGGAAATGGCGTTCAGCACCACGGGCAGGGTGGCCACAAGGGTCTTGCCTTCACCGGTCTTCATTTCGGCGATGCGCCCTTCGTGCAGCACCATGCCGCCAACCAGCTGCACGTCGAAGTGGCGCATGTTCAGGACGCGCTTGCCTGCCTCGCGCGTCAGCGCAAAGACTTCCGGCAGCAGCTCGTCCAGGCTGCGCCCGTTCCGGGCCTGTTCGCGGTATTCGGCCATGCGCGCCGGAAAATCGTCGTCGGCAAGGGCCTGCATCTGCGGTTCAAGGGCGTTGACGGCCTCTACGCGGGCGCGGCAGCGCTTGATGTAGCGGTCATTGGAAGAGCCGAAGATGCTTTTGAACAGGGTATTGAACATTCCTTCTCCCGAAAGGTGGAGGCGATGGAAGCGCGGGGCGGCAAAGGCCGGTTGCCGCGCGGAAGGCCCCGCGTAGGGGCGGGGCTGGTGATGGCCGCAGGGCCGACATGCCGGGCGGGCCGCAGGGCATGCCGCACGCGGTTGTCGCAGCCAGGCGCGGGCAGAAGCCCGGATGGCCGGTACCGGCGCGCGGCGCGCGGACGCCGGGCGGTTCGGCTGCACCTGCGGAGGGCGCATGCAGCGCCAGCGGCGCGACAGGTGCGGCGTAAAAAAACATGTGCCGCGCGGCGGGTAGCCGAACCCATCTCAAATAAGTCAAATACCTGCGGTTGGCAATGCGCGCATCCTGAATTTGCCTGCACTGCACCGGAATGACAGGATATCGTAACGCAAATCACCGGTCTGGCAAGGTGGAGGGGCGGCGATGGGGCGCAGTTTTCGGCAGTGCGGCATGCAACGGGAACGGGCGGAGCCGCCGGACATGTCGTGCCGGAGCCACCGCCCGTGAAAATGGCGGGAAAGAGCGAAGGGATGAACGCTAAAGACTACCCCTGCGGCACGCCCACCACGTCCAGCCAATGCAGCACGCGTACGTTGGGGGGCGCGGTTGCGGCCAGTTGCAGGGTGCAGCCGCTGCACCCCGTCAGCACGGTGATGTCCGGCGTTGGCGGTGCGTCGGGCGCGGCGGCGCGTTCCGGCAGCAGCGCGTTCCAGCAGGCGTTGGCCACGGTGCGCGAAAGGTCGGGCGCGGCCAGTTGCAGCACGCCGCCCATGCCGCAGCAGTTCACCCCTCCGGGGGCGCGCATGCGGTCGCCCAGCAGGGCGCGCAGCCATACGGCATCCGGGTCCGTGCCCTTGCGGTGGCAGGGTTGGTGGTAGCGGACGGGCGCGAGGGCGTCTGCTTCGGGCTGGGCCGGGGCATCGGCGGTGACGCGGAACGCGGCATCCCCCCACAGGGTGGACAGGGGGCGCAAGGCGTCGGTCCAGGCTTGGCGCTCACCGTCCTGCCAGTCGATGTCGGCGTGGTCGGGGTATTCGGACAGGCCGTGGTGGCAGGTGGCGCAAAAGGTGACCAGCAGCGGGCGACCGGCGGCACGCCAGGCATCCAGGTTGCGGGCGCGGGCTGCGGCGGCGGCATCGGGAATGCCAGCATGCTCCAGAGTGGAGCCGCAGCAGGTGAAGGCGTCTTCGTCGCCCTGCACGGGCGCGGGGTGGCCCAGCCAGCGCAGCAGGGCGCGGGCCGTGTCCTTCCAGCGGGGGCGGATGCGCCGGGCCGTACACCCGGCAAAGAGCATGGCCGGGGGGCGGGCGGTATCGGCGCGCGCGGCCTCCTGCGTCGCCTGGTCGGCAGGCAGCGCCACTATCCACGGGGCGGGCGGCGGCGGGGGCAGCATGGCGGCGGCGGACCGCAGCATGTGCTGCACGCCTTCCGGCACCGCAGCGCCGGGCACCACGCGGGTCATTTGGGCCAGCGCGGGCCACAGCAGGCGACCGTGCTCGATCCACTGCTTCCATAGCCACTGTTGCCAGTTGGGATGTTTGGCGCGCAGGGCTGCCAGCGCATGCGGCACCGACAGCCCCTGCGGACAGATGGCCGCGCAACGCCCGCAGGACAGGCAGCGGTCGGCCAGTTCGCGCGCGGGCTTCAGGCCAAGGCGTCCCGGCTCGTCGCGCAGGGCGGCGAAGACCAGGTGCTTGGCGCGGGGTGAAAGTTCTTCCTGACCGGTGGTCAGAAAGGCAGGGCACGCGGCGGTACACTGGCCGCACAGCAGACAGGCGCGGGGCTGCCCGGCGGTATCGTCCGCCGTGCTGCCGTTCGTCGTGGATTTGGGAGTGGTGTCCGTGCTCATGGTGTGTTGCCCCTAGTAGGCCTTGTCCGGATTCATGATGCCCAGCGGGTCGAAGGCATGCTTCACCTGGTGCATCAGTTCCGTTTCCAGGGGCGAAAGTTGCAGGTGCAGAAATTCCTTCTTGGCCATGCCCACGCCGTGCTCGCCGGAAAGGGTGCCGTCCATGGAGCGGACAAGGCGCATCACTTCCACGGTGGCGGCGTCGGCGCGGGTGGTTTCCGAAGGGTTTGCCCCGTCGTACATGATGTTCACGTGGATATTGCCGTCGCCCACATGGCCATATGTAAGGATAGGCAGGTCGTGCGCCTTCGCTATGGCCCGGATGCCGGTCAGGGCGTCCAGCAGGCGGCCGCGCGGCACGGCGATGTCCTCGCCGATCTTGTTGGGCCGCACAAGGTACGACGAAGGGCTGATGCCGCGCCGCATGGCCCACAGGGGTTCTTCCTCGTCGCGGCCCACACCGTGGGCGGACCATACCGGCGGCTCGTTGCCCGGAGTACCTTCCGCAGCATCGCCGGGGGTGTGCAGGGCGTCATGCATGCGGCGCACTTCCAGCGGCAGCGATTCGCGGCTGCCGTCCAGGCGGATCAGCAGCGCGCCGCGCACGCTGTCGGGCCACGGGGGCGTCTGGCGACGGGCCACGCAGTCCAGCACTTCCGGGCTCAGAAATTCCAGCGCCACCGGCAGGATGCCCGCGCGGAAGATGCGCCGTACCCCGTGCATGGCCGCTTCCATGGAGCCGAACCCGGCCAGCAGGGTGGCCGTGGCCTGCGGCAGGGGCAGGAGCTTCAGCGTGATGCGGGTGACGATGCCGAGGGTGCCTTCCGACCCCACGAACAGGCGCGTCAGGTCCAGCCCCACCACGTTCTTGTGGCACCGGCCCCCGGTGTGCAGCACCTTGCCGCCGGGCAGCACCGCCGTCAGGCCCAGCACGTATTCGCGGGTGACGCCGTACTTCAGGGCGCGCATGCCGCCCGCGCAGGTGGCCACGTTGCCGCCGATGGTGGAAATGTCGATGCTGGCGGGGTCCGGCGGGTAGAACAGGCCGCGTGCCTCCACGGCGCGTTGCAGGTCGGACGTGACCACGCCCGGCTCCACCTCGGCCACGAAGTCGTCGTCCGCGATGTCGAGGATGCGGTTCATGTGCAGCAGGGAGACAACGATGCCGGGCCGGGCGGGCACGCATGCGCCCACCTGGTTGGAGGCGCGGCCCCGCGCGTACACGGGCAGATGTTCCGCCTGAGCCAGGCGCAGCAGTTCCACCACCTGGGCCTCGGTGGTGGGGCGCACCACGGCCAGCGGGGTGCCCATGCGGCGGCCCGCGTCGGTGGCGAAGATCAGGGTCTGCTCCGGCGTGAGCAGCAACGAGTCGCCGGGAAAGATGTCGCGCAGGGATCGTTCCTGCGTGGCGGTAAGGTGGGGGGCTTGGATGGACACTGGGCTATCCGGCTGATGCGGTTGGGGATTGGCTGGGAGATGGCCGAGGGGAGGGGGCAGGAGGGCGGAGCGGCGAGGGCGCTGTAAAGGCCCCCGCCGTGAAGATTGCCTAGAACCGGGCCAGTTCGCGTTCGGTATCCCGGTCGGCGGCGCGTTTCTTCAGGTCCTCGCGCTGGTCGTGTAGTTTCTTGCCGCGACCCACGGCGATTTCCACCTTCACCCGGCCCTTGCTGAAGTGCAGGTTCACCGGCACCACGGTCAGCCCCTTTTGGGCCACGCGCAGGGCCAGCGTGTTGATCTGCTTGGCGTGCAACAGCAGCTTGCGGTCGCGGTCCGGATCATGCTGGGCGTAGCCTGCGTTGTCGTACGGGGCGATGTGCAGGCCTACCAGAAAGGCTTCGCCGTTGCGGAAATCCACGTAGCTGTCGCGGAAGTTCACGTGGCCCGCGCGCAGGCTTTTGACCTCCGAGCCGGTCAGGACAAGGCCCGCTTCCATGAAATCGTCGAGTTCATAGAGGTGCCGGGCCTTCTTGTTCTGGGCGATGAGGGCAGGAGAGGGTTTTTTGCTCATATATTTGGAGAATGTTCGTGCGGTTGGCGGCGCGCGTGCGGGGCGGGGCCATTCGATGGCCGGATGGCGGCGCAGCAGGGTGGCGTGATGTGTGCCACCTGCCGTGCGGTGACATGGCGCGCAAGGGGTTTCAAGACCAGAAATCGGCGGGAATGGCAAGGGTTGGAAGGCCGGGCTTTGTCGGTGACAAGGAATGGGGGGTATTTGTCGGGGCTGTGCGCTGATGGGGTCGACAATTTAATGATGCATCACGCAAACGAACATGCGCAATGGGGCTGGCGCGTTCGGGATCCGGGTGCCATCGTGCCCGGTCTGTTCCAAGCCCGCAGGGAGGGGCGAAGCCGCACGGCCCAACCGCGCACGACTGTTTTTGCAGTGCTGTCCGCTACGCGCACGGCACCCCTTCCCTTCCCCCGCCCCATCCCTTCCCGCCACCCTCATCCTTGACTTCCCCCCCGAACCCATGTACCGAACCTCCTCTTACGATATTTGCCGGACGGGGTATTCATGTTCGAAAGTCTCTCGGACAGGCTGACAGGAGTTTTCCGCAAGTTCAGCGGCACGGGCCGCCTTGACGAAGCCAACATTCAGGATGGCCTTCGCGAGGTGCGTCTGGCGCTGCTTGAGGCCGACGTCAACTTCAAGGTCGTCCGCGACTTCATCGAACGCGTGCGCGAGCGGTGTCTTGGCCAGGACGTGCTGAAAAGCCTCACCCCTGCCCAGCAGGTGGTGAAGATCGTCCATGACGAACTGGTCGAACTGCTGGGCGGCGGCACCACCCAGCTCGACCTGCGCGGCAAGCAGCCCTACGTCATCATGATGGTGGGTCTGCAAGGCTCGGGCAAGACCACGTCGTCGGCCAAGCTGGCCAACCTGCTGCGCAAGCAGAAGATGCGTCCGTACCTGGCCCCCGCCGACGTGTACCGTCCGGCGGCCATCGACCAGTTGCACACGCTGGCCAAACAGCTCGACATTCCGGCCTACCCGTCGGTTCCCGGCATGAATCCGGTGGATATCGCTGCGGCCGCCGTGGAAGACGCGCGCGAAAAGCAGTGCAACGTGGTCATCGTGGACACTGCGGGCCGCCTGCACATCGACGAAACCCTGATGCAGGAGCTGGTCTCCATCAAGGGGCGCGTCGAGCCGCAAGAAATTCTGTTCGTGGCCGACGCCATGACCGGCCAGGACGCGGTGACGGTTGCCGAATCGTTCAATGCCGCGCTCGATATTTCCGGCGTCGTGCTCACCAAGATGGACGGCGATGCCCGCGGCGGCGCGGCCCTGTCCATCCGCTCGGTCACCGGTAAGCCGGTGAAGTTCGTGGGTATGGGCGAGAAGCTTTCGGATATCGAGATCTTCCACCCCGACCGCGTGGCGGGCCGCATTCTGGGCATGGGCGACATGATGACGCTCATCGAGAAGGCGCAGTCCACCATCAAGGCCGAAGAAGCCGAGGAACTGGGCCGCAAGTTCCAGAAGGCGGAGTTCGATCTGGAGGACTTCCGCACCCAGATGCGCCGCCTGAAAAAACTGGGTTCGCTGGAAGGCATTCTGAAGCTGATTCCCGGCATGGGCGCGCTGCGCGAAAAGCTGGGCGAGATGAACGTGCCGGAAAAGGAGATGGGCCGGGTAGAGGCCATCATCAATTCCATGACCATGCAGGAGCGCCGCAACCCCAAGGTGCTGAACGGCAGCCGCCGCCAGCGCATCGCCATGGGGTCCGGCACCACCGTGCAGGACGTGAATCAGCTGATCAACAATTTCGAGCAGATGCGCGGGATGATGAAAAAGGTCATGGGCGGGGGCAAACCCGCGCAGGCCGGAAAAATGCCGCGCATGCCCAAGCTGCCCGGAATGGGCGGCATGGGGGGGCTTGGTGGAATGGGCGGACTTGGTGGCCTGGGCGGCATGCCGGGAATGCCGGGCATGCCCGGCATGGGTGATGGCGAAGGCGCGCCCGGCGGTCCCAACCCCGTATCCAAGACCGCGCTCAAGAAGAAGAAGCAGCTGCGCAAGCAGCAGCGCAACAAGAGCAAGAAGCGCTGAGGACGAAAAGTTGTCGAGTGGGAATTCTCGCCCACTTGCGCTTTTTCCGAGATACCATACTATACAAAGACTAGTTGGAGACCAAACATGTCCGTTAAGCTGAGACTCGCCCGCATGGGCAACAAGAAGCGTGCCTTCTACCGGATCGTCGCCGTCAACAGCGCTGCGCGCCGCGATGGTCGTCCGCTGGAATTCCTGGGCTTCTACAACCCCATGGTGAACCCTGCTGAAGTGAAGATCGACACCGCAAAGGTGCAGAAGTGGCTGGATCAGGGCGCCGAGCCCACCGACACCGTCCGCGCCCTGCTCAAGAAGCAGGCCGGGTAGTTCGGGGCCGGTAACCCGGCATCCCGTCGCGGAGGCGCCTCGCCGGAAGCTGTAATCCTGCGGAACATCCTGTGGAGGTGGCCATGCTGAAAGAACTGGTCGAATACATCGCGAGATCCCTCGTCGACAAGCCGGAAGACGTGCATGTGACAGAGGTCGAGGGCGAACAGACGTCCGTTCTCGAACTGAAGGTAGCGAAGGAAGACCTCGGCAAGGTCATCGGCAAACAGGGCCGCACGGCGCGAGCCATGCGCACCATTCTGGGAGCAGCTTCCACCAAGGCACGCAAGCGTTCGGTGCTCGAAATCCTCGAGTAGCCCACGCCCCGCCCCGACACATCCTGACATGCCTAGGCGCGTCAGGCAGGGCAGGCACGCGACAGCAGCCCATCAAAACGACTAGCCCGGACGCGCAAGCCGAAGGGCTCTTGTCGCTTGGGCTTCCGGAAGCATGCGGGGAGGGGCTGCGGCCTTTGCCCCATGGTTTTGCGCGTTCTGCATTCATCATCCTCAATCCACGCACCGAGCACACATGAGCGACGACTCCTTCATCGAAATCGGCCTCGTCGGCAGGCCCCACGGCTTGCGCGGGGAAGTGGGCGTGGACTTCTGGGCTGAATCGCCCGACCTGTTGCGCGGCACCTTGTGGCTGCGCCCCGGGCGCGGCGCGCCGCGTCCCCACACCGTGGCTGGGGTGCGCCGGCATCAGGGCCGTCCGCTGGTGCTCTTTGAGGGCATAGCGGACCGCAGCGCGGCGGAAACCCTGCGCGGCATGCATGTGCTGGTCACCAAGGACCGCCTGCCCGAACCCGACGAGGACGAGGTGTACCTGCACGAACTGCTGGGCCTGCGCGTGCTGCTGCACGCCACGGGCGACACGCTGGGCACGCTGGACGACGTGCAGATGCCCGGCGGGCAGGAAGTGTGGTCCATCCGCACGCCGGACGGCAAGGAAGTGCTGTTGCCCGCCGTGGAAGAGTTCGTGGCATCCATCGACCTGGATGCGGGCGAGGTGCGCATTGCCCCGCCGCCGGGGTTGCTCGAACTGTATCTGGAGGAGCCGGGCAAGTCCCGCCCTGACAAGTCCCGTTCTGACCAGTCCCGTTCTGACAAGTCCCGCCCGGACAAGACCCGCCCTGACAAGACCGGGGCCGCCGAAGCCGAGTCGGGCGATGTCAGTCCCGACAACGCCGAAGAACCTTCGGAACCGCGCGCCGGGAAATAGCCCTGGCTCCGGCTCCGCTGGTCGGCGCATCACCGCCTGTCTTTCCAACCGGCCAGTGCGCCGCACACCCTCTCACCCTGCCGGTTGCGGCGCGCCCATGCACTTCACCCTGGTCACCCTGTTCCCGGAATTCTTCGATTCGCCCCTGTCCGCAGGCCTCATGGCCAAGGCGCGCGAATCGGGCACCGTGGACTTTTCTTTCCGCAACCCGCGCGACGCGACAACAGACCGTCACCGCACCGTGGACGACCGCCCCTATGGCGGCGGGCCCGGCATGGTCATGCTGCCGGAACCGCTGGCCGCCACCCTGCGAGACCTGCGCGGCCCGCATGACGGAGCCCCCAGGGGCCGCATTCTGATGATGGCCCCGCGCGGCCGCCGCTTTACCCAGCAGATGGCCCGCGAACTGGCCCGCGAAGAACGCGTGACCATCCTGTGCGGCAGGTACGAAGGATTCGACGCGCGCATCGAGGAACTGTTCGACATCGAACCGGTGTGCGTGGGCGATTTCGTGCTCAACGGCGGCGAGACGGCGGCGCTGAACGTCATTGAGGCCGTGGCGCGGCTGGTGCCCGGCTTCATGGGCAAGGAAGAATCGGGCGAGGACGAAAGCTTTTCCGACGGGTTGCTGGAATATCCCCACTATACCCGGCCAGAAGTGTTCGAGGGGCTGGCCGTGCCGGACGTGCTGCGTTCCGGCGACCATGGCCGCATCGCGGCATGGCGGCGCGAACAGTCGCTGGCGGCCACGCTACGCCTGCGGCCCGAGCTGCTGCCCGAAGCCCCGCTGACCGAAACCGACATGACCTTCCTGCGGCACAAGGCCGCCGAGACCGTGGAGAGGCCCGGACGCAACCTGCATTGCGCGCTGGTCCACTACCCGGTTTTGAACAAGGAAAAAAAATCGGTGGCCGTGTCTTTGACAAACCTCGACATTCACGATATAGGCCGCTGTTCCTGCACGTATGGGCTTGGCGGGTATTACATCGTAACACCCATCGAGGACCAACGGCGGCTGCTCGACGGCATTCTCCGGCACTGGACGGAGGGGCCGGGCCTTGCGGCAAACCCCGACAGGGGCGAGGCGCTGGGACTTGTGCGCGGCGCCGATACGGTACAGGACGCGGTGGACGACATCACCCGCCGCACGGGCCAGCGCCCCCTGGTTATGACAACCAGTGCGCGCGGCGCGGGCGACACGACCGTCGGCCAGGTGAAATCGATTCTCGCGGAACGTCCGGTGCTGCTGTTGTTCGGCACCGGTCACGGCTTGTCGCCGCATCTTGTGGCGGCGTGCGACGGCACCCTGCGGCCCGTCCGGTGGATGGACGGGTACAACCACCTTTCGGTGCGCACCGCCGCCGCCATCATCATGGACAGGATTCTCGGCGACTGCTATTAGGCGGAACCGGCGAACCCACGATAGCGAAAAACTCCGGTCCAAGGGAGACACGATCATGAATATCATCAAGAAAATCGAAGGCGAACACCTGCGCCTCGACCTGCCCAAGTTCAAGTCCGGCGACACCATCAAGGTGCATCTGCGCATCGTGGAAGGTGAAAAGGAACGCATCCAGGTGTTCCAGGGCAACGTCATCCGCATCCACCGCGGCACCACCGGCGGCACGTTCACCGTGCGCAAGGTGTCCGACGGCGTGGGCGTGGAACGCGTGTTCCCCCTGCACTCCCCCTTCATCGATCGCGTCGAGATGGTGACCGAAGGCCGCGTGCGCCGCAGCCGCCTGTACTACCTGCGCGAACTCAAGGGCAAGGCCGCCCGCATCAAGCCCAAGAACCGCTTCTAGGCCAGACTGCTTCATGCAAGGGGGGTCCGGCATGCCGGTCCCCCCTTTTTTCGTTGGCGCGACACGCATCCACGTGTCCGGGTGCTGCGCCGTGCCCGCCCGGCAGTCGGGATAGACCGTACCCGATCCGGGCGTGCCTCGCCTTGCGTTTCGGCCCGTTCCACCTGTTCCGTCGTTCGCAGGAGGCCGTATGTCACCGCCCGCCCGCCGCGCCAGCGCACCCCGCGCGCGTTCTTCGCCCGACGGGCATGCCGGGCATACCGGACAGGGCGAGCAGGGCGGACACGGTGCGTCCGGCATGATGCAGGGCGTGCTGACAGGCATGACGCCTCTCCATCCGGCAACGCCGTACATCGGCATAGACGAGGCCGGGCGCGGCTGCCTTGCCGGGCCCGTGGTTGCCGCCGCCGTCATCCTGCCCCCCCACGCCGATGCGGCCACTCTGGCCGCCCTGTTGCCTGCCCTTGCCGGGCTGACCGATTCCAAGAAGCTCACCGCCGCCAGACGCGAGGCCCTGGCCCCGCGCATCCGCGAACACGCCGTGGCCTGGGGGCTGGGCGTGGTCTGGTCGCGCGACATAGAGCGCATCAACATCCTGCAGGCCACCTTTCACGCCATGTGGCGGGCCGTGCGCGTTCTGCGTCCCGGCGGCTCCGCGCAGCATGCCGATGCGCCGCACCGTTTCGACCCGGCGTTCTTTCCCTCTTTTCCGTTGATCATCGACGGCGACAAGACCATTCCCGCCGCCGTGTTCGCGGGGCAGCCGCCCTGCCTGATCCGTCAGGTCTCGGCCATGCTGGCTTCCACCCCATGCCCAGCGCCCGTGCAGCGCGCCGTGATAGGGGGAGATGCGCTGGTTCCGGCGGTGTCCGCCGCGTCCATCCTGGCCAAGACCTTTCGTGACCAGCTCATGACCGCCATGGATCGCCGCTTTCCCGGCTACGGCCTTGCCTTGCACAAGGGCTACGGCACGGCGGAGCACATGGCGGCCATCGCCGCACTGGGGCCCTGCCCGCAGCACCGGGCCACCTTTCGCGGGGTACGGCCGGAGCCGCCCCAAACCCAGGGTTCGCTGCTGTGACCCCGCGCCGCGCCGCGCCACCGGCCACCTCGTCCGCCTCGCTCACCGCGTCCATTGGCGCGCGCGGCGAAGAGGCAGCGGCCCGACTGCTGGCCGAACACGGCCTGCGGGTGCTGGCCCGCAACTGGCGGCACGGCGGCCTTGAGCTGGACATCGTTTGCGATGACCGGGGCACGCTGGTTTTCGTGGAAGTGAAGACCCGCGCCGCCAGCGGCCCGGCCCGGCCGGACGAGGCGCTGACCCCGGCCAAGCGCGGCAAGCTGGTGCGCGCCGCCCGGCAGTACCTGGCCGCCCACGACGCGTGGGACAGGCCCTGCCGTTTCGACCTCGTGTGCGTATTGCATGACGGGGCAACCCTGACGCTGGAGCATTATCCGCATGCCTTCGACCTCACCGCGTCTCTGGGTGGTGGCGACGCCGCTTGGCAACCCTGGTGACCTTTCGCCCCGCGCCCGCGAAGTGCTGACCGAAGCCGCGCTGGTGCTGGCCGAAGACACCCGGCGCGCCGGGCAGCTGTTTGCCCGGTGCGGTCTTTCCGCCCAGCGGTTCATGAGCTTTCACGACCACAACGAGGAAGAGCGCCTGCCGCGCATCCTTGATGAACTGCGCGGCGGTGCGCGCATCGCGCTCATTTCCGATGCGGGCATGCCGCTGATGGCCGACCCCGGCTTTCGGCTGGTGCGCGCCTGCCGGGCAGAGGGCATCGACGTTTCGGTGCTGCCCGGCCCTTCGGCTCCCATCACCGCGCTGGCAGGCAGCGGCATTGCGCCGCAGCCGTTCACCTTTCTGGGGTTTCCGCCCCGCAAGCGGGCGGACGTGGAAAAGCTGCTCGCGGAATACGCCAACGTGCGCACCACCCTGGTCTTTTTCGAACGCAAGGACCGGCTGGCCGATACGCTGGACGCGGCCTACGCAATGCTGGGTCCGCGCGAGTGCTGTATCGCGCGGGAATTGACCAAGCCCCACGAGGAGTTTATCCTCCTACGGTTGGAAAACAGAGCGCAACTGACCCGCGAATTGCTTGGAGAAATCACGGTAGTCATTGGTCCCCCGGAATCCGTGACCGCCACCCCGCACGCAGAGGTGCTGGCCCTGCTGGCCGACGAGGCCAGGGCAGCGCCCGACGAGAAACCGCGCGAACTGGCCCGCCGGGTACACGAGGCAACCCGCGGCTGGACGGTGAAGGACATCTACAAGCTGTTGCAGGACAACCGTTAGGGGCCGTGCCCCGGCGTGCATCTTCCGGACCTGCCCGACCTGTCCCATTCCACGACAACGGCCTTGCCACGGTGCCCCATGCCCACTTCCGCCACCGCCATGCCCGACGCCAAGACCCTGCTGCTGTGCTTTCTGCGGTCGTATCTTGTGGGCGCGGCCTTCAACACGAGAGGGCACCAGAACATCGGCATCGTGTTCGCCATGGAACCGGGCCTGGCCGCCATCTACCCGGACCCGCGCGCCCGGCGCGAGGCGCGCAAGCGGTATCTGCGCCATTTCAACACGCATCCCTTCTGGGCGCCGCTGCTGGTGGGCACGTTTCTGTCGCTGGAGGCGCGCATTGCCCGTGGAACCTTTCCGGCAGAGGTGCTGCGCAACCTGAAGGACACCACCGTGTACACCCTGTCGGCCATCGGCGATTCGGTGTTCGGCGGCAGCATGCTGGTGTTCTGGTCGCTGACCACCTGCGCCCTGGTTGTTTCGGGCAACAACGGCGCGGCGTTTTTATGGAGCCTGATGCTGTTTGTCTCGCTGCAGGTGTTCAAGCTGTTCACCTTCGCGGCGGGCCTGCGCGAGGGGCTGAAGGTACTGCAACGGCTGAAGCAATGGGATCTCATCAACTGGGGCGAAAAGCTCAAGCTGTGCAATGCCGGGGTGCTGGCGGGGCTGTTGTGGCTGATCTGGCCGCATCATCAGCATGCTCCGCGCTGGACGTTGTCCGCGCTGCTGCTCATGCTGGCCTCGTGGCTGATTGGCCGTTTTCACGTTTCGCGTATTTTTCTGGCCATCTGCGCCACGGCGGCGGCCTTTGCCCTGCCGTGGGCTGATGATTGGATGCCGTTGCCCTGGGGTTTTTAGCCCTTCGCCCGCATCACGAACCGATACCGACGCCATAGCCGACAGGATACACACGTGCAGGAACCCATCGAAGAGACGCAGGAAGGACTTACCGTTACGGTGTGCGTGGTCAATGACCAGGGCCTGCACGCCAGACCGGCCGCCCGCCTGGCCCAGGAAGCGCAGAAATTCGGCGCGGAACTCTTTCTTGCCATGGACGGCATGGAAGTGGACGCCAAGAGCATTCTGGACATTCTCTCGCTGGCCGCCGCCAAGGGCACACGTCTTACCCTGCGCGGCGTGGGCGCTGATGCGCACCACGCCCTGGAGCATCTTTCCGCCTTGTTCCGCAACCGCTTTCGCGAGGAGTAGCCGGTGGCGCGCGAGATTCTGCAAGGCATAGCCGTTTCGGCGGGCGTTTCCATCGGCAAGGCGTTCTTTACCAACCGCCGCCGCAGAAGCGTCTCGTTCGAAATCATTCCGCCCGGCGCGGCGGATTCGGAAGTGGCCCGCCTGGAGCAGGCCGCCAGCGACGTGCGGGATGACCTTGCCCGCGCTCGCGACAACGTGCCCGCCGAACTGCGCGACCACGCCGCGATCATCAACTCGCACATGATGATCTGCCAGGATCCCAAGCTTATCCGAGCCGCCTCGCAGCGCATCCGCGATCATCACATCAGCGCCGAATGGGCGCTGGACCAGGCCGTGGAGGCCGTTGCCGCCGCGTTCTCGGCCATAGAGGATCCGTACATCCGCGAACGCGTGCAGGACGTGCGCGCCGTGGCCGAACGCATCCAGGCGCGCCTGGTGGGCCGCCACGCGGAGCCGCTGCGCACCCCGGACGAGCGCATCGTGCTCATGGCCCACGACCTGACTCCGGCGGACGCCATGGGCCTGCCCACGGTCAAGATCATGTCCTTCGCCACGGCGGAGGGCGGCAAGACCTCGCACACCGGCATTCTGGCGCGCAGCCTGCAAATTCCCGCCGTGGTCGGCGTCTCGTCGCTGGAGGAATCCATCACCGACGGCGACCTGGTCATCGTGGACGCCTTGCGCGGGCTTATCCTGGTGGACCCGGACGAGGCGGAACTGGCCGACTACA
Source organism: uncultured Desulfovibrio sp. (assembly GCA_964402645.1). Classification (GTDB taxonomy): domain Bacteria; phylum Desulfobacterota; class Desulfovibrionia; order Desulfovibrionales; family Desulfovibrionaceae; genus Cupidesulfovibrio. The sequence goes on along the minus strand of CAYOCV010000005.1, from coordinate 191,709 downwards.
CCGACCTCAAGTACCAGTTCGAGAACTATCAGAAGTCCATCCGCCGCCAGTCCACCCTGCCCGCAGAAACGCTGGACGGCTACCGCATCGACGTGCAGGCCAACATCGAACTGGTGGAGGAAGTGCCCCAGGTGCTGGACGGCGGCGGGGACGGCGTGGGCCTGTACCGCACCGAATACGCCTTTCTGAACCGGCGCACCTCGCCCACCGAAGAAGAACTGTACGACGAGTATTCGCAGCTTGCCGGGCTGCTTTCGCCCCGGCGGGTGGTGTTCCGCACGCTGGACGTGGGCGCGGACAAGATGCTGTCCGAGCAGAGCCAGTTGGAGGAACCCAACCCGGCCCTGGGGCTGCGGGCCATCCGCTTCTGCCTGCGCCATCAGGAGGTGTTCCGGCGGCAGTTGCGGGCCATCCTGCGGGCCAGCGCGCACGGCACGGCATCGCTGCTGTTCCCCATGATCTCGGGGCTGCACGAACTGCGGCAGGCCAAGCACATCCTGAACGAGGTGCGGGCCGAACTGGACGCGGCGGGTCAGCCCTATGACCCGGACATGCCGGTGGGCATCATGGTGGAGCTGCCGTCCGCCGTGCTGATTTCCGAGGCGCTGGCGCAGGAAGTGGATTTCTTCAGCATCGGCACCAACGACCTGATCCAGTATTCGCTGGGCATCGACCGGGGCAACAAGCACGTCTCGTACCTGTACCAGCCGCTGCACCCGGCCATCGTGCGGTCCATCAAGTACGTGGTGGATTCGGCCCACCGCATGGGCATATCCGTGTGCGTGTGCGGCGAGGTGGCGTCCGACCCGTATTGCCTGCCCATCCTGCTGGGCATGCAGATCGACGCCATATCCATTGCCCCGCAGGCCATACCGGGCATCAAGCACATTCTGCGGCGCACCAACATGGAAGAGTGCAAGGAACTGCTGCGCGACGTGCTGAGCGCGTCCACCGTCTCCACCATCAACCGCATGGTGAAGGAGACGATCTACAATCGCTTTCCGGAAGAACTGACGTTCTTCTCGTCCATGCTGGATCAGGATGATTAGCGCGGGGCGCTGAGTGCCCCCGGCGGGTGGGATTCCGGGCGTGCCGCTGCGCACGGCTGCCCACATGGAAGTTGGATGCACCCGCGCGCAATCCCCCCCGTCCACACCATGCAAAGAGGCCGCACCCATCAGGGTACGGCCTCAGACTGCTGACAAACCAAGATTCTTGCGGGAGAGGGACCCTTTTGAAAAAGGGTCTCCTCCCCCACACCCCCTCCCCCAAAAACTTTTATTTGTGCTTCCTGTATATTCCGGAGACACAAAATGCGGGGTTCCAAGGGGCGGTAGCCGCTCTGCGATCACCATCCGTAAGGCCCGCATGTTCGCCTAACTGCTGCCGTCCTTGGCCGCCGGAGGCTTACAAAAACAGATGTTGTCAACAACCAGAGAGGCCGCACCCATCAGGGTACGGCCTCTCCTTTTTTTGCTTTTCCCAGGTGCTCCGGCGTCAGCCGTTACCCCTTGATGGCCCGCCTGAACCCTTCTTCCGACCGGGCAATCACATCCTCGCCCACGCAGAAGGTCAGCCGGAAATGCCCCGGCCCGCCGAAGCCGGAACCGGGCACGGCCAGCACCTTCTCTTCCATCAGCCGGTTGACGAACTTCACGTCGTCGCCGCCCGGAGCCTTCGGGAAGAAGTAGAACGCCCCGGCGGGCATCTGGAATTCGTACCCGGCATCGCGCAGGATGCGCGCCATCATGTCGCGGCGGCGGGCATAGATGCCTGCGTCCACCTGCGAACCCAGCGCCTTGGCCATCAGGTGCTGGCCCACGGCGGGCGGGTTGACGAAACCGAGGATGCGGTTGGTCAGCATCAGCGCGGCCATCAGCGTGGCGCGTCCTTCCATCAGCGGGGACAGGACGATGTAACCCAGCCGCTCACCCGCCAGCGAAAGGTTCTTGGAGAACGAGCTGACCACCACGGCGTGCGGGTACAGGGGCAGCAGCGAGGGCACCTCGTCGCCGTCGTAGGACAGGAAGCGGTACGGTTCGTCCGAAATCAGGAAGATGGGCCGCCCGTGCTTTTGCGATGCGCGGCCCAGCGCCGCCGCAAGTTCGGTCAGCTCCGCCCGGTTGTAGATGACCCCTGTGGGGTTGTTGGGCGAGTTGACGATGAGCGCCCGCGTCTTCGGGCCGATGGCGGCCTCTATGGCGGCCACGTCCAGGGCGAAGGTGTCCGGCTTCGAGGGCACGGTGCGGAACGTGCCGCCGTGGTTGGCCACGTAGAAGCCGTATTCCACGAAGAACGGGGAGACGGCCAGCACCTCGTCGCCGGGTTCCAGCACCGCGCGCAGGAAGGCGTTCAGCCCGCCCGCCGCGCCGCAGGTAAGCACCACGTCGTCGGCGGTCAGATCCACGCCCTGTTCGCCGGAAAGATGCGCGGCCAGTTTGGCGCGGGCCCACGGATAACCGCCGTTAGGCATGTAACCGAAGGCGAACGGCTCGCCCGCGTGGTCGGCCAGCTCGCGCAGGGCCTGGCCCACGGCAGGCGGGGCGGGCAGGTCGGGGTTGCCCAGGCTGAAGTCGCACACGGCTTCTTCGCCATACTGCTGCTTGAGGGCTATGCCTGCCTCGAACATCTTGCGGATCCACGACGAACGTTCAAGGTACCCGGAAATCTGCTGGGAGATGAGCGACATGTTGCGACCTCGGCGGGTTGTCGGTGGTTCGTGCGGTCCGACGCGGGGAGGGGACGGGCCGCAAACGGCGCGGGGGAGGCGACGCGCAGCGCGTCGCCTCCCCCGGCGGGACATGAACTAGAACATGGAGTTGGCGTCCAGGCGCAGGCGGTTGATGCGCACCCGCCGCAGTTCCTTCTGCACTTCCAGTTGCAGCTTGCGTTGGCGTGCCTGGTGGATTTCCTGCGCGAAGCAGATGCCCTCGTCGGGGCGTTCCGTCTCGCACAGGCGGCGCAGGGTGGCTTCGCAGGCGCGGCGTTCCTCTTCGAGCAGGGCCATCTGGGCCTCCAGCTCGGGGATGCTATTCGGCAATGATGCGTCGTCGAGCGGGCTTGGCGCTGTCATCCTTCTGCTCCTTGGGCTTGCGCGGGGCGTTATCTGGCGAGGGCAGGCCGTTGTACAGCGCCCAGAAGCCCGGCATCAGCTCTGTCACGTTGCCGGGGTTGGACAGGTGCAGGCCGGGGCGCAGCAGCGCGCCAAGCGCCAGCCCGAAGGTCCAGGCCGCCGTGGGGCTGGCCCAGGGCGAACCGTTGGCCGGAGCCTTGGACCCGGCAGCCACCACGGAGCGCAGCACCGGCTGACCAGCCTCTGTCGCCAGGGCAAAGCCCAATTGCCCAGCGAAGCTTTCCGCCGTTACGGCGTCAACCCCTTCGGGCAACAGCGGCGCGGCCACGGCGTCCACCTTGGCCGCGCGGGCCGTGGCGGCAGCCAGGGCCAGCGCCAGCGGGGCGTAGTCAAGGGGCAGGGCGGATGCGTCCAGCGGGGTGGTGGGTGCGGGCGCGGCCTGCACCGAAGGCTTCAGGGCGGGCTTGGCCGATACGCCCTTGGCGTCGGCGGTGATCACAAGGCCCGCGGCCCGCAGTAGGTCAAGCACCTGCGCGGCATGGGGTTGCGCAGCGTCCCAGGTGCCGGAGAGGCGCGCCTCGCCGCCGGTGAAGGCAGGCATGGCCAGCACCACGGCGGACACCAGCGGGTCGATGCCCATGGTCGGGGCCTTGGGCACGCGCAGCTTGGCGACAGGAACGGGGGTGAAGCGCACGGACAGGGCGTCGTCGCCGGTATCGCCCAGGGTGCTCACGCCTGCCTTGCAGGTGTGCAGCAGGGGCAGCACCTCGGCAATGCAGTCGGCGGCGGCGGGGTGGGCGGCGCAATGCAGGGTGATGGCGGCGTTCCAGAACGGTGCGGCCAGCAGCAGCGCGGTCAGCGCATCGGCGGGCAGTTCGGCCGGAATGCGCACCTCGTCGGGCAGCACGCCGGAGCATTCCAGGCGTACCGGCAGACCGGACGACTTCGGCACCACGGGGGCCAGACGCGCGCCAAGCTGCGGCAGGAACTGGCGCAGGGCGGTGGTGTCGGCCATCTTCAGGGCCGGACCGCCGGTAAACTTGACCTTGCCGACAGCGCCAAGGGGCAGGGCCGCCAGCAGGTGGAAATTGAGGGAATCGTCGCCTGCGTAGATGACCTTGTCGGTGAAGTCCAGCGGGTCGCCGCCCTTGCAGCGCACAACGGCGTCGCCTTCCCATGCCAGGTGAGCGCCAGCCTGGTTCAGCGCCTTCACGGCGTCAATCAGGTGGTCGCCCAGCATGGCCCCTTCAATGGTGGCCTCTGCCCCGGCGGCAGCGGCAAGCGCCACCCACAGCCGGGTGGGGCGGGCGGCCAGCGGTCCATATATATTGATGGAGACGGGGCGGCGCGGCGGGGCAAGGTTGAAGCTGGGGCGCACTTCGCCTTCGGGGCTGCGCTCCTGGATTTCCACTTCCTGCAACAGCGCGAACAACTGGCGCACAAAACGCGGGTCGCGGCTGACGTGTGCGGCGGCGGTTTCCCACGCCTCGCGCAACTGCTTTTCGGCTACCGTGTCGCGCGCGGGAGCGGACGACACGCCGGGGCGGCGGCTGTCGCGCACCTTCTGGAACAGGCGGGCGCGCTTGGTCAGCAGGCGAATGATGTCGCGGTCGAGTTCCATGATGGATTCGACCAGCGACTGGCCGGAGCCGGGACGACCCTGACCCTGGCGAGGCGGGCGGCCAGGCCTGTCAGACCGCTCGGATCGATCGGACCGGTCGGATCGCTCGGGCCTGTCTGTCCTGTCGGCCCTGTCGGATCGGTCCGCCCTGTGGGGACGTTCGGGGCGGGCGGGACGTTCCGCCCGTTCGGGGCGTTCGGTACGTTCGAAGCGTTCCGGCTGGGACGCGTCATCCCGTTCCGGACGGCCGGACGGGGAATCATTGGTGTCGTGCATGGGGGAACCTGTGTTGGGATGGTGATGTGGCGTACCACCTAGCCCGAAACGTGCGCTTCGGCAAGTGGCAAGGCCCTGGCACACGTGGGCGATGGGCTGGCCGGCGGGGCGGGAAGCCGCCGGTGCGGCAGGACATTACGGCAAGTGGCGGCAAGTGGCGGCAAACGACGTCACGTTTGCGCACATGGAAGGATGCGGCGTCACACGCTTGAGACAGGACGCACATTCGCCGTCGGAGTGTTGCACTGAAAAATTCCTTTTTGTTCCAGTGGGATATACGACATGCCCAGCGGGGTGCGTTTGCCTGTGGCGCGGGGGCAGGGCGTATGTGCATGACGTTTTGGGGTCATGCGCATACTGTCACAAGGGCGTCGTCGGGGTGCCGCTGGGGTGTGTAACTGCTTGATTGAACAGTCATAACGTTAGAGTCCTGTTCAGGATTCATCCGATCCTGCATTGCTGCAAACCCGTACGGGGCGGTCTTTCGTGAAAAAATGGATAAAAGGCCGGGAATCGGCGGCAGACAGGCTTGAAACTCTGCCTGCTTCACGATACACCGCAAGGGGCAGTGCGGCGGGGTCGCCCCCCGCGGGTTACGGCAACATGGTGAAATCATCAAATAAAACCCGCAAAAACAGCACCATGGCGTATCCTTGTGAAGGGTTTGAACAAGTTGCTTGACACTAACGGGCCACATTGTTAAATCGGTCACAAGCAACACGATCAGGCCGCTAGAGGGCGATGCAGTCCGAAAAGGCAGGCTCCCGAACCTGCTTTTTCAGCCTCCATCGACATGATGGTGGGATCCGCATGGGTTGAGGCTGACAAGGTATAACCCCTTAATTCGCTGAGTTGGAGGATAAGGTATGCCGACTTATGTTGATCCGTCCAAGTGTGACGGCTGCAAGGGTGGCGAAAAGACCGCTTGCATGTACATCTGCCCCAACGACCTCATGATCCTCGACCCCGAGGCCATGAAGGCCTACAACCAGGAGCCCGAAGCTTGCTGGGAATGCTACTCCTGCGTGAAGATCTGCCCCCAGGGCGCCATCACGGCCCGCCCCTACGCCGACTTCGCGCCCATGGGCGGCACCTGCATCCCCATGCGCTCGGCCGACTCCATCATGTGGACCGTCAAGTTCCGCAACGGGAATGTGAAGCGCTTCAAGTTCCCCATTCGTACCACCCCCGAAGGCTCCATCAAGCCCTTCGACGGCAAGCCTGAAGCTGGCGACCTCGAAAGCGAACTGCTGTTCACCGAGACCGCCCTCATCGCTCCCAAGGTTGCCCTGGGCGAAAAGGCTCCCATCTCTGATGCGGACCTGAGCCAGTGCTGGTATGAAACCGGTTGCGAAGGCGGCAACCGCTAGTTCGGAACCCACCGCAAGTCATTGCGATAAGGAGATTTAGCTATGCCGATGATTCCCGTTAAGGAACAGCCGAAGGGTGTGGCCATCGCCGATCCCATCGTGAAGGAACATGACGTCGACATTCTCATCGTCGGCGGTGGTATGGGCTCTTGCGGCACCGCGTTCGAAGTCGTTCGCTGGGCTGACAAGTACGCTCCCGACCTGAAGATCATGCTGCTGGACAAGGCTACCCTCGAGCGCTCCGGCGCCGTTGCGCAGGGCCTGTCCGCCATCAACACGTACCTCGGCAAGAACCCTTGCGACGACTACGTGCGCATGGTCCGCACCGACCTCATGGGCCTCGTGCGCGAAGACCTTATCTTCGACCTTGGCCGTCACGTCGACGACTCCGTGCATCTGTTCGAAGAGTGGGGCCTGCCCTGCTGGATCAAGGACGAACACGGCCACAACCTCGACGGCGCCCAGGCCCGTGCCGCTGGCAAGTCGCTGCGCGCTGGCGACGACCCGGTCCGTTCCGGCCGCTGGCAGATCATGATCAACGGCGAATCGTACAAGTGCATCGTGGCTGAAGCCGCGAAGAACGCCCTTGGCGAAGCCCGCATCATGGAACGTATCTTCATCGTGAAGCTGCTGCTCGACGCCAACACCGACAACCGCATCGCCGGCGCCGTGGGCTTCAACCTGCGCGCCAACGAAGTGCACATCTTCCGCACCAACGCGATGATGGTTGCCTGCGGCGGCGCGGTGAACGTGTACAAGCCCCGCTCCACTGGTGAAGGCATGGGCCGCGCCTGGTACCCCGTGTGGAACGCCGGTTCGACCTACACCATGTGTGCCCAGGTCGGCGCCGAAATGACCATGATGGAAAACCGCTTCGTGCCCGCCCGCTTCAAGGACGGTTACGGCCCGGTCGGCGCGTGGTTCCTGCTGTTCAAGGCGAAGGCCACCAACTACAAGGGTGAAGACTACTGCGCCACCAACCGCGCAATGCTGAAGCCCTACGAAGATCGCGGCTACGCCAAGGGCCACGTCATCCCGACCTGCCTGCGTAACCACATGATGCTTCGCGAAATGCGCGAAGGTCGCGGTCCCATCTACATGGACACCAAGACCGCCCTGCAGACCACCTTCGCTTCCATGACCCCCGAGCAGCAGAAGCACCTCGAGTCCGAAGCCTGGGAAGACTTCCTCGACATGTGCGTGGGTCAGGCCAACCTGTGGGCGTCCATGAACATCCAGCCCGAAGAACGCGGCTCGGAAATCATGCCCACCGAACCTTACCTGCTCGGCTCGCACTCCGGCTGCTGCGGTATCTGGGTGTCCGGTCCGGACGAAGCCTGGGTGCCCGAAGACTACAAGGTGCGCGCGGACAACGGCAAGGTCTACAACCGCATGACCACCGTCATGGGCCTGTGGACCTGCGCCGACGGCGTGGGCGCTTCCGGCCACAAGTTCTCCTCCGGTTCGCACGCCGAAGGCCGTATCTGCGGCAAGCAGATGGTCCGCTGGTGCATCGACCACAAGGACTTCAAGCCCGCTGTGAAGGAAACGGCTGAAGAGCTGAAGCAGCTCATCTACCGTCCTTACTACAACTACCTGGCTGGCAAGGACGCCTCCACCGACCCGGTGGTGAACCCGACCTACATCAGCCCCAAGAACTTCATGATGCGCCTCGTGAAGTGCACCGACGAATACGGCGGTGGTTGCGGTACCTACTACACCACCTCCGCTGCGGCGCTGGACACCGGCTTCGCGCTCATGGACATGATGGAAGAAGACTCCCTCAAGCTGGCTGCTCGCGACCTGCACGAACTGCTGCGCTGCTGGGAAAACTACCACCGTCTGTGGACCGTGCGCCTGCACATGCAGCACATCCGCTTCCGTGAAGAGTCCCGTTACCCCGGCTTCTACTACCGTGCCGACTTCATGGGCCTCGACGACTCCAAGTGGAAGTGCTTCGTGAACTCCAAGCATGATCCCAAGAAGGGCGAAACGAAGATCTTCAAGAAGCCCTACTACCAGATCATTCCCACCGAATAGGTGAGCTTCAGGGGCGGTTGCGGCAAGCCGCAACCGCCCCTTTCTCCTTTCACCCGGACGGCCTAAGCCGGGGCAGTAAGCATGCCTTATTGTCTGGGCTTAGGCCGTTTTGACGAAGGCCCGATAAACTGTAGGGAGGATAGCGAGAATGTCGAACTCCATACTCGTCGTCGGAGGCGGTTTCAGCGGACTTACGGCCGCCATTGAAGCCGCGGAAGTCGGCTATGAAGTGTACATCGTCGAGAAAACACCATTTCTTGGCGGGCGGGTTGCGCAGCTGAACAAGTATTTCCCCAAGCTTTGCCCTCCCTCCTGCGGTCTGGAAATCCAGTTCCAGCGCATCAAGAAGAACCCCCGCATCAAGTTCTTCACCCAGGCGGAAGTGACCGCCGTGTCCGGCGACGCCGGCAACTACACCGTAAAGGTGCATATCGAGCCGCGCGGCACCGTGCCGAGCAGCGCCGATCTTTCCCTGCTCGCCTCCTCCCTTGAAAGCGACGTCGACAACGAGTTCGAACTGGGCCTCGCCAAACGCAAGCCGCTGTACATGAGCGTGCCGTTCGCCTTCCCCAGCCGCTTCGTGCTCGACAAGGCCGCGCTTTCCCGCGCCGACGAACTGAAGGTCGGCAAAAGCGCGTTCTGCGACATGAACGAAGCCCCCCGCGACATCGAGCTGAATGTGGGCAGCATCGTGGTCGCTACCGGGTGGAAGCCGTACGACGTGACCAAGCTTTCCAATCTGGGCGCAGGCGCGTTCGCCAACTGCGTGTCCAACATGCAGCTGGAACGCCTGGCTTCGGCCAGCGGTCCTACCGCCGGGCAGATCAAGCGTCCCTCCGACGGCAAGGCCCCCAAGAAGGTGGCCTTTGTGCAGTGTGCGGGCTCGCGCGACCAGAACCACCTGAACTACTGTTCCTACATCTGCTGCATGGCCTCCCTCAAGCAGGCCCTGTACGTGCGCGAACAGTACCCCGACGCGGAAGTGACGGTGTACTACATCGACCTGCGCACCCCGGGCCGCTATGACAAGTTCCTGCGCAAGGTGAAGGCGGACGAAAAGATCGCCCTGGTCAAGGGCAAGGTTGCGGGCGTCGAGGAAGACGCCGCCACCGGCGACGTCATCGTCGAGGTGGAAGACGCGGTGAAGGGCGAAAAGCGCAAGCACCGCTTCGACCTTGTCGTGCTGGCCACTGGCATGCAGCCCAGCCTTGCCGGGCAGAAGCTGCCCTTCGACGTGCCCGTTGACGAGGAAGGCTTCATCGTCGGCGGCGAGGAAAAGGGCATCTTTGCCGCCGGGTGCGCCCAGAAGCCGCTCGACGTGATGCGCACCGCCCAGTCCGGCACCAGCGCCGCCCTGAAGGCGATTCAAACGGTGAGAGGGAGGTAATACAGAATGGCCACCAAAATTGGCGTCTATTTCGACCAGTCGAGCATCGGCGGCGGTCTCGACCTTGAGTCCCTTGCCGACACCGTTGGCGGCAAATGGGGCGATCTCACGCCGGTCTGCAAGGTCTTTCCCGTCCTTGCCGACAAGAAGGCGCGTGACGAGATCGCTGCCGACATCGAGGAAGAAGGGCTGGACGGCGTGCTGCTGTGCGGCGCTTCTCCCCGCGTTGACTGGGACCTCTACGAGTTCGAGGGCGTGCTTGTTGACCGCGTGAACCTGCGCGAGCAGGGCGTGATGAGCTACAAGAACCCCGACGGTTCGCTGGCCGACCCCGAAGCGGCCCCCCAACTGCTTGAAATGCTGGTCACCGACTACGTGAACATGGGCGTGGTCCGGTTGCAGAAGACCACCGCACCTGACGGTTCGCCCTCCGAGGGCGTGCGCCGCATCCTGGTGCTGGGCGGCGGCTGGACCGGCCTGACCGCAGCGGTCAACGGTTCGCTGGCCGGGCACGAAGTGGTGCTGGTGGAAAAGGAAGAAAACCTCGGCGGTCGCGCCCTGGGCCTTCTGAAGACCGTGCCGCTCAGCCACCCGTACACCGACGTGCATGACACCGGCATCGAAAAGAAGATCGCCGCCGTACAGGCCGACGAAAACATCACCGTGTACACCAAGGCCAAGCTGATCAAGCTGGCCGGGCAGCCCGGCGACTTCACCGCCACCATCGCCCTTGCTTCCGGCGAACAGGAAGTGAAGGTTGGCGCGGTGGTGCTGGCCACCGGCTGGCAGCCGCAGGACACCAAGGTGCTTGCGCCCTTCGGGTACGGCTCCTTGCAGAACGTGGTCACCGCCGCCGAGTTCGAGAAGATGGCCAAGACGGGTGCCATCACCGCCCGCCGCGTGGCCTTCATCCTGAACACCGCGCTGGCCGAACCGGCTGACCCCTACGCCGAGCTGTGCGCGCCCGAAGCCCCGGCAGAAGCCCCCGCCCCGGCGGAAGGCGAAGCCGCCGCCCCGGCCGTGAAGGACCACGAAAGCGTGCGTCACCTGCCCATCTCCAACGCCATCAGCAGCGTTGTTGCCCTGAAGCAGGCCGGCTACGTGTGTGACGCCTTCGAAGGCGGCCAGGCCTTCATCCTGTACGACAGCATGGTGGTGCAGGGCATCCACGAGCGGTTCTACAAGGCCGCGCAGGACCGTCTGGGCGTCATGATGTCCAAGGCGGAAATCCGCTCCATCACCCAAGCCGCCGACGGCAGCCTGAACGTGCTGTGCGACAAGACCCTGATCGGCGACGACATCGAGATCAACGTGGACATGGTGGTGCTGCCCACCGGCATCGTGCCCGCCACCGCGAAGGATCCCATCGTCAACTTCGACTACCGCCAGGGCCCGGCCTTCCCGGATCTGGAGCTGTTCGAAGGCTACGCCGACTCGAACTACATCTGCTTCCCCTACGAAACCCGCCGCACGGGCGTGTACGCCGCCGGTTGCGTGCGCCAGCCCATGATGCTGGATGCCGCCGAGGAAGACGCCGTTGGCGCCACCATGAAGGCCATCCAGTGCATCGAATCCGCCAACAAGGGCGTTGCGGTACACCCCCGTTCGGGCGACCTGTCGTACCCGCTGTTCAACTTCGTCCGCTGCACCCAGTGCAAGCGCTGCACCGAGGAATGTCCCTTCGGCGCGCTGGACGACGATGAAAAGGGCACGCCGAAGCCGAATCCGGCCCGCTGCCGCCGCTGCGGCACGTGCATGGGCGCCTGCCCCGAGCGCGTCATCTCCTTCGCCAACTACAATATCGACCAGATCGGCTCCATGATCCGCGAGATCAACGTGCCGCCGGACATGAAGAAGGGCGGCCCCCGTGTGATCATCCTGGCCTGCGAGAACGACGCCTACCCCGCGCTGGACATGGCCGCGATGCGCGGCAAGCACTGGAGCCCGTACGTGCGCATCATTCCCGTGCGCTGCCTTGGCTCGGTCAACGCCATCTGGGTTGCCGACGCCATGTCCAAGGGCATCGACGGCGTGATGATGCTGGGCTGCAAGTACGGCGACGACTACCAGTGCCACTTCGTCAAGGGTTCGGAAATCTGCAAGCGCCGCAAGGAGAACATTGCCGAGACGCTGAACCGCCTTGGCGTGGAACCGGACCGCGTGGAGCAGTACGAAGTCGCCATTGACGAGTACGACAAGCTCCCCGGCGTGATCGAGGACTTCATGAACATGATCCTTGAGAAGGGTCCGAACCCGTTCAAGGGGTACTAGGAGGAGATGGAAAATGGCTCAACCCGTCAGGATTCAACCCGATCTTGAGTTCGTCAAAGAACTGCAGGCAGTCGGTGGCGAATCGCTCAAGAAGTGCTACCAGTGCGCCACTTGCAGCGTGGCCTGCCCCATCTCCCCCACCAGCAACCCCTATCCCCGCAAGGAGATGGTCTGGGCTTCGTGGGGCCTGAAAGACAAGCTGCTGTCCGACGTGGACATCTGGCTGTGCCACAACTGCGGCACCTGCTCCGACCTGTGCCCCCGCGGCGCAAAGCCCGGCGACCTCTTGTCCGCCCTGCGCAACATGACCTATGCGCGGGTCACCCAGCCCGCCGTGGTGGGCAAGTGGTTGTCGTCCGCACAGTACCTGCCCATCCTGGTGGCCATTCCGGCCATCCTGTGGGCGGTGATCTGGGCGATCATGGCTGGCGTGAACGGCTCTGTGTTCCCCCAGGGCGACATCGTGTTCGGCAAGCTGTTCCCCGGCGACTTCACCATCGACCCCATCTTCATGCTTACCTTCTTTACGGCGGTGGGCATCCTGTTCAAGGGGACGAAGAACCTCATCGCCTCGTTCCAGCCGGAAGGCCGCACCATGATGCTCGGCAAGACCAAGCACTGGACGCTGCATCTGGTGGACGTGATCCTCGAAGAAGTGCTGACCCACACCAAGTTCAAGGATTGCGGCGCGGATAAGTCCGACCGCAAGGTGGGCCACATGACCCTCATGTATGCCTTCGTCATCCTGGCCTTTGTCACCGGTGTGGTGGCTGTGGGGCACTGGGGCGGCAAGGTGATTCCGGCCATCGCAATCCACACGCCCATGCCGCTGACCTTCCCCGTGAAGATATTGGCGAACATCGGCGCGGTGATGCTGCTGGTGGGCCTGGCCATCCTTACGGTGCGCCGCAAGGCGCTTGATCCCAAGAAGACCAGCTCGAACTACTACGACTGGTACCTGCTCGGCGTCATCTGGGTTGTGGCCGTCACCGGCGTGCTCAGCCAGCTGTTCCGCCTCGCGGGCATCGCTCCTGTCGCCTACAGCGTGTACTACGTACACCTTGTGGCGGTGTGGATGCTGTTCGCCTACCTGCCGTGGTCGAAGCTCGGCCACCTTGTGTACCGTACCGCCGCGCTCACCTACGTGCGCGCCATGGGCCGCCGCTAGCGGCAGAGAAGGCGGCGCGCGAAGGCGCGCGCCCGGCCGGAACAACGAACCGAGAAGTCATTCTTCCGATATCAGGAGGCTGCAATGTCTGACGAAGGTCGCAGAGTGTTCAAGATGGAAACCGTTCTCGGCCTGGTCGCCGGGAAAGCCGGTGCCGATGTGTCCGACCTGCTGGGCTACCTGGCCCAGCGCGCCCTGGCCACCGAAGAAGAAGCCGCCGTCGCCCCCATGGCCAAGGGCTGGCTGTACAGCCAGAACCCCGCGTTCATGCAGTGCGGCGAAGCCGAAGGCAATTACGACGATTGGGTGAAGAAGGAATGTGGCCGCCTGGGCGACAACGTGTCCCTGCAGCCCATTTCCGCCGCGGAACTGGCCGGCATCAGCGTGGTGCTGGACAAGATCGCTGCCCTGAAGGCCAACGTGGCCGACCTTGAAGGCACCATCGCCGGGCTTCAGGCCCAGGTGAAGGAACTGACCCCCTTCAAGGGCCAGGCCGCCGACTTCGAAAAGAAGCTCGGCCAGTCCGAACAGAAGGTCCAGAGCCTGACCGGCGATGTCGCCAACCTGAAGAAGGAACTGGCTCCCTTCAACGGCAAGGTGGCCATTGACGAGAAGGAAATCGAGTCCAGCGTGAAGGACATCGTTTCCCGCGCCGTCAAGGACGCCCTGAAGGCCCTGCCCGTGGCCGCCGCCGGTGCCGCTGGCGCGGCTGCCACCGAAGGCGATGCCGCAGCCGGGTTTGATGCGCCCGCCGAAGAAACCGGCGGCGTGCCCGATACCTTCGGCTTTGGCGCTTCCGGCGCCAGCGACGACGGTTTCGGTTTCTAGTTGCTACGCAGTGTAGAGCCGCCATGCGGCTTGCTATGAGAAGAGAGCGCCCGGTCGGTATGACCGGGCGCTTTTTTTTGTTGGGGGGAAGGGAAGGGGAGGGGAAGGGAAGACGTGTTGCGCGTATATGGCCGGGCTTCTACGAAGACAGTCCCGCCTCTCTAGTCGCCCTCGATTTCGTTATGCCTCCGGCGGGCAAGGGGCCATTAAGCGATGGCCCCTTGTATCCCCGCGCTTCAGGGGGCGCTGCCCCCTGAACCCCCGGCGTGTCATGCGCGGCGGCCCTACGGCGTCAGCTTCCCGCCGGCGCGGGGCGCCTTCGGGTGATCTGCCGCCGGTGCCGCCAATGCGCGCGCATCTCCCGCCGCCCTGATTTCACTTGGGTGCCCTGCCCACGCCCCCGCTGCGACGCATGTGCCGCCGCGGGGCGCGGCGTCACACGCTTCTACGCGTGGCACGTTTCCTTTGGGCGTCAGTGGGAGGAGGCGCTTTGTTCTCCCACTTCGCGCGCGGGCGCAAGAGCGTGGAGGGGGTAAGGCGTGTGAGGGGGCGTCACCCCTTCAGCACCACCAGCGGGCGGAAGTGATCGATGACCCTCACCAGCACGCCGTCCTGCGCGGCCAGCACTTCCGCGATGGGTTTGTAGGCGTCCGGGGCCTCGTCCAGCACCCCTTTGTCGGCGCGGCAGACGATGCCGCGCATCTGCGACTGGAACCGTGCCAGTGGTATGGTGCGTTGTGCCTCGTTGCGGGACATGCGGCGGCCCGCGCCGTGCGAGGCAGAGGACAGGTATTCCGTGTTGCCCAGCCCTTCAGTGACGTACACCCCGTCCCGCTGATTGGCGGGAATGATGCCAGGCTGGCCCGCCTCCGCCGGGGTGGCCCCCTTGCGGTGCAGCACCAGCGGCACGCCGGACGGGCCGGACTCGGCAAGAACCACGGCGTGGTTGTGGTTCTCGTTGATCATGCGGTTCAGCAGCAGGGATATTTCCTGTTCGGATAAAGGCGGCTGGCTGAGGACAGCCGGGGAAGCAGAAGGGACGGGCGAAGACAGGGGAGAGGTGGGAGAACCAGAGGGATAGTAGGTCGTCGATGTGGCTGATGTTTGAGGAGCCGTAGCGTCCGGGTCACCGATGCAGCCGGTGAGATCCGTGATTCCAGTGGCCTCCGAGCGATTGGCAGGACGGGCAAGGCGCTTGTGCGCAGGCCGGACCTGCTGTCTGTGTACGTCGGCCAGTGCGTGCAGGGCGTGTTCCAGCATCAGGCGGCGATTCAGCAGTGCGTAGTCCAGCGCCCAGTCCATGTCTTGCCGGTAGGCGCGGCCAAGGCGCGAATCCAGCGGGAACAGCCTGCCCTGCTTCATGTACCAGGCCCCGATATCCCAGCCGGAGCGGCGCGAGCCGGAATGCACGGTAATGCCGATCTCGCCCCGCTTGTTCACCCCCACTTCGAGAAAGTGGTTGCCGCCGCCCAGAGTTGCCAACTGGATGGATTGGCGCGCGTTGACCGCATCGGTAAGTTGCGCGTCGCCGCTGGCGCTGGTGAAGCGCGGCAGATCGTATTCGCCGTGGGCGCGGGTAGCGGTGCCCACGGGAATGGCCAGCCGCAGCCGGTCGAACAGCAGGTGCCGCGCGGCCTCGTCGGGCAGCACTTCGTCTGCGGGCAGGCCGGTATTCACGTGGCACATGCCGCAGCCGATGTCGTAGCCCACAAAGCTGGGGCTGATATGCCCGTCCAGCAGGGCCACCCCGCCGATGCACAGGTCGTAGCCCGCATGGGCGTCGGGCATGACGGCCAGATGTACCATGCAGGGCAGGGCCAGTGCGCTCTCTATCTGGTCCCATGTGGCGGCGTCGAGCCGATCTGGCGGGATGGTCAGGGACAGGCGCGGCGGCGTGTGGCGCACTCCGGTGCAAGTGACGTAAGCCATGCGGTCAGCCCCAGACGCGCCAGATGTGCCAGGCGCGCCAGATGCGCCGGACATGCCGGACACGCCGGACGCGCCTGCCGTCCCCCGCTTGCCCTGTTTCAGGCGGGAATCCTTGCCGGGTGACTGCGAGCCGCGCTTGCCGGTGTGCTTCTTGTGTGTGGTGCGTCCCATGCCCCATCCATAGGGCAGGCGATGCGGGCAGGCAAGGCGTGGACAACCGGGCCGCGTGCGCCGAGTTGGGGGAGGGGGATGCCGTAGACACCAACGCCCGTCAGTGCGGGGCTGTGCCCAACAGGCCGTAGCAGGCGGCCAGCAGCAGGCACAGCGGCGTGTACAGCCGGGCGTCCCAACGGGCGAAGGTGGTGGAGCGGATGCGGCGGAACAGGCCGCAGTATCGGAAGTCGCCAATGGCCCGCACCACGAAGATGAAGGCCGCACCCAGGCACAGCGTGGGGGCCACGCGGGGCGGCGGCAGGGGCAGCCAGCCCAGGGTCAGCCCCGGCAGCAGCGCCAGCAGGGCAAAAGCCATAGTGGCCGCGCCGGTCAGCCCGCGCGAGATGGCAAACAGCGGACGGCCACCCGCCGCATCGGACGTGCGGGGAATGACCCTGTCGAGCCACTGGGTGGAACCCAGCATCCATGCCCCGTGCAGCAGGGCGATGGCGGCAAGGCACGCGGTGGCGACGAGCGCGGCGACGGCGGAGAGCAGGGTGAGGATGGTCATGGGACGTGCATAGCACGGACGGGGCGGCGCGTCATGCCTTTGGGGCGGCGGTGGAATGACGGCTGGACTTCGCATGTGGACGAATGCGGCATGGCGCATCCCTTGCCGGATGCACATGAAAGGCCCCGGACATGTCATGACACGTTCGGGGCCTTTGTTTGCAACTGCGGCGTATTTCGGCGGGCTATTCCGCCATCTGGAAGTCCACCTTGATCTTGAACAGCTTCGTCGCGGGCAGGTTCAGGATGGCGATGCCCGTCTTTTCGGTGATCTCGGCCAGCGTGGCGCACACGCTGTCCCACGAAGGGCCGATGCAGGTGAACCAGATGTTGTATTCGTGGTTGCGCAGGTAGTTGTGGGTGACGCCCACGTGACGATTCACCTCGGCCACGAACGCGTCCATGGCATCGTCGGGCACCTTGGCCGCGCACAGCGTGGAGCGAAAGCCCAGCTTGGCCGACTGGAAGTTGGCCCCCATGCGGCGGATGAGCCTGCGTTGCTTCATGGCGCGCACGCGGGCCAGCGCCTCGGCCTCGGTGATGCCGCACTTTTCGCCGATGACGGCGTAGGGGCGCGACTCCAGCGGAAAGTCCGACTGGATCACGTCCAGAATGCGCTTGTCGATCTGGTCCAGCGTGTCCGTGTCAGTGCCAGGGACAGCAGTGGCGGCGGGAGCAGCGCCGCTTTCGGCGGGGGATGCGGTCATGATGCCTCCGTCAGCGGCATGCGCCTGTGCGCCTGGGGGTGTACGAGCACAGCGGTTCCTCGGCCAGGTGGTCGCCGCTCATGTTGTAGG
Source organism: uncultured Desulfovibrio sp. (assembly GCA_964402645.1). Taxonomy (GTDB): domain Bacteria; phylum Desulfobacterota; class Desulfovibrionia; order Desulfovibrionales; family Desulfovibrionaceae; genus Cupidesulfovibrio. Next base: position 174,226 of record CAYOCV010000005.1, on the reverse strand, counting down.
CGCGCGCGCGGCAGCCGCCGCACACCTTGTGGTATTCGCAGGGGCCGCATTTGCCGGTGTAGGCCTCCTGATCGCGGAACTGCTTGAAATGGTGCGTGTTGCGCCAGATTTCGGGAAAGGGCGTTTCGCGCACGTTGCCGCAGTCCAGTTCCAGGTAGCCGCACGGCTGCACCTGTCCCACGTGGCTGATGAAGCAGAACCCGATGCCGCCAAGGCAGCCGCGCGTCATGGCGTCCATGCCGAAGGTGTCGGGCGTGACGGCCAGGCCCTCTTCCTTGGCCCGCTGGCGCATGATGCGGTAGTAGTGCGGCGCGCAGGTGGCCTTCAGGTGCATGGAGGTGGTCTTGCGGAAGTCGTAGAACCAGTTCAGCACTTCTTCGTATTCCGTGGCGGAGATGACCTGGTCGCCCAGGCCCGCCGCGCGCCCTGTGGGCACCAGCAGGAAGATGTGCCACGCCGCCGCGCCGATGCGTTCGCACAGCTTGAAGATGTCCTTGAAGCTGCCGAGGTTGTCGCGGGTGACGGTGGTGTTGATCTGGAATTCGATGCCCGCCTGCTTCAGGTATTCGATGCCCCGCAGGGAAGCGTCGAACGCGCCGGGCACGCCCCGGAAGGCGTCGTGGCTGGCGGCGTCCGGCCCGTCGATGGAGATGGAGCAGCGCTGCACGCCTGCTTCCTTCATCTTGAGGGCCGTCTCCGGCGTGATCAGGGTGCCGTTGGGCGACATGACGCAGCGCAGGCCAAGGCCGGTGGCGTACGCGATAAGCTCGTACACGTCGTGCCGCATCATGGGGTCGCCCCCGGTAAAGATGATGATGGGGTTGCCCACCTGCGGAAAGGTGTCGATGAGGGCCTTGGCCTCTTCGGTGGAAAACTCGCCGGGGTAGGGTTCCTCGTGCGCTTCGGCCCGGCAGTGCTTGCAGGCCAGGTTGCACGAGCGGGTCACTTCCCACGCGATGAGCTTGCAGGTGGGGGTGCCGTCGGGCAGGGTGCGCGGCATTTGCGGCGCGCCTACTCCGGTGGGGTGGCCACCGGGATGTCCGCCACCGGGGTGGCCACCGGGGTGGCCTGCGGGATGCCCGCCCATGCTGGCCGGGTGCCCGCCCATGTCTGCGGAATGTCCGTGCGGATGGCCACCCTGCGGGTTGGGCTTGCGTTCGTCGCCGGGGTGTTGCGGATGGCTCATGCTATTTCACCAGCCCTTTGCGCAGCAGGTCTTCGGTAAAGTACGTGATGATAAGCCCGGCCCCGGCGCGCTTGATGCCCAGCAGCGATTCCATGACCACGGCGTCCTCGTTGATCCAGCCGTTCAGACCGGCAGCGCGGATCATGGAGTATTCGCCGCTCACCTGATAGGCGGCCACGGGCACGTCAAAGCGGTCGCGCACGTCGCGGATGATGTCCATGTACGGCCCGGCGGGCTTGACGATGAGCATGTCCGCGCCCTCGGCAATGTCCGCCGCCGCCTCGCGCATGGCTTCCACCCGGTTGGCGGGGTCCATCTGGTAGGTCTTGCGGTCACCGAACTGGGGGGTGGATTCCGCCGCCTCGCGGAACGGGCCGTAGAAGCTGGAGGCGTACTTCACCGCATAGGACATGACGGGGATGTGGGTGAACCCGTTCTGGTCCAGCGCCCGGCGGATGGCCTGCACCCGGCCGTCCATCATGTCCGACGGGGCCACCATGTCCGCGCCCGCCTCGGCATGGCTGATGGCTGTCTTGGCCAGCAACGACAGGGTGGGGTCGTTGTGTACCTCGCCGGATGTGTCGCCCTGGCGCACCAGGCCGCAGTGGCCGTGGTCGGTGTATTCGCACAGGCACACGTCGGTGCAGACCACAAGGTTCGGCCAGCGCTTCTTCAGCAGGCGCACGGCCTGCTGGACGATGCCGTCCTTGTTGTAGGCCTCGCTGCCGCGATAGTCCTTTTCCCTGGGGATGCCGAACAGGATGCAGCTGCGCAGGCCCGTGGCCACGGCTGCTTCCACCTGCTTTTCCAGTTCCTGCAACGAAAGCTGGTACTGGCCGGGCATGGCCCCGATTTCCTTGCGGAAGGCGGGGTCGTCGGTTTCCACCACGAAGTAGGCCATCATCAGGTCGGCTGCGTGCAGCGCGGTTTCGCGCACGATTTCACGCAGGGCGGCGGTACGGCGCAGTCTGCGCCCCCGGAAGAAGTCCCCGAATTCGGACATGCCGTCTCCTGGAGTAGGCAGGGTTGAAACGCTGCATGCCCCGCTTGCGGGCAATGGGGGCCGTTACGCGCTGTGGCGCGGCGGCTGTGCGGGCGGGCCGCCGGGGGCGGCCTGGGGTGCAGCGTGTACCCGGACGGCGCAGGGGCCGTCCGGGTACCGTCATGGCAGGTATGGTTCCGGCGCGGGCGTGCCTACGCGCGGATTTCGTCGTCGCTCAGGTAGCAGGCGGGGTCCTGCGCCCAGATGTCGCCGTAATAGGCTTCAGCGCGGGCGCGGAAGTTGCCGCCGCAGATGTTCAGGAAGCGGCAGGTGGCGCAACGGCCGCCCACGTGCTGCTTCTTGTCCTTCAGCTTGTGCAGCAGTTCGATGTTCGGGTCGTCCCAGATCTGCGAGAAGGGGCGTTCCAGAACATTGCCCACCACGTGCTGACGCCAGAACTGGTCGGGGTGGACCTTGCCGTCCCACGAGATGCAGCCGATGCCGCGCCCGGAGTTGTTGCCCTCGTTGTACTGGAGCAGTTCGAACACCTCGGCGGCGCGCTTGGGATCTTCCTTCAGCATGCGCATCCACACGTAGGGGCCGTCGGCGTGGTTGTCCACGGTCAGCACTTCCTTGGGCAGCCCGGCGTCGAACAGTTCGCGGGTCTTGTCCATGATCAGGTCGACCATGGCGCGGGTTTCCGCGTGGTCCAGGTCTTCCTTGATCAGTTCGGACCCACGGCCCGAGTACACGAGGTGGTAGAAGCAGATGCGCGGCACTTCAAGGTCGCGCAGCAACTGGAAGAGCTTGGGCACTTCACCCTGGTTGCGCTTGTTGATGGTGAAGCGCAGGCCCACCTTCAGCCCTTCGGCCTTGCAGTTTTCGATGCCTTCCAGCGCGCGGCGGTAGGAACCGGGCACGGCGCGGAACTTGTCATGCACCTCTTCGCCGCCGTCCAGCGAAATGCCGACGTAGGACAGGCCCACTTCCTTCAGTTCGCGGGCCTTCTGCTTGGTGATCAGGGTGCCGTTGGTGGAGATGACCGCGCGCATGCCCTTGGTGGTGGCGTGTTTGGCAAGTTCCACCAGGTCCTGGCGCACCAGCGGTTCGCCGCCGGAAAAGAGCATCACCGGCGCGCCGTAGGCGGCGAGATCGTCGATGATGGCCTTGCCCTGTTCGGTGGAAATTTCGTCCTTGCCTTCGGGGTCAATGGCCTGTGCGTAACAGTGGACGCACTTCAGATTGCAACGGCGGGTCATGTTCCAGACCACAACCGGTTTCTTGTCCTTGGAAAACTGGAGCAGGTGGGAGGGAAGCTGGCCCGAATGGCGCCCGTAGCGAAGGGCGTCCGAGGGCTCGACCTGACCACAGTAAAGCTTGGAGATCCCGATCATTCTCACTCCTGTTGGCTGGCCGCCGGGCGCGCTGACAAGAGAGGCCCCGGCCTTCTGGCACGGGGCGTAGCGCGGCGGGCTGGCACCGGAAAAACGTCCTCACGCCCTAGCATAAATCGTGACGGAGGGAAAGCAACCCCGGCGCGGCGGGCATTGCGGCGTAATGGGGGGGGCGCGCCGCGCAGCGGGCAGGCGGCGGAAGCAGCGCAAACGCGCCTTGCCTGTGCCACGCCGTGGTTGCCAGGCAAACGGCGCGGACTTTCCCCGCAGGGGCCGCGCAAGGGGGCCGCAAGGTCGAGCCAAGGGCGGCAACGGCAGGGCAGGCGGAGTGCGACCTGAATGCGCAGATGCCCGCAGGGGCACACGTTTGTGCTGCGGGCATCGCGCGCCCGTCCGGCCGGATGCCGACGGGCGAAAGGATACGTCGGAAGCGGCCCCTAGAAGGCCGGTTCCTTGGACAACCCCTTGGGTGCGGGCGGGTTGATCCACAATTTGACTTCCTGGGCCATGTCCCACGACACGGTCTGGGTGATGGCCCACATGGGGTCGCTGGGCATGCGCGCCTTGGCCGAGAATAACATGAAATCGTTGGTGAACTGGTGTTCCATGACCCCGGCGTGGCCCATGGCCCAGATCATCTGGCCGGTGTTCACATCCCATATTTCCAGCGAAACAGACAGCTTGGAATCGCCGGATGTGCCGCCGTTGACGTAGTGGCTGATGTACCCGCCGATGAGCAGTTGCGCCCCGCGCTGGGCGGCCATCTGCATGGCCAGGTCGCGGCGGTAGGGGGTGGCGTTTTCCGCGAACTCGATGACCGGAAAGACCTTTTCCGACAGCCACGTCTGCCATATCTGGCGCGATACTTCGAGACCGAGGATGCTGGGCTTTTCCATCTGCTGGGTGACCCGGAAGGGCACGAACAATGCGGTCAGCCTGCGGTTGGGCGGCGTTGTGGGGCGCACGCTGACCTGCGGATTGCCGCGCCGCACCCAGTCGTCCATGTAGAAGATGGGCTGGCTGGCCAGGTCGATGTACACTCCCGTCTGGGGCGGGCCGGAGCAGGACGCCGTCAGCGGCAGAAGCAGCAGGCACAGCAACAGCAGGGGAAGGCGGGCGGCGGCGCGGGCGCGAAGTCCGGCGCAAGCGGCAGGACTGGCAGGACTGGCAGGATTGGGGGAATTGGCCTGGCAGGGCGTGAAGGGCATGGCAACGCTCCGGGAATGACCGCGCGCCGCATGCCGCAACAGCGGCTGCGCAGGCGCACGGGCGTGGTGTCGAAAATCCGTCGTGCAGACGGGTATGCATGCGCCAAAGCAAGAATGGTGCCGGGATGGGGCAGGCTGGAAAGGGCAAGGCGCGGAAAGTGAGGAGAACGGGCGAGGATGCGGGAGGAAGCGGGCGCGTGCAGGGGGAAGCGGGCCGCGCGGCTATTGCAGGCGCGGGGTGGGCGTGGGCGCGGCCTGGGCCGACTCCAGAATCTGTTCGCGGGTACGCTGGATGCCGTTGTGCAGGTCCAGCCTGCGCTGGGCGGGGATGCGGTGGAATTCCGGGCGGCGGGTAAGGTCCATCAGGTCGTTCATTTCGTGGCGGATGCGCCGCAGGCGTACCAGCGTCTCCGCGTCCACCGGGGCCACCCGTTCGGCGATCTCGGCCAGTTCGCGCAGTTCGGCGGCCTGGTCGCGGATGGTGCGCGGCGCAATTTCGCGGGAATGCTTGCGGCGTTCACGCAGTTCGTTCCACAGGGCGCGCAGTTTGTTGAACATGGCCGCCTCGCTGGACATTTCGACCGGGCCGCCCCCGGTGGCCGTTTTCACCCTTGCCGGAGCGGAGCGACCCGGCATTCCGATGTTGCTCCCCCCGCCTGGCCTGGCCGTCCGGCGGATGCGTCATCCCTGCATCCGGCAGGCCAGACCTCGACATCCGGCGGGCCGGACGGTCATTGGCTGCTGGTGCGGTTGTACTTCCCGTGGCCCGCGTGCCGCGTCCATGTCAACCGCCGTGCCCACCGCTGTGTCAGTCCGCGCAGGTCATGTCAGGCCGTCCGCACCTGCTCCGGGCGCTACATGGGGGCGGAAGACATGAACATGCGCAGCAACTGTACCGTCAGCGCAAAGCCCAGCCCCAGCAGCGGCCCGATGGCCAGCGCCGTGCGCGACCAGGGCAGCCGGTGCGCATATTTGACCCCTACGAACGTACATATGATGAACCACAGCGAACCTACCACCGGGCCCACCAGAGGCACCACGCTGAGCACCGTGGGCGCGGCGCTGTACGAAATGACCCGTACCGTGGTGGGAAAGTCGGCGGCGCGGGGCTCCACCAGCCGGATCATGAAGTGGTACACGCTCGCCAGCACGGCCAGTTGCAACAGCAGGGTGAACGGCGAGAGCAGCAGGGTCATGGGCAGGCTCATGTCGTGCGTCACGCTGCCCATCCAGGCGTGCAGTTGCGGATCTTCGATGAAGCCGCCGAAGGCGCGCACGCTCATGAGGTACCACAGCCGCTCGGTAAGCGCCTGAAAGATCCCGATCAGCAGGTAGAACGCCACCGGGCGCTTCAGCGAACCTGCGGAACGCACCCCGGAAAAGAAGCGCGGCGCGGCCAGCATGACCCGCAGGATGGTCTGGTACAGACCGGGAAAGAATCCCAGGCGGTCCAGGTTTTCCCACGGCACTTCGTTGCGGGCGGACGCGGCCCACGGCGGCAGGGGGGCGTCCCGTTCGCCGGGGTGGCCACCCTCGTGCGGCGGGTAGGGTGCGCCATAGCCGCCGTCATTGCGGTTCGCGCCAAAGTCCTGATTACGATCCGGGCCGCGATCCGCGTTGCGGTTTCCGTCATGGGCGTCGTATGCACCCGGCTTCCGGTCGTCGGGCGGAGACTTGTGACCAGCCTGCTTGCGCCAACGGTCGCCCACAGAGGCCACGGCATCCCAGATGTCGCGCGGGGTTCCGGAGCGGCGCTGACCGTCGGATGTTCCGGCGCTGTCGTCACGGTCTTCGGCAGGCGCATGGTTGGAACCGCGACCGGGAATCACCGCGCCGGGGGGGAGGGGGTCGTCGCCGGGGCGGGAACGATCGGTGTGCCCGTGGGCGTTGTCTGGCGCGTCCGCATTGGGAGCGGCGGCGTCAGGTGAGGAGGCGGCGGTGCGGGATGCGCCAGGAGCAGCCAGGTGCGGCGTGTCGGCGTCCGAAAGGGGGCGGGGTTCGCCCACGTGGTCGTCCTCTCCGGCATAGTGGTCATCCGTGCCGGATTCGGCAAACGCACCGTACGAGTCCGCCATGCCGGGGGTCGGGTCAGGCTGCCCGGACTGGCCTGACTGGCCAGCTTGCCCAGACAGATCGGCAGAAGAGCCGCGACGGAACGCGGCGGGCAGATCGTCATCCTCGTTCTGGCTCTCGTCTTGGCCCCCGTTTTGGCCCGTGACCTGGCCGAGCGGGTGCATGTCCCCAGATGCCGCGTCGTCCAACGCGCGCCGGGGGGGCATGGCCGTATCCTGTGGCCCCAGCGGAGCCTGCGCGGCTAGGGCGGCGTTTCCGACAGGAGCGTCATCGGACGTCACACCGGGCGTTGTATCGGGCGCGAGCGCACGAAAGCGGAACCGGTGACGACACTTGGGGCAAGTGGCGATGGCGGCCGAGTGCGGAATCTTGCTGCTGTCGATGCTCCGTTCGAACTGGCATTCCGGGCAGCGTATAATCATTGGAAATCCTTTGCTTCCTTGCATTTGTCCAAGTGTAGGACATCGGACAGCGCAAATCAAGGTGGGCGGTCCCGCGCGGCATGCAACGGTCCGGCTGCGGCCAGCGTGACGGCCTTCCCTCATGCGCCAGTCGACATTCTCAGGGTGACATTTTCAGGGCGACAGGGGCAGGCGCAAGGCCGTGTGGCGACGGTGTGCCTGCGCATCTCCCGATGGCATCAGGCCCACTGCGGCAAACAGAGAGCGGGGCAGCGCGGGATATTCCGCGCTGAGCCGATGCAGCCTGTCCGGAGATGGCGGAACGCTTGACCCTTCACCGGATGCGCCCGCCGCATCGAACACGCGCAGGCGCTCTGCCAGCACCTTCCGATCCTTGGCGGTCCAGCTCAGGTGGTCGATCCATGCGTCGGCCAACAGGCAGGTGTGGCCGTCTATTCCCACCACCCGCTCATGCACCCTGCCGTCAAACCGTACGCCCGGCGTGCGGCGGAACAGCCGCAATTGCATGTCGGGCCACAGGCCGTAGCCCGCGCGCAGGTGGTCCGCATCCGGATAGGCGGTGACGCGGGGAAACAGCCAGGCTCCTGTGCCGGGTACGGCCATCAGGCGCGGCAGCAGCGCCCATGTTGCGGGTGAGAGCCGTTCGTCGGCATCCAGGTACAGGGTCCACCCGGTGGACAGCAGTTCCAGCATGGCGTTTCGCTGCGCGGAAAAGTCCCCGCCCAGCGCGCGCACGGCCTGCCGCAGCGGCACGGGGCACAGGGGGGCCGGGTCGAAGGCGGGCGGCGCGCCGTCCCAGACCACGGCAACTTCGCGCACCCAGCCGGGAATCTGGGCAAGGAATGCGGCCAGATCCGGTTCGTCGGGATGCAGGATGGCCCCGACGCCAAGATCGTGGCAGGGGGCCGGGCGGATGGCGTCTTCGAGAGCAGCGAGAGCAGCGGGTGCTGCGGGCAGTTCCACCGGCACGCACGCGGCAAACAGCCGCCGCCAGCGGCGCAAGGCATCGGCTTCTGCATCGGGCAGGAAGGGATGGGGAAACAGGGTGGCGGTTTCCGGCGCAATGCCCGCGGCCCGCAACAACAGCAGCAGCGCCCAGGGCGAGGTGTCGGCCAGCAGGCGCGGGGCCGTGGCGGACGGCTGGTCTTGCCCGGAGTCCTTCAGATGACCGGCAGCCAGCGCGGCACGCATCCGATCCGGGGCAAGGTCGCAGACGGTCAGGCGTGGGCTGCGCGGTCCGGCCTCCATTGCCCTCAATGCCTTCGCCAGGGCGTCGGGCAACCTGCCGTCGCCGACGCCCAGCAGCACCAGATGGGGCCGCCCGCTGCGCACCGCAAGGCGGAGCGCCTTTTCCACGGCCTGACTTATGGCTGCGGCATCGCCGGGGTGCTGGCACGAATTCTCTGCTGCACGTTCGTCTGATGCGGATTGCGCCGGGGGCGTTGCATCCGCGCCGCCCAGCCGGAATTCCAGCACCGCACGGGTGTAGGCCGCCAGCAGGGCGTCGGCGGCATTATCGGCGGCGTCCGGAAAGGGCATGGCGCGTCCGGTGGGCGTATCGTTCATGGGGCCTCTCCGGCTGCCAGCTCCGGCGGGCACAGTTCGTCGTACAGCGCCTCCAGCGTACGAGCCTGGGCGTTGGCGTCGAACAGCGCCGCAGCCTTGCGCCGCCCCGCCTCGCCCATGCGCCGGGCCGTTTCCGGATGGCGCAGCAGGTGCAGCACCGCATCAGCGTAGTCGTCCACCGTATCGGCCACCAGCCCGGTAACGCCGTGTTCCACCAGTTCCAGTTGGGCGTTGTCGCGCAGGCCGGGGCAGGGGTGGGTGACCACGGGCAGTCCGGCGGCCATGGCCTCTGCTATGGCCAGGCCGAAGCTTTCGCCCGTGTCGTTGGCGTGGGCCAGCAGGGAAAGCTCGTTGAAGAAACCGGCCAGTTCCGCGTCGTCACACACTGGCGGCAGAAAACGCACGTTATCTGCAAGGCCGTGTTCGCGTACATACCGTTCCGCATCCGGGGTGCCGCCGATGACATCGTAGCGAAAGCGGGGCATTTCGCGCCGCAGCATGGGCAGGATGTGCAGGGCCAGCGCCGACCATTTGCCGGGGTCTGGCCGCGACAGGCGGCCCAGCACGGGCCGGGCGTAGTCGCGTTCGGTCGGGGGCGGGGTCAGGCGGGTGAACAGGGCGGTGTCCACGGGGTTGTACAGCACCCTCCAACGCGGCGGCGTGGCGGGTATGCCCTGCACGCGGGCGAAGCGTTCTGCGCAGAAGCGCGAGACGAACAGGGTGACGTCGATGAGTTGACCTGAAGAAGAAGGGTCGTGCCGACCAAAGACGTTGGTTTCCACGATGGCGGGCAGGCGGCGGGACGTGGCGGGATCGGGCGTCAGTGAATCGAGCGTCGGGGAACCGTGCGGCGGGGCGGACGCCTGGCGGAAGGCCGTGCGCAGAGGGCGCAGCAGCTCCGGCTGGGGCCATCCCGCGCGGTGTACATGCACGATGTGGGGACGATAGCGTGCGGCCACATCGCCCAGGTCGCCGCCGATGAAGGTGGTCACCCCTGCCTCGCGCAGGGGCGCGGCGCGGGGGCCGTCCAGGGGGCTCCACACGGCGCGCTGGAAGCGGGCGGGGGAAAGCCGGGTCAGCAGCAACTGCATGACCTTTTCTGTGCCGCCAAGCCCCAGCGAGGACACCACGTGCAGCACCCGGCGCAGCGCGGCACGGGGGGGCGGGCCGGACTCGTCCGGTGCAGGTGCGGAGAATGCGTGGTGTGCGGCGGTGACCATGGACCGTGTTCTAGCGTAGCGGAGCGGGCATGGGAAGGGCACACCGCAATCGGCGGTGTGCCTGGTGGGCTGCGCCAGTGACCCGGCGGGAGACGGGCCTGGCGATATGACTGACGACCCATGGGCGCGTTGGCCGGGGTTTCGCCATGATTTCGCCAGGGTCACGCCAAAGTCAATCAGGGGCCGCGCCGCAGGAAAGGGGCGTGCTGGCCCTTGTCAGCTTTGCGCGAACTTGCGGTACAGGCTGGCCGCCGCCATGCGGTTGGGAGCAAAGCCCTTCACCGGTTGGCCGTCCGTCGGGTTCGTAACGTCCGGATTGGCCGGGCTTGCCGGGGTAGGCGTGGGGGCGTCGGCGGGCTGCTGCGGGCTGGCTGCCGCTGCTGCGGTTGCCGCTGCGGGGGCGGCCGCGTTCAGGGGCGGCTGCGGCGGTGTCGGCGCGGCTGGCGTTACGGATTCCGTCAGGGTGGGAGCCGCAAGTGTGGGAGCCGTCTGGGGAGACGCGGCCTGGGGAGCAGCCTCGTTCGCAGCCGCTTGCTGCCCATAGGCCTGGGCATGGGCGCGTCCGAACTGCGCGGGTTTGCCCAGCGTGGGCATTTGCGCGGTAACCAGCGGCGCGCGCGAGGGTGCGGCGTTGGCGGGCGTGCGGCTGGCCGCCATGCTGGCGCCCACCGCCATGGCTTCGGGGGTGTTGACGATCTGGCCGTACGCCGCGCGCAGGCCGGACAATATCTTGATAACCTCGTCGATGAAGGTGACGTCCATCTTCAGGTTGGCGTTGAGCAGGCGGGTGGAGCAGTAGAAGTACAGCTTGTGCAGGTTTTCCGCCAGTTCGCCGCCTTTTTCCAGGTTCAGGCTGCCGTCCAGTTCGTTGACGATATCCAGCGCCTTGGAGATCAGGATGCCCTTGCCCGCGTAATCGCGTTCCGCAATCTTTTCCTTGGCCTGGTTCAGGAACTTGATGGCCCCGTCATACAGCAGGAGCAACAGCTCGCCCTGGGTGGTCGTGGTGACCTGGGTCTGTAAGTAGGCGTGTGCAGCCTTCTGCATTGCATTCTCCCGGTGTATGCGCCCGCGTGCTGATGCGGTGAGTGTGTCGCGGGTTGTGGTCGTCCGCCGTGCTGATGCGGAGGAAATTCGCCTGGCGTCTGCCCATGCACGGGGTGGATGAGTTGCCCCGTCGGTTCGTGCCGCCCCAGTGAGCCAGTGCGCCGTTTATGCCAGTGCGCCGATGCGTAAGTGCGTTGATTGCCCCGTAAGTCTTGCTGCTAAGAAGACGAGGACGACAACGACTTGATCTGGCTGGCCACCGACTTGTTGAGCGCGTCGTAGCGGGCCAGGGTGGCCTCCAGGCGCGAGTAGCGCAGCCGTTCACGCTGTTCCCACTGGGTGACGCGGGTCGTCTCCTTGTCGATCTTCTTCTGTATGTCGTCCATGATGTCCTGGTAGTTGTCTTCCAGGATCTTCAGCGCGCCGTCGCTGCCCAGCATGTCCTTCAGGGTGTCGCTGAGGCCGCTCAGCTTGCCTTCCTTGATGCGCATGCGGCTGGAATAGCTGCCTGCCGTAAGGTTATCGACCTGCAACGCCAGGCCTCGGGCATCGCCTTCCATGGCGGTGATCTGCTTGTTTGCGTTGTCCACGTTGGCGCGCTTGCCGCCAACGAACGCGTTGACGATGTTGCCGGAAGCATCCACATCGTAGGTCACGTCATAGATGCCAGCCTGGGTTACGCCCTTGATATGCGCGTAATAGCTGAAGTCGGACGAGTCGGACACGGGCAGCCCGTCGGCGGCAAACAGTTCCGCCACTGTCTCGGGATTGGACTTCAGTACCTCATCCAGTTTCGCTTCATCCAGTTCCAGCAGGCCGGCGTTTGCCCCGTTGGTCTCGGCGTTGGTCAGAATGCCGATGTGCGCCAACGACGAGAATGCATCACCGCGCAGCAGGTTGCCTTCCTTGTACTGGTATTCAAAGCCTGACGCCTGATCCGCCGTGGCCATCTTGAGTCGGGTGGACAACAACTGTACGCCGTAGTTGCCGGTAAGGATGGACCCCTTCTGCATGGAATACAACGATGCCGCCTTGTCAGGGGCGTCCACGTCCTTGGAACTGTTGACGGCGGTCTGTTCCTTGATCTTGGCCCGTACGGCGTTCATGGCATCCACGAACGACTTTACGTTCTCCTTGATCTTGTCGGTGTCGGTGGCCACGGAAATCTGCGAGGTGCCCACGTCCTTCAGGGTGAGGGTCATCCCTTCGACGGCGCCGGTCAGCGTATTGGAGGCAGATTCCAGCCAGGTGTTGGCGGGCCAGCCGTTGACCCGGTACTTGGCGTTCTGGTTGGCCTGCACGGTCCAGTTGGCGGCGGTGGCGGGAAGACCGGTGACGGTGGTGCCCGCATCCACCGAAAGTGTGGCGTTGGCCCCCATGTCCATGCCCCGGAACTGGAAGGTGTAGCCGGTGCCGTTCTGCACCAGCATGGCCTTTACCCCGGGGTTCTGGGGGTCGTTGTTGATCATGTTCTTGAGCGAGTCGATGGTGGTGCCGCTGGGCACCGTTATCGAGCGGGTCTTGCCCATGTAACTGTAGACGAACTGCTGGTCGCTGCCGGAGTCGTTGACCTTGGTCTTCTTGTCGGCAAAGGCGGTGTTGTAGGTCCAGATGGAACTGGAGGCCAACTGCCCCACCTCGATCTTGTAGTTGCCTTCAAGCACGCTGGAAGAAGTGGTGGCGCTGACAACGGTTTCGTTGGAACTGGAGGCGCTCTTTACCAGGAACTTGCTCATGGAACTCATGGAATCCACGATGTCCTTGAGCGAGGCGATTTGCGTGCGCAAATCGGCAAAGGCGTCCTGGCGTTTCTGCCAGTCGGCCTTCCACAGGGTAAGGCGCTTCTGCGGGATCTGCTCGACGGACTTCATCTGGTCGATGACCTTGGAGAAGTCCGTGCCGTTGCCGAGCCCGGAAAAGTAGACGCCGCCGGATGCCAGTTCAACCATGATGCACCTCTTCGTCGGAAGAAATTTCCCGATGGGGGTATCCCTCCGGAGGGTGTGCAAGGCCGGTGCCAGAGCATGGCCGCCTGCCCCCTCGTGAACCTTATCGGCGGGGGAGCGGAGGGCTTTAGGTTGGGGGCGCGTACACGCGAGGGACGATTGCGCGGGGATGCTGTTGCGCAGGGTACTGCTGATCGGGAGAGGGGGATTTGGGGGCAGATGGTCTGGCGTGCACGGGAGAGGCTGGGGGAGGGACGTACGGCTTCGGGGCGGCAAAAACGGGGCAGGGGCGCGCCGGGGTGTGCGGCAGGCAGTCGCGCTGATGCCAGAAGATCAAGGTCAGGAAGCCGTTGTCAGGGGACCGTTGTCAGCGGGGCCGTTGTCAGCCGGGCCAGTTCCTGCCGGGCCTGGTCCGGGTTCATGCCGCGCGCAGCGGCAAGGGCGGGCAGGTTTTCCTCCGCATCGCAGGGGCGCACGTACAGCGGCTGCACGTCGTCGGGTCCGTAGGCGGCAACGGCGGCAAGGGGCAGCAGCAGGGCGGGGGCGGGGTGGTCGAACCGGGCGGGCAAAAAACGTGCGCCGGGCAACAGTTCCGCCAGTGCCTGGGCCAGGACGGCCCGGTTGCGGGTGGCACCGCTGCCCATCAGGCAGACGGGCGCACAGGGGGCGTCACCGCGCGACCCTGTGACCATGCGCGCCACGGCGGCGTCAGTATCGCAGCCGGACGTCGCCGTTTCGGACGTGGCTGCTGCAGCATCGAAGCGCGCCGCCACTATCCGCGCCACGGCGGCGTCAAGTGTGGCGGCTTCCACGGGGGTGAGGGCTTCGGGCAGGGCGGGGGATACGCAGACGGGTATGCCGGGCACTCCCACGGCAGCGGCGTTGAGAACTCCGGCGCTGGCCGCGTCCGTCGTCTCTCCGGGCATGCGAAAGGCCTGCATGTGTACCAGCCCGCGCCGGGCGTGGGTCAGCACCCACAGCACCGCGCCGCGCGGCAGCAGCGGGCCGCAGGCCAGCAGTTGCGTGTACGAAAGCCCCGCCTGTTCAGCCCCCAGCGCGCGGGCCATGCCCGCCGCCGTGGAAAGCGCCAGGCGCAGCCCGGTGAAGCTGCCGGGACCCTGCACGCAGGCGATGCGCCGCACGTCGTGCAGCGAAAGGCGCATCCGCGCGAAGGCATCTGCCAGGGCCGGGGCCAGCAGTTCCGTGCCCTGCGAGGGCACGTGCCACTCCTGTGCGAACAGGGTTTCGCCGTCGCGCAGGGCGGCGGCCTGCACGCGCGATTCCGCCGCGTTCAGGGCCAGGGTGATGCCCCCGGCTCCTGCGTCGTTCGCGGCCTCGCGTGCGGTTCCGGTGTCGGAACAGCCGCCTGTTGTCCCAGCCGTTGGGGTCATTGCAGGTTCCGCACGATGTCGTTGTAGGTGGCCAGCAGCATCAGGGCCAGCAGAAAGGCCAGGCCGATGCGGGTGGTCACCTCGCGCAGGCGGGCGTTGACCGGGCGGCGCATGACCATTTCCATGGTCAGGAAGATGATGTGCCCGCCGTCCAGCACGGGTATGGGCAGCAGGTTCAGCAGGCCCAGGTTGATGCTGATCAGTGCGGTAAGGGCCAGCACGCTGTCCAGCCCCTGGCGCGACTGTTCGCTGACCATCTGGGCGATCATGATGGGCCCGCCCACCGAATCCAGCGGCACCACCCGTTCGAAGATCTTCTGCACGCTCTGGCCGGTGATGACGATCATCCGCCAGGTCTGGTCCAGCCCGGCCTTCATGGCCGATGCGCCGTTGAGGGGAATTGACTCGGTGCGTCCGGAAGCCTGGATGCCGATGAGCCAGGTGCGTTCGTCCTCGCCGAAGATGGTCTTGCGGGTGCGCACTTCCGGCTGCACGTTCAGGGTCAGGGCCGTGCCGTTGCGATCGATGGCGATGGCCAGTTCGCGGCCTTCGCTGGCCACGATGGACCCGGCCACGTCGTCCCACCACTGCACCGGCTTGCCGCCGATGGACACGATGCGGTCGCCGGGGGCCACGCCCGCGACGGCGGCAGGGCTTTCCGGCTGCACCCGGCCCACTTCCGGGGCCAACTGGAACTGCCCGTGCGCCCAGAACAGCCCCCAGTAGATGAACCATGCCAGCAGCAGGTTGAACACCGGCCCGGCTGCGATGACCAGAAGGCGCTGCCACGCCGGGCGCAGGGTGAAGCTGTGCCGCTTGTCGAAACCTTCGGGCAGTTCGGCGTCTTCGCTTTCGCCCACCAGCGACACGTAGCCGCCCAGCGGCACCAGCGACAGCCGGTAGTCGGTCTGGCCGCCGCGCCAGCCGAACAGGCGCGGGCCAAAGCCCAGCGAAAAGGTCTGCACGCCGATGCCGAACAGCCGGGCAATCAGGAAGTGTCCGAGTTCGTGGAAAAATATCAGGCCGCCAAGGACCAGGAGTACTGAAAGGAAGCTGCTCATGCGTTGCCCGTTCCTTGCGTGCCTGCCGCGTCTGCCCAGTGGCATACGCGGCGGCGGGTTGCGGCGTCGAGCGCCTCTATGTGGTCGATGTCGTGCATCGGCATGTGACGGTCATTATGCGCGTTGTCGGAATTCTTCGCGTCCGTGGAGCCCGTGGAGCCTGTCGTTCCGGCGTCAGGTGAATCGGTGTTCGCCACATCTGCCTCATGGGCATCCAGCGCCCGTTCGATCAGCGCGGGAATGTCCATGAACCCTATGCGTCCGTGCAGGAAAAGCTCTACCGCCGCCTCGTTGGTGGCGTTGAGCACCACGGGCAGGCCAGCCCCGCCGGGGGTGCGCGCCTCTGCCGCAAGCACGCGCCGCGCCAGCGCAAGACACGGGAAAGAGGATAAGTCGGGGGCTTCGAAGGTCAAGCTGCCCGCCCGGACCAGATCCAGCGGGGCCACCCCGGTGTCCACGCAGTGCGGCCAGGCCATGCAGTAGGCGATGGCGATGCGCATGTCCGGCGTGCCCAGATGGGCGATCTGCGAACCGTCTGCATATTCCACCAGTGAATGCACGATGGACTGCGGATGCACCACCACCTCGATGGCATTCGGAGCCACGCCGTACAGGTGATAGGCCTCGATGACCTCCAGCCCCTTGTTCATCAGCGTGGCGGAATCGATGGTGATTTTTGCGCCCATGGACCAATTGGGATGGTTCAGGGCCTGTTCGCGGGTGACCGTGGACAGAAAAGCCCGGTCGCGCCCCCGGAACGGGCCGCCCGACGCGGTGAGTATGACCCGCCGCACGGCATGGGGCGCGCGCGTCACGTCATGCACGCGCAGGGCCTGGAACACGGCGTTGTGCTCGGAATCCACGGGCAGCACCACCGCGCCCGTCTCCGCGCATATCTGCCGGATGAGCGCGCCCGCCAGCACCAGCGATTCCTTGTTGGCGAGGCAAATCACCTTGCCCGCCCGCGCCGCCGCCACCGTGGCCCGCAGCCCGGCGGCCCCCACCTGGGCGGACAGCACCGTGGAGGCTTCGGGCAGGGCGGCCAGCGTGGCGTACCCTTCCGGTCCCACGTGGATTTCAGGCGCGTACCCGGCGGGCAGCAGCGTGCGCAGTTCCGCCGCGCCCGCTTCGTCCAGCACGCTAAGGTGCGCGGGGCGGTGGCGGGTGGCCTGTTGGGCCAGCAGCCGCACGTTGCGCGCCCCGGCCAGCGCGGTCACCCGGAACAGGCGGGGGTGCGCCTCGACTACCTTCAGCGCGCTGGTGCCGATGGAGCCGGTGCTGCCCAGCAGGGCCACCGTGCGCGGCGCTGCGTCTTCCCATGCCCTGTCCGGCATGCGCGAAATGTAGCGGATCATGCCCGTGTTCTTCCCTTTCCGCCGTCTGTGGGCGGGTCTAGACCTGCGGGGGCTGCGATGCCTGGGGGGTCTGTGAAGCCTGGGGGACCAGTGGCCCCTGCGCCGCAAGTTCGCGGCCAAGCGTGGTCATGAGGTCGAACAGCAGGCGGATGTCGGCCTCGGACGTGCGGTGGTTGGCCACGCACAGGCGTACCCCGGCCCGGCCCCGCACCATGGCCGGGGTCAGGAACCCTTCTCCCGATGCCTCCAGCCGTTCCAGCAGGCGCACCTGCAAGCGGTCCACCTGCTCTTCTGTCCAGCCGTCCCCCTGCGGCAGGTAGCGCGCACAGGCGATGGACAGTTGCACCGGAGCCAGCACCCGCCATTCCGGCGAGGCGGCGCACAGGTCGCGGAAGCGCCGGGCCAGTTCCATGTTGCGGACCACGATGCGCCGCAGCCGTTCGCGGCCATAGGTGCGGAAGGCAAACCACACCTTCAGCGCGCGGTTGGCCCGGCTGAGGATGAAGGTGGTGTTCTTGAGGTCGTGCGGATTTTCCTCGCCCAGGTACGAGGCGCGCGCCCGGAACGTGGCGATCTGCTGCGCCTTGCTGCGGAACAGGGTCACCCCGCATTCCAACGGAATGAAGAACCATTTGTGCGGGTCCACGCAGATGGAGTCCGCCCGGTCGATGCCCGCCAGCAGCGCGCGGCCCTCGTCCGTCAGCATGGCCGCGCCGCCGTAGGCCGCGTCAACATGGAACCACAAACCTTCGGCGGCGCATATGTCGGCAATTTCTGACAGCGGGTCCACCGCGCCGGTGGTCACCGAACCCGCCTGGGCCACCACGCAGAACGGGGCAAGTCCCGCCTCCCGGTCCATCTTGATGGCCGCGCGCAGGGCCGCCACGTCCATGCGGTTGTCCGCGCCGGAAGGGATGGCGCGCACGTTGTCTGCGCCAAGGCCAAGCAGCACCGCCGAACGCTCGATGGACATGTGCCCCTGGTCCGAAACATACAGCACGGGCGTACGCCCGATGCCCGCAAGCCCCTTGGTTGCCGCCTCCGGAAAGTGCGTGTGGCGCGCCACGGTCAGGCCCATCAGGTTGGCCATGGTGCCGCCGGACACGATGGTGCCGCCTGCGCCGTTCGCATCCGTGCCCGCATCCGGCAGGCCGAACAGCCTGGCCAGCCAGCCGATGACCACGTGCTCCAGCACCGTGGCCGCCGGGCCGCCCTTGAACGACAGCGGCGCCTGGTTCAGCCCCGTACACACGATGTCGCCCAGCGTGCCCGCCGGGGCCGGGCTGGTGGTTATCCACGCCAGAAAGCGCGGGTGCCCGATGCGCGTGGCGTACGGTTCTATGCACCGCGCCACGTCGTCCAGCACCGCGTGCGCTCCCGCACCTGCCTCCGGCCAATCCGCCGGAATCAGCGCCGCCAGTTCGTCGAACGTGGCAGGATGCACCACCGGGCCCTCGGCGCACGGGCCGATGCGCTCCACCCGGTCCGCGATCATGGTCGCCGCCCGGTGCAGCAGGGCTTCAAAATCTTCCAGGTCGAGTGTCTCGTGTCGTTGCATGGGGTGTGTCGCGATGTTGATCCGTCTGGTCATTATGGAAGAGTTTGCGGGGGAGAGGAAGGAAACTTTTGGAAAAGTTTCCTTCCTCTCCCCCGCCCCCCTCTCCATCCTTCAAAACTTTTCAACGGGGAGTTGTCTGGACGTGGCAATCCCCCCAAGGAAAAAGTTTTGGGGGAGAGGGAAGGGGGCGCGGGGGAAGGGGGCACCCCCTTTTCCAAAAGGGGGTGCCCCCTTCCCCCGATCATATCAGTTCAAAAGAACGGAAACACCGAATCCAGGGCGGCATAGGCGGGCACGACGAAGAGCAGGCTGTCGATGCGGTCGAGCAGGCCGCCGTGTCCGGGCAGCAGCGCGCCGGAGTCCTTGACGCCGAGGGTGCGCTTGAGGGCGGATTCGAAGAAGTCGCCGAGTTGCGAGGCCACGTTCAGCAGGCCGCCCAGCAGGGCAAAGGCCCACCACGGGGCGGTGCCTGCGGCAACGCCCACGCCGGTGCAGGCGAGCACGCACAGGGCAAGACCGCCAAGGCTGCCGGCCCAGCTTTTCTTGGGGCTGACGCGTGGCCAGATGCGGGTTTTGCCGAACCAGGTGCCGATGAAATACGCGCCAGTGTCGGAAACCACGGCGGCCAGCACTACCACCAGTTGTTCCCAGCGGTTGAAGTGCAGGGCGGGCAGCAGCAGCACGGGCACGTACAGGACGCCTGCGGCCAGCACCTGGCCTTCGGTGAAGCGGCAGTCGTCATCCCCGTTGCCCCAGCCCAGCAGAAAGCCCACGGCGCCTACCAGAAACGCGGCGGCAACGCAGCCCAGCACCATCCAGGGGCGGTCCATGTGCCCGGCGGCCAGTACGGCAGCGCCAAGGGCCATGCCCGCTGCTTTCAGGGGCAGGCGGGCGTTGCCGGGCCAGAACATGGTGTAGAATTCCAGCAGGGCCAGGCTGGCCACGGCTACCACCATGATCAGCAGCACCCAGCCGCCGATGGCAAGGCCCACGGTAAGCAGGGCGGCAAGGGCCGTGCCGGTGACGACGCGTTGAAAATGCGGTGATGCCGGGGTCACGCGGGGGTTGCCTCCGTTTTGCCGAAGCGGCGTTGCCGTCCGGCGTAATCGCGCAGGGCGGCGCGGAAATGCTCTGGGGTGAAGTCTGGCCAGAGGGTGTCGGTGAAGTGGAATTCGCTGTAGGCGCTCTGGTAGAGCAGAAAATTGCTGATGCGCACCTCGCCGCTGGTGCGGATGACCAGGTCCGGGTCGGGCTGGCCAGCGGTCCACAGCCGCGCGGCAAAGGCTTGTTCGGTGATGGCTTCGGGCGGCAGGCCTTCTGCGGCCAGGGCGCGGCAGGCCATCAGGATTTCATCGCGGGCGGAGTAGTTGAGCGCAAGGTTCAGGCGCATGGTGGTGCAGGCGGCGGTGCGTGAAATGGCGTGCTCCAGCGCCTTGCGCGCGGCCAGCGGCAGGTCGGCCAGTTGACCGAACACGGACAGCCGGATGTCGCGCTTGACGAGGTTGGGCAACTCCTCGCGCAGAAATTCCACCAGCAACTCGAACAGAAACTTCACCTCGGCGCCGGGGCGGCCCCAGTTTTCCTTGGAGAAGGTGTACATGGTCAGGTGGGGAATGCCCAGTGTGCGGCATTCGGTGACGATGGCCCGGGCCGCCTCGGTGCCCGCGCGGTGACCGTCGCTGCGTGAAAGGCCGCGCTGGGTGGCCCAGCGCCCGTTGCCGTCCATGATGACGGCCACGTGGCGGGGCAGAGCGGCCGGAGCCGACGTGTCTGGTGACGGCGTGTTCGGGGCGGAAATTTCCGGCAGGGGGGACCCCGCCTCGGGAGCATTGTTCACGATAGGCCTCTGGTGCGCGGCGTTGCGCCCGCGTCATATGCGCCATGGCCGGTCCGCCCGCCCGTCCGTCCAACCGCGTGTGCGGGGCGGGACTGCCGCGGGCGCGACCGGCCATGCAAAAGAAGGCCGCGTCGGCCTAAAGTTCCATGATTTCCTTTTCCTTGGCCGTGCATTTTTCGTCCGACTTGGCCACGAAGCGGTCGGTCAGCTTCTGCACGTCGTCGGTGGACTTGCGCACGTCGTCCTCGGAAATATCCTTGCCCTTTTCCAGCTTTTTCAGGGCGTCGTTGGCGTCGCGGCGCACGTTGCGCACGGCCACCTTGGCCTCTTCGGTGTACTTGCGGGCCACCTTGACGAGATCCTTGCGGCGTTCCTCGGTCAGCGGCGGAATGGAGATGCGGATGATCTTGCCGTCGTTGACCGGGTTGAGGCCAAGGTCCGACTTCATGATGGCCTTTTCCACCAGCGGGAAGGCCGAACGGTCCCACGGCTGGATGGTCAGGGTGCGGCTGTCGGGCACGCTGACGGACGCCAGCTGGCTGATGGGCGTGGGCGTGCCGTAGTAGTCCACCTTGATGTTGTCCACCAGCGAGGTGGAGGCGCGCCCGGTGCGCAGCTTGGCGAATTCGCGGTCCAGCGCGCCCAGCGCCTTTTCCATGCGCTCTTCGGCGTCGAGAAGAATAGTATCCATATCCATGGGTTAGCCTCCGTGTACGATGGTTCCGACGTCTTCGCCCATGACCACGCGCTTGATGCTGCCCTTGAACATGTTGCAGACGATGATGGGCACGTCGTTTTCCATGGCCAGGGTGATGGCCGTGGAATCCATGACGCCAAGCTTGCGCTGCAATGTTTCCACGTAGCCAAGGGTACGGAACATCACGGCGTCGTCATGCTTCATGGGGTCCTTGTCATAGACGCCGTCGACCTTGGTGGCCTTGATGATGGCCTGGCACTTCAGTTCCATGCCGCGCAGCGCAGCCGCCGTGTCGGTGGTGAAATAGGGGTTGCCGGTGCCCGCCGCGCAGATGACCACGCGGCCCTTTTCCAGGTGCCTGTCGGCCCGGCGGCGGATGTACGGCTCGCAGACTTCCTGCATGGTGATGGCCGAAAGCACCCGCGTGGGGTGGCCGATCTTTTCCAGGGCGTCCTGCACGGCCAGCGCGTTGAGCACCGTGGCCAGCATGCCCATGTAATCGGCCGAAGAGCGGTCCATGCCCTTGGCGGACGAGGAGAGGCCGCGGAAGATGTTGCCGCCGCCGATGACAAGCGCCACTTGCAGGCCCATGTCGACAACCTCGGCGATTTCCTCGCATATCTTCGAAACAGTCTGGGGGTCAATACCGAACTTGTTTTCGCCAGCCAGGGCTTCGCCGCTGAGTTTCAGCAGCACGCGCTTGTAGCGGAGTTCGCTCATGTCCGTCCCTCGGTGTGTGGTTGTATGTTGCGTTGTCGTAAAATTCTGACGTGCCGGAGCATGGGGGTGAAGCTGCGTCTTGTTCGCTGGCCGCTGACCGTTGTCCGCTGATCGCGCTAGCGGTGGTCGAACGGTGCGCCCCACTCGCCCTCTTGCACCCGGATGTATTTCAGGAAGGCGTAGAATGCTCCGTGCGCCGCGTTGATGAAGCCCGCCCGGCCATCCAGAAACCCCCGCTTGACCACGTACAGCTTCAGGAATCGGGCCAGGCCGTGCGCCGTGGCCACGGCCACGCCGCCCCGGCGGCCCTTGGCGCGCAGGTCGTCCGCGCCCTGTTGGGCGTAGGAGTTGATCTTGTCCAGGTGCTGGCGAAAGCTGTCGTACGGGTAGTGCAGGATGTCGCCGCGCAGGCGGCCCGTTTCGCCCTTTGGGTGGAACGAGTAGTGCGCGCCGGAGACATGCACCTCCATGTGGGCGGTGCGGAACAGCCGCAGCAGGTAGTCCGGGTACCAGCCGCTGTGCTTCATGAACCGGTCGAAGTACCAGGAGCGGCGGGGCACCCAGTAGCCCGCCCGGCGCGCGTGCGGCGCGCTGCTGCCCTCGCCCCCGCGCATGGGGGCGCGCACGGCGGCAAGCACGCTTTCGCGCAGTTCTTCGGTGCAGATTTCGTCCTGGTCCAGGCTGAACACCCATTCGGTGTCGATGAGCGATAAGGCGTGCTGGAACTGCGGGCCGGGGCCTTCCCACTTGCGTTGGACGACCTCTGCCCCGGCGGCGCGGGCCATGTCCACGGTGCGGTCGGTGCTGAAGGAATCGACCACCAGGACCTTGTCGCAGAAGGACAGCGAGGCGAGGCACCTGTCGAGCAGGCGTTCGCCGTTGTAGGTGAGCACAAGGCCGGTGATGGCGGGGCGCATGCAGTCCTGCCGGTGGCGGCGGGGTTGGGGTTGGGGGAAGGAAGGGGAAAGGCCGGTGACGCGATGGGGCAAGCGGGCTCGCAGGTCAGCGCGGTCACGCTGCCCGCAGAATCCGCGCTCTGCGGTCGCCATCCGTAAGGTTCGCAAGCTCGCCTAACGGCTGCCGCTTTTTGCCACCGGGCGGCGCTGCGCGCGTTTTTCGATGCTCAAATACTGAAGTATGTTCCGCTCGAAAAATGCGTGCCGCCTTGCCCGGCCACAAAAAAACGTAATTCCTTGCATCCTGCCCGCACCAGCCGTCCGCGCCGGAAGACCGGCGCGGAGTATAAGGAAGAAATGCAGCATTGGGAGCAGAATAGCGGCAGCGAATCCATGCCGGGTTGAGGCCGTGACCTACCCCTTGCCGGTGACAATGTCGCGCACGGCTTCGATCACGTCGTCCACGTCCTGGTCGCTCAGCTTGGGCGAGAGCGGCAGCGAGATGGTTTCGCGTCCGTAGGCAACGGCATTGGGGTAGTCGTCCGGGTTCCAGCCGTAGTTCTTCTGGTAGTAGGGGTGTTCCGGAATGGCCAGGTAATGCACCCCCACGCCGATCTTGCGCGCGGTCATCATGGGCAGCATGGCGTCGCGCGAAACGCCGCAGCGCGCCTCGTTCACCCGGATGGCGAACAGGTGGTAGGCGTGCCGGGTATCCGGTTCCGGCGCGGCGGGCAGGCCCAGGGGCAGGTCGGCAAAGGCCTGCATGTAGCGCTGCCACACGGCCTCGCGGCGCTTCCAGTAGTCTTCCACCCGTTTCAATTGGTGAATGCCGAGGGCGGCCTGCATGTCCATCATGTTGTACTTGAAGCCGTGATCGACGACGTAATAGTGCTTGTAGCCCGAATCGGAGAAGCGGGCCCAGGCGTCGGCGCTCATACCGTGCAGGCCCATGATCTTCATGCGGTCGATCCTGGCCTTGTCGCGCGAAAGGATCATGCCGCCTTCGCCCGTGACCACGTTCTTGGTGGCGTAGAAGCTGAAGCAGCCGATGTCGCCGATGTCGCCCGCCTGTTTGCCCTTGTAGGTGGTTTCGATGGCGTGGGCGCAGTCCTCAATGACCGCCAGGTTGTGCCGCCGCGCAATGTCCATGATGGGGTCCATGTCGCAGGCGCGCCCGGCAAAGTGGACCACCAGCAGCGCCTTGGTGCGCGGGGTGATGCGGCGTTCGATGTCTGCTGGGTCGATGTTCTGGGTCACCGGGTCCACGTCGGCCAGCACCGGAGTTGCGCCGGAGTGGATGATGGCGTTCACCGAGGCGCAGAAGGTCATGGCCGTGGTGATCACCTCGTCGCCGCGCGCAAGGTCGAGGGCCAGGCAGGAAAGCTGGAGCGCTGCCGTACACGAGTTGACGGCGGCGGCGTAGGGCATGCCCTTGTAGGCCGCAAAATCCTTTTCGAACTGATGCACCTTGGGGCCGGTGCCAATCCACGCCCGTTTCATGCTGTCGAGCACTTCGTCCATTTCCGCCTGTTCGATGAGCGGCTGGCCAAAGACGAGGAACGTATCGCGCATGGGTATTCTTTCTCCGGGGCCGGGCGGCGTGGACGTTGCCGAACGCGCGCGGGGCCTGCTGTGCGTGGGGCGCGCGGTGCGCGCCGGGGGGACGAAACGTCCCGTGGGGCCTTGCGGCGGCTGCGCTGCCATGAAGCGCGGCGGGGTGCGCAGCGTTGCTGCACTGCCCGCGAGGCTGCCGCAGGAAACCATACCCCCCAAACATACTCCAAGTCGCAGCCCGCGAAAAAGGGGGCCTTGCGACCCCCCTTTCATTCATGATGCATGCACGGTCTGCTTCATGCCGGTAGCGGTGCGCGTGCATCCGTGCGGCATGGCGGCGTTCCGTCCTGCGGCTAGGCGTCTTCGGCGCCCAACTGCATGCGGACGAAGCGGCCGACGGTGACGTTTTCGCCCAGGGTGGCGATGAGGTCGTTCAGCAGGTCGCGGATGGTCATCTTGTCGTCGCGGATGTACGGCTGTTCCAGGAGGCAGATCTCCTTGTAGAACTTCTTGATGCCGCCTTCAACGATCTTCTCGATGATGTTCTCGGGCTTGCCTTCTTCGCGGGCCTTCTGGCGGTAAACCTCGCGCTCGCGCTCGATGACGGCGGGGTCCACGGACTCGGCGTCCACGGCGGCGGGGTTGTTGGCCGCGATCTGCATGGCCACGTTCTTGGCGAATTCCTGGAACTTCTCGTTACGGGCCACGAAGTCGGTCTCGCACTTCACTTCCACGAGGACGGCGATCTTGCCGGTGGAGTGAATGTAGTTGCCGATGACGCCTTCGGAGGTGGCGCGGCCAGCCTTCTTGGCGGCCTTGGACAGGCCCTTCTGGCGCAGCCAGTCAATGGCCTTTTCGAGGCTGCCGCCGTTTTCTTCCAGGGCCTTCTTGCAGTCCATCATGCCGGCGCCGGTCTTTTCGCGCAGTTCCTTAACCATCTGGGCGGTGATTGCCATTGTGCGGTCTCCCTGAGATGTCGTGGAGGTCTGGTTACTCGGCGGCGGCTTCGACGGCGGGAGCGGCTTCGGCAGCGGCTTCAGCAGCGGGAGCGGCCTTGGGCGCGGCGGCCTTCTTCAGTTCTTCCTCGGCGTCCTTGCCCTTGCGTTCCTTGCGCATGGCGTCGCCTTCCAGGCAGGCGTCGGCAATGGCGGCCACAAAGAGCTTGATGGCGCGGATGGCGTCATCGTTGCCGGGAATGACGAGGTCGATCAGGTCGGGATCGCAGTTGGTATCGGTCACCGCCACGATCGGGATGCCGAGCTTGCGGCATTCCTTCACGGCGATGTCTTCGCGGTGCGGGTCCACGATGAAGGCGAGCTGGGGCAGACGGTCCATTTCCTTGATACCGCCAAGGGTGGCCAGCAGCTTGTCCATCTCGCGCTGCATGCGCAGGATTTCCTTCTTCTGGTACTTGTTGACGGTGCCGTCGGCGAACATGGCCTCAAGCTTCTTCAGACGGTCGATGCTCTTCTGGATGGTGGTGAAGTTGGTCAGCGTGCCGCCCATCCAGCGGTTGGTCACGTAGAACTGACCGGCGCGGCCGGCTTCCACGGCCACGGCTTCCTGAGCCTGGCGCTTGGTGCCGATGAACACGACCTTGCCGCCGTTGACCACGGTGTCCACAACCTTGTCGTGGGCGGTGCGGAACAGCTTAACGGTCTGCTGCAGGTCGATGATATGGATGCCGTTACGCGCGCCGAAGATGAAGGGGCGCATCTTGGGGTTCCAGCGACGGGTCTGGTGACCGAAGTGTACGCCGGTTTCCAGCATCTGCTTCATGGAAACATAAGCCATTTCAGAACTCCTTGCGGGTTTTTTCTTCCACACCGGCCATGGCCCTTCAACCCGCGCCGCAGAAAGCGTGGCGGGCACCCCGGGCCGAAACCGGAGTGTGCTTGGTGTAAAAGGCAGGAATGCATACGCCAGATCGGCGCGGATGGCAAGCGTCGGGGGGTGTCGCTAGGGAGAATGAGGGTGGAAAAATACTCTCAATAATTTTTAGAAAATACGGTGTCTTTGGGCACGCAACCGATAAAAACATGTTGCAGTGTGGATTTTGGAGTGTAATCTCGAAGAATCTCCATAGAGGAGGTGCGCTATGAGCGTAACCCCACGTGGTGATCGGCAGGGGTTAGGAAAACACAATGATTGTAGCTATAGCAGTAGATCCTTGCGTCTTGTCATTTGACGTGCCGCTTGTGCCGCTCTGCAATTATGTGCGCGGGGTGACAGACCGTGCCTTTGAGCAAATGAAGCTGGACCTTGCGGTTCCGTTTGACAACATTCCTGGGGTCGATGTCCTGTACAACTGTGCAGGTAGCATGATCTAAGGTAACCTCCCCGCCGATTGCCAAACCTTGCCCCGCGTCAGCGGGGCTTTGTTTTGCGTTGCCAATTGACAGGGTGCGGTGCCTACTGCAACGGCACCTCGGCGTGCTCGTCCCCATCCGGAGCCGCCAGCACGGGGTTGATCAACAGGCCCACCTGCTCGATCTCCACGCGCACCTCGTCGCCGGGCACGATGGGGCCGACACCCACCGGGGTGCCGGTAAGGATGAGGTCGCCGGGCAGCAGGGTCATGACGCGCGAAATGGCGCTGACCAGTTCGTTGGGGGTGAACAGCATGTCGGCGGTGTTGCCCTGCTGGCGCACCTCGCCGTTGACCAGGGTGCGCACGGCAAGGTTGGCGGTGTCGGGCAGGTCGGTTTCTATCCACGGCCCCACGGGGCAGAAGGTGTCGTAGCCCTTGCAGCGCCCGAACAGGCCGTCGCGGCGTTGCAGGTCGCGGGCGGTGACGTCGTTGGCGCAGGTGTAGCCGAAGATGTTCGCGGGTACGGCGTCCGGAGATATGTTGCGGCACTGCCGCCCGACCACAAGCGCCAGTTCGCCCTCGTAGTCCACCCGGCCCACGCCCTGCGGCACAAGGATGGGTTGGCCGCTGCCGATGACGGCGGTGGGGGCCTTCAGGAAGAACACCGGCTCGTCCGGCACGGGAAAGCCGATTTCCGCAGCATGGTCACGGTAGTTCATGCCCGCGCAGATGATCTTGGAGGGGGCCACCACCGGCAGGATGGCAAGGTCGGCCAGCGGGATGGGGTCTTTCAGCCCCAGTTGGTGGTTCAGGCACACCACGCCGTCGTCCTGCAACGCGCCAAAGAACACGCTGCCCTTGTACTGTACCCGTACCACGCGCATGTCGCCGCTCCGCTTCGGCGGGCATACCCGCCGCATTGCATCGTCAGTACCCGGAATTGGGTGGCGTCAGGGCCGGAAAGGGGCTGTCGCCTTTTCCGAAAGGGCCTGAAAAGCTGTAGTCTGGGGCGCGGGGCAGCCTGTGGTCTGTCAGATGGTGGTGACCACGGGCACCACGATGGGGTCGCGCTCCAGCACCTTGCGGAAAAACCGCCGCAGCGACGAACGGATGCGGTCTTGCAGCCGTTCCGTCTCGCCAGGCGGGATGTTTTCGAAAATATCCAGCACGATGCACTTGGCGTCTTCAAGCACGTGGTTGTAGTGCTGCTCGAACACAAAGCCCTTGGAGAGCATTTCCGGGCCGTGCAGCACTTCCCAGCTCATTTCGTCCACCACCAGCACCACGATGACCATGCCTTCGCCGCCCAGGATGTGCCGTTCCTTGAGCACCGAATGGCCCACGTCGCCCACGCCCTTGCCGTCCACCAAGATGAACTCCACCGGCACGTGCTCTTCAAAGCGCACGCTGTCGGGGGTGAGGGTGATGGGGTCGCCGTTTTCAAGGATGATGGTGCGTTCCTGCGCCACGCCGCATTCCTGCGCCAGGCGACAGTGCTTGACCAGATGGCGGTATTCGCCATGCACCGGCACGAAGTAGCGGGGGCGCACCGCCTCGATCATGGCGCGCAGTTCGTCCCGGTGGGCGTGGCCCGATGCGTGGATGGAGCGCACCTTGTCGTAATAGACTTCCGCGCCAAGGCGGTACAGTTCGTTGATCAGCTTGGTGATGGCGCGCGCGTTGCCGGGGATGAAGCGGGAGGACATGACCACCGTGTCGCCCCGGTGGATGGAAAGCTGTTTGTGCTCGCCCATGATGATGCGCGAAAGGGCGGACAGCGGTTCGCCCTGCGAGCCGGTGACCAGCAGCACCAGGTCGCGGTCGGCCATGGGGGGCATGGTCACCGCGTCCAGTATCATGCCCGCCTCTGCCCGCAAGAAGCCGAGGTTGCGCGCTATTTCTATGTTGTTCATCAGGCTGCGGCCGCTGACAACCACCTTGCGCCCGAATTCGCTGGCCAGGTCGAACACTTCCTGAATGCGCTGGATGTGGCTGGAAAACAGCGTGACCACGATGCGCCCTTCCGCCTCGTCGAACAACTGGCGGAAGGTGTCCATGATCTCGCGTTCGCCCAGCGACTGGCCGTCGCGCTCGATGTTGGTGGAGTCGGACAGCAGCAGGCGCACGCCCTCGTCACCGGCAAAGTCGTGGAACAGCGCAAGGTCGGTGCCGGGTCCGGACAGCGGGTTGGGGTCGATCTTGAAGTCGCCGGTATGCACCACCCGGCCCGCCGGGGTTTCCACGGCCAGGGCGTACCCTTCGATGATGGAATGGCACACGGGCAGGAAACGGAAGGTCATGTCGCCGAGCACCAGCGGCGCGTCGGGCGATACGGGCACCAGTTCCACGCGGTCGGCCAGGCCGTGTTCGCGCAGCTTGTGTTCCACCAGGGCCAGGGTGAAGCGCGAGCCGTAGATGGGGGCCTTCAGGTGGGGCATCAGCCAGGGCAGCGCGCCGATGTGGTCCTCGTGCGCGTGGGTCAGCACGATGCCGCGCACCCGGTGGCGGTTCTGCAACACGTGGTCGAAGCGCGGAATCACCACGTCCACGCCAAGGTGGTAGTCTTCGGGGAACATCAGACCGCAGTCCACCAGGACCATGGAGTCTGGCGTGGACCAGATCTGGCAGTTCAGGCCGATCTCTCCGAGTCCGCCAAGGGGGGTGATGGTCAGGTGCGGGGTCTGGTCCGCCATGCGAGGGGCTCCACTCTGGTTGGGCGTCTGGTGAGGTGCGAAAGGACACGGGTCAGGTGGTCCCCTTGCTATCGCAAAAAGACGGCCCTCACAAGGGGATGCGATGCGCACATCGGCCCGTGCCGTTTGGCTGAACAGTCGCCGGAAGGGCGGGCGGCGTGGCGCAGGCATGGGGAGCGGCATCCGGGGCCGGTGTTCGCAGGCGCAATGCGCCTTGCTGTACGCGCAGCGCGATGGGACGCGGCGGGCGCGGCAAACGAAGACCGCGCCACCCGATGGGGCGGCGCGGCATGTGGTTGCGGGGCATGATAATTTTGCCCCACCATTGGACAACAAATGCGCAACGTATGTTCAGTCATCCGGATTCGGTGCGGTTGCGCACCCTACGAAGGCTTGTTGCGGCGCACCTCCACTCCGGCCAGTTTTTCCCAGTGGCGGATCAGCGCGCCGTGATCGGCGTCGCCCAGGCCGTCGGTCATCAGGCCCTGCATCACTTCCATCAACTGCGCGGTCAACGGCAGCGGGGTGTGCAATTCGTGCGCTGTTTCCAGCACGTTGCCCAGGTCCTTGGCGTGCAGTCTGATGCGGAAACCGGGGGTGAATTTGCCGTCCATGACCAGCGGTGCCTTGGCGTCCAGCACAGTGCTGCCCGCAAGACCGCCCCGGATGGCCTGGTACACCAGGTCCGGGTCTGCCCCTGCGCGGGTGGCCAGCACCAGCGCCTCGGCCATGGCGGCAATGTTGCCCGCCACCACGATCTGGTTGGCCAGCTTGGCCACGTTGCCCGCGCCCACCTCGCCCACGCGCACCACCGAAGCGGCCATGGCCTTGAACACCGGCAGACAGGCGTCGAAATCTGCCTGCGCGCCGCCCACCATCACCGACAGGGTGCCGTCGATGGCTTTGGGTTCGCCGCCGCTCACCGGGGCGTCCAGCATGCGGATGGATTTCTTCGCCAGTTCTGCCGCGATTTCGCGGCTGGCCAGCGGGGCGATGGAACTCATGTCCGCCACGATGCAGCCGGGGGCCGCGCCTTCCGCGATGCCGCCGGGGCCAAGGGCCACCGCGCGCACTTCCGGCGAGTTGGGCAGCATGGTGATGACCACGTCCGATGCTGCGGCCACGGCGGCGGGGCTTTCCGCAGCCGTCGCGCCCCCGGCGGCCATGGCCCGCAGCTTGTCGCCGTTGCGGGTGTAGGCGGTTACCGGAAATCCGGCCTTGAGCAGGTTGCGGCACATGGGTGCGCCCATGATGCCCAAACCAATGAATCCGATGCGTTGCATGGCGTGCTCCTTTGCGGTGGCGGGGCTCCCGCGCGGTGCGGCGGCCCCCATGATGTTGTGCGGTTTACGGCGTCCGGAATCAGGCAGGCCTGTGCCGCTCTAGGCTTTCAAGGTTGCAGAAATCGCGGTGCGCGGCGTGGTCCAGGGGGTAGTCCCACGAGCCGCTGCGCAGTTCCACATTGCCCCCGAACCCGGTCTTGAAGCGGTGCAGCCCGTGGAAGGGATGGGCCGGGTCCAGCCCCGGCGGCACTGCGCCCATGTCGTAAGCGGTGCAGCCGTGCAGGCGGGCCAGGCGCATGGCCTTCCAGTGCATGGCGTAAGGGGCCATGCACTGGCGCTTTTCGTTGGATGATGCCCCGTACAGGAAATGCGCGGTGGTTCCGCACAGGGCCACGATGGCCCCGGCCAGCACGTCGGCACCGTGGCGGGCCAGCAGGAACAGCAGTCCGGCATCGTGGATGCTTGGGGTGCGGGGGTGGCGTGCGGCGTCCGTGCGGTCCGCCGCGCCTGTCCAGCCACGCCAGTCATGCCAGTTCGCCCCGTACGGCCCATCCGTCCGGTCAGGCTGCGGCAATGCGGAATTCTCCGTGCTCGCAGGGGGCAGGCCGCGCAGCCGGGTGCGGAAGAGCGCCTGGAACTGTTCGTAGCCGCACGGGGCAAAGCCGTTGCGCTGGGCGGTCTGGCGATACAACCCGTGGAACACCGGCAGCATGTCCGGTGGGGTAACCTCCACCCGCATGTCCTTTCGGGCCGCAAGGCCGATGTTGTAGCGGGTCTTGGGCTTCATGCGCGCCAGGATGTCCTGTTCCGTGCCGGTCAGGTCAACCACCAGCGAACTGGCCACGGTCATGTCGCGGTGGGCCTTGCGCAGGTTCCAGTTGCGGGTGCGCATGTTCATGCGCATTTCGCGGATGCGCGGTTCCGGATAGGCGTTGCTGCCGTGGGCGCGCATGTCGTCGGCATAGGGCGAGGCCCACGGTAGGTCATAGCGGATGAACGCCACGGACGGGCCAAGATTGCGAGCCAGCGCTTCGGAAAGATTTTCGAGGAAAGGGCCGTAGTCTTCCTCTGCGGGGGTGTGTTCCGGCCCCTGCGGCACATAGGCCATGGCGCGGCCACGCCCCATGGGTTGCAGCAGCACCAGCACGTCGCCGTGGCGTTGGGTGGGGGCCAGGTCGAACGCCTTCGGCGTGTAGCCCAGCCGGGCCTTTACCTGCGCCCAGTATCTCGTCTGGAACAGGATGTCGGTGGGCAGCAAGGCATCGGTCCGTTTCGATGAAAGCTCAAGCATGTCAAATTCCTGTTGAAGTGGCCGTGCGCCGTCAGGCGCGGTCCATTGCCACGGGAGGGGGCAGGCCGGAGAGGGGCGGACTGGTGTCGTCGCGCCTCCGCGCATGCTGCATGCCGGGCATGCCCCGGTAGGAGAGTGTGGTGAACATGGTGGTGATCCTTGTCTTTCGGGTGTTCGCGCGGGCTTACGCCTGCGTGGTGTATGGACGCATCCAGTCCAGCGAGGCCAGTGTGCCGGGCGCGGGCACGTATTCCAGCCCGATGTGCCCGGCATAGCCCAGACGGTCCAGTTCGGCGAACAGGAAGGGGTAGTTGATCTCGCCGGTGCCGGGTTGGTGGCGGCCCGGGGTGTCCGCGATCTGGACGTGCCCGATGCGGTCCAGGTGGGCGCGCAGGGTGGCGGCCAGTTCGCCCTCCTCGCGTTGGGCATGGTAGACGTCGTACTGCAACCGTACGTTGGGGCGGTTCACCTCGTCCATCAGGCGCAGCACCTGCGCGGTGGAATGCAGGAAGAAGCCGGGAATGTCCTTGCGGTTGATGAATTCCACCAGCAGCACCAGGCTCGATTCGGCCAGCCGGTCGGCGGCAAAGCGCACGTTGTCCACCAGGGTGGACCACGCGGCCTGCGCGGCGGTGGGGTTGTTGCCTGGCACCTTGCCTGCCAGGCAGTTCAGCCGGGGCACGCCAAGGGCCTTGGCGTAGGCGACGGCACGGTCCACCCCGGCGCGGAATTCCGCCTCGCGCCCAGGCAGGGCGGCAATGCCGCGCTCTCCGGCGGCCCAGTCGCCCGCAGGCAGGTTGAACAGCACCTGGGTCAGGTCGTTGTCGCGCAGCAGCGCAGCCAGCGTTTCCGGGGCATGGTCGTAGGGAAACAGGTATTCCACGGCATCAAAGCCTGCCGACCGCGCGGCGGCGAAGCGTTCGGTGAAGGGCAGTTCGGTGAACAGCATGGTCAGGTTGGCGGCGAATCTGGGCATGGTCACTCCTTGTGGATGGAGATGCGGCGGTTGCAGGGGCGGAAGAATGCGGGCGGCTGCCGGTGCGGCAGGATGTGCCTTCAAGCGGCCTTGGGCGGTTCGTGGCTGTCGTGCCCAACTGGCTCTGGTGACGTGGCCGGTACCGGAACCGAAGATGGGGACGATGGCAGGGGCGAACCGGACGGCGCGTCGGCATCGGCCAGGGCCTGCCGCAACGCGGTCAGCGACGGTGCGATGTGGTTGCGCATGGCCGCGCCGCTGGCCGCAGGGTCGCCCCGGCGCAGCCCTTCGATGACGGCCAGATGGTCGGGGACGGTGTCCTCCCACGGGCGGGGGGTGCCGTGCAGGTAGGCGGCGGCCAGCATGTTCACCGGGTCCATGGCCGCACGCAGGAAAGGGTTGCCGGAAAGTTCGGTCAGCCGCCGGTGAAAGGCCCGGTCACGCTCCACGTAGGCTTGGTGCGCCTCCGGCGTGTCCGGCAGGCTGGCCATGCCCCGCCATTCCTCGGCCATGCGCTCCGCCTCGTCCGGGGTGATACGCAGGGCGGCCAATTCCGCCGCCAGCGGCTCCAGCCGCTCGCGTAGCTCGAACAGTTGCACCAGTTCCAGCGTGGACAGTTCGCGCACCCGGAACCCCCGGCGGGGAATGGCCCGCAGCAGCCCGTCCTGCGCCAGCCGCTTCAGCGCGTTGACCAACGGGGTTCGGCTGACGCCAAGCCGCGCGGCCAACGCCTCCTGCGCCACCCGTTGGCCGGGAGTCAGCACGCCGTCGGCGATCATGGCCCGGATGCGGGCGTAGACCTTCTCGTCGAGGTTCTCGTGCCGGATGACGGCAAGGCCGCCGTCGTCAGGCGAGGTGGCGGTGGGTGCGTCCGGGATCAAGTCCCCTGATGCGTGAGGGGCGAAGTCCGTCATGCCGGGACCGTGCGTGGGGTGCTTCATGGGGCAACCCTAGCCGGGGGTGGGAAACAGGTCAATGTTTTTGCATGCAAAATGCAAAAGTACGACGCGAGTTTTTTGGCGATCAGGCAGCCCATATGGTTTGGGGAAATCCGGTGTGCGGTGGCGGTGTTGTTCCCGTCTTCCGCAACGTAAACGCCGCCCCCGGATCCCCGGAGGCGGCGCGATCGTGTGCAGGCCTGTTCAGATTACGGCAGAAACCGGCGCAACTACTCCTCGTCGCGTTCCTTCCTGTAGTCGGCGATGACCTTTTCGGCCACCGGCGGCGGTGCTTCTTCGTAGTGGTCGAATTCCATGGTGAACACGCCCTGCCCGCCGGTCATGGAGCGCAGGTCGGGCGCGTAGCGCAGCACTTCGCTCATGGGTACGTGGGCCTTGATTTCGGTGATGCCCACCTGCGAATCGGACCCCAGCACCTTGCCGCGCCGCGACGACAGGTCGCCGATGACGTCGCCCATGTATTCGTCGGGCACGGACACGGACAGCAGCACGATGGGTTCGAGCAGGGTGGGCTTCATCATTTCCATGGCCTTCTTGAAGGCCAGCGAACCGGCGATCTTGAACGCCATTTCCGAAGAATCCACCGTGTGGTAGCTGCCGTCGTACAGCTTTACCTTGAAGTCCACCACCGGGCACCCGGCAAGGTACCCGCGTGCGGCGGCTTCCTGCACGCCCTTGTCCACGGCGGGGATGTACTGGCGGGGGATGGAGCCGCCCACCACCGCATCCTCGAACACGTAGCCGGAACCGCGCGGCAACCCTTCCATTTCTATCCAGCAGTCGCCGAACTGGCCGCGCCCGCCGGACTGCTTCTTGTGCCGTCCCTGCACCTGGGCCTTGCCGCGCACGGTTTCGCGGTAGGGCACCTTGGGCGTCTTGAGCAGGATTTCGGTCTTGTAGCGCCGCCGCGCCTTTTCGACGGAAAGTTCGATGTGCAACTGCCCCATGCCGGAAAGCAGGATGTCGCTGGTTTCCTCGTCACGGGCCAGCTTGAGGGTGATGTCCTCGTCCAGCAGCTTGTGTACGGCGGTGAACACCTTGTCTTCGTCGCCCTTTTCCTTGGGGGCGAGGGCGTAGGTGATCAGTTGCGGCGGCATGGCCGGTTTGGGCAGCACGAAGGGGTTCTTTTCGTCGCACAGGGTGTCGCCAGTGCGGGTGCCCTTCAGCTTGGCCACCGCCACCACCGCGCCGGGGCCCAGCACGTCCTTGCACGGGGTCTGGGTCTTGCCGGTAAGGTACAGCAGCGAACCCAGACGTTCCGGTTCGCCCGTGGTCATGTTCTTCAGGGTGGATTCGGTGGAGACGGTACCCGAAAGCACCCGGATCAGACTGAGCTGCCCCGCAAAGGGGTCTGCCAGGGTCTTGAACACGAAGCACGCGGCGGGGGCGTCGGGGCTGCTGGCCCGTTCCTTGCCGTCCGCGTCCAGCCATGCGGCGCGTTGCAGGGGCGAGGGCAGCAGCCGGTCGATGGTGTCGAGCAACTGCGCGCCGCCCTTGTTTTCCATGGCGGCACCGGCCACCACGGGCACCAGGTCCCCGGCCAGCACGCCTTTTTGCAGGCCCAGGGCCATTTCCTCTGGGGTCAGTTCGCCCTCTTCGAGGTATTTTTCCATCAGGGTTTCGTCGGCCTCTGCGATGTTCTCGATGGTGGTCTCACGCAGGGCAGCCACGTCGTCAGCCATGTCTGCGGGGATTTCACCTTCGGTCACCTTGCCGTCGTCGCCGAAGAACAGGGCCTTGCCTGCCAGCACGTCCACCAGGCCCTTGAAGGCCGCCTGCTGGCCGATGGGCATGTACAGCAGCACGGGGCGCATGCCGAGGATGGCGGAAAGGCCGGAGAAGGCCATGTCGAAGTCGGCCCGGTCGCGGTCCACCTTGTTGATGAACACGGCGGCGGGCAGTCCGGCGGCCCGCACCGACTGCCACAGCTTGCGGGTGAGCGGCCGCACGCCGTCCACCGCGTCGATGACGAAAACGGCGGCATCGACGCCTGAAAGCAGGTAGCCGATGTCGCCGATGAAGTTGTTGTCGCCGGGGATGTCGAGCAGGAAGTGGCGGGAACCGTTGCGTTGCAGGGTGGCCACCGAGGGCTGGATGGAACCGCGCCGCTTGGTTTCCTCTGGCTCGAAGTCGAGGGCGGTGGTGCCCTCCTCGATTTTACCGAGGCGACCGACCACGCCCGCCTGATACAGCAGCATTTCGGCGAGCGAGGTCTTACCGCAACCTCCGGTTCCTACAAGAGCATAGGTTCTTTGGGTCTCCAACGCCTTGGACATAATCCGTCTCCCTTGTTCCTGATGGTTGTGGAGATGAGATCCCTGCCGGGCAGGGCGCAGTGTCCATGAATGCGTGATGCCGCCAACAAAACCGTGTTCGTTCGTGCTTCCTCGTGCGGGGCGTCGTCCCTGTGGCGTCGTGCGTCAGGCCGCTGCTGCGGCGTTTGTCTGGCGGTGCGCGGTGCGGGCTTGCGCCCGTGGCCGTCGCGTTGTCCCGTGTGCGTTCCGGTCGCCCGTCCGGGCCACGCAGGGTCGCGTGGAGCATGCGGGCGTCGTGGGCGATGCGGGAGCATGGTCGCCATGACTGTCGTGTCTGTCGCAGTTGCGCGGTTGCGCGGTTGCGCTGTCGGGTGTTTCCCCCGTATGGCGTGGCGTCTCGTCCGGTTTTCGGGCGGCGATGCAGGTTAAGGGTTGGCATGGGCGCGTTGTCGGTTCGTAACCGTCCTGCGCGGGCATCGTGACCATACCGGACGTGCCGCCGGGTCTTGCCGATGGCTTTCCAGTTACGTAAGTCATAGGAAGACGTTAAGAAAGATGTCAAGGGCAAACTGGCCGTCGCCCCGGCGTTCCGCGTCCCGCAACGGTTTGCGGGGGCGGGCCGTTTTTTTGGGGCGGATGGATGGTGGCGGATCATGACAGATCGGGCGGGGCGGGGTGCCTGCGTGTGCGCCGCACTGGCTGAACAGGGTGGCAGCGGCGCACCGGCTGCGGCAAGCAGGCGGGTGCGAATGGCAGGCCTTTGCCGGGCGGTCCCGCCGCGCGGTTCCCCTTGCGCAAGCCCACCTTTCGCGGCATGGAGTGGTACATGATACGCGGCTTGATTCTGGGCGGCCTGTTCGTCCTTCTGATCTACCTGTTGTTGCGCTACGTGTGGCGGACCCGTCCGGCAAATCCGCGCGAGGTGCTGCGCGAGGAACTTTCGCGCCGCCGGGCCGTGGGCGAAAGCGCTGCGGGCATGGCAGAGCGGCTGCGCGACGTGGCCCGCGAACGGTTGCGCCCTGTGGCCGCAGCCCTTGCCGAAATGCGCGATGAACTGCCCGAAGACCAACGCTTTGCGGTGCAGGACGACGGCGACACCCTGACCGTGGAAATCGGCGGGCGTACCATCGTGGTCACCCACAATGCGCTCCGGGTGTTGCTGGGCGAAGGCGACGGCGCGGGGCAGGGCGATGTCCGCCGTTCGCTGCGCGACGAACGCTACGGCATCCGCGTGGATGGGGCATTCGAGGAGCATGCGGACCTTGCGGACACGGTGCGGCGGCTGGCCTCGCTCATCGCCGATGCGGCAGCCGGACGGCCTGCCATGTAGCGGCGGGCGGTTGCCTGCGGCGGCAGCCATGCCGCAAGGCCGGATTGTCACGCGGGGGGAGGTGCTGCTAGGATGTCCGAAGATTTTTCTCCCCCCATGTATTTTTGCCATCGAACGACGCGGCGTAGACGCCGAACGAGGTATCCAGGATGTCCGACGATTCCAACGAAGTGAAACTGTTTGCCCTGTCCACCTGCGTTCACTGCAAGAACACCAAGCAGTACCTTGAAGAGCATGGCGTGGACTACAAGTGCGTGTTCGTGGATCAGCTGGAAGGTGACGAGCGCAAGGCCGTGCTGGAGGAAATCCGCACCCACAATCCCAAGCTGTCCTTCCCCACCCTGGTTTGCGGCAACGGGCGCGTCATCGTGGGCTTCCACAAGGAAGACATCAAGGAGGCCCTGCAACTATGAGCGGCCCCGCAACCCCGCAGGCGCTGCACGACATGCTGCGCAAGATTCAGGAGCCCAAAGGCTATTTCTTCAACAAGGACATGGACATGACCATGCCCCTGCTGGAAAGCCTGCTGGTGAACCGGCAGCGTTACGGGTACATGGCCTGCCCCTGCCGCCTGGCCCTTGGCGAGTTCGAGAAGGACCGCGACATCGTCTGTCCCTGCGTGTACCGCGAGGACGACGTGAAGGAATACGGGGCTTGCTTCTGCGGGCTGTACGTGTCGCAGGCATGGAACGAGGACGAGATTCCGCACGACATCGTGCCGGAGCGGCGACCGCCGGAGAAATTATTTGGATAGCAGCACCCACAGTTGATGCAGTGCGTTGACTGTTGATGGAGACGAAATGCCGCCGGACTTCCGAAAGAGTCCGGCGGCATTTCGTGTTGTTAATCCCGTTGTCCTGGTGTGGCTTCAACAGCCAACGGCTAATTGTGTCCTTGTAGGGCCTCGCTTTCGACAGGTAACGGTCTACGGAAACCATATGAAAGTTTTTGGGGGAGGGGGGCGGGGGAGGAGACCCTTTTGCAAAAGGGTCCCTCCCCCGCAAGGATTCGTTCTGTAACAAGCCAGCTTGTTATGTGGTGCAGGCCCTATGCGCCGAACGCCGCCGCATGCCGCGCCGCAAACTGCTCCGGCGTGAAGGCATGTTCCTGGGTGCCGTAGTGCTCCACGCAGAAGCTGGCGCAGGTGGCGCCCATGCGGGCAGCCTGCACCACGTCCTTGCCGTCCACCAGCCCCTTGATGAGGCCCGCACGGTAGGCATCGCCCGCGCCGGTGGGGTCCAGCACCTGGTCGGCCTTGACGGCGGGCACCAGCACCGGGCTGCCGTTGTCGATGCGCGATCCGTGCTCGGACATGGTGGTGATGATCCATCCGGTGTGTTCCAGCAGTTCCGCCTTGGTGCGGCCCGTGGCCTTCATGATCATTTCCAGTTCGTAGTCGTTGGTGACCAGCATGTGCGCGCCGCAGATGGCCTCGTACAGCTGGTCGCCGGACAGGGCGGGAATCTGCTGGCCGGGGTCGAAGATGTAGCGCACGCCGCGCTCGCGGAACATGCGCGGCAGGCCCACCATGTCGTCCACATTGCCGGGCGAGACGATGGCGATGTCGGCCTTCGCGTCCAGCGCGGCAAAGGGGTATTCGCACGGAAAGCGCATGGCAGCCGGGTTGAAGCCGGTGATCTGGTTGTCGCTCTGGTCGGTGGTGATGTAGGCCCCGGCGGTAAACTGGTCGTCCAGCTTGCGGATGCCGTCCTGCGGCAGGCCCAGCTTGTCCAGTTCCTCTGCGTAGCGGTCAAAGTCCTTGCCCACGCAGCACAGGATGTGCGGCTTTTCGCCCAGCAGGGCCAGGCTGTAGGCAATGTTGCCCGCCGTGCCGCCGCGCTTTTCCTCCAGCCGGTCGATAAGGAAGCACACGTTCAGGATGTGTATCTTTTCCGGCAGGATATGGTCCGCGAACTTGCCGGGGAAATTCATGATGCGGTCGTAGGCGATGGACCCGGAAACGTAGATGGACATGCTAGGGCTCCTTGCGGGTTACTTCGTCGATCCAGCCGAGAAAGGCGGCGCTGCCGCCGGTAATGGGCAGGGTCACCACGCAGGGCACCTCGTACGGATGCAGTTGCAGCACCGCCTCGGTCAGGGCGGGTACGAGGGCGTCGGTGGTCTTGGCGATGAAGGCGGTTTCGGTTTCGGTCTGGATGTCGCCCGCCCAGTGGTAGATGGACCGGATGGCCCCCAGCACGTTGACGCATGCGGCAAGGCGGCGCTCCACCAGAATGCGGCCAATGCGCTCGGCTTCTTCCGGGTTTGGGGCCGTCATGTACACGATGACCGCCATATGGACCTCCTGCGGCGGGCGATGCCGCCCGTGCGCGGTTGGTGGATGCTGCGCGGGGTAGCCGCGTTGTGCGGGCGACAGCGGGCACGCGGGTAGGCGGCACCCGCCCGCGGCGCGCCGTCCATGTGCATAGCGGAGAAGCCCCCGCACGGCAACGCGATGATCGCGGTTTTGACACGGGAATGTCGCAAGGCGGTATGACCGGAAATGGGCGGAAGCGGCCCCCGTACGATCCGGTTCGATCAGGTGCGATCAGGCGTTGGCGACGGATGCCCCTGTGGGGACACAGCCTGCCCGGCAGGGTGCGCGGCGCCTGTCTTTTTCCTGTGGTTGCGGGGTGTGCTTCGGCATGGCATATACTGGCCGCCGCATGGATGCAGGGCCGCTGCGGGGCCTGCCTGTTGTCACGGGACCCCAGTCCGTTCCGGCCCGTCCCTGTCCGTCCCTATCCATCCCTGCCCCCTTGTCCCTTTATCCCTTTGTCCTTCAGTCCTGCTGCCCGGCAGCCGCGCGCACATCCCCTTCACGGAGCTTTTCATGCAGACCGCCGACCGCGCGGCCAGGGTGCTCGAACTCCTGCGCCTGCGCTATCCCACCCGCGAAACGCATCTGGTGGCCCATAACGCCTGGGAATTGCTGGTGGCCACGGTGCTGGCAGCCCAGTGTACCGACGTGCGCGTGAACCAGGTCACCCCCGGCCTGTTCCGCCGCTGGCCCGGCCCGGCGGAGCTTGCCCGCGCCACGCAGGAAGAACTGGAAGAGGTCATCCATTCCACCGGCTTCTACCGCAACAAGGCCACCAACCTGCTGGGCGCGGCCCGTCGCGTGGCCGAAGCGCATGGCGGCGAGGTGCCCCGCACCATGGCCGAACTGGTGCAACTGCCGGGGGTGGCGCGCAAGACGGCCAACGTGGTGCTGTGGGGGGCCTACGGCATCAACGAAGGCATTGCCGTGGACACCCACGTCAAGCGCATCGCCTTTCGCCTGGGCTTCACCGAATCCGTGGACCCGGTGCAGATAGAGCGCGACCTGATGGAACTTTTTCCGCGCGATGCCTGGGGCGACGTGAATCACATGCTGGTGTGGTTTGGCCGCCACGTGTGCGACGCGCGCGCCCCGCGCTGCACCGAATGCGAGATGCACGAGGTCTGCCCGCGCCTTGGGGTTGGGGAAAAGCCCGGTGCGACTCCACGTCCGAGTGCAGGCAGGACGGCGGGCAAGGCGGGCAAGACGGGCAAGACGGGCGGCAAGGCCGCCGGGATATCTGCGGGCAAACAGTCGGGCAAGGCGGGCAGCGCCAAGGCCGCTTCGCCCGCGTCTCCGGCCAGGTCGTCCGGAAAACCACGTAGCGGCGGCAAGCCCCGCAACGGAGGCAAGCCATGATCAACTCCACCTTCCGCCACCTGCCCGGCGTTGGCGCGGCCTTCGAGGAACGCCTGTGGCGCGCGGGCTGCCTTACCTGGCAGGACGCCGCCGCGCGCGATGACATTCCCTGCCGCCGGTATGAAGCGGGCACGTTTGCTTCCGGCCTTGCCGATTCGCACGCGCGCCTCGCGGCGGGCGATGCCGCGTGGTTCAGCCAGCGCCTGGGCGCTGCGGACCAGTGGCGGCTGTTCGCTGCATTCCGCCATCAGGCGGCCTACGTGGACATCGAAACCACGGGTCTTGGCTGGCCGGAATCGCACATCACCACCATTGCCCTGTGGGACGGGTTCCAGTTGCGTACCTATCGGCATGGCGACAACCTGGAAGCCTTCGCCGACGACATCCGCGCCTACAAGCTGCTGGTGACCTTCAACGGGCGCGGTTTCGACGCACCGTTCATAGAACAGACCTTCCGGCTGAAGCTGGACATGGCCCATCTGGACCTGCGCTGGGTGCTGAAGCCGTTGGGCTATACCGGCGGGCTGAAGCGGGTGGAACAAGCCTTCGGGCTGGATCGCGGCGGACTTGCCGGGGTGGACGGCTACACTGCCGTGCTGCTGTGGCGTCACTGGCAAAACAGCGGCGACGACCGCGCCCTGGAAACCCTGCTGGCCTACAACGCGGAAGACGTGCTGACCCTGGAGCCGCTGGCGGTGCATGCCTACAACGCGCACCTGACGGGGCTGCCCGCGCTGCCGGAGCATCCCTTGCCGCAATGCGGCCGGGCCGACAACCCCTTCAACGCCAGCGCAGAGGTGCTGCGCAAGGTGGGCGTGCGCGCCGCGTGACCGTTGGTGGCCCGTGGAGCCACGATTTTTTCCCATGCCCTTCCCGCGCCGATGCGCGGCCAGCCCTGCCGGGCGTCGGCAATGCCCGCGACGCCCGTGTCCCTCCTGTATCCGTGTTCCCCGTAACATCCACGAATCACGCAGCGCCGTGCCGGGTGCTATATTGTTGCGCCGGGTGCGGAAAAACAATTGCCCGCGCCGCGTCGTGTGGCATACTGCTAGCGTACGTCACGACCTTCCAGGGGGGCACATGAGCCAGACCAACATCCTGCTCGAATCGGGCACCAACGAGCTTGAGATCATCGAATTCTACATCGAGGAAACCCTGGCGGACGACAAGGTGTACAGGGGCTATTACGGCATGAACGTGGCCAAGGTGCTGGAAATAATCCGGCGGCCCACGGTTACCGGCGTGCCCAGCAAGCACCATCCGGCGGCGCTTGGCACCTTCAACCTGCGCGGTCGCGTGCTGCCCCTGGTGGATCTGGGCAGTTGGCTGGGCAAGAAGGTGGTGCCCAGCGATTCGCTGAAGGTCATCGTTTCCGAGTTCAGCGGCATGGTTACGGCGTTCCTGGTTTCCGGGGTGACGCGCATCCATCGCCTGAGCTGGAGCCAGGTGGAAGCCCCCGACTCGCACATGCAGACCTACAGCGGCCAGTCGGTCATCGGGGTGGTGCGCTTTGAGGACCGCATCGTGTTTCTGCTGGACATGGAGAAGATCGTGGCCTCCATGAATCCGCGGGCGGACATAGGCGCCACGCTGGTGGAGGTTGCGGAACCGACGATGACCGTGTCCGAAGACTGGCATGTGCTGATCGCCGACGATTCCTCGGCCATCCGCAACATGATAGGCAGCACGCTGGAGAAGGCAGGGTTTCGCGTTACCCGCACCAGCAGCGGACGCGAGGCGTGGGACGTGCTGTGCGGCTGGCGCAAGCGCGCCGAAGAAGAGCGCAAGCACATATACGACTACGTGGACCTGGTGGTGTCGGACATCGAGATGCCCGAAATGGACGGCCATAACCTGACCCGGCGCATCAAGGAAGACCAGGTGCTGCAAAAACTGCCCGTGATACTTTTCTCTTCGCTGATTACCGATGCCCTGCGCCACAAGGGCTCCGCCGTGGGAGCTGACGACCAGATATCCAAGCCCGACCTGCCCGGCCTTACCGGTCGGGTGCGCGGGCTGATCGAACGGTTCCGCCAGGGTGCCACGGCGGCGTGATGCTCAAGGGGCCACGGCGGCGTGCGAAGCTTGCCGAGAGATGTTGGGGCCGGACAAAATATCAAGGCCACGGCGGCGCGAAGAACGGAAACCCGGACTGCGCGCCGCCCATGTGTTTGCAGCCCCGCGCGCGGGTTTCGGCAGGTCGGAGGGGACTGGACACCGAACATTGCACGCAGGCTAACGCCGTTCCCATATTGTGATTGTCGTGCTATGCGTGCTCCCTTGCAGCAGGGTGGCGTTGCCATGGCCGGAGCGACCATGACGCGCTTTCGGCAACTTTTCGCAGGGGGAAAAGACATGGAACGCAGGCGTCATGCGCGCATTTTTCTGAAGGCCTACGGGCTGAATCAATCCTGTCGCCTGCATATGGACGGCACGGACCGTATTGCCCAACTCATCGACATCAGCCCCGGCGGAACGCGCCTGCTGCTTGACGACGGTGGCCCCATGCCCGCGCAAGGCACGCGGGGCGTGCTGTTGCGGGGCGAGAACTTCAGCATGGCCTGTCTGGTGGACGTGGGCTACACGGTGGCCTGGATCAACGGGAGCGAGTTCGGGGCCAGCTTTGACGTGGACCTGGACGCCTCGGTGTCCGGGCTTCAGGCCGATCTTGCCGATCTGGCAGGGTAACGGCAGCATGGTGGCAGCATACCGGTGAGGCCGCCCGGTCGGAGCGCGGCGGGGCGATGGCCGACATGCCGTAGCTGTGCAACACGATGTACGCAAAAAGGGCGGGGAGCATGCTCCCCGCCCTGTCTTTTTGCAGCTTGCGCCGTGCCTAGATCTTGGCGGCGGTGCGCAGGTCGGCCACGGCGTCGCACTGTTCCCAGGTGAATTCGGGAAGTTCACGGCCAAAGTGCCCGTAGCAGGTGGTCTTGCTGTAGATGGGGCGGTTCAGGTCAAGGC
Source organism: uncultured Desulfovibrio sp. (assembly GCA_964402645.1). Classification (GTDB taxonomy): domain Bacteria; phylum Desulfobacterota; class Desulfovibrionia; order Desulfovibrionales; family Desulfovibrionaceae; genus Cupidesulfovibrio. Next base: position 130,372 of record CAYOCV010000005.1, on the reverse strand, counting down.
GCTTGATGATGTGGTACGGACGCAGGTCGAACACTTCGCGCACGGCGCGGGTCAGCACTTCGTCCGACAGTTCGCTGCTGCCCAGCGAGGACACCAGCACGGAAACCGGCTCGGCCACGCCGATGCAGTAGGCGATCTGCACTTCGCACTTGGGGGCCAGCCCGGCCTTGACCACGTTCTTGGCGATGTAGCGGCCCATGTACGCGCCGGAACGGTCCACCTTGGAGGCGTCCTTGCCGGAAAACGCGCCACCGCCGTGGTGACCCGCGCCGCCGTAGGTGTCCTGGATGATCTTGCGGCCGGTCAGGCCGCAGTCGCCCATGGGGCCACCGACCACGAACCGGCCGGTGGTGTTGATGAAGATTTCGCAGTCGTCGGCCATCAGGCCTTCGGGCAGCGTCTTCTTGATCACTTCCTCGATGATGCCTTCGCGGATGGTGGCGTTGGACACGTTGTCGGCATGCTGCGACGAGACGACCACGTTGTTGATGTGCATGGGCTTGCCATCCACGTATTCGAACGAAACCTGGGTCTTGCCGTCGGGCCGCAGGAAGTCGAGGATGCCGTCCTTGCGCACCTTGGTCAGGCGCTGCGAAAGCTGGTGCGCCCAGTAGATGGGAGCGGGCATCAGGGTGGGGGTTTCATCGCAGGCAAAGCCGAACATCATGCCCTGGTCGCCCGCGCCCTGGTCTTCGGGGTTGCCCCGGTCCACGCCCTGGGCGATGTCGCCCGATTGCTTGTCGATGGAGGAGATGACCGCGCAGGTCTTCCAGTCGAAGCCCATGTCCGAGCTGTTGTAGCCGATGTTGCGGATGGTCGAGCGCACCACCTCGGGCAGGTCGGCAAAGCCTTTGGTGCGGATTTCGCCCGCAATGAAGGCCATGCCGGTGGTCACCAGCGTTTCGCAAGCCACGCGGGACATGGGGTCCTGCGCCAGCAGCACGTCAAGCACGGCATCGGAAATCTGGTCGGCAACCTTGTCGGGGTGGCCTTCGGTAACGGATTCGGACGTGAAGAAGTAGCGGCCTTTTCCGGGAATCATGCGGTCCTCCTGATGATGCGCGCGTGGCCCCGGCTGTGGCCTGCGTCCCGCCGTCGGGTGTGGGCGGTGCAGGCGCTGAGGGCTTCGGGCGCGGTTCTGTGCGTAGGTTGCGGTGCTCGCATCCGGCGGGTCTGGTAACCCTAGTCGCCTGCCAGCAGCATGTTGTCGATAAGCCGGGCCTTGCCGAGTCGGAAGGCGACGGCGCACAGGGCCGCGTCGGCAATGCGCTCAAGCGGCTCCAGCGTCTCCGGGTGTACGATGGAAATGTAGTCTTCCTGCGCCAGGGGCAGGCTTTCGCGCCAGTAGCGGCGCATGGCCTCGGCGACAGTGGCGGCGTCGCGCTCGCCCCCCTGCACCAGCGCCCGGCCAAGGGCCAGGCCATGGTGGATGTTGGGGGCCTGGGCGCGTTCCTCGGTCGAAAGGTAGACGTTGCGCGAACTCATGGCCAGGCCGTCGGACTCGCGCACGATGGGGCGGCCCACCACCTCCACGGGCACGTTCAGGTCGCGTGCCATGCGGCGCAGGATGGCCAGTTGCTGCCAGTCCTTCTGGCCGAACACGGCGGTGCGCGGCATGGCCAGTTGGAACAGCTTCATGACCACGGTGCATACCCCGCGGAAATGGGTGGGGCGCGAAACGCCGCACAGCGTGCCCGCCAGCGAGGGCACTTCCACCCACGTGGCATGGCCCGCCGGAAACATGTCCGCAGGCTGGGGGGTGAACAGGATGTCCGCGCCATTGGCCTCTGCCAGGGCGGCATCGCGTTCAAGGTCGCGCGGGTAGGCGGCCAGGTCTTCGCCGGGACCGAACTGCGTGGGGTTCACGAACAGGCTGACCACCACCTTGTCGCCCACCGAGCGGGCGTAAGACATCAGGCTTTCATGCCCGGTGTGGTAGTAGCCCATGGTGGGCACCAGCACGGTGTGCTGGCCGTCGGCCCGCCAGCGAAGGCAGGTCTGCTGGAACGTGCGTGGGTCGGTGAGTATCTGCATATCAAGTTATCCGAATATTGTTGTGTAGGCGGGTATACACGCAGCCCGCCATGATGTCCAGCGGAAACGGAAGACGATATGGGCAGCGCGTAGCGGGCTGGCGGGCGTATGGCGGCATGCTGGCCCCGGCAGGTTTGTCCGTGTGGCGTTGCCTCAGCAAGTCCCGTACCGTGTCGTGCGCGGCGTGCCGGTGGAGAACATGCGCCTGCCGCCTTTGTGCCGCCACTTGACGGCCAGGTGTGGCTGCGGGCAAGAGCAGGGTCAGGCCAACAGCCTCCGTCACGGGCCTTCAACCGCAGCATATGCCGGGAGACGCATGGTCGCCCCCAATTCAACCGCCCGCCCCAAAAACACGTCTGCGGTCACGTCTGCTGCCGCGCCCGAAGCGCCGCAAGCGCCGGGAAACAGCTCCGCAGCCGGCTCCCCCCCATCGCTCCCGTTCCATCAGGGGCAACTGGATGTGTTCTGCGCCGTATACGCCGTGATCAATGCCCTGCGTGCCGTCCATCCGCTGGCGATGGGGCAGGCCCGGCGGCTGTTCAACGAGGTGCTGCTGGATCTGGCCCGCGATGCGGAGGGGTTGCGCGCCGTGCTGTACAATGCCACCGATCACGACGCGCTGGTGCGGGCGGTGTTGGACCGCGCCAGCCGCGATGTGGTCGCCCTGCGCGTTACGCGCCCTTTTGCTGACGCTCCGGCCCTGGGCGTGACGGGCAGGGTGGGGCCAGATGCGTCGGGTGGGTCGCACAACGGCGCACGGGCAGGCGCTCCCTGTTTTCGCGGTCATCACGGGCAACACGGTCCGGACGCCACGCCGCAGCCGACGCCACGCGCGCTGTGGCAAGCCCTCGCCGGATGGCTTTCGGGCGGCCCGGCACGGGGAGCCGTGTTGCGCTTTCACCGCTACCTGCCGTTCAGGGGCGATCCGGTGATCTCGCACTGGACTGCGGCTGGCCGCCTGCTGGGGGAAACCCTGTTTCTGCACGATTCCAGCCGCGAATCCAATGCCATCCATCAGATAGAGCAAAGCGGGTTTGTCACCGCGCCGGAGCACCTTTCCGACGACAGGCTGCTGTTGGTGGAACCGCGCTGCCTGTACCTGCTGGAGGCCGGGAAGGATTAACCTCGTTTCTTCGTGTCACTGCCGGTTTTGCCCCCGGTGCGCCGCTGGCCATATCCCGCAGCCGGGCACGCCGTTGTCGTGCGGCGCGCTGTCGGAAGGGCAGGCTTCAGGACGGTGCGGGGCTGATGCATATCTGACGCAGCCCACCCCCCAACCCGCAGCGCTGCCCGCAGTCATTTGTTGCCCGGTTCTCCGGTACTGCCTTCGTCCGCGCCGAACTGGCGCAGCTCATCCCCGGACATGGCAAAACCGTGTTCCGGGCCGGGAAACGCGCCGCTCTCCACCTCTTCCTTGTATGCCGCCACCGCCGCCGTCACCTGTCCGGCCAGGTTGGCGTACCGCTTCACGAAGCGGGGCACCGTGCGGTCCTGCAGGCCCAGCATGTCGTGCAGCACCAGCACCTGGCCGTCGCAGTCCGCCCCCGCGCCGATGCCGATGGTGGGGATGGTCAGCGCGGCGGTGATGCGCGCGGCCACGGGTGAGGGTACGCACTCCAGCACCACCGAAAAGCAGCCTGCCTGCTCCAGAGCCAGGGCGTCGTCCAGCAGGCGGCGGGCTGCATCTGCGGTTTTGCCCTGCACCTTGAACCCGCCCAATTCCGCCACCCGTTGCGGGGTCAGGCCAATGTGTCCCATGACCGGGATGCCCGCATCCACCAGCGCGCGGATTTGCGGCAGGTACGGCCCCGCGCCTTCCAGCTTCACCGCACGCACGCCGCCTTCCCGGAACAGTCGCCCGGCGTTGCGCAGGGCGTCGGCAGGTCCCGTTTCGTAGGACAGGAAGGGCATGTCTGCCACCACCAGGGCGCGGCCCACGCTGCCGGTCACCGCCCGGCAGTGATGCACCATTTCGTCCACGGTCACGGACAGGGTGTCGTCCCGGCCCAGCATGACCATGCCCAGCGAATCTCCCACCAGAATGATGTCGATGTCGCAACCGTCCACCAGGGCGGCGGTGGGGGCATCGTAGGCGGTAAGCATGGCGATGCGCCGTGTGCCTTTGGCGGCGCGCACATCCAGCGTGCTGACCCGGCGGCGCGGCTGCGGGGCGGCAGAAGGTTGGGGGGCCGGGTGGACACTCATGAAGGACTCCTTGTTATGCGGTAGGGCGTGGTGCGCCCGACGACGGACGGTGCGGCGCTTCGGCGCTGTCGCGACCGGTGATGTTTCGGCGTTGTCGCGACCGGTGATGTCTTGGCGCTGTAACGCTGGGCCGACAGTCTACATCCGCCGCCGGAGCATGGCAAACCGATGCAAGGGACTTGCCCATCGGCGCGTACGCGTGCTGTCCGGTTTGTCCGGACGAACGTAAAGAAAAGTGAAGACCACCCCTATAGTTTCACATGGGCAGGCCGAAAAGAGGGGCATGAACGGCGGATGATCGCATGGATGCGGTCGGCGTGGTGCCCCGCCCGGAACGGCGCAATATTCATGGAGGAATATTATGTCTCTCGTTATCAATCACAACTTGATGGCAATGAATGCCGCCCGTAACCTCAGCCAGTCGTACGGCAGCCTGTCCACGTCCGTGCGTCGTCTGTCGTCGGGTCTTCGTGTTGGCGCTGCCTCTGACGACGCAGCCGGCCTGGCCATTCGCGAACTGATGCGTTCGGATATCTCCGCCCTGAACCAGGGCGTGCGTAACGCCAACGACGCCATTTCGCTGATCCAGACCGCCGACGGCGCGCTCGGGGTTGTCGATGAAAAGCTGATCCGCATGAAGGAACTGGCCGAACAGGCCGCTACCGGTACCTACACTTCGGACCAGCGTCTTATCATCGACTCGGAATACCAGGCCATGGCCTCGGAAATCACCCGAATCGCCAACTCGACGGACTTCAACGGCATTCACCTGCTCAACGGCAACCTGTCCGGCGCGACGCACGACGGCTCCGGCCTTGTGTCCACCGGTCAGCTGAAGGTTCACTTCGGTACCGCCAACGACTGCTCGGAAGACTACTACTACATCCGCATCGGCACCTCCACGGCGTCGGCACTGGGCGTGGGTGCCCAGGCGGCGGACGGCAAGGGTAAGTCGATCTCCACGCAGTCTGCCGCGCAGGCCGCCCTGGAAGGCATCGAGAATGCCATCGTTTCCAAGGACAAGATTCGCGCGAACCTTGGTGCGCTCCAGAACCGTCTGGAAAACACCATCAGCAACCTGCAGATCCAGTCGGAAAACCTGCAGTCTGCCGAATCGCGGATTTCGGACGTGGACGTTTCGAGCGAAATGACCGAGTTCACCCGCCAGCAGATTCTTACCCAGGCTGCCGTCGCCATGCTCTCGCAGGCCAACTCCCTGCCGCGTATGGCCATGCAGCTGCTGGGCGGCTAAGGAAACACACCGTAAGGTGGAGGGGTCTCTCGGAGACACGCTCGGCCGGGCCGCGAAAGCGGCCCGGTTTTTTTGCGCCTTGCGGGGTAAAACTGTACGCTATGCTGCGGCTTGAACGCTGACAGGGAGAACAAGGTGCAGGATTCCCCGGATTTTCAGGGGCGGGTGCTGACGCCCGGCATCATTTCCGCCAGCCGGTCCACGGACATTCCGGCCTTTTACGCGGAATGGTTCATGCGTCGCCTGCGCGAAGGGTATGTGCGGTGGCGCAATCCTTTCAACCAGCAGGACTTTTGCATCGACCTTCGCGCGGCGGGCGGCATCGTGTTCTGGACCAAGAATGCGAGGCCGCTGCTGCCGTACCTGGAGGAAATCCACGACAGGGGATACGATTTCTACTTCCAGTTCACCGTTAACGACTATGAGGCGGAAGGGTACGAGCCCCGCGTGCCCCCGCTGGCGGAGCGCATCGAGACGTTCGCGGCCCTGTCGCGCCGCTGGGGGCGCGAGCGGGTGGTGTGGCGGTATGATCCCATCTGCCTTGCCGAGGGACTGGACACGAACGGGGTGATGGAACGCATCCGCCGCGTGGGCGATGCGCTGGCCCCGCATACGCGGCAACTGGTCTTCAGTTTTGTGGACGTGGGGGCCTACGCCAAGGTGCAGCGCAACATCAAGTCACAGCACGGACCGCTGCTGCGGGAACCCTCGTTCGACGAGCAGGACCGGCTGGCGGAAATGATCGCGGCCTATGCGGCATCGCGGCAACTCACGCCCGCGACATGCGGCGAGCGCAGGTCGTTCACCCGTTACGGTATCAAGCCCAACAAGTGCGTGGACGGCGATCTCTTCGCGCGGATATGCCGCCCGGACAACGTGAAGCTGCAACGGCATCTCGGCATCCGGCTTGACCAGCATGTGCTGGGCGTGCCGCAACGGCTGGAGACCCAACTGCGCAAGTATCTGCGTAAAGATAGGGGCCAGCGGACAGAATGCGGGTGCGTGGAAAGCAAGGACATCGGCATGTACAACACCTGCGGGCACATGTGCGTGTATTGCTATGCCAATACTTCCGTGGCCGTGGTGGCAAAGAACAAGGCCCGGCACCGACCGGATGCGGACGGCATCATTCCGTTGGCGGACAAGGGCGACCCCTCGGAAGGGGACGGCTAGCCCCTGCCCGTCGCCAGTTGCTGGAGCGGCTGGGGCGGCGGAAAGGTTGGACGACGACAGGCGACGGACAGGCAAGGACAGGCGACGGACAGGCGGCGCTCAGACAGGTCGTTACGGGGCGGGGCATGTGCAATCCGCCCTTTTTTTGCGCCGTCATCGGGCGGTTGTTTACAGTCGCCCGGCCCTGCGGCATCGTGCGGGCATCCCGACATTATCTGCATCGCAGAAGAGAGGTCTTCCATGGCAACACCCGCTGCGCATTCCGCCGTGCCCCCCACCGTCCCGTCCCGCCTGCCGGAGGTGCTGGCCGCCGTGTTCGTGGCGGTGTTCGTGGCGCTGGGCATTGCCCCGTACGACCGCACGGTGTGGTACATGGAGGTCACCCCGGTGATCACCATATTCCTGCTGCTGGCGGTCACGTCGCGGCACTTCCGGTTCAGCGGCGCTGCCTACCTGCTCATGGCGGTGTGGCTGTTCTGGCACACCGTGGGCGGGCACTATACCTTCGAGCGGGTGCCCTTCGGGTTCATTACCGATACCTTCGGGTTCGGGCGCAACCATTTCGACCGGGTGGGGCATTTCAGCGTGGGGTTTTATGCCTATGCCTTTGCGGAACTGCTGACGCGCCGCCGTCTGGCCGGGCCGGTGGTGACCATGCTGTTCGCGCTGTTCGCCATCATGGCCGTGGCCTGCGGGTGGGAAATCCTGGAATGGTGGGTGGCCGACGCGGACGGCGGCGAGGCGGGGCTGGCCTTTCTGGGCAGCCAGGGTGACGTGTGGGATGCTCAGAAGGACATGCTGGCCGACACGCTGGGGGCCGTCTTTGCGCTGGTGCTGTTCCGGCTGTTCGGCAGGCGCTGGGGCAGCATGGACCCGGTGTAGACCCGCTTCGGGGGGGGGCGGGACGCGCCAGGGCGGGATGGCGTACGGGGCGTAATGACGCGTGCCCGGTGTTGCCCGATGTGACCTGATGTGACCTGAGGCGACCCGATCTGGCTTGACGCGGACGGGGCGGGGCACCAGTCCGGAGTACCGGGCCGTTTGGACAGCGCCGGGGAAATGCCGTATGCCGGACGGGCGCGCCGCACGGTGCATCCGGTGGTTTGTCACCGGGCGCTGGCGGCCGACGTCATTTTTTCCGGAGCCTTGCCATGACCGCCTGCAATCCCCAGTTGAACCTTCAGGGGCGCGGCCGCCTGAAGCGTATCGTCGATTTCCTGAACGAGGCGGGCATGCTGCGCCTCACGCCGCGCACCGGCTACCAGTTTCTCGGCACCGGCAACGAGAACGTGGCCGAACATTCCTTCCGCACCGCCATCATCGGCTATGTGCTGGCCCGCATGGCCGGGGCCGATCCTTCCCGTACCGCCATGCTGTGCCTGTTCCACGACTTTCACGAGGCGCGCATCGGCGACTTCAACTACGTGAACCGCATCTACAACACCACGAAGCCGCGTGACGCCGTGGTGCATGCCGCCGAAGGCACCGGGCTTGAGGTGGACATGCTGGAGTTCTGGGACGACCTGGAAGCCTCGCAAACCCCGGAGGCGCAACTGGCCCACGACGCGGACCAGTTGGATCTGATCCTGAACCTGAAGCGCGAACTGGACCTGGGCAACAAGTACGCGGGCAAGTGGATGGAAAGCGCGCTGGAGAGGCTGCGTACCGAGGAAGGCCGCGAACTTGCCCAGACCATTGCCGAGACCGACCACACGGATTGGTGGTTTCTGGGTCCGGACCGGGCCTGGTGGGAGAGGAAGAACGGGAAGGTGTGAGGGGGGAGGGCGCTGCGCGGGCTGGATGGGGATGGGGTTGCGCGCAGTTGGGCACGGCTTCTACGAATACACACCAGCCCTGTTGCACCCGCTTGATTTCGTTATGTCTCCGACGGGTGTGGAGGGGATGTGCGCGGTTGCATCCGGCTTCTACGAAGGCCGTCGTGCCCCTTTGATCACCCTCGATTTCGTTATGTCTCCGACGGGCAAGGGGCCATTGAACGATGGCCCCTTGAATCCCCGCGTTCCAGGGGCTCCGCCAGCTTTGCTATCTTCATCCGTAAGACTCGCGTTTCACGCTCGCCTAACGGCTGAAGTCCTTGGAACCCCGTGTCGTCCTGCACCGCATTCTTTACGTCGGGGCAGATCGCCCGAGGCGCGCTAGCGCCGCAGGGAAGCTGCCCGGCGTAAGAATGCGGTGCAGGATACGTTGGGGGTCCAGGGGCGGCGAAGCCCCCCTGGAGCGCGGGGATGCAAGGGGCCGCCGCTTAGCGGCCCCTTGCCCGCCGGAGGCATAACGAAATCGAGGGTGGTCAAGAGAGCAGAACTGTCTTCGTAGAAGCCGGTTGCAACAAGGCCCCCCCATCCCCTTATCACTCAGGATTCCTGAGCACCTCCAGCACCTCCACCCGCGACGCCTGCCACGCCGGGTACGCCCCGGCCACCAGCCCCAGCAGCACGGACGCGATGCAGGCCCCGACAATCAGCAGCGGGTCGTACAGGTACGGAAAATCCCCCACGGCATACACCACGCTGACAATGCCCACAGCCGCCAGCACGCCCGCCGCGCCGCCCACCCCGGCCATCACCCCGGCCTCGGCCAGAAACTGGCGGATGATCACCGTGCGGCTGGCCCCCACTGCGCGGCGAATGCCGATTTCCAGCCTGCGGGCGCGCACCAGCAGGATCATGATGGACAGGATGCCCAGCGCCCCCACCGCAAACGAGATGGACGACGACAGCACCCCCAGCGTCCACACCAGATCAAGCGCCTGGTTGCGCAGCTTGGCCGAGTCGCGCGCCGAAATAACCGAAAAGTCGTCCTTGCGGGCTGGCCCCATGTGGTGGCGGCGGCGCAGGATGTTGGTGACCGCGATCTTGGCGTCGTCCTCGTCGTTCTGGTCGTGCAGGTTCATGAACACGCCGCTGATCCAGTCCTGATTGGTGAAGCGGCGCATGTACGTGGACAGCGGGGTGAACACCATCTCGTCCAGGTTGGCCCCGGTCACGTCCTGCCCCTTTTCCGGCAGCACGCCCACCACCAGCACGTTGGCGCGAAAGAAGAACACCTGCCTGCCCACGGCATCCGCCGTATCGCCGAACAGGCGCTGCGCAATGGCATAGCCCAGCACGCACACCTTGGCCTGCGTGGCCTCTTCTTCCTCGTTGTAGAAGCGCCCGTGTTCGGTTTCCAGCAGCCGCACCTGCGCATAGGCCGGGGGCGACGCCATGAGCTGGCTGCCCGTCTTCACCCGGCCATAGCGCACCGGCATCGACCCGCCCGCATAGGGAACGCCCAGGCGTATCTGGGGCACGGAGTCCAGAATCTCGCGGGCATCCTCCAGGCTGAAGGTGGTGGTCATGCCGGTGACGCGGGTGGACCCTTCACGCCGGAAGTTGGCCTGGCCGGACAGGGCCTGCAACAGGTTGGGCCCAAGGCGCTGCGTTTCGATGTCGGCCTTCTTGACCATGGCTTTCGAGATGTGCAGCACGGCGGTAAGCGCCAGCGCGCCCAGAAAGACCCCCAGCATGGCCAGTATCGTGCGCATGCGGTGGGCGGCCAGCGAGCGCAGGGCAATACGCAGCCGCTGCATCACTCACCCCCGCGCAGGGCCTGGATGGGGTCCAGCGCCGCAGCCTGACGCGCCGGGCGCAGTCCGAACACCAACCCCACCGCCGTGGCGGCGGCCAGGGCCAGCAGAAACACCTTGGCCGACAGCACCATTTCGATAAGCCCCAGGCGTTCCAGCGCCTGGCCCATCAGCGCGCCCAGCAGCACCCCGCCCACGGCCCCGCACAGGGTCAGCGCCAGGGCCTCCATCATGAATTGCAGCAGGATGGCCCGGCCCGGCGCGCCCAGCGCCTTCTTGAGGCCGATCTCCACCCGCCGCTCGGTGACCGAAAGCAGGAACAGGTTGGCCAGCACGAAGCCGCCCACGATCATGGCCGCCGCTGCCGTCACCCCCAGAAAGAGCACCAGGCCGCCCTTGATGACGGACAGGAATTTCAGCACCTCGCGCGCGGTGAGTATGGTGAAGTCGTCGGGGTCTTCCGGGGCCAGACGGTGCAGGTGGCGCAGCAGGCTGCGCAGGTCTTCCACGTGGGCGTCCATGCCTGCCGTGTCCTCGAACTTCACGCGCAGGGCGCGAAAGTAGCGGCGGTCCATGTTGAAGCGCTGGGTCAGCGTGGTGAGGGGAATGATCACGCGGTCGTCCACGCTGCTGCCGCCGCCGGACATGCCACGGTATTGCAGCAGCCCAACCACGGTAAACGGCACGCCGGACATCAGGAAGGTGCGCCCCACGGGGCTTTCGTCGCCGAACAGTTCGCGGGCGGGCCTGTCGCCCATCAGGGCCACGCGGCCGCCGCGCTGCACGTCTTCCGCCGTCAGGTCGCGGCCTTCCACCAGCGGCCAGTTCCAGGCCTTGGCGTAATTTTCGGTGGTGCCGCCCACCAGCGACACGTCGTAGTTGTTGGCCTCGTGCTTCAGACGCACGTTGCCCTTGGAACGCATGGGCAGCACGATGTACGCGCCCGGCAGCGACTGGCGGATGCGCGCCGCGTCCTCCCATGTAAGGGTCAGGGTGCGGGCGCCCACGGCGCGGTTGACAATATTGCCGCCGAAAATCAGCACCGCGTCCGGCCCGAACATGTCGGCGATTTCGTCGGCCTTCTTGGATGCGCCGTCCACGGCGGCCACGATGACCGTCAGCGAGGCAATGCCCAGCGACACGGCGGCAATGACGAAAAAGCTGCGCAGCCGGTAGGCCAGCAGCGCGGAAAGACCCAGCGCGGCGGCGCGCCAGCCTTCGCGCAGCAGGGCGGAAAGGCTCCGTCCGCCGAAACGGCCAGAGGCGTGCCCGTGGCCCTGCCCGTGGATCGGGGCATGGATCGGGCCGGGCGTCGGGCCAGATATGGAGGTCGTGGAGGTCGTGGAGGTCGTGGAGGTCGTGGAGGTCGCGGAAGTCGCCGGGCCTGCCGGGGCCGCCGGGGCGGTCATGCGGATGCCCCGCCTGCCGCTGCGCTGCCGTGCAGGCCGTCGCTTTCGATGACCCCGTCGCGGATGACGATGCGCCGCCGCGCGCGGGCGGCGGTTTCCGCGTCGTGGGTCACCACCACCACGGTCTTGCCGGTGCGGTTGATGTCCGCGAACAGGTCCAGAATGTCGGCGCTGGTGGTGGAATCAAGCTGCCCGGTGGGTTCGTCGGCCAGAATCAGGGCCGGGTCGTTCAGCAGGGCGCGGGCCAGGGCCACGCGTTGCTGCTGCCCGCCGGAAAGGCGCGCGGGCACGAAGTCCATGCGGTCGCCCAGCCCCACGCGGTGCAGCAGTTCTTCCGCCCGCTTGCGTTGGACGCGCAGGTTCTTGTGGCTGTACAGGCCGGGCAGCAGCACGTTGTCCAGCGCGGTGGCGTAAGGGATGAGGTAGAAGTTCTGGAACACGAAGCCGGTCAGCTGGTTGCGTGCTTCCGACCGGGCGTCGTCGTCCAGGTGCGACACGTCGTGCCCGTCGAGCACGTAGCGACCCGCCGTGGGGCTGTCCAGCAGCCCCAGGATGTGCAGCAGCGTGGATTTGCCGGAGCCGGAAGACCCCTGGATGGCCACGAATTCACCGTGCGCGATGGAAAAGCTGACCCCGCGCAGCACGTCCACGGTCAGGTCGCCCTGCGTGAAGCTGCGGGTGATGCCGGACAGTTCGACCAGCGGCGTGCCCGGTATGCCAGATGCGCCGGGCGTGCCGGTTGCCCCGGTTGTGCCGGGTGCGCCGGGTGCGGAAATGGGTGCAGTGGTCATTGCCAGCGCCCGCCTAGCGGCCCGGTCGCCCGGAGCCGGGGCCGCCGCCACCCGGTCCGCCAGACGCCTGTTCGGGCCGTGCGCCGCCGCGCGAGGGCGGCAGCACCACTTTGGTGCCCACCACATCGCCTTCGCCCAGCCCTTCCAGCACCTCGCTGGCTTCCGCGCCAGCCAGGCCGATGCGCGGCCGCACCTTGCGGATGTTTCCGCCGTCCTGCACGAACACCACCTGCTCGCCGCCCACCCATTTCAGGGCCTCGTTGGGCACGGCCAGCACGTTGTCCTTCTGCTGCACCACGATGCGACACTGGGTGGTCATTTCGGGCCGCAGGTCGGTGGAGGTCTGCGGGGTAAGGCGCACCAGCGCCCGGTAGTACACGATGTTGTCGCGGATTTCCGGTTGCGGGTAGATCTGGTTCACCGTGCCGCCAAACGTGCGGCCCGGCAGCGAATCCACTCGAAATTCCACGGTCATGCCGGGGGTTACCTGGCCCACGTCGGTTTCGTCCACGTAGATCCACATTTCCAGCCGGGTGGGGTCCAGCACGGTGATCAGGTTGGCCACCTGAAAGCCCGCCACCACGGTTTCGCCGCCCTGCGCGGTGACCTCGCTGACCACGCCGTCCAGCGGGGCGCGGATTACCGAATAGGACAGGCGCACGTTGGTGGCTTCCAGCGCGGATTGCGCTTCCTTCACGGCCTCGCGCGCGCTTGTGATGGCCAGGGTGGATTCGCGTTGCAGGCGGTTCAGGGTGGCCTTGCGCGCGGCAAGGGTGTTGGCGGTGGTTTCCGCCTGCTGCTTTGCCTCGTCCAGCGTGTTGCGGGCGTCCAGGTCCTGATCCACCAGGGTGCGGCGGCGCTTCAGGTTCAGGGCGGCATAGTCGTAGTCGGCCTGCGCGGCGGCGGCCTGGGCCTCTGCCTCGCGGATTTGCAGGGGGTACGAGGCCTCCGCCTTGGCAAGTTCTGCCTTGGCCTTGCGCAGGGTGGCCTCGGCCTGGTCCTGCTGGGCCTGCTGTTCGCGGTCGTCGATTTCGGCGATGATCTGCCCGGCCTTCACCGCGTCGCCCACCTTGACGTGCATGGTGCGGATGATGCCGGTGAACCGGGTGCCGGTCTTCACGATGGCGCCCACTTCCGGCTTGATGATGCCCGTGGCGTCCAGCACCTTGCGCACCGTGCCCCGCGCAAGGGTGGCGGTTTGGGTGATTTCGGTGCGGCCTTCGCGCCGCGACAGGAAGTAGGCCGCAGCCAGGGCCACGGCGAGGGCAACGGCTATGCCGATGATGATCTTCTTGCGCATGGGGTTCCCGTGTCGGTGTGGTCAGGCGGTCCGTGCAGTGGAGAAACGGATGGTCGGGGCAAATGGAGCCAGATGACGCGGCCCGGTGACGTGTACTGGCAAGGCGAGTTGATGCGGTGATATGCCCGCGTGCCTGCCGCGCCGGGCAGGCCGCAGAACACCGGTCGGGCCGCAGAACGCCGGTCGGGCCGCAGAACACCGGGCGGGCCGGATTATGCCTGCCATGCCGGGCTGCGCCTGCCATGCCGATCGGGGCACACGGATGCGCCTGTCTTGTCGGCAGTTCGGGCGGCAGTCCGGCGGATATGTCGGTCCGCCGGGCAATGCCGGGACTATAAGTATTCGCGCGGCAGAGGGGAAGGGCAGCGCGGGACGGAACCGCAAAGATTGCGGCAACTGGGCGTGGCGCAGTGTGTCCTATGCGTCGGGCCGCAGCGCGGTGAGTCCGCCCGATCCCTCCGGGCCGTCGGCCAGGCGCAGGCCGAAGCCCGCCCACAGCGCGGCCAGCAGCTCCGTGCCCGGTTCCATGTCGGGCGAACCGGCCACGTGGCGATTGCGGAAAAAGGCGTGCAGGTCGCGCGCGGCGGGGGGCAGTTCGGCCCGGTGCAGCAGTTCCGCGCCGGGTGCGGCCAGGTCGGGGAAATGGTCCAGCGTGGCCCAGGCGTGGGAAAGGGCCAGGGAAAGGCGCATCACCAGCGGGCGCACAGCGCGCAGGTAGGTGGGGGTATCGCCGGTGCGGGCGTGGTCGTCGGCCAGCATGCGCAGCCAGGTGCGCGCATCTGCCGAGGTGGCGTGGCCGAGGTCTGCGGCAAAGGCGTGCAGCAGGGCGGTGCGGGCGCGTTCGGAAAGTTCCTGCCGCAGCACCTTGCGCAGCAGGTTTTCACGAAAGTCCCAGGCCTTGCGGGCAGCGTCGTATTCGCCGAACAGGCGCGAAACGGCGGTAAGCAGCACGGCGTGTCGATCCTGCCGGAGCGCGCCGTGCGCGTTGCGCAGGGGCACGGGCAGGCGGCCCTTGTTCACCAGCCGGGTAAGTTCCCGCCAGTACAGGGCGTAGCGCATGTGGGCGTCGTGCTCCGGCCCGTAGATGTCGGGGTGGAACAGCAGCACCCAGCCCCGTTCGGCGGGGATGGCCGCCGTCATGGCGGAAGACGCCGAGGCGGGCTTGCCGGGGCCTGTGGCGCGAGTTGGACGCTGCGGCGCAAGCGCGGCCAGCGCCCGGTCGAAGTTGGCGGGCACCACAATGCGCTCGATGCGCACCACGTCGGAAAGTCCGCGCGCCGCACCGGCAATGACGCCCAGTTCCTCGCGCGCGGCCTGGGGGCCGGTGCCGCCCTCTGGGCCGCGCAGGGTGTCCGGCAGGGCCGCTTCCACTTCCACCGAAATGCGCATGGGGTGCTCCTTGCGTCGCCGCGCCTCCACGGAATGCGGGGGTGCGCCCCACGATGTAGAGGAAGCGCGAGGCCGGGTCAACCGTCCGCCCGGACAGCCGTTTTGCCGGGGCGGGGTGCGGCCTCGTCCCCTTTGCTCCGTCCAGTTTCGTCCAGTTCCGCCTAGTCCGCACGGCTCCGGGGGGGGGCACGGTTTGGCGTGCGGCAAAGTGTACGGCAGGGGTGTTGACACCGCCGCGAGCGGATTTAGCTAATTTTCGGAACGGGTGCGGCGGCATCCTGTTCCATTCGCACGCCGCCGCACTGTGGCAATGGCAAATCATGAACGTGCCGAACCAAGGAGGTGCCATCATGGTGATTGACTTCAGCACACTGTACGACATGCCGAAAAGTCTGGAGAGGATGTTCGACGAGGTTTCGCGTCTGCATTCGTTCAGTTCGCGGCGCACTGCATACCCGCTGCTGAACGTACACGAGAACGATGACGGTTATACAGTGGACGTCAGCGTTCCCGGCGTGCCGCCGGGGGATGTGGAACTGACCCTCACCGACCGCAACCTGATCATCAAGGGCGAACGCAAGGCCGCCGAGGGCAGATACTTTCGGCAGGAACGCCTTTCCGGCTCGTTCCAGCGCATCCTGAGCCTGAACGTGCCCGTGGACCGCGACCGCGTTTCCGCCCGCAGCGAGAACGGCATCCTGCGGGTGAGCCTGCCCAAGGCCGAAGCCGTGAAGCCGCGCAAGATCGCCGTCGAGGCGCAGGCAGGAGGTGTGCAATGATGCCCGACATTTCCAATATGGCTGACATGGCAGACATCACAGAACGCAACGCCAACCTGGCCCACAACGATGAACGCAACGCCAACCTGGCCCACAACGATGTGGCCCGCCCCGGTGACACCGCAGGGGCCGGACGCTCTCCGTCGTTGCGCGAGGGCAGCGCCGCGCGCATCGAGCGGGTTTCCCCGGCCACGGACATCATCGAGCAGGCCGACGGCTTTCACATTCTGATGGACCTGCCCGGCGTGCCGCCCGACGGGCTGACCATCGACCTCGAAAAAAACGAGGTCACCGTCACCGGGCGCAGCAGCTATGCCCCGGCAGGCAACGACCGGCGCATGCACGCCGAGTTCGATGCCGTGGAATTCGTGCGCACCTTCACCCTGTCGGACATGGTGGACAGGGAGCGCATCCGCGCCGTGCTCAAGGACGGGGTGCTGAACCTGTTCCTGCCCAAGGCGGAAGCGGCCAGGCCCCGGCGTATTGAAATCTCGCAGGGATAGCGTCTTCCCGCCGTCGCAATGAAAAGGCCCCCGGCACTGCCGGGGGCCTTTTCGCACCGGGCATGCGCCGGGTGAACGACCTGTCGAAATACTACATCTATAGGGGCTGTCTCCCAATTAGGATTTTCGTTTGTTGGCGAGGAAAAGGAGCCTGCCATGAGGGAGTACGCGGCAACCGTTATGCGAGTCTTCGAGCATTACGGATGGCGATCGCATCGCGCTCTTGTCGTATTCGACCGAGCCTTAGCCATTAGGTGAGTGAAGCGAATCTTGCGGATAAGGACAGCAAAGCCATGGCAGGCGAAGTTTGACCGCGTTGCGCACGATGCCCGTATGGCTCGCGGACTCGTCCAACGGGCACGCTCCGCGCCCTGCGGCTCGGAAGCCAAAGGGCGAAAAGACAATGGGGGAACAGGCCCTACCGGAACCAGCCGCGCTTGTGGAAAAACCACATCATGCCTCCGGCCACCGCCAGCATGCCGCCCAGCGCCACATAGTAGCCGTAGTCCCAATCCAGTTCCGGCATGTGGCGAAAGTTCATGCCGTAGACGCCCGCGATGACGGTGAGCGGCATGCACACCGCCGTCAGCACGGTGAGCACCCGGATGCGGTGGTCGGTATTGCGTTGCAACAGCAGCAGGTAGAACTGGTACAGGTCGCGCAGGCGCATTTCCAGCCGGGCCTGGCTGCGGGCCAGGTGGTTCTGGTTGTCCATGATGTCGCGCAGCCCCTCGCGCTGGCTGGTCAGGGGCAAGGCGGTGGCCTGCAAGGTCTGGAGCGTGGCCAGGCAGTAGAACTGATCCTCGAACTGGATGGACAGCCGGGTGATGGCACGCTTCAGCGGCAGGATGTCGTCGGGGGTTACCGCGTCGGGGGTGTCGTCCAGCAGTTCGGCCAGTTGCTCCACGCGCGAGCGGGCTTCCATGTAGAAATGCACGTTGGCGTCGATGCAGGCGTCCAGCAGGAAGATGAGCAGGGCCTGCACGCTGGCCTCCACCGGAGCGTTGCCGGAACGGATCATCTGCACCAGCTTGTCCAGCAGGGGGATGTCCTCGTCATGCAGGGTTATCATGCGGCCCGGCAGGCAGAGCACCGTCAGGTAGCGGCCATGGTGGGCATTCCAGTCCTGGCGGGTGGGCAGGTGGACCATGATGCCGGAGGGAAACACGCTGACCTCCGGGTAGCGGCGCGGGGCAAGGCAGGCTTCGGTCACGTCGTCGGGCAGGTCGTAGGGGGCGAGAAAGCGGCCCAGGTCGTCACGCGCGGGGGTGGCGATGTCTTGCCAGATGACGGCGGGCCTCGCAGGCTCGGCACCGCCTGTAGCCATGTCGGCGGGCCTTGCTGATTCGGCACCGCCTGCCGTCATGTCGGCGGGTCTTGCGGACTCGGCACTGTCTGCCGTCATGTCGGCGATGCTCGCAGGCTCGGCGCCGTTTGTCGCCATGTCGGCGGGCCTCGCAGGCTCGGCCTTGCCTGGTCCCTCCGGCATGGCCGCACCAGACGTACGGGGGCAGGCCCCGTTGGATGCGGAGGATAGTGCCGCGCCCGGCTGCACCGGGGCAATGGTGCAGTCCGGGGCCAGGTGCAGGGTGCGCACGCGCAGGCTGCCCATGCGAACGGCGGTTTCGGGATCGGTCATGAAGGGTGCAGTCATGAAAGGTACGCTCCGGAAAATGCGCACCAGCAGGTGCGTTCATGGGGGCGTGTGTACCATCATTCCTGCCGCTGCGTAAGGGTGCGCCGCCTCCCGCGTTGTCGGGAACGGGCACCCCCACCCCCACGCAAACGACGCAGGACGCGCAGGCGCAACCCCGCAAGGCGACATGGCCCCCCCAAGCATGCTGACGGGGTGCCCCCCGGCACGCGCGGAGCGGAGCACTGCATTTTTCGCCCTTTGCATCCGGTCGGTTGAGGCACGGACCTGCCTCGGCGATGCCTTTTGGGCTTGCCTTCGCTGTCCGGCGGGGGTAAGGAAGCCGTTCCGCAACACCCCCGCCCGACCACAGGTGCCAACCTGTGGTTTTTTTGCGGCGGAGGGCACACCGCCACGGCCATGCCGTCCGGCTTCCATGATTCCCGCCAGTTGCGTTTTCGGGCACAAGCCCGCCGCAGTCGGACAAGCCGTCCGGCGGCGGCGCGTCGCCCAGGTCACGCTGGGGACGACGCGGCATGCAGGCTGCGTCAGGGATTGGCAGGCCGGGAAATGGCGGGGTGTCGTTGCAGAGGGGGGGGCATTGCATCGCCGGATGCGCGGCAATGTCCACAGGGGGTTGCAGGCATGCGATTGCCTCGCACCGGCGCGGGCGGGCCTTGTCCGCCGTCAGGCCGCCGGTGCATGAGTAAAAACCTTACATGGATGCGGGCATGCTCTCCGCCGGATGCCGCAACGTCCCCTTGTCCGGGGGCGGCAGTCCCGCGCGGGGTGGATTCATTCTTTTCCGGGCAAGGGCGCGTTCCCGGCGGCATGGTCCGCCGCCTACGCGTGCCGCCCGACAAGCGAAAGGTGTGTTGATGCGCAGTACAGGACTTTCCGCCGGAACGATCATCGAGGCCAAATGCACCCGATGCAACGACATCACCGGCCATGTCATCGTGGCCATGGTCGGCGGTGAAGTGGTGAAGGTCGAATGCCGGGCCTGCGGCTCGGTGCATAAATACCGCCCCCAGAAAAAGGACGCGCCGCGCGCCGCCGCCCCTTCCGTACGCAAGGTGCGTGCGGGGGGTACCCGCGCCGAGGCCGTGGATATTTCTTCCTCGCGTTCCGAGGCCGCCCGCAAGGCCGCAGCCACCCGCGCCAACCAGCGGGCCGCACGCGACGCCGAAGCCACCGAAGTGGCCTGGAAGGTGGCCATGACCCGCAACCCGGCAGCCTCCAACCGCAAGTACAGCATGAACGAAAGCTACGAACAGGGCGAGATCATCGATCATCCGGTGTTCGGCCCCGGCGAGGTTCGCGCCGTGGTGCGCCCCGACAAGGTCGAGGTGCTCTTTCAGGAAGGTTTGAAGGTTCTGCGCTGCGTCTGCTAGGGCCTTTGCGCGACGGGCGCTTGCCCTCCGTCCCGTGAACAACGAAAACCCGGACCTTGGTCCGGGTTTTTTCGTGGGCGACGGTGCGCGGGTACGATGTCGCGCTGGTGCGCTGATGCAGGCCGTGCCGGTTCAGCGTTCGCCGGGCGCAAGCCACGAGCGGATGTCTCCGAACGCGGTGCGCGCCGTGAAGTCGATGGTCAGCGGGGTTACCGAAACCACCCGGTCCACGCTCAGGGCATACACATCGGTTTCCGGAGATTCATCGGGCGCAGGCCCCTTGGTCACGGTGGCGTCGCCCAGCCTGCTGGTCAGCGAGGGGGCGGCCAGCCGCGATTCGTAATACATGTCCGGCGAAAGGCGGGTCAGCCGCCAGGGTGTGTCGGGGGTGGCCCCGGCGGGCACGTCTATCTTCAGCACATGCACGTCGCCGGGCAGGCCGCGTTCCAGCACCATGCCCGCGAACAGCGAAAGGAAATGCATGGCCGCGCCCCAGTCCTGTTCGGTGTAGGCGTGGTGCGATTCGATGCCCGTCTCCATGGATACAGCCAGCGCGGGGATGCCCCGGCAGGCCCCTTCCAGCGCCGCACCCACCGTGCCGGAACTGGTGATGCTGGCCCCCAGGTTTTCGCCGTAGTTGATGCCCGACACCAGCAGCGCGGGGGTGTATCCGGGCATCACTTTCAGTCCGTGGCCCACGGTGGCCGCCGGGGATGCGTCGCAGGCCCAGGCTTGCAGCGGTGCGCCCGCCACGTTCAGTTCCACCTGTTGCAATGTGGCGTTGCGGTCGCCGGTCTGGGCGCGGCCCATGGCCGTCTGCTGGCGCAGCGGGGCAAACACGTCCACCGCCCCCAGGTGGTGCAGCGCCTCCGCCGCAGCCAGCAGGCCGGGCGAACGCACGCCGTCGTCGTTTGTCAGCAGGATGCGCGGTGCAGTCATGGCGTGTCTCTCGTATGGTTGATGCAGCTGCGGCGTTCAGTCAGCAGCGTCCGTTTCCGGCGCATTGTTTCCGGTCGCGCCTTCGGCGGTGATGAATTCCACGGCCCGTTCCTCTGCAACGGGGCGCGAGAAATGGTACCCCTGCACCGAGTGGCAGCCCAGTTCGGCCACTATGGCGAACTGCTCCGCCGTCTCCACCCCCTCGGCCACCACGTGCAGGCCAAGGCTGCGGCCCAAGGTTACCACGGTGCGCACGATCTCGCGGTTTTCCGCGTCACCGGCCACGGCGGAGACGAACGAGCGGTCCACCTTCAGCGTGTCCACGGGAAAGCGTTGCAGGTAGGCCAGCGATGAATAGCCGGTGCCGAAGTCGTCGATGCCTATGCCCACCCCCAGCCTGCGCAGGGCTTCCAGCCGTTGCAGCGCGCCGTCCGGGTCCTTCATGATGGCCGTTTCGGTGATTTCCAGCTTCAGGGCTTCCGGCGGCAGGGCCGTTTCCGAAAGGATGCGGGCCACGCGCCCGGTAAGGTTGGGCTGCGATGCCTGCCGCGCCGAAAGGTTGACCGAAACGTACAGGTCGCGCGCGCCGGGCAGGGTGGCCCGCCAGCGGGCCAGGGTGGCCGCCGCCTGCTCCAGCACCCACTGGCCGATGCGCAGGATGAGCCCCGTTTCCTCGGCCATGGGAATGAACCGGGCGGGCGGCACTGCGCCCTCGGTGGGGTGACGCCAGCGCACCAGTGCCTCGAAGCCCAGCAGCGCCCCGTCGTCCACGGCGAACACCGGCTGGTATTCCAGGTACAATTGCTTGCGGCGCATGGCGAGCGAAAGGTCGCCTTCCAGGGTCATCATTTCCAGCGTGTGGCGGCGCATGGACTGATTGAATACCCGGAACCGTCCCTTGCCCTGGGCTTTGGCCTGGTACATGGCGATGTCCGCATCGCGCAGCAGCGCATCGGCGGTGTCGTAGCCCTGGGTGCGCAACACCATGCCGATGCTGGCCGAGGTGCGCACCACCTTGGACCCCATGCGCACCGGGCGTTCCAGCGCGGCCAGCAGGCGGCGGGTAATCTGCACGATGCGCCGGGGCGAGTCCACGTCCTCCAGCAGCAGGGCGAATTCGTCGCCGCCAAGGCGGGCCACGGTGTCGCCCGCCCGCACCACCGGGCGCATGCGCCGGGCCAGTTCCACCAGCAGGTTGTCGCCCGTGGTGTGGCCGTGGCTGTCGTTGATGAACTTGAACCGGTCAAGGTCCAGCATCAGCACCGCAAACCGGTAGTCGTCGTTGCGGCGGCGGCGCTGGATGGCCCGCTCGATGCGGTCCAGCAGCAGGGCGCGGTTGGGCAGCCCGGTAAGCGGGTCGTGCAGGGCAAGGTGGGTCAGCATTTCCTCGCCCTGCTTGCGTTCGATGGCCACGGCCACCTGTTCCGCAACCGGCACCATCAGTTCCGCGTCGCGGGCCGAGAAGAATTCCGAATCCTCGTAGTGCTGCACCACCATGGCCCCGATGACCTTGCCCCGCGACCGCAGCGGGGTGCCCAGCCAGGTCGCCGGGCGCGAACCGAACACCGGGCGCTCTTCTATGGCCGTGTTGTGCAGGTGCAGTTGTCTGCCGGTGCGGATGACCTCCAGCGTGGGGCTGCGCACTTCGGGGTCTGAAATATGTTCCACCGGGTTGTAGCGGGCGTCGCGCTCGTCCGCGAAGTAGGCGAAGTCCAGCTTGTCTTCCGCCTCGTTGACCAGGGCGATGAAGAAGTTGGGGGCCTGCACGTGGCGGCGCAGGGCGGTGTGGATGGACAGGAACAGTTCGTCCAGGTCGCGCGTTTCGTTGATGGCGTTGGCGATGTGGAACAGGATGCCCGCGATGGCCTCGCCCTGCTTGCGGTCGGTAATGTCCGCCAGAGCCCCGGCCACCCGGTTCAGGCGTCCGCCGGGACCGCGCCGCGCCGTGCCGCGCGCCAGCACCCAGCGCCACGTGCCGTCGGTATGGCGGATGCGGAATTCGTGCTCGAAGCGTTCCGCGCCATCGCTGGTGATGCGGCGCACCTCGGAGAGCACGCCCAGCCGGTCATCGGGGTGCAGGATGGCCGCGATGTCCATGGGCGAAAGCGTCGCGTCCGGCGCGCGGCCCATGATGTCGAGGCAGCGGGGCGAATGGTACAGGGTGTTGGTGGCCAGTTCCCATTCCCAGATGCCGTCGTTGGTGGCGGAAATGGCCATGTCGTACCGCTGGCGGCTTTTTTCCAGTTCCGTCACCTGGCTGTGCCGTTCCGTGATGTCGCGGATGGTCTGGATGACCCCGGCCAGACGCCCTTCGCCGTCGCGCAGGGCGGATGCCACGGTCCAGACATGGGCTCCCCGGCCTTCGTAAAGCGTGGGCACGAAAGCCTCTGCCGCCAGTTTGTCGCCGTGCCCGCTGAACTGGGTGTAGTGGCTGGGCAGCGGCATGTCCGGGGTGAAGAACCGGTCGCCCAGCAGGGGAATGCGTTCGCCGTAGAAGGGCAGGGCGTATTCAAAGTTGCCGCGCCCCAGCATTTCTTCCGCCGGATGGCCGGTCATTTCCTCCATGGCGCGGTTCCAGGCGATGACCCGGCGGCTTGCGTCCAGCACAAGGGCGGCGTCGGGCAGAAAGTCGATGATGTCGCGCATCCTGCGCCACGCCTCTGAAAGCTGGTCCTGCATCACCTTCTGCTCGGTGATGTCCAGCACGAAGCCGTCGATGAACTCCGCCTCGGCGGCGCTGGGCGGCAGGGGCTTGCGCAGGGCGGGGGCATGCACCAGCCGTGCGCTGACCAGGCCCCAGAACAGGCTGCCGTCGCGCCGCTTCAGGCGCAGTTCCATGCGGTCCACGCGGCCCGTGGTCTGCAACGCGTCCACAAAGCGTTGGCGGTCTGCGGGGTTGGCATACATCTGCCGGGGAATGTCGGAGACGCATTCCAGCATCTCTTCCGTGGTGGGGCAGCCCCAGATGCGCGCATATTCCGGGTTGACGTTTTCGTAGCGGCCATCCGGCGTCACGCGAAAGATGCCGACCGGCGCGCTGGTGAAAATGGCGTGATACTGTTCACGCGCGTGGTCCAGGTCGTCCGTGGCACCCGTGTGATGTGGGCTGGTCGCGTTGCTTGAGGCGTCCGGGGGATAAGGACGATCCGGACGGTCCGCGCTGCTTCCGTTTGCGCGGGGTGCATTCGTCGCAGCGTCGGCGTGCAGGGGCGTGTCGTCGGTGGTTGCCGTGCCGGTGTTGTTGCCGCCGCGTCGCAGCATCAGCCCCAGCGCCACGCCCGCCAGCAGCCCGACCCCGGCGGCGGCCAGCAGGGCAGCCACAGGCCATGCCATGTCGGCATCGGGGCCATGCGGGGCCGCAAGGGCCATTGCGGGCAGTGCCAGCATGGCGCAAAGCAGGGGCAGAATGGTCGGAAAACCCGGCTGGCAGGGCGTGCGAGGCTGCCGGAGCAGAGTGATTTTGCGGGGTTGGCGGGGCAGAACCCGCAAAGGGGCGATGCAACGGAAGCGGGCGTCGGTATGCGGATGCGCGGCGGGTATGCAGCCCGGCGGTGCGGTGCGGATGCGGCGGCGGGGGCAAGGGGCGGGCGCACGCGAAGGCGCATGCGTTGATGCCTCCTGCGGCCATGACGCCTTGCGGCGGGTGGTCATTTGAGGCCCTTCGGGAAACGGCGTTGGTCCGGAAAACAGTAGAAGATTTCGTGTCGTTTGAAAAGCCGCCCGGCGGAGCATGTAGCTGATGTCACGGGGGTATTGGGTGCAGCGGTGTCCGTCCGGTATGCCGCGCCAGGGGGCTCTGCCGTGCCGCATGCGTGCAGGGGGGCACCACCCTTGATGTTTCCTGTTGACGGATGGCCCCGCATGGGGCAAGGGCAGAAACTGGGGCCGCGCAGCAGGACATCGGTCCTGTCCCGATGAAACGGCGCGGGAGTGTTCCATTTTTTAGTGAGAGGATTTTCGCATGGCCAAGTCTATCTATGTCGGCAATCTGCCCTGGGCCGCCACCGAGGACGAAGTGCGCAGTCTGTTCAGCACCTACGGCACGGTGCTTTCCGTCAAGCTCGTCACCGACCGTGAAACCGGGCGCGCCCGTGGCTTCGGCTTTGTCGAGATGGATGACGCCGCTGCTGCGGCGGCCATCGAAGCCCTGGACAACACCCCGTTCGGCGGGCGCAACCTGCGCGTCAACGAGGCGCAGCCGAAGGCGCCCCGGCCCCCCCGCTATTAGCGGCAATCCGTAACAGGCACCCTTCGCCGCCCCGGAACCGCCCGTTCCGGGGCGGCGTTCTGCATTGCCGGGCATGGTGCGACAGGCGTCCCAGGGCTGCATGTTGCATCCCCCGCCCGCAGGTTGTATATTACGATAGGAAATCGCGCCGTCATTCCCGGTGGCGCGGCAAACGATTCCGTCTCAAGACAAGGAGAACGAGATGCGTCAACTCAAGGCCCTCGTGGCGCTGCTGATCGTCGGGCTTGCCATTTCCGGCTGCGCCCAGACCTACGGCGGCGGTACTTACAAGGGCGGGCAGACCCGCATGTCGCACACCGTGCAGTACGGCACCGTGGAACAGGTCAACGATTCCGTGATCGAGGATAGCCCCAGCGGGCTTGGTGCGCTGGGCGGCGCGGTGGTTGGCGGCGTGCTTGGCAACATGATCGGCGGCGGCAAGGGCCGCGTGCTGACCACGCTGGGCGGTGCGGTGGCTGGCGGCGCTGCGGGTTACGCCGGTGAAAAGGCCATGTCGACCAAAAAGGCCATTGAAATCACCGTCAGGCTGGAAAACGGACAGATGATGTCCGTGGTGCAGGAACCGGACGAAACCTTCATGGTGGGCGACCGGGTGCGCATCCTGACCGGCAGCGACGGGTCCGCCCGCGTCCGCCACTAGCTCCTCTGCAAACGGATCTTTTGCCCGCTGGCTTCGTCAAACGGCGCCAGTCACGTCGGTCGAATACAATAAGAGTATACTCCCTCGTGACAGTCTTGTTTTCCTCGCCAGCGGACAAAATCTCTCGTTTGCCGAGTAGCCAGGCCGTCGGGTAGCGGCCCTGGCGGGGCCACCTCCCCCATTGTCACCCATCCGCTGTACACCGGAAGACAAATGCGTATACTGGACCCGTCCCGGCCTTTCGGGACGGGTCTTCCCTTATCATGACGTGTCCGCCGGGCACGTCGCACGACGCCCCCTACACCGCGCCGGCGGCGGGCCGGCCTTCCACGAACGCGACGGAGGATACCGATGCTTGATCCCAGGGAATGCATCCTGTACAGCGGCGGCGCTGCGGGGACCGAGGCCTGCTTCGGCGCCACGGCTGAAGCGTATGGCCTGCAAGAGGTCAATTACAGCTTCGAGGGCCATCAGGTGGAACGCATGCGCGGCGTGCGCGTGCTGACCAGCGAGGAACTGGCCCTGAAGGACGTGAGCCTGACCTACGTCTCGCGCCTGATGAACCGCCAGTACACCCGCGCCCCCCTGTTCCGTAAGGTGTTGCAGTCCATCTGCTGGCAGGTCAGCAGCGGCCACGAGGTGTTTGTTGTGGGCGAGGTGATGGAAGACGGCACCGTCAAGGGCGGCACTGGCTGGGGCGCAGAATTCGCCAAGATCTGCAACAAGCCCCTGTTCGTGTTCGACCAGATGAAGAACGGCTGGTTCCGCTGGGAACAGGATGCCTGGCTGCCAGAGGCAGCCCCGCGCATTTCCCACCGCCACTTCACCGCCACCGGCACCCGATTCATCGAGGACACCGGCAAGGCCGCCATTGAGGCCCTGTTTGCCAGATCCTTCAGCCGGTAAGCAACGACCCAGCACAGTTTCGGGGGCCGTCGGCGACGGCCCCCTTCGTTTTTCTGGGCCTGCGGATGGCCACGGCAGCCAGTGCATCCGGTGCATTGTCCGCGTGCCGCATCGTCCTTTTTCGCCATTTCGCACCACATCTCGCAGCACACGGGGCGGCCCCTGCCCCGCCGTCAGCAGGAGAAGCAATGTCGCCGCAACCGGAGCAACGCACCACGCGCGCGGGCCTTTTCGGGGCCCTTGGCGCGTTCGGCCTGTGGGGGCTGCTGCCCCTGTACTGGAAGCTCGTCCAGCAGGTGCCCCCGTTTGAAATCCTGTGTCACCGCATCGCCTGGTCGGTGGTGTTCCTGCTGCCGCTGGTGCTGCTGGGCGCGCGCATGGCCGAGGTGCGCGCCGCCGTGGCCTCGCGCCGCAACCTGCTGACCATAGTGGGCAGCAGCCTGCTTATCGGCGGCAACTGGTTTCTGTACATCTGGGCCGTGAACTCGGACATGGTGCTGGAAACCAGCCTTGGCTACTACATGACCCCGCTGGTCAACGCCCTGCTGGGCGCGCTGGTGCTGGGCGAGAGGCCCAGCCGGGTGCAGCTTGCGGCCATTGCCATTGCCGCCGCCGGGGTGCTGTCCATGCTGCTTTCGTACGGCAGGCTGCCGTGGGTGGCCCTGGTGCTGGCGGTGTCGTTCTCCTTCTATGGCCTTCTGCGCAAGCTGGTGAAGGTGGAGGCCATTCCCGGCCTGTTCATCGAAACCATGCTGCTTGCACCCATGGCCGTGGGCTACCTGGGTTGGACAGCCTGGCAGGGGGGCGGCGCGCTGGGTCATCAGGGACTTGCCACCAACCTGCTGCTGGTGGGCGCGGGCATTGCCACTTCCACGCCGCTGCTGTGCTTTGCCTTTGCGGCGCGCAGGCTGCGCCTGACCACGCTGGGCGTCATGCAGTACATTGCGCCGAGCATCGCCTTTCTGCTGGGGGCGTTCGTGTTCCGCGAACCCGTGACATCCGCCCACATGCTGACCTTCGGCTGCATCTGGGCGGCGCTGGCCCTGTACACGGCGGACGGCATTCGCGCCGCAAGAAGCGCATACCGTCACGCCGTCCGGTGACAGGGGCTGTTTTTTGGAGTAGCTTCCACGGGTGGTCGTGCGGCTGTGACCCGTGTGCAATCCGGGCGTAACATGGTGTCGTCATTGTTGACGTGCCTGTCGCAAGGTTGTGCCATGCATCGGGTGACGGCGCACGGGCGGCAAACCCATCATACCCGGAGGCTGCAAATGACGAAAAAGGTGTTGTTGCTGTTGTCGATGGTCGCGGTGCTGTTGCTGCCCTGCCTGGGCCAGGCCGCGCCCAAGGAATTCCGCCTGCTGACCTGGAAGGGCTACGCCCCGGCTGAATTGGTGGAAAAGTTCGAGAAGGAAACCGGCTACAAGGTGCAGGTGACCTATTCGAACAACGAGGAAATGATCGCCAAGCTGCGCGCCACGCGCGGCGGCGGGTTCGACCTTGCCCAGCCCAGCCAGGACCGCATTTCGTCCGTGCAGGAAAGCTTCGGCCTGTACCAGCCCATCGACTTTGGCCGCATTGAGGCCGCCCGGTTCATCCCCTCCATGCTCGACGCGGTGAAAAAGAACACCTTGGTCAAGGGCAAGTCGTACGCCGTGCCGTTCTGCTGGGGTACCGACGGCCTGATCGTGAACCGCAAGTTCGCGGCCGAGGCCAAAAGCTTTGCCGACCTGCTGGACGCCAAGTATGCGGGCCGCGCCAGCTACCGCCTGAAGCGTCCCACCCTTATTGCGCAGGCCTTCGGCATGGGCATCGACCCCTTCAAGCTGTACACCGATGAAGCCGCCTACCAGAAGATGCTGGACCAGGTGGAAGGCAAGCTCATCGCTGCCAAGGGCGTGGTGAAGAATTACTGGACCAACGGCGACGCGCTGCTGGAATCCATGCGTTCGGGCGAAGTGCATATCGCCCAGGCCTGGGACAACGGCGGCTTCAAGCTGCACGCCGAAAATCCCGACATCGACTTTGTGGCGCCCACCACTGGCGCGCTGGGCTGGATCGACACCTTCGCCATCCCCGCCAAGGCCGACAACGCGGACGCCGCGTACAAGTGGATCAACTTCATGATGCGGCCCGAAAACGCGGCCGTGTTCACCAATGCCGAAGACACCCCCACCGCGGCCGTGGGCGTGGGCGAACTGCTGAAGCCCACGTTCCGCGCCGACTTCGAACGCTGCTACCCGCAGCAGGTCATCGACAACATCAAGTGGTACCCGCCCGTGCCCGCCAAGCTTGAAGCCATGGAAGGCAAGGCGCTGGACCGGGTGAAGGCCGCCCAGTAACATTGCGCGGGGCGTCGTCCGGCCTGTGGGCAGGGACGACGCCCCGTTTTCGTTTTTATCCGGAACAGGACACGCCGGGCATGCAGGGCCCGGCGGTTGCGCCCCTGTTGCATGCCGTCGTGCCCCAGTTGCATGCCGCTGTGCAGCGGGGCGGAACCGCAATGGATACCGGATGGTCCGGCAGCAGGGGGCCATCCAGATGCGCCGCGCACGGCGGCCCATGCCCTTTTGCGAATCTGCGCTCCGCCTCGTCGTGGGACGGCCCGGATGCCCGGCAGCGATGCCGACCACGGGACCGAGTGGGGAAGCGCGGCAAAAGAGACGGGCAGCCCGGTGCGGCGGGAGTGCATGAGCATATGCCCACGGATATTTCGCCAGCCACCCCGCCAACGGTTTCCGCAGACCTTTCCGTAACCAGACTCGTCAAGCGCTTCGAGAAATTCACGGCGGTCAACGACGTGTCGTTCGAGGTGGAACGGGGCAAGTTCTTTTCCATCCTCGGGCCTTCGGGCTGCGGCAAGACCACCCTTTTGCGCATGATCGCAGGGTTCGAGTCGCCCGATTCCGGTGTCATCGCCATTCGCGGGCGCGACATGGCGGGCATTGCCCCCAACCGCCGCCCGGTGAACCTCATCTTTCAGCATCTTGCGCTGTTCCCCATGATGTCCGTGGCCGAGAACGTGGCCTTTGGCCTGAAACGCCGGGGCATGGCCGGGGGCGAGATAGCCCGCCGGGTGCAGGACGTGCTGGAGCGCGTGGGCCTGCCCGGCTACGGCAGCAAGATGCCCGGCCAGCTTTCCGGCGGCCAGAAGCAGCGCGTGGCCATTGCCCGCTGCCTGGTGCTGGAACCTGCCGTGCTGCTGCTGGACGAACCGTTGGGGGCGCTGGACCTGAAGCTGCGCGAACAGATGAAGGTGGAGCTGAAGACATTGCAGGCTGATGTGGGCACCACCTTCGTGTACATTACCCACGACCAGTCCGAGGCGCTGGTCATGTCCGACCACGTGGCGGTCATGAACGCCGGGCGCTTCGAGCAGGTGGACACCCCGCGCAACCTGTACCGCCGTCCGGCGTCGGCCTTTGTGGCCGGGTTCGTGGGCGAGACCAATGTCTGGTCGGGCACGCTGGAAGAAGCCACGGGCGATGCAGGGCTGGTGCGCACCGACGAAGGCGCGGTGTTCCGCTCTCGTGTGGCCGCCGGGCTTGCCAGGGGCGCGCGGGTGGACATGTTCATCCGGCCAGAGGCCGTGCTGATCGACCCCGACGGTGTGTCGTGTGTGACTGGCGACGCGGCTGACGACGCGACTGGTGGCGCGGCAGGTGATACACCGGGTGACGGCGGCGATGCCCCGCTGCCGGTGCGCGGGGCCTGCTCCAACCGTGTGCAGGTGCAGGTGCAGGCCATCCTGTTCGACGGCGCGGCCAGTCGCCTGCTGACCCACCCGGAAGGTTCGCGCCGCGAGGTCATGGTGGCCCTGCCCCAGAACCGCCTGTACGACCACATCAAGCCCGGCGACCGCATCACCGTGGGCTGGGACGACCGCGCGGGCATCTGCTTTGCGACAGGGAGCGGGCGATGAGCGCCGCCACGCATGCCCCATCCGTCCCTTCCGCACCGGTGAAATCCGGGCCGGGAATGCGCCTGACTCTGGCGCTGTTCCTGACCCCGGTGGTGCTGTGGCTTGGCCTGCTCATCGTGCTGCCGCACATCGACCTGCTGATCATGTCCTTCCGGGTGGACCCGTCCTTCGGTGACGAGGGCTGGAGCCTGGAGAACTACCACCAGTTCTTTGCGGAGCCCATCTACTGGCTGACCTTTGTGCGCACCGCCGGGTATTCGGTGCTGGTCACCCTGCTGACCTTCCTGGTGTCGCTGCCCGTGGCCTTCTATGTGACCAAGGTTGTGGCGCAGAACACCTCGCGCTTTCTGCTGACCATGCTGCTGCTGCCGTTCTGGGTGAGCGAACTGGTGCGGGTGTATGGCTGGATGATCCTGCTGCGCGAAAGCGGCGTGCTGAACCACTGGCTGACGGCGCTGGGCATTACCGCCAAACCTGTGGAGATGCTGTACAACGACGCCACCATGATCATGGGGCTGGTGTACACCTCCATGCTGTTCATGGTGGTGCCGCTGGTTTCCGTACTGGAAAGCCTGGATGACAGCCTCATCGAGGCCGCCTGCGACCTTGGCGCAGGCCCGTGGACCATCATGCGCACCATCGTGGTACCGCACTGCATGCCGGGCATCATGTCCGGGGGCATCGTGGTGTTCATGCTCACCCTTGGCAACTACCTGACGCCCAACCTGATGGGCGGCAAGAATTCGCTGTGGTTCACCGAGCAGATCTACAACCAGTTCATTGCCAGCTTCAACTGGAACCAGGGTGCGGCCTTCGGCTTTCTGCTGCTGGCGCTGTCGTCGTGCATCATCTGGCTGGGGCTGCGGCTGACCGGCCAGAAACTGAGCAGGGTAGTGCAATGATCCGTTCGCTGCCGCGCTCGCGCGGCTACACCATGGGCTACGGCCTGTACGTCACACTGTACTTCGTCTTTCTGTTCGCGCCGCTGGCGGTCACCTGCGTGCTGGCTTTCAACGATTCGCAATTCCCCTCGCTGCCGTGGAAGGGCTTCACGCTGGACTGGTTTCTGGCCGACCTGCCCGCGCGCACCGGCATCTTCCACGACCGGGGCAACCTGTCGTCCATCTTCACCAGCGCCCAGACCGCCATTCTGGTGTCTGCGCTGGCCACGCTGGTGGGCACCTGCGCCGCCTTCCTGTTCGAGCAGGAGGAGTTTCCGCTGAAGGGAGCGCTGTACTTCCTGATGCTGGCCCCGCTGGTGGTGCCCGGCGTCATCCTGGGCATTTCCATCCTTATCGCGGCCACCACGGCAGGCGCGTTCATGGAAGAGGTACTGGGCATCGACGTGGGCATCCTGCGGCCCGGTTTCTGGCTGGTGGTGCTGGGGCAGTTTTCGTTCATCACCACCTTCGTCACCCTGGTGGTGTCCGCCCGGCTGAAGAAGTTTGATCGCACCCTGGAAGAGGCCGCGCTGAACCTTGGGGCCACCCGGCTGGAGGTGATCCGCTACATCACCTTGCCGTTTTTGCGCACCGCCATCATCGGCGCGGGGGCCGTGGCCTTTCTGATGTCGTTCGAGAACTTCAACACCACGCTGTTTCTGGTGGGTTCGGAACCCACCCTGCCCATCAACCTGTATCTGCAGGTGCGCGACGGCTCCACTCCGGTCATCAACGCCATCTCGTTCCTGCTCATCGTGGGCACCTCGCTGGTGGCGTGCGTGAATTTGTATGTGGGGCGGAAGGCTGAAGTAAGTTAGCGCGCCTTGTCCTTTTGTCTTCAAGCATCCCGACCCGAAGGGCGCGCAGCGTGGCCGTTAGACGAGCTTGCGAGTCTTACGGCCATCGAGAGCAACGCTGTCAGGCGTCGCTTTTTGCTCCGGTCACGGACGGAAGAGTCCGCTCCCTTCGCAAAAAGCTCGCCTTCCTTGCATGAAGGCAAAAATCCTGCGGCGCGCGCGGGAGGAGGGCGGGCACGATGCGAGGAATTACGGAAAGCGACAACAACGCGCGGATTCTGTCGGCAGGGTGGGCGCGGAAGTGGCCCGGTCTGCAACGGCAATATGGCAACACTGATTCAGGAGGTCAGCATGTCCGGCGCAACCACGCCCAGTGAAGGATACTACGCCCTGCGCGAAGGGCGGGTGCTGTGCATCGCCCATCGCGGCGCGCGTTCCGTAGCCCCCGAAAACACCATCCTCGCTGCCCAGCGCGGATTGGAAGAGGGCGCGGACCTGTGGGAACTGGACGTGCAGCTCTCCGCCGACGGGCATCTGGTGGTGATGCACGACGACACCCTGGACCGCACCACCGACGTGGCTTCCCGCCCGGAATACGCAGACCGCGCCCCATGGCGGGTGTGCGACTTTACCCTGGACGAACTGCGCGGACTGGACGCGGGAGGCTGGTACCAGGCCGCCGATCCGTTCGGGCAGGTTGCCTCCGGCGGGGTGACCGCCGACGACCTGGCCCTGTTCCCCGGCCTGCGCATCCCCACGCTGGACGAAGCCCTGGCCTTCACGGCGGACCATGGCTGGCGCGTCAACGTGGAGATCAAGGACATGACCGTCAACGCGGACGGCAGCCCCGGCAGCCCGGACTATCCAGGCGATGCGGCGGTGGTCCGCGCCGTGCTGGATTCCATTCGCGCGCATGGTCTGACGGAACAGGTGATCCTGTCCTCGTTCCGGCACGACTACCTGCGCCACGCGGCCCGCATGGAACCCGCGCTGGCCCTTGCCGCGCTGGTGGAGGACGTGCGCCCGAGCGATCCGGTGGCCCTGTGCCGCGACCTTGGCGTGGTGGCCTACCACCCCGGCGGCGACATCGTCACCGAAGCGGACGTGGCCGGGCTGCGGGCTATCGGCGTGGCCGTCAACGTGTGGACGGTGAACGAGGAAGCGGACATGCGGCAGCTCATCGACTGGGGAGTGTCCGGCCTGATTACCGACTTTCCGCTGCTGTGCTGGGGTGTGCTGCGCGAGAAGGGCTTGGGCGCGTAAGGCAGACGCTCCGCTCTCACGCGCCGTCCCGGATGTCCGGCTTCCGTCGGAGAGGGCCGTGCGCGCGGCCCGGTCCGGCGGGCACATTCTGCCCGTTTTGTGGCATTCGCCGGACGGACTGCGCGCATGAACCCTGTGTGTGTGCGGGGCGCCGTGCCATTCCGCTCGCAATACTGTCCGCATGCATGGATGGTTGACCCGGCGTGCCACAAGGCGTAGGCCGTGCGCTCGGGCGTCCGTCCCCGCCGTGGCGACGGAGTGCATAGTTCCCACGCGATTTCTACGCAATGTTCACGCAACTCCCGCGCAGTTGTCGCGCAACCCGTGTGCCGGCCCTGCCCGGCCAGCTTCCGCCCTGCGGAGGAACCTCATGCCAGCCTTCGGGACCGGCGAACTCGCCGCCCTGTCCACTGCCGCCCTCTGGGCGGTTTCCTGCCAGATCCACGCCATCCTTTCCCGGCGTCTCGGCGCCCACACCCTGATCCTGTTGCGCTTGCCCATCTGCATCCTGATGTTTGGCGCGTGGTGGGGCGCATCCGTGCTGTTTTTTGGCGGCGGGATAATGGTGCCCGGCGCTGCGCCTGCGGGCGGCCCCAGCCCGCTGGCCCTGACGGCGCTGGCCCTGTCCGGGGTGTTCGGCGTGGCCCTGTGCGACCTGCTGTTCTACTCCGGGGTGGTGCTGGTGGGGGCGCGGGTGGCCCTGCTGGTGCAGTCGCTGTCCACGGTGATAACCGCCGTGCTCGGGTACATTTTTTTGGGCGAGACCATCGGCCCCATGGGTATTGCGGGCATTCTCATCGCCACGGGCGGGGTTGCCTGGGTGGTGGGAGACGCGGGCACGGTGCCCGAAGGCGCGGCCCCCTTGTCGCGCGCGGTGCGGCTGCGCGGTGTGGGATTGGCCTTTGCCTCGGCACTGGCGCTTTCCGGCGGCATGGTGCTGTCCAAGCAGGGGCTGGCCGAAGGCGTGGACCCGCTGTTTGCCGCACTGCTGCGTATGGTGGTGGCCATGGGCGTGTTCTGGCCCACGGCCATACTGACCGGCAGGCTGCGCCCGGCGCTGAATGCGGTGCGCGGCGGCGGTCAGAACCGCCGCAACTTCCGCCTGTTGCTCATGGCCTCGTTTATCGGGCCGGTGGTGGGGGTGTGGCTGTCGCTGGTGGCCATTGGCGCTACCCAGACCGGCATTGCCGCTACCCTCATCGGGCTGGAGCCCATTTTCATCATTCCCGTGGCTGCCCTGGTGGAGCGGCGCTGGCCAACGCCCCGCGCCATTGCCGGGGCGGGCATTGCCTTTGCGGGGATGGCGCTGCTGTGCCTGAGAAATGTCCTGTAACTACACCTGCTGACGAAAGAAAAAGCGCCCGGAGTTGCTCCGGGCGCTTTCGTTTTTCTGGGGCTGCAATGCGGCGACGGGCAGCTACACCTCGCCCACGGCTATATCCAGATCATTGTCGGCGTCCGGCGCATCAGCGCCGGGGGCGACGGCGCGCCCGGCCATCCTGGCCCCGGTGATGCGCCCCGTGTCCGATGTGCCCACGGTACCATGGTTGGCCTCGAAGGCGCGGCCCCACTTGCACATTTCGGACAGCACCGGCAGCACGCTGCGACCAAGCTCGGTCAGCGAATATTCCACGCGCGGCGGCACCTGCGGGTACACCTCGCGGTGCAGCACGCCGTCCGATTCCAGTTCGCGCAGTTGCTGGGTAAGCATCTTCTGGGTGATGTTGGGCATGATGCGCCGCAGCTCGCTGAAGCGCAGCGTGCCGTCCTGGCCCAGCCGCCACAGGATGATGGGTTTCCACTTGCCGCCGATGACCTGAAGGGTCAGCTCCAGCGCGCAGTAGTATTCCTTGCCCGCGCAGTGCTTGAGGGTGCATGCTGTGACCATCTGGTACCTCCGCGCGAAAGATAGTATCATCTGCGGTATCTTTCAAGACCCTACAGTATGGTTCAGGGTACTATGCAACAAAATGGTGCGTACTTGATGAAAAATCCGAAGCAGGTATTTTGAGCGCAGAGTTTCGCCATTTCTTGCCGAACCCGCAGGAATCTTGCGGCTGTACCTCGTTAATCCGCGCCACGCAGGGCGCAGGAGGGTTTCATGGACGTTTTTTCCGCCATCCACGGGCGTCGTTCCGTCCGCAAGTACACCGAGGCCCCCGTTGCCGCGTCCGACGTGCGCGACATCCTGGCCGCCGCCATGGCCGCGCCCAGTGCGGGCAATGCCCAGCCGTGGCGCTTCGTGGTCGTGGATGACCGCGCGCTGCTGGAGGCCATCCCCGCGTTCAGCCAGTATGCCGCCATGGCCGCAAAGGCCCCGCTGGGCATTCTGGTGTGCGCCGACCTGACGTCGGAAAAATATCCCGGCTACTGGGTGCAGGACTGCTCCGCCGCTGTGCAGAACATCCTGCTGGCGGTGCATGGCAAGGGGCTGGGCGCAGTGTGGACCGGCGTACACCCCATGAAGGACCGCGAGGACGGCTTTCGCCGCCTGCTCGACCTGCCGGGCAGCGTGACGCCGCTGGGCTTCATCGTCATCGGCCACCCGGCGCAGGAACTGGCCCCGCAAGACCGCTACGACGAATCCAAAGTCCACTGGAACGGGTGGTAGCATGCCCATCCTCAGCGTTGTGGCCAACCCCATGGGCACGGACGACAAGCGCGAACTGGTGCGCGAACTGACCGCCACGGCGGCGCGTGTCATGAAGCTGCCGCCGGAGACCATCACTGTGCTCATCGACTGCCGCCAGCCGGAAGACATCGGCGTGGCCGGGGTGCTGCTGGCCGACAGGAAAAAATGACGGGCGGCGGCAACCCGCCGCCCTTTCTCCCCGGCGTCTATCCCGGCATATCCCCGGCATTCGTCCGGTATTCGTCGGGCATCCGCCCCAACATTGCATCAACATCTTCGCGCCGTTTCGCTTTTTGCGGGCAGAATGGCGCATTACGGAGACCCCATGAGCGCATCAATTTTCGCGCCCGTACGCATCGGCAACCTGGAATCGCCCAACCGCTTTGTCCGCTCCGCCACCTGGGAAGGGCTGGCCACCGACGAAGGCATGGCCACCCCGGCCCTGGCCGACGTGCTGGGCGAACTGGCCAAGGGCGGCGTGGGCGTGGTCATTCCCGGCCATGCCTACGTGGAAAAGCGCGGTCAGGCGGGCCCGCGTCAGCTTGGCATCCACGATGATGCCTGCATCCCCGGCCTGCGCATGCTGGCCGACGCCGTGCATGCGGGCGGCGGGCGCATTGTGGCCCAACTGGCCCATGCGGGCGGCCTTGCCCATACCCCGGCCACGGGCGAACCCGGCATGACCGCCACCCCCTTTGAGCGCGAAGGCTTTCTGCCCATGCGCGCAATGACCGAAGCGGATCTGGACGAGGTGGTGAGCGCCATCGCCGCCGCCGCGCGCCGCGCCGTGCAGGCGGGCTTTGACGGGGTGCAGGTGCATGGCGCGCATGGCTACCTGCTGAGCCAGTTTCTGTCGCCCGCGCGCAACAAGCGCACCGACCAGTTCGGCGGCAGTCTGGAAAACCGCATGCGGCCCCTGCTGATGGTGGTGCGCGCCGTGCGCGAGGCCGTGGGGCCGAGTTACCCCGTGTGGGTCAAGCTGAACAGCTCCGACTTCATGGACGGCGGCTTCGAGGTGGACGAGATGCTGGAAACGGCCCGGCACGCCATATCCGCCGGAGTGGACGCCGTGGAAATGTCCGGGGGCACGGCCATGAACCCGCCGAACCGCATGCCCGCCCGCGTGATCCGCATCCGCAAGCCGGAGGACGAGGCCTGGTACCGCGATGCCGCGCGCCGCTTCAAGACCGAAGTGGGCGCGCCGCTGATCCTGGTGGGCGGGGTCCGCACCCCGCAGGTGGCGCAGCAACTGGTGGACGAGGGCACGGCGGACATGCTTTCGCTGTGCCGCCCGCTGATCCGCGAACCCGGTCTGGTGCGCCGCTGGGCGGAAGGCGACGACGCCCGCGCCGCGTGCATCTCATGCAACAAGTGTTATGGCCCCCTGCGCGAGAACCGTGGCTTCTACTGTCCTGTGGCGCGCGGCGAGGTGGCCGGGGAGTAGCGCCGTATCCGGTGGCGGACGGCCAGTCGGGCAGGGGGGGGGGCGGTGGCGAACGCCCCGGTTTCTCCCCTGCGGCAGGCCACTTGGGCCTTGAGCGAGGCGGCGAAACCGGGTACCCGTCGTGGACCGGGTGCAACCCGAATTCCACCAGGAGCCGCGCATGAAGATTCTCGCCATCGACAAGGTTCGTGAAGACGCCACTCCCGACGTCATCCGTGCCAACTTCCTGAAGGAAGTGGCCCATACCATCAAGATGTACCTCGCCGACGTGGTCCGCGAGGTGTACTTCCGGCAGGACCGTTCCGGCACCGTCATGGTGCTGGAAGCTCCCTCCATGGAAGAGGCGCAGTCGCTGATCAACACCCTGCCCCTGGTCAAGCAGGGGCAGATAGAGTTTGAACTGATTCCCCTTGGCCCGTACGTGCCGCTGGGTCTGCTTGTCGAAGAAGCCGACGGCCCGGCGGAAGAAAACGCCGCAGGCCCCGCGCAATAGCCCGGATACGGGCCGCGTCCCAGCTTCGCTCCGCCATCCCTGGCCGGAGCGGGCAGGGCGCGGCCCCGCCTCCGGACGGCGCGGGCCATGTGACCACCCCTCATGCCCCCATCCCAACCGGAGGATAGTTTCATGCATGTCGTCGTCTTCAACGGCAGCCCCCGCAAGAACGGCAATACGTCCATCCTGCTCGGCACCGTCCGGCGCGAACTTGAGGCCGCAGGCGTCACCACCGAGGAATTCCGCGTGGGCGGCAAGGCCGTGCGCGGCTGCATCGCCTGCATGAAGTGTTTCGAGAAGCAGGACGGCCAGTGCATCCAGACCGGCGACCCCATGAACGAATGGATCGCCGCCATGCACAAGGCTGACGGCGTCATCCTGGGGTCCCCCACCTATTTCGCCAACGTCTCCACTGAAATGAAGGCCCTCATCGACCGCGCTGGCATGGTGTCCATCGCCAACGGCGGCGCGCTGCGCATGAAGGTGGGTGCGCCCGTGGTAGCGGTGCGGCGCGGCGGCGCGCAGCAGGTGTACAACGGGCTGATGGCCTTTTTCGGCATTGCCGAGATGGTGGTGCCGTGCTCCAGCTACTGGAACGTGGGCATCGGCATGGCCCCCGGCGATGTCAACGGCGACGAGGAAGGCATCCGCACCATGGTCAACCTGGGCCGCAACATGGCCCACGTGTTGAAATGCCTGAAGAGCGGGCCGGAGGCTCCGGCGTCGCTGAAGGGCGGCGAAGTCTAGGAAGTGACAGGCGGGACGCAGTGCGCCCCGCCATGCCATACGCATGCCACGCGGCGCGGTCGGGCTTTTCGTCCCGTCCGCGCCGTGTTACGTGGCGGGCAGGGTGGAACAGTGCATGGGGGGGAAGGGGAACGGCGCATGGCTGACGGCACGCGCGAATTTCCGGTCGGTCTGCAACGGCAGGCGGACGCTGGCGGCTACGGCCTGCTGGCTCCGGACGAGGCGTGGCGGCGTGTCCGGTCGGGCGCGCTGAGCATGGTGGACGTGCGCGATGCCGCGCAGTTCGAGGCCGGGCACATTCCCGGCGCGCTGTGTTTTCCCTTGCCGCCCACCTGGGTGGCTCGCCTCTTGCGGCGCTGGTGGCTGCACAAGGTGCTGTGCGCCGCGCGGTGTCCTGCCGTGGCCTTCGTGTGCGACGGTGCCGCATCCACCCGCAGCGATTCCGCCGCCCGCGCCGCCGTGGTGCAGGGCTTTGCCGTGGCCTACCGCATTGCAGGCGGCATGGACGCCTG
Source organism: uncultured Desulfovibrio sp. (assembly GCA_964402645.1). Taxonomy (GTDB): domain Bacteria; phylum Desulfobacterota; class Desulfovibrionia; order Desulfovibrionales; family Desulfovibrionaceae; genus Cupidesulfovibrio. Next base: position 91,439 of record CAYOCV010000005.1, on the reverse strand, counting down.
GCACGCTGCCGGGCTGCCCGTGGAATTCGGCCCCTGCGGGCCGTGTGCCCCGCCGGGGGATGCGGGCCACGACGTTTCCGGCAAGGGTGAAAGCGATGCCTCGCCCCGCACAAGCCATACCGGCGGCGGCTGACGTCTGTGCTGACGGCAGCGCGGCGCGTTGTCACCCCAAATTGCACAGGCCCCGGAATTTCAGTTGAGGGTACGTTCACCGGCGGCATGGCCGCCGTTTTCATGCAGGATATTTCATGTCCCGTCTTGCGAAGGATACCTTGCCTGTACCACGTTGGCGGGCGCTGCCGGCTGTGCTGACCGGGCATCCGTGGCGGCTGGCCTGCACCCGGTGCGTCTGGGCGCTGGCGGTTGCCGTGGTGGTGTACCAGTCGCTGATTCCCCAGCCGGACATGCTGCTGGATCTGCCGCAGATCGACAAGGTGTGGCACGCGCTGGCGTATCTGGTGCTGGCGGTGTTGGCGGCAGGGGCACTGTGGGGCAACCCGCCCACGCCCCTGCTGTCCCGCGCGGCGCGCCGGGCGGGGTGGTCCATGGCCCTGTTGGGCGTGGGGCTGGAATTTGCGCAGGCGTATGTGCCGGGCCGGGTGGCCTCGCTGGCGGACATGGCGGCCAACACGGCGGGAGCCTGGCTGGGTGTGCTGCTGGCCGGGGTGCTGGCACGGCATCTGTCTTGCTGGCATGGTGAGCTTTACGGTGATGCCGCATCCGGACGGGATGCGGATTCCTCCCAGGCGTCCACCGTGTCCCCCGCGTCTCCTGACGCCGGTCGATAGGAGCGCAGGCAGCCCGGCGGGATGATCCTTAGGGCTGCCTTTCGGTAACCCGCCTTGCAACGCAAACCGGCGGACGGGTTGCCCCGACCGCCGATCATGCAACGTGCCGCCAGGCGCGCGACGTTTCCTACAGATAGTGGGGGGGCGGCCCCGTATCCTCGCCGCCGTCATCTTCCATGGCCCGGGTCAGCGAACGCAGCCGTTCGCGCGTGGCTTCCAGCAGCCGTTCCGCCTCGTCCAGCTGGGCTTGCTGGCGCACCAGCGCGTCGTTCAGTTCGCGCAGGGTCTGTTCCTGAAAATAGACGATTTCTTCAAGCCGGGTCAGGCGGTCTTCCAGTTCCTTGGTCATGCTGTGTATCCGTGTGTGGCGGAGGGTGATCCGTGTCCGGCGGCGCAGCCGGTTGGGGCCATGCGGGCGGTCGGCGGGGGGCGGCGTCAGGCCGCCATTCAGGCACGCAATCAGGCCGGAGCATCGGCCAGGCGCAGCACCGTTGCGTATTCCTGGGGGCTTACCGGCTGCACCGAAAGGCGGCTGCCCTTGCGCAAGAGTTCCATGTCCGCCAGTTCCGGCAGGGTGCGCAGTTGGGCCAGCGATACCGACTGGGCAAAGGCGCGCACCAGACGTACGTCCACCATGAACCAGCGCGGCTTTTCCGGCGTGGAGGCCGGGTCGAAGTGGCGGTCTTCCGGGTCCCAGGCGGTATGGTCGGGGTAGGCCTCGCGCACGATTTCCACCACCCCCGCCACCGAGGGGTTGGTGACGCTGTGGTAGAACAGCCCAAGGTCGCCCTGGCGCATCTCGCGCATGAAGTTGCGGGCCTGGTAGTTGCGCACGCCGTCCCAACTGGTGGTAGCGCCGGGCAGGGCGGCCAGATGGGCGATGGAGAAGCAGCCGGGCTCGGTCTTGAACAGCCAGTGGCGGGGCATGACGCCTCCTTGCGGGGTTGCGTGGTCGATGCGCCGGACGATACCTGCGCCGCCCGCCCCCGTAAAGCCCGCGCGCCCCGTAAAGACTCCGCCGCGTCCCGCAGGTGATGCAGATTGTCGCGCGGCGGACTTGGCGGTGGCTGTGTTTTGACGTAGGGGGAACCTAAGGGCGGGAATTCCGCCGGAGGTGCCATGAAGGAGCGCAGGCCACCCCACCGCAAGGTGCTTCCTTTCCGCCGCACCCGCCGTGGCGTCGGGGCTGGCGGCGATGCGCCGTGTGGTGCGTTGCGCCCGTCTGGCCCGTCTGTTTTGTCTGGCCCGGCGGGTTTGTCTGGCGGCTTCGTGGCCCCGGATGACGCTGCCAGTCCTGCCAGTCCTGCCAGTCCTGCCAGTCCCGCCAGCCCCGTCCCCCCCGCTGTCTCCAAAGGTCCGGCCCGTTCGGGCGGTTCCCGCGCCCCGCGTGACGGCGGCAGCCCGCCGGAACTGGTGGTGGTGCCTGCCCGAAAGGACCGCAGCCGCGCGTCTCGACAGCCGGGAACCGCGCCCCCGTTCGCCCCGTCTGCTCCGTCTGCTCCGTCCGCTCCATCAGCGCCATCAGCGCCATCTGGGTCGCCCTTCCAATCCCTGTACGACCTTGCTGGGGCGGGTGGTTCCCTGATCTCCCTGGGTTCAGCCGGACTTCCCGGCATGCCGCGCCGCCCCGGCGGGCTGCCCGCGTTGCGCCGTCTGCCCTTGCTCCAACGCATCCTGCGCCGCTTTGCCGATGCCGCAGCTCGGCGCATTGGCTCTCTGTGCGGCGTGGGCTGCGTGGTTACCCCCGACGAGACGCAACTGTGCGACATGGCCGGTTGCGCCGGGTTGCTGGCGCGGCCCGCCATGCATCGTTTCGGCGTGGTGCCGCTGGAGGGGGTGGCCGGGTTGCTGTTCGACCATTCCCTGCGGGATGCGGTTACCTGGCTGGGGCTGGGCGTGGACCCGCGCGCGGTCGCAGGTTCTCCGGGGGGGTATGCGGAGGGTGCTCCGGCGGGCAACGCGGCAGGCCGCCCGGCAAATGGCCCGGGGCATGGTTCGGCAGTGCGCTGGTCCGGCGGTACGTCTGTTCCGGCGCTGCCGGGTTCGGGCAGTCGCAGCGGCTGGCTGCCCGGCCATGCGGAGTCCGGGCTGTGCGTCCACCTTGGCCGCCAATTGCAGTTGGACCTGGAATGGGCCTTCCTGCCCTATTTCGAAATCGAGACATCCGGTTGCGATGCGCCTCCCGGCGAGCCGGGCGGTCAGCCCGCCCACGCCCGCGAGGTGCTGCGCCCCGATTGGACGGCCCTTGGCGAACCGCTGGTGGCAACGCCGTTCACGGTGGCGCTGCACTGGCTGTCGCCTGCCGCAGGGCCGATGCATGCAGGCGCATCCCTGCCTCGGCAACTGGCCCCCCCGCACACCGTGGTTGCCTCGGCGACCTCGACGTCCTTGCCCCCCTTCTTGTCCCCGCAGTCCTCCGACCCGTGGACGGGACGGCTGATGCTGGCGCTGCCCCTGTCCATGCTGCTGCCTCTGGCGGATCTGCTGTCCGACGATGGCGTGCTGCTGGCTCCGGAACAGACAGAATCCGCCGAATCGGTCCATGACCGCTTGCAGGTGTTGCCCGACGCCGAACTTGCCGCCCGGCTGGCGGAAGGGCATCCGCAGACGGCGGCGGTGGTGGCGGCCCGTCTGGCTCCGCAACGGCGCGATGCGGTGCTGGCGCTGCTGGGGTCGGAACTGGGCGCAGAGGTGCGGCGGCGCATGGCCCGGCGGCGGCTGTTCCGGCAGGTGCTGTCGCCGGAGCAGCGTTTTGTGGTGCGCACCCTGGCCTTGGGCGAGGTGCATGCCGCACAGACGCTGGCGGCCATGCGTCCCGAAGCCGTGGCCCGTTTCGTGCGGGTCTTGCGCGGCCTGGGGCGCGGGATGGGTTCGCTGTATGCGGAACAGGTGGAGGCCGTGCTGCGCGAGGACGGCGCGGGCATGGCGGGCGCGGAGGATCTGGTGCTGGAAGGCGAGTCCCAGGTTCGCCGCCTGCTGATGCGGGCGTTGGGACCGGACGACATGCGCACGGTGCGCGCCTGTCTGGAAGCCGAGGCGCGTCGTGCGGCGGCATCAGCGGCGTCGCCCCATGCGCCGGGTGCAGGCCCGAATGGTGCGCCTCATACGGACGGCGGGGAAGATACGGCTGTTGATTTCGCTGGTCAGGATGCGGCGCACGAGCCCGAACCGTTCGCCCCGCTGCTGGGCGTGCCCGCCGTGGCGCTGGCCCGCCTGCTGACGGCAGAGGGGCTGGCCGTGACCGTGGCCGTGCTGCGTTGTCTGGCCGTGCGCGATGCCCGTCGGGCGGCGGCGGTGTTGGGCGCGTTGCCAACGGCCTGGGCCGGTCCGGTGGCGGTGGGGCTTTCGCCCGAAGTGGCGGAAACTGGCGGATGGATGCCGGAAGCTGCGGGGCCGGATGTCTTCGATGAATCGGGCAGGGTGTCCGGCCAGAACAGCCAGAACAGCCAGAGCGGGCAGAGCGGGCACCCGGTTCGTGCCGTGCGCTCCGGTTCGCTGGAGGCGCTGCTGGTGGCGGAAAACGCCCTGTGCCGCGCCCTGCCGGAGGAGCACGCCTGCCGGGTGCTGGCCCTGCCCGTACCCAGAGAAGAAGGCGGACGCGACGTTCCGCCCGCCACGGCATTGGCCGCCCTGCTGCGGCACGGCGGTGATGCGGTGCGCGAGGCCGCGTTGCAGGCCTTGCGCCGCCATCGTCCGGGCGGCGGCAAGGGCAACCCGCCCACCCCCAAAGGCATCCGCCCCGACGGCGCGGACTGTCCCGCGTCGCCAGCGAGAGAAGGCGGCCCGTCGTTTCCTTCCGACGACGATGTAAGCTGACGCACTTTCCGTGCGGGGCAGAGCCAACGCCGGTGGCGCAATCTGCGGCACCCGCTTCTGATGCCGGGTCTATTGCCGGACGTCCCGTCAGGCGGGGCGACGTCAGCGGTTTTTTCCGCCGCCGCCCTTGCCGCCGCGCCGGTCATTAGGGGTGCCGGGCCGGGAGCCGGGGCGTGAATCGGGGCGCGGGGCGTTGCGCCTGTCGTTGCGCGCGTCATTCCGGTTGGCACCACGCGGGTCGGCGTCAGGTCTGCCTGGTCTGTCGCCCTGCCTGCCGCCCGGGTCGGCACCGTGGCCGCGCTGGTCACGGGTTGCGTCATTCCCCCGACCCTGTCGATCCTGTTGACCCTGCCGTACTGGTCGATCCTGCCGTCCGCGCGGTTCCCGCCCATCCCGATGATTCTGTCCGTGGGGCCTCTCGCCGGGTCTGTCCCCGGATTTTCTCCCCGGCCTGTCTCCCTGTCGGCCTTCCGCAGCGGGAGGCAGGCCGAAGTCGGGGATGAGGATGCGGTGCTGGCGCAGCCGCGCGGCGTCGGTGCGGGCCACGTGTACGGGGTTGCCCGCAGGGTCGATGCCCGCAAAGAACATGGCCGTGGCCACGGTGCCGGGGGTGGGGATGAAGCACTGCACCTGCCGGGGCGACCAGCCGCGCGCGGCCAGCCAGCGGGCCAGGGTGCGCATGTCGTCGTCTGTGCAGCCGGGAAAGGCGCTGAGCAGGTAGGGCACCACATACTGTTCCTTGCCCGCCGCCGTCGAATGGTCGGCGAAGGCGGTCAGGAACCGCTCGAACACGGCAAGGCCGGGCTTGCGCATCAGGTCCAGCACACCGTCGCAGATGTGTTCCGGGGCCACCTTCAACTGGCCGCCCGTGAATTCCATGGTGTAGGCGCGCAGGGCTTCTTCATCGCGCAGGGCCAGGTCAAAGCGCACCCCGCTGGCCACGCGCACGTGGCGTACGCCGGGGGTGGCGCGCACGGCCCGCAGCAGGTCCACGGCCTCGGTCTGGTCCACGGCAAAGCCGGGGCACACGCGCGGGTGCATGCAGCTTGCGCGGCGGCAGCGGGCCGGGTCCAGGGTGCAGCGGGCCTGCCACATGTTGGCGCTGGGGCCGCCCACATCGCTGACAGAACCGTTGAAGCGCTCCATGTCGTTCAGGCGTCGCGCCTCGTCCAGCACGGAATCGCGGCTGCGCGAGGCGATGCGCCGCCCCTGGTGCAGGGCCAGCGAACAGAACGAGCAGCCGCCCCCGCACCCCCGGTGGGTGGTGATGCTGGTGCGGATCATTTCTTCGGCGGGCACGGCTTCGCGGTGGGATGGGTGCGCCCGCCGGGCAAAGGGCAGGGCGTACAGCGCGTCCATCTCGTCCGGCGACAGGGGCGGCGCGGGCGGGGCAAGCAGCACGGCGCGCGCGGTGGGCGTATCGTCCACGGGCTGGATGGCCCGTGCATCGCCCCGGTGGACGTGGCGTTCCAGCAACAGAGTGGCGTGCATGAGCAGGCGCGGGTCTGCCGTGATGGCCGCGTGCGAGGGCAGGCGCATCAGGGGGATGCCCCCAGGGCCGTTCTGCCCATCGCCGTCTTTATTCTTGCCATACTGACCGTTGCCGTTCTGACCAGCAATGCCCGTGTTCTCGGCATGACGGGCGTCGTCCTCCGGATCGTCCTCCAAATCGTCGTCCGCCCCTTGTGTGGCATCATCCGTCGGGGGCGCATCCCACTCGGCTGCCCGGCCCATGCGGGCGGTGCCGGGGATGGCGTCGAAAATTTCCGCAAGGGGCGGCAGCAGGGCAGCGTCGTAGGCGTCGGCACCCACGGCCTCCATGGCGGCATCCAGCGCGCAGGCCGCATCCAGCAGGGCGCGTTCGCCCATGCCCCACACCAGCAGGTCGGCCTTGGCGTCCATGAGGATGGGCCGCCGCAGCGCGTCGGTCCAGAAATCGTAGTGGCTGATGCGCCGCAGTGACGCTTCTATGCCGCCCAGCACCACGGGCAGGCCGGGAAAGGCCTGGCGCGCCAGGTTGGCGTAGACGATGGCCGCCCGGTTGGGGCGCGCGCCCGCGCGACCGCCGGGGGTGAAGGCGTCGTCGTGGCGCTTTTTGCGAAAGGCGGTGTAGTGGGCCAGCATGGAATCGAGCGACCCCGCCGAAATGCCGGTGAACAGGCGGGGGCGGCCCATGCGGGCCACGTCGTCCGGAACGTCCCAGCGGGGCTGGGCCACGATGCCGGTGCGAAAGCCGTGCGCCGCCAGCCAGCGGCCCAGCAGAGCCATGGCGAAGGTGGGGTGGTCCACGTAGGCGTCGCCGGAAACGAGCAGTACGTCCAGCCTGTCCCAGCCAAGGTCGCGCATCTCGCGCGCAGTGGTGGGCAGAAAGGCGGGCTGGGGCAGGGGCGTGCGCCCGCGTTGCGGGGTGTACGCCCGGGGGCAGGCCCCGGATTGCGCAGCGTGGCGCGTCTGGGCATCGCCGGGCTGTGCGCGGCGGTGGTTGTGGCTGGAATGTCGCATGCGCGGACTATAGTGGCGGGCGGGGGGGCAGGCAAGGAGAAGGGCGGGTTTCCGGCGGGGCGATGGCCTTGTGACGGTTGCCTTCGCACCCGGATTCGCGCAGTATGCCTGTGCCCCGGCCAAAAACCGGGAAACACTCCCAGGTTTCGGAGACCCCGCCCTGATTCCGGAGACCCCGCGAGGACGCCATGAGCAAGGATGATGCCGTCGGTGCCACGCAGCCCTTTTCCCACAAACGTGCGCCGGACAGTGTTTCGGAGCATGCCCCGCAGCCTGCGCCAGACCATGTGTCAGCCGCAGGCTGCGGTCAGGCCGCGCAGTGTGCCGCTGGTGGCAACGGCATGACGCCGGTTGATGCGGGTTCCGGGGATGCGCTGAGCCCTTGGGATCGCCTGCACAGGCTGGAGGAGGAAAACCGCCGCCTGCGCGAAGCCCTGGGGCTGGCCCCGGACGCTTCCGTGCCGTCCGGAAACGGCACGGCTGTATCCGCTACGCCCGGCACATCCTGCCATTCGGACTCCGCCGGTGGTCCCAGGCCCCACACCGACCCGCAGCCCGGACAGGGCCTCTGGTCGGGCCGCCCCCTGCGCCCGCGCGAAGTGACCGACCCCTTTCTGGAGATGGCCGCCCCCGCCGTGGACGGCCTGGTCTGCGCCTACGTTTCGGACATCGACACCCACGAGATTCTGCACGTCAATGCCGCACTGCGCCGCCTGGTGGGCGATTGCGAAGGCCGTCTCTGCCATCAGGCGTTGCAGGGCCGTGATGCCCCCTGCCCCTTCTGCAACAATGGCCGCCTGCGCGACGAGCCGGACAAGGCCCAGGTCTGGGAGTTCCGCAATCCGGCGCTGAACCGCTGGTTCCGGTGCATCGACCGGTTGGTGCCGCTGGGCGACGGCCGCCTGGCCCGTTACGAACTGGCGGTGGACATCACCGACATGAAAGAGGCGGAAGAGGCCATGCGCCGCTTCCGCGCCGCGCTGGACGCCACGGCGGAAGCGATCTTTCTCATTGATCCGGTGACCGGGCTGCATGTGGACGTGAACCGGGGGGCCTGCGCCCTGCTGGGCCGCACCCGTGAAGAATTGCTGGCGCTCGGCCCCTGCGACATCAACCCCACCCTGACTTCCGACCGCAGTCTGGAAATCCTGCGCACCGTGCTTGGCGGCACGCCGTTGCTGGATCAGGAGACGCGCTATTGCCGGGGCGACGGCACTCTGGTGCCCGTGGAACTCAGCACCAGCGCCTGGCATTCCGCGCGGGGCGACCTGGTCGTGGCTGTGGCGCGCGACATTTCGGATCGCGTGCGCTCGCGCACCGAAATGCAGATGCGCCTGCTGTACGACCGGGTGCTGTCCACCTGCGCCCGCGACCTGCTGTCGCGCCCCTGTACCGACGACACGCTGCACGCCGTGCTGGAAAGCTTGCGTGAGGCGGCAGGGGCCTGCAGGGTATACATTTTCGAAAACCACACGGACGCGCAGGGCAACCAGTGCTGTTCGCAACGCTACGAACGGTGCGCGCCGGGGGTGCCGTCCCAGATCGACAATCCGCTGCTGCGCGACGTGCCCTACAGCGCCGTCATTCCCCGCTGGGGTCAGGAACTGGGGGCTGGCAGGGTGATCCGGGGACCGGTGGCCAACTTTCCCGAATCGGAGCGGATGGTGCTGGAAGCGCAGGGCATCCTGTCGCTGCTGGTGCTGCCCATCGTGGTGCAGGGGCAATGGTACGGGTTCATCGGTTTTGACGACACGCGCAGGCCGAGGGTGTGGGAATCTGTCGACCTCAAGTTTCTGCAAACGGCGGGCGAAATCATCGGCGCGGCGCTGGAGCGGCGCAGGACGGAACTTGCCCTCGCTGCATCGGCGCGCGGGCTGGCAGAAGCCAGCCGGGCCAAAAGCGAATTCCTGGCCAACATGAGCCACGAAATACGCACACCGCTCAACGCCATCATCGGCCTGACCGAACTTTCGCTGCAAGAACACCTGCCTGACGACGTTGCTGAAAACCTGCGAGCCTCGCTGGTTTCGGCAGAGGCGCTGCTGGGTATCGTCAACGATTTGCTGGATCTTTCGCGGGTAGAGGCGGGCAAGCTGCGCCTGGAGTGCATAGATTTTGCCCCCGCCCGGCTGGTGCGCGGGGTGATGCGCGTCATGGGCCATACGGCAGAGCGCAAGGGCCTGGCCCTGACCCTGCACATCGACCGCGAAGTGCCCCGCCGCCTGCGCGGCGACCCCGGCAGGCTGCGTCAGGTGCTGGTGAATTTCATCAGCAACGCCGTCAAGTTTACCGACGAAGGGGGAGTGCATGTTCTGGTCTGCCGGGCCGATCCGGACGATGTGCCGGATACCGCCAGCCTTTCCGGCTCTCCCGGAGCTTCCGGTTCCTCCGGTTCCGCCAATCCTGCAACGGACGGCAGTGGCGTGCAGTGGCTGTGCTTTTCGGTGCGCGATACGGGCATCGGCATTCCGCAGGAGAAGCACGAACTGATTTTTGAAAACTTTCGTCAGGCCGACGCTTCCACCGCGCGCCGCTACGGCGGTTCGGGCCTGGGGCTTGCCATCTGCCGCAAGTTCACGGACATGATGGGCGGGCGTATCGTGCTGGACAGCACGCCGGGGCAGGGCAGCACGTTTCGCGTGCTGTTGCCCTTTGGCGTCTGCGAGGCCGGTTCGCACGCCCCGGCCCTGGATGCCGCCGCACAGGCCTTTTCCGACGATCTGCTTGGCGTGCCGTCCGGCTCCTGCCCTGTTGCAGAGGATCACCCGGTCCACGGCAAGCGCGCTGCCATGCGTGGGCGGCTTACGTCCCCGCCAAAACTGGTGGCCGCAGAGCCGCTGCGGATTCTGCTGGTGGAGTCGGATGACGTGAACCGTCACGCCGTCAGCCGCGCTCTGGCGCGGGGCGGGCATGACCCTGTCACCGCCGTGACCGGACATGGGGCGCTGGAGGCGGCGCGCACGCAACGTTTCGATCTGGTCGTTCTTGATGCGCATCCGCGCGACATGGATGGCGTGCAGGTGGTGCGCGACTTGCGCCACCTGACGGATGCGGCCACCCCCGCCGATGTGCCGGTGCTGTTCATGACCGGCGATCCCGCCGGGGTGGATCAGCCCGCGCTGGATGCGGCAGGCGGCGTGGCCGTGGCCTTGAAGCCGCTGCGCCTGAAGCCGTTGCTGGCTGCCGTGGAAGGCATGGTGGGCGGCGCGGGAGAGGATACCCTGCGCCGTGCTGCGCCTGCGCCTGTGGATGAGGCGCCAGTGTTCAATGCAGCCGCGCTGCAGGCGAGCGGCGACGAGGCCTCACTGCGTTTCCTGCGCCAGTCTGGCACGTTGCGTGAAAGCTTGTGGTCGGCCATGGACCGGGGCAGCCGCGTGGAACTCATCGCCCTGTCGCACCTGCTGCACCTGGAAGCGGAGGCCATCGGGGCGGAACGGGTGCGCCTGATGGCCGAACGGCTGGAGTTGCGCACCCGCTCGACGGGCGCGGAAGAGACGCGCCCTGTGTTCATGCTGCTGATGGACGCCCTGAATCAACTGGAGCACGAACTGCGCAAGATGCAGCGCGGCCCCCAACCGACGGGCGCGGGGACGCAACCGGACGACGGACCGGAGGCATGACCGGATGACAGACCGGGCAGGGGCGCCATGCGTGCCTGCACATGGTTACGCCACGCGTGAAAGGAAACGGGCCGACGACATGTCGGCCCGTTTCGCATTTTCAGGGGAGCGCAGCGCGCCCTGCCGCGCGCGGCGACGATTACTTGGACGGGGGCTGGATCAGCGGGGCGGAACCCGTGCCGCCCATGCCCCCCATACCCCCCATGCCCTTGGGCATGTTCGGGGGCATTTCCTTGCCCTGCATGTCCTTGGGGCCCATGCTGCCGCCCATGCCCATGCCGCCCTGGCCGTGGTGGGCGCGGAAGGCGTCCCATTCCTCGTGCGAGATGGCGCCGCTGTTGTCGGTGTCGACGGCGTCGAAGGCGGGTTTTTTCATCTGCGGGAACGCGGCGGAAAATTCCTCCCAGGTCACGCTGTTGTTGCCGTCCTTGTCCATGGCGGAGAACTTGTCGTCGGCCTGGGCCGTGGCGGCGCACAGCAGCATGATGGCTGCCGGGATGATGCGTTTCATGGTGCCTCCTGCGGGCTTCGGGTTGTGGGCGCGGGCGTGTGCGCCGTATGGCGCGGCGCATGCTCCGTACCGCCATGTATAAGCCCCGGGCAGTGTTGGTCAACAACAACGGCGGCGGGACGGAACTGCGGGGAAGGGGCGGCATGCGGGCAGGGCGCGCCGTAATGGAAAAGGGCCGGAACGGCGGTGATGTGCCGTCCCGGCCCTGCGGCTTTTCCGGGATGCAGTGGGATGCCTCCGGGCACACGCCCGGCGGGCGGGTATCGGCCTACCCGGCGGCACCCTCGCGCTTCATGGCATCAATGACGGACTTCATCGCTTGCGACTGGCGGGCCAGTTCTGTCACCGCCGAGGACGACTGACGCATGGCGTCGGAGGTTTCGGCAGAGATGCGGCTGATGTCCTCGATGGAGTGGTTGATCTCCTCGCTGGTGGCGGACTGCTGTTCTGCTGCCGTGGCGATGGACCGCACCTGCTCCGAGGTCACTTCCACCAGTTGCACGATGGATTGCAGCGCGTCGCCGGACTTGTTGGCCAGCCCGGTGGCGGTGTCGATGAGTTGCACCGCTTGCTCGACATTGTCGATGTTGCGCCGGGTGCCGTGCTGGATGTTGCGGATGGCGTCGCCCACTTCGCGGGTGGCGTTCATGGTCTTTTCCGCCAGCTTGCGCACCTCGTCGGCCACCACGGCAAAACCGCGTCCGGCATCGCCCGCACGGGCCGCCTCGATGGCTGCGTTCAGCGCCAGCAGGTTGGTCTGGTCGGCGATGTCGGTGATCACGTTCATGACCTGACCAATGCCTTCCGCCTGCGAACCAAGGCTTTGCATGTCCTCCTTGAGCGACATGGCCTGGGTTTGCGCCTCTGCGATGCTGCGCACCACGTTGGTGACGATGCTGGCTCCGTCCTCGGCCTTGCCCTTGGCGTTTTCTGCCGATTCGGCGGCCTGCGAGGCGTTGCGCGCAACTTCCAGCACCGTGGCGTTCATTTCTTCCATGGCGGTGGCCGTTTCGCCCACGCGGGCGCTCTGGCTTTCCGCGCCCTTGCTGGACTGTTCGACCTGGGCGGACAGTTCCTCGGAAGCGGAGGTGACGATTTCCACCACGCTTTCCAGCTTGGCGGCCGCCTGCAACATGCCTTCGGCGCGGGCGCGTTCGGCGGCGGCGCGGGCTTCTTCTGCCTCGCGTCCGGCCTTGGCTGCACGGGCCGATTCTTCATTGGCCATGCGTGTCTTTGCGTCCGCCTCGGAAATCTTGCCCTTGAGGCTGGTCACCATGGTGCGCAGGCTGTCGGCCAGTTTGCCGATCTCGTTGCGCTGGGCAAGGTCCAGCGTGTCGTCCAGGTTCCCACCGGCCACGTTGGAGGCGTAGCCTTCCAGGCGCTTGAGGGGCCGCACGGCGATGCGGTCGAGGGCGAACAGGCTTACCCCGATAAGCGCCACGATGGCGGCGATGCCCATGACGATCATGTAATTGCGCTGGGCCACGGCGGGGGCGACGATTTCGTCCATGTCCATGGTGATGCCGAGGATCCACGTCCAGTTGGGTACGCGGGTCCAGGTAAGCAATTTTTCGCGGCCATCGCGCGTGATGGTGTTCTGGCCTTCGGGCGCGGCGATCATTTCGGGAACGCCGGGGTTGCCGGAAATGTCCTTGAGGATCATGGAATCGTCGGCATGGCCGATGACGATGCCCTTGGGCGAAAGGAAGAAGGGGCGGCCGGTGTTGCCGATTTTCAGAGATTCAATGTAGTTGTCTACAAGTCCGTCGATGGCGTAGGACATGCCCACGCCCCCCAGCACCCGGCCCGCATCGTCGAAGATGGGGGCGGTGACGCTGACGATAAGCTTGCCCGTGGCCAGGCTTTTGGTGGGCGAGGAACTGTAGCCTTCCCTGCCGGCCAGGGTTGCCTTGACGTATTCGCGGTCGGCCAGATGGTTGGGCTTGCTTGCCTTGCCCTGCGTGCGCAGGATGACCTGGCTGCCCTGCGCGTTGAACAGGTAGTAGGTGTTCACCCCCGGCGCGGCCTGGGACATGGCGTTGATCACGTCCGTCGCCGCTCCTTCGAGCGATGCGTCGCCTTGCAGGTATTGGCGCAATACGGGCACTTTCGCCACGCCGCGCATCATGTCCACCTGGCGCAGGCCGAAGTCGGACACGGATTTGGAAATAGTTTCGGCCATAAGGCGCATTTCGCGCTTCTTTTCCGCCAGGCCGTCGTCATAGCCGGTTTTTGCCACCACCACGACCAGCGCAGATTGTATCAATAATACAACGCCAGCAATGATGACGAGCATGGTCGTACGGATGCTCTGCGAGACCATCTCTGCCCTCTCCCTCATTCAATAGGTGAGTGTTCCTGATATCGGGTGGTCTTGTGTCTAGCACTAGGCATTGATGAGTGTCTATTGACGAAGGCTGTGCGCAATCGCTCGTACGTAGTGGGTTTTATGCTGGAGGTAATGGGAAGGCGTTTTTTTTCTGATGGATAGTGAGTGGTAGGTGGTTGGGGGCGCCACCGGGAAAAATGTCAAGGAGGTAGGAGTGGGGATGGTAGGGCGAGGATGTGGCCTGACATACAAATATGAGGACATGGAGAGGGGGGGCTGTCGGTAGTAGGGTGGAGCTGCGGAGTGCTAGTAACGCGCAAGATACACGCTGGCACCTGAACTGTGTGATGCGCGAATTCATGGGAGCAGGCACCGATGCCGATCCGGGTATTGATGGCGCTCGGTTTGGTCGGCCCGCGTCGTGAACCTGCCGTTGGCCCCCCCCCTCCGACCTCAGTGGGGAGTCTGCGCGCGAAATAGTTTGGATGATTATTAGGGCATATCGAAGATCAACGGGGTGTACAGAGATAGTATTCACCTGACACTGCCGTGCCCGGCGGGTTGCTGATCAGGCTGCCTGCTTCCCTTCGTTGCCCTCTTCCGGATGGCCCTCGGGAAGGCCATCAAGGAAAGCTTGGTGGGGTGTCCGACCGTTCATGTTTCTGCCTTGGTGTGCCCGCTCGTGGTTGTAGTGGTGCAGGTAAGCGTCGAGGTCCGTCTGCATTTCGTCCAAGGACTCGTACCAGTTCCTGCGCCCCTGAATCCTGAAATGCTCGTCGAGCAATGTTCTGTGCAGCCGCTCCACAAAACCATTGCTTTGCGGGCGTCTGACGCGGGTTGTCCGGTGCTCGATACCTTCCAGTTGCAGGAATAGTTCGTAGGGGTGTCTGTCGGGACGCCCGCAGAATTCCCGGCCATTATCCGAAAGCACAGTGACGACCGGCGTGTCGTGCTCCTCGAAAAAGGGCAGCACGGACTCGTTGAGCATGTGTACCGCCGTAACCGGCAGCTTGCTGGTGTACAGCCTGCCGAAGGCGTAGCGGCTGTGGCAGTCGATGGCCGATTGCAGATAGATTTTCCCCACGCCTTTCAGCGTACCTACGAAAAACGTATCCACGGCCACCAGATCCCCGCTGCACCGGGTTTCGATATGGCGCTCCCGGAATTCCGGGCTGAACCGCTCCAAGGTGCGAACCTGGTCGTCATTCAGTGCGATTCCGGTATCTCGTACATGCCGCTCCAGGCGCAGCAGCCGCTCATGTCGGGTCAACATCCCGTTGCGGCTCCAGACGCCCCGCACGCCCCCGGAACTGACCTGAACACCTTGCAAAACCAACTGTTGGGCCACGCGCACCGGGCCATGCGTCGGGAATTCAAGGCTGTACGCCAGAATTCTTTCCGCCGTTGCCTCGTCCACCCGGTTCGGGTGCGGTTCTCGTGGTCCCGGCAGACGGTCCGCAAGCCCTTCAGCTCCGAACGTCTGGTAATTGCGTCGGATTTCATAGAACTGCTGCCGCGAATATCCCATGATGCGGCACGCCTTACTTACGTTGTCCAACTCGCTTGCAAGCTCTAGCAGACTCAACTTCCTTCGTGCTACCTTCTTGCCAGTGGTCATGTCGGTCTCCTTGCTGGTGGTTGATGAAGCTTCGCAACCTCATCGCTACCCCAGTCGGGCACGGCATGACCACTTCCTTTCGGAGGGCCTACTGTCAGGTAATAACTAGCTCAGCACAAACGGGGCAAATAGGTGTTGATGCAGCGTAAGCACGTTCGTTACATGCACATCTTTCTTCCTCCCCATGGAGCGCAGGCCGATGTTTGACATGAAGTTGGAGAGGGCTTTGGTCCCCAGATGAATTTTATATTTTCTATCTAAACATTCATTGCGGACAATATTTTTTGTATTAAAGGTTTATTGCGGTTGGATAATTATTTAATGATATATAGAATGGTGGTTGTTGCAAATCGTATTATGTTGGCTTGGTAGTATTTTTACGCATATGTAGTTCTTTGTGCGGTGAGATGTTTGTTCTGAAGGACGTAAAAATGGCTTTGGCAGTTTTTCAGGCGGCACATGCCGTCTTTTTGGAGGCTTGCTTTGGGGTAGGTTGCAATTTCGCTGGCGTGATGCGTGCCTGTCGGATGGCGTGAAATTTGCATAAATTATTTTTGGCTTGGTAGCGGCCAGCGTCTTGACGCCATTCAGGCTTGCGGCTGCCGATCAGAACGCGGCCCACCCCGGCGTGTCTGCCGCCCATGGCATGTCCGGCGTTTTCCACATGCCCGCAGTTTACAGAGAGGTTCATCCCCGTATGCGGAATATGCTCAGTACATTTATCCCGAATTACAACCATGGGCATTGCATAGAGCGCGCCCTGGAAGGCGTGATGGCCCAGAGCGTACAGCCCGGTGAAGTCGTCATTTATGACGACGGTTCGACGGACGACAGCGTTCAGGTCATCAGGAAGTTGCAGAAGCGTTGGCCGGTGATTCGCCTTGTGGAAGGCGGTGTAAACCGAGGTGCCCTGATTGCCGGGCGCATGTGGCGTGAACTGGTGGACAGTACGTGGCTGCATCTGTTGGCCGCCGACGACGCGCCGTTGCCAGGGTACTTTGAAAAGGCCATGCGGTTGGCGAAAGCCTACCCGGATGCCGGAGTAATCTGCGGCCCCATGCGCATCGTGCATGAGGTGACCGGCGTGGAGAAGGTTGTAGGCATAGACTGCTGGCGCGCCGAACAGTACGTCTCGCCCCGGCGCTTTCTGGACGAGTACATGATGACGCATGCCCCCAACCACAGCTTGGGGGCAGGCACACTGTGGCGGCGCGACGCGCTGGTGGAGGTTGGCGGCTTTCGGGAAGATCTGCTTTCCTGGAGCGACACCTTTGCCGCGCGCGCCATGGCCCTCAAATATGGGGCCTGCTACATCCCCGACCCCGTGGTGCGCGTGGGGTACGCGGTAGACTGCTATAGCGCCCGGATTTCGCGCGACATGAGCGTGATGCTGCGCATCATCAACAATGCGGAGTCGCTGATGCGCTCGCCGGAGTACCGCGACCGGTTTCCTGCGGAATACGTATACCGCTGGAAGCGTGACTACCTGCTGCTGTTGCAGAAGATTCAGGCCCAGCGGGTGGCGCAGGACCAGGAGGCCGCGCGTGTCTGATCTCCGCCTTCCCCCCCTGCCAGCATTCTTGCTGGCGGCAGGTCTGGGCACGCGGTTGCGCCCGCTGACCGAGCACATTCCCAAATGCCTCGTGCCCGTGGGGGGCATGCCGCTGCTGGGGTATTGGCTGCGTCTGCTGGGGGAGGGGGGTGTGGCGCCGCTCATCGTCAATACCCATCATCACGCGGCGGCGGTGCGGGCATTCGTGCAAGATTCACCGTGGCGGGGGCAGGTGCTGCTGGCGCATGAGGCCGTGCTGCTGGGCACTGCGGGCACGTTGCACAGGCATGCGGCCAGCCTGCGCGCGGGACCGTTCATGGTGGTCCACGCGGACAACCTGTCGAGTTTCGACGTGGGGGCCTTTCGCCTGGCGCATGCCCGCCGCCCGGATGGCTGCGTGATGACCATGATGACGTTCCGTACACCCACGCCGCAAAGCTGCGGCATCCTTGATCTGGACGGCAGGGGGGTGGTGACGGCCTTTCACGAGAAGGTCCGGAACCCGCCCGGCGACCTTGCCAACGGCGCCGTGTACATCATGGAGCCGGAAGTGCTGGACGTGGTGGCGTCCTGCGACGTCGATACGCCGGATATCAGCCTGCACGTGATTCCTCGCCTGCTGGGGCGCATCGCCACATTTCGCAACGACACCTACCACCGGGACATAGGCACGCCGGAAAGCTACGCCCAAGCCTTGCGCGATGCGGAACGGGGCCTGGTCTGAAGGCCGTCGGGACAGGGAAGGACGGATCAGCGGCTAGAGCGTGCAGCTTTCGTTGAGCAGTTCGCGCCGCAATTCTTCGTGGGTGAGCGGCGTGTTGCCCGTGCGCCCCACCTGCAACGCGGCCGCTATGGACCCCAGATACGCGGCCTTCCAGATGTCGGAACCGCTGGCGAGCAGCATGGACGCGGTAGTCAGGAACGAATCGCCTGCCCCGGCAGTGTCGCGCGGGGCTGTGTTCATGGCGGGCAGGCGGTCAGTGGTCCTGTCCCTGTCCCCTTCCGCCGAATAGACCAGCATGCCGGCCTCGCCCAGAGTGATGACCACGTTGCGCGCGGAGGCCTTCTTGCAAAGCTTGTCGGCCAGCACTACCAGGCCTGATTCAAAGTCGTGCAGGGCAAGGCGCGCCTCGCGCTCCGTGGGGGTGAGCAGGGCCGTGTTGCGGAAGCGCGACACGTCACCCACCTGCGACGAGGACTGACTGTCGCCCGCCATGAGCACCCCCCGCGTTCCGGCCTCGGCGGTCAGCACGTTGACCAGTTGCGGCGGCAGACAACCATAGTTGAAGTCGGAGAATATCAGCAGGTCGGCCTTGTCCAGCACGGGCTGGATGGTGTTGTAGACGCCGCGCATCAGGGCGCGGTCTATGGCGTGCTGGCGCAGGTGGCTTACCCGCAGCAGGGTCTTGTTCTGGCAGCGGTAACGCTGCTTCAGCGTGGTTGGCCGGGTCGGGTCGATAAGAATGAACGGTCGGACGTTGTAGCTTTTCAGCCGCTCCGCCGCGAAGTCCGCTGCATCGTCGTGCCCGGTGACGGTAAACAGGCTTACCTCTGCCCCAAGCCCCGCCGCGTGGGCCGCGACGATGCCCGCGCCACCCAGAAACCTGTCCGTGCCCACAGGGCTGACCACGATGGTCGGGTCTTCCTGCGACATGCCCAGGGGGTCGCAGGTGATGTATTCGTCGACGATGACATCGCCCACGACGCATACCCGCATTCCCCGCATCCGTTCCAGCGGAGCCACCAGCGAACGGGGAGAGAATCCGTGCCGGGTGGGGAAGTCCAGCGGCTTCACAATGGTATGCAGGTCATTGTAGGCGTTCAGGATAAGGTCGTTGGCGGAGAGTGCGATGTTGCCGGAGGTGAACAACAGCTTGCCTCCGGTTTCGAGCAGCACTTCTTCTTCGGGGTTGCTGCCGTCCTCGTGTTCCTTGCCCTTGATCACGAAGTCCGGTCGCAGGGCCCGCAGGAACACGGGCAGCGGATCCTCCAACTCCAGGGCATGGTCGACCATGCTCAGCGCCTGCACGCTGGCAAGCCGCAGGGCGGCAGGGGCATAGGCGCCAGCGGAGCCATCCGGCAACACGCCAACCACGAAGATGTCGCCGAGCTCACGGGCAAAGCCCAGCAGGCGCAGGTGCCCCGGATGGATGATGTTGAAGTTGCCGGAGACGAACACCACGCGTTTCCCGGCGCGATTCGCCTCTATGGCGGCCAGGGTGGCTGCGGAGCATGAGGAAAGTTGCATGACGGACTCGCTAGGACGTTTCGGTGTGGCAGTCGATAAGGCAGCGCCCTGCCAGCTCACCGCTGCGCATGCGGTCCATGGCGGCGTTGATGTCCGCCAGCGGGTACCGTTCGGTAACGAGCGGGGCCAGTGACAGCCGTCCGGCATGCAGCATGCCGAGATAGCGGGGGATGTCTTCCGCCGGTTCCGCTTCGCCGCCATGAGAGCCGGTCAGCACCTTGCCGAAGTGCAACGGCAGGGTGTGCAGCGATGCGTTGTCCCCGGCCCTGGGCACGCCCACGAGAACGGTGCGTCCGCGCGCCGACGTGAGGGTGTACGCCGTGGCGATGACGGACGTGTTGCCGGTGTTGTCGATGCACACGTCCGCGCCGCGCGGGCCGATGATGTCGCGGATGCGTGCGGCGGCGTCTTCGCGTGTGCCGTTGATGCAGTGGGTGGCCCCCATCTGACGGGCAAGGGCCAGGCGGTTGTCGTGCAGATCCACCGCGATGACCGGGTTTGCCCCGGCCAAAGCCGCGCCCTGCACCACGTTCAGCCCCACGCCCCCGGCGCCGAACACCACCACGGATTCGCCGATGCGTACGCGGGCGTTGTTGGTCACCACGCCGAACCCGGTGGTCACGGCGCAGCCGAACAGCGGCAGCAGCGTTGTATCGCTGTCCGCAGGCACGGCGGTGATCCGGTTTTCTGAAACCACGGCGTACTGGTTGAAGGTGGTCACCCAGCCAGCGTTCAGCGGCTTGCCGCGCCATGTATAGCGGGCGGGCGCAGCCTCGATGCCAGCCCCCTTGCGCCAATGCAGCACCACCCTGTCGCCCGGTTTGACGTGGCGCACGCCCGGGCCCGTCTGCAACACGTCGCCCGCGCCTTCGTGGCCGAGCAGGTGGGGCAGATACCTGTCTTCGCCCTTCACGCCGTCCACTTCACCAAGCTGCGAACCGCATATGCCGCTGTACAGCACCTTGACCAGCACCTGGCCGTAGTCGAGTTGCTCCGGCAGTTCCACTTCGTCGATGACGAGGAGGGCGCGAAGGGTTTCCAGTATGGCGGCCGTCATGCGGCGGGGGAATTTGATGGCGGTGGTGTTCATGGCGTGGGGGCGTGCGTTCGTGTTCCGGGGGTGTGGGTCCAGCCGAGGGTGGACCCAAGGGCCTTGCGGGTATTGATGCGCCAGTCGCGGACCTCGTCCGGGCCGATGCCTTCCAGCCGGGCGATGCGCTGTGCCTTTTCGGGACTGTGGAAGTTGATGCGATCCCACTCGTAGGCGCGCAGTATCTGGAGGTCCAGCGACGTGAATTCTTCGGTGCGGATGATGCCCTTGGTGTAGCCGAGTACGGCGGTGTCGTCGTCCACTAAGCCCATTTCCTTGTAGATGTCCATCAGTCGCGTCTTGGGCAGCGGGGTGGCGATGTGGAAATTGACGAGGTCTATGTCGAGTTCTGCGGCAAAGGCAAAGGTGCGCCGTATCTGTTCCCAGGTTTCGCCGGGCAGGCCGATGACGAAGTTGGAGATGACCTCGAAACCCAGTGCTTTCGCGTGGCGGACCATGCGCTTTGCATGTTCCAGGTTGATGGGCTTGCGCATGATCTTGCTCAGCACGTCCTGGTCGCCGCTTTCTATGGATACGGTGATCTGATAGCAGCCGCTTTCGCGCTTCAGGTCAAGCAGTTGCTCGTTGAGAGAAAAGATGGCCACGTTGGCGCATTTCCACGTCATGTCCGGGTGGTCGTCGCGCAGGCCCTCCATGATGGTGGTAGCGCGTTGCTTGTTGAACAGGAAATGGTCGTCGAGAAATATGACTTCGCGGATGCCGTGAACGTCCTGCATCCAGCGCACCTCGTCCAGCACGTTCCGGGCGCTGCGCATGCGCACCTTGGTGCCGCTGACCGTGCGCCCCGCGCAGAAGATGCACTTGTACGGGCACCCGCGCGAGGTGATGGTTACCGCGTACGGGTACTGCCGTGTGACAAGGCAATGGGAATATTGGATAGGCGATGCGCCGTAACGTGGTAGATCCAAGGCTCCGTAATTGGGGAAAGGGATGGCGTCGAGGTCGGTTATGAAAGACGCCATGGGGGTAACGTGCGCCTTGCCGTTCCGCAGGCATGCTATGCCATCCTGCCCGGCGGGATCGATCCCCTTTTCCAGGGCATCAAGCAGGATTGGAAAGCGGTACTCCCCCTCGCCGATGATCCAATAGTCCACATTGGGGTCCTTGGCGGCTTCGTCAGGGAGCACGGTAGGGTAGGCTCCTCCACCAATGATGATCGCCTCGGGCAGTTCTTCCCGCACCAGCTTCGCGTGATAATGCACTTCCGGGCTGTATTCTGTGGAAAACGAGGTGATGCCTACGACGTCGGGTCTTTTGGCGCGCAATTCCGCGCGCATTTCTTCCTCGGTGCTCGGAGCGTAGTTGAAATCCACGATGTCACAAGACCACCTCTTGCCCAGGCATGCATTGAGCAAGGCGAGGTTGTACGGCGGAAGCGGCCAACTGCGCTTGCCGAGCAGGGTGTAGTTGGGCTGCATGAGCAGGATTGAGCGGATTTTTCTGGCATGCATGAAGATCTCCAATGTTCTGCGTAGCGTCGGGGCATCAGCGATCGACACACCCTGCTGTCTTGTTTCCGGTTACGGATGCAGGGAATGCGGCTCCGGCAGGCCATGCACGCCCGACTGGGCTTCCCGGGTGAGATCCCGCGCGAAGTCGTCCAGCCTGTGGCACCATTCTTCTGCCTGGTCCTGTTCTCCCAACAAGCGGGCCACGGCGATGAAGGTGATGATGCCCAGCATGGTCTTGTGAACCTTTTCAAAGGGCCATGCCGCGCGTGCGCGAAAGGTGGCCAGTTCGGCCTCCTGCGCTTTCGGCAGGGCTTCTGCCACGGCGGCTATGTCGGGGGTGCGGGGAATGAAGTTGCCCGAGATGTGGATGGTCTTCCCGGATGCGACGCAGTGATGGGGAATGGCCGTATGTGGATAGTTGCTGTCTCCGCAGGCAGGGGCGCCGGGAATGCAGAACAGGTTGGTGGTCACGGCTGTGGTGCAGCCCATGTCGATGAGTTGCATCCCCCGATGCATGTTGTGCATGATCTCCTGCTTGGTCGTGTCGGGGACGAAGAGGATGATGTTGACCTGAGGGATGATGCCCGTTTCCAGCATGGCGGAAACGATGTCCATGACATTTTCTTCCGTGAACCCGGTCTTGTTCATCACCGGCGTAGCAAGGAGGCGTTCGGAAAACGACTCCACGCCCAAGCTCACGCTGTGGAATCCGGCCTCATGCAGCAGCGCCATGAACTCCCGGTCCACGTTGTCTGCGGTATGGGATGTCAGGAAGTCGGCCACCCGGGCCTGACAGTTGAACAATGTCTCCAGAGGCAGGGAGCCGTTGCGCTTGGCCTCGATGACCAGTTCGCAGAAGTGACGGGCACGATCACGCGCCACCAGGAACTCGTCGTCGCTGAACAGGAAGCCCCGGGCTCCGTATGTTCGCACGTAATGCAGCACAAGCAGGAATACCTGGCTGGCATCCAGCATGCACAGCTTCGCCTTGCTGCCTTGCGCGGCGGAAAGGAAACGGTGCGAACTGCAGAATCCGCAACGGTTGGGGCAGTGGCTTGAAGTGTAGATCCGCACAAGTTCGGGGATGAATACGCTGGAACGAAAGTTCAATGCGTCAGCCCCGTCGCGGGCCTGCTGCCAATACCGGTCGTAGGGAATGTGTGTGCCCAGCACCTGCGTCAGGGTCAACTGGACGAAATCATCGTGGGTGACGGGCAGGGCAGGGGTGACGACTGTCTCGCCCCCGATGCGCGTGGCGACCCCCGGAATGCCCCGCAGGCAGGCGGCGTCGGGTGAGGACGTGTCGATCAGGCGCTGGACCACGGCCAGGAGAGGGTGCTCGCCATACCCCAGTACGGCCGCATCCATCCCGGCGTCGAGCCACTGCTCGTAGTTGTAGGTCGCTTCCTGCCCGCCCGCCAGGTACAGGCACGGCAGATGCGCTGTGGCCGCGCGGAAGCGTTCGAGCAGCATGATGTCCGCCTGCATGTGGTAATGCGAGACACTCATGCCGACGACGGCGTAGTCGCCTGCTGCGGCCCGTGCGATGAACGCTTCGGGGGTGTCGAGCGAAAGATCCAGCACATCGCAGGCGAAACCATGCAGTTCAAGGTGGTGCTTGAGCCGGTAGAGTCCGATGGGCGGGGCGTTGTTGAATCCTACGCCGGAAAAGGACGTCATGAGCAGGATACGCATGGGGCGGTCTCCTTCGGGACATGGGGCCGGATGGATTCGACTGTGGCGTACAGCACCGTTTCGATGATGCCGCCGTCGTGCTGGCGCAGGTGGAGCGCGTAACCGGGCTGCATTTCGCGCACCAGTTCCGGCAGCCGCCAGAGATCGTCCGGGCGGTGGTAGGCAGCCACGGCCAGCTTGGGGGCGTTGCGCCTGATGGTATGTTGCGCGCCGCGCAGGGCGTCAGCCTCTGCGCCTTCTATGTTCAGCTTGATCAGGCTCACCTGCGGGGCTTCTGGCAGTGTGTCGATGCATCGGGCCGGGCAGGTTTCGCCCTCCCCGGTCGCAATGGATGCATCGCGCGCGTCGGTGCCGCCAAAGCGCAACTCCGTGTCGCGCGAATAGAGGCAGGCTTGCAGGCATTTCACTTCGGCATGGTCGGCAAAGGCGGCCTGCAACTGGTCATAGGTGCCAGGAGACGGCTCAAAGGCGACCACGCTGCGGCACCTTCCGCCCGTGTGGGCGAGGAAGTCGCGGATGGTGTCGCCGGTGAAGGCGCCGCCGTCCACGTAGGTCTCGTCGTCGTGCAGCGCCAGGATGTCCGGCGGAAAGTAGGCGTCCGGACGCAGCACCGGTGCAAGATGGGCGACATCCAGCGTCAGTCGGAAGGCAATGACCGCATCCAGCGTGTACCGGGAAAGGTCGTCTGCCAGCAGGGCGTCCAGCCGTGCAAGCCTGTCCGCGTTGTCCAGCAGATCGGTGTGCAGGCCCTCGTAGAACGGGTGCGGTGTGAACTGGTTGGGCCAGCGCAGCGCCAGCAGCGCGAACGGCCACACATGGCTGAAGCCCATGCTTCGCAGGCGGGTGGACAGTCCCAGCAGGCGGTGGGTAGCCAGCACCACGGGAGTGTTGCGATCCAACTCATCCAGCCAGGCGGAAGGGCGCACCAGATGCCCGGCCACGTGCGTGCCCTGCCGGGCCGGGGCGTCGTCGCAAACGCCAGCCACAACGATGCCGCAGGCCGCGCAGGCGCGTGCCGTGGCCTCGCCAAGGTGCGTTGCACCGACGATGGCGACGCTACCGGGCAGCCCCTGGGCAACGCCGGGGTGCGCCGCCTCCAGCAGGTTGGCTGCCTGGGGTGCGTTCAGACTTTGCAGGCGCGCAAGCCAGCGCATGGCGTCACCTGCGGCCCGTGGCCAGCGCCATGAGGAAGTGCGCCATGGGATAGTAGCCGGTATGCACCACCTCGTCGTTCATGGAGAAGATGAAGACATTGTGGAAGTACCGTTCCAATGACTGGCGCAGCGTGGCGTGATCCTTCAGGTTGATGTGCCCGGCCCTGCTGTTCTCACTGGCATATTGCTGGCTGGTGATGTTGGGAGTGCCGATGATGCAGGTGGCGTTCTGCGAAAGCGGCGCCACAAGGTTGGCCAGAAAGACGTCTTCGAGGGTGGGGGGAATGTGTTCGATGACGTCCAGCGACACGGCGGCGTCAAAGCTGCCCGCAGGCTGGCCGGCAGTCATGTCCAGCACTTCGTAGGTCAGGCGTTCGCCAAAGGTGTTGCGCCGCCTGTTGTCCTGGATGACGGCGGGCTCCAGGTCCACGCCGTGCAGCGAATCCACAGCCTGCAACAGCAGGGGGGCACCCACGCCGTCGCCGCAGCCGATCTCCAGCACGGCCCGGCAGCCCTGCAACAATTTGGCGCAGAACTTGTACCGGGCAAGGGTGAAGAACAGGTGGCGAGGGTCGTGCCGCCATGTGTAGCTGGAGTAAGGGCCGAGTTGCACCGGGCCGAGGGATTCGTATTCGTCGAAGAGTATCTGGTTGTGGGGTTGCAACGTCCTGTTGTCGGTCATGTCGTCCTCGTGTCGGAAAATTGCGGATTCTATTCTGATTGCGGGGTTTCATGCAGGAAACGGACCACCCTTGCCGGGTTGCCTGCCACCAGCGCACCGGCGGGCACGTCCCTGGTCACCACGCTGCCCGCACCCACCAGCGCGCCTTCGCCGATGGTGATGCCGCACAGGATGGTTGCACCGCTGCCGATGGCGGCCCGCCTGCATATGCGTGTGGGCACGACAGGAGTGGTGGCCGCCGTCACGGGGGTTCCGTCCGCAAAGACGGAGCGCGGAAACCGGTCGTTGGTGAACATGACGCCATGGCCGATGAAGGCCTCGTCTTCCACTGTCACCCCGTCGCAGATGAAGGTGTGGCTCGAAACCTTGACGCCGTTGCCGATGCCCGCGCCGGGCTGGATCTCGACAAAGGCGCCTATGACGCATCCGTCGCCGATGGTGCAGGCGCCGTAGATGTTCACGAAGTCATGGATGCGGGTGTTGCGGCCTATCCTGGCCAGCGGGGAAATGACGGAATGAGACATGGGGTCATCCTGCCAGCGCGGCTTCTACCTTCAGCAGCGCGGTGACGATGTCATCGGCGTCGGCGTCGCTGAAGCGTTCGTGGAAGAGCAGGTTGAAGGATTGCTGGCGAAAGCTTGAAGCGTTGGGGGTATGCGGAGGTGTTGCGCAATGGGGGGCAAGCCACGGCCATTCTGCCAGCACGTAGCGGTAGTCGGGGTTGAGGGGGATGCCCTCGGCCTGCACCGCCCGGGCAAATTCCAGCTTGTCCGTGCGCAGCCGGTGCGTGTCTACCCGCACGGTGAGGAAAAACGGCGAGCTTTCCATGCCGGACGGCACGGGCAGCGGCGAGAGCACGGTGGAATCCGCAAGCCCTTCGGTGATGCGCTGCACGATGTCCTGACGCCGGGTGATGGTGTGCGGCAGACGCGCCAGCGTGGAGCGGCCTATGGCGCACGACAGTTCGTCCTGATTGAAATTGAGCGCCGGGAACAGGAACATGCCGGGGTTTCTTGGGTCGAAGTCCTCATCCATGAATGGTTTGCCCCGGTCGGCCAAGGCTCTGACCCTGCGGTGCAGGTCGGCCCGCCGGGTATGGACGATGCCGCCGCAGCCTCCGGACGCGTGGTTTTTGGAAAACATGGTGGAAAACGCGGCAATGTCGCCAAAATTGCCCACCGGAGTACCGTTGATGCGCGCCCCGTGGGCCTGCGAGCAATCCTCCGCCACCGCAAGGCCATGAGCGCCAGCCACCGCCGCGATGCGCTCCATGTCGGCGGGTATGCCTCCGACGTGGGTGACCAGCACCGCCCGCGTGCGGGGGGTGATGACGGCTGCCAGTTCGTCCGCCCCCATGTTGAAGCCGCCGGGCGCGGCATCCACCACCACTGGCTTCAACCCCAGTGCCAGAATAGGGGTAACGCCGCCCGGATCTGTCACTGGCGAACATGCCACCTCGCTGCCGGGCGGCAAATCCAGTGCGGCAAGGGCCAGCAGCACCGAAGCGGTGCCCGAGGACACGGCATCGGCGTGGCCGCCGCCCTGCATGGTGCAGAAGTCCCGCATGTAGGCGTCTTCGAACGGTCCCTGATAGCCGAAGTCGCGTCCGGTTTCCCAGGCGTGCCGGAAGACGCCGGTCACCGCCTGTAGTTCCGCTTCGTCGAACAGGCGGCGACCGGGGAACGGCGCGGTGCGCACGGGTGGGCCACCGTACAGGGCGAGTCCGGAGGCGGTATGGGCGACGTGGTGTGCCATGCGTGCAGTCCTGTGGCGAGGTGGCCGTGCCCGCCGGTAAGGGTTACGCTCCGGGTGAGCGCCTGGCCCGTGCTTCTACGCCGTTGCCGGCGAGGGCGGTGGTGATGTCCGTCATGCCGTTGGCAGCAAGGCAGGCCGTAATTTCCTCGGCACTGCGCAGGTGCTTGTAGGTGTCGGTGAGGGTGTCGTGGGTGTCCAGCAACGCCCAACTGCGCAGGATGTCCGGCCCCAGTTCCCCGTAGGCGTCGTGATAGTCCACAAGAGGGGAATACTTGAGGAACTGCGAACGCAACTGGTGGAACGCAGGGTGCTGCCTGTTGTTCCACAGCAGATCGTGCATGGGCCACAGGGTGTCCACCAGCATCTGACAGAAAGAAAGGCAGAATTCGGGGGGCATTTGCAGCAGATGTTCGCGGATGTACTGCCGGTTGGGCGTTGCCGGGTAACCCGGGGCGTAGTGGTCGATGACCAGCAGGCCGCCCGGCTTCACCTGGCGGCACAGGGCAGCCATGGTGGCTTCCGGGTCGGGCGTGTGCTGAATGACCCCGATGCAGGTAACCACGTCGAACTGCCCCGGCGCAAACGGCAGGTGCAGGATGTCCGCCTGGCATACCCTGTGCCCGTCGTGACTGCCGCAGTTGGCCGCGTTTGCTTCCACGGCGGACGAAAGATCCACGGCATGCACACGCGCCCCTTCCGCCAGCAGGATTTCCGTGAACCGTCCTGCGCCGCACCCGGCCTCCAGCACGTTCAATCCATCCACGTTGATCCGCCCGCCCATCATGCGGGTGAGCCGCTTGCGGGTAATGTCCGTGCCGGTGACAGAGTCGAGCTGGGTCTTGCGGAAGGTGTTCCACTGCAGCCCGAAGGCATCGGCGTAGTTGTTCCCCGAAACGAAGCGGGGAATGCCGTCGCGCAGCGAAAAGGCGCAGCCCTCTGGGCAGGCCAGCGCGGGCTGCTGCCCGGGGACGGGCCGCACGGTAAGCGCCGTGCCGTGGGTGGGGCAGACGTAGGGGATCATGCTGCCTCCCTACTCGAAGTAGATGAGGGAATGGTCGCCGGAATATCCGGTCAGGTCGAACCACCACTGCCATTCCTGCGGGGTGAAGAAGCATTCGCCGGTGAGCACCCAGCACATCAGGTTCACCTTTTCCTGCTCGTTGCGGTACGATTCGACCACCACGTACTTGTCTTGCCGACTCACGCGCTCTATTTCGCGCAGGGCCTTGTGGAGGTCCTGGCAGAACAGGTTGTGCAGCACATTCAAGGAGATGACCAGGTCGAAGCTGTTGTCCTCGAAGGGCAGGCTGGCGGCGTCGGCCACCTGCAGGAAGGGGCGCACCTCTTCCTTGGCGTTTTCGATGGCGTAGGAGGAAATGTCGATGCCTCGTACCTCCAGCCCCGGCACCGCCTGGGTCAGCTCGTACAGCAGGAAGGCCTTGCCGCATCCCACGTCCAGCACCCTCTGGCCCGGCTTGAGCCCGTAATGGGCGGCCATGGCGTCAGCCACGGCGCGCCAGCGGCCGTCGTAGCGATAACCGCCATAGCCGAAGCGCCGGTCGCCGTCCCAGTAGTCTTGGTCGTACCGCTTGGCGATGGTGATGGCCTCTGCCTTGGGGTATTCGATCATGCGTTGCAGGTAGTCGCGCTTGGTGCTGCGGTGAAGGCTGGTGAGAAAGTCAACGTAGGCCATCGGATTCCTCGTTTCGTGCGGTGTTCCGTCGGGTTTTCAGCCAGTGGCGGGCTTTTTCCAGTTGCAGGACCCGGCGTGACTCTGCATCGCCGCCGAGCGAGAAGCGACGGCGTGCGTCGTCCGTCGTCTTGAAGTCGTTGAGCATGATGCAGCACCATTTGACATGATGCACCGGCAGCAACATCCGAACGCGCCGCAGCAGCATGGCGCGCCGTGTCGGGTCGGGTTCGGCGGCTTCCGCCAGCATTTCCAGAGCGCTGTCCAGCAGGGGCGCGGGCACGGGCACTGCGGGCTGGCAGGCGAAATCGCAAAGGGTCTTGGCCGGGTCGTCCAGCCCGGCATACTCGAAATCCAGAAAGACAAGCCCGCCTGGAGTACGCAGGGCGTTGTGGAAGCCGAAGTCGGACGGGGACAGGATGTGCCCGACTGGCCGGGCCAGTTCGTCCGGTCCGGCGACCGTTTCAACGCCGCGCCGGACTTCGCGCCACCAGGGCAGCAGATGCTGATGCAGGAACGTCCGGGCCTGGGCCAGAGCTGCGTCGGGAGCGTCGATTGCGCTGGTGGACACGGCATCGCCGCCTGCCGCCTGCGCGGCGAGGGCGTGTTCCAGAGCTTCCAGCCGGCGTGCCACCCCGACGAGGTGGTCTGCCGTGGTGGTGCAGGCGTCTGCGGCCAGCGCCATGGAAAAATTCCGCCGGTCTGCTCGTTGCAGGTCTTTAAGGAATGCCGCCGCCTCCGCCACGTCCGGCCTGTTCGGCCTGTCCGCCCTGTTCGGCCCCACGCCTGAAATCTGGCTTGATGCCGTGTCAGGATCCTGTCCACGCAACGGCGTGCCGACCACGTATTCGTACAGGGCAATGCCGTGCGCTGCGTCGCACCCCAGGGGGCGGGGCACGCGCCGCACGCCGCTGGCCAGGCATCCTTGCAGAAAAGCGTACTCCGTGCCCAGGCGGTCGTGCTGGCGGGCTTGTCCTTCCGGGGTGTCCGTCGCGTCCGTTACAACAGGCGAGCCTAGCGAGATGGGCGAGACGGGCGAGATTGGGGCATGCCGGAAATACTGCTTGAGCAGGGCCGTGCCTCGCTGCGTGTCCAGCCGATGCACCCTGTTGTTGGCGCCGCCGGAAAGTTCGGTGACGGTTGTGATGTCGCCAAGCCCGGTCGCCCTGGCCAGCTCAGCCGCAGCATGGGCCACCCGGAATGGAAGCCCGGCAAGAGGAGCGGAGTGCCCGCCGTGCGTGCTCGCCATGGCCGTCCTTACTGCCTTTGGCCCACGAAACCGAGCAGGTGGGCCATGATGTCGGTCCATGACCGGAAGGGGATCGGGGCGTCGGCATCATTGCCGGGCCGTGCTTCTTGTTCGGGGGTGAACAGGATGCGCCGGCTTCCTTCGGGAAAGAGCGGGTCGGCCAGGAATTCCGGCAGGTCATCCACGAAATGGGTGCAGCCCAGCGTTGCGATGCGTGCCAGCTTGCCGTTCTTGGTCGGTTCCAGATGCACGTCCGCCGGGTCCAACATGCCGGGCGTATGGAAGCCTTGTTGGCGCAGCCAGGCGCGGGCGGCTTCATGCAGGTCGTGCCGGGGGCCAAGGTAGGGGTAGGGCGTCTTGTGGCTTACGATATGTATGCGGACATCGGCGCGAACCAACGCGGCGATGCACTCGTGCGCACCGGGGTAGGGGCGGGCGGCGGCCAGGCCCGGTCCGTAGACGTGGCCTTGCAGTTCGGTCCAGGCATCCTCCATGCCCTGCGCCCGCAGCCGGTCGCGCACCGCCAGCTTGTGGGTGGGGGTGGCCGGGGGGATCAGCCCCCGCGCCACCGCCTCTGCATGGAACAACCCGTCATAACAGGCCAGGGTGTTGTCGAAGTCAATGCCGACGATCATGCGCCGTCTCCCTTGGCAAGGGATTTCGCCACGCGTCCGGCGATGGCTTGCGCTGTCAGGCCCAGGCGCTCGCGCACCCAGCCCTGTCCACCCGCCTCGTGCAGGAAGGCATCCGGCGTGCCGCAGCGCAACATTCGCGCGGTGGCCGTTTCCGCTTCGGCTCGCCACTGGGCCACGGCGCTCCATGCGCCTCCGTTGGGGCCATGCTCCTCGATAACGGCCACCAGGGAAAAGCGTCGGAAGCTTTCGTCCAGCAGTTTGGTGTCCAGCGGCTTGACCGTGTGCAGACTGACAACTTTTGCGGAAATACCCTGTTCCGCCAATATGTTGGCGGCATCAAGCGCCACGGGCGTGATGGTGCCCACGCCCAGCAGGCAGACGTCGGAACCCTCGCGCAGCACGATGCCCTTGCCGATGCGGAAATCCGGCGGCGTGGCGTGGATGACGGGTTCGTTCTTCTTGCCCAGCCGCAGGTAAACTGGGCCGTCGTGGCGCAGCGCCGCACGCAGCGCCAGGCGGGTTTCCACGGCGTCCGCCGGGCAGAGCACGGTCATGTTGGGCAGCGAGCTCAGCCAGCCGATGTCCTCCAGCGCGTGGTGCGTGGGTCCAAGGCCCGCGTAGGACAGCCCAGCGCCGACCCCGGCTACCACCACCGGCAGGTTGTGGTAGCACAGGTCCAGCCGGATCTGCTCCAGACAGCGACCAGTGTTGAAGGAGGCGATGGTGTAGGTGACCGGGCGCAGCCCGGCCAGGGCCATGCCTGCGGCAACGCCGGTCATGTTGGCCTCGGCCACGCCGCAGTTCAGGAAGCGCGCGGGGTGGCGTTCCTTGAAAGTGTTGAACAGTCGGTTGCCGATGTCGCCCGAAAGTAGCGCAAGTTCCGGCATTTCGTCGGCCAGACGGGTGATTTCGTCGGCAAAGGCGTTTCTCATGGCAGCAGTTCCCCATGCGCCAGCCGCACCTCTTCGTCGCTGGGAATGCGGTAGTGCCAGTTGTTGTCGTCTTCCATGAACGAAACCCCCTTGCCCTTCACCGTATGCGCGATGACGGCCAGAGGCTTCTCATCCGCAGCCCCGAAGCTGCTAAGGGCTTCGCGGATGGCCAGCGGATCGTGCCCGTCCACTTCCAGCACGTTCCACCCGAATGCGGCCCACTTGGCACCGAAGGGTTCGATGGCCATGACCTCGCAGCTACGGCCAGTGGCCTGCCATCGGTTGAAATCGACCACGGCGCACAGGTTGCCCGTACGCTGCCCCCCGGCCAGCATGGCGGCCTCCCATACCGATCCCTCATTGCATTCGCCATCGCTCATGACGACGCAGGTGCGCCACGTCTCGCCCCGGATGCGTGCCCCAAGGGCCATGCCGAGGCCGATGGGCAAGCCGTGACCCAGCGATCCCGCAGCCGCCTCCACGCCCGGCAGGCAGGCCGGTCCGGGGTGTTCCTGCAGGGCCCCCCCGTTGCAGTTGAACGTGGCGCACATTGCATCCACGGGGAAATAGCCGCGTCGGCCAAGGGTCAGGTACAGAGCGGCGGCGGCGTGTCCCTTGCTCAGGATCAGCCTGTCGCGCAGCGGATCGGCGGCACGTTCCGGTCCCAGGGAAAGGCCGCCGTGGTACGCGGCCACCAGAATGTCCACGCAGGACAGCGCGGACCCCAGGTGCGAGGTGCGCGTGCGATGGCTGAGCGCGACCAGGTCGGCCCGAAGGGCTGCGGCCTCGGCCTTCAGTGCCGCTGCGTCGGGCAGGGGATGGGGGTGCGTCATGATGGTTCCGGTGGCCTCAGGGCTTGTGGATGTAGTTCTGTTCCTGACGGGAAAGCACATCGAGGTTGCCGCGCACCCAGGACACGGTTTCTTCAAGTCCATCCTGCAACGGATGGGTGTCGGACCAGCCGAGTTCAGTGCGGGCCCTTGTGCTGTCCAGCAGGTAGGCGGCGTCCTTGCCCAGCCTGTCGCCGGTGCTTTCCACACGGGTGTCGAAATCGGTCCCGGTCAGTTCGGCCACCCGCAGCACCAGGTCGCGGATGCTCACCCCTTCCCGCGTGGAGAGGTGGTAGGCCTGGCCGGGCGTGCCGTCGCGCATGGCCCGCAGGGTGCCGTCCACCACGTCGGCGATATGGATGAAGGACCGGACGGAGTGCCCGCCGCCGTGCAGTTGCAGGGTGCCCCCGGAAAGAAAGCGCAGGGCCGCGCGGGGAATGATGCGGTACAGTTGCTGGCCCGGTCCGTAGACGTTGGCGGCGCGGGTGAACACCACGGGAAAGCCATAGGCCTTGTGGAACGATGCCAGGCTCATGTCCGCCGCCGCACGGGATACGGCATACGGCGTGCTGGGGTTGTATGCGGAAGACTCGACCACCGTGCCGCTGGTGGAGCCGTATACCTCCGGGGTGGAGACGTGGACGTAGCGGCGCAGCCACGGCAGTTTGCGCAGCCTGTCGTGCAGCATGACCTGGGCGGTGACGTTGGTCTGGAACCAGTGTTCGGGGTGCTGCCAGCTCTCCCCCACCATGCTCTGGGCGGCGAAGTTGACCACATATGGGGCCTGCGTTTCTTCGATGGCTTCCAGCAGGCGGTCCAGATGTCGGTTGATGTCGCACTGCATGAAACGGAACCGGTGCAGCGGCAGGCCGGGCTCCGTACGATAGGGCAGGAACACGGGATGCGGCTCGACCGAGCGGCTGGCCCCGATGACCGGATGCCCGGCGCGCAGGGCGGCGGCCACGAAGTGGGACCCCGAAAACGAGTTGCTGCCCAGTACGACGATGGTTTCCGACATGCGTGGTCCTAGATGAAGTTGACGTGGGCGGGCGGGGTGGACAGTTCGTGCAGCCACAGGTTTATCTGGTGGTGGCGGCAGTTGGCCTGGCAGGTGTTCTTGTCGATGTTGCGGGCGATGTGGTCCATCACTTCGCGCTTGCGGGCGGATGCCCACACTTCGTCGAAGGGGCGGGCGGCAACGTCGCCCAGTGCGGTCCGGGGATCTTCCTGATGTGAGAAGCAGGTGTACAGCGTGCCGTCCTCGCGTACGTACAGGATGAAGGGCAGGCCATGGCAGATGGTGTACGGGCGGGTGCGGTCGAGCTTGCCGGAGTCGCGCACGATGCACGAGAATCCGTCCCCCGTGAGTTCGGCGGCCATTTCGTCCAGGCACTGGATGTATTCGGGCGTGCGGAAGGACATGTCCGGTGCGTAGGCGTTGGCATCGTGCGGGTAGAAATGCTTGATGACGAAATAATCCGCACCGTGCGCCTTCAGGGTTCGGGCAAGCGTTTCCACGTCGCGGTGGTTTTCCGGGATCAGCACGCACTGGCTGCCGATGGTGACGGCCCCGCCTTGGCGTTCGCGCCGTTCGCGCAGCATCGAGATGTTGGCCAGCGCCCTGTCCAGATCGTCGGAACGGCCACCATGTACTCTGGTGTGCGATTCGGGGGTGCCGCCGCTGATGGAAAAGCGCACCCAGGTCAGGGTGCGGGCCATGGCCTCGATCATGTCGGGCGTCAGCAGGGCGCCGTTGGTGCTCATGGCCACGTCGGCCCCGGCAGCCTTGGCCGCTTCCACGGCGGGAAAGGTGTCAGGGTGCAGGGTGGGTTCGCCAGCTCCCGCGAAGACGATGGCCTTTACCCCTGCCCCGGCCAGTTCGCGCGCAAGGTCGGGCATGCGCCCGTGCGGGAACGTGCCGCTGTGCCCCAGGTAGTTGAAGTTGCAGAACAGACAGCGGTGGTTGCACTTGGCCGTGGGCGAGATTTCCGCATACAGCGGCTGGATTTCGCGGCCCGCGAGAAAGTCCGCCACCCGGTCGGGGTGGTGAATCAGCTTGTGGCCGTCCAGGCTGTACCGGGGGCTATTCATAACCACGTTCCAGCAGGATGCGCATGAGCATGTGGCCGATGACTACCTGGACATCCTCGGCCACCTGCATGTCGTGCAGGGGGGTGTGCAGGGCGATGTCGCACATGCCAAGGCAACGGCCCCCGTCGTACCCCAGCAGGGCGGCCGTATGCATGCCGCGCTCGTGCGCGGTATGCAGGGCGTTGACCACGTTGGGGGAGTTGCCGCTGCCCGACATGACGATGAGCACGTCGCCCGGTTCCGCCAGAGTGCGCAGTTGCTCGGCATAGATGTCTGCGTAGGAAATGTCGTTGGCCAGGCAGGTGAGCACTGCGGTGTTTGCGGCAAGGGCCGTCACGCGGATGCCCCGCCCGCACTGCCTGCCTGCGCCGTACAGCAGGTCGTTGGCGAGGTGGTTGGCATTGGCCGCACTGCCCCCGTTGCCGCAGATGAACACATGCCGTTTGTGACGCCAGGCGGTGCGCAGGCACTCGGCCAGACGCAGCACGGCGGCTTCATCGATGCTGTCAAGGCCGATGCGCAGCACGTCCAGATAGGCGCGGACCGGACTTGTCTGCATGGTGGGCGTGTCCGGCAGGGGGGCCGGGCAGGCTGCGCTGCCGACAGGATGGATGTAGGTGACGTTGCGCATGCGGCGACTCCCTTGTCCGTGTAAGATTGCGAAAACGGATATGGCGCTGCTGGCTATGCAAGGTCGGTGCCAGCGGGGTGTTCTCTGGTGTATATGTAACGAACGTGAACTATTGCGTAAGCGATGCAGATGCTGGACGGCAAGGAATTGCTATGCGCGCCGTCGGCTGTCAGGGGTTTGACACAGCCAGGGGCAGGGGGATGGCCCGTATTCCATATGCGGGCGGGCACGCGTGCCGGAGACGTGGGGGGAAGTGCGGGGGCGCTGGCGGGTGGATCAGGCGGCCCGCGCTCCGGTGGAGTGCATCCATGTGCGCAATACCAGCAACAGCCATGGATGGGTCCAGGGCAGTCGCCCCGCCACGAATTCGTGCCACATGTGCTCCACCGTCTGCTGCCGCAGCATGCCGTCTTCCGCGTGCCGGGCGCCGAGCAGCATGTCTTCGGCTCGTGCGCGCAACGGACCGAGCAGCCAGTTGCGGAAGGGCAGGGCGAAGCCCCGCTTGGGCCGGTCGATGATGTCCAGCGGTACCAGGCCGGATGCGATGGCGAAAAGGATGCCCTTGCTGCCTGCCTCCCTGTAAGTGCGGGCGTCGGTGCGCGCGTCGGGCGCAAGCTTCACGGCGGGCGGCAGGGCCAGGGCCGCCCGCACCAGCGGAAGGCCAAGGAAGGGTACCCGAACTTCCAGCGAATGGTGCATGGACACGGTGTCGATGTCCCGCAACAACTGGTTCTGGGTGTAGCTGCGCAGGCAGAGCACCGAGGTACGCTCCACGGGGCCTGTACCGGGCAACTGGTCGGGACGGGTGACGGTGTTCAGGTAGAGCGCCGTCGGGTCTCCCAATTGCCCCAACTGGCGGGGCGGCAGCAGTTGCAACGCGGTTTCGGGCGACATGACGAAGTACTGCCGACCGAAATGCACGGCAAATCCGGGGTCGCCCAGTCCTTGCGCCTTCTGCATGGCGATGAACCACGGATAGCCGGCGAAAAGTTCGTCACCGCCCGTGCCGGAAATGGTCACGGTGACATGTTCGCTGCTCAGGCGCGAAATGAAGTAGCTGTTCACCCCATCCACGCACGGTTGGTCCAGTGCGGTGACGAAGTCATCGAAGCAGGCCTCCATCAGCGTTCCGCCGATGCGGAACGACTGGTGCTGCGTGCCGATGAACCGCGCCGTCTGTTCCGCCAGGGGGGTTTCGTCGTAACAGCCTTCGGCTTCTCCCGGGTCCATGCCCAGCGAGAAGGTGCGCAGCCGGGACCCCACGGCCCCCGCCAGAAAGGCGCTGGAAATGGCGGAATCTATGCCGCCGCTCAGCCATGCGCCCACGGGAACGTCGCTGACGCTCTGCGCGGCGATGGTTTTGCGGAAGGTATGCCGCAGCCAAGCCGCCATTTCTTCGGGGGCAAGATTTCCGGCTTCCCCTACGGGCAGATCGCTGAAGCGCCAGTACGCCTCACAGGTTACGCCGTCCGGGGTGGCCACCAGTTTGTGCCCCGGCATGAGCATATGCACGTTGCGCAGCATGGTGGCGGGTTGGGGTACGGAGCCGCGGTGCAGCAGCATCCACAGGGCTCCGGGGTCCACCACGGGGTCCGCGAGTCCGGAGGCGATGATGGCCTTCATTTCCGAGGCGAACAGCAGGCACCCCCCTTGCACGGTCCATAACAGGGGCTTGATGCCCATATGGTCGCGCGCCAGCAGCAGCCGCTCTTTGCCTGGTCCTTGCCGACGGTCGTATATGGCCAGCGCGAACATGCCGTCCAGTTGCCCAAGGCAGGCGTCGCCCTGGTCTTCATACAGACGCAGGACGACCTCCGTGTCTGTGCGGGACGAGAAGCTGTGCCCGCGTGCGGCCAGCTTGGCGCGCAATTCTCCGAAATTGTAGGTTTCGCCGTTGTAGACGATGGTGACGAGCCCGCAGGGGCTGTGCATGGGCTGGTTGCCTGCAGTGGTGGTGTCGAGCACGGCAAGGCGGCGCATGCCGAGCACGGCTTTGCCGGGGTCTTCCCAGATGCCTTGGGCGTCAGGCCCGCGACGCTCGATGCTGGCCAGCATCCGTGTCAGAGCCGAGGTGTCGGGCCTGCCGTATATCCCTGCTATTCCACACATGCATGGCTCCCGTTGTGTGCGGCGGCACCCCAGTGGCTGGCACCGCGCTCCCTGATGGACATGTTTGCCGGTTTGTGTGTCAGGCTTTTGCAAGTCACATGCCGCAAGCGGAGCCGTCGTGACCACACTCGCGTACGCTGTGCCAAAGAAAAAGGTCTGCATTGCTGCAGACCTTGTCTTTCTGGCTCCCCGGGACGGACTTGAACCGCCAACCTAGTGATTAACAGTCACCCGCTCTGCCAATTGAGCCACCGGGGAACGTGGCCGCCGTTGCGGCGAAAACGGTGTGTATGGCGAAGTGCTGTCTTTGTCAAGTGAGCGCCGCGGTTTTTTGCGCAGGGCGCGGCGTGGTGCGCAGCAGCAGCCATCCGCACACACCGGCGACCAGCGAGGCGGTAAGGATGCCGATCTTGGCATAGTCCAGCGTGCGCGTGTCGGCATAGGCCAGTTGCGCCACGAACAGGGCCATGGTGAAGCCTATGCCCGCCAGCAGGGCCACGCCGTATACGTGCCGCCAGGTCATGCCGTGGGGCAGCCGGGCCAACCCCAGCTTTACCGGCAGCCACACGGCGGCCAGTACCCCCAGTTGCTTGCCGAAGAAGAGTCCGGCGGCCACGCCCAGGGTTATCGGGTTGCCAAGTCCTCCCAGCAGATCCGCGCTGATGCCCACTCCCGCATTGGCCAGGGCGAAAACCGGCATGATGCCCCAGGCCACCCACGGGGCCAGGGCATGTTCCAGTCTGCGCAAGGGGGTGGCGGCGTGGCGGGCGGCGGTTTCCATGGCTTCCACTGCGGCATGGCGGTGACCGTCGGCCAGCAGGTGGCCATCGGTCGCGCCATTTTTTACGGTGTCCAGCAGGCGCTGCCCGGCGTCCACGAGGTCGCCGGGCGTGGCCCGCGCACGGGCGGGAATGCAGAAGGCCAGCAGTACGCCCGCCACAGTGGCATGCACGCCGGATTTCAGGAACGCCACCCAGGTCACCGCACCTGCCAGCACATAGAACAGGGTGCGCACCACGCCCAGCCTGTTCCCCAGCGCGGCAACGGCAAGCGCCGCAAAGCCGATGCCCAGTGCCGTCAGCGAAATGTCCGCCGTGTAGAACAGGGCGATGGCCAGCACTGCGCCGATGTCGTCGGCTATGGCCAGCGCGGTCAGGAACACCTTGACGGAAAGAGGCACCCGGTCCCCGGCCAGCGAGAGCACGCCGAGGGCAAAGGCGATGTCGGTGGCCATGGGGACGGCCCATCCCTGCGCAATGCCGGAAGGATGCCCCAGGTTGAAGGCAAGGTAGATCAGCGCCGGAACCGCCATGCCGCCCACGGCGGCCAGGATGGGCGGTAGCGCCTGTGCGGGCGAGGCCAGTTCGCCTGCCAGCATTTCACGTTTTATCTCCAGGCCCACCAGAAAGAAGAAGATGGCCATCAGACCATCGTTTACCCAGAGAATCAAAGGCTTGCGCAATTCATAGCCTTCCGGCCCCACGGCAAAGGGGTGTTGCCAGAAGGCCTGCCATGCAGGGGCGAGGGCGGAGTTTGCAGCAAACAGGGCAAGTGCGGTGCAGGCAAGCAGCAGGATGCCGCTGGCTGCCTCGATGCGCATGAAGGACAGAAAGGGGTCGAGCAGGCGATCGGCAGGGGTCGCAGGCCGTGCGTAAGAGGATCGCAGGTCGTGACCGGTGTCGTGCGTCATGGGGACTCCTGTGTCAGGTTTATAGATGTAACTTGATAAATTATGCACGTGATGCGTCGCGTCAAGGCGATCGTGCCGGGAATGTCAGTGGCATGGCAGTCCGCAAGGCTGGACAGGCGAAGCATCTGTCTGGCGAGAAAGAAGAAAAAGTACACGGTGCGGTGAGATATATTGCGGATGGTGCCGGGATGGTGCTGCGATGGTGCCGGACATGGCCAGGCAGGGGCTGTTGTTGCGCGCATGGGGATGGCGGAAGGGCGACGCAACCGGGGGCTTCCCTGATGCCGCCCGGTTCAGGTATGGTGCAGTCGTGAACATCCCTTGTATATGGAGGTTCCGCCATGAAGCGCGATCATCTGGATATCGCCAACGAATACTCTTCTCTCTTGCGGGCTGACGAGGCGGACGACCGGCAGCCAGGTTCCTTTCGTTTTTCCGGCGGCGAGTCCGCCGCTTCCGACGAAGGCGTAGCCCCGGACATTGGTGCAGCCCATGACGGGACAACCGTCATGCCGCCGGTGGCGGGCAATGAAGGCGTGGTCATCCCCCGCGTGGTTCCATCGCACGAGGATGAGCAGGCGGGCGGGGTGGAGCCGGGAGAACTTTCGCTGTGGGGCGCGGGGCCGCGCATCGTTGTGCCCGCACTGCTGGCGGAACTGTGCGGGGCGGGGTTGACCCTGGCCTTGCCGGGGGCGTTCGGCATGGGAATACTGCCCCACTGGGTTTGGGCGTTTGCGGGGCTGTGCGCGCTGCTGCTGGGCACGCTGACGGTGCGGCACGCCTGGGCCACGCTGAAGCCGGGGCGCGTGGATGGCCGCCTGGTTACCGGCGGTCCGTACCGCATAACCCGCAACCCGATTTATGCCGGGTGGATACTGGGCATCCTGCCGGGCATCGCCCTGTGCTTCGCCTCCTGGCCCATGCTGGCTGGGCCGGTGGTGGCGTGGGCGCTGTTTCGCGAGACCGTGATCGTGGAAGAATCATTCCTGGCCGCCCGCTTTGGCGAGGAATGGGAAGCGTACGCCACGCGGGTGAACCGGCTGTGGCCCAATCCCTTTCGCATGAATGGATAGCCCCCGTTTCCGCCGGGCGCGCATCCGGGGCCGCGCGGTGCCGCGTTCCCCCTTCTCTCCACCCGCCGACGCAGAAAAGGGCGCATGACCATGGTCATGCGCCCTTGCATTCTGGCTCCCCGGGACGGACTTGAACCGCCAACCTAGTGATTAACAGTCACCCGCTCTGCCAATTGAGCCACCGGGGAACGTGGAGCGCCGGGTGTTTCGTGGCGCGGAGGGTGAAGTACCCGCAACGGGGCGTACGGTCAAGCGAAAAAATACGCGACGCGAAAAAACTGTTGACGAACGGACGCCTTGGGCGTTTCTTGACTGCCGCACTCAATTGGCATACCCGTAGCAGTCCGGCAATCGGCAGAATCAACAGGTCCACGGAGAACGTCCTTGAGCAGTCAGGAACAGTCGAAGCGCAAGAAGATCAAGCTTGCCACCAAGTCCGAGCGGGCGGAATATTTCATGCCCATGCTCGAAAGTATGGAAACCCGCGACGAGTTGAACGAAGTCGTCAAGAACCGGGTTGTCAAATCCTGTGAACTGCTGGATGACGGCGTTGCCCTGTACCCCAACGGTTTCGTGAAACAGCACGACGTGGCGGCCATTTCCGCCGAGTACGAAGGGCTGACCGCCGAGGAACTGGAAAACGTCGACGCGCGCTTTACCTGTGCGGGGCGCATCGTCTCGCAGCGTTCGTTCGGCAAGGTGACTTTCTTCCATCTGATGGACAAGAGCGGTCGCCTGCAGTGCTACACCGCGCGCGAAGTGCTGGGCGAAGACGCCTACCGCAACTTCAAGAAGCTGGATACCGGCGACATTGTGGGCGTTTCCGGCACGCTGTTCCGCACCAAGACGGGTGAACTGACCCTGTCGTGCGACCAGTGCGTGCTGCTCACCAAGTCCATTCGCCCCCTGCCCGAAAAGTACCACGGCCTGAAGGACGTGGAGACCCGTTACCGCCAGCGCTACGTGGACCTTATCGTCACGCCGCGCACGCGCGAGATTTTCCGCAAGCGCACCCTGATCGTGCGCGAGTTCCGCCGCTTCCTGGAAGAAAAGGGCTTCATGGAGGTGGAAACACCCATGATGCAGCCCATTCCCGGCGGCGCCACGGCCATGCCGTTCATCACCCACCACAATGCGCTGGACATGCAACTGTACATGCGCATCGCGCCGGAACTGTATCTGAAGCGCCTGCTGGTGGGCGGGTTCGAGAAGGTGTTCGAGATCAACCGCAACTTCCGCAACGAAGGCATCTCGACCCGGCACAACCCGGAATTCACCATGTGTGAGTTCTACTGGGCGTACGCCACCTTCGAAGACCTCATGGACCTTACCGAACAACTGTTCGCCCACGTGGCGGAAAAGGTGTGCGGGTCGTACGTGGTCACCTATCAGGGCCAGGAAGTGGACCTTACCCCAGGCCGCTGGACGCGTCTTTCGTTCCACGATTCGCTGGAGAAGATCGGCGGTCACAAGCCGGAATTCTATAACGATTACGATGCGGTGCGAAAGTACATCCGCGAACGCGGCGAAAAGGTGGTGGACGGCGAGAAGATGGCCAAGCTGCAAGCCAAGCTGTTCGACCTGGACGTGGAAGGCAAGCTGATCCAGCCTACCTTCATCTATCATTACCCTACCGACATTTCGCCCCTGTCGCGCCGCAACAACGAGCGGCCCGACGTGACGGACCGCTTCGAGCTGTTCATCACCGGGCGCGAGCTGGGCAACGCCTTTTCCGAACTGAACGACCCCGTGGACCAGCGCATGCGCTTCATGGACCAGGTGGCCGAAAAGGAAGCGGGCGACGCCGAGGCGCACTTCATGGACGAGGACTACCTGCGCGCCCTGGAATACGGCATGCCGCCGGCGGCAGGGCAGGGGGTGGGCATTGACCGTCTGGTCATGCTGCTGACCGACTCGCCCTCCATCCGCGAGGTCATCCTGTTCCCGCTGCTGAAGCCGGAAAGCTAGGCCCCGCCGCATGAGCTTCGAACTGTTCGTGGCCTTGCGCTACCTGTTCGCACGGCGCAGGCAGACCTTCATTTCCGTCATTTCCGTCACCTCCATCCTGGGGGTGGCGTTGGGGGTGGCGTCGCTGATCGTGGTGCTGGGCGTCATGAACGGCTTCACCACCGACCTGCGCGACAAGATCCTGGGGGCCAACGCCCACGGCATTGTCATGTCCGCCGACCGCACCGGCCTTACCGACGCGCCGCAGCTCATCGACAAGATCCGGCAGGTGGAAGGGGTGCGCGGCGCGACGCCGTTCATCTATTCCGAGGTCATGCTTTCCACCCCCCACGGGGTGAAGGGCCTGGTGCTGCGCGGCATAGACCCGCAGACGGCCCCTTCGGTGCTGGGCATTCTTTCCAACATGAAGAAGGGCGACGTGGCCGACCTTGCGCCGCGCGCAGGCGCGGACGGATCCTTCTCCGGCCCGCCCGGCGTGATCATCGGCGAGGAACTGGCCCAGCGGCTGGGCGTCGTCGTCGGCAGCCGGGTCAACCTGCTGTCGCCCGCCGGGCAGAAAACCTCTGCCGGGTTTGCCCCGCGCATTCGCGCCTTCATGGTGGTGGGCGTGTTTTCCACCGGCATGTTCGAGTATGATTCTTCACTGGGATTCGTGTCGCTGGATGCCGCGCGCGACGTGCTGGGCCTGCCGGAGGGGTCCATTTCCGGCGTGGAACTGGCCGTCACCGACGTGTACAAGGCCGACGCCGTGGCCGAGCGCGTGACCCGCGCGGTGGGCGGCTACCCGCTGTACACCCGCCACTGGATGGAGATGAACGCCAACCTGTTTGCCGCGCTGAAGCTGGAAAAGACGGCCATGGCCGTGATTCTCGTGCTCATCGTGCTGGTGGGG
The DNA here is from genome assembly GCA_964402645.1 of uncultured Desulfovibrio sp. Lineage (GTDB taxonomy): Bacteria > Desulfobacterota > Desulfovibrionia > Desulfovibrionales > Desulfovibrionaceae > Cupidesulfovibrio. Next base: position 48,817 of record CAYOCV010000005.1, on the reverse strand, counting down.
TCGTTCTCCATCATCACCACGCTGGTCATGCTGGTCATGGAAAAGACGCGCGACATCGCCATACTCATGTCCATGGGAGCCACCAAGGGCATGATCCGGCGCATCTTCATGCTGCAAGGCACCATCATCGGGGCCATCGGCACCGGGCTTGGCTACGCCCTGGGGCTGGGGGTGGCCTTGCTGCTCCAGAAGTACCAGTTCATCGAACTGCCGCATGGGGTCTATTCGCTGGATCATCTGCCGGTGCTGCTGCAATGGACCGACATGCTGGCCATTGGCGCAAGCGCCATGGTGCTGTGCTTCGTCGCCACCATCTACCCGGCGCGCCAGGCTGCCAGCCTGGAACCCGCCGAAGCGCTGCGCTACGAATGAACACCGATTTCCTGCACATGACCGCTCCCGGCCATGATCCGGACGTGGATGGCGAGGTACTGTACCGTCTTGTGGGCGTGGACAAGGAGTACGACGGCCCCGCAGAGCAACTGACCATCCTGCGCGGGGTGGATCTTTCCATCCGTCGGGGAGAATCGGTGGCCATTGTCGGGTCTTCCGGTTCGGGCAAGTCCACCCTCTTGCATCTGCTGGGTACCCTTGATACTCCCTCACAGGGACAGGTGTTGTTCCAGGGCCGGGACATGGTGTCCATGTCGCCGGACGAGAAGGCGGGGCTGCGCAACCGCGAGATAGGCTTCGTCTTTCAGTTTCATCACCTGCTTCCGGAATTCGATACGCTGGAAAACGTGGCCATGCAGGCCATCATCGCGGGCATGCCGCGCACAGAGGCCCTTGCCCGCGCGCGCGACACCCTGGCCCTGGTCGGCTTGGCCGACCGGACCGCCCACCGGGTGACCACGCTGTCTGGCGGCGAACGCCAGCGTGCAGCCATCGCACGGGCCATCCTGATGCGCCCCAAGGTGCTGCTGGCGGACGAGCCCACGGGCAATCTCGACGCGCGCACCGGCGATGTGGTGGCGCGCCTGCTGCTTGATCTCAACCGGGAACTGGGCATGACGCTTGTCATCGTCACCCATAACCGTGAATTGGCCGACATCATGGGCAGATGCCTAGAACTCAGAGCCGGAGAGCTGTATGACCAGACTCGCTAGATGGGGGCGCATCCTTGCGGTGGCCCTGCTTGTGCTCGCACACGCGGCAACCTCTCCGGCCCAGACGCCGAGGGATTCCACCGTCATCGTCCTGCCTTTTCAGGTGAATGCCGGTCCGGACCTCGAATATCTCAACGAAGACCTGCCGGAACTCATCTCGCAGCGCCTGGTGGCGCGCGGGCTGAATGTCGTTTCCCGGCAGGATGCCCAGGCCCTGGTGCGTGCCCAGCACGTGACCGCGCTGGACGTGTCCACCGCGCGCGACCTGGCCGTGCTGGCGGGCGCAGGCGTTGGCGTTTACGGCAGCTTCAACCAGGTGGGCGAAGGCTTCAGCATCGACGTGCGCGTGGTGGACGCCCTTGGCATCCGCGCCGCGCGCCCCTTCTTCATCCAGAAGGAAGGGCTGATCAACGTGCTGCCCGCCGTGGACGAACTGGCGGAGCGCATCGCTTCCGACCTGCTGCGTCGCAACACCCTGGCCGACGTCAAGGTGCGCGGCACCAAGGTGCTGGACCCCGACGTGGTGTTGATGCGCCTGACCACCCGCAAGGGCGACCCCGTTGACCCGGCTGCCATCAACCGCGAAGTGAAGCGCATCTGGGATCTCGGCTACTTCAGCGACGTGCAGGCCAACGTGGAGCAGGACGGCGAAGGGCTGACCCTTGTCTACACGGTGAAGGAAAAGCCGCGCATTGAGAATATCGCCGTCGAGGGCTCGGACAAGGTGGACGTGGATGACATCCTGGCCGCCATGAGCTCGAAGACCGGTTCGGTTCTCAACGAAAAGCTGCTTGCCCAGGACCTGCAGAAGGTTACCGAACTCTACCGCAAGGAAGGCTACTACCTGGCCAAGGTTTCGCACCGCGTCGATTCGCGCGCGGGCGGGTCCGGGGCCAGCCTGGTGCTGAAGGTGGAGGAAGGCAAGAAGCTGTACATCAAGAAGGTGGCCTTTGAAGGCGTCGAAAAGATGGACGCCGACGACCTGAAGAAGCAGCTGGCGCTTACTGAACGCGGCATGTTCTCCTGGATCACCGGGTCCGGCGTGCTCAAGGACGAACACCTGGAGCGCGATTCCGCCGCCATCACCGCCTACTGCATGAACCACGGCTACCTCGACGCCATGGTGGCCGCCCCCAAGGTGGACTACGAAGAAGACGGCATCATCGTCACCTTCGCCATCAAGGAAGGCCCGCGCTACAAGCTGGGCGAGGTGACCTTTGCGGGCGACCTCATCGAACCCGACGCCCGACTGGCCGAGATCGTCAAGCTGGACGACGTGAAGAAGGAAGACGGGTTCTTCCGCTTCAACGTGATGCAGGAAGACAACAAGGCGCTTACCGATTTCTACGCCGACTACGGCTATGCCTTTGCGGAAGTGAACGCCCGCCCCCGGAAGCACGAGGAAGAACCCGTGGTGGACGTGGCCTACGTAGTGAACAAGCGGCAGAAGGTGTACATCCGCCGTGCGCTGGTGGAGGGCAACGACAAGACCCGCGACAACGTCATCCTGCGCGAACTGCGCATCACCGACGGCGACATGTTCGAGGGCAAGAAGCTGCGCCGCAGCGCCGAGCGCCTGAACAAGCTGCAATACTTCGAAAGCGTGTCCACCGAACTGGTGCCCACGGAGCGCGAAGAAGAAGTGGACCTGAAGGTCAAGGTGAAGGAAAAGAACACCGGCGCGCTCATCGGCGGCGTCGGGTACTCCACCTACTACGAGTTCGGCGTGTCCGGCACCATCATGGAACGCAACCTGTTCGGCAAGGGCTACCAGACCTCGCTGATGGCGTTGTTCTCCGGCCGCCGCACCGCGTACCAGTGGTCCTTCACCAACCCGCGCTACGACGACACCAACCTGTCGGTGGGTTACGACGCCTACAACATCCGTGACGAGTTCACGGACTTCAGCAAGAACACCATCGGCAACACCGTCCGCTTTGCCTACCCCCTCGGCGAATACACCACCGTGGGCTGGGGTTACCGACTCGACTTCTACAAGCTGTACGACATCGAAGACGACGCGGCCAAGATCATCAAGGAACGCGAAGGCGACAACGTGTCCAGCGTCGTGCATGGCCGCATCACCCGCGACACCACCGACAGCCGTGAAAAGCCGACCCGCGGCAACATCACCAAGATATTCACGGAATACGGCGGCGGCGTGCTGATGGGCGACGACAACTTCTTCAAGCCCACTGCCCAGACCGAGCAGTACTACCAGATCAAGCCCAACCACGTGCTGCATGGCCGCGTGCGAGGCGGCGTGGTGCTGGAAACCAAGGACGGCGAAGACGCGCCGGTGTTCGAGCGCTTCTACATCGGCGGCATTGATTCCATCCGTGGTTACAGCTCCAAGGACATCTCCCCGCGCGACAAGAGCACCGGCGACCGCATCGGCGGCGACCGCATGGCCTTCACCAACCTGGAATACATCTGGGTGTTCGAGCCGGATCTGGGCCTTGCCCTGGTGCCGTTCTTCGACGTGGGCTTCAACTCCGACTCCCGTGCCGAATTCAACTGGGATGATGAGATCAAGAAGGCGGTGGGCATGGAGTTGCGGTGGCGTTCGCCCATGGGCGACCTGCGCTTCGCCTACGGGTATCCGCTGGACGAAAACCGCGAAGGCGACAAGACCAACGGCCGGTTCGAGTTCTCAATGGGCCAGTTCTTCTAGCCCTGCAGCCCGAACGACAGACGACCCGAAAGCTCAGGGGCGCGGCGCAGGCCGCGCCCCTTTTGCTTTGCCCCCGCATGGCCGGGCGCGCCGTGCCCCGCGGTTGACACCGGGCACGCCCCACCCGGTGTGGCTTGCCTCAGAAACAACATACGCCGTACCCCGCGCCTGCCCGGTCTGCATTCCGGCAGGCGTCCCGTATGGCCCGGTGTACGGGCACGGGTTGCCAATGGGGCGCGGGTTGCGGTAGGGTTTGCCGCCGCCACGCCCCCAGGGGCGCTGTTGGCCGCACTGCGCCGTGGCCGCCCGGCGGAACCCAGGAACGGACATGCACAGGTTTTTTTCCCTCTTTCTGATCCCCCTCATCCTCTTTTGCTGCATCGGCCTGCCCGCACCGGCAGACGCCGCCGACGCCTCATCCGCATATGTCGCCGCCAAGAAGGAGCTGGAGTCCCTGAAAAAGGACGCCCGGCGCGGTGCGTTGCGCGACCCGTGGGAAAAGGTGGTGGTCCGGTTCGACGGCCTGGTCAGGGAACATCCGCGCTGGGCCAACGTGCCCGCTGCCATGTTTCATGGCGCGCTGGCCATGGAAGAACTGGCCAGCCGTTCCTTCCGCAGGACCGATTTCGAGGACGCCGCCCGCCGTTTCGAGCGGGTGGCCGCCAAATACGCCTGGCACGTCCTGGCGGATGACGCGCTGCTGCACGCGGCGGACATCCGGGGCAACCGCCTTGGCAATGTCGCCGATGCCCGCAAGCTGCTGGACGCCATCCTGAGCCGATACCCCAGCGGGGACATGGCTGAACCTGCGCGCGACCTGCTGGCCGCGCTGGCTGATGCGCCGGGCGGGGACGCGCCCATGGCTCCGGTGGCGGTGGGGCGTTCCGGTCGTCTGGAGCAGGACGACGCTGCGCCTGCCTCCGCTGGCGCGCGCGCTGCCGCACGGCCTGCGGATGCCGGTGTTGCCGTGGCGTCGAGCGCAGACGCCGTGCCCGCCGCCAAGACCCCTGCCAAAGCGAAGAAAAGGGGGCGCAGCGACCCGGCCAAGGCGGCGAAGCTGTACGCCGAGGCGCGCAAGGAACTTGAGGCGCTGCGCAGTGACGCCCGGCGCGCCGCCCTGCGTGAACCGTGGCTGCGGGTGCTGGCCTTGTATGAAAGCGCGCGCGACGCCGCCCCGGAAGGCGAAATGGCCCCCAACGCGGCCTACGGCATGGCCGTGGCGCAGGAAGAACTGGCCTCGCGCTCCTGGCGCAAGGACGATTTTTCCGCCGCCGTGGCCCGTTACAACGAGGCAGCGGCCGCCTACCCGGACGATTCGCTGGCCGATGACTGCATGCTGCGCGCCGCGCGGCTCAGGGCCTACCGCCTGGATGACCCGGACGGGGCGCACCAGGTGCTGGAAACGCAGTTGCGCCGGTACCCCAAGGGGGACATGGCCGGAGAGGCGCGTACCCTGCTGGCCGAGCTGACTGCGGCGCGCGTTGCCGCATCGGGTCAGGCGAGCCAGGCGGGCCAGCCGGGCCAGCCGAGCCAGTCGGGCAAGGCGGTAACGCCAGCCACGTCCGCTGCATCCGTCTCCCAGGCCGCAACGCAGCCGGTCCCTTCGACCGCACCCGCGCGCGGGGGCAAGCCCACCGTGCTGCGGCAGGTGTCCTGGCGGGCCGACAACGACCGGGCCACCATTACCATCGAACTTTCGCGCGAAGCGGAATGGCGTACCCAGTACGCCGCGCCGGACAACGCCGCTGGCCGCCCGCCGCGTCTGTACATCGATTTTGCCGACTCCGTGCCCGACGATGCTGTAAAGCCCGGCGCTCGGGTTACCGGCGCGCTGCTGACGCGGGTGCGTTCCGACCAGCCCTCGTCCGGCCATACCAGGGTCATCCTGGATTTCAAGGCGCTCAAACGATACAAGGTGCAGTCCGTGCGCAATCCGTACCGGGTGATCGTGGAGGTGGGCGCCACCGACGCGGCCCTGCCCGACGGCCAGCGCCCGGACGATTCCCGCGTGTCCGTGCCGGTGCGCGAGGCCGACAAGGCCGCGCCGTCCACGCCGCCCAAGGACCTTGTGGAGCAACTGGGCCTTACCGTGCATACCGTGATGATCGACGCGGGGCACGGCGGCAAGGACCCCGGCGCCATGGGCAACGGCATCGTCGAGCGCAACCTGACCCTGAAAATGGCCAGGATGGTGGGCGAACGCCTGCGCCGGATGGGTTTTTCAATCATCTACACCCGCGACAGCGACGTGTTCGTGCCGCTGGACAAGCGCACGGCCCTGGCCAACGACAAGAAGGCCGACCTGTTCCTGTCGCTGCACATCAACGCCAATACCGATCCGCGCATCTGCGGCTTTGAAACCTACTATCTGGACCTTGCCCGTTCGGACAGCGCCACCCGCGTGGCGGCGCGCGAAAACGCAGTAAGCGCCAAAAGCCTCAGCGACCTGCAATTCATCCTCACCGACCTCATGCTCAACGCCAAGACCCAGGAATCACGCGACGTGGCCAACTTCGTGCAGGATACGGCCCTGGGGCGGCTGCGGCGCGACGGCTTTACCGCCCATGACAACGGTGTGCGATCGGCCCCGTTCTATGTGCTGATGGGGGCGCGCATGCCCTCGGTGCTGGTGGAGCTTGGCTACTGCACCAATCCGGACGAAGCGCGCCGCCTGAACTCGGACAAGTACCTGGCCACCCTGGCCGACGGCATTGCCGAGGGGGTTGCCTCGTACAAGCGTAAACTTGCCCGTTTTTCGCAACGATAACGCACAGCTTGACGCCCCACCGACAAGGGGATAACTGACCGCGAACCCCCGCATATCGCGCCCCCTTTGCGCGGCGTGCGGCAGGCGCCGGGGAAGGCGCGGACCGGACGTCGGGCGGCGTCCGCGATGGCCGGAGCACTCCCCCGCGATACGGCGGCAACGCCGGGGCGGGCATTACCGCAAGTACACGCCGGAGCTTCCGGCTGCCAATCATCCCGTAAGGTTGTTTTTAAAGGAGTCCCTTCGCATGCGTAGAGTTCTCATCCTGGCCGCGGCTTTCGTCCTTGCCTGGACCACCGCCGCCGTCGCCGCCGACATGAAGATCGCCATCGTCAACATGCAGGCCATCGCCTCACAGAGCGATGCCGCACAGGACGCCCAGAAGAAGATGAAGGCCACCTTCGGGGCCGAGAAGGACCAGCTGGAAAAGCAGGCCAACGACCTGAAGAAGAAGGCCGACGACATGAAGGTCCAGTCCGCCGCCCTGTCCAACGAGGCGAAGGAAGACAAGAAGGTCGAGTTCATCCGCCTGAAGCGCGACCTTGAAGACAAGACCCGTGCCTTTGCCCGCAAGGTGGAAGGCGCCGAAATGCGCGTGCGCCAGGAAATGGCCTCCCTCATCCTGCAGGCTGCCAAGGAATACGGCGACAAGAAGGGCTACACCCTGATTCTTGACGGCGCCGCCGCTGGCGTGGTGCATGCCGACAAGACCATCGACGTGACCAAGGAACTGCTGGACGAAGTGAACCGCGTGTACCGCGCAGGCAAGAAGTAACGGGGGGACGATGGCCAGACTGCTTTCCGAGTTGGCGGGGCTGCTGGGACTCGAACTGCGCGGCGAAGACCGCGCGATCGAGGGCGTGAACACCCTTGAGGCGGCAGGCCCCGCCGAGGTGAGCTTTCTGGCGAACCCCAGGTATACGCACCTGCTGGCGACCACCCGCGCAGGCGCGGTGATCGTGTCGGCAGAGCATGCGGACGCGGTGCCCTGCGCCCTGGTCAGCGCCAATCCGTACTTCGACTTCGGTCGTACCCTTGCGCTGTTTTCCAAGCCCCAGGGCAGCCTTTCGGGCGTGAGCGACATGGCGTTCGTGCATCCCGAAGCGGAACTGGGCGACGGCTGCACCGTCTATCCTTTTGCATTCATCGGTCCCCGTGCGCGTATCGGCGCGGGGACCGTTCTTTTTCCCGGTAGCTACGTGGGCGAGGATTGCCGCGTGGGCTCCGGCTGCCTGCTGTACCCCAATGCGGTGCTGATGGCCGGTACCGAAATCGGCAACGGCTGCATCCTGCATGCCGGGGTGGTGCTGGGGGCCGACGGCTTCGGCTTTGCCCGCACCGAATTCGGCATCCAGAAGATTCCGCAGGTGGGCACCGTGCGCCTTGGCAATGACGTGGAAGTGGGGGCCAACACCGCCATCGACCGTTCCGTGCTGGGCGTGACCACCGTGGGCGATGGCACCAAGATCGACAACCTGGTCCAGATCGGCCATAATGTTGAGATGGGGCGCAACTGCCTTATCGTCTCGCAGGTGGGCATTTCCGGCTCCACCAAGGTGGGCGACGACGTGACCATGGCTGGTCAGGTGGGCGTGGCCGGGCATCTTTCCATCGGCAACGGCGTGACCCTGGGGCCGAAGTCGGGCGTTGCCAAGAGCATTCCCGACGGAGAAACCATGGGCGGCGCGCCTGCCGTGGACAAGTCCACCTACATGCGCACCCTGACCGTGATGCCCAAGCTCCCCGACATGTACAAGCGCATCGGCAAGCTCGAGAAAGAGCTTGAAGAACTGAAAAAGCTCGCCGCCAAGGAATGATATGACCGACCCTGCACAGAACATCCTCGATATCCGCCAGATTCTGGGCCTGTTGCCCCATCGCTATCCCTTCCTGCTGGTGGACAGGGTGACGGAATATGTCCCCGGCGAGTACATCAAGGCGTTCAAGAACGTGACCATGAATGAGCCGTTCTTCGAGGGCCACTTTCCCGGCGTTCCCGTGATGCCGGGTGTGCTGATCATGGAAGCCCTGGCCCAGGCCGGGGGTATCCTGGTGGTCAAGAGCACCGACACCCCCGTGGAAGACAAGCTGTTCCTGTTCACCGGCATCGAGTCGGTGCGCTTTCGCAAGCCGGTCTACCCCGGCGACAGGCTGGAACTGCACTGCCGTTTGCTGCGCCACAAGCTGAAGCTGTGGAAGATGGAAGGCTTTGCCTACGTGGACGGCAAGCTGGCCGCCGAAGCCGTGATGACCGCCGCCGTGACCAACAGGGAGGACATGTAGTGGCCGCAGAGGTGCATCCTTCCGCGTTCGTGCATGAGGGCGCGCGCCTTGGCGAAGGCGTGGTGGTCGGTCCCTGCGCCGTCATCGAGGAGGACGTGGTCATCGGGGCCGGGTCGCGCATCGACGCGTTTGCCTCGGTCAAAAGCCATACCCGCATGGGCGAGCGCAACCACATCCATTCCTACGCCTGCGTGGGCGGTGAACCGCAGGACCTGAAATTTCACGGTGAAGTCTCTACCCTGGAAATGGGCGACGGCAACACCGTGCGCGAATTCGCCACGCTGCACCGGGGTACCGAGGGCGGCGGCGGGGTGACCCGCATCGGCAGCAACAACCTGCTGATGGCCTATACCCACGTGGCGCACGACTGCATCCTGGGCAACGGCATCGTCATGTCCAACGGCGCTACCCTGGCCGGGCACGTGCATGTGGGCGACCATGTGATCCTTAGCGGTCTTTCCGCCGTGCATCAGTTCGTGCGCATCGGCGACCACGCCTTTGTGGGCGGCATGAGCGGCATTGCGCAGGATCTGCCCCCGTTCATGCTGGGCGTTGGCCATCGCGCCGGGGTACACAGCCCCAACCTGGTGGGCCTGCGCCGCATGCAGGCCTCGCGCGAGGTCATCGGCGCGCTGAAGAACGCCTATCGGCTGATCTGGAATTCCGAGGTGCCCCGCAAGGAGGCCCTGGAACAACTGGAATACGAGCTTGGCAACTACCCCGAAGTTCTTCTATTCGTAGAATTCATTCGCGCCAGCGAGCGCGGCATTCTGCCCGCTGCGCAGGGAACGTCCGTATAGCCCACAGGGAATGTGCAACCATTCCGCCGAAGGGGGAAAGCGGGCCGTGGCCCCTTTCCCCCTTCGCCGTTCCGGCGGGCACGTCGGCGCAATGGCCGAACGGGCCGCAGGCGCGGCCCAAATGCGGCCGGACGCGGCCCAGATATGATCGGATACGGTCCGGATACGGCCGGGCGCGGCCCAAATGCGGCCAGCCGCTCAGGCATTGGCCCGGCACGCAGCGCGACACACACGACACACCACTCAGCAGACGGCACATACCCGCACGGGAGCAGCATGAGCAACGAATCCATCGGCATCATCGCAGGCAAGGGACAGTTTCCGGCGCTGGTGGCGCGCGGCGCGCGCGCCGAAGGGCTATCCGTGGTCATGTGCGGCTTTCACGGCCATACCGACGAGGCGCTGGAGCATGAGGCGGACGCCTTTGCCATGCTGCACCTGGGGCAACTCGGCAAGCTCATCGACTTTTTCCGCGACAACGGCGTGCAGCGCCTGTGCCTTGCAGGGGCCATCAGCAAGCCGCGCGCATTGGACCTGCGGCCCGACCTGCGGGCGGCCAAGGTGCTGTTCCGCCTGCGGGCCAAGGGCGACGACGCCATCCTGCGCGCGGTGATCGACGAACTGGAATCCGAAGGCCTTGCCGTGGTGCAGCCCGCCTCACTGGTGCCCGGCCTGCGCGCGCCGGAGGGCGTGCTGACCAAACGTCCGCCCAGCGACGAGGAATGGGCCGACATCCGCTACGGCTGGCCCATCGCCCACGTGCTGGGGCGGCTGGACATCGGCCAGTGCATCGTGGTCAAGCGCGGCATGACCGTGGCCGTGGAAGGCATGGAAGGCACCGACGCCACCCTGCGGCGCGGCGGCGAACTGGGCGGCGAAGGGTGCGTGGCGGTGAAGGTGGTCAAGCCCGGCCAGGATGACCGCATTGATCTTCCGGCCCTTGGTGCGGGCACCATCCGGGTGCTGGCCGACTACGGCTACACCTGCCTGGCGCTGGAAGCGGGCAAGACCCTGTTCTTTGACCGCGAGGAAAGCCTGGCCCTGGCCGACAAGCACGACATTTCGATCATCTCCATGCCGGAAGGGTTCATGGCGGGAGAGGAGCCGGAAGTCGCCAACTGACGCCCGCTGTTGCATTGCAGCGGACAGGTTTGCAGGTTTCACCGCGTATCCGGCAGACCCCACGCGGGCCGGTTGCCCGCATACATACATGCCGTCCAGAGTGATGGCGGAGGACAAAGCGATGCGTCTTGCCCAGCGCATGGAGAGTGTGCCCCGTTCCTACATCCGGGAAATCCTGAAGGTGACGGCGCAGCCGGACATCATTTCCTTTGCCGGGGGGCTGCCGCACCCGGCGTCGTTCCCGGTGGCCGCAGTGGCCGACGCTGCCGCCAGCGTGCTGGAAGAAGCCGGTCCGGAAGCCCTGCAATACACCACCACCGAGGGCTTTCCGCCCCTGCGGCAGTGGATTGCCGACCGCTACAAGCGGCAGGGCATCCATGTCCCGCCGGACGACATCCTGATCACCACCGGCTCGCAGCAGGCCCTGGACCTGGTGGCCAAGGCGTGCATCGACCGGGGCGGCAAGGTGGTCATGGAACGTCCCGGCTACCTGGGGGCCATCCAGTGTTTTGCGGTGTTCGGGCCGGACTTCGTCACCGTGCCTCTGACCCCGCGCGGGGTGGACACGGACGCCCTGCGCAAGGCAGCCGCGGGCGCGCAGGTGTTCTACGCCGTGCCCAGCTTCCAGAACCCCTCCGGCATCACCTACGACGAGCAGACCCGCCGCGAGGTGGCCGAGATCATGGCAGAAACCGGCTGCCTGCTGGTGGAGGACAACCCCTACGGCGAACTGCGCTTCATGGGGCAGCATCTGCCGCCGGTGCGGGCGTACATGCAGGCCCCTTCGGTGCTGCTGGGCTCGTTTTCCAAGGTGGTGTCGCCGGGCCTGCGCCTGGGCTGGGTGTGCGCCCCGCAGGAGGTGCTGAACCCCATGATTACCGCCAAGCAGGCCAGCGACCTGCACACCCCCGGCTTTACCCAGCGCATCCTGCATCGCTACCTGATGGACAACGACGTGGACACGCACATCGCGTCCATCCGCGCCCGCTACGGTGCGCAGCGCGAGGCCATGGTGCAGGCCATCCGCCAGCATTTTCCGGAAGAGGTGGCCTACACAGAGCCGGAAGGCGGCATGTTCCTGTGGTGTACCTTGCCTGCGGGCATTTCCGCCGAGGCGCTGTTCCACAAGGCCATCGAGCGCAAGGTGGCCTTTGTGCCGGGGCGTCCGTTCTATGTGGACGAAACCGACGACACCTTCCGCCTGAACTTCTCCAATTCCAGCCCGGAACTGATCGACGAGGGCATTGCGCGCCTTGGACAGTGCCTGCGCGAGTATCTGGGCAGATAGGCTTGGGCCAATAGCATAGGGCGCGGTGTGCGGCGCAGGGGACAGCATCCTGTTTCCATTCGCCTGGCTGCACACACGCAGGCCTGGCAACGTACACGCGCATCCGGCACTCGCCGGAGACGGAACAACAACGGGGCGCTCCACCATGCAGGTGGAGCGCCCCGTTTCGCGTGCGGCGTCATGCGCCCGGCGCGTGTTGAGGCATCGCGTGCCTTCGGGCGCGTTGCGGCGAATTTAGGCCGGGTAGAACTTCCCCGTACACGAGGCGACTTCCACGGCAATGACGGCGGTCATCTTCAGCATGTTGGGCGGGTAGCTTTTGCCCGTGTGCTGCGGGGTGTACTTGGCGACAATGGCGTCCAGCACGCGGGTCACGGCGGCGGCGTCCTGCACCACCGACGCCCGGCCCCGGATGATCACGCTTTCATAGGCGGTGTTCGTGTCGCAGGGCAGGGTGGGGTCGTGAATGAGGGACTGCATCTTGTCCACTTCGAAACCGACCAGCGGGTCCCGCTTGATGTTGCCAAGCTTTTCGCCTGCGGCCAGGCCGTGGATGTAGATGACGCCGCCCATGGACACGAAATGGACCGGCGTGACGTACGGGCAGCCGTCGGGGCCGTTGGTGGCCAGCCTGCCCACAAGTTCCGTGTCCAGCAGGTGGGCGATCTGTTCCGGCGACAGGGGGTGGTCTTTCATTCTTGCCTGCATGGAAACCTCCGGGTAGATGTTTGCTGTCCCCCTGCTTAGCGCGAGTTTGACGCGCATGAATAGGGACAGTTTCGTTTTTCGGAAGCAGACAGCGGCATTCCCCCGCCGGGATGGCGGCACGCGCTGTGGCCTGCATGTCTTTGGCTGCTTTGTTGTGCGTCGAACCGGCCAGGAGGTTTCATGCTGCATCTGGATGCTGCGGCAGACGCGCCGCTCTACCAGCAGATATACGACCAGTTGCGGCAGGACATCCTTTCCGGCGCGCTGCCGCCGGGCATGCGGCTGCCGTCCATCCGCACCCTGGCCCGCGACCTGCGCGCCGGACGGAACACGGTGGAAAACGCTTACGCCCAGTTGGTGCTGGAAGGGTACGTGTCGGCGTTGCCGCGCTCCGGGTACCGGGTGAACGTGATCCAGCGCGACCTGCACGCGGGGGATGGCGCATTGCGGGCTGCCGGGTGCGGAACGGACACACGCGGTGATGCGCCGCCCGCTCCGCATCCGGTGCGCCCGGCACCGTCGGCGCGGCCAATCCGTACTGACTCTTCAGTCCGGTCAGCCCGGTACGACTTCCACTACGGCAATCTGGATGCCGCCACCTTTCCGTATGCCGTGTGGCGCAAGCTGCTGTTCACGGTCATGGAAGAAGCGCGCACCGGGCGCATCGCCTCCGACGGCATGCACGTGTACGGCGATGCCCACGGCGACCTGCACCTGCGGACCGAACTGGCGGCCTACCTGTACCGCAGCCGGGGCGTGCGCTGCACCGCCGGGCAAGTGGTCATTTGCAGCGGCCTGCAACCGTCGATCATGGCGGTGACGCGCCTGCTGCACCAGGAGCACGGGCTGACGGCTCCGACTCCTTCGGTGTCCCCCGCGCCCACTGTGGCGCAGATCGCGCTGGAAGACCCCGCCTACAACGGCGCAAGGCGCGCTTACGAGTGCTTCGGCTTTCGCACCATTCCCGTTCCCGTCAACGGGGACGGCATAGACGTTGCGGCGCTGCGGGCGTCGCCCGCGCGGGTGGTGCATGTCGCGCCGTCGCACCAGTTTCCCACCGGCGCGGTGATGCCCATCTGCCGCCGCATGGAACTCCTCAACTGGGCCACGGAGCACGGCGCGTGGATCGTGGAGGACGACTATGACAGCGAACTGCGCTACGACGGCAGGCCCATTCCGTCGTTGCAGTCCATTGACCGGCATGGCCGGGTCATCTACCTGGGCACCTTTTCCAAAACCCTGTCGCCCGGCATGCGCCTGTCCTACATGGTGCTGCCGGAAGGGTTGGTGGAGCGGTTCCGCACGGTGTTCGCGGGGTTCCAGTGTACCGCCCCATGGCTGGAGCAGGCCGTGCTGGCCCGCTTCATGGCCGAAGGCCACTGGGACCGGCACCTGCGCCGGATCTGCCTGGTCAAGAAGCGCAAGCACGACGTGTTCGTGGGTACGGCCACCCGCCTGATGGGCGACGGGGTGCGCATCCACGGGCACAACGCGGGGCTGCACATCTTGCTGGAGGTGCCCGGCGGGCCGGGCGAGGACGCGCTGGTGGAGCGGGCGGCGGAACTGGGCGTGCGGGTGTACCCGGCATCGCCGTTCTGGGCGGACGCGGGGCGGTATCCGGGCAACTGCCTGTTCGTCGGGTATGGCATGCTGTCCGAGCCGGACATCGCCGCAGCCCTGGAACTGTTGCGACAGGCGTGGTTTTCGGACCCCGCATTGCGGGGTTGACGCGGCGTCCCCCGTTCGTAAGATGCGGTGGCGATTTCGGGAAGTTCCGGAGTTTCCGTTTCCTGTCCCGGCAGGGACAAACGAGCAGTGCAGCACAAGGAGGGCGCATGCCCCATACCGACCATACCGGCCATACCGGCCATGCCGACCATATTGGGCAGGCATGGCGCAACGTGGACGCCGTGCGGCGTGAAGCGCCGCTGGTACACAGCATCACCAATTTCGTGGTCATGAACGTCACCGCCAACGCGCTGCTGGCCGCCGGGGCCTCGCCCATCATGGCCCACGCGCGCGAGGAGATGGCGGAACTGGTCAACATCGTGTCTGCGCTGGTGCTGAATATCGGCACCCTGAGCGCGCCGTGGATCGAAAGCATGTTTCTGGCCGGGGCCGCCGCGCGCGAGCGGGGCATACCCGTGGTGCTCGATCCGGTGGGCGCGGGCGCGTCCACCCTGCGCACCACCACTGCCGCGCAGCTCATGGAGCGGGTGCGCCCGGCCATCGTGCGCGGCAACGGTTCGGAAATCATGGCCCTGGCCGGTGCGGCGGGGGCAACGCGCGGGGTGGATTCCACCCGCGACGCGCATGCCGCCGCCGATTCCGCGCGAGCCCTGTCGCGCCGTCACCGCTGCGTCACCGTGGTCAGCGGACCGGTGGATCTGATAACCGACGGCGACGAGGTGGTGCTGGTAACCGGCGGGCACGAACTGATGCCCCGCGTTACCGGCATGGGCTGCACGGCCACGGTGCTGGTGTCCGCCCACGCCGCCGTGGCCGCCACCCCGCTGGAAGGCGCGGTAAGCGGCATGGCCGCCATGTCCGCCGCCGGAAGCATGGCGGCGGAGCGGGCCGCCGGGCCGGGCAGCTTTGCCATGCACTTCATCGACGCGCTGTACACCCTGTCGGAAGCAGACATCCGCAGTCGGGTGCAGGTGGGCCGTCCGTGAGCACGTTGCGGCGGGATGCGGATTACGGGGTGTACCTGGTTACCGACCGTGCGTTGTGCCGGGGCCGCGCCCTGGCCGACGTGGTGGCGGCAACCGTGGCGGGCGGCGTCACCGTGGTGCAGTTGCGCGAAAAGCACGTGGACACGCGCGAGTTCGTGGAACTGGCCCGTGCGCTGAAGGGGCTGCTGGCCCCGCGCGGCGTGCCCCTGCTGATCAACGACCGGGTGGACGTGGCCCTGGCCTGCCGGGCCGACGGCGTCCACGTGGGGCAGGGCGACATGCATCCTGCCGATGTGCGTGCCCTGCTGGGCCCCACGGCCCTCATCGGCCTGTCCGTGGAAACCATGGACCAAGCGCGCGAGGCAGAGGCGCTGGACGTGGATTACCTGGGCGTCAGCCCGGTGTTCGCCACCCCTACCAAGACGGACACCGCGCCGCCGTGGGGGCTGGATGGTCTGGCCCGGCTGCGTGCGGCGACGCGGTGTACGCTGGTGGCCATAGGCGGCATTGGCGCGTCCAATGCGGCCTCGGTGCTGGCGGCAGGGGCGGACGGGCTGGCCGTGGTTTCGGCCCTGTGCGCGGCGGATGATCCAGGGCGCGCGGCGGCGGAACTGCGCGGCGTGGTGCGCACGGCCAGGGGATGGTAAGCCGAAATCTGGCGTGCCTCGTGTGGCCAGTCGAGTGTGATGCAGGCCGCGCGCAGGCCGGAACATCGGTAATTGACCGGAGGCTGGCGCGTGCCAGATGCGCACCGGATGCGCACTGGATGCGCACCGGAAGCACGCCGGACGCAGGCAGGCTGCCGGTTGTCGGCCATGGCGGTGAAGGGTGCCGGACCGCCTTCCTTTTCTGGGGGGCGGCGCGGGCATGATGGCGGAACAAACGTAAGGAGAAGTTATGCGCATTGCCGTGGCGGCGGACGGGCCCCGGCCCGACAGCAACGTGGAGCCGGTCTTTGGCCGGGCTGAATGGTTCGTGGTGACCGATACAGAGACCGAGGGGGTCATTGCCGTGCGCAACGCGCACCGCGACGACCGCGAGGATGCCGGGCGCTCGGTGGCGCAACTGCTGTCCGCCGCGCGGACCACGGTGGTGCTGTGCGGCGAATGCGGCCCCAAGGCGCGCCTGGCCCTTGCCGATGCGGGCATGGAGGTGCTGGCGGCCAGCAGCGGACTGGTCAGCGAGGCGGTGGCCCGGTATCGGGAGCTTGTCGGTAACATCCCGCAGCAGTAAGCGTTTTCTTTCAGCGGGTTCCGAACGCGTCGCCTCTGCATCCCACCGGCGGCGGGACGGCGGGCGCGCGGGCTACGAAAAGACGAACTGCTCCGTCTCCACGCCGCCGGTGTCCACGCCGAAGGCGCGCAATTCGTCCAGCACGTGCTGCTGCATGGGACCGGGGCCGCACAGATAGAACGAGGCCGTGGCCGACTGTACGTGGCGGGCCAGCATTTCGCGCGAGAGGTGCCCCTTTTCGAAGAACACGGTGGGCAGTTCCGGGTCGGCGTAGTGGTGGGGATTGGTCTCGCGCGTGAGCACATGCACCACGGTCAGGTCCAGCCGCCGGGTCATGGCTTCCAGTTCTTCTGCGGCAAAGGCGTCGCCATAGGTCTTGTTGGACCAGAACAGCACCACCTGGTTGGTCGCCTCCGTCTGGACGAAACTGCGCAACACGCTGAGAAACGGCGTGATGCCCACCCCGCCCGCGATCATCACCACCTGTTCCTGGCGCTCTATGTCGCGGCAGAACACCCCGTAGGGGCCAGCGCAGTGGACTTCGTCACCGTCGCGCAGCCCCGGCACAAGTTCCGCCGTAAAACGCCCCTTGCCCCGGATGGTCAGCCGCACGGTTTCGCCCGGCGCGGCGGCAATGGTGAAGGGGTGGGCATTACTCCAGCCTTCTTCTTCCATTACCCGCAGGGTGGCGAACTGCCCTGGCCTGAAGGTGCGGAAACGCTCGTCGTCGCCCGTGTCGATGTACACCGAGGTGGTGTTGTCGTCCTCGCGCACGGTGCGCAGGATGCGGGCCTTACGGCCCTTGAGGGTGCTGGAATCGTCGCTCATGTCTCGTTCCTCGTGCGGGGGCTGCCTGTTGGAATGTGCCGGAATGTGCCGGAATGTTCCGGGATGTGCCGGGGCGGGGGCTGCGGCTGGCGCGCGTCACGGGCAACAGGTTCCGGCGTCCCCCGGCGGCTGCGCGCCTGGGGAGCACTGTCCAGTTTCACTCATGGCGGCGGGCATGACAAGCGGGGGCAGGGTGCGGGCGCATAAATATCAACACCGGGTCGGCCAAAGGGCGAGCCCAAGGGGCTGGGAGTCGCGTTGGGAGTCGGGCTGGCCGTGGGGCGGGGAGTGGGGCGGGCCGCCAGATGTGACGCGGCCCGGTGCAGGGCGGAACTGCGAGGCGGTTCGGGGGTGCTTTTCGCCGTTTCAGCGCACCCGTACGGCCAGGGTCTTCATGCGCGATTGCAGGGTGGTGGGCGGGATGCCCAACAGCTCTGCCGCGCCGCCGGGGCCATGCACCCGTCCGCCCGCAGCGGCGAGGGCCCGTTCGATGTTGGCCCGCTGCAATTCGCGCCAGCGCGATTCGGGGATGACGGTCGCCGGTTCCGCGCTGCCGGTTGCATCGGTCGTATTGCTGCCGTCCTGCCTGCGGTGTGTCTGGCCGCCGCGTCCCTGCCCTGTCCAGTCTGTCTGGTCGGGGGAGCAGAATCCGGGGGCATCGTATCCTGACGCTGCCGGACCCGCCGCAGGCGTGCGCGGCTGTCCCCGGTCGTCATGTCGCCCGATTTCCGGCATGCCGGGCATTCCGGGCATGCCCGTCACAACGGCATCCGGGGGCAGGTCCAGCACCAGGCGGCCCCCTTCGGCCATGATGACCCCGCGTTCGATGACGTTCTGCAATTCGCGCACGTTGCCCGGCCACGGGTAGGCTTGCAGTTCGGCCATCTGGCGGTGCGCGATGCGCGGTTCCGGCAGGTTCAGGCGGCGGCACGAGGCGCGCACGAAGTGTCGGGCCAGCAGGGCGATGTCCTCGCGCCGGGCGCGCAGGGGGGGCAGGGCCACTGGAAACACGCTGAGCCGGAAGAACAGGTCCTGCCGAAATCGGCCATGCTCCACGTCGGCCCGCAGGTCGCGGTTGGTGGCGGCGATGATGCGCACGTCCACGCTACGGCTGCGTTCTTCGCCCACCCGCTCGAACACTCCCTCTTGCAGTACGCGCAGCAGCTTGCCCTGCAATTCCAGAGGGATTTCGCCAACTTCGTCCAGAAACAGAGTGCCGCCGTCGGCCAGTTGAAAGCGGCCCACGCGGTCGCGCAGGGCGCCGGTGAACGCGCCCTTCACGTGGCCGAAGAATTCGCTTTCGAACAATTCGCGCGGAATGGCCGAGCAGTTCACCCGCACCAGCGGGGCGGCGGCGCGCTGGCTGCGATCATGGATGGCCTGCGCCACCAGTTCCTTGCCTGTGCCAGATTCACCCAGCAGCAGCACGGTTGCGTCGGTGGGGGCCACCATGTCCACCTGGTCCAGCGCCCGGCGCAGGGGCGGGCTGTCGCCCACGATGGCGTGCGGCGCGCGGGCGCGGCGCACCTCGCCGCGCAGGTGCTCGTTTTCCAGTTCCAGTGCCCGGCGCAGGTGCTGGATTTCGTCGAAGGAGCGGACGTTGACCACGGCGGCGGACAGGGAGTCTGCGAAAATCTTGTGCATCTTGCGGTGCAGCAGCATCAGGTCCGCCAGCACGCCGCGCATGGGCCGGTCGTAGAACACGGCCATGACTCCGATCAGGTCGCCCTTGAACTGCAAGGGGTAGGCGGCGTAGGCGTGGATGCCTTCGTCCACGGCCCAGGCGGGGCGTGACCATTCTTCGGGCGATGCAGCCCACGCCGGTTCGCCGCGCACGGCCACCTGGCCCACCAGCGGCTCGGCCAGCGGCACCAGCGCGTAGCTGCCCTCGGCATGTCGCCAGTCGCGTACCGGGGTTATGGTATGCCCGGCCACGGTCATCAGCCGCAACATGGATTCGCCCTCGCCGTCCTTACCGGGCGCCGGGCCAGACGCTGGGCCGGATGCGGAGCCGGGTGTGCCGCTGGCGGCAGGCGGCGCGTCCACAAACCAGATGCAGCCGCACATGACGTGGGTGCCGCGGTTGACCCGGTGGGTAAGTTCCAGCAGGCCTTCCACGGTGCGCTCCTGGGCCACGTTGAGCATCATGTCCAGAAACGGACTGATGTCGAACTGCTGGAGCACCGTGTGGGGCAGGACAGGTTCCGTGGCGTCGGAACCGGGGTGATCGGCCTGACCAGGCAGGGGGGGGATGGGCATGGGATATCCGGAATATGGCTGGGCGTTGGGTACGGGCGTTGGGGGCCGGGTACCGGTGCGGATGTTGGGCAGGGACGACGGGTCATTCAAACCCGTCACGATAGCGGGGCGCGGCACCCTGCTGCCAGCGCAAGGCACATGTGCTACGATATATCGTTACGAAATTTCGTCAACAACGAAATTTCGTAATCGCACTCACCCGCGACGGGGGACGGCAACGCCATGTCTGGTGCGGTCTGGAGGGCGCGTCACCTGTTTGGCACGGGTTGTGCTGATATACGCCATGAAAGACGGTGCTGCCGTTCTTTTCGGTGCCGAGTCCGGCATTCCCTCGTGTCCGGACTTATGATTCAGTCGCTTCATTCGACAAAACCCCGATGTTCCCCTCATCGGGGTTTTGGCATTTCTGGGACCGGCGGTCGTCGTTGCGCTTTTTTGCAGTGTTTCCTGGCTCGCGCGCCAAACCGTGCGTCATCCCGTACCAGACCCTGCGCAACTGCGCGTGGAGGGCATGGCGTCCCGGTCCGGCATTCCCTGTCTGGAGCAGATACCGCGAACAGTTGCCGATGCGGCGACGGAAACCGCGTTGTGGCGGCGCGGGGCCGCGTCGGCACGGGTATTTGCGTCCCAGTCCAAATGGCGTATGTGAAAGGCGTCAGTAACCGAGGGCTGTCCGATATCCTTTTGCGGGGGTGGATGTGACGCAGACAACGGGACAGGGAGCGCAGGGCGGCAGCGCCCGCGACGTGCAGGAAATCGCCGAAGAAGCCGTAGCGTGGCGTTTCCGGCTTGCGGGCGCGGCGCACCCGCTGTTGGCGCTGCTGCGGCGCAGGGCTGTGGAATCGCTTGTCCAATCCCTGTGCGCAGGGGTGTCCTGCGAATTGCCTGCCCCGCGCATGCCCCTGCCGCCCGAAGTGACGCACGAGGCCAACATGGGCCTGGTCCCCGGCGATATCGACGGCCTGGCCGAACACGCCCGCCTGCCCGCCTTGCCGCAGGTGTTTCTGGAGTTGCAGCACGCCATGGAGCGCGTACAGCCTTCGTACGACGAACTGGCGGCGATCATTTCCAAGGACCCTCGGCTGGCGGCCTCGCTGCTGCGGCTGGTGAACGGCCCGCTGTTCGGCTTTCGCACCCCGGTGGAAACAGTGACCCGCGCGGTGGCGGCGGCGGGCACCCGCCGGGTTACCTCGCTGGCGCTCGGCACCTTTGTGCTGGGCCTGTTCCGCGAACGGCCCCCCCATGTGGTCAACCTGCACGACTTCTGGCTGCATTCGGTGGCTACCGCGCTGATGGCCCAGGCCCTGGCCACCAGGCTGGGCCGCGATGATCCGGAACGCTATTTTGTGGCAGGGCTGCTGCATGACATAGGCTGGCTGGCCATCTGCGCTGTGTGGCCCGCCGGGGCGGAACGGGTGCTTGACCGTTGCCGTGACCTGGGGGAATCGCTGACCGAGGCGGAGCAGGCAGAACTGGGCATGACCCATGGCGAACTTGGCGCGGCCATGCTGCGGCGCTGGAATCTGCCCCCCGTGTTGCTGGATGCGGTGCGGCACCATCATGCCCCGTCCGGGGTATTGGCCAGCGACGAGGCGGCCCTTGTACATCTGGCTGACGAAGCGGTGAAGGCCTTCGGCATTGGCGGGGCTGGCGACGACAGCGTGCAGCCGCTGGACGGCGATGCGGCGATCTTGCTGTCCGTTTCCGCGCATGATCTGGACGCCGCCTGCACCGTGCTGCTGGAAGGCGTGGATGAGATGTATGCGGTGCTGGGGGCGGGGGCCAGATTGTAGCCCGCCACGTTCTGGCCGGGTGTGCCGCTGCTGGAATGTTGGCAAGCGGCTACGGGAATGACGATGTTTCGCGCCGAGGCGGCGTGTCCGGATGGGGCACGCCGCTTTTGCTTGTTCCGGCGTGGAGATGGAGGAACGGACAGGCAGGGCCCTGTGGGGACTGGGCAGTGACTGGGCAGAGACTGGGCAGAGACGGGACAGGGGCAGGTGGAACGATCAGCCGTTCAGCGTCTGTGCCGTGTGGCGCAGGGCCTTGGCCAGTCGTTCTCCGTCCCTTTCGGGACGGGCCTGCATGCGCAGATACCCCGGCGGCATGCCGGGAATGTTGTCGCAGTCGCGCACCAGCACATGCTGGCGCAGCAGTTGCGCCCGCGCCGCGCCGGATGTGACGCCGCGCGCCAGCAGGCCCGGATGCAGGCGGCAGGTCAGAAAGCTTGTCCCCTCCAGCATGGCAGCGGGGTCGAACAGGCCGGTTGCGTGCGCCGCCCGCAACAATGCGGCGCGGTCGGCACGCAGGTCGGGCAGCCGCTCGCGGTAGGCGGGCAGTGCGTCGAGAAAGCGTTGTCCCATGGCTTCGGCATAGGGGCTGACCATCCATGGTGGGCGGGCTTTGTGCAGTCTGGCCAGCAAGGGTTCCGGCCCGGCAAGGTAGCCCAGCCGTATCCCCGTGCAGTGGAAGAATTTGGTGAAGCTGTGCAGGCCGAGCACCGTGGTTTCGGTTGCGCACGCCCCGGCCAGGGCCTGCCAGCGGTGGCCCGCGTATTCCGGCTGGCCCCACAGGAAGTCCCGGTAGGTCAGGTCCACCAGCACCGTGCCGTATCCCTGACGGGCAAGATGCGCGACCAGCGCGGGCAGATCGGGCGCGGCAATGGCGCACGGGTTGCCGGGGGAGCAGAGCACCACCAGTTCCCGTTGGGCGTCATCGGGGGGCGGGGCCGAACCGGCGGGGGAAATGTCCAGCGCGTGGGCCGGGTCGGCGTGCAGCACCCGCCACGGAATGCCGTGCGCATCGCAGGCGCGGGCGTACTCGGAAAACGTGGGGCCAAGCAGTGTGACCCGCGCCGGTTGCAGCACGCGCAACACCAGCCAGATGAGTTCGGACGAGCCGTTGCCTGCCAGCAATTGCCCCGGCGTGACGCCTTCTGCAAGGGCCAGCCGCTGGCGCAGGGCCGTGGAGTCGGGATCGGGGTAATGTTCGAAGGGGTAGGGTTCCGCGGCCACCAGCGCGCGCGTCAGGTCTTCGGCTTGCGAAAAGCCGTTGCTGCCGCAATCCAGGATGGCTTCAGGCGCGACGCCAAGTTCGCGGGCCACACGGTAGATTTCGCCCCCGTGCGCGCCTTGTGCCGGTGGGGTGGGGCACTGCGCAACGGGCTTGGCATTGGATTTTCCGTCAGGGGTGCGTTTGGGAGCGGATTCGCGGTCAGGCATGGGCAAGTCCGCGCTTGCGCAGCAGTCTGTTGTACAGTGCCTCGAACCGGTCCACACGGGCGGACGCCGAAAATTCCGGGGCCATGGTCCGGCTGGCTGCGGCCCATGCGGCGCGCCGTTCCGGCTGGGCCATGGCTTCGCGCAGCGCCGTGGCCAGGGCGTCGACGTCCCCGCCAGGAACGAGCAGGCCGTTGTCGCGCAGCAGTTCGGGCACACCGCCCACGTTGGATGCCACCACCGGCAGCCCGGCGCAGATGGCCTCCAGCAGGGTGTTGGGCATGGACTCCGACAGCGACGGCAGCACGAACAGGTCCATCAGGCGCAAATGGTCGGCCACCAACGGGGTGGGCGGCACAAGCCGCACATGGTCGGCGATGCCCAGTTCCGCGCAGTGCGCGGCCCAGCGTTCCGGGCTGACGCCCACCACCACCAGCGTTGCGTGGGCAAGGGCGGCATCACCCGAAGCCCGCGCGGCGGCAAAGGCCCGCAGCAGCGGCCCCACGCCCTTGACCTCCTTGTCCCCGGCGACGGTGCCGATGACCGGCCCCGGCGTTGAACCCGTGGCGGCGTCGGGCCCGGGCAGGTTCAGCGCGGCGCGCAACTGGTCCGGCGCGGTGCGGCATTCCATGCGCGCCGCAGGGATGCCGTTGCGGATCACCTCCACCCGGCCCGCGCCCACCCCCACGCCGCGCAGCACGTCGGCGCAGGCCTGCGAATTGGCCACAAAGGCGTCGATGCCCGGCGACCAGTACGGCAGCGGGTTGCCAGGGCGGAACACCACCCCGCGATACCCCACGCATACCGCCTTGCGGCCGGAAAGCCGCCACTTCAGGCCCAGCCAGGCCAGACGCTTCACCGCCTTGTTGTGAAAGGCCTGCACCACGCAGGGGCCGTTGGCCGGAAAGGCATCGGCAAGCGCCGTACCCCAGCGCGCGGCGCGCTCCGGCAGGTCGGCCCACAGGACGCCCGGCGCAAGGTTGCGCAGCGTGGCCCCCGCCGGGGTGAAAAAGGTGACGTGGTGGCCGCGTGCCGCCAGCCCTTCGGCAAGGTACAGGGCCTGGCGCGAACCGCCGCTTTTGGTGGAGGAAGAGGTGAGCAGGATGATGTGCATGGCGTGTGCGATGGTTGGCGTACTTGTGCGATGGTTGGCGTGCTTTGGCGGTGTTCGTCGTTCAGGGCGGACCCTGCGTGACGCCTCTGCGTGTCGGTACCGTGCGGACAGGGCGCTGGCCGACAGGCAGCGGTTGGAAAAGGGGGCGGCCGGGTGGGGCGTCCGTTACCGCCGCCCTGCATGTGCGGCCACCTGATCGGCAAGCCAGCATTCCAGTTCACGCGCCTTGGCGTCAAGGTCGCAACGGGTGCGGCATGCGTCGCGGGCGACCTGCCGTGCGGCCAGCAGGGCGTCGTCCGGCAGGGTCAGGGCGGTGCGCAGCACTGCGGCAAAGGCTTCCGGCCCGGCATCAAGGGGCAGCAGCCACGGTTCGAGCTGCGGCGTGAATACCTCGCGTACGCCGCCCACATCGCGGGAAACAGGCAGCAGCCCCTGCGCCAGAGCCTCCAGCAGGGTGTTCGGCAGCCCTTCGCTGCGCGAGGCAAGCAGGAAGATGTCCGCCTGGGCCAGCAGGCCCGTCACGTTGGTGGAAAACCCGTGCCAGTGTACCCTGTCGGATAGGCCCAGCGATGCGGCAAGCCCGCGCAGGCGCGTTTCGTCCGAACCGGTGCCGGCCACGTGCAGTTCAAAGGGCGCGTCGATGGCGGCCAGCGCCCGCAAGAGCGTCTCGTGTCCCTTGTCCGGGTTCAGTTGCTGCGTGGCGATGAGCCGCCGGGGCGAGTGTACGGCAAGGGGGGCCGTTGAAGGCGTCTTGCCGTTCAGCACCACGTGTACGTCGGCAGGGGTGATGTAGGGCAGGCTGCGGGCAAACCCGTCGGCGATGAAGCGGCAGGGGCACAGGAATGTCGGGCGTATCCACGCGTGCAGCAGGCGCGTCTTGAGCCGCAGGGGGATATCCTGCGGCAGGCCGATGCGCTGCACCACGGGAATGCCCAGCAGGCGCGCGGCCACCCCCGCCGTGGCAAGGTCCTTGCCGATGTTGAGAATGACGACGTCGGTGCGGTGCTTGCGAAAGGCCCGCAGGAAATGCGCCACGGCCACGGGGTTGAGGTCGCACCCGAAGTTCACGCGCTCTGCGCGCCCCACGCGTTGCCGGGCCTGGGCAACGAATTCCGGCTGGCGACCATGCACGCATACGTCATGGCCGAAGGCGGCCAGGCGTTCGGCAAAGTCGAGCGTCCAGGTCTTTACCCCGCCCCATTTGCGGGTGGCGTTGACGAAGGCGATGCGCATCAGTGCTGGGAGCCGGGCGTGGCGGCAACGTCGCCCGACCGGGTCGTATGGGCCGTATCGGCGGGTGGGTTCAGGGCGTTGACCGTGGCCCCGATCATGACGCCAAGGTGCCCCATGGACACGGCCATCCACCATGTGCGCAGAAAATCGTGGGCCGACAGGGCCTCCACCAGATAGCAGACCCACCCCGCCAGAAAGAACGCGCCCAGCGTCCACATTTCCGCATTCCTGTCGCCGGTTCCGGCGGGCAGGCTGCGCACATGGTGCCGCCCTGCCCAGAACAGCATACCGTACAGGAACAGCAGGGCAATGCCGAGCCCCACGAACCCCGTGTCCACCGCGAACTGGATGTACATGGAGTGGGGGTGCTGGATGTTGGTGGAATTGATTTCCGGGTGCAGCCCCAGGGCCTTGAAGGCCGGGCCGAACATGCCCATGCCCCATCCGGCAAGGGGGCGGGCCTGGATGACCTGCCAGGCCATGTCCCACAGTTCAAGGCGTCCGTCGCGCATGGCCTGTTCCGCGCTGATGCGGTGCGGGCCGAAATGCAGGGCAAGGCCCAGCAGGACGACAGGCGAAAGCAGCCAGTACCAGCGGGGGCGCGCCAGCAGGAACCACAGCACGAACAGCGCCGCCCCGAACCCCAGGTAGCCGCTGCGGGCCTGGGCGAACACCAGCAGGTACAGGCCGGGCGTCAGCAGCGCGGCCGTGATGGCCGCCCGTTTCCAGACCGGCATGGTGCTGGCGGCGCGGCGCAGCACCCACCACAGGCCCAGCGCGGGAACCAGTACAAGCGCGATGTAGTTGCCCACGCGGTAGGTGGACAATGATCCGGTGAGCCTGCCGTACATGATGGCAGTGTGGTTGATGAGGTCGTATCCCGTGACGTGCTGGTACACGCCGTCCAGCCCTTCATAGCCGCACACGATGGCGAAGGCCCAGATCAGCCTGCGCAGGTCGCGCGCGTTGTGTGCGCATTCCATGGCAATGAACGGCAGGGCGAAGCCCTTCCAGATGTTGGGCAGCACGTAGACGAAGCTCTGGCGGGGGTCCAGCGAGGTGGCCGTCTTTACGCAGATGAGCGCGTAGAAGACCGCGAACAGCCACTTGAGGGGGAATCGGCGCAGGGAGGACTGCTTGTACCCCCAGTAATGGTAGGGCAGCAGCACCGCCAGGCACAGGATGGGGCCTGTCTCGCGAAAGGCCTGGCCCAGCGGAAAGGTGGCGATGGACAGCCAGAACAGCCAGAACAGCAGGGTGCGCGCCCATTCCGCCTTCTGCAGGGCAGGGGCAGCGCGAAAGTTGTTCAGGGCGGAGACCAGACGGTTGCTATGAAATGCCATGAGTGCTCACTGGCCTGAAATGTTTGCCCGGAAAGGAGGCGTATGGCGAACAGTCGCAATATATCAGCGAAGGTTGCCCGCCAGCAACTCCGTATAGAAGGAATGCAGGCGCATCGCGTAGTGCGGCATGGTCAGTGGTTCGGCCACGCGGCGGGCTGCCTCGGACAGCCGCACCCGCAGCGTATCGTCGCGCAGGACGGCCAGCAGTTTCGCCGCGATGTCGCCGGGTTCCGTTTCGCATACCAGTGAGGCGTCGGACGCCACCTCCAGCGAGGGGACATGGCGCGAGACCACACACGGCAGACCGCAGTACAGGGCTTCCATCTGGGCGATGGGAAAGCCTTCGAAATCCGAGGGCATGGCGAATACGTCCGCCGCCCTGAAAAATGCCGCCACGTCCTGGCGGAACCCGGTAAGCACCACGTGCCCGCCAAGGCCCAGGCTGTCCCGCAGGGCCTCCAGGCGGGGGCGTTCCACCCCTTCGCCCACCAGCACCAGCGATGCGGGCATGTGCTGGTCGTGCAGCAGGCGCACGGCCCGGATGAGCAGGTCCAGGTTTTTCTGCCGTACGTACCGCCCCACGGACAGGATGACCGGCCCGGAAACGCCGAAGGCGGCCTTCAGGTCCAGCGGGGGCATGTCGCAACGCTTCGGATCGATGGCATTGTAAAAGACGCGCACCGGGCGGCCCGCCACGTTGTGGTCTGCGGCGAGCACGTCGGCCACGGCCTGCGACACCGCAAGGTACGCGGTGGTGGCATGCGAGAGCAGCTTGTCGGAAAGCCTGCGGTGCAGCCGCTTTTCGCGCTTGACGTTGTGCAGGTGGGTGACCACGGGAACGCCCAGTCCCAGTGCCGCCAAACGCCCGTGGTGATTGGCGCTGATGTGCATGGTGTGGATGACGTCGGGCGCATAGTCGCGCAGCATGGCGCGCAGCCGCAACGTCGTGTCCAGGCGGTGAGAGGCGATGGCGTGCGTGTTGGTGGCCACGGACTGCACGTCGAGTCCCTGTTCCACGAAACGGCCACGCATGTCGCCCGTGCCGGACAGGTTGAAGATGCGCGCCTCGACAAGGCCGTTGCTGCGGTATTCCGCCGCAAGGTCGTACAACCATGTTTCCACGCCGCCGAAGGGTAGCCCGCCGACGATATAGGCGATCTTCATCCTGATGGTTCCGGCTGATGGTTCTGGGGGGCGTTGCCCCCTGCGTTGCCGGGCGGATGCCGTGTCGGACTGGCGTCCGGGGGGGCGATTGGCGCGGGGCTGGACGGGGGCGTGAATGCTGAACGGTCCTAACCGCAGCCTGCCGTGCGGTCAAGGATTACTGGCATGGGCCGCAATGCGGGGTGCGGCGGCGTTGCCGCGTGCGTCGTCTGTCCGGCATCCTGTCTGGCTCATCCTGTCTGGCTCATCCTGTCTGGCTCATCTGGTCCGGCCATCCGGAGATCTCGCGGGCCTGCGGGCAGGCGCGCCCGCCCGCATGGGGGATGTCCCGTACACCACCGTTTGCCGTCCCCACCCCATTGGTTGATAAAGCTTAAGGTTGCGGGTACAAGGTTCTAATGTCCGCCCGGCGCATACTATTCCTCGCTCCGGCCACTGCCGTGACCCGAATCTTTCCCAAGCTGCGTGATGCGGGATTCGAGGTCGGCATTGCCGAGAACCTCAAGGGTGCTTCCGCCTTCATCCGCAAGTCGGGCCCGTCCGTGATCTTTTCGCGGCCCAGCCTGCCCGGATACAAGGTGGACGACCTGCTTGCCGTGGGCGCGGACGACCCCGCCTTTCCTCCCGTCATCGTGTTTGCCGAAAAGGGCTCGGCCGAAGAAGCCGAGCGCTGCCTGTCGCTGGGCGCGCGCGACTACTGGCTTGAACCGCTGCTGTTCGAGAAGGTGGTGGCCGCCCTGCCCGCGCCGCGCCGCGCCGCCGCGCCTGTGCCGCCGTCTTCTACTCTGGGCGGACGCGCGCCGGAGCAGCGCCCCGGCGTGCCGCGCATCGTCGGGGATCATCCCGTCATCCGGCGCGTGCTGGCCCTGGCCCGGCAGGTTGCCCCCTCGCGGGCCACGGTGCTCATTTCCGGCGAATCGGGCACCGGCAAGGAAATGTTCGCGCGGTTCCTGCACGGCTGGAGCGACCGGGCCGAAGGTCCCTTCGTGGCCGTGAACTGCGCCGCCCTGCCGGAACATCTGCTGGAAAGCGAACTGTTCGGCCACGAAAAGGGTTCTTTCACCGGGGCCATTGCGCGCAAGCTGGGCAAGTTCGAGCTGGCCAGCGGCGGCACCATCCTGCTGGACGAAATTTCCGAGATGGACCTTGGCCTGCAAGCCAAGCTGCTGCGCGTGTTGCAGGAAGGCGAGATAGATCGTGTTGGCGGCACCGAGACGGTGAAGGTGGATGTGCGCGTGCTGGCCACCACCAACCGCGACCTTGACGACTGGGTGAAGCAGGGCAAGTTCCGGCAGGACCTGTTCTTTCGCCTCAACGTCATTCCCCTGCGCCTGCCCGCCCTGCGCGAACGCGGCGACGACGTGGTGGTGCTGGCCCGGCACTTTGCGGCCACCTACGTGCGCGAGTACGGCCTGGCCGCCGCCGAGTTCGCCCCCGACGCCCAAGAATGGCTGCAACGCTACGACTGGCCCGGCAACGTGCGCGAATTGCAGAACCTGATGGAGCGCGCCGTGCTGCTGGCTGGCGGCCGGCCCATCACCGTGCGGCACTTCCTGCTCGATCCCGACACATGGCCGCTGTTCGATGACGGCGACCTGGGGCCGGAAGGCGACAGCGACGAGGGGGGCATGCTGCCTGCAGCCGCGGCAGCGGGCGAGGGCGCGGCAGGCCTTGCGCCGACTGCCGCAACAGGCGGCGAGGGGGGGGCTTTCCCCGGCGGGGTCATTCCCCTGCACGAGATGGAACGCATCATGATTCTGAAGGGGCTGGAGGTTACCTCCGGCAACCGCACCCAGGCGGCGGAACTGCTGGGCATTTCGGTGCGCACCCTGCGCAACAAGCTCAACGAATACCGCGGAATGGGCATAGAAGTGGCCTGACGCCCCTTGCGGGCCGCGGTGATGTACACTACACCGGACAAGCCGCCCGGAACCCCGCGTGCGGGTTCGCGGGCGGTTGCGGCATGAGGCATCCGCTTCGGAAACTGCCCATCAGCGTACTTTATTCCGATATTTCGCGGTGATCGGTTCCTGCACGGAGCCGGACCGCATCGGGCCGCATGCTTGCGGCCCACATGTCCCAAGGTCCTTCGGTCCGCCGGACGAGTCTGCATACGGGCGGCGCGGGTGCGCACGCCATACCGGCAACGCCGAATCCACGAGGGGTGTCATGTCCATGAACCTTACGCAAAAGATCATTGCGGCGCATCTTGTCAGCGGAGAAATGACGCCGGGGGCCGAAATAGGCCTGCGCATCGACCAGACCCTGACCCAGGACGCCACCGGCACCATGGCTTATCTCCAGTTCGAGGCCATGGGGGTTGACCGCGTGCGCACCGACCTTTCGGTGAGCTACGTGGACCACAACACCCTGCAAATGGGCTTTCGCAATCCGGACGACCACCGCTTTCTGCGCACCGTGGCGGCGAAGCACGGCGTAATCTTTTCGCCCCCCGGCACCGGCATCTGTCACCAGTTGCATCTGGAAAATTTCGCGCTGCCCGGCGCCACGCTGGTGGGTTCGGACAGCCACACCCCCACGGCGGGCGGCATCGGCAGCCTGGCCATGGGCGCAGGCGGTCTTTCCGTGGCCCTGGCCATGGCGGGTGAGGCGTACTTCATTTCCATGCCCCGCGTGGTCAAGGTGCGTCTGGAAGGCCGCCTGACCGGCTGGGCGTCCGCCAAGGACGTCATCCTGCACCTGCTCGGCCTGCTCACGGTCAAGGGCGGCGTGGGCAAGGTGTTCGAGTTTGCCGGGCCGGGTGTGGCCACCCTGAGCGTGCCCGAGCGCGCGGTTATCACCAACATGGGCGCGGAACTGGGAGCCACGGCCTCCATCTTCCCCAGCGACGGGCGCACCCGCGCCTTCCTGGCCTCCATGGACCGCGAAGGCGACTGGAAGGAACTCTGCGCCGATGCGGACGCGACCTACGACGACGAGATCGTCATCGACCTTTCCGCCCTTGTTCCGCTGGTGGCCCAACCGCACATGCCCGACCGGGTGGTGCCGGTGGCCGACCTGGCGGGCCTCGCGGTGGACCAGGTTGCCATCGGCTCCTGCACCAATTCGTCGTATGCCGACATGCGCATGGTGGCCGAAGTGCTGCGCGGCAGGATGGTCAGCGCAGGCACCGACACCATGGTTTCGCCCGGCTCCAAGCAGGTGCTGAAGATGCTGGCCGCCGAGGGCCTGGTGGAACCCTTGCTGGACGCGGGCGTGCGCATCCTTGAATGTTCGTGCGGGCCGTGCATCGGCATGGGCGGTTCGCCCGTGTCGGGCGGGGTCAGCGTGCGCACGTTCAACCGCAATTTCGAGGGCCGCAGCGGCACCAAGGACGCCAAGGTGTACCTGGTTTCGCCGCTTACCGCCGCCATGGCCGCGCTGCACGGGCAGTTCACCGACCCGGCCACCTGGGGCACCCCCCCGGCCCAGCCGGAACTGCCCGCCAAGGCACCTTCCATCCGCCACCTGTTCGCCTTCCCGCCTGCCGACGGCAGCGGGGTGGAAGTGCTGCGCGGCCCCAACATCGTGGCGTTGGAGCAGTTCACGGCCATGGATGATACGGTGAAGGCCCAGGTGGTCATCAAGCTGGGCGACGACATCACCACCGACCACATCATGCCCGCCGGGGCGGAGATCACCTCGCTGCGCTCCAACGTGCCCGCCATCGCGCAGCACGTGTTCGGCAGGGTGGACGCGGACTTCGTGGCCCGCGCCAGGGCTGCCGCCGCCGGTGTCATCGTGGCGGGCGACAACTACGGCCAGGGTTCCAGCCGCGAACATGCCGCGCTGGCCCCGCGCCATCTGGGCATCCGCGCGGTGATCGTACGTTCGCTGGCGCGCATCCACCGCGCCAACCTGGTGAACTTCGGCATTCTACCGCTGATCCTGTGCGACCGGGCCGACTACGACAAACTGGCCGTGAACGGTGCGGTGACCATTCCCGTCTCCACCATCACCGCCGGAGGGGAAGTGGACGTGCAGGTAGACGGCGTGGGCGCCGTCCGCGTCCGGAACGATTTGACGCAGAAGGAATTGGATATTATCCGGGCAGGCGGATTGTTGAATCACGTTCGCCTTTCCAGAAAACAGTAGGGTGTCCTTGCCGGGGCTTTGCAAGAAGCCTCCGGCACCCCCGGCCCCCCGACGCGGCCAGTGCGCAAGCGGCGCACGACGACGGACGCAACGGGGGGCATTGGCGCACACCGCAATGGAGTTTCTCAATGCTTGAACTTATCCGTGCCCACGCGCAGTCGTGGGGCGTGAAGATTGCCTTCGGCATCATCATCCTCGTGTTCGTCTTCTGGGGCGTCGGCTCCATGAACAATGGCCCTGCGGGCGCCGTGGCCACGGTGAACAGGAAGCCCATCACCGTGCAGGAATTCGGACGCGAATACGAACGCCAGGTAGAGGCGCTGCGCAGCCGCTACCCCGGCATCAGCGCCGAGGACATGAAGCAGATGGGCCTCAAGCGCCAGGTGTTGCAGGCCATGATTACCGAGCGCCTGCTGACCGAGGAGGCCGCGCGCATCGGGCTTTCGGTCGCGCCCGCCGAACTGCGCCGCTCCGTTGAATCCATTGCGGCTTTCCGCAACGGTGACGGCAAGTTCGACGCCGACGTGTACCGCTCCGTGCTCAAGGGCCAGCAAACCACGCCTGGCCGTTTTGAAGAAGGCATCCGCCACGACATGCTGCTGCAGAAGCTGCGCGACCGCGTGACTTCTCCCGCCGCCGTCACCGACGAGGAAGCCCGCGCCCTGTTCGATTACGGGCGTGAGCGCCGCGCCATCGAATACGTGCTGTTCCCGCTGGAAGACTACGTGCTCAAGGTGACCCCCACCGATGAGCAGATCGCCGCGCGCTATAACGAAAACCTGGACGCCTGGCGCAACCCGCAGCGCATCAGTCTGGACGCGGTCTCCTTGACCCCGGCCAGCCTGGCCGCCACCGTGGACATTCCCGAGTCGGCCATCGCCGCGTTCTACGCCGACAACGCCGAAACCTTCTTCGTTGCGCCCGAACGCGTGCGCGCCCGGCACATCCTGTTCATGGCCCAGGAAGGGGCCAGCAAGGAAGCCGACGCCGCTGCCCGCGCCAAGGCCGAGGACGTTATCACCCAATTGAAGAAGGGCAAGGATTTCGCCTCGCTGGCCAAGCTGTCCGAAGACAAGGGCAGCGGCGCACAGGGTGGCGACCTTGGCTGGTTCACCAAGGGGCAGATGGTGCCCCCCTTCGAGGAAGCCGCGTTCGCCCTGAAGCCCGGCGAGATCAGCGCCCCCGTGCGCACCGCCTTTGGCTGGCACGTCATCAAGCTGGAGGCGCACGAAGTTCAGCGGACCCGTACCCTGGATGAAGTGCGCGGCGAAATCCGCCAGCGCCTCGGCGAAGAAAAGGCCACCGAAAAGATGCACGAAGCCCTGGACACCGCCCTGGAAATGGCGGGCGCGGGCAAATCCATCGACGACATCGCCAAGGCGCTGAAGCTGGAGCACAAGCCCACGGGCCTGTTCTCGCGCGCCGACGCAGGCATGGCGGTGGGCCTGAAGGGCCAGTCCGTCAGCGCCGCGTTCTCTACCCCGGCGGGCACGGTCATTGATACGCCGCTGGAAGTCGAGGGCGGCTACATGATCGCCGCCGTGTTGGAATCGCAGCCGGAGAGCGTGACCCCGCTGGAAAAGGTGAAGGAAGAAGTGGCCGCGCAGGTGCGCCGCACGGAAGGGGCAACCCTGGCCGTCAAGGCCGCGCAGGAAGCCGGGGCCAAGCTGGCCGACGGCCTGCCCGCCGACCTTGCCGCCAAGGTAAAGACTGCCGATCCCTTTGGCCGTAACGGCGTTGTCGCCGCATTTGGCCAAAGCCGCGCCCTGGTGGACGCCGCCTTTGCCGCCGCCCCCGGCGTGTGGCAGGCCGCCCCTGTGGATACCTCGGCGGGTGCGGTGCTGTTCCGTGTCAAAGACGTGCAGCGCCCCACCGACGCCGAATGGACTGCCGCTGCCGGTACGGTGCGCGCCACCGTGCTGTCCGCCAAGCGTGAGGAACTCTTCCGCGTGTTTGTGGGTGAGCTGTCTTCCGCCGCCAAGATCGAATTGCACAATTCCAAGATCATCGACGACTAGTCGACCATACATCGACACGTGCCACGCAAGGCCGCCCTCCCACCGGGAGGGCGGCCTTTGTTTTGCTGCACGCCGAGCGTGAGTGACGAAAATGTAAAATACGTTAATTGTAGTAATAAACTTTAAAAATCACATGGATGGTTGATGTGTATGAGGTGAGGGTACATTTTTGGCCTGGGCAGCATAATTGAATGCCCGTCATGACAAGGGACAAGACGGTTTTTTTGTAATTTTTTGGCATATAAATACAAAAAAGTTAAATAATGATGATAGAAAATAACATTTTTGTATTAGACGATATGGGTTGATGCCCGCAGGAATCCTGTCCGCAGCGTATTTACCTGAAAAGAATGGTGTTGCTGCGTTGGCCTGAAAGATGCTTTGTGCGCTTCATCGTAGCTGCCACGTGCATTCCGGTTGAGATGGGAAAAATGGGGGGGGGACCTGTCCCCTCGTTTGCATCGGACAGGAGTGCATGCAACTGCAAAAAATGTTGCATGAAGTGAGGAATGCGGGATGAAAGGGCTCAAAAGTATCGTAACGGCGCTTGTGATTTTGTGTACGCTGCTCGTTTCATGCGCGTCCTATGCGGATGATGCGCCTGTGTCTGATCCGAGTGGTGCATCAATCGGTACTGCTGCGGATGTGATCGGGGCTACCTCTGGCGCGCCGACCAAGGAAGAGTTTGACACGCTGTCCCAGAGTGAGCCCCTGGCCGCCAAGGTTGCCGATGTTGTCGGGCACAACCGCATCGCCATCAACATGGTGTGGACGCTGCTGTGCGGCTTCCTGGTCATGTTCATGCAGGCGGGCTTTGCCCTTGCTGAAACGGGCTTTACCCGCGCCAAGAACGCCGGGCACACCATGGCCATGAACATGATGATCTACGGCATCGGCATGTTGGGGTACTGGATTTGCGGCTTTGCCCTGCAAATGGGCGGCGTGGGCGGCGTGCTCAGCCTGGGCGGCGCTGGAGCGCTGGCCAACGAGTTTACCGTGACCATCGCGGGCAAGGATTTCGGCCTGTTCGGCACCACCGGCTTTTTCCTGTCCGGCGATGCCTATGACGCGGTGATCTTTTCCGTCTTCCTGTTCCAGATGGTGTTCATGGATACCACGGCCACCATTCCCACCGGCTCGATGGCAGAGCGCTGGACCTTCAAGTCCTTCGTCGTCTACGGGTTCTTCATTTCCATGTTCGTGTACCCGCTGTTCGCCAACTGGGTGTGGGGCGGCGGCTGGCTGTCGGCCCTTGGCAAGAACTTTGCGCTGGGTCACGGCATGGCCGACTTCGCGGGGTCTTCGGTGGTGCATATGACCGGCGGCGTCGCGGCAGCGGCGGGGGCCATCGTGCTGGGTCCGCGCCTTGGCAAGTTCAAGCCTGACGGAACGCCCGTGGCCATGCCCGGTCACGACATTCCCATGGCCATTGCCGGCTGTTTCATCCTGGCCTTCGGCTGGTTCGGCTTCAACGCCGGGTCCACCCTGGCTGGCGGCGACCTGCGCATCGGCGTCATCGCCACCAACACCATGCT
This sequence comes from uncultured Desulfovibrio sp., assembly GCA_964402645.1. Lineage (GTDB taxonomy): Bacteria > Desulfobacterota > Desulfovibrionia > Desulfovibrionales > Desulfovibrionaceae > Cupidesulfovibrio. The sequence continues at coordinate 13,354 of CAYOCV010000005.1, read as the reverse complement.
GGCTTCCGCATCTGGCGCGTTCTTTTCGATGATGTACATGTGGATGCGCTACGGCAAGCCGGACGTGTCCATGGCGGCCAACGGCCTGCTGGCAGGTCTTGTTGCCATCACCGCGCCGTGCGCCTTCGTCAACTCGGTGGCGGCGGTGGGCATTGGCGCGGTGGCCGGGATACTGCTGTGCATCAGCGTGCTGTTCGTGGAGCAGACTCTGAAGATCGACGACCCGGTGGGCGCCATCTCCGTACACGGCGTCAACGGCGCGTGGGGCGTGCTTGCCCTTGGCCTGTTCGCCGACGGCACCTACGGTGACGGGCTGAACGGCGTGGAAGGCACCGTAAAGGGCCTGTTCTACGGAGACGCCTCGCAGTTCATGGCCCAGTTGGTCGGCGTGGGCACCAACATCGTCTTCGTGTTCGTGGTGATGTACGTGTTCTTCAAGGTGCTGGACAAGATCGTGCCGCTGCGCGTCGATCCGGAGCTGGAACTGGAAGGGCTTGACCAGGCCGAGGTGGCGGTGTCCGCCTACCCCGACTTCAACCTGAAAAAGGCCATGAAGTAGGAGCCCGCCATGAAGAAAATCGAAGCCATCATCAAGCCGTTCAAGCTGGATGCGGTGAAGGACGCGTTGATCGGCATAGGGGTGTTCGGGCTGACGGTGACCGAAGTGCGCGGCTATGGCCGTCAGCGCGGCCACGTGGAGACCTATCGCGGCCTGGAATACGAGGTGCAGTTCAATTCCAAGATCAAGATCGAAACCGTGGTGCCTGACGGCATGAGCGACCAGGTGGTGAAAGCCATCACCACGGCGGCGCGCACCGGCAGCATCGGCGACGGCAAGATATTCATCTCTACCCTTGAAGAGGTGATCCGCATCCGTACCGGCGAGGAAGGCGCAGACGCCATCTGATAGTTGCCTTGCACGACCCGAACAGCCGCGAGGCAAGCAGGACCGACGGGGCCGCCAGTTGTTGGCGGCCCCGCTTTATGTCCGGGGTGCTGTCAGCAACTGCAGCCGGGGCGCAGCAGTTCCTCTCGCACGCAGGGGGTGATGTCGTTGGCGTAGTGCAGGTACAGTCCAGGCACACCCGCCAGGGGCGTCCAGTAGCCGTCCACGAAGCGGTTCCCCGCCTCGGTATAGCTCAGGCTGCGGACGCAGGCATCGTCGCGCAACGCCTGGTTGGCCTTGCACGCGGCGCAGGGCTTGTCCGGGCCGCACAGGGTGAAGCATTTGCGCCCCGGCTCGATGCCGGCTGCCCGCGCCGCCTCGTTCACGGCCACGATGGTGCGGTTGGGCCGGGTGAGCATGGCCGGGGACGGGTGCTTGTCCCACATCATGTGGAAGGCTGCGAGGATGTGGGGAGAAGCGTCGTCGGGCGTCGCGGCGGCGGGGGGATGGTCGATGGGGTTCATGTGTCCTCCGGGGGGGGCGTGGAGTGCCGGTATCGCGGGGGCGGGGGCCGCCGGTGCGTGATTCGCCCGGCACGCTTGGTTTGATGGAGTGCGGGTATCCATATGGGGCGTTTCCCATTGTCATGAACACCATGCTATGCAATGATTGGTGAAGCGTGAATTGCGGATCGGCCACAATGTTTACCTGATCGGGCAAAAGATGTTCTGGAGTTTTTCCCTTACCCTTGCGGAATCTACCGCATGGCACGCCCACGACGTGTACGAGTTCGTACTGTGCCGTTCCGGCAGCGGTCTGCTGCTGCTGGACCATGGCGAGGTGGCCCTGGAGGAGGGGCGCAGCGTGCTGGTCGCACCGCGCGTGCGGCACCGTTACGTCTTTGGCCGGAGCGAAGCCGCCGGGTTGAAGGTGGTGTGCCTGACCCAGGGGGACATGACCACCCAGCTTTCCCCCACGCAGGTGGCTGCCCTTGTGACGCCGCAGCCGACGGGGTGTTCGATGGTGGAGCACCATGCCGACGCCGCCCGGCTGTGGGCCATGGCGGACATGATTCCCGACGGCATCGGGCGCGACGAAGGGACGGATGCGCCCGTGGCGTGGGGGGCAATCGGTCTGTTACTGGCCTTTCACGTGCGGGACATGCAGGCGGGGGGCGATGCGGGCACGCGGCACCACGACGCCATGCGCGGCGTGCGCAGCTGGCTGGACGCCCATCTGGCCCAACCGGTGGATCTGGATGGGCTGGCCGCCCGGTTCGGCCTGTCGCGCAGCCTGCTGACGCGCGAATTCCGGCGCCATGCGGGGGCCAGCGTGGTGGAGTACGTGAATACCCGCCGCCTGGAAAAGGCCGGGGGAGAACTGGCGGAATCGGACCGGGGCATTGCCGAGGTGGCGCTGCGTTGCGGCTTTGCAAGCCTGCCCAATTTCTACCGCCGGTTCCGGGCGCTGTACGGGGTGACTCCGGCGGAGTTTCGCCGGGTCGTCGCCGAGAATGCCGGAGGTGTTGTCGGAATGGCGCCCGGTACGGGGCCAGCACGGGAAAGCGCCGGGTCGTCGCCGAGAATGCCGGGGGCGCGTTGAACAGGCCCCGGCGGGGGTAAGCGCTTGACAGCAGGGGCAGGGCAGGGCAAGGGAGGCGTCACCCGCAACGGGAGCCGGAAGACGCCCCTACGACAGGCCGCGTCGGCCACGGCTCCGCAACCCGCAGGAACCCCACGTGCGCACCGCAGACTCCTACCGCAAGGTCTTTCCCGTTACCTGGGAACAGCTTCACCGCGACGCCAAGGCGTTGTCGTGGCGGCTGCTGGAGAAAGGGCCCTGGACCGGCATCATCGCCATCACCCGCGGGGGCCTGGTGCCTGCCGCCATCATTGCCCGCGAGGTGGGGGTACACCTCATCGATACGGTGTGCATCACCAGCTACAAGTGGCAGGATCAGTCCAGCCGCCTTGAAGTGCTGAAGGGTGTGCAGGGCGACGGCGAGGGCTGGCTGATGGTGGACGACCTGGTGGATACGGGCCGCACGGCCAAGGCGGTGCGTGAAATGCTGCCCAAGGCCCACTTTGCCACCGTGTACGCAAAGCCCGAAGGCCGCCCCCTGGTGGACACCTACATCACCGAAGTAAGCCAGGATACATGGATTCTTTTCCCGTGGGACTCGGAGGTGCAGTACGTGCAGCCCCTTGTCAACCAGCGGGAAGCGGGCTAGAAATCTCCTTTCCGCATCAACGTCGGCCTGGCCGCTCGTGAAGCGCCAGGCTGCGGTCCTTGTACATTGGCGGACGGGATCCCCGTTCGCAGCCGCATACCGTTCCATTCACCAAGCCCCGAGGAGGCTCCCGATGCGCAAATCCGTATCCGCGATGTTGCTGGTTGCCGCCATGCTGCTCATGGCCGCCCTGACCGGCTGCGGCGAAGACAAGAAGCCTGCCGAGGCCCCCAAGGCCGAGCAGAAGCCCGCCGCCGCCGCGCCCGCCCCGGGCGCAGCCCCGGCACCCGCTCCTGTGAAGGAAATGCAGGTCGGCTTCGTCTACGTTTCGCCCGTGGGCGACGTGGGCTGGTCCTGGGCCCACGATCAGGCCCGCAAGGCCATTGCGGAAATGCCCGGCGTGACCACCTCGTTCGTGGAATCGGTGCCCGAAGGGGCCGACGCCGAACGCGTCATCCAGAACATGGCGCGCAAGGGCTTCGACATCATCTTCACCACCAGCTTCGGGTACATGGACCCCACGCTGAAGGTGGCGGAGCAGTTCCCGGGCACTACGTTCATGCATTGCTCGGGCTACAAGACCGCGCCGAACATGAGCAACTACTTCGGGCGCATGTACCAGGCCCGCTACCTGACCGGCATGGTGGCCGGCTCCATGACCAAGTCGAACATCCTCGGCTACGTGGCGGCCTTCCCCATTCCCGAAGTGATTCGCGGCATCAACGCCTACACCCTGGGCGTGCGCGCCGTGAACCCCAAGGCCGAGGTGCGCGTGGTGTGGACCAAGACCTGGTACGACCCCGCCACCGAAAAGGAAGCCGCCAAGAGCCTGCTGGACGTGGGCGCAGACGTCATCGCCCAGCACCAGGATTCCCCCGGCCCGCAGGAAGCGGCCCAGGAACGCGGCGTGTACTCCGTGGGTTACAACTCGGACATGAGCCATTTTGCCCCCAAGTCGCTGCTGACCTCCGCCGTGTGGAACTGGACCCCGTTCTACAAGGACGTGGTGGAAAAGGTCCGCAAGGGTGAATGGAAGTCCGGCTCGTTCTGGCCCGGCATGGAACACGGCATCGTGGGCATCGCCCCTTACGGCGACATGGTGCCGCAGGACGTGCGCTCCAAGGTGGATGCGCGCAAGGCCGAAATCGTGGCGGGCACCTACAAGGTGTTCTCCGGCCCGGTCAAGGATCAGAGTGGCGCGGTGCGCGTACCCGACGGCCAGGTGCTTTCCGATCAGGACATGCTGGGCATGACCTGGTTCGTGGAAGGCGTGGTCGGTTCCACCCAGTAGTCGCGGTCAAGAACCGGAGCCCCCTGTCCATGTTCCTACCCAGAGTCGTGAAACGGCAGGAGCCCCTTAAGTGGGGCTCCTTTTTCATTTTCGCGGTGGCCCTCGTCGTATCGCTGGGGGTCAGTTGCGCGTTGCTGGCCGTGCATGGCAAGCCGCCGCTGAAGGCGCTGGCGGTCCTGTGGTCGGGCGGTTTCGGCGGTCCCTTTGCGCTGGAAGACACGCTGCTGAAATCCATCCCCATCTTTTTGTGTTCGCTGGGGGTGGCCGTATCGTTTCGCATGCAGGTGTGGAACATCGGCGCGGAGGGGCAGTTCGCCCTGGGGGCCGTGGGGGCTACTTGGGCGGTGCTGGCCTTTCCGGGCCTGCCCATGTGGGCCATGATGCCGGTAATGTTCCTGTGCGCCGCCATTGCGGGCGGGTTGTGGGCGGCGGTGCCCGCCGTGCTGCGCCTGCGCTTCGGCATGAACGAGATCATCTCCACGCTGATGTTCAACTACATCGGCATCCTGTTTCTGCAATTCCTGGTCTACGGCGTGTGGAAGGACCCGACCAGCTTCGGCTTTCCCATGACCCCCATGTTTCCCAAGGCCGCCATCATCGGCCCCATTGCCCCGGCCACCCTGGGCCGGGTCCACTGGGGTCTTGCGGTGTGCGTGGGCGTGGCCGTGTTGCTGGCCGTGTTCCTGAAGCGTACCCGCCTTGGCTTCGAACTGCTGGCCGGGGGCGAAAACCCCCGCGCCGCCCGTTACGCCCGCATGCCCTACAACCTGCTGGTGCTGCTGGTCATGTCGCTGTGCGGCGCGCTGGCGGGCTTTGCCGGGTGCGTCGAAACCTCTGCCACGGTCAACCGCCTGCAACCCAGCATCATGGTGGGCTACGGCTACACCGCCATCGTGGTGGCCTGGCTGTCGCGCCTGCGTGTCAGTTCCATCGCCTGCTTCGCCTTTCTGCTGGCGGGGCTGCGCGTGGGCGTGGAACACCTGCAACTGGATTTGCAGGTGCCCGCCGCCTTCGGGGGCATTCTTGAAGGCATGATCCTGCTTTCGGTGCTGGCCGGGCAGTTTTTCGACCGCTACCGCTTCACGCTGAAGGGGAGAAGCTAGCATGGACATGGATACCGCGCTGCTGCTCTCCATTCTGGCTGCCACGGTGCAGTCGGGCACGCCCATCCTGTACGCCACCCTGGGCGAGATGTTCACCGAACGCTCCGGCGTGCTGAACCTGGGCGTGGAAGGCATGATGATCGTGGGCGCGTTTACCGCGTTTCTGGCCACCCACCTTACCGGCAACCCGTGGGCCGGGGTGCTGGCCGCCGGGCTGTGCGGGGGCGGGCTGTCCCTGCTGCACGGGGTGGTCTGCCTGATTTTTCAGGGCAACCAGGTGGTGTCCGGCCTTGCCCTGACCATTCTGGGGCTGGGGCTGGCCGACTTTCTGGGCACGCCGTACGTGGGCATCACCACCACCGGCTTTCAGGCCTTTGCCGTGCCGGTGCTGGCAGATATTCCCGTATTGGGGCCCATCTTTTTCCGGCATGACGCGCTGGTGTATCTTTCGTACCTGCTGCCGCCGCTGTTCTGGCTGTTCATGGCCCGCACCCGCCCCGGCCTTGCCCTGCGCGCCGCGGGCGAACACCCCGCCGCCGCATCCGCCGCCGGTCTTTCTCCGGTGCGCATCCGCTGGTACGGCATCTTCACGGGCGGTTTTCTGGCCGGACTTGGCGGGGCTTACCTGTCGCTGGCCTACACCCATCTGTGGACCAACAACATGACTTCCGGGCGCGGCTGGATAGCCGTGGCGCTGGTCATCTTCGCCTTCTGGCGGCCTGGGCGCGCCGTGTTCGGCGCGTACCTGTTCGGCGGGGTGATGGCCCTGCAACTGCGTTTGCAGGCCATGGGGGCCAACCTGCCCTCGTCGCTGATGCTCATGCTGCCCTACGCGCTGACCGTGCTGGTGCTGCTGGCCTCGTCGGCGCGCGGCGGCGGACGCGCCGCCCCTGCGGCGCTGGGCGTGAACATCGAGCCCGAGGAATGATGCCATGAGCGATACGCCGCATACCCCCGACGCCGTGGCCCCGGTAACGCCCCGCCGCGCCCGCGATGCCCACGCCCATCTGCCGCCCGTGGTGCGCCTGGACGGCATCTGCAAATCGTTCGGCAAGGTGCGCGCCAACCACGACATCACGCTGGACATCCGCCCCGGCTGCATCAAGGCCCTGCTTGGCGAAAACGGCGCGGGCAAGTCCACGCTCATGTCCATTCTGGCGGGCAAGCTGCGTCAGGATTCCGGTTCCATCATCGTGGACGGCGCGCCCACGGTGTTCGCCTCGCCGCGCGACGCCCTGCGCGCGGGCATCGGCATGGTCTACCAGCACTTCATGCTGGTGGATTCCATGACCGTGGCCGAAAACGTGCTGCTGGGCCAGTCTCCTGACATGCTGCTGCGCCCCGCGCGCATGCGTGACGAGGTGGCCGCCCTGGCCGAACGCTACGGCCTGGCCGTGGACCCGGCGGCCCGCGTGGGCGGCCTGTCCATGGGAGAGCGGCAGCGGGTGGAAATTCTGAAGCTGCTGTACCGCGACAGCCGCGTGCTGATCCTGGACGAACCCACGGCGGTGCTTACCCCGCGCGAGACCGACCAACTGTTCGAGGCCATGTGGCGCATGGCCGACCAGGGCAAGGCGCTGGTGTTCATCAGCCACAAGTTGCAGGAAGTGCTGACCGTGGCCGACGAGATCGCCATCCTGCGCCGTGGCGAGGTGGTGGACGAGTTCAGCGAGGCCGACGTGCCCAACCAGACCGTGCTGGCCAACCGCATGGTGGGCCGCGACGTGGTGTTGCAGGTGGACGCCAAGCGGCTGACCCCGGTGGATACCGTGCTGTCCGTCGAGCATCTTTCCGGCGCGGGGCTTTCCGACGTGTCGCTGGAAGTGCGGCGCGGCGAGATCGTGGCCATCGCCGGGGTGGCAGGCAACGGGCAGAAGGAACTGGTGGAAACCATCTGCGGCCTGGCCCGGCCCGAAGCGGGTGAGGTGCGCATCCTTGGCCGCCCGTGGCGTGAATTCTTTGCCGGGCCTCCCGGCAGACGCGGGCTGGCCTACATCCCGGAAGACCGCCAGGGCCTGGCCACCTGCCGTCAGCTGGACCTTGTGGACAACTTTCTGTTGACCACGCGCAACCTGTTCGCCAAGGGCGTGTTTCTGGACCGGGTGGAAGCGGTCAACGCCGTGAAGCGGGTGGTGTGGGAATACAACGTGCAGCCCGGCGACATTTCCGCCAGCGCGCGGGCGCTTTCGGGCGGCAACCTGCAAAAGCTGGTCATCGGGCGCGAATTCTTCCGCAAGCCGGAAGTCATCGTGGCCGAAAACCCCACCCAGGGGCTGGACATTTCCGCCACCGAAGAAGTGTGGGGCAGACTGCTGGAGGCGCGCTCCACCGCCGGGGTGCTGCTGGTCACCGGCGACCTGAACGAGGCGCTGGAACTGGCGGATCGCATTGCGGTGATGTACCGGGGCCGGTTCATCGACGTGTTCGACAAGGACGACGCCGCCAAGGTGCAGGCCATCGGCCTGATGATGGCCGGGGTGCGCCCCGACCAGGTTGATGGGGCAGGCGAGGCGGATGGCGCAGGTGAGGCGAAGACGCAGGCGTAGACCGCGCACTCGCAGCGTGCAGACGACAGCATGACGAAACGGCGGGCCATCCCAGTGGGGTGGTCCGCCGTTTCGTCATGTGCGGGGGAAAGAAAAGGGAGATGAGGGGGCGTGTGCGGAAACGGCAGGCCTAGTTGGCGCAACCGCACCCGCCGCCAGTGCCGCCGCCGCAACCGCCCGGTTTGGGCACGGCCCCGCTGGCGCAGGCGCAGCCGGACGCGGGGGCGGCGGAACCGCTGGTGCAGCCGCAGCCCGTTGCAGCCCCGGCCCCGGCGTTGCGCGGGGTGCTGGTGAACGGGCTGCCCGCGCGCAATTTGGGGGTGGCGGCGGACATCATCCGGCTTCCCTGCCCGCCGCAGGTGGGGCAGGCGCAGGTTTCGGCGTCGCGGGTACACAGTTCCTCGAACACTGCGCCGCATTCCTGGCAGGAAAATTCGTACATGGGCATGGGTGTGACCTTTGCGTGTCGGTCGGTTTTCGACCGGATGTGGTGAGTGGTTACGGTTGTAAGCCGCCGCCGAACGCGCTATTGATAGAATGCGCAAACACTCCTGCGCGCGGCTGTCTGCGTCCCGGTGCATGGCTCCGGCTGGCCCGCAGGAAGCGGTCCCGGCGGCCTCCCCGTGGCGTCCGCATTTCAATAATCATTTCAGGTCAGGGTGCAAGCCGCAGGCGCATGCGTTGCGCCTGTCAGGCGCGCACCTTCTCTTCCCCAACCCCCGCCCGACACGCCGGACAGCGGCCTTGTCCGCCGCCGGGCGCATCGGCGCAAAGGAGCATGACATGGCAGTGAAGAAGATTCTGTTCCTCGTGGGCGATTTCGTGGAAGACTACGAAGTCATGGTGCCGTTCCAGATGCTGGTCATGGTGGGGCACGACGTGCATACCGTGTGCCCCGGCAAGAAGGCGGGCCAGCAGGTGCGCACGGCGGTGCATGACTTCGAGGGCGACCAGACCTATTCCGAAAAGCCGGGCCACAACTTTACCCTGAACGCCGACTTTGACGCGGTGAACACGGCGGACTACGACGCGCTGGTGATTCCCGGCGGGCGCGCCCCGGAATACATCCGCCTGAATCCGCGCGTCATCGAGATCGTGCGCGAGATGGCGGCGGCCAAGAAGCCCATCGCCTCGGTGTGCCATGGCCAGCAGGTGCTGGTGACAGCGGGCGTGGTCAAGGGGCTGACCTGCACCGCGTATCCCGCCGTGAAGCCGGATATCGAGGACGCGGGCGGCACGTGGTGCGAAGTGAACGAAACATTCACCAATGCCTGCGTGGACGGCAACGTGGTGACCGCGCCTGCGTGGCCCGCGCACCCCGAGTGGATGCGCAAGTTTTTGGGGGTGCTGGGTTCGCGCATCGAACCCTAGAGCCTGTGCCGCTATGGCCTTTTTGTCCCCTGCCTGCGTCATAATGATTTTTTATTCCGGTCGAATACGCGAAGAGTATGCTCCCTTCATAAAAAATCATTCTTCCTTGGCAGAGAACAAAAATTCTCATAGCGGCAACAGGCTCTCGCCACTGGCTTGGCGTGTCCTTTCCTTCAAGAAAGGTCAGGCAGACGAAGATCGAAACGCGACGTCCGGCGACACTGCCGGGCGTCGCTGCATATGGCGGGTGATCGCCACCGGGGAGGCTTGATGGGCAAGAAGGAAGCCGGAATGGGCGCGTGGAGCGGAGCCGTCGGGTTGTTCGCCGACGATTCTCTGGCGCGGACGGGCAGGGCGGTGACCTATGTTGCCCCCGCCAGTTCGGCCAACGCGGCCCGTCAGGCCGGTGCGGCGGGAACGAACGGCGGTACGGTGGATTGCGAGGGCCGCCTGTTCCTGCCGGGCGGCTTCGGGGCAGCAGATGGAGAAGGACCGTCCGGCGGCGTGCCGGGCGTGCTGTTGCTGCACGAATATACCGGGCTTGGCGGCTACCTGTTCCGCAGTGCCGCGCGGCTGGTGCAGGCCGGGTATGCCGTGCTGTGCGCCGACCTGTACGGCACGGCGCTGCGCCCTGCGGACATCGAGCAAGCCCGCGCCTGCCTGTATCCCCTGCGTGACGACCGGGCGCTGCTGCAACTGCGTACGCGGGCCGGGCTGGATGCGCTGGCCGGGGTGCCGGGGGTGGATGCCGGGCGTCTGCTGGCCATGGGCTTTTCGCTGGGCGGCGGGGCCGCGCTGGAACTGGTCCGCGCGGGCGCGCCCCTGCGCGGCGCGGTCAGCATGTACGGCTACATTTCCTCGTCGCAACCAGTGGCGACCGGCGCGGCGCATTGCCCGCTGCTGGTACACTTGGCCGGGCAGGATCATGTCATCCCCTTGCGCGAGGTGGAGCCGTTCGTGCGCGAGATGGCCGCCGCCAACGTGGATTGCCGGGTGGTGCTGCACGGGGGCGCGGGTCACGGCTTCTGCAATGCGGCGTACGGGACGGACTTCAATGCAACGGCGTCGTGGCATTGCCCGCGTACCGAGGCCAGGGCCTGGGACGATGTGTTGCGCTTTTTCGAGGCATGTCTGCGCAACGGCTGACCGGACTGGTGAAGGCTGCGGTGGGCTGCTCTGGCGCAGGGGTGCCGGAAATTGCGGCCAGGGACGGAGGCCGGAGCCGGGGATTCGCGGCCGCGGGATCAGGCTTTGAACGGCGTGAGTGCCCTAGAACTGCGGCGCGGCCCGTTCGCGGTCGTCGGGGAACAGGCCGGGTTGGGGAGGCGTGACCTTGCGCCGCGCGCCCAGCACGTTGGGCAGGGGAGCGGCCGCGTTGCCGCCGCTCCAGAAATCTGCGGGATGACGGCCCATCCAGATGTCGGTGCGCACGGGAGTGCGCAGGTACAGGCCTGCCTGCGGCCCGCCCTCCACGTACATCACGTCGCGGATGTCGATGGGCAGCGCCAACAGGATGGTGGCGAAGCGCCATGCCGTGAGCGGTTCGCGGCAGTGCAGGAACAGGATGGCCCCGCTGCCGTCCTGGCCCACGGCGGCCACCGAATACAGCGGCCCGCCCTGCGGCCACAGGATGCGCCGGTTGGCCCCGATGAGCCGGTAGTTCTGCACGGCTCCCCGATACTGCGGCAGCAGCGTTTCCCAGGGGTCGACGGTGCGGTCCAGCAGATCGGCCTGAGGCAGGTCGGGCGTCAGCGGCCCGAACACGAAGAACGCCCCCAGATTGCCGCCGATGCGCGGGTTGTTCAGATGCGCGCCGTTGCGCAGGTATCCGGTGCTGGTGCGCGCGTCGGGCAGGTACATGCTGGCGTTGATTGCCGCGTTCAGGCCGTGGCGGCGGGACCATTCCGCCAGCGACAGGGCGGGTTCGCCTTCTTCGGACGTGGTGTGCAGACTGAATTCGTAGTAGGCGGGGTCGATGCGCAAGGCCACGATGCGTTCGGGGCCATCGGGCGCGTCGGGTGCGGCAAAGATGCCCAGCTGCAGCCCGGTGTCCAGTTCTGTCCAATCCGGTGTTTCGTCCGCGCGCGCATGCGTCGACGAAAACAGCAGGCCCAGCACCGCCAGCACGGCAGCCGCCTTGCGCACGGCGCGTGTGCAGCCTCCCCGGCGGCGAATGCCGGATGGGGAAGGGCGCGCGGGCGCGGCAGGGAACGATGCGGTGACGATCATGTGCGTACGGCGGGTGTGGCTGCTGTGGGTGGCCGGGAATATGGCGGGGTGCGCCGGACAGGCCCCCCCCTCCGGTGCAGGGTGGCAGTGTAGGTGAAACCCTTGCGTGGCGCAACGGGCAGCGCAGTACCTGCCGCGGCGGGCATATCCGGGGTGGAGACGGGAAGAACCGGACGGTGTCGGCAAGGGGCCTGGGCAACGGGCATCGTCAGCAACGGATATTCGGTCCGGTTTGGCTCACATTTCAATATTGACATATCAAGATAGCTTGATATAGAATTGTTCCATCACGTGAACACAAGAGGGAACGGCAGGCCAGAGCCGTCGCAACTGGCCGCCGATCAGGTCAACGTCCACCAGGTCCACCATCTCCGGCAGGCCCGGCCCGCGCGTCCTGGCGCACCGCCGCCCTCGCACGACAGCACCCGCAGACGCCAGCCCCTGGCAGCAAAGGATACGCCGTGAAGATCAGAGACAGCATCGCCGCCAGCACCCGTCCCTTCTATTCGCTGGAATTCTTTCCGCCCAAGGAACGGGAAAACTGGCCCGGCTTTTTCGCCACCGTGGAAAAGCTGAAGGCCCTGAACCCGCTGTTTGCCTCGGTCACCTACGGGGCGGGCGGTTCCACCCAGGACAATACGCTGGAAATCACCTCGCACCTCAAGAACGTCATGGGCCTTGAGCCCATGGCCCACCTGACCTGCGTGGGCGCCACGCGCGAACGCATCGCCGACTACCTGCGCCGCCTGCGTGAAGTGAACGTGGACAACGTGCTGGCCCTGCGCGGCGATGCCCCCAAAGGGCAGGACATCGACTGGGATACGGCGGAATTCCGCTATGCCGCCGACCTTGTGCGCTTTACCCGCAGCGAACAGCCCGACATGGGCGTGGGCGTGGCCGGGTACCCGGCGGCGCACCCCGAATCGCCCAGCTTCGCCAGCGACCTGCGTCACACGGCGGACAAGGTGAACGCCGGGGCGGACTTCATCGTTACCCAGTTGTTCTTCGACGTGCGCGAATATTTCGACTTTGTGGAACGGCTGCGCGCCATGGGCGTGGATACGCCGGTGCTGCCGGGCATTCTGCCCATCCAGAGCCTGGAATCGGTGCGGCGTATCCTGTCGCTGTGCGGGGCCAACATTCCCGGCAAGCTGTACCTGGAACTGGAGGCCGCCAATGAAAAGGGCGGGGCGGAAGCCGTGAAGGAAGCAGGCATCGCCTTTGCCCAGCGGCAGATTCGTTCGCTGCTGGACGGTGGCGCGCCGGGCATTCACCTGTACACGCTGAACCGCGCCGACACCTGCCTGCGTATTGCCGAGGCCGTGGGCGCGGCCTGAAGCGGGCCTTTCCGGTCGCACCACGTGCCGAAGCCGCACGGCCCTTGACTTTCCGTGCGGCTTCGGCAATATGAGTTGTGTTGATTGATTGAACAGTTCGTCTGCGCCGCAGGGCACCGAAACGGCGCAACGGACCTCACCGCACTTTCAGGCGAGGCACGGCGCGGATGGCACCCGTACCGGTTCGCGCAAGGTCGGAAACACTCGGTCATGGTACCGGCTGCGCAAGAGGGCTTGCCAGTTTCCGACCGGCGCGGCGCGCCGCCGCCAGCGGTCCAAGGCCCCCGGAGCCGCCAGGTCTCCGGGGGTTTTTTGTATGTAGAAAACCCCGCGCTATGCGCGGGGTTCTCGTAAGCTTACA
>CAYOCV010000004.1:0-332967 GCA_964402645.1 uncultured Desulfovibrio sp. | reverse complement strand
GTGGCATTTGAAGCAGGCCTTGTCCGTGAAGTGGTCGGCCATGGTGATATGGGCCGTCTTCTTGGTGTCGAAGAGCTTCGAGTGGCAGTCGTCGCACCGGAAGCCCTTGGACGCGTGAAGCCTGCCGTCGAACATGACGGTCCCCTGGCCTCCGCCGCCGTAGCGCAGGGCCTTCCCTTCGCTGGTCGCCAGGGCAAGCCCCGGCCAGGCGGTCAGCAGAGCCAGGAGCAGGAGACTCCAGGCTCGTTTCATGCCTGCACCTTCGCGATGATGTTGGAAGTGGCCTTGCGCACGTCGGCCACGCCGGTCAGGGTCATGGCCACGGTCAGTTCGTCCTTGATGGTGTTCATGATCAGGGCCACGCCGTCGCGGCCCGCGCCGTGCGCGCCACGCACCAGCGGACGGCCGCACAGGCAGGCGTCGGCCCCCAGGGCCAGGAACTTCAGCACGTCCTGGCCGCGCCGCACCGCACCGTCCACCAGGATGGTAGTCTTGCCCTTCACGGCGGCGGCAATGGCGGGCAGCACCGTGGCGGTAGCCGGGGTGTAGTCGAGCACGCGTCCGCCGTGGTTGGACACGCAGATGCCCCTGGCGCCCACTTCCACCGCTATCCTGGCTTCCTCCACCGTCATGATGCCCTTGATGATGAACGGCAGGCTGGTGGATTTGACCAGTTCGGCCAGCTGTTTCGGGGTCTTGGGCTCCACGGTCTGGCCGGGCACGGCGCGGGCGGCGCGGCCCGCAGAGTCGATGTCGATGGCCACGGCAACGCCGCCCGCCTCTTCCACCATGCGGATGCGCTTGATGATTTCTTCGTTGGTCTTGGGCTTGATGGTCACGATGCCCTTGCCGCCGAACTGGTTCTTGAGCACCGAAATGCGGCGTTCGAAGACTTCCATCTTGTCGCCGATGCCATCGGCCACCCAGCCCAGGGTGCCCGCGTCAAGGCAGCCGCCGAGGATGGAGTTGATGTACTCCTCTTCGGTCATCTTGTTGCCCATGTTGTAGGTGACGCCGCCGGTGACGGCGGAGGTCACGGGCATGGACAGCTTCTGGCCGAACAGGGTGGTGGTGAGGTCGGGCTTCTTGACGTCGTGGAAAGTGCGCATGACCAGTTCGATGCGGGCCAGCGCATTGTAGTTGTTCTTGAAGGCCTGGCCGGAACCGATGCCGCCCATGCCGGGCACTTCGCCCGCGCAGGCCACGCCGTCACATTCCGGACACACGCGGCAGATGGGGTACAGCTTTTCGCGCGCCACGCGCAGCACGTCGCCCATCTTCAGCTTGGCACCGGGCGCGGCGGGAGCGGCAGCGGGGGCGGCAGGGGCAGCAGGCGCGGCAGCGTCGGCAGCCTGCGCGGTCTTGGCAAGCACGGGGGTAAGCAGCGCGGCGGCGCCAGCCACCATGCCCGCCTTGATGAAGTTGCGGCGGGTCGCGTCGGTATCGTTCATGTCCTTGGTCATCGGAAAACGCCTTCCTTGTGTTGTCGGTTGCACGGGAGATGTGTCGTCGGTCATGCGGCGGTGGCCAGATCAGGAATTCTGGTTGCTGGCTTGAAAACGCCAACGAACAGAAAGACGATTTGGCCCTACTTCGCAGGAACGAACGACTTGGCCACCACGGCCTGCGCCGGGGGCGTGAGCATGAATTCGAAGAACGCCTTGACGTCGGCGGACGGATTGACGGCGATGAGCGACAGGGGGCGCTTCAGCGGGTAGGCCCCGGAGCGCACGCCAGCAGCGTCGGGCTTGGCCCCGTTCACGGGCACGGCCACTGCGCCGGGCAGGGCAAAGGACATGGAGGCGGCGGTGATGCCCCCGGCGTCCTTGACCACGTCGGCCACGCAATCGGTGGCGTCGTCCAGTTCCTTCACCGGGCCGTAGGGGGTGTCGCCCAGCACCATGGACTTGAAGGCCTTCACCGTGGCACGGCCGCCGTCCAGCTTTTCGCTGTACACGGTGATGGGCGCATCGGCCCCGCCAACCTGCTTCCAGTTGGTGGCCTTGCCGGAAAAGATGTCCTTGAGCTGGGCCATGGTCAGGCCCTTGATGGGGTTCGCGCCATGCACGAACACGCCCATGACGTCGTAGCCGATGACCACGATGTCGGTGAGCTGGGCCTTTTCCTGCGCGGTGGGTTCGCTGGCCAGGCCGCCGAACGACACCTTGCCCGCCACCACTGCCTTGAAGCCCGCGCCCGCACCGGCGGTGCCGATTGCGCCGAACTGCACGCCCGACCTGGCCGTGAACAGCTTGGTGGCTTCCGGCAGGATTACCCCGCCAACGGTGCTGGCCCCTTCGTAGGTAAGGGGCGCGGTGTCCGCCGCCATGGCGGGTGCGCCGCACACGGCAACCCATGCCGCCAGCGCGAACGCGCCCAACAATGCCCGCCGCACGGCGGTTCTGACTGCGCCAACCTGTTGCATACGTACTCCTGCTTCGTTCGTTGCCACGCGCGGCCCCATGCCGCGCGCACCACGGCGGATATTGCGTGGCGGCCCAGCCCATATGGCCCGCCTGGGCCATCCGCCCATCCGAACCATCCGGCCCGCCAAGCCCACCTGAGGCTGCACGCGTAAAAGCAGGTACGATGCCAGCCCGAAGCGTTCCGGCAACAGTGCAGAATCAATGTGATTATTTGAACAAATCAGGCAGGGCTAAAGCGCGAAGGGGCATGCCGCAGGGAATGGAATCCCGCTGAAATCCAAAAAGGCAAGCGTTCACGCCGCATTGGCGCGATTTGCCCAACGGCATGCTATGCCGTTCGGCATACCCCATCGCCGAAGCACGGCGGCGGGGAAACCCGATGGCGTGAATGAAAGGGAAGGATGGCGGGGGAATGCGTCAGTTGGCGTCGTCGTCGCGGCGTTGTGCCTTCAGGCGCTTGGACAGGGCGGACTGGGTGACCCCCAGCATGCGCGCGGCCAGGGTCTGCCGCCCGCCGGAACGGGTCATGGCCTCGTCCAGCAGCAGCCGTTCCGCCTGGGCAAAGCTGGGCAGGGTGGTCAGCCCGGCAAAGGGGTTGTCGCCCTCCGCCACGGCGATGGCCACGGCGGTTGCCGCTTCCGGCGTGCCGATGTGCCGTTTGAAAGCGTCCATGGACAGCATACGCCCGGTGTGCAGGCTGACCGCGTCGTAGATCATGGCCGCCAGTTCGCGCACATTGCCGGGGAAGGAATACGTGCCCAGCAGCGCGGCCAGTTCCGGCGGCGGGGTGGGCTTGCGCTTGCCCATGGCGGCTGCCGCCTCGCCCAGAAAGTGATCCAGCAGCGGGGCGATGTCTTCGGCCCGCTCGCGCAGGGGCGGCACGGCCACATGGTGGGTGCGCAGGCGAAAGAACAGGTCGCGCCGGAAGCGCCCTTCCCGCTCGCTGGCGGCAAGGTCCGCGTGGGTGGCGGCAATGACGCGTGCGCACAGCCTGCGCGGCTGGTCGCTGCCCAGCGGGTAGTATTCGCCCTCTTGCAGCAGTCGCAGCAGCTTGACCTGCGAGGCGATGGACAGGTCGCCGATCTCGTCGAGGAACAGCGTGCCGTCCGCCGCCTCTTCCACCAGCCCCCGGCGCGGGGCGTCCGCACCGGTGAAGGCCCCGCGCACGTGGCCGAACAGCGTGTCGGCGAACACCGCGTCGTCCAGCCCGGCCACGTTCAGCGCCACCAGCGGCCCGCGCCTGCCGCTCAGGTCGTGGGCGGCGCGCACCAGACTTTCCTTGCCCACGCCCGATTCGCCGGTAACCAGCAGGGGCCGGGGGCTTCTGGCCACGGCCTCGATGTAGGCGAAGATGGCGTGCATGGCCGCGCTGCGGGTGTGGATGGCGGCAAAGGCCTCTGGCTGGCGCAGTTGGCCCGACACCAGACGGCTGGCCACCTCGCGGTTTTCAGCGCGCAGTTCCAGCATGTGCATGGCCCGCAGGATGCCGCCCACGATGCGCGATTCGTCGTCGGTCTTGACGTAGTAGTCGTACGCGCCAAGGCGCATGCATTCCACGGCGGTGGTCAGCTGGTTCATGCCGGACAGCACGATGCAGCACACGTCGGGGTGACGTTCGGCAATGGCGGCCAGCAGTTCCGTGCCGGACACGTGCGGCATGGTCAGGTCCAGCAGCACAAGGCCGATGCCCCCCGCGTCCAGAATACCCATGACCTGCCTGCTGTCCTGGCAGGTGCGCACGTCGGACAGCCCGGCGGAAAATTCCAGCAGCAGGGTCATGGAGGCCAGCCAGTCCGCCTCGTCGTCCACCAGCAGAATGCCGGGGGCCGCAAGGCTTTCCGGGGTGTTCGGACAGTATCCGCTCATGACGCGCTGCCGCCTGCCACGGGCAGCACAAGGCGCACGGTGGTGCCCCGGCCCGGTTCGGAGGTGAAGTCCAGGCTGCCGCCGTGCTCCTGCACGATGCCCGCCGAGACGGAAAGCCCCAGCCCCGTGCCGCCGCTGGCGCGCTTGGTGGTGTAGAAGGGATCGGTCAGGCGGGGGATGTCCTGCGGCGCGATGCCCACGCCTTCGTCCGCCACGGTGAGCAGCACCGACCTGCCGTCCGGCGTGACTGCTGTGGACACGGTGATGCCCCTGTCGCGTGGGTCAGGCATGTCATGTGGGTCATGTGGGTCGCGCCGGTCACCCCCCTCACGCCCCCCGCCGCCTCCCGTCGCGGGCAGGGCCTGGCAGGCGTTCAGCAGCACGTTCACCACCACTTGCTCCATGCGCGAGGGGTTGCCCCATACCGGCGGCAGGCCGGGCACGAAATCCGTATCGAAGCGCGACGTGGCCTTGTGGATGGAACTGCCCACCAGCCGGATGGCCTTTTGCGCCACCTCGCCCAGATCGAAGGACTGGTGGTCGCTGGCCGGGGCCACGCGCGAGAAGTCGCGCAGGTCGTCCACAATGCGCCGGATGCGCTGGGCGCTTTCCTCCACCACCTCGACGATGCGGGGCAGCTTGTCGCGGATGCGCGAATAGCTGCTGCCGCCCAGCGCAAAGTCGCCTTTCTCGCTGTACACCTCGTCCAGCACGCGCATGGCCTCTGCGTTCAGCTTCTTGAGGATGGGCACGTTGACCAGGATCAGCCCGTTGGGGTTGTTGATCTCGTGCGCAACGCCGGAAACCAGCACCCCCAGCGCGGCCATCTTGTCGGCCTGCACCAGTTGCTGCTGATTCTCGCGCAGTTGCGAAAGGGCGTCGGACAGCGAGCGGGTGCGCTGGTCCACCTGCCGCTTGAGCGAACGCGTCCACAGCGCCGCCGCGCACAGCAGAAGCAGCAGCGGCCCCAGCACCACGGCGGCGTAGCGCGCCACCACCTGGGCGGAGATGCCCTCCGTGTCCATGACGCCGAACCACTTGCGGCGCAGTTCCTGATAGCGCCCGGACTGCTTGACCAGCGCCAGCCCCTCGCCCAGCAGGGCCAGTGTGGCCTCGTCGCCGTGGCGCACGGCAAAGCCATAGGGCTGGCTGGTGACGCTCTTGGCCACCACGCGCACGTTGTCGATGCCGTCGTGCTCCAGCGTGAACATGCCGGGCAGCATGGCCACCACCGCGTAGTCGGCCTCGCCCCCGGCAAGGCGGCGCAGCCCGCCCACGGGGGTCTTGGAAAAGATCAGATCCTTGTCGTAGCCCATGCCGTCGAGGATGTCGTTGATGCTGCCGCCGGGGTGGACGATGACCTTCTTTCCGGCCAGTTCTTCCAGCGACGAGACGGCGGGCGTGCCCTTGCGGGCAAAAATGGCGTGGTTGATGGTGGTGTGCGGCGGGGTCAGCTCCGCCTCGCGCAGCCACAGGTTGGAATACGGGGTGCGTTGCAGGGCATCCACCGTGCCGTCGGCAAGGGCGGTGTGCAGGCGCGACCAGTCCATGAGCACGAACTGCACGGGCACGCCCATGGCCTCTCCCACGGCGCGCGAAAGATCCACGTTGAAGCCGGTGGGCTGGCCCTTGTCGTCCAGGTATTCGTAGGGCGGATAGTTTCTGTCGCCGCCGATGATCAGGACGCGCTGGGCAGGGGCTGCTTCCAGCGACTGGACGGCGTGGGCCGCGTGAGTCGGGGAGAAGACGATGCTGGCAAGGCACACCACCACGACAAAGACAACTGTTCGAGCCACAGCTTGGACAAACGCACAGGCCACGGCCAGCGGGATGCTGCTGGTCGCAGGGCCGGAGCCGTTCAAGTCTGGCCGGAATGCCGGTTTGCTGCTGAAGGTACGCACCCGCCAGTCATAGAAACTCGACGGGGTGGCGTCAATGTGATGGGGCCTCAGGCGAGCGGTGACGGAGGGGGCGTCTCCTCGGACACGCCCGCAATCGGATGAAAATGGATGAAAGAACGCTTTGACAATTGGAAGAGTCCGGTGGCTCTGCCGTCTTGTACGACGCTGCTGCGGTTATCCTCCGCATTTCATCTTTTCTATGAGCCCCAGCAACGTCTGCGCCTGTTTCGACAAATCCCCCACCGCGTGGGCGGACTGGCGCATGGCGCCGGCTGTCTCGCCGGAAATGCGATTGATGTCCAGGATACTATGGTTGATCTCTTCGCTGACGGCGGACTGCTGCTCGCTGGATGTCGCTATGCCGCGCACCTGGTCGGTTGCTGTCTCCACCATGCAGACGATATCCTTCAGAGCCTCGCCGCTTCTGCCCGCCAGCACCGTCGAATGTTCCACTGCCTTCGCCGAACGCTCCACATTCTCGATGTTCTTGCGCGCCGCAGCCTGAATGCCGACGATGGCCTCGCCGACCTCTCGCGTGGCATGCATGGTCTTTTCCGCCAGTTTGCGCACCTCGTCGGCCACTACGGCAAAACCACGTCCGGCGTCGCCCGCCCGCGCGGCCTCAATGGCAGCATTGAGCGCCAACAGGTTGGTCTGGTCGGCGATGTCGTTGATGACGTCCATGATCTGCCCGATGCCCTCGACCTGCGTACCCAAAACTGCCATGTCACCCTTGAGTTCCGTGGAGACGCGCCGCACCTCGTCGATTCCCGTCATCACCTCGCTCACAATGCGCGCCCCCTCCGTGGCGCGCTGGCGAGCGGCCTCGGTCGACTCCGCAGCCCTTGTGGCATTCCGGGCCACCTCAAGAACCGTGGAGTTCATTTCGTCCATTGCGGTGGCCGTCTCCGTGGCCCGCTGCGACTGCACCCCCGCCCCGCGGCTGGATTCCTCGACCTGCGCCGCAAGCTGTCCGCTGGCGCTGCTGACAACCTCCACAATCTTCACCAGTTGTTCCGCAGCCTGCACCATTCCCTCGGCCTTGGCGCATTCGGCCTGGGCTCTGGCGGCCTGGGCCTCGGAAACGGCATTGCGGGCGTTGCGCGCCTCTGCCTGGGCCAGCTCCTCTGATCGGTGCGCCTGCGCGATGCTTTCCTTTACCGCTCCCACGGTGTCCTTGAGCACCTCGGCAAGCTTGCCCAATTCATCGTTGGTCGCGGTGTGGCAGACAGCGTCGTAATCGCCCTTCGCAACCTTCGACGCGTAGGCAGAAAGCTGCCGCATGGGCATGAGTATGGACCTGACGGCCAGAAAGGTAAGCAGCAGTACAACGACATCAATGGCGGCAGCGCCAAGGTAGAGAAACCACATGTCGGCCGCCAGACGCTCGTCGGCCTTGCTCTCGACCTTGATGATTTCCTCGCCGGACAGTTCGACGGTAGTGTCGATGCCCGCGCGATGCTTCCTGTAATTTGCGGTCAAGGGGCCATACAGCACCCCTGCCGCCTCGTCAGCATTGCCCTGCCGCACTTGCGGCAGATACGACTCACGCATGACCCGGAAAAACTCCAGGGCCGGCGGCGTCGACTCTTCCAGCAAGGCCTTGCGCAGGCCCGCGTGGGTCAATTCCCTGACCCAGAACTGGTGCCTGTCCAGGTAATCCCTTTCCAACTGCTCCAGCTTGCGGAGATACGCGTCATGCTCTTGTCCGTTGGCTTTCAGCAGTTCAAAGCAGATGAGATAGGACTCGATGAGGTATTCGGGTGGCGGCAGAATGTCTGCCACAAGATCTTTATAGGAAACTATGTCTTGATATAGCGGGCCACGAATCTTGATCTCTTCTATTGTCCGGTACGAAACGAAGAGAAGCGTGAGTGAGCCCAAGAATGCAACGATGGCAGTTCCCCAAAGGCGTTCCGGCAGCGAAAGTGTACGCATGGAAAAACTCCTTGCAAAAAACACATCCATAGCCTTGATGTGACGCTACGCATTTGCGTATCTGCGACTTCTGGAAACGTCAACAGTGCTCAGAGGCACTACTGTCCCATGGAATATCCTGGACTCTACGACTCTTGGAATATGACGCCCACCCTGCACTCGTGCGGCTACTGTGCGCGCGCCTCCGCATCCTACATTTTTGTAGCATTGCCATTCCCACCACTTCAGGAATGCATTTGTCTTATCGTCAACATATATGCGATTCATAATTTTTCAGCCAAACACACTACATGCAATCAGGCGCAAAACAAAAACGGCACCCCGCGAGCAGGATGCCGTGAACACATGACGCAAACAAAACGAGCCTTCGGGGCTCACCCCGAAGGCTCTGGAAAAACATCCGTTTCGGCCTGAACCGGATGAAATTTTGGCGTCCCCAAGGGGATTTGAACCCCTGTCGACGGCGTGAAAGGCCGTTGTCCTGGGCCAGCTAGACGATGGGGACGCGCTGGCGCGCCAGTGGCGCGGAGCGATTCAATAGCCAACGGAAAGGCCGCGCGTCAACTGTTTTTTCGGCGGGTGCGGCGGGCGGAGACGGGCCGGAGCAGGCCATTCGTTGCACATGGTCCGATATCCGGCCAGCCCTGCCCCAGCCCACCGATCCGCTTCCGTCTACCTGCGGCCATCGTCCGTGCCGAAACCCCCTTCACCCTTCTTTCTCCGCCCTTCCCGCGCACCCGCACCACACCGCCCCTCGCCCTCCCCCCCACAAAATAACGCCAGCAGCCGCCCGCCGCGCTTGACGCCACGCCACGCGGCCTTATCCCTATAGCAAGGGAAAGGTCATGGAAGTCCGGGAAGGCCCTCTGCTTCCCAGACATACATGGCAGAGGCCCGCGGGCGTCCCCTACGCACGCAGGTAAAACCCCGGCGGAGGATGCAACGGAATAATGCCGACGGAACACTTCCCGATGAAAGGGATTTGCCGGTGAACCTGGTCCCTAGCCCATACGGCAATGCCGGGGCGGACCAACCGACGGTTCGGAAAATTCAGGCAAATCCCTTTCTGTTTGTCGTTATTTCCTGTTATAGGCGGACGACACTGGTCACATGCGCATGCGGCTCGCACTCCGCGTGGCCGCACTAGACCCCAAACCATCCATCTGGCCCCAGTGCCCGGGCACGACCATGTTCCGCCTCGAACCACTCACCAATCTTTTCGACCTGCTGCACCATTACTGGGAACACCCGCGCACCCAGCGCCGGGTGGCGCTTGGCCTCATCTTCGCGTTCATCGGCGGCATCATCGCCATTGAACTGAACCGGCGCGGCCTGCTGGCCGGTCTGCCGGTGGAGCTGACCCGCTTCGTTCCCTCCAACCATTTCCAGGCCGTCAACTTCGCCTTCACCATGTTGCTGGTGCTGGAAGTGATGAGCCTGATCCTGGTGCTGTCCTGCTCGCTGTCGCGCTCCGTCGGCAAGCAGTTCGAGATTCTCGCGCTGATCCTGCTGCGGAACTCCTTCAAGGAGCTATCGCACATGCACGAGCCCATCACCCTGTCGCTCGACTTGCAGCCCGTACTACATATCGTGGTATCGGCCAGCGCCGCGCTGGTGATCTTCGTGTGCCTTGGCCTGTACTACAAGGTGCAGCGTCCGCAGGGGTACATCACCTCGGCCATGGACCGCATGCACTACGTCATGGCCAAGAAGCTGCTGGCGCTCGGCCTGTTCACAGCGTTCATCGGCATCGCCCTGTGGGACGGCTGGATGTTCGCCATCACCGGCCAGTCGTTCGACTTCTTCGAGACCATCTACACGGTGCTCATCTTTGCGGACATCCTGATGGTGCTGGTGGCGCAGACCTTCATGCCCTCGTTCCACGCGGTGTTCCGCAACTCCGGCTACGTCATCGCCACCCTGCTCATGCGCATTGCCCTTGGCGCGCCGCCGTTCTGGGACGCCGCCGTAGGCATTGTCTCGGCACTGTTCGCGCTGGCGCTGACCTGGGCCATCCGGGTGTTTCCGCCCAACTCGGTGTCCTCGTCCTGTTCGTAGGCAGGGCTTTCAGGCGGGGTTCACAGACAGAGCTTGCAGACGCACCGCGCCGAAAAAGAACCACGAAAAAGGGGCGTTCCGCCATGGCGGAGCGCCCCTTTGTTGTTCCTTCCGCGCGTTGCAACCGGTCAGGCCCTGCTTTGGCCTGAATCCTCCTGCCAGACTGTTCCGGCCTGCCAGCAGGATCCGGTTCACGGCCAACGCGCCATCTCGTCTACATGCGCCAGGTGCCGGGCTCCTCGCGCAGATACATGTCCATTTCCTCGCTGATCCCCACCCGCACATCCTCCTTGTTGTCGGTAAGGCAGATGTTGCGGTCGGGGTCCAGGCCCACATCCAGGGCCAGCCCTTCCAGACGTTCGATCAACCGTTCAAAGTCGTCCCGAACGACCGGGTCGCTGTCCCATACGTGCTTCGGCACGCGTGCTATGCCGGTGAACATGCGTATCACCTCCCTCGCGCCGGGCGCGTTTGGTGGCTTGTCCCCAAACATAAGACCGCAGCGGCGATGTTCAAGGCATGGGGTGCGTCGTCCCCCACATGTCGCCCCGTGCCGCGCCCGCCGAAAAGCCGCGCAGTTCGCCCGCCACGGCCAATCCCCGTCGTCCGGCTGCCCCCTCCCCCGCACGAAAAAAACGGGGCGTCCCGCAAGACGCCCCGTCCGTTCGATCATGTACCCGTGCATCCGTGCA
The DNA here is from genome assembly GCA_964402645.1 of uncultured Desulfovibrio sp. Lineage (GTDB taxonomy): Bacteria > Desulfobacterota > Desulfovibrionia > Desulfovibrionales > Desulfovibrionaceae > Cupidesulfovibrio. The sequence continues at coordinate 322,086 of CAYOCV010000004.1, read as the reverse complement.
GCCGCCCCCGACCCCCGAAGGCAGCGGCGCGCCGCCCGGCTACATCCGCTCAATGATGGCCTTGGCCGGAATCAGCCCGGTGGCCGCAGCGGACACGATGTTGCCCGCAACGCCCGGTCCGTCGCCCGCCACAAACAGCCCCTTGAGCGAGGTTTCCAGGTGGTTGTCCGTCTCCACCTGGGTGGCGAAGAACTTGATCTCCGGCGCGTAGAGCAGCGTTTCCTCGTTGGCGATGCCGGGCATGACGTTGTTCAGCTGCTCCAGCCCTTCCACCAGGTTGGTCACGATGCGTTCCGGCAGGGCCATGGCGATGTCGCCGGGCACCACGTTGGTCATGGTGGGCTCTATGTAGCCCTTGTTGATGCGGTTCCACGTGGACCGGCGGCCCCGCCGCAGATCGCCGAAGCGCTGCAGAATGGGCTTGCCGCCGCCGATGATGGTGGCCAGCCGCCCGATGGCGGTGCCGTAGCCCTGGTTGTCGGACACCGGGTCGGTCAGCACCACCTTGGACAGGAAGGCGAAGTTGGTGTTCTCCGACTTGCGGTGGCGATAGGCGTGGCCGTTCACGCACACGAAGTCCTGATAGTTCTCCAGCGCGATGAACCCTTCCGGGTTGGTGCAGAAGGTGCGGGTCTGGTCGTCGTACTTGTCGGTCTGCACGAAGAAGGTGGGGTCGTAGATCACGTTGGTGATGTCCGACATGATGTCCTTGTGTACTTCCACGCGCACGCCCACTTCAATGCCGCGCTGGCTTACGGCCAGGCCGTGCCCGCGCGCCAGCTCGCCCACCCAGTCCGCGCCCACGCGGCCGGGGGCGATGATGACCGCCTTGCACGCATAGTCGCCTTTGTCGGTGACAAGGCCGCGCACCGCGCCGTTTTCCACGGTAAGGGAGCGCACTTCTTCACCCGTGCGGATGTCCACGCCCTTGTCGCGGATGTGCGCGCACATGGCGTCGATATGGTCGGGCAGGCAGTCGCTGCCAAGGTGCTTCTGCTTGATGAGCAAAAGGTCGATGCCGTGCTTCTTGGCCTGCTTGCGGATGGCCTTGGCCGCCTCCATGTCCGAGGGGTAGACCGGGCCGTCCATGCCGAAACGGTTGAAGATGGTCTCCGTCTCGTTGATCAGCGCCTCTGCCTCGGAGCGGGGCATGAACTGGGTAAGGTCGGTCTTGCCCAGCTTGTGGATGAAATTGAGCTTGCCGTCCGAAAACAGGCCGCCGCCGCCCATGCCGGACAGAATGTGGCACGGCTTGCACTTCAGGCACTTCTGCGTCTTGTTGATGGGGCAACTGCGCTTGCGCACGTCCTGCCCGCGTTCGATGAGGCAGGTGCGCAGGCCGGAATGCTCGGCAAGGTGGTACGCGGCGAACAGCCCGGCGGGGCCGCCGCCCACGACGATGACATCGAACTGATTGGAACCCTTGGACATGGTGAGAACTCTCCCTGAACGGATCATTGCGGCATCCGCGCGGCATGGGGAAAGGGGCACCTGCGTCACGCCGTGCCACGGGCACGCCGAAGGGGCGCAAGCGGTGTCGCGTGCGCCCGCGGTGACCGGCCCCGTCAGCGTCATTGACTGCTTGCAGAACAGCAGATTCCGGACGCCGGGCCGCACGAAGGCCAGTATAGCCTGCACCGCAAGAGGCAAACTGTCAAGATGCCGTGGACCGTGTTTTGCCCCGCCCCCACTGGCGCGGCGACACGGGATGCGTTATCAGTACACAATGGCGGACCGTACCGGGCACGCGCCACTTTTTTCGGCCTGCACCAGACCAGACAGGCGGGCACATCCGGCGCTCCATGCCCCATCACGCGCCTTGCGCCCCGGCCAGCCGCCAACCGTCCCCCGAACCCCTCGTATCGGGCGGGGCGCATTGCCCTGCGCCGGAACGTCCGCCAAGGAGTGCGCCATGACCCAGTTCTCCGCCCCGTCCGCCCCGTCCGTCGCACACGACGTTGCCCAAACCGCATCCCCCTCTGCCGCCGCGCCAGCCGACAACATCGGTCCCTCCGTCATCAGTGAGGACATGGCCGCGCTGGCCGCCCGCCAGAAGGCGTTCATCGCCTCTGGCGCGGTGCTGCCCCCAGGCGCGCGGGTGGATGCCCTGCGCCGCCTGCGCGAAGGCGTGCAAGGCTACCGCGACCGTCTGGCCGACGCCATCCGCGCCGACTATGGCCGCCCGGAACACCCCTTTCTGGTGCGCGAGGTGGTGCCCGTGCTGCACGAGATCGACTGGCTGATCAAGGCCGTGCCCGGCTTCTGCGGCGGACGGCGGGTGCTCTCGTCGCTGGGGCAGTTCAAAGCCCGCAGTTACGTGCGCCGCCAGCCGCTGGGCCGTGTGGCGGCCTATGCCCACTGGGCCGATCCGTTCCGCAGCCTGCTGGTGCCCCTGGCCGACGCCATCGGCGCGGGCAATGCCGTGGTGCTGCGCCCTGCGGCAGAGGCCCCGGCCACGGCGGAAATGGCGGCCCGGATGGTGCGCCAGTATTTCGAGCCGGAACACGTGGCCGTGGTCAGCGGCGGCGCGGAAACGGACGAGGCCCTGCTGGCCGCCGCGCCCGACTTCGTGTGGTACGACGGCGACACGCGCGGCGCGCGGACCATCGCCGCGCTGGCCGCCCCCACGCTGACCCCGTACGCCGCCATCACCGGCGGGCCGTCTGCCGCGCTGGTGCATGGCGATGCGGATATCGCCATGGCCGCCCGGCGCATCGTGTGGGCCAAGTTTCTGCATGCCGGGCAACTGCGCGCCGCGCCCGACGTGCTGCTGGTGCAGCGCACCGTGCTGGACCGCGTGCTGGACGCCCTGCGCACCGAACTGGAACGCGCCTTCGGCCCGCAGCCGCGCACCAGCCCGGATTTTGGCCGCATGGTTTCCGCCGCCGGGTTCGTGCGCCAGGCGGAACGGCTGGCCGCCGGGCGCGCCCTGCCCTTCGGCCCCGGCGATGCTCCCGACCGCGCCTCCCTGTACGTCCCGCCCGCCCTCATCACCGACGTGCCCGACGACAACCCGGCCCTGCGCGAAGAAGGCTTCGGCCCCGTGCTGGTGGTGCGGCCCTACACCCGGCTGGACGAGGCCACGGCCTTCCTGTCCAGGCTGCCTGCGCTCACCGCGCTGTACGCCTTCACCACCGCCCACGCGCGCGGCGAACGGCTGATGGAAACCACCCGAGCCGGGGCCGTGCTGATCAACGATGCGGCCACCCACCTTGCCAACCCGCGCCTGCCGCAAGGGGGCGTGGGTGAAGCCGGGTACGGCGCGATGGCGGGCCCGGCTGGCCTTGCCACCTTCTCGGCCCCGCGCGCTGCTGCCGTTGGTTCCAACTTCTTCGACATTCCCCTGCGCTTCGCGCCCGGCTCGGACCTGAAGCTGAAGGTGCTCAAGCGGCTGTACAAGTAGCTTTTGCCGTGCCGCGGCGGACCTCCCGAACACAGGGTCCGCCGCAGCACGGGCGCGCCGTTCCCTCTCCGCATGCTCACTCCTTCCCCGCGCTGGCCGCAACCGACGCATCCCGCCCTTCTGGACACCCCCACTCCGAGAGGCTACATTCCCTGCGGCGCCGATCCGGAGCGATCGGCGCCGCAACGGCTCACGCCGGAACGGCTCGGACCACTACGGTTCAAGCCAGCCATGCTTCCCGGCACGCGGCCCGCCCGCGCCTGCCGTCTTCCATCATCATTATCCCCACAGGTCGTTTTCGCGCGCATGTCCGCATCCATACACCGGCCCGAATTCCGCCCGTCCGCCAGTGCCGCTGGCGTCGGAAGCCACGGCGCGCATGCCTCGCGCGCCGATGCCGCTCCAACGCCCTTCGCCCTGCCTGCGGCCCCCATCTGGGAACGCAACCCCGCCCTGTGCGCGGGCGTGATCATTGCCGTCACCACCCTGGTGCGGCTGTGGTTCGTGGTGTCCGGCCAGCTGGACCTGGTGCAGGACGAATCGCAGTACTGGGACTGGTCGCGCAGGCTGCAACTTTCCTACTATTCCAAAGGCCCGCTCATCGCCTGGCTCATCCACGGCTGGACGGCCCTGCTGGGCGACACGGAAACCGGCGTGCGCATGGGCGCGGTGGTCAATGCCGCGCTGGCCCAGACCCTGCTGTACCTTGGAGCTTCCCGGCTGTTCCGCGCGCCCGGCCTGGGCGTGCTGACCCTGTTCGTGGCCAACACCACCCCGCTGTTCATGGCCTCCGGCGTGCTGATGACGACGGACAGCCCCCTGCTGCTGTGCTGGGCCGGGGCGCTGTTCTGCCTGCACTGGATCTCGCGCGAGCCGCGCCGCCGCACGCCCTACCTGCTGCTGTTCGCGTGCATGGCGCTGGGCGTGCTGGCCAAGTACATGATGCTGGCCATGGTCGGCGTTGCCCTGCTGTGGCTGTGGGGCCTTGCGCGCCACGGCCTGCTGGCGCGCGGTGTGGCCACGCGGGTGCTGCTGGTGATGCTGGCTGGCGCTGCCGTGGGCATGTTGCCCATCCTTGCCTGGAACATTTCCAACGACTGGGTCAGCTTCCGTCACGTGGCCACCCTTGCCGGGGTGTCGGGCAAGGCCGCCAAAACCTTCCTGACCCCGGAACGCCTGCCCGAACACCTGGGCGCACAGGCAGGCATCATCACCCCGTGGTGGCTGGGCCTGATGCTGGCGGGCGGCTGGCGCGCCCTGCGCAATGCCTGCCCCGGGCAGAAGCCGGTCAGCCAGAACGGCCTCAGAGACAACGACAAGAGCGGCGGCAAGGGCAACGGCATGTCCCCTGCCCCTGGCGCGCCGTGCGGCATCGGTTCCGATCCGGACCGCCTGCGCCGCGACATCCTGCTGTCCGCAGGCTTCTGGCCCATGTGGGGCTGCATGACCCTGTGGAGCCTGCACACCCGCATCTACCCCAACTGGCCCGCCATGAGCTATGTTGCGGGCATCCTGCTGGCTGCGTGCTGCCTGTCGGACCTCATCGCCGCCCGCCGCCGGGATCGTGCCGTTGACGCGCGCACCACCGTGTGGCGCAGGCTTGTGCCCGCATGGGCGGTGCTGGGCGTGCTGACCTTCGGCCTGGTGCATGCGCAGGACGCGCTGCCCCTGCCGGCCCGGTACAACCCCGCCACCCGCCTGAAGGGCTGGGCCGACCTTGGCGAGCATCTGGACGAGGTGCGGCAGCAACTGCCCGATCCGGACAGGGTGTTCTTCTTTTCCGACGCCTACGACATGACCGCCTCACTGGCCTTCTACGCCCCCGGCCAGCCGGTGACCTACTGCGCCGACTTTGGCCGCCGCATGAGCCAGTACGACATCTGGCCGTCGCCCGCCGACAAGGTGGGCTGGGACGCGGTGCTCGTTCGCCGCGACGGGCCGGACATGCCCCGCCAGCTTGAGGAGATGTTCGACTCCGTGCAGGTCACCCATTACCAGTCCACCCACCGGGGCAAGCCGGGACGCCCGTTCTGGGTGGTGGTGCTGCGCGGCTTCAACGGCAACTGGCCCCATTCGGGTTCCGGAGCCTACTGACATGGCACGTACCCCCCGCACGCCCAAAACACCGGGCCTCACTGGCGAATCAGGCGCGCCCTGCGCCCGGCCCCATGCCCGGCCCCATGCCAGACGAGACGCGCCCGCGCCCGATCCTTCGGCCTGCGCCCGCTGCGCGGCGCAAGGGCCCACCTGCTGTTCCACCACCCCCGGCGAGGAAGAATTCTGCTTTCCCCTGTCCCGCTCGGAATGGGAGCGCATCGTTGAATGGTGCGACCATGTGGGCGGCTTTGCCACCGAGCGCAACACCCGCCCCTTCGTGGACGGCATGAAGCGCCTGTTCCCCGGCGAGGAAGCCGCCGTGGAGGCCCTGTTTCCCCTGCACGGCGAACACCTGCGCCTGGCCGTGGACCGCAAGGGCGACTGCGCCTTCCTGGGCGCGGAGGGCTGCCGCCTCCCGCGCGAGGTGCGGCCCTGGTACTGTCGCCTGTTCCCGCTGTGGATGCGCGGCGAACGCATCACCCTGTTCACCCCGGACCACTGCGTGGCCGTACGCGAAGGGCGCACCCTGGCCAGCGTGCTGGCCGCCGTACACCTGACGGAAAAGGACGTCCGCCTGCTGTTCGGACGCATGCGCCTGGCCTGGGGGCTGCCCCCTGTTGACCCCTTCGAGGCCGGGCTGCCCTTTGCCGCCCCATCCTCGTCCATACATGACGATGCCGCCGCCCCGGCTTCCACCGGTACGGCCCCCCTGCCCAAACCCCAGCCCGTTCCCGATCCCCGCACCGCGCCCCGTGGCCGCCGCAGGCCCCCCCGGCCCGGCAACCCCGGCGCTCTGGACGACGGGCCGGAAACATTGTAACGCGCACCCCCATGAAAAAACTGCTGCTCACCCTCGGCATCGTCGGCGCGCTTGGCATTGCCGCCGCGGCCGGGCTTGCCGCCATGCTGGTGGTCTGGGCCTCGCACGACCTGCCCAGCTTCACCCGCATCGCCGACTATCGTCCCCCCCTCGTCACCACCGTGTATGCCCGCGACGGCAGCGTGATGGGCTATTTTTACAGGGAAAAGCGCTTTCTTGCGCCGCTGGACAAGATGTCGCCCCGCGTGCCCCAGGCCTTTCTGGCCGCCGAGGACGACGGCTTCTACCGGCACGAGGGCATCGACCCCATCGCCATCTTCCGCGCGTTCCTCAAGAACATGCAGGCGGGGTCCATCCGGCAGGGCGGCAGCACCATCACCCAGCAGATCGTCAAACGCCTGCTGCTGACCTCGGAAAAAAGCTACGAGCGCAAGATAAAGGAAGCCATCCTTGCCTACAGGCTGGAAAAATACCTGAGCAAGGATGAAATCCTCACCATCTACCTGAACCAGATCTACCTCGGCGGCGGCGCCTACGGGGTGGAGGCTGCCGCGCGCACCTACTTCGGCAAGCACATCAACGAACTGTCGCTGGCCGAGGCGGCGGTGATCGGCGGCCTGCCGCAGGCCCCCTCGAAGTACAACCCCTTCCGCGATCCGGACGCCACCAAGCAGCGCCAGATGTACGTGCTGCACCGCATGCTGGAACTGGGCTGGATCAACCGCGCCGAATACGACGAGGCCGTGGCCCAACCGCTGGTGTACCGGTCCATGGACGACAGCGGCTGGCGTGAGGGTGCGTGGTACCTTGAAGAAGTACGCCGCCAGCTCATCGATTTCTTCAGCGAGGGCAACGTCAAGCGCCTGGGCCTGAAGGTGGACCGCTACGGCGAGGACGCCATCTACGAACTGGGCCTGCACGTGCGCACCAGCATGGAGCCGGTGCATCAGGCAGCAGCGGAAAAGGCCCTGCGCACCGGGCTGGACGACGCCTCGCACCGGCACGGCTGGCGCGGGCCGCTGCAACGGCTGAAGCCAGCCGAGTACGACGCCTTCCTGAAGCACGAAAACTTCACCCCTGCCGCGCTGGCCGACGGCGCATGGGCGCGGGCGCTGGTGACCAAGGTGGTGCCGCAGGGTGCGGAAGTGCGCCTGGGTGCGTACCGGGGCTTCATCGACGTGAAGACCATGGCCTGGTGCCGCACCCCGGACATCCGCTACGCGCCGGAAAACGTGGCCGCCATCAAGGACGCCAAGAAGGTGCTGGACGTGGGCGACGTGGTGTGGGTTTCCGCCCTGGGAGCAGACGGCAAGGCCGCCAGCTACAACCCCTCGCTGGTCTCGCAGGCCGGGGTGGTCCAGCTTGCGCTGGAACAGTACCCCGACGTGCAGGGCGCGCTGGTGTCCATAGAGCCGGATTCCGGCGACGTGCTGGCCCTGGTGGGCGGTTACAGCTTCAGCGACAGCCAGTTCAACCGGGCCATCCAGGCCCGGCGGCAGCCCGGTTCGTCGTTCAAGCCCATCGTGTATTCCGCCGCCATGGACCACGGCTTCACCGCCGGGTCGGTGGTGCTGGACGCACCCTTCGTGTACCTGAACGAGTACACCGACAAGATATGGCGGCCGGAAAACTTCGAGGGCGTGTTCTACGGACCCACCCTGCTGCGTACCGCGCTGGCCAAGTCGCGCAACCTGTGTACCATCCGCGTTGCCCAGAAGATCGGCATTCCCGCCGTCATCGAGCGGGCCACGGCGCTGGGGCTGGAAGGGCCGTTCCCCAACGAGCTTTCCGTCAGCCTGGGCGCGGTGGCGGTATCGCCCATCAACATGGCCGAGGCCTACACCGCCTTTGCCGCCGAAGGGCGCATGGCCAAGCGCCGGTTCATCCATTCCATCAAGGATGCCTGGGGCGAGACGCTGTTCGAGTCCAAACCCGATGTCCGCGAGGTGCTCAGCCCGCAAAACGCCTTCATCATGGCCTCGCTGATGAAGGAAGTGGTGCAGGACGGCACGGCCACCAAGGCCAAGGTGCTGGGCAGGCCCCTGGCGGGCAAGACCGGCACCTCCAACGACGAGCGCGATGCCTGGTTCATCGGCTTTACCCCGCACCTGGTCAGCGTTGTCTACGTGGGCTTCGACCAGGTGGCCCCCATGGGCAAGTTTGAAACCGGCGGGCGCGCCGCGCTGCCTGTCTTCGTGGATTACCGCAAGGTGGTGGAGCCAAAGTACCCGCCGGACGACTTCACCATGCCCCCCGGCATCGTCATGGTGCGCGTGGACGGCAAGACCGGGCAGATCGCCGGGCCGGGTTCCGAGACCAGCTACCTGCTGCCGTTCCAGCTTGGCACCCAGCCCACCTCCACGGCGGGCGACCCGGTGCATCGCGGCGAGGACGACACCAAGAGCGCGGAAGACCTGCTGAAGCAACTGTACTAGCCGGATTGCCCTGCCGGGCATGCCGAGCATTAATGACGGCACACGACCGGATGCATGCGCCCCGGCACCATGAGGACTTTCGAGGACCGTGGGCCGGGGCGCTTTGCTTGCGCTGCGCAAGGCCAACGCGCGCCTCATGACGCGACGCGCAAGGACGCATCAACCCGACACGGGCATTACCCGGAGCCACCATGACCAAGCCCGCCCCCATCGTCACCGCCCGCGCGGATGCCGCCCCCTACGTCACCCGCGACGGGTCCGTCATCCGCGAACTGATGCACCCCGCCGTGCATGGCAACCGCAACCAGTCGCTGGCCGAGGCAGAAGTGCCCCCCGGTTGCGTCACCCTGCTGCACCGCCACCCCCGCAGCGAGGAACTGTACCACGTCACCGCCGGGCAGGGACTGATGACCCTGGGCGAGGCCACCTTTGCCGTGGTACCGGGCGACACCGTGCATATCGCCCCCGGCACGCCGCACCGCATCGCCAATACGGGCGACGTGCCGCTGCTGGTGCTGTGCTGCTGCGCCCCGCCCTACAGCCACGACGACACCGACCTGCTGGACGACGCGGGGTAGGCGAGTCCGGGACAGAACGACCACACGACATGCAGGCGCAAACGCGCCCTTCCGGGCACCGGGATGCCCCCCGGGTACACACGAAATCACATCGGCGCTCACCGGAAAGCTATCGCATGTCGAATCCGGGCTGCGTCCCCCGCCTGCACCTTTCCGGAAGGTGACCGGTCGCTTTCCGCAAGCATGTGTTCCTTCTGCCCCCTTCTTCCATGCAGGAAGCCCGCACGCCACCCGCAACCGGCATTGCATGACGCCGCGCCTCTCGCCCTTCCGCGCGAAACATGCTATGCGATAGACATGAGCGACTTCATCACCAGACGCAGCCTGCGCCGCCCAACCACTCCTGTTCCTGCTTTCCCCGCATGCGGGATTACGTTGGCGGCCTTGGCCGTTACGTTGCTGCTGGGCGTATTTCCTGTACAGGCAGCCACGCCGTCCCAGAACACGCCGCCCGCGCCCATGCAAACCTCCATTGCGACTGCCCCGCAGCCCGATGTCCCCACATCCGTGGTATTCTACCCCCGTTCCGCACGTGTCACGGTGAAAAAGCACGTGCAGCCAGAGCTTCTCCCCGATGGCAGCCAGGCGTTTCAGGTGGCGTTGCCCGCAAGGTCGGTGCCATCTTCGCTGTCCGTGACCATTCCCGGAAACGGTGTCGCCGCGATCTCCATTCGGGAAACAGAGTCAGCCCCGGAGGCCGCAACGTCCCGCGTGGCGGGCCTGCACAGCGAACTGGCCGCGCTGCGTCGGCAGGCAGCCTCCCTTTCCGGAACCATTGCCGCCACGGAGGCGCGCATGGCTCTGTGGGCCAAGCCCCCCATGACCAATGTCCCCCTTGCTGACCTGGAGCGCCTGGACGGCCAAATGACACGTCGGCTTGCCGATTTGAACGCCAATCTTCCCGAATTGCGCGAACGGAAAGCCAATCTCCAGGTACGCATTGACCGGGTGGAGCAAGAACTGCGGAACATCGGCGCGGATACCGGCAAAATTTCTGTAGCTACGGTGCTGCTGGCAAACCCGGCACAGGGAACACAGGACGTGACATATACGTACACGTTGTCTGGCGCGGGATGGAAACCCACCTATCGGCTGGAAGCATTGCCGGACAAAGGAACGGTGACATTCGCCTTCCATGCGGAAATACACCAGGGCTCCTCCATGGATTGGTCCGGAGTCCAGCTATCCGTGGCAACGATTGGCACGGGCACAGCCCTGCAACCGCCGCCGATGCAGGCCTGGGAGGTACGCCCCCTGCCGGAGGTTGCCCCCGCAGAAGCCGAAACGACCACCGTCAAGCTCGCACAGATGGACTTCAAGGCTGTCGCGGCCAAAGCCGCCGCCAATACTGACGCCATAGACGAAAAGGCCACCTACGAACTCTGGAACCTTGGCCAGCGCACCCTGCTTGCGGGACCCCCCGTCCGCGTGGCCCTGCGCAGCGAAACCTGGCCCGCCGTCTTCCGGCACACCGTGCGTCCGGCGGCGGACCCGCGCGCCTTCCTGACCGCCGCCGTCACCCTGCCCGAACAGCGCCACTACCCCAAGGGCGAGGCGCTGTTCGTTGCGGATGGGGCCAGCCTGGGCAGCGCGCCCTTCAGCCTGGCCGAAGACAAGGCCGACATCTTTTTCGGCAGCGATCCCATGGTATCCGCCACCATGCGCCTGGACGAACGCAAGAGTGGTCGCCAGGGGCTGGTGAACAAGCAGCAGACCCGCGTCTGGGACTGGGCCATCGAGGTGGCCAACCGGCGCGCCGCTCCGGTTTCGGTGCGCGTGGAAGACCCGGAACCCCAGCCGCGCGACACGGCCATCAGCATCAGCGTGGAATCCGATCCCAAACCCGCCACGGAAAAGCACCGGCTGGTGTGGAATCTGGATGTCGCGCCGCGCTCCACCTCCGTCATCCGGCACACGGTGCGGGCCACGGCCCCGGCGGACATGCGGCTGGATGACGGCAGGTAGGCCCGCAACAGCCGCAAACCGGAACTGGCGAACGCCGATTCCCTGAAAATGACGACGGCCCGTCCATGTGGACGGGCCGTTTCGTTTGCCCAAGGCAAAAAACAAAGGGGGGCTGGGCGGCGTGTCTGGGGGGCATGTCTGGGCGGCATGCGTGCGCGCTCAGGCCGCTGCCGTGATCGCTGTCGCAGACTTTCCGGTCAGCTCTTGATGCTGCGCTGGCAGAAGGCCACCAGCCCGTGCGCCAGGTCCGGCGTTTCCGGCCAGAAGATGCGGCGGCGGTTCAGGCCCAGCAGCAGGATGCCGATGATGCGCGCGGTTTCCGGCACGTCAATGTCGTCGCGCACCGTGCCGTCACGGATGCCGCGAATCAGACAGGCCTCCACGGTCTGGAACAGGCTTGAAGACAGCGCATCCATCACCGCGCGGGCGCTGGGAATGGTGGTGTAGGTATTCAGCAGCACCCGCGTGTCCGTCAGGCGCTTGTCGACGAATCCGCAATGATCGAGGATCAGCGTTTCCAGCAGGCAGTAGCCGCTTTTCTGCCGTTCCTTGATGGCCGCCATCAGCATCCGGTACTCTTCCAGATAGGTTTCGACGATGACGTCGAACACTTCCTGCTTGGAACGATAGTGCCGGTAGATGGCCGCGTCCGTCACGTTGGACGTCTTGGCTATCTGCGCGATGGTGGTGCCCTTGAAGCCGTTGGCGGCAAACAGGGCGCGTGCGTTTTCCAGTATCAGATCCTTGGAGGATGCCATGCGTGCCTCTTTTCTGGATGCGTCCGCTGCAAGGAAAGCGAAAGGTGCGGAACGCGCGTTGCGCTGCACATCATAGACACGTTCCCGCACGCGGCGTCAAGCACCGGGATTTGCGCGGGGTTCTCGACCAAGTCGAAGTTGCGCGCCCGGTGCCGAAACGGCGCGCGGGTCGGCGCAGGACTGGGTGCGGGGAGAAGGGACGGGCACATCTGACGCAACGCGCCGAAATCCGCCCAGCCCTGACGCACCGGGGCCCGTCCGGCAGCAACACGCCAAACCCGCCAGCAGCCGCTCCCGCCGCGCCGCACACGACCCTTCAGCTATAGTCGCCGGGCGTTTCCTGCCCGCGCAGCACCCGCAGCACGCCCGATGCCAGGGCGTGCATTTCTTCCACTTCGGGCAGCACCACCACCGGGGCCAGCCATTCCAGACGCTGGCGCAGCCGTTCCGTCAACCGCACGCTGCGGGCCATGCCGCCGGTCAGCACCACCCCGGCAATGCGGGGCGGGCACGCGGCGTCGCCCGCTGCGGGTTCGCCGCAGCCGGTGCCGCTGCCGCCGTCCATCAGGGCGGGCGCGAGCGAGGCGATTTCCTTGGCGATGGTATAGGCTACGGCCTCGAACACCAGCGCGGCGTGGGCGTCGGGCGGGGCGCCGTCCGCGCCGTCTTCATCGCAGCAGGACGTACCGTCCTTATCGCAGCAGGACGTACCGTCTTTATCGCAGCAGGACGTACCGTCCATGCGCCGCTCCAGCACGCGCAGGTCGTTGGTGCCGCAGTGCGCCCACATGCCGCCCTCGCGCAGGATGATGCGCCGCAACTGCTCGAAGGTATACGTGCCATCCTGCACCAGCGACAGCACGCCCAGCGACGGCAGGCGACCAGTGCGTTCCGGCGCGATGGGGCCGTCGCCGTCCAGCGCGTTGATGACATCCACGATGCGCCCGCAACGGTGCGCGGCCACGGAAATGCCGCCCCCCATGTGTGCCACCAGCCAGCGGTTGGCCGCATAGTCCACGTCCAGCAGCGTGGCGGCCCGCCGCGCGGCGGAACGCTGGCTGAGGGCATGGAACACGCTGCGGCGCGGCAGGGCGGGCAGGCCGGAAATGCGGGCAACCTCGTCCATCTCGTCGGTGACGGGCGGGTCCACGATGTACGCGTCCACGCCCCAGCGGGCGGCGTAGTCGTGCGCCAGCGGCGCGCCAAGGTTGCAGGGGTGCTCGCCGTAGCGGGCCTGCTCCAGCGTTTCCAGCATGGCCGGGGTGATGCGCCATGCCCCGCCGGGCATGGGCGGCAGCAGTCCGCCACGACCGGCCACGGCGGCCAGGGGCATGTCGGCCATGCCGTGTTCGGCCAGCAGCGCGTCCACGGCGGCACGGCGGTAGGCGTACTGGGCGATGACCGTGGGAAAGGCCGCAAGCTCGTCGCGCGGGTGCTCCACGGTTTCGGAAAACACCTCGGTCTCGCCCTCGTACAGGGCCACCTTGGTGGAGGTGGAACCGGGGTTGATGGCCAGAATGCGTTCGCCCCCGGAACCGGAACCCTTGGGGGCGGACATGCTGTCGGTGGAAAAAGGCTGGGAACTCAGATGGGTATCCTCTCGAAAGGCTGTGGCGTGCGGATGGGGCACCATCGGCAACCGAAAGGCCGATTGCCTAGCTTCTGGCGGACAGGGCCAGATACCCCGCCAGCGCGATGGAACAGAACTTGGACCGTTCGCTGTCCCCGCGCGAGGTGACCACCAGCGGCGCGGAACTGCCCGCCATGGTGCTGGCCATGTCGGCGCGGGCCAGGGTGGTCAGCGACTTGTACAGGATATTGCCGCTCTCGATGTCCGGCGTGACAAGGATGTCCGCGCGCCCGGCCACGGGATGGTCCACTCCCTTGCGGGCAGCGGCGTCGGGCGAGATGGCGATGTCCAGCGCCATGGGGCCGGCCACGTCCGCCTCGCCGAATTCACCCTGATCGGCCATGCGGGCGACAATCTGGGCGTCCAGCGTGGCGGGCATGGCGGGCAGGATGACCTTTTCCGTGGCGGCCAGCATGGCCACGCGGGGCCGGGCAATGCCCAGGGCGCGGGCCACGGTCACGGCGTTATGCACGATTTCCAGCTTGCGCTGCAAATTGGGGCGGATGTTCACGGCGGCGTCGGTCATCATGGCCAGGCGGGTGCCGCCGTCCGGCGCAGGCAACTCGAACACGGCCACATGGCTCAGCACGCCCTTGGGCGGCAGGCCGGTGGCGCGGTTGAGCACGCGGCGCAACAGTACGTCGGTATTCACCAGACCCTTCATGAGCACTTCGGCATCGCCGCGCCGCACCGCGTCCACGGCACACTGCACGGCCTCGCGCGGATCGGGGGCATGCATGGCGGCAATGCCGGAAATATCACGCCCCAGTTCCGCTGCAATGCGCGCGGTCTGGTCCATGTCGCCCACCAGCAGCGGCTGGGCGATGCCTCGGTCCATGGCGTCCAGCAGCGCGCCGAGGGCGTGCGCCTCGGCACAGGCGGCCAGCACGATGCGCGGACGCGCACCGCAGTCGGCCACACGCGACACCAGTTCATCGAGGCCGCGCGGCCCCTGCCCGCCCGTGTGCGGGCCTTGGCAAATCTTGGCTTCAGTGGTCAAACCGGCATGCTCCGCTGGAGATGGACGTCATGAACGGAAAAGAAAAAACGGGGCCGCGAGGGGAAGACTGCTGGCCGAAAATCACTTCATGCAGAGGGGGCAAGTTTGCCGGAGTGCAAGGAAGGCGTCGTTTCCGCGATGGCAGCGCTCTCTTTCGTGCGTGACCGGAGCGGAAACGGCGGCTGACGCAGCAATCAGACAAAATCGCCCTGCGCGATGCCCGCAGGCACTTTGCCCCGCGGGCAAGGAAAAACGCTGCCGCGCAAGGGAGTGTACGCATCGAAAATCTCTTCATGCAGGGGTAGCAAGTTTGTCGAAGCACAAGGAAGACGGCGTTTCCGGGATGGGAGCGCACTCTTTGGTGCGTGACCGGAGCGGAAGCGGCGGCTGACGCAGCGATTCGACAAAATCGCCGCCCCTGTCAGTCGTCGTCGCCGCGCTTCATGGCGACAACGCCCGTCCTCGCCAAACTGCGAATGCCGAACGGGCGCAACATGCGGATGAAGCCGTCCACCTTCTGGGTGTCGCCGGTCATTTCCACGGTCATGGTTTCCTGGCCCATGCCTATGACGCTGGCGCGGAACACCTCGCACACCTGCATGATCTGGGTGGTGGTCTCGCGGGTCACGTCCACCTTCACCAGCACCAGTTCGCGGTCCACGAAGTCGCGGCGCGAAAGATCCTCCACCGTGGCCACCACGTCCTGGGCGCGCAATTCCTCGGCAATGGATTCCAGTTCGGCCTCGTGGTCCTCCACGGTCAGCACCAGGCGCGAAACGTCGAAATCCTCGGTCTCGGCGCAGGATATGGAACGAAAGCTGATGCCCCGGCGCCGGAAGACGTCGGTGGCCTCGGCCACGGCCCCGGCCCGATTTTTCACCAGCACGGACAATGTATGTTTCATGGCGGCACTCCCATGTGTCGATGGGGCGAAGCATAGCGCGGCGGTGGCGCTTCACGCAACGGCTTGACCGGATATTTGCAACGCGTGACCAAGTGCGCGGACCGGAACACGGGGTGACAGGCGAAGCGAACGGCGGTGCCGGTATAGCCAGGACAGCCGGAATACTCAGGACAGACCCGACAAGCGCGACAGGAGGGGTGGCACCTCCGCCACGGTTGCCAGCCAAGCTGCCTGGGCCTATCTATGGGCCGGGCTGTTCATTGCCCGGACCTGTCCGTGGACAGGATATTTCCCGGAACCAGATCGCTCCGCCCCGCCCAACGCGCCTGACAGGAACCGCCATGACCTACCGTCCCGAACCCGACGAAGAATTCAGCCCGCGCGCGGAACACGCCCGCATCCCATACGCCCGCAAGCGCACCACGCTGCGTACCATGCTGCTGTGGCTGACTGCCCTGTGCGTGGGAGCGTACTCGGTGCAGGCCATGCTGCCGCGTGTCGCGCCCGACACCGTCAGGGCTGGGCAACAGACTGCCGCGCAATCCACCGGCTGGCGCGACGTGACGCCGCAGGAAGCCGCCGCCATCATTGGCCAGCGCCAGAGTGACGATGCCTTCATGGTGCTGGACGTGCGCACCCCTGCCGAATTCGCCGGGGGGCACCTTGCGGGCGCGCGGAACATCGACCTGACTTCCCCGGAATTCCGTGACCGGGTGCGTTCGCTGAACCGCAACCGCACCTACCTGGTATACTGCCGCTCGGGCAACCGCAGCAGCAAGGCGCTGGAGGTGTTCCGAGAACTGGGCTTCACCTCCGTGCTGCACATGAACGGCGGCACGCTGGCCTGGAACGCGGCGGGCCTGCCGCTGGAACAATAGCCCCTTCCCTTTTCGCTCCCCGCCCGCCTTCCGTTCTGCCCGATACGCAACATACGGCGGCCCTCCCCAGGGAGAGCCGCCGTTTTCTTGTTCAATGTTCAGGCGGCATACCTGTCATCGCGTGGGCTCGACATGCCTTCGGTTTCCGCAAGCAATCCGTGCGCTGGCAAGGAAGACGAGGCGGTTGCGACGGGAGCGCACTAAACGTGCGTGACCGGAGCAAACGACGAAATCTGACGAAGCCAGCGCGCGGAGAACTTGCGGAAACTAACAGCCTTCGCCGTTGCCGCGACACCCACCCCCGGCACACGACATCTTGCCCACCCCGCCCTTGCGACCGCGCAGGGCAGCGGTGTTGCCGTTGCCGAAGACCACCTCCAGCGCGTCCTCGATGAAGCCGGAAGCCTCCACCGGCTGCACCCCGGCAGCCACCAGAATCCCTTCCGGATGCGCGCCAAAGGCGGCGCACAGCAGGGCGCGGCAGTCGTGCAGGGTGGCGGCCACCTGCTTCCAGCGTTCTGGACCGCAGCCGGGCTTGGGCGCAAGGCGTTCTTCCACCAGGAAGAACCCGTTCGCTCCCTGCCCCCATATCTGGAACCGGGCGGCCTCGCCCAGGTGCTGGTTGACCAGCATGCCTTCGCGGGTGGCCACGGCAACATAAGGGCGCTCGGCGTCCTCGGTCTTGCTGGCGGCGCAGGCGCGCAGGGTTTCGGCCATCTCGGCAGACTTGTCCTCGTGCAGCAGGCCCACGGCGTCGGCGCGGCAGCGCTTGCAGTGGGTCATCTGGGAAATATGCTCGCCAGCCACCTTGCGGGCAGCGTTGACGGCGGTGGCGTCGGGTTCGGGCAGGTCGCCGAGCGGGGTGTCCGCCGTGGGCTTCAGCGGGATGATGTTCTGGATGGTGGCCCCCAGTTCGCCCACCACGCGCGCCACCTCTTCCACGTGGTGTTCGTTCACGCCGGGCACCAGAATGGTGTTCACCTTGACGATCAGGCCGCGCTCCACAAGGCCGCGCACCGATTCCAACTGGCGCGAAAGCAACAGTTCCGCCGCCTCGCGGCCACGCCAGACCACCTTGTCGTCGCGCACCCAGGAATACAACTTTTCGCCAATGGCCGGGTCCACCGCGTTGATGGTGACGGTGACGTGGGTGACGCCCAGTTCCTTCAGCCGGTCGAGGTGGGGCGGCAACCCGAGGCCGTTGGACGAAAGACAGAACAGCAGTTCGGGGTGCTTTTCATGGATCAGGCGCAGCGTTTCCAGCGTTTCCGCAGCGTTGGCCATGGGGTCGCCGGGGCCTGCAATGCCGATGACGGTGATACGCGGGTCCGCAGCCAGCACCTTGTCCACGTACTCCAGGGCCTGGCGCGGCGAAAGCACCGCGCTGGTCACGCCGGGGCGCGATTCGTTGACGCAGTCGTACTTGCGGTTGCAGTACCCGCACTGGATGTTGCACTTGGGCGCCACGGGAACATGGACGCGACCGCAGGACGAGGCGCTGTTGCGATCAAAACACGGATGGCCGGGAGGGGTGGTGCGCAGCGGCTTCATGGCGGTCTCCTTCGCTATTCTTAAAGATAACAATAGCCGACGGGGCTGTCCGTCTGGGTCTTCTCGATGACGGCGTTGACGATGCGGTCCATGAGGGCCTGTGCCCCGGCGTAGCCCACGTGCAGCAAGCGGTGGCCGCCGAAGCGGTCGTGGATGGGAAAGCCCGCCCGCACGAGGGGGATGTTCCACTGCCGGGCGTAGCGGTAACCCTTGCTGTTGCCCACCAAGAGGTCGGGCGAAAGGCCTTCCGCCGTGTCGGCGATTTCCTCGAAGTCCGCGCCCTCGATGACCGTGGGCATTTCGGGCAGCATGCCTTCGGTCACGGCGGCTATGGATTCGGCCAGATGCGCGCCGCGCGTGCCTGTGGCGGCCAGCACGGTATGCACGCCGATCTCGGTCAGCAGGGAGACAAGGCCGATAACCAGATCCGCCTCGCCGTAGACCACGGCGCGCTTGCCGGACACGTACTTGTGGCCGTCCACCAGGGCATCAATGAACCGCCCGCGTTCCAGTTCATGCTGGCGGGGCAAGGGCTTGCCGGTGACGGCTTCCAGCGCGGAAACAAGGGCGTCAGTTTCGCGCAGGCCGATGGGCAGACCCACGGCGTGCAGCGGCAGGCCGAAGCGTTCGTGCAGCACGCGCCCCGCCGTGGCCGAGCCAGCGGAGCCAGATGAGCCAGATGACCCCACCGGGGTCGCAGCCAGCGAACGGCCGCATTCGATAACCGCCGCCGCGCCGGACAAGGCACGGATGTCGGCCAGCGGGGTGCCGCCTTCGGGCAGCGGGGTGTAGTCTTCCAGCGCCGGGCCATCCAGCGGGTCGGACAGGTCGGGCAGGATCACCATGTCGGAGCCGAAATCGGTGACAAGGTCGCGCAGGTGGCGCAGGTCCGCCGGAGAAACAAAGCCGGGCAGCAGGGCCACCTTGCCGTGGGGTTCCACCTTGTCCTTCGCCAGTTGGTCCACCAGGGCGCGCACGGCGGCGTTCCAGCCTTCCATGTGCGTGCCGTTGTAGCTGGGCGTGTGGACATGGACGATTTCCGGCAGGTCGAGGTCGCCGAATTCGTTGCGGAATTCACGCAGGTAACCGCCCACGTCATCACCGATGGTCTCGGTGAGACAGGTGGTGGCAACGCCAACCAGCACCGGATCGTACTTCTTCATGACGTTGAGGATGCCCTTCTTCAGGTTGGGCCCCCCGCCGTACACGGCCTGCTTTTCGCCCAGCGAGGACGAGGCGATGTCCATGGGCTCGCGGTAGTGGCTGATGACGTAGCGGCGCATGTAGGTGGCACAGCCCTGCGAACCGTGCAGGAAGGGCACCGCGCCCTCCACGCCCCGAAAGGCCAGCATGGCCCCCAACGGCGTACACAGCTTGCAGGCGTTGGTGGTGGAAACGAAATCGGGGCGCTTGGGGCGCGGGGTCTTGCCGGGCTTGCCGCCGCCGGTGGACGGGGCAGCCTTCAGGCTGACTGGAGCCAGCCCGCAGTCGTCAGGGGCAGTTTCCGGGCCGGCTTCCGGCGCTTCGGAGCAGCCGCAGCCGTCTGCACAGCCATCGGCGCACCCATCAGCACAGCTTCCGCCACAGTCACAGGAATCGGAATACTCGTCGGCGCAGAGGCCGTCGTTGGCAACGTAATCAAGCGTCATGGCACACCCCCTATGCATCCGCGCCAGCGGGGCTGGCGGCGCGCTTGGCCCGGCGGGGCACGAACCGCCAGACGGGACTCATGACCGAGGCGTGTACCTCGCGGGCAAAGTTGTACATGCCCTCGAAACCGGCCAGCGCGATCTTGCGCTCGTGGTTGTGATCGCAGAAGCCCACGCCCAGCTTGTGGGCGATGGGGCGTTCCTTCACCCCGCCCACGAACACGTCCACGTCCAGTTCGCGCACGTAGTGCGAAAGCTCCAGCGGGTTGGCGTCGTCGATGATGACGGTGCCGGGGTCGCACACGGTTTCCAGTTCCTGGTATTCTTCCTGCGTGCCGGTCTGCGAACCCACCAGCACCACGTTCATGCCGATGTGCCGGAAGGCCTTGATCAGCGAGAACGCCTTGAACGAGCCGCCCACGTAGATGGCGGCGCGCTTGCCGGAAAGGTCGCGCCGGATGTCGCGCAGGCGCGGCATGAGTGCGGCCAGTTCCTCGCGCACCAGGTCGCGGGTGCGTTCCACTATGCCCGGGTCCACGGACTCGAAATGTTCGGCCACGGCATACAGCGAATCGGCCATGTCCTCGATGCCCAGGTACGACACGCGCAAGTGCGGGGTGCCGTATTTTTCCTTCATCATCTTGGCCAGATCCATGGTGGACCCGCTGCACTGCACCAGGTTCAGGGCCGCGCCGTGGCAGCGGCGGATGTCGTCCACCCGGCCATCACCGGTGATGTTGGCCACCACCTGGATGCCCATGCGCTCCAGATACCCGCGCACGATCCAGATTTCGCCCGCCAGGTTGAAGTCGCCGAGAATGTTCACGGAAAGGGGCGAAACGTCGTCCGTGGGCGCGGTGCCCACCAACTGGAACATGGCCTTGCACGCGGCAAGGTAGCCTTCGCGCTTGTTGCCCTTGAAGCCCTCCGACTGCACGGGAATGACCGGGATGCCCTTCTTCTCGGACATCTTGCGGCATACCGCGCCCAGATCGTCGCCGATCAGGCCCACGATGCAGGTGGAGTAGACAAAGGCGGCCTTGGGCTGGTGCTGGTCGATCAGTTCATCCAGCGCGGCGGCCAGCTTCTTTTCGCCGCCGAAGATGACGTCCTTTTCCTGCAAGTCGGTGGAAAAGCTCAGGCGGTGCAGTTCCGGCCCGGACGAAAGCGCCCCCCGGATGTCCCAGGTGTAGGCGGCACAGCCGATGGGGCCGTGTACCAGGTGCAGCGCATCGGCGATGGGGTACAGCACCACGCGCGAGCCGCAGAACACGCAGGCGCGCTGGCTGACGGCCCCCGCGAGGCTCTCGCGGTTGCAGGCCATGTCGATGGGACCCTGCCCGGCGCGGTGCACCTGCTTCTTCCGTTCGTCCAGAAGATCCGCGTCGCGGCATTCTGCCGTGGCGGTGGCGTTGGGTGCGGTTGCGGTGGTCATGGTCTTTCCCCTTTGTCGTAGCTGCGCGAAATCTTGTGTTGTCCGGCTGTGGCGTTTCCCGCTGTTCCTTGCGGCCCCCCCAAATAAAAAGTTTGCGGGGGTGGGGGGCCGGGGGAGGGGGAGCTTTGCGGCAGCCGTTGGCGAGCTTGCGAGCCTTACGGATGGCGACCGCAGAGCGTGAAAGCTCCCCCTCCCCCGGAAAAGCTTTAGTACATCAGGTATTCGGCATTGGGTTCGCCGTCTTCGATGCCGTCAAGGATGGCATCGATGGCGTCGTGGCTGTTCACGCCCTTGAACCACCAGTTCTGCGGCTGCACCACGAGGACGGGGCCTTCCTCGCAGGCCTTCAGACACCCGGTGGCAGTGACCAGGATGTCGAGGCCGCGATCAAGGATTTCCTCTTCGAGGTACTGCAGGAACCCGTCGGTCTGCTTGAAACAGACGCCCTTGGGTTCGCCCTTGTGACGGAAGCTCTGGCATACGAGAATCTGATGCGTCGGCTTGGGCATGATCCTTCCTCTCCCTTGCAATACCTAGACTGTGCGGCCCTTGCCGCGGTTCTTGCCTTTCTTGCCACCCCCGTAGAGCACGTCCACGAGGCCCTCGATGTTGTCTTCGGTCTGGATGACGCGCAGCCCCTTGCCTGCCAGGTATTCCACGGGCCGCTGGCCCGCGCTGGACACCAGCAGGTAGGCGCAGTCGGACAGGACGGCGGCCAACGCCTCCCACCGGGCGTCGCCGGAACCGGCGGGCGGGGCCGGGCGCACGCCCAGAAGCTCCACGGGACCGGTCATGCGATCGGCAGCGGGACCGGACGCAGGACCATCCTTTGGCCCGTACACCAGGAACTGGCGGGCGTGCCCAAGGTGTTCATCCACGTCAAAGCCGTCGCTGCTGGCCACGGCCACGTAGGGCCGGTCGCCGCCGGGCAGCGGCAGGCCGGAACCGGCGGTGACGGCCACGGGTTCGCCGCATCCCGGACCCGTGCGCCGCGCGACGGGCAACCCGTCGCGGGCAGAGGCATCAAGCACGGGCAGGTAGGCGGCAGCCGCGTTGCGGGCGGCGTCCATGGTGGCCGCGTCGGCAGCGGGCACGGGGCCTGCGGCGGCGTCGGCAGGCACGAAGGGCACCACGTACATGCCCGTGGCCCCCAGCACCTTGGCGGCGGCAGCGATGTCGCCCACGTGGGAATCATTGATGCCGGGGTACACGGTGACGCACACCGTGACCTCGATGCCCGCCTTGACCAGCGCGGCAAGGGCCACGGCCTGCTCGTCCACGAGCAGCGACGCGCCTTCGCCGGGCCGCAAGGTGCGGGTGCCGGGGCGGATCCAGGCGTACAGGGTGTCCACCAGTTCCGGGTCCACGGCGTCCATGAGCAGGGTGACGTGGCTGACGCCAAGCTCCGCCAAGGCGGCGGCATGGCTGGCCACGCCAAGGCCGTTGGTGGTCACGCACAGGGTGATGTGCGGGTAGGCGGCATGCACCAGGTGCAGGGTTTCCAGGGTGCGGTCGGGCACGGCGAACGGATCGCCGGGACCGGCAATGCCCACCGTGTCCACCACCGCGCCCGATTCCATGACCGTACGCAGATGCTCCAGCGCCTCGTGCGGCAGCATGGCGGGGGACGCAGGCGGCGTTCCGCAGGCGCACGGGGTGCTGACGCCCGCATCGCCATGGCGGCTGCGGGCGTTGGAACGCGGCGCCACGGGCAGCAGCAGCCAGCCGCCGGGCCGTCCGTTCGTGTGCATACAGTGGGGTGCGCCGCTCATGGTGTCTCCGTGGGGTTCTCCGCCCGGCGCCTCAAGGCTCCGTGTGGTGCCAAGCGGCGCCGGGCGGAAAGGATGCTGTTGCTGGGTGTGCCGTCACGAGCAGGATTTTTGTGCTCTGCCAAGGAAGGACAATTTTTTATGGAGGGAGCGTACTCTTCCCGTACGCGACCGGAATAAAAACTTGTTCTGAAGAGGGCAGAGTGCAAAAGGCCGCGCGTGACGGCACGCCCTAGTAAACCAACTCGAACTTCTCCTCGGGCGCATCCCGATCGGCGCGGTCGAGCAGGACGCCCAGGATCTTTTCCATCAGGCGGATGCCGCCCTTGTACCCCGTGACCGGGAAGTACTGGTGGCCCACACGGTCCATGATGGGGAAACCGAAGCGCACGTAGGGGATGTCCTCGTCACGGGCAATGTACTTGCAGTAGGTGTTGCCCATGATGAGATCGACCGGCTGGTTCTTGATCCACTGGTGAAGCAGGAACATGTCGCCCGCGGCGCGCACGTTCACGTCAAAGCCCTTGCCCGCGCACAATTCCCTGATGCGCGCCTCGAACTTCTTGCCCGGCGTGCCGGTAACCACGTGGATGGGCTGCATGTCGAGCGTCAGCAGGAACTCGGTCAGCGCGATGAGCTGGTCCGGGTCGCCCACCAGGGCCACCTTCTTGCCGAAGAAGTACTGGTGGTAGTCGGAGATGACGTCGATGAGCTGGCCGCGCTCGAAGTTCACGGTGTCGGGCACCGAGGTGCCAGCAACGGTACGCAGGGCGTCGATGAAGCGGTCGGTGGCCTTCAGGCCGATGGGCATGTCCAGCACCCGGCAGGGCACCTTGCACTGCGAATCCAGGGTGCGGGCCGCGTCGGCGGAACACCATTCACCAAGAGCCAGGGTGCCGATGGAATCGCCCGCAGCGCGGATGTCTTCCTTGGGCGTGCCCGCATCGGGGAACATGTGGTACTCGCCGGTCAGCGGGCCGTTAAGCACGCCCGAAGTGTCCGGGAACATGGTGAAGGACACGCCGATCATGCCGGCGATGCGCTTGATCTCCTCCATGTCCGAAGGTTCGACCCAGCCGGGGATGATGTTGACCTTGCCGTTCTTCTTGCCGGTGGAAACGGCCAGGCATTTCACCATGCCCTTGACCATGTTGGAAAAGCCAGTGACGTGCGAACCCACGTAGCTGGGCGTGGAGGCGAAGATCACTTCCTTGCCCGCGGGCACCTTGCCTTCCTT
Organism: uncultured Desulfovibrio sp.; assembly: GCA_964402645.1. Lineage (GTDB taxonomy): Bacteria > Desulfobacterota > Desulfovibrionia > Desulfovibrionales > Desulfovibrionaceae > Cupidesulfovibrio. The sequence goes on along the minus strand of CAYOCV010000004.1, from coordinate 297,977 downwards.
CACCGCCTTGTCGACGATCTGCTTCAGGTCGTCGCCAATGGTTTCGGACAGGCAGGTGGTATGCACCGCGATGATTTCCGGCTCGTACACCGAGAAGATGTTCTCGATGGCCTGGAGCAGGTTGGCCTGCCCGCCGAAGACGGACGCGCCTTCGGTGAACGAGCTGGTGGCCGCCGACACGGGTTCCTTGTAGTGGCGGGTCAGGGTGCTGCGGTGGTAGGCGCAGCAGCCCTGCGAACCGTGGCTGTGCGGCAGGCAGCCCTTGATGCCCAGGCCCGCGTACATGGCGCCGATGGGCTGGCAGGTCTTGGCCGGGTTGATGTTGAGCGCCGAGCGCTCCTTGATTTCCGTCGGGGTATGTCTGAGCAGCATGTCGTTTCCCTTCCTTGCCCGTTATTCCCAGACGTAGGTTGCCGAGAGCTCGGGGTTTTCTTCCCAGGGGGCCTTGAGGTCGGACCAGACCTTGCTGGTGACCAGACGCTTGATCTCCACGTAGAAGTTCACCGCGCCCTTGAAGCCCGCGTAGGGTCCGCCGTAGTCGTAGCTGTGCAGCTGCTTCATGGGCACGCCCATCTTCTGCACCGAGAACTTTTCCTTGATGCCCGCGCAGAACACGTCGGGCTTCAGAAGCTCGATCAGCTTGTCGGCCTCGTACTGGTTCAGGTCGTCGATGACGAGGGTGTTGGACTCCATCTGGGGCATCATCCCTTCGTAATCCTTGAAGGTGAAGCCTTCGTCAGCAAGGCGCTTCAATTCTTCTTCAGACTTGCGCGGGACAAAGCGGATGGCATCCGGCTCGATCTCGATTTCCTCGATGTTGCGGCTGTCGGCGTCCACCTTGATGGTGGGCATGACCTTGCGGCCTTCGTAGTCGTCGCGGTGGGCGAATTCGTACCCGGCGGCGATGGTCTTCATGCCCATTTCGGTGAACAGGTCCTGGTAGTGGTGAGCGCGCGAGCCGCCCACGAACAGCATGGCCGTCTTGCCTTCGGTGAAGGGCTTCACTTCTTCCAGGGCCGCGCGCACTGCGGGCATTTCTTCGGCGATGACTTCTTCCACCCGGTCGATCAGCTTCTTGTCGCCAAAGTACTGGGCGATCTTGCGCAGCGACTTGGCAGAGGATTCCGCGCCGATGAAGTTCACCTTGATCCACGGGATGCCGTACTTGGTCTCCATCATTTCGGCCACGTAGTTGATGGAACGGTGGCACATGACGGCGTTCAGGTCGGCCTGGTGGGCGGTGGCGAAGTGCTCGTAGGTGGAGTTGCCGCTGAAGGTGGACACCAGGGTGATGCCGCACTTTTCCAGCACGCGCTCCAGTTCGAAGGCATCACCGCCGATGTTGTACTCGCCCAGCATGTTGATCTTGTATTCGCCAAGCTTGGGGGTATCGTCCTCGCCCACCACGTGGGTGAAGATCTGGTTGTTGGCAATGTGGTGACCGGCGGACTGCGAGACGCCCTTGTACCCTTCGCAACTGAAGGCGAAGATGTTGATGCCGAGCTTTTCCTTCATCTTGCGGGCCACGGCGTGGATGTCGTCGCCGATAAGGCCCACCGGACAGGTGGCGAAAATGGCGATGGCCTTGGGGTGGAAGGTGTCGTAGGCCTCCTGGATGGCCGCAGCCAGCTTCTTTTCGCCGCCGAAGATGATGTCCTCGTCCTGCATGTCCGTGGAAAAGGCGTAGGGCATGAAGTTTTCGGACGAATCGAACGGGGCCTTGGTCTGGTTGCGGCGGGTGAGCCACGAATAGAACCCGCAGCCGATGGGCCCGTGCGTGATGTTCACGATGTCACGGGTGGGGCCCAGGATAACGCCCTTGCAGCCTGCGTAGGTGCAGCCGCGCATGGTGATGATGCCGGGGGTGGTGCGCACGTTGGCCTGCACCTCGGGCACCACATCGCCGTCCTTCACGTCGTTGATGACGATCTGCTTGGCGCGCTTGCGGGCGACCTTGGTGGGATACTTCTTGAGCAGCTCTTCCTTGACGGTCGCGACGTCGGGGGTGCTCTTATGCTTCAGTGCCATGGTGTCCTCTCCTGACCGCTAGAGTATGGCCTTGTCGCCGTGCTCGGCGGTTCTCACACGGTGGGCTTCCGGAACGGCGGTGACGAAGATCTTGCCGTCGCCGGGCTTGCCCGTCTGGTTCACCTTGATCAGGGCCTCGACCACGTCGCTGACCTGGTCATCGGGCACCACCACGGTGACCACGCGCTTGGAATACAGCCTGCCCTTTTCACCGAGCAGTTCCACGGCCTCTTCAAACCCTTCCTTGGCGCCTTCCAGCAGATCGCTGCTGACCAGCCCCTTGCCCCGACCGAAGGCCTCGTGGGCGTAGAAACCGTTCACGCCCGCCTCGGTCAGCGCCTTCTTGGTCTGGTTCATCTTGTTCAGGCGCACTACGGCCATGATCTCCTTCATGCCGCGGCCTCCTCGATGTCGGGTTCCTTCACGCCGGAGCTGATGGTGTAGACTTCTTCCACCGGGGTGACGAAGATCTTGCCGTCGCCGAAGGCGCCCTTGGCGCCGGTGCGGGCCGCTTCCATGATGGTGTCGATGACGAACTGCTTTTCGCTGGCCTTCACCACGCTGATCAGCAGGGTCTTGGGAATTTCGTCGTAGGTGATTTCGCCTATCTTGATGCCGCGCTGCTTGCCGCGCCCGGCCACGGACATCTTGGTCACGGCCGGAAAGCCTGCTGCCATGAGGGCGGCCAGCACGTCGTCGGATTTTTCGGGTCTCACGATGGCACGAACCATGATCATCATCGCCGTTCTCCTTCAGATTTGGTGGGGTTGGCCCGGCTTGGGGCTGTCTCCGGGGCAGGCTTCGCTCATTGGCGAAGGGAAGCCTGCCGTGGCGGTTGGTCCTAAGCTTCGAACAGGCCGTAATCCATCAGCAGCTTTTCCAGTTCCGCAATCTGGAGGGGCTTCGGCACCACGAACATCTTGTTTTCGTCGATGGCTTTCGCCAGGTTGCGGTAGTGCTGCGCCTGCCCGTGTTCGGGCGAGAATTCGATGACGGTCTGGCGGTGAATTTCGGCGCGCTGCACCTGATTGTCGCGCGGGACAAAGTAGATCATCTGGGTGCCGATCTTGCGGGCCAGCTCCTCGATCATTTCCTTTTCGTTATCCACGTTGCGCGAGTTGCAGATAAGGCCGCCAAGGCGCACGGTGCCGGATTCGGCGTACTTCATGATGCCCTTGCAGATGTTGTTGGCCGCGTACATGGCCATCATCTCGCCGGAACACACGATGTAGATTTCCTCGGCCTTGCCGTCGCGGATGGGCATGGCGAAGCCGCCGCACACAACGTCGCCCAGCACGTCGTAGAACACGTAGTCCAGCTTCTGGTCTTCTTCGTACGCGCCAAGGGATTCCAGCATGTTGATGGAAGTGATGATGCCGCGCCCCGCACAGCCCACGCCGGGTTCGGGACCGCCCGATTCCACGCAGAGGGTGGTGGAGTAACCGGGCTTGCGGATATCATCGAGTTCCACGTCCTCGCCCTCGTCACGCAGGGTGTCGAGCACCGACTTCTGGGCCAGGCCGCCCAGCAGCAGGCGGGTGGAGTCGGCCTTGGGGTCACAGCCGACGACCATGACCTTGCGGCCCAGGGCTTCCGCGAGACCCGCAACGGTGTTCTGCGTGGTCGTGGACTTGCCGATGCCGCCCTTACCGTAGATGGCCACCTTTCTCATGATATCCTCCTGAAGATTCACGCCCGGCCTGAGTGTTGGATTGGCCGGGGTGCGTTTGCCGTGACTGGCGTGCCCATGCAACGACACGCATAAGGCAAACCCCGTGCCAGTGCGCGCAATGTGCGACAATAGCTTGAAATAGATGATATTATCGCAGCGACACTCCTTGTCTTTCTGCGTAGGACGCTACACGTATGCAGCGACCATTTTGTCGCATGCGACAAATGCGTTGCGCCCGACATGGGTGGAACGGAGCATGGATGAACGGCGGGGGGCATACTGCGGCGGTACGCAAGGTTTTGTAACGCGCACGAACGGCAGGCCGCTGCGCATAGGCATGAAGGGATGTGTTGCCGTGTCAGCGGTCGCAATGCTCCGGATCGCAAGGAAATGCAGAAACACGCGTTCCGGGGGGCAAGCTGCGCACCGCTGAAAATGTCCGACATGGGTAAGGGAAATCCCATGTCAGCGCACGCTCGGGCGGACGGGTTGGCATCGGCGATGCATATGGGATCATATCCGGTTCATGCGGATGTCCGCCCCGCCCCTTCCCCGCCGACACTCGTGGGGCGAGGCGGCTCCGCCACTCCCCACGGAGGCTGCATGCTGCTCGACACCACCCTGCGCGAAGGCGAACAGTCCTTCGGCACCTATCTGTCCGTGAAGGATCGGGAGCGCATCCTGCGTGGTCTTGCCGCCGTGGGCGTACCTGAAGCCGAGGTAGGTTGGGCCGGGCGCGAGGACCTTGCGGACATGCTGACCCTTGCGGCCCGCGTGGCCCCCGGGCTTGCCGCCGCTGCTTGGTGCCGCTGCCGCCCGGAGGATGTGCGCTCTGCCGCCGCCTGCGGGGCACGGCGGGTATGCATTGGAGTCCCTGTATCCGATGCGCACCTGGCCAAACGGCTGGGCATCGGCAGGCCCGCCTTGCTCGACCTGCTGGCAACCACCCTGGCCACGGCCCGCGCCCTGGGCATGGAACACGTGACCGTGGGCATGGAAGACGCCTCGCGCGCCGATCGCGCCTTCGTGTCCGCCGTGGCATGCCATGCCGCCGCGCACGGGGCGCACCGGGTGCGCCTGAGCGACACGGTGGGTCTGTTCACCCCGCTGGAGGTGGCGGACACGGTGCGCGGGCTGCGCACCGCGCTGGATGCGGCACGGCACGAGGGCACGGCTCCGCGCGCCCGCCGGGTGTCCATCGGCACGCATTTCCACAATGATTGCGGCATGGCCACGGCCAATGCCCTCACCGCGCTGGAAAGCGGCGCGGACAGTGCTGACGTGTCCGTGCTGGGACTTGGCGAACGGGCCGGTGTGGCGCGGCTGGAAGAACTGGCCGCAGCCCTGGTGCTGCGCGGCAGGGCCAGGCTGGATCTTGCCCCCCTGCGCGGTCTGTGCGCTCACGTGGCCCACGCCGCATCGCTGTCCATACCGCGCCACTGGCCCGTGGCCGGACGCGACATCTTTGCCGTGGAAAGCGGGCTGCACGCGCACGGCGTGCGGCGCGACCCCGGCCTGTTCGAGCCGTTTCCGCCTGACCTTGTGGGCGGCAGCCGCCGGGTAGGCGTGGGGCGCAAGAGCGGCGTGGCCGCCGTTGCCGCAGCATTGGCCGAGCTTTCCATTCTGCCGCAACCGCATGAACTGCCCGGCATCGTCGAGGCGGTACGCGAACTGTCCGGCACCCTGCGCCGTCCCTTGACACCTACGGAGCTTGCGCATGTGGCCAGCCTGGCCAGGGACGCCGGACAGGGCGCGCCGCATAGCGGAGATGGACCGAACGGCGCGCAAGGCACTGAGCCGGACCAGCGCCCCGCCGATGGCGCAACCGCATCAAGCCCGCGCGATTCCCATGGCGTGCGCGCACCCCACACCCCCCGCAATCAGGAGGCCTGACCATGCGCCTTTTCTGCACCGCCCTGGCCGTCATGCTGGCTTTCGCCATGCTGTCGGCGCTTGCCCTTGGCCCGCTGCCCGCCTGACCGCGACCGAACACGGCAGGGCCGCGTCCACCAGGAGCGCGACCCTGTCGCGGCGGCCCCGCGCACAACGGGCTCTGATACAGGGGTCGCCGCCCTTTCCCAGCGGAGGGGCGACGGCCCCTGTCATGTTCTGCGTCGGCCCACCTGAACCCTGATTGGAGCTTTTCGCAGCAGTCTGCCTGGACCTGCGGCATGGCCGAGGCTTTCGCATCCACCGACAAAAAAGGGCGGCCCTCCCCTTTCGGAAAGGACCGCCCACGCCAGGCAATGCAAATGCCCCGTCTGCGGGGGGGCTGTCAGGCCGCCCCGGCTACATGCCGAGGTAGGCCTTTTTCACGTCTTCGTTCACCAGCAGGTTGGCGGCGGTATCTTCCAGCGTGATGCGCCCGGTTTCCATGACGTAGGCACGGTGGGCGATCTTCAGCGCCTGGTTGGCGTTCTGTTCCACCAGGAACACCGTGGTGCCGTCCGCGTTGATCTTGCGGATGATGTCGAAGATCTGCTGGATGATGATGGGCGCAAGGCCCAGCGAGGGCTCGTCCAGCAGGAGCAGGCGCGGACGCCCCATGATGGCGCGCGATATGGCCAGCATCTGCTGTTCGCCGCCGGAAAGCGTGCCCCCGGCCTGCTTGCGCCGCTGGGCCAGGATGGGGAACAGGCCGAAAATGTAGTCCAGGTCGCGGGCGATGCCGTCCTTGTCGTTGCGCAGGAACGCGCCAAGGTCCAGGTTTTCCTGCACCGTCAGGTCGGGGAAGATCAACCGTCCTTCCGGCACCTGGCTGATGCCCAGACGCACGACCTCGTTGGGCTTCATGGCGTGGATAGGCTTGCCCTCGAAAAGCACCTCGCCGGTGCGCGGAGGCACCGCGCCGCACACGGTCATCAGCGTGGTGGTCTTGCCCGCGCCGTTGGCGCCGATGAGGGTGACTATCTCGCCCTGGCCGATGGTCAGGTTGATGTCGCGCAGGGCCTGGATGTTGCCGTAGAAGGCATTGACGTTACGCAGCTCAAGCATGGGATTCCTCGCCCAGATATGCCTTGATGACCCTGGGGTTCTTGCTCACTTCCTCTGGAGTGCCCTCGGCGATCTTCGAACCGTACTCCATGACGTAGATGCGGTCCGACAGCGACATGACCATGCTCATGTCATGCTCGATGAGCAGCACGGAAAGCTGGTGGCGTTCGCGGATCTCGAGAACAAGTTCCTTGAGTTCGTGGGTTTCCTGCGGGTTCATGCCTGCGGCGGGTTCGTCAAGGCAAAGCAGGAAAGGCTCGGTGGCCAGCGCCCGGGCGATTTCCAGCCGACGCTGCGCGCCGTAGGGCAGGTTGCGCGCCTGGTCCTTGTAGTGCTGGTGCAGGTTCACGCTTTTGAGCAGCGCGTAGCTTTCTTCCACGATGCGCTGTTCCTCGGCGCGGGTCTTGGGGTCGCGCAGCAGCGCGCCCAGAATGCCCGCACGGGTACGGCAGTGGCGGCCGATCATCACGTTTTCCAGCACGCTCATGGTGGGGAACAGCCGGATGTTCTGGAACGTGCGCGACATGCCGAGCGCGGTCACCTGGCTGGCCTTCAGCCCGTTGACGGTAACGGTGCGGCCATCGCGCGGGGTCACGTGGACCGTGCCTTCGGTGGGCACGTAGATGCCGGTGATGCAGTTGAAGAACGTGGTCTTGCCCGCCCCGTTGGGGCCGATAAGCGCCACGATCTCGCCCTGATGCACTTGCAGGTCAACTTCGTTCAGGGCGCGCAGCCCCCCGAAGTTCATGGAAATGGAACGGACGTCAAGCACGGCGGCAGCCGCATTGGCGGTGGTTGCAGACATCAGGCGTTGCCTCCGGCGGCGGGGCGCGCCGCGTCAGCACCGACACCTTCGGCGTCGGTCACGTTGTACTTGGTGCGCCCCGGCGAAACGAGGCCCTGCGGGCGGAAGACCATCATCAGCACCATGGTCGCGCCAAAGATGAGCATGCGGTACTCGGAGAACGCGCGCAGGTATTCAGGCAACAGGATGAGCACCAGCGCGCCCAGCGAAACCCCGATGACCGACCCCATGCCCCCCAGCACCACCATGGCAAGCACCATGGCCGATTCAAGGAAGGTAAAACTGGCGGGGTTGATGAAGGTGGTCTTGGCCGCAAAAATGACCCCGGCAAAACCCGCCCAGCACGCGCCCAGCGCAAATGCGGTGAGCTTGGTGGTGGTGATGTCGATGCCCATGGCCTGACAGGCGATTTCATCCTCGCGCAGGGCCTGCCACGCGCGGCCGATGCGCGAGTTCTTCAGGCGCGTCACCGCGACGATGGTGATGATGACCGCCGCAAGAATGAGATAGTAGATGTAGGTGGTGGCGTCGCTGACCGAAAGCTGCATGCCGAACAGGCCGGGCCGCTCGATGTTGGCGATGCCGCTGGGGCCTTGCGAAAAACTGCTCCAGTTTTCCAGCACCAGGCGGATGATTTCGCCAAAGCCCAGGGTGACGATGGCCAGGTAGTCGCCGCGCAGACGCAGCACCGGAAAGCCCAGCAAAATGCCGAACAGTGCGGCCATGGCCCCGCCGATGGGCAGCACCGCCCAGAAGCCGAGGCCGAAGTGACTGTTCAGGATGGCGTAGGCATACGCGCCCACGGCGTAGAAGGCCACGTAGCCCAGCACCAGCTGGCCGGAAAGACCCACAACGATGTTCAGGCCAAGGCCCAGCATGACGTACAGCAGCGCGGAGATCATGATGTTGGTCTGGTACGTGGAAACCAGCCACGGCAACGCCAGGAACACCACCAGGATCAGGGCCAGGGCGGGCACGGCGGCCTTGGGGTCGCTGCGCAAGCGCTCGAACCACGCCCCGCGCGCACTCATCGCGCCCCCGGCAGAGGCGGCACGCCCGGCTTCCTTGCGGGCCAGCATGAACCGCCACACGAAGGAAAGGACGAAAATGCCCGCGCCCATGCCCAGCATGTTCTCCCACCGCCAGTCAATGGTCCCCTTCAGGCTGTCGATCCTGATGACCATGAGCGGGAAGGTCAGGAACATGAACCACAGGCTGACCAGTATGGATTTCTTGAGACCTTGCATGAAGACTTTCCTCGAAATGCGTCGTTGTGTCCTGCGTGTTCCGGCATCCGGCGGGGGGAGGGGCCGATGTCTGCGGGCTACCGCAGGCTAGGCAGGGAAGGCCCTGAAACCCGCGGGTAACCGCAGATAGGGCGGTGCCGCCACAAACGGGATTTTTGTTCTCTGTCAAGGAAGAACGACGTTTTATGCAGGGAGCGTACTCTTATCGTACCCGACCGGAATAAAAAGGCGTTCTGACGAAGACAGAGGACAAAAGACACCTTGTGGGGGCGCCGCCTAGACCTTCTGGGTCTTGGCCTTGCCCAAAATGCCCGAAGGCCGGAAAATGAGGATGAGCACAAGCAGCGCGAACGCCAGCGCATCCTCGTAGTCGCTCGAAATGTAGCCGGTGGCGAAGCTTTCGCACCAGCCAAGCACAAGGCCGCCCAGCATGGCCCCCGGAATGGAGCCGATGCCGCCAAGCACGGCGGCGGTAAATGCCTTGATGCCCGCTATGAAGCCGATGGCGAAGTTCACCTGGCCCACGTGCGAGGCAATGAGCACGCCGCCCACGGCAGCCAGCGACGAGCCGATGACGAAGGTGAGCGAAATCACCTTGTCGGCGTCGATGCCGAGCAGCATGGCCATCTTGCGGTTCTGGGCCGTGGCGCGCATGGCCTTGCCCATGCGGGTGTACTTGATGAACAGCGTCAGCGCGGCCATGGCGATGGCCGAGGTAACGATGATCAGCACCTCGCTTGCGCCCATGATGTGCGCGATGGGCTCAAGAAATTCCGGCTGCGGCACCAGATTGGGAAACGGCATGAAGTCCGAGGTCTGGGCCAGGATGACGTAGTTCTGGAGAAAGATGGACATCCCGATGGCCGAGATGAGCGGGGACAGGCGCGGCGCGTCGCGCAGGGGCTTGTAGGCTATCTTTTCAAGCGTCACGCCGTAGGCCGCACAGTAGATGACGGCCACGGCGGCGGCGATGATCAGGATGGCCACGGCGGGAAAGCCGTAGATGCCAAGCGCGCCTGCCACGATCAGCGCCGTGAACGCACCCAGCATGTACACTTCACCGTGAGCGAAGTTGATCAGCTCGATGATGCCGTACACCATGGTGTAGCCAAGCGCGATCAGCGCGTAGATGGAGCCGCGCGTCAGCCCGCCGAAGAAGAGTTCCCAGAAATACTGCCAATCCATTAGTGCCTTCCCGTACATGCGCAGGCTTACGCCGCGCCGTCGTCAAAACTCGGGGGACGGGCCTCTGGCCCGCCCCCCTGTCATATCAAAGCAGATAGCAGAACTACTTGAGTTCCACGTACTTGCCGTTCTTCACCTGGTACATGGAGAAGCCGACGCCTTCGGCATCGCCGCGCTTGTCGAACTTGATCTTGCCCACCGAGGTTTCAACAAATTCGGTGCGCAGGGCGTTCATGATCTTGGCGGAATCGGTGGAACCGGCCTTTTCGATGGCGTTCAGCAGGGCCAGGGAAGCGGCGTAGGCTTCCTTGTAGAACGCGCCGGGCTCGGCGCCGAATTCCTTCACGTGGGCTTCGATGGCTTCCTTGTACAGGGGCAGCGAGCTCACGTCGCGGGAGCTGGAGGCGTACACGCCTTCGGCGTCCTTGCCAGCAACCTTGATGAAGGTGTCGTCCTTCACGCCGTCGTCAGACACGAAGGGCAGGTCCATGCGCTTCTTGCGCATCTGCTGCACGATCTTCGAGGCTTCCGGATGGTAGCCGCCGAACATCACGGCTTCAGCGCCGGAGTTGCGGATCTTCTGCACCACGGCAGAGTAGTCCACCGCGCCGGGGGTCACGCCTTCAAAAAGAACCACGGAACCCTTGCCGCCCTGTTCGATGAACTGCTTGGCGTATTCGGCGTAGCCCTTGCCGTAGTCGCCCTTGTCGTGCAGCACGGCGATCTTTTTCTTGCCCAGCTTGTCGATGGTGAAATCGACGCCCAGCTTGGCCTGCTGATCGTCAGAGGCGATGGTGCGGAAGAAGTTGGGGTAGTCGCCGCTCTGGGTCAGGGCCGGGTTGGTGGCCGAGGGCGACATCAGCACGATGTTGGCTTCCTTGTAGATGGGAAGCGCGGCCTTGGTGGCGCCGGAGCAGATGTGGCCCAGCACCACGTTGGCGCCGTCGGACACCAGCTTGGTGGCCGCGTTGGTGGCCAGTTCGGGCTTGCACTGGTCATCCTGGGGAATGACTTCCACCTGCTTGCCGAGCACGCCGCCCTTGGCGTTGATCATCTTGGCCACCAGCTTGGCGGCGTTGACGGTGGGCAGCCCGTAGGAAGCCAGGTCGCCGCTGTGGGCGCCGGCCACGCCGAACTTGATGGTGTCCGCTGCAAACGCCGGGCAGGCCATAACGGCCACGGCAAGACCCGCAACAAGGCCTTTGAACCATCCTTTACGCATGCTCGATCCTCCGAAATGTTGACGAAACGAGTGAACAATATTGTAAAGACATTGCCGCAACGGCGACCACCCCGCGCACGCACGGCAATGCAGCGCGTCGGGCAGGAATGCCACCATCGACCAACACTTTTTGATGCCACGGAATCCGGAAAGCTGTCAAATTCTGCCATGTACGGCAACGCTGTGATATTCTGAAAGAATTTCGGAGCATACCGCGAGTTGTCATTTTTGGCATCACTTCGTGGCGGAAAACTCCGCGCCGAATTTGCGGCCCGCACCTGCCGTGCGCGATGTCGCCGGGGCGCATGCCCGCAAAGGCGCGGACGCCGTTCCCATTGCATGCAGCACATGCTCGCAAGGCTTGCCGCATGCGCTCGTGTCGGCGCAGTGCGGGGGGGCGGCCCGCCCACTCGTTTCAAACCGGGCGCACTGCCCTACCCTTGCATCGCTTCATCCGTCAAGAGCGCCACGGCAAATCCGCCATTCCTGCCCCCCGCGTGCGCCGGTCTGCCCGCCCCACCCTGTGCGGGGCATGGCGCATGATTTCCCACCTTCCCCCACCGTCTCGCAGAGGGAGGTTTCCCATTGTCCGACGGTTGCCGCAGCAGGCCGAAAGATACATAAGATGGACAATCCCCAGATACAGGAGTCCGTCATGTTGAAAGCCTTCAAGGAATTCGCGGTCAAGGGCAACGCGCTGGACATGGCCGTGGGCGTCATTCTGGGCGCCTCGTTCGGCACCATCGTCAAATCGCTGGTCGATGACGTGATCATGCCGCCCATCGGCCTGGTGCTTGGCGGCGTGGACTTTTCCAACCTGTTCGTCACCCTGCGCGACGGGGCGGCTCCCGGTCCCTACGCCAGCCTGGCCGCCGCAAAACAGGCGGGCGCAGTAACCCTGAATGCGGGCGTGTTCGCCAACACGGTGATCAGTTTTCTCATCGTGGCCTTTGCCGTGTTTCTGCTGGTGCGCGGGGTGAACAGTCTGCGTGAACGCCTGGAAGGACCGGCATCCCCCAAACTGCAGAACTGCCCGTTCTGCTTCAGCAAGATGGACGTACGCGCCACACGCTGCCCGCACTGCACCGCAGAGATAGGCTGATTGCGCACGCCGCATGCTCCCTGACCGCTGTTTCGTCAGCGGCTTGCAACCGTCCGCCAGATGCAGAGCCGCCGCCGGAGGCAGTTCCGGCGGCGGCGGGCCCGTGGGCAGTCGCATGGGCCGCCCGGCACAGGGGTGCGGCAGGCAGGGGCGGCCTTGCGAGAAATGTCCGGCGTGCGCATACGGCGCGGAGCGCCGGTCGGTGATGGGTTGCGGCGGTCCGTCCGGTTTGGACTGCTCCTGTGAACTATCCCGAAGGACTATTCCGACGGACTACTCCGGGGCGGCCCGCACCAGCAGCACGTCGCAGGGGGCGTCGCGGGTCAGCCGGGCCACGGCGTCACGCATCACCTCCAGCCCCCGCGTGAACGGGCTGGACAGCACCAGCAGGTCGTAGCCCTTGGCCGCATGTTCGCGGATCACGTCCACCACATCGCCGGGGGCGGTCAGCAGTTCGCCGGGCACGTCGCCCCTGCGTTCCAGAAAGGCGCGCGCGCTTTCCGCCGCCGCCTTTTCCTCCAGCCCTTGCATGTATTCCAGAAAGCCGATGCGCGAATTGCAGCCGGACAACCAGTCGTGCCCGGTAAACACGTCCCACGTGGCGTCGATGACGAACAGGGCGTCCAGGGTGGCGCCCTTCTCGCGGGCGATGCGGATGGCCTCGTCCACGGCACGGCGTGCGCCGGGGCCGTCGTCAAGGGCGAGCAGCAGCTTCATGGTTCATGTTCTCCGTAGGCGAAGGGCGGGCGGCACAGGGCCGCCCGCCGGATGTCTGGCGTATGCGATGCTTCGGTCGGGGGATTCCCCATACGACCGCTGGTTCTGCCTGTGGCTGGGGGCTACTTCCCGATCTAAAAAGGGGATCTAAGGCAGCGTGCCCTTCTCGTGTTCCAGCACCACGACGGTCTGCTTGCCCTTCTTCAGGGCGTCGCCGGGCTTGCCGGAAACCTTCAGCACCTTGCCGTTGGCCTTGGCGGTAAAGCTTTCCACGGCAACCTTCTCTTCCATCACATTATTGACCCACTTCTTCTTGACCACTTCCAGCGCATAGAGCTTGTCGCCCTTTTTCACGCTGGCGCCTTCGGTCACGAAGATCTCCACCAGCTTGCCGTCCTGCGTGGCCTTGATGTCCACCGAGGGCACGATGAAGGCCATGTAGACCAGCACCACCACCACCACGAGGGCAGAGGCGAAGATGGCGGCCACGTCCTCGTGGCGATCGCTCCTGAATACGGTAAGGGACTTCTTCTTGTCGGACATGTGTGTTCTCCTCGTACGGGCCGCCTAGAAGGCGCCTTCCTTCGGAATGAAGGCCAGGATGATGATCATGGCGATGACGTACTTGGTGACGCCCGCGATCAGGCCGATGCGCAGCGGGGTGCCGCCCGCAGCCTTGATTTCGCGCACGTCGATGTACGCGCCAAGGCCCACAAGGCCGATGCCGAACACCCAGGCCATCACGTCGCGCATCAGGTGCAGCGTTTCGGAGCCTTCTGCGCCGATGATGTGCAGCGAGGACAGCGCGGTCATGCCGATGAAGCCCAGCACGAAGATGGGGAACTTGGAGGCAAGGATGGAGCCGAGGCTGACGTGCTCCGCGTCGGCCTCACCCTTCCAGTACCAGGCGGTGATGAAGAACACCACGAACGGGATGCACAGCACGCGCACCACGTTCCAGATTTCGCCGTAGGCCACGGCGGTGCCGGGGGCAAAGTTGGGGTTGAAGGCAAGGCAGGTGGCCAGCACCTGGCCGGAGTTCAGGATGCCCGTGCCCACCCACGCGCCGAACTGGTAGTCCGACAGGGACAGCATCTTGCCGATGAACGGGCTGACGAACATGGTCATGATGCCGAAGCCGAGAATGGTGGCAATGGACAGGGCCAGGTCCACGGGCTTCGCGCGCACGCCGGGCGCGGTGGCCACGGCGGCGGAAACGCCGCACACGCCGCAGGCGGCGGCCATGGTGGCGGTGACCGAACGGTCGGCCCCAAGGCGCTTGCCCAGCCACAGTACGAAGATGGCCGTGCCGAACACAAAGACGACGATAAGCGTGATGGCCACGCCGCCAACCTTCAACAGCTTGTCAAAGGTATACAGCGAGCCCAGCATGATGACGCCGGTCTTGATGAACAGGCGGGTGGTGCGGAAGCCTTCCTCCGCCCAGGCGGGAATTTTGCCGCCGAACAGGATGTTGCGATAGAACATGCCGGTCAGGATGGACAGCAGGATGTAGTTCAGGCTCAGCACCTGCACCAGCCAGCCCTTGCTGCCGAACACCACGGCGTCCTTCATCCACGGTTCCACGTACACACGCAGCACGTACAGCGTGCCGATCATCACCGCGAGTCCGGGCACGATGGCCAGGATCTTGCCGAAAAACCCCTTGTCTTCCATTGCGTTGCATCTCCTCGATGTTGCATGACCCGTGAACGGTCGCCCCGGCGTAGCGCCTCGCCGCATTCGCGGCGCAGGGAACGCCCGGCGCACGTTCCTTTTTCCTTTGCCCTGCCTGCGCGCGGCGCCAGCTGATCGGCCAGCATCGGGGGACGCGCCCCTTTGCGCTTCCCCGCCATGACTGCGCCCGCCAACCGCCGCGCACCGGATAGTGCCCGTTGCAACAGCAAGACGCGGACCATTCAGGTCCGGAAACAACAAGTCAAGCAACATCAGAAAGTTACAATGAGGCACAGCCCCTCTGCCTGCTAACTCGCGGCAGCACCCGCAGCCGTTGCAACGCAGCAAGCGGCACGCGGGTTGCCCTTTGCCCCGCCTGTGCTAGACATCGGCCATGCGACGCCGCCAGCGGCCAGCCGCGCGGCATGTCCGCCAGAACCGAATCACCGGGGCAGCTCCGCCGCTGCCCGCTCCATCTTATTGATGCACCCGCAAGGACCCCTGTGATCCGACTTACGCCCCATTCGCTGCAGGCCCGCTTCCTGCTTGGCCTCTTGCTCATCCTCGCCTGCCTGGGCGGGTTCTTTGCCCTTTCGCTGTTCATGCATCTGGAGCGGCTGGTGGAAAACGAGGCCCGCGACCGTGCGGCGCTCATCCTTTCGCAGGCAGAGGCGGTACAGAGCTACGTGCGCAACACCCTGCGCCCGGCCATGTACAGAACCCTCTCCGAAGACACCTTCGTCATCGAGGCCATGTCCACGTCCTTCGTCACCCGCGCGGTGATGAACGACAACAACCTGGCCCACGACCGCTTCACCTACCGCCGGGTGGCCGTGGGCGCGCGCAACCCGGAGTACGAGGCCTCCGGGTTCGAGCGCGGCATCATCGCCCGATTCCGCGAAGATCCGGAACTGACCCGCGTGGAGGACGTAACCGAAGAACACGGTGAACGGCTGTTCATCACCGCAAAGCCGGTGCGTTTCGAATCCTCTTGCCTGCGCTGCCATGGCGACCCGGATCTGGCCCCGCCCGTGCTGCTGGCCATGTACGGGTCGGAGCGCGGCTTCTGGCGCAAGACCGGCGACCTCGCAGGCATGACCATGGTGGCCCTGCCCATGGATCAGGCCGTCAGCAGCATGACCGAGGCGGTGATGTCGTTCGGGGTGCTGTTCGCGGGCGGGGCGCTGGTGCTGTTCGCGGTGATCCACGTGTTCTTCAACCGGCTGGTGGTACACAACCTGCGCCGCATGGGCGGGGTGATGCGCCGCCACTTCCCGGACGAGGCTGACATGACCATGCCCCGCCGCCGCCATCCGGATGTGGGCATCGACGACCTGCTGGGCGACATGGAATCCCTGGCCCTGCACCTGAGCGAGGCGCGAGCCAAGCTGCGCGACTACGCGGCCAATCTGGAAGGCATGGTGCAGGAACGCACCGTGGACCTTGCCACAGAGGCCACGGCCCGGCGCACCGACGTGGAATTGTTCGTGGGGCTGCTGGACCGCCTGAACCGCAGCAGCGGCAAGGGCGAATTGCTGGCCGCCTCGCTGGCGCTCATCGCACGGCGCTTCGGGGCGGACAGGGCCGCCTATGCCTGCGTGCTTTCGGCCAGCGACTTCCACGCCTGGCCCGACCGCGCCGTGCAGCCGCAACTGCCTGCCGACTGGCACGACCTTGCGGCGGAAGGCGCGCCGCGCCTGACCCCGCGGGCCTGGTTCATCCCGGTGCAGACCAGCGACACCACGCGCGGCCTGCTGTGCCTGTACTGGGATGCCGACCACGCCAGCGGCCCCGGCACGGCAGATCTGGCCCAGGCCGTGGGGCGGCAGCTTGGCATTGCCATGGACAACCTGGACGCGCTGGACAACCTGCTGCGCCAGAACGCCCTGCTGGACTCCATCTTTGAAGGCATTTCCGACCCGCTGCTGCTGCTGGGCGGGGATGGCCGGGTGGTGCTGGCCAACAGCTCTGCCCGTCGGCTGACCCGATCCCTGGCGGCATCACGGAATGGTGACCGGGACGGGGCGCCCGACGGGGGACGACAGGTGGCGCGGGACGACGGCGGACACGCAAACGCCGCCGCCACTGACGGCGCGGCCCTGGCCGAACTGCTGGACGCGGCGGACATTGCCGCGCGCATGGGCGAGGGCCCGGTGTCGCGCGCGGTGACCCTGCGCGACGGGCGCTCTTTCGCGGTCAACGCCTACCCCCTGGGCGGACGGCTGGAACGCGGCGGGCGCACCGTGGCCTACCTGCGCGAAACCACCGATGAACGCCGCATGCTGGAACGCGTCCAGCAGCACGAAAAGCTGGTGGCCGTGGGCAAGCTGGCCGCGGGTCTGGCGCACGAGATCAACAACCCCCTGGGGGTCATCCACTGCTACGCCGACCTGCTGCGCGCCGCTGCGCCCGACGGGCAGGCACAGGCGGACATCGACGTGATCATGCGCCACACCGAGCAGGCCCGGAAGGTGGTGCGCGACCTGCTGGACTTTGCCCGGCCCAAGCAGGCCGAGCGCGGCCCCTGCGACGTGGCCGAGGTGCTGACGGGGCTGGCCGACGTGTTCCGGCCACGGGCGCGGTCCGCACGGGCGCGCATCGTGCCCGACGTACCCGATCCATCATCTGATATGCCGCAGTCGCCCGACGTGCTGCAGGACGGCCCGGCAGGCGAGGCCAGCGGCTGCACCGCGCTGCCGCAGGTGCTGGCCGACCGCAACGGGCTGGAACAGATTCTCACCAACCTGCTGCTCAACGCGCTGGACGCTGTGGAAACCGACGACCCCGCCCTGCGCGAGGCCGGGAACGAGGACCGCGCCTGTACCCCGGAACTGGCCGACTTTGCCAGCGATGGGACGGACAGTGAGACTGACCATGACGACGACGTGACCATGCCGCCCGCCGTGCCCGCTCCTCTGCGGCGCGGCCTGGTGGTGCTGGCCGCGCGCAGCCTGCCCGATGACGGCGAGGTGGTGGTGCATGTCATCGACAACGGCCCCGGTATTGCGGAAGAACACCTGCCCCGGCTGTTCGACCCGTTCTTCACCACCAAGGCCGCCGGGCGCGGCACGGGGCTGGGGCTGGCCGTGGTCTTCGGCATCATGCGCGACATGGGCGGACGCATCGAGGCGCGCAACCTGACCCCGGCGGACCTTGCCCCCGCCGCCATGGGCGGCCTGGCCTGCCGGGTAGACCTGGCCGCCCTTTTTGCAGAATCCGCCCCCATTGCCGGGTCCGGTCCCGATGCATCCCCCGCCGAGTTGGCGCGCGGCGCGGTGTTCACCCTTCACCTGCCCACGGCGGACCGGGACCACCCCGCCGCCCCCACGGAGCACGACGCATGACCACGCCCCACGAGACCATCCTGGTGGTGGACGACGAGGCGGACTTCGCCAACGGCCTGGCCCGCCAACTGCGCGCGGGCTTTCCCGATACCGAGGTGCTGGTGGCCACCAGCGGCAAGGCCGGACTGGATATGCTGGGCCGCAGTGACCCCGCCGTGCTGCTGACCGACCTGCGCATGCCCGACATGGACGGACTGGAGCTGATGGCCCACGCCCAGACCCAGGACGCTGCCCCCAGCGTCATCCTGCTCACCGCGCATGGCACCATCGAAACGGCGGTGACGGCGCTCAAGAACGGTGCCTACGACTTCCTGACCAAGCCGGTGCGGCGCGAAGACCTGTACCGCGCCGTGACCAAGGGGCTGGAGCGCTGCCGCCTGCTGCGCGAAAACCGCCGCCTGCGCGAGGAAATGTCGCGCACGGGGCTGGAACGCACGCTGATTGGCGAAACCCCGGCCATGCGCAGGCTGAAGGAAACCATCGCGGCGGTGGCGGCATCAGACTACACCGTGCTGGTGCGGGGCGAATCGGGCACCGGCAAGGAACTGGTGGCCGCGTCCATTCATGCCCTGTCGGACAGGGCGGGCAGGTCAGGCAGGGCGCAGCGGCCCCTTGTCAGCGTGCATTGCCCGGCCATTCCGGACCAGTTGCTGGAAAGCGAGTTGTTCGGCCACGTGAAGGGAGCCTTCACCGGGGCGGAGCGTTCGCGCAAGGGGCTGTTCATGTCCGCCGCCGGGGGCACCATCGTGCTCGACGAAATCGGCGACATCTCGCCCGGCATCCAGACCAAGCTGCTGCGGGTGTTGCAGGAACGCGAGATACGCCCCGTGGGCTCCAGCGGCACGGTGAAGGTGGACGTACGCATCATCGCCTCCACCAACCGGGCGCTGGAAGCGCGCATCAAGAGCGGCGAATTCCGCGAAGACCTGTTCTACCGGCTCAACGTGCTGACCATCCACACCCCGCCCCTGCGCGACCGCACCGACGACATCCCCCTGCTGGCCGACCACTTTCTGGCCCAGACCTGCCGCGAGATGCAGATAGCCCCCAAGCGCCTTTCGCCGGAAGCCATGGCCTGCCTGTGTGGGCGCGAATGGCCCGGCAACGTGCGCGAGTTGCAGAACTTCGTGCGGCGGTTGGCGGTGTTCTGCCCCGGCCCCACGGTTGAAATGGCCCACCTGCGGCTGGTGGACGGCCCCGCCGACTGCGCCGCACCAGTGGCCGAACCCGCGCTGACCCCGTACAAGGACGCCAAGGCCCACGTGGTGGACGAGTTCACCCGGCGCTACGTGGAACGGCTGCTGGAACGCACCGAGGGCAACATCTCGGAAGCGGCGCGCATCTCCGGGCTGGAGCGGGTGTCCCTGCAAAAGATACTGCGGCGGTTGGGCATCAGCGGCGCGGGCAGGGAGTAGACGGCGGCGTAAGACCGCGCAGGCGGACCCCCCGCCGCACGCGGCCCGGCATTCTGCCGCTGCCTGCTTGCCTGTGCGCTGCCGCGTGCTATCTTTGATGGATGGAAATTCCATCTCCCATCCTGCCACCTGCCATCCCGACTGCCCGCATCCTGGCTGCCGTCGCCGCCAACCATTTCGGAGGCTCGCATGCTTGACCGCAGACGCTTCATGCAATCGCTGCTGGCCGTTGCCTCACTGGTCACCCTGCCCGCCGCCACGGCCAGGGCCGCCACGAGCGGCACGGCTACCGGCGCGCCCGCAATCCCCCCCACTCCCCATAACGGGCAAGCGCCCGGTTTCTTCCGCCTGCCCGTGAACGGCGTGACGGTGTTTGCACTGTTCGACGCCCACGGCAAACTCGACCCTGCCATCCTGCACGGGGCAGAGCGCAAGGACATCGACGCCTTGCTGGAGGATGCGGGCATCCCCGCCGGGCAGCCCGCCACCAGCAACGTGAACTGCTTCCTGCTGGACGCTGGGGCGCGCCGGGTGCTCATGGATACCGGCGCTGGGGCCTTCTTCGGCGCACGGGGCGGCCATCTGCCCGCCAACCTGCGCGCCGCCGGATACACGCCGGGCGGCATCGACCACGTGCTGCTCTCGCACCTGCACCCGGACCACGCCCTGGGCCTGGTGGACGCCGCCGGGGCGCAGGTGTTTCCCAATGCCAGCGTCCACGTGAGCACGCCGGAGCTGGACTACTGGACCAGCGACGCCACCCTGGCCGCCGCGCCGGAGGGCCGCAAGGCCGGACTGCTGGCCCTGCGCAAGGCGTTGGCCCCCTACCGGGACGCGGGCCGACTGCACACCTTTGCGCCGGGGGCCGCACCGCTGGCCGACGTACCGCAGGTGATGTCGGTGGATCTGCCCGGCCACACGCCGGGGCATTGCGGATTTCGCGTGACTTCGGGTGGTGCGGCCCTGCTGTTCTGGGCGGACATCATCCACAGCACCCCGGTGCAGTTCACCCGCCCGGAAGTGTCCATCGACTTCGACGTGGATCAGAAGGCCGCCGTGGCCACCCGCCTGCGCCTGCTGCCCCAGGTGGCCGCCGAAGGCTGCTGGGTGGCAGGGTCGCACCTGCCCTTCCCTGGCCTTGGCCGGGTGCGGGCCAGAAACGGCGGCAAGGACGGCTACGCCTGGCTGCCCGTGAACTACATCGACGGACTGTAGACGGCGGACGGACGCAGCCGCCATGTCCCCTTCGCGGAAAGCACAATGCACAACGCGCCGTCCGGCAGATGCCGGGCGGCGCGCTTCTTTTGCGAAAGACGAAGAGAGATGGCGGCGCAGCGGGCAGTTCCGTCATGCGCCGAGGTGATGCGTCACGCGGCAGGCGCAGCGGCTGATGCGTTGGCGGGGGTCAGCACGTCCGCATACTGCTTGCGGCTGGCCAACCAGGAGCGGGACACGGCAAACGACGCCTCGTCGTGCGGTTCCAGGGTGGCCGTGGGGTGCAGCCCGCGCGCAATGAGCCCGCCGAACAGGTCGTCCAGCGGGATGGACCCGGTGCCCAGGCCAAGATGCTGGTCGTCGCTGCCGTCGTTGTCGTGCAGGTGCAGGTGGGCCAGACGCGGGGCAAAGGCGTCCAACCAGCGCCGCAGGTCGCGCCGCTGCACCCCGTGCGAAAAGCTGTGCCAGTGTCCGGCGTCGAAGCAGATGCCCGCGCGTTCACCGTACTGCCGGGCCAGGGCATCGACCAGCGCCACCAGAGGTTCGGGGTCGCGCTCGTGGGTATTCTCAATGCGCACGGGCGCGTCGCATGCATCCAGCACCGCCGCCCACGTGCCGCAGGCCCGCTCCAGCCACGCGTCAAAGGCCGCATTGTGCTGGCTGTGGTCGAAGGCGGCGTGCCCCACCATGTGGCGCGGCCCGTACAGGGCGGCCAGTTCCGCCGCACGGCGCAGGGTGTCGCGGCTGGCGGCAAGCACCGCGTCGTTGAGGCTGCCGGGGTGCAGGTCGAAAAACGGCAGGTGTATCGCGCAGGTCAGCCCTGCGTCAGCCAGACGGCGCGCGGTGTCGCGGTGCCAGTCCGTGGAAAGTTCCTGCACGGCAAAGGTGTCGATGCCCAGTTCCGGGGCCAGCCTGTCGGCCACGAAACGGTCCATCCACGCGGAGTCGCGGGCGACCCAGCCAAGGGGGAGATTCACGAATGTGCGCATGCGGGGCGTGTAGCACAGGGCGCGGCGGGGGCCAACCACGCAACGCGGGCCAGGCCGCGCCGGAAACATCGCTGGCTGGCCCGCAGCGCCATCCTTTCCCCCGTTTTTACCCGCCATACCCTCTCGCAGGGCAGTCTTCCCCCTGTTTCCGGCCATCCGACGCGCATTTCGACGCATCCATCCCCTTTTTTCACCCCCGTGCGAAAAGCACCCCGCCGCCACCCCGCGTACCGACTGAATCCGGACTGAAAAAGACCAGTTTGCAACCACTCACATACTCAATTTTAATTTGTATTTTCAGCACGTAAGCACGCGCCACAACAAGCTCCGGGCAACCGCCGTTTTTCGCAAAATGTGCTTGACGCACCCTTGATTATCGCATACCCCTCCGGTAGGAATTATTCCATACCCTAGAGGTAGGGTATTCGCGCGCCTTCCGACCGACGCCAACGGTTGGAGAAACACCGGCAAAACGGCCTGTGCATGTCACGCAACAACGCGACATCACAGGACACACTCCGGATCAGTGCGAACGCTACAGGGAGAAACCACGACCCGGACCAGCGCGGGCGTCCCGGCATGGGGGACGTCGGCGCAGTTCCGCTTCGTGGCAGGGCTCTGTCCGACCGTGCCGCCGCGCAAGCCGCAGGGAACCGGCTGGCGGCACGACGACTGAGGGTTGTCAGAGGAAGCGTTTCACTCATTTCAAAGGACTGCCACTATGATGAACGCGAAATCACTGCTGCGATGGGCGGGAGCTCTGGTCGCCGTGGCCGTGGTCACGGTCTTCGGACTGGACGCGCGGGGCACGACGAAGCCCCTTCCCGGCTCTACGGGCGAGCAGCGCGCCGACCTGGTGGAGATCGGCGTCATGGCGAAATTCGGCAATCTGGAATTGCCGAAGGTCACCTTCCCGCATGATCGGCATTCGGAGGCCGTGGCCAAGACCGCGCCCGGCAAGGAATGCGCCACCTGCCACAAGAACGACGACAAGGGCAAGATGTCGCTCAAGTTCATGCGCCTTGAGGACACCACTGCCGCCGACCTGAAGAATATCTACCACGCCAACTGTATCGGCTGTCATACCGAGCAGGCCAAGGCGGGCAAGAAGACCGGGCCGCAGGACGGCGAATGCCGCTCGTGCCACAACCCGCAGCCCATGGCATCCTCGTGGAAGCAGATCGGCCTCGACAAGTCGCTGCACTACCGCCACGTGGCCGCCAAAGCCATCGCGCCGGTGAACGACCCGCAGAAGAACTGCGGTGCGTGCCACCACGTGTATGACGAAGCCGCCAAGAAGCTTTCCTGGGTGAAGAACAAGGAAGATTCCTGCCGCGCCTGCCACGGCGACGCGCGCGTGGAAAAGAAGCCTTCGCTGCGCGAAGCCGCGCATACCCAATGCATCACCTGCCACCGCAGCGTGGCCGCCGCACCGGCCAAGGCCGACAGCGGCCCCGTGTCCTGCGCCGGCTGCCACGACGCGGCCATGCAGGCCAAGTTCAAGGTGGTGCGCGACGTGCCCCGCCTGGAACGCGGCCAGCCCGACGCGGCCATGGTCCTGCCCGAAGTGGGCAAGACCGCGCCCAAGGGCATGAAGGGTGCCATGAAGCCCGTTGCATTCAATCACAAGGTGCATGAAACGGCCAGCAACACCTGCCGCGCCTGCCACCACGTGAAAATCGACAACTGCACCACCTGCCACACGCTGGAAGGCGTGAAGGACGGCAGCTTCGTGCAGATCGAGAAGGCCATGCACCAGCCCGATTCCATGATGAGCTGCGTGGGCTGCCACAACCAGAAGGTGCAGGCCCCGGCCTGCGCGGGCTGCCACGGCTTCATGAAGACCGGCGCCAAGCCCCAGCCGGAAGCCGCCTGTGCGGTGTGCCACGCCGATCCTGTCGGCATGGACGCCAAGTCCGTGGCCGACGGCGGCCTGCTGAAGGCCACCAAGGAGCAGCGCGCCGACGTGGCCGCCGCCACCCTGGCCGCCCGCCGCACCACCAAGGGCACCCTGCCCGCCGACGACATCCCCGAGTTCGTGACCATCGGCGTGCTGTCCGACAAGTACGAACCCTCGAAGCTGCCGCACCGCAAGATCGTCAACACCCTGATGGCCGCCATCGGCGACGACAAGCTGGCCGGCACGTTCCATACCGACAAGGCCACCGTGTGCGCGGGCTGCCATCACAACAGCCCCGTCAGCAAGACGCCGCCCAAATGCGCCAGCTGCCATGGTCAGCCCTTCGACGCCGCCAAGGGCGACCGCCCCGGCCTGAAGGCTGCCTACCACCAGCAGTGCATGGGCTGCCACAACCGCATGAAGCTGGAAAAGCCCGCGGATACGGCCTGCGCCGAGTGTCACAAGGAACGCGCGAAATAGGAAACCGGTAAGGAGTTATCCATGAACAGGAGAAGATTCCTGACCCTGCTGGGCACCGCCGGTGTTTCCACGGCCATGAGCGCTGTAGGCGCGAAAAAGGCCGTCGCGGCGGGCAACCAGAGCTTCAAGGGCTACAAGGACAGTTACGGGGTGCTGCACGACACCACCCGCTGCATCGGCTGCCGCAAGTGCGAGCAGGGCTGCAACGAGGTGAACAAGCTGCCCGCCCCCAAGACGAAGTTCGACGACCTCACCGTGCTGGAAAAGTCGCGCCGTACCGACGCGAACAACTGGACGGTGGTCAACAAGTACAACGCGGCCGGCCTGGACCATCCGGTGTTCCGCAAGCAGCAGTGCAACCACTGCCTGGAACCCGCCTGCGCCTCGGCCTGCTTCGTCAAGGCCTTCACCAAGAACCCCGACGGCTCCGTCACCTATGACGGCAGCCTGTGCGTGGGCTGCCGCTACTGCATGGTCGCGTGCCCGTTCAACGTGCCCGCCTTCCAGTACGGCGAAGCCTTCGACCCGCTGATCCAGAAATGCACCATGTGCCACCCGCGCATCCAGGAAGGCAAACTTCCCGGCTGTGTCGAGGCCTGCCCCAAGGAGGCCCTGACCTTCGGCAAGCGCGAAGACCTCGTGCGCATCGCGCATGACCGCATCCGCAGCAATCCCGGCCGCTACCAGGATCACGTCTACGGTGAACTGGAAATGGGCGGCACCGCATGGATGTACCTGGCTGGCGTGCCCTTCGAGGCCGTGGGCCAGCAGGAAATGGGCACCAAGTCCGCGCCGGAGTACACGGCGGGGGCTCTTGGTTCCGTTCCCATGGTGGTGGGCATCTGGCCGGTGCTGCTGACCGGCGCCTACGCCATCTCCAAGCGCAAGGAAAAGGTTGCGGCGGAAGAGCGCGAAGAAGCCGTGCTGGCCGCGCTGGACAAGGCCAAGACCGAGGCGACCAAGGCCATGGATACCGCCCTGGCCAAGGCGGCCAAGGAGAAGGACGCCGCCGTGACCCGCGAGGTCAAAAAGGCCATCGAACAGGCGGAGCAGGCCTTCGAAGAGAAGTTCGCCGCCCTGCGTGCCGAGGGCCAGAGCGCCGAAAGTGGCGACGACGGCGAAGGCAAGGAGGATGCATAACATGCATGACGCCAACACCAAGAGCGGCCTGTTCACGCCCGGCAACATCATCACGGGCATCATCCTGGCCGTGGGCGCGGTGATCACCTTCATCCGCTTCACCCAGGGCATCGGGGCCGTCACCAACCTGTCCGACAACAACCCGTGGGGCATCTGGATCGGGTTCGACCTGCTGTGCGGGGTGGCTCTGGCCGCCGGCGGCTACGTCACCTCGGCCTCGTGCTACCTGTTCGGGATGAAGCGCTACCACTCTGCGGTGCGCCCGGCCATCACCACCGCGTTCCTCGGCTACTTCTTCGTGGTCGTGGCGCTGCACTACGACCTGGGCCATCCGCTGCGCCTGCCCTACCCGCTGGTGTACTCGCAGGGCACCACCTCGCTGCTGTTCGAAGTGGGCCTGTGCGTGGCCACCTACCTTACCGTGCTGTTCGTGGAGTGGTCCCCGGCGGCGCTGGAATGGCTGGGCCTTCGCAAGCTGCGCAACGTCATCGTCAAGCTGACCATCATGCTGACCATCTTCGGCGTGGTGCTGTCCACCCTGCACCAGTCCTCGCTGGGCGCGCTGTTCCTGATCGCCCCCGGCAAGCTGCACCCCTTGTGGTACTCCAGCTTCCTGCCGGTGTTCTTCTTCATCTCGTCCATGGTGGCGGGTCTTTCCATGGTCATCTTTGAAGGCACCCTGGCCCACGCCGGGCTGCACCACAAGATGGACGAAACCCATCTGAAGGAGGCCGAAGGCGTGATCTTCGGCTTCGGCAAGGCCGCTTCGTTCGTGCTTGCCGGATACTTCTTCATCAAGACCATGGACATCGCCATGGACAACGACTGGCAGTACCTGGCCACCGGCTACGGGGCCTGGTTCCTGGTCGAGATGTTCGGCTTCGTGGCGCTGCCCTCGTTCCTGTACGCCCTTGGCGTACGCGAGAAGAACGTCACCCTGGTGCGCATCGCGTCCATCAACGCGGTGCTCGGCATCGTGCTGAACCGGTTCAACGTCTCGCTCATCGCCTTCAACTGGAATCTGCCCGCCGCCGACCGCTACTTCCCGCACTGGATGGAGATCGGCGTTTCGGTGTTCATCGTGACGCTCATCATCACGGTCTACCGGTTCATCGCCACACGCATGCCGGTGCTGTACGAGCATCCCGACTACAAGGACGCCCATTAGGGCGAAGGAGCGAGCAATGGAAATCCATACCTTGCACGAGTTCATGCTGCACACCAAGAACATCACCTATCTGCTGATGGGCGCTACCCTGGTGGGCTTCGTGTGCTACTGGCTCTTCCTGACCGGGCGCGACAAGAAGATCCGCAAATACTAGGCCATAGGAGCAAACCATGTACGCATTCCTCACCGGTCCCATGCTGTGGGTGGCGCTGCTGGTCTTCTTCGGCGGCCTCACGGCGCGCGTGGTCTGGTATGTGCGCGGCCTGAGCTGGCAGCTCGACCGCGTGGCCTACGGCCCGCACCTGGCGCACGGCCTGAAGGGCGGCATCCATTCCGCCCTGAAGTGGATGCTGCCGTTCGGCACGCACAGCTGGCGCGAACAGCCCTACTTCGCAGTGGCCTTCTTCCTGTTCCACATCGGCGCGGTGCTGGTGCCGCTGTTTCTTGCCGGGCACAACATCATCCTGGCCGAGCGGTTCGGCTTCAGCCTGCCGGTGCTGCCCATGGGCGTCGCCGACGCGCTGACGGTGGCCGCCATCATCGGCCTGGTGATGATTGCGCTGCGGCGCATCGCCCTCACCGAGGTGCGCATCCTCACCACCGCCTACGACTGGTTCATCCTCGCCGTTTCGGCGGCGCCGTTCGTCACCGGCTTCGTGGCCCGGCTGCACGTGGCCAACTACGATGCGTGGCTGCTTGCCCATATCATCACGGGCGAACTGCTGCTCATCGTGGCCCCGTTCACCAAGCTGTCCCACATCGTGCTGTTCTTCATGTCGCGCGGTCAGCTCGGCATGGACTACGCCATCAAGCGCGGCGGCTACAGCCGCGGGACGGCCTTCCCCTGGTAGCGGCCTGCTGGCCGCTGCCTGACCGTGCCACGACCCGATGGACATGAAAGGAGCATCCCATGCCTGAAGGAACGTTCTGCAACAGACGTCCTGTCAACACCGAAGAGGACCTGAAGGCCCTGCTCGGCGACAAGGGCGGTGCGCAATACTACAAGGAAATGGCGGAAATGGAGGTTGATGTAGAGGCGCTGAAGGCGTCGCTGCAGAAAACCCTGCAATCGCGCACCAAGACGTGGCTGGAAATCTGTGCCCACTGCGGCATGTGCGCGGACAGCTGCTTCCTGTACCGGGTCAACGACCGCGACCCCAAGCAGGTGCCCGCATACAAGATCCAGTCCACCCTGGGTGAAATCGTCCGCAAGAAGGGCGAGGTTGATACGGCTTTCATGCTGCGCACCATGGAAGTGGCGTGGTCGCAATGCACCTGCTGCAACCGCTGCGGCATGTACTGCCCCCACGGCATCGACATGGGCGTCATGTTCAGCTACCTGCGCGGCCTGCTGTTCTCCCAGGGCTTCGTGCCGTGGGAACTGAAGATCGGCTCCGGCATGCACCGCGTGTACGGCGCGCAGATGGACGTGACCACCGAAGACTGGGTGGAAACCTGCGAGTGGATGGCCGAGGAACAGCAGGAAGAATGGCCGGGCCTGGAAATCCCCGTCGACAAGGAAGACGCGGATACCATGTACGTGCTGAACGCCCGCGAACCGAAGCACTATCCCGAAGACCTTGCCGAAGCCGCCATCCTGTTCCACCTTGCGGGTGAAAACTGGACCGTGCCCAGCGAAGGCTGGGAACAGACCTCGCTGACCATGTTCGCCGGTGACTGGGCGGGCTGCAAGATGCAGGTGGAACGCGTGTACGCCGCCGTGGAAAAACTGCGGCCCAAACGCGTCGTCGGCACCGAATGCGGCCACGCGCACCGCGCCACGGTCATCGAAGGCCCCTACTGGGCGGGCCTGCCCAGCGGCCAGACCCCGGTGCCCTTCCTGCACTACGTGGAATGGGTGTCCGAGGCGCTGACCACCGGCAAGCTGAAGATCGACCCGGAAAAGCGCATCAAGGAACCCGTGACCTTGCAGGATTCCTGCAACTACGTGCGCAACCACGGCCTTGCCAAGCACACCCGCATCATCATGAGCTACATCGCGGAAGACTTCCACGAAATGGCTCCCAACCGCGAACACAACTACTGCTGCGGCGGCGGCGGCGGGTTCAACGGCATTGGCCGTTACCGCCACCAGCGCAACGTGGCGCTGAAAACCAAGCGCGACCAGATCTTGGCCACCGGCTGCAAGCTGGTGGTGGCCCCCTGTCACAACTGCTGGGACGCCATCCGCGACCTTGAGGAAGAATACGAGATCGGCATCCGCTGGTCGTTCCTGAAGCCGCTGCTCATCAGCATGGTCATCGTGCCCGAGCACCTGAAGCCGCAGGAAGAAGACGAATAGAGCGCGCCGGGCGCGCGGGCCTTGCACGACAAGACCCGCGCCCCGTACGCCACTGCATGGCCGCCGGACGGGGAGAGCCACCCCCCGTCCGGCCAGCCGGTACGCCCCCCATCCCCTCGCACGGTGGCACGGGCACCCGGCCCGGCCCGCAAACGGAGGCCCGGAGCGACGCATGGCCAACGCCACCCAGGCCCGAAACACTCTGGCCAAGTCCATCCTGGTGGTGGAAGACGACCCGGACATCGCCGCCTACCTCGTTTCGCTGTTCAGAACCAACGGCTACCGGGCCGATGCAGCCACCGAAGGCCCCGACGCCGTGGAAATGGCCCGCGCCCGGCGGCCCGATCTGGTCACCCTGGACCTGGAGATGCCCCGCCAGTGGGGTCCCCGCGTATACCGCGAACTGATGGACCTGCCCGGCGGCGCGCATATCCCCATTGTGCTGGTGACCGGCCTTGGCGGACTGCACCTGATGGTGCCCAACGCCGTGGGCACCGTGGACAAGCCGTTCGACCCGGACCTGATGCTGGGCATAGTGCGGCGCGCACTGGGCGAGTAAGAAGCCAACGGCCACGCGCGCGGCAGCGCGTGCCCCCCGGCAACAGCCACGGCAGGAAACGAACAGCCCCCCGGTGATCGGACACCCCAAAAACCACACGACATACGCATGAAACTGACCACCCGCAGCCGTTACGGCACCCGCATGCTGCTTGATATCGCCATGCATGGCACGGAAGCCCCCGTGTCCATACGCGATATTGCCAAACGGCAGGGCATTTCCGTCAAGTACCTGGAAAAGCTTATCCGGGTGCTGCGCAAGGCGGGTTACATCCGCAGCACGCTGGGCGCGCACGGCGGCTACCAACTTACCCAGCCCGCCGCTGAAATTCCCGTGGGCGATGTGGTGTTTGCGCTGGAAGAATCGCTTGCGCCCTACACCTGCGACGAGGAAAACCCCTGCTGCCCGCGCATGGCCGTGTGCCTGACACGCACCATCTGGGATGAAGCCTCGCGCGCCATGTACAAGAAGCTCAACAGCTTCACCCTGGCAGACCTGATGCGCGACGCCAGCCTGTGCCCCAAGAACGCCTGCCACATCTCTCCCCACGCCCAGGACTGAGCCGCGCACCCCGCCTCATGGCCCTGCACGGGGCGTGATCGCCGCGCCGACGCACCCTGCCGGATAGTGCCCGGCCCTGTCGCTCCCTTTCGCCTTGTCAGGATAGTCGCCGTCTGTCGCGCCGTTCCCGTCGGCAACGTCGCCCCGCCTGTTATCCTATAAAATCACCCTTTCATTTTACGGGGGTTCCGCGCTACACTGCGCGGGCTATCACGCAACGTGCCCGTGTCCCGCGCGGGGTACGACGAACGCGCCGCCCGGAGGCCCCATGCGAGCTCTCATTGTCGAAGACGACACCCTCAGCGCCCGTGTCCTGCACCTGACGCTCAGTCCGCATTTCTCAACCAGTTGCGCAGACACTGCGGACGGTTCGTTCTCGGCCTACATGCAGGCGCTGGAAGACGACGCCCCCTTCGATGTGGTGCTGCTGGACCTGATGCTGCCCGGTGAAAGCGGCCTGACCGTGCTGGAGCGCATCCGCGCCGTGGAAACGGAACGCGGATTGCCCCGCGTGCCGGTGCTGGTCACCACCGCTGTTACCGACATCACCATCGCCTTGCGCGCCTTCGAGCAGGGGCACATCTCCGCCTATCTGGTAAAGCCGCTGGACTTCGACCGGCTGCTGGCGGAACTGCGCAACCTTGACCTGATCCGAGCCGAATAACCGGGCAAGCCTGACCATTCGAGCACCCCGGACGCATCGCCAACGCTGCCGCCCTTCCACGGCCCTCACCCTTTCCCGATTCGACAGGCCCCGACCAGATCGGCCTCACCCCGCCCGCACGACTCCGTGCGGGTTTTGTGCGTCTGGCGCGCAAATCCGACGATGCTGCCTGCCTCGCGCGTTCACATCTTGAATTTATCCTTAATTTTAAGTTCCATAGCAAAATTACGCACACAATTACGCACAGGCTGTGCAGAACGCCTGGCCTGGTCAGGATTCCGGGCCGCGCGCGCAAGCCCTCCGCCTCGGAACGCACCATGAATATGCACATTTGTTGGTATCATCTCAACATGTTGTGAAGATAAGGAACAGTTTCCACAGGGTCAACGACGCACCATGCCCGACAGACGCCGCCAGCGCACCGCGCCATCCCCATGTTGGGTTGACGCGCTGACGGGTTGACGGGTTGACGCCCATCCTGGCCGGGAGCATGAGGGCAAAAACATCGGAGGACTATCATGCACGGTGTCCATGACATCTGGCTGTTCGTGGCTTCGGGCCTGTTGCTGAACATCACCCCCGGGCCGGACATGCTGTACATCATTGCCCGGTCTACAGCATGCGGCACACGCGGGCTGCACGCCGGTGTGGCGGCGGCGCTGGGCATCGGCGCGGGGTGCTCCGTCCACATCGCGGCTGCGGCCCTCGGCCTGTCCGCCGTGCTGGCCACATCGGCCACGGCCTTCACCGTGGTCAAGCTGTTGGGTGCGGCCTACCTGCTGTACATGGGCATCACCCTGCTGCTGGCCCGCAAGGAAACTGCCGGTACGACGACACACACGGCCACATCGCCTGACGAACGCCCCCGGAGCGGCCCCCCCGGCCAGCCCCGACAGGCAACCCTGCGGGCGGTGTTTGCACAGGGGTTCCTGACCAATGCCCTGAACCCCAAGGTTGCGCTGTTCTTTCTGGCCTTTCTGCCCCAATTCGTGGATGGCGGCGGCGCGGGCGCGCCCCCGTCCCCCCTCGCCTTTCTGCTGCTGGGGTGCATCTTCACCATCAACGGCACGCTGGTGAACCTGCTGGTGGCGTGGGGTGCGGCACGACTGGGCACATTGTTTCAGGCAGGCACGCAGGCAGGACGGTTCACGCGCTGGGGCGACCGCTGCCTTGGTGCGTTGTTCCTGTTCCTGGGCATCCGGCTGGCGCTGGCCGAACAGGGCTGACCGTCTGCCGCCTGCTCCCCCCTCCGCACAGGTACCTGCCGCCTTGCGGCGCATGCATGCGACAACGCACAACGGCCCGCGCATCCGGTGGTTCCGGAAACGCGGGCCGTTGTGCCGCACGGTGATGCCTGTCTGATGTTCCTGCTTCGGCGGGCGTACCCGCCGGGCACTGCCGCCATGTCATTCATGGTCCGCCGGGCACTGCCGCCCGGCCCCGGCGCATTCCACCCCCTGCCGTCAGACCGGCAGGCCCAGCCATGCCAGTACGGCCAGCACCACGGCGGCGCATACCCCGGCCACCACATCGTCGATCATGATGCCCGGGCCGCCGTCCAGCCATGATTCCGAGGCCCCCACCGGGCCGGGTTTCAAAATGTCGAACACCCGGAACAGCACAAAGGCGGCCAGCACGCCCAGCGGCGACAGGGCAGCAAAGGGCAGCATGGCCGTCCATTGCCCGACCACCTCGTCGATGACCACGCTGCCGGGATCGCACTTGCCCAGCATCCGCGCCGCGCGCCCTGCGGCCCAGGCCCCGCCGAAAAACACCACCAGCAACACCACCACGCGCCAGCCAGTCGGCAGGGGCAGGAACAGCCAGGGGGCCAGCAGGGCCGCCACGGCAGACCCTACGGTGCCCGGGGCCACGGGGCTGCGCCCTGCGTACCACACGCGCGCCACTTCCAGCGCCAGCCTGTCCAGCCCTTGCGGATCTGGCGACGTGGCGCAACGGTCCGCCCCCTTGTCCTGTGCCGTATTCATGTCCGTGCTCCGTGTCCGTTCCGTTTTCGGGGCGTATGCGGCCCATATCCGCCCCATATCCGCCCCATATCCGCCCCATATCCGGCAGTCCGGGACGTCACCCGCGCAGGCATCGCCGCGCACCGTGACCCATCGCCACACACCCTCACGCCACCGGCATGATGACCCCGTGCCGCAGCAGCAGCCGGACCAGTTCCGCCACCGGCAGTCCCACCACGTTGCTCCACGAACCGTCAATGGATTCCACAAGAAACGCGCCCACGCCCTGAATGCCATAGGCCCCGGCCTTGTCGTCGGGTTCTCCCGTGGCGGCATAGGCGGCAAGGGCAGCGGCGGGTGCATCCCACATGGTCACGCGGGTTGCGGCATGAAAGGTTTCGCGCGTGCCGTCCGGCAGGGCCACGCAGCAGGCGCTGACCACCTCGTGGGTATGCCCGGCCAGGCGGGTGAGCATGCGCACGGCATCGGCACGGTCCTGCGGCTTGCCCATGATCTCGCCATGCAGGGCCACGACGGTATCCGCCGCAATGACCACACAGCCGGGCCGCGATGCGGCCACCGACTCCGCCTTGGCCGCTGCCGCGCGCCTGGCATAGTCCGCCGGGGGTTCACCGGGCAGGGGATCGGGCTCTGCCGCGCCGTTGCCGTATACCTCGAACGCAAGGCCCAGCGACAGCAGAAACTCGCGGCGGCGCGGTGAACCGGAGGCCAACACCACGGGCAGCAACGCCCGGAAAAGGCCTGCGGTTGCAGCAGCGTCGTGAACATCTGACGGACACGGCTGCGCCAGCGTGGAATGAACTGTCATGCGGTTACGGCTCCCGATAGAATGTAGCGTGCATACCCCGCGCCCTGCGCCTGGCCATCCCGAAATGGCCGGAACGGCCATCCGGACAGACCGGCTAATCAACGGGCCAGGCATCCGGGCAGGCCGGATATCAGAACAGGCTGGGCATCTTTTCGCAAAAGCCCGCGCCCCAGGCACATGCTGCGCGCGGCATGCCTTGCGCTTCATGCCCCATGGTGCCGCCGGGCGCAAGCAGCCATTCCCACCGTCGCACCATCAGCATGCAACCGCTGCATCATGCGACAGTACATTCACACCCCTCCATATGGATGCGGAACACCCAGCCAGCACAGGGGGATACCCCTACCACACCCGAAAAATACAGTCCCACCCCATCAACACCTAATGTTTCCGCGCCAGCCGCCGATAGGACGGATGAATGCATGGGCGGGTCTTCCCTCTTCGCAGTGCCCGAAAACTTTTTTCGGAAAAATTGCGTCCGCCCCCTAAAGTTCCCCCTCGGGGATGCCGATAGGCGATACGAGGGGAGACTACCGTGACCACGAACTCGTTTTACCTTCGCAACATGCTGCTTCATTACGACAAGCAGCTTGTTACCGCGCGCAGGCTGGCCCGCTACAGGCAGGCCATGCGTCTCGCGGCAGGCGAAGAGGAAAGCGCCATTCCTCCGGAAGTAAAACGCAGGTTCATGGTGGAACGTGTAGCTCGCGAGATCATGGAAAATCTTCTGCTTGCGGGAAGCGACAACCCCGTCGTACGAGAGATTCGTCAGAAGCTGGAACAGGAACTGGGAGAAACGCTCACCTTCACGTATCCTCCGACGCAGCTGGACATCCAGGTGTTCCGCACCGGGCCAGAAGGCTCCGTCGAGGTAGCGCCAGCGGAGAAGGCGAAAATCCTTGACCGGTTATGGCACATTGCTCTCGAAACGGTAGACGAAACCATGCTCTAGGCGGTGCGCGTTCCGATAAACGGTATGCTCCCCCGGGGAGGTTACCATGGAAATCAAGAACTATCTCAAGAACCTGGACCCGTACAGGACCAAGCTGGAACAGGCCGAGCTGCAAAGCAAGCGCACCGCAGCCCGCAAGGAAAGCGACGCCGCGTCCTCTTCGCAGGGTGACCGGGTGAGCCTTTCCAACGAGGCGAAGCTGCGCACGGAAGCGTATTCCGCCGCCCTTGCCGCGCCTGACGTGCGGCAGGAAAAGGTGGACGCGCTGAAGAGCAAGGTGGAATCCGGCGAGTATCAGATCAACTCGCGTACTGTGGCCGAAAAGCTGCTCAAGGAAGAGCAGGACCTGTTCGGCTAGCGGTTTCGGGCGCATCTGACCCCCCGTTTCTGCCCGCCCTTCGCGGGCGCAACCGGCGTTGGCCGATTGTCGCAAGGGGGTGCATGCGCCTGGTCATGTCCACCCGTTGGACTTTTCTGGTCGCGCGGCGTTGGGCGACCTGTGCATGTTACGTTGAGGCGGAACCGTTTTTCGACGGTTCCGCCTCAACGCGTTTTTTCCTGCCAACTGCGCACGGCCCACCGGCCCTTGCCAACCGACCATGCGGGACAACGGCAGGCACGCGCCCGTTCGCCCGGCACGCCCGGCGCACAGGCCATGCAATATATGCCCGCACGCGCAAAGGGCCGCACGGTGATGCCACCGCGCGGCCCCCTTTCATATCTGGGTGTACTACTACTGCCTGCCCCCTAACCGCCCCGCAGCAAGCGGCGCACGGCGGCGGCATCGGGCAGGTCCAGCGCCTGTTCCGCAAGCCTGGCGCAGGCCGCCATGTCGCAGCCGCGCACCACATCCTTGGCGCGCGGGATGGCCGGGCCGTTCATGCTCAACTCATCCAGCCCCAGCCCCACCAGCAGCGGGATGGCCTCTGCGCTGCCCGCCAGTTCGCCGCACATGGCCACGGGTATGCCCGCCGCATTGCCCGCCGCCACGGTGTCGCGCACCATGCGCAGCACGGCAGGGTGCAGCGCGTCCGACAGGTCGGCCACGGCAGCGTTGCCCCGGTCTGCGGCCATGACGTACTGGGCCAGGTCGTTGGTGCCGATGCTGAAGAAGGCCGACTCGCGCGCCAACTGGTCCGCCAGGGCCACAGCGGCAGGCACCTCAACCATGATGCCCACCTCCACCGGGCCATGGGGCAGCCCTTGCGCCGTCAGCGCGGCGCGGGCCTCGTCCAGCATGGCCTTTGCCGCCGCCAGTTCGCCGGGGTGGGCCACCATGGGGAACATGACCCGCAGGGGGTGTTCGGCTGCGGCGCGCAGCAGGGCGCGCAACTGGGTCAGGAACAGTTCACGCCGGGCGAGGCAGAAACGGATGCCGCGCAGGCCCAGGAAGGGATTGTCCTCTCCCGCCGCGACGTCGCCCAGATAGGGCACCGGCTTGTCGCCGCCGATGTCCAGGGTGCGCACCACCACCGGCAGGCCGGGCATGGCGGCGGCAGCGGCCACGTAGGCGGCGCGCTGTTCTTCTTCGTCCGGGGCTGCGGCCCGGTCCAGAAACAGGAACTCGGTGCGGAACAGGCCCACGCCCTCCGCGCCGTTCTGCAAGGCCGGAGCGGCGTCCACCGGGTTGCCAATGTTGGCATGCACATGCACATGACGGCCATCAACGGTCACGGCGGGCCGGGCGGCCCCGGCCAGCGCGGCCTGTCGCGCGGCCAGCCACGAGACCCGGCGGGATTCGATGGACGACAGCACGGCGGGCGCGGGGGCAATCCACACCTCTCCGGTGGTCCCGTCCAGCGCCACGGTGACGCCGTCGGCCACGCTGGCAGCCAGCGCGCCCGCACCCGCCACTGCCGGAATGCCCATGGACCGGGCCAGGATGGCCGCGTGCGAGGTGGCCCCGCCCTGTGCGGTGACGATGCCCAGCACCAACGCGGGGTCCAGATGCGCCATGTCCGAAGGGCCAAGGTCCGTGGCCAGCAAAACCGAAGGCCGGTCCAGACGCGGGCCGGTGGGCGGCGCGCCGGTCAGCAGGCGCAGCACGCGCGCGCCCACGTCCACAAGGTCCGCCGCGCGTTCGCGCATGTAGCCTTCCGGCAGTTGCCGGAAACTTTCCGCAGCCTGCTCGATCACCGCATACCAAGCCGCCTCGGCGGGCTCGTGCCGTTCTGCAATGCGCTGGCGCGCGTCTCCGGCAATGGTGGCGTCGTCCAGCAGCAGACGATGCATGACAAAGATTTCCGCTTCCTGCTTGCCCGCCATGGCGGCGGTGCGTCGTTCCAGCGCGGCCAGTTCGCGGCGGGCCGCATCCAGTGCGGCTTCCAGCCGGGCAGCCTCGCTGGCGGGATCGCCCGCCACGAGGTCCGGCGGGGGCGCGTCGAACGCCGGGCGGTGCCAGACGGCTGGCCCCACGGCAATGCCCGGCGAGGCGGGCACGCCGCCCTTTGCGGCAGACGTACCTGCCGCACCGGCTTTCCCCTTCCCGTCCTGTCCAGCCGCAACGGCTTTGCCGGACGACGTGGTTGCATCGGGCAGATCGCCGAAGTTCTCCGCCGCCAGATCGGCCAGCGCCTTCAGGGCCTGCTCCGCGTCCGCCCCGGTGGCCCGGAAGGTGACGGTTTCGCCCCCGCGCACGGCCAGCGTGGCGATGCGGTTTACCGAGCGGGCGGAAACCACCCGCTCGCCGCGCGCCAGTTGCACGTCGGCCACAAACGGGCCGAGCACGGTGACGATGCGCGCGGCGGGCCGGGCATGCAGCCCAAGACGGTTGGGCACCATCAGGGTCAGCTCGTGGCTGTCTTCCGGGGCGGGGGCCGCCGGGGATGCCACGGGGGCGGCCACCTCGGCGGAAGCATCGACGCCTTCCTGTGGCAGGGACATGCCCAGCAGTTCGGCCTTTGCCGCCAGTGCGGACTGCGCCTCGCGCAGCACGGTGTCCAGGTCCGCCCCGATGGAGGCCTGCACGGCGGCGGCCATGACGCCCTCCACCAGCGGGGCCGGGCACAGCCGCACCTGCGCCGCCACTTCGGGCGACAACAGGTCCAGCGCCGTTTCCGCGCTCATCAGGGCGCTGCCAAGGTCCATCAGCACCAGCACGCCGTCGCCCTGCTGCACCTCTTCTATGGCGGCCATGACCCGCATGGGGTCGGTGCCGATGGGGTGATCCGGGTCATCGATGCCGCCCGCCACGGCCAGCGGCACGCGGCCCTGCGTCATCTGTTCCGCCAGTTCCTTCACCCCCTGCCCAAGCACGGCGCTGTGCGTGACGACAACGATGCCGACCATGGGCTACCCCCGCACCACGTCGCGCAGGGCGGCCAGCAACAGCACGGTGGAGGTGGCCCCGGGGTCCTGATGACCGATGCTGCGCTCGCCAAGGTAGCTGG
Organism: uncultured Desulfovibrio sp.; assembly: GCA_964402645.1. Taxonomy (GTDB): domain Bacteria; phylum Desulfobacterota; class Desulfovibrionia; order Desulfovibrionales; family Desulfovibrionaceae; genus Cupidesulfovibrio. The sequence goes on along the minus strand of CAYOCV010000004.1, from coordinate 260,454 downwards.
CGCGGCCCTTGCGGGCCTGCAACGGAATGGTGGCGCGCAGGCCTTCTTCCGCCGCCGCAACGGCGGCATCCAGCCCGGCAAGCAGGTTGCCCCCGCCCGCCACGGCATCACGATAGGCGTCGATGGCGGGCTTCCAGGCATCGAACATGGTCTTGTCGTGCAGCACGGGCCGCCCGCGCGAGACCACGCCATCCACCCCGGCGTCCAGCAGCGCCTGCACGTCGGGGGCGTCCAGGGCGTCCTTGCCCGCCACGGCAAGCCCGGCCTTCATGAAAAAGGTGCCGTACAGGGGGCCGCTGGCCCCGCCCACGGTGGACAGCAGCACCATGCCGGTGTCCTTCAGTATCGCGCCGATGTCCTTGTCCGCGAAGGTGGGCAGCTTTTCCTGCACCTTGCTGAAGCCCCGGTCCATGTTGATGCCGTGGTCGGCGTCGCCGATGGCGGCGTCGAGATCGGTGAGATACGAGCGGTTGTCGCGCATGATATCGCCCAGCTTGGCGAGCCATGTGAGGATGTGATCGCGGGTGATCTGCATGGGGGCATCCTTGTGGAAATATGGTGGACAAAGGCTGTGGCGAGACGGTGAAAATGGCCTTGCCGCCGTTTGCGTTTACGGATTCCGGTCCGGCGGACGACAGGCATGCCATCCGCCGGACCGGGATTCATGGTCGGTAAGGAAACTGTTCTGGTTGCGGTGTTGTGCGTTCGCATCGGCGCTATTTCTGGCTAACTGTCGCACGCCACACTTACGCGTGTACCGCGCCCAAGCCAGCAGCGTTCAGCTGCGCTGGTCCAATGGCAATCGCCGAGCACTGCGCTACCGCATCTGCGCGGGTTGTGAGGATTTTTGTTCGCTGCCAAGGAGAAGTGCATTTTCATGCAGGGAATGCACTCTTTGGTGCATGACCGAAATGAAAATGTGCTTCGACGCAGGCAGCGGACAAAAAGACCACAACCCGCCCTAGCCCATGCGCAAGCCGGGGGTAACGGCCTTGGCATCCCAGAACTTCAGGATCTCGTCGTCCACCTTCAGCAGGGTGATGGAAAAGCCCTGCATTTCCAGAGAGGTGATGTACGGGCCGATCAGGTTGCGCACGATGGAGATGCCGCGCGCCCCGCAGATTTCCGCCAGTTTGCGGTACACGGCGTACAGTTCGCTGACCGGGGTGCCGCCCATGCTGTTGACGAAGGCGATGACCTTGTCGCCCTTGGCGAAGGGGGCATCGGTCAGGGTCTTGTCCACCCACTGGCCGCTGGCGCGGTCCAGTTCGCGCACGGTGCGGGTGTAGGCCGGGTCGTCGATGATGGCGGTGGCCATGATGTCCACCAGTTCGTCCACGGGCTTCATGGGGGCGCGCTGGGTGCCCGGTTCGCCGTGGATGCCGATGCCGATCTCGATTTCGTTCTCGGCCAGTTCAAAGGTGGGCTTGCCTGCGGCGGGCACGGTGCAGGGGGTCAGCGCCATGCCCATGGTGCGGCCATACTGGTTCACCTTGCGGCACAGGTCGGCGCACTTGTCGAGGTCGTACCCGGCTTCCGCCGCCGCGCCCACGATCTTTTCCGCCAGCACGGTGGTGCCCACGCCGCGTCGGCCAGCCGTGTACAGGCTGTCCTTCACGGCCACGTCGTCGTCGATAAGGATGTTCTGCACCTTCACGCCGTCGGCGTGGCACAGTTCTGCGGCGGTTTCGAAGTTCATCACGTCGCCGGTGTAGTTCTTGACGATGAACAGCACGCCCGCGCCGCGATCCACGGCCTTTGCGCACTCGTACATCTGGTCGGGCGTGGGCGAGGTGAACACCTCGCCGGGGCAGGCGCCGTCCAGCATGCCGTAGCCGACAAAGCCGCCGTGCATGGGTTCGTGCCCGCTGCCGCCGCCGGAAACGATGGCCACCTTGCCTTGCGGTATTTCCTTGCGGCACACGAAGTGCGGGTCGATGTTCACCCGCAGTTCCGGATGCGCCGCCGCCATGCCCTGCAACTGTTCGCGTACCACGTTTTCCACTGCATTGATCAATTTCTTCATGGTCATGCCTCGTGGGTTTTGCTCGTTAGGGACAGTCACGCTGGACAATACGCGATTTCCTAAGCGGTGGGAACGGGGGAGAGGGAGGAAGGTGGGGGGCGGTGTAGCGTCAGGGCGTGGATGTTGATCACTTCAGGCGGTCTCGACGCCAACAGCCCCTGCGCACCAGACCACGTGCGAACTCGCCTTGTCCGGAAATGCAATATTGGCTAAGAAAACGAAATGGAATGCATTTCTATATTTGTGCAACATGGTCACACAGACACAACCATAGACGCTCTCCCTGACACTGATCCATAGCCTTCACACGGGAATATCCATGCCTACTCCCCTCGATATTCAGCATGCAATACGCGAAAAAGCAGAACAACTTTGCCGAGAGCATGATGCAAAGCTGCTTTTCCTCACCCTGTTTGGCTCCACACTCTATGGAACAGAAACACCAGGAAAATCAGATGTCGATGCCCGAGGTATCTTTCTGCCATCCGTAGAATCCCTTGCATTGAACAAGTCCCCCAAAAGCCTGCGATACTCTACGGGCACCGAAGAAACACGAAACAACGCAAATGATCTTGATATAGACCTATGGTCAATACAGCATTGGCTTTTGAATTTGCTACCATCCGGCGACACCGGAGCCATGGACATCCTGTTCTCCCCTTCGCACAAGAAATGCATATTATACAAATCTGAACTGCTTGATGCAATATTCAATAACCATACGAAATTCATCAGCACATCCTCTGGAAAATCCTACACGAACTACTGCATCGGGCAGGCGAAGAAATATGGAATAAAGGGGTCACGAGTCGGAACGCTCAAATCCATACACGATTTCCTCACATCACAAATCCACGATCATGAGAAAATATGTAAACTTTCCACCCGATTGCATGACATACTCAACCACTGCGGAAACGAAAAATTCTGTTCCTTGATACATGTTCAGGACGAAGAATGCTTATACGTTTGCGGAAAAACACACACGGGCGGCATTCGTATTGCTGAGTTCATGACCAGAATCGAGAAAGACATGCGACGTTACGGCGCACGCGCTGCGGAAGCAGAACTCAACAACGGCATAGACTTCAAGGCGCTGTCGCACGCTGTCCGTTCGCTAAGTCAAATGGAAGAACTTGTGCAAACCGGCAGGATCACCTTCCCCCTTCACAACCGGAAGGAACTGCTCGACATCAAACAGGGCAAATACCCCTGGAGTGAAATCGAACCGTTGATCTTGTCACGGCTATCGGCAGTGGAGACCATGCGCAAGGCCGCCACTCGTGATGAACAATTCGATTCGGCTTTTGCCGAAGCATGCGTGCTTGCCTGCTACAGGAATGGGCAGGCAGCTAACACAGCACCTTCGAGTGCTCCGCGCTTTCAGCCGGGTTTTTCCATTTCCGACGACACGCTGATGGCCATTCTTCGCAAACTGCACGCAGCCGAACAGCAATATCGGGTCAAGATTCTCTACGCTTGCGAATCTGGCAGCCGCGGCTGGGGATTTGCATCCGATGATTCCGACTTCGATGTCCGTTTCATATATGTGCAGGAACCCGACTGGTACCTTGCCGTGGCACCGGAAAAACGCCGCGATGTCATCGAACTCGGCATTGAAATGACGCCTTGCGGAGAACTGGACATAAACGGATGGGAATTGCGCAAGGCAATCAAACTATTTCAACAAGCAAACCCGCCACTGCTCGAATGGCTGTCATCCCCGATTGTCTATGGCGAATCCGGCCCTCTGGCCTCCTTGCTGCGCAAGGCCAGCCACGACAGCATTTCCCCTTTGAGGGCTTGGCATCACTACCGCAGCCTGATGGAAAAAATCCGATCACGGCTCTGGGAAAAAAAACCCACTATCAAAACGTGGTTCTATATCATGCGGCCACTACTCGCCATGCGATGGATCGAAATGAAACACAAGTTCCCCCCAATGCGCTTCGACCACCTAGTTGCTGGCACCATTACGGATACACAGCTTCGGGACGAACTAGCGACCACTGTCGCCCTGAAAAAACAAGGAAACGAAACTGACGATTTCACGCCGCCGCTCTTGGCGCATGAATTCATGCTAAATGAAATTGGGCGCATAGACAAAATGGCTCCGCTGATTTCCGCAAATACAGTCCCTGCGGATTTGGACCATATATTCCGGGCGGCATTACACCATGCATGGCCCCGGTAAAAGGTATCCTGCATACAAAACCGCACGACACAAAAAACCGCCTCCGGGAATTCCTTCCCGGAGGCGGTTGCACATTCTCTCTATCCGTCTCTCGCCTAGTAGCGGTAATGCCCCGGCTTGTACGGCCCGTCCATGGGCACGCCGATGTAGTCGGCCTGTTCCTTGGTCAGGGTGGTCAGGGTAACGCCAAGGCGGGCCAGGTGCAGGCGGGCCACCTGTTCATCCAGCTTCTTGGGCAGGATGTACACCTTGCGTTCAAGGTCGGGGTTGGTGGCCAGTTCGATCTGGGCCAGGGTCTGGTTGGTGAAGCTGTTGGACATGACGAAGCTGGGGTGGCCGGTGGCGCAGCCCAGGTTAACCAAGCGGCCTTCGGCCAGCACGATGATGGAGCGGCCCGACTTCAGGGTCCACTTGTCCACCTGCGGCTTGATGTTCAGGCAGGTGCAGCCGGAAGTGGTTTCCAGGTAGTGCATGTCGATTTCGTTATCGAAGTGGCCGATGTTGCAGACGATGGCCTCGTCCTTCATGGCCTCCATGTGCGCGCCGGTGATGACCTTGTAGTTGCCGGTGGCGGTGACGAAGATGTCGCCTTCTTCCACGGCCTTTTCCATGGTGGTCACTTCGTAGCCTTCCATGGCGGCCTGCAGGGCGCAGATGGGGTCGATTTCGGTCACCAGCACGCGCGCGCCAAAGCCGCGCATGGACTGGGCGCAGCCCTTGCCCACGTCGCCATAGCCCGCAACCACCACCACCTTGCCCGCCACCATCACGTCGGTGGCGCGCTTGATGCCGTCGGCCAGCGATTCGCGGCAGCCGTACAGGTTGTCGAACTTCGACTTGGTCACAGAATCATTCACATTGATGGCCGGGAACAGCAGCTTGCCTTCCTGCTCCAACTGGTACAGGCGGTGTACGCCTGTGGTGGTTTCTTCCGAAACGCCGCGCACGCGGGCGGCCACGCGCTGCCAGCGGCCCGGATCGTTCTGGTAGGCCAGGGCAAGGCGATCCATGATGATCTGGAATTCCTTGTTGTCGTAGGCCTGCTTGAGCAGTTCGGGGTTCTTTTCCACCTCGACGCCCTTGTGGATCATCAGGGTGGCGTCGCCGCCGTCGTCAACCAGCAGGTCGGGGCCGCTGCCGTCGGGCCAGGTCAGCGCCATTTCGGTACACCACCAATAATCTTCCAGCGTTTCGCCCTTCCAGGCGAACACCTTGGCCATGCCGGAATCGGCAATGGCCGCCGCCGCGTGGTCCTGGGTGGAGAAGATGTTGCACGAGGCCCAGCGGATGTCCGCGCCCAGCTCGTACAGCGTCTTGATGAGCATGGCCGTCTGGATGGTCATGTGCAGGGAACCGGTAACGCGCAGGCCCTTCAGCGGCTTGCTGACGCCGTACATGCGGATGAGTTCCATCAGCCCCGGCACTTCGCGCTCGGAAAGCTGCATTTCCTTGTGGCCGAAGTCGGCCTGGGCCATGTCGGCCACCTTGTTGGCAAGGGAAAGATCGAGGGCTTGCGCCCGCTTGGCATCGGTCATGTGTGCCTCCGTAGGGAAGGATTTGGTTGCTGTTGCGGTGTGCCGGGCGCGGCATGCGGGATGCGGCCCGGTGTGCATCGGGTGTGCTGCGTGGTGCGCACACCCCGAAAATCTGCCCTGTCCACCGTACAGGCGGACGACAAGTTGCGGGAGTATAGTTGTCGATCGGCGGCGTATTTCTGCTGGCCGGCTCTGGCCGGAACTGACCGGAACTGGCCAAAACTGGCCAAAACTGGCCGATTTCATCAAACCGGGGTCAGCCCGCCAACTACGACTTCTCTGCCACGATCAGGTGCAGCGACAAGCCCTTGCTCACCTCGCGCAGGTCTGCCCGGCGCACGACAAAGCCCGCCTCGGAAAGGCGGGCCGTCAGCGCGGCCCGGTCGAAGCCAAGCCAGCGGTCGCCATAGTCGGTGCGCATGCGTTCGTTGTCGTGGTGATCGAAATCGCTGAGGAACAGCAGGCCGCCGGTGCGCAGGGTACGGCCAATCTCGCGCAGGGCCGCCACCGGCTCCGACAGGTGGTGCAGCACCATGTTGATGGAGGCAAAGTCCGCCTCGCCGTCGCGCAGGGGCAGGTGATCCAGTTCGCCGATGCGCAGGGATACGCGCGCCCCGGCGTCGGCCAGGCGACGTCGAGCCATTTCGAGCATGCGCGGCGAACCGTCCACGCCGATGACGTCTTGCGCGCGGGGCAGCATGCGCTCCAGCACGGTGCCCGTGCCGCAGCCAAGGTCCACGGCCACGCGACAGACAGGCGCGCCATCCACGCCAGCGGCAGGCATGGCGTCCGCCACCGCGCCCGCCAGGTCGAACCCGCCCAGCACTTCGCGGTTCAGTTCGTCCCAGTCCTCGGCAATGGCGTTGAAGAACTGGCGGGTCTTCAGCGCCCGTTCCTCGATGATCTTCTCGGCCATGGCCATGTCGCCCTGCAGGGTCATGTCCTCTGCGATGAACGGGGCCACCGCGTCCAGAAAGTCGCGGCCTTCGCCTTCCGCCGGGGCGGCGTAGAACACCCACAGCCCGTCGCGGCGCGAAACCAGCAGCCCCGCCCCGGTCAGTATCTTGAGATGGCGCGACACGCGCGACTGACCCATCTCAAGGATGGAGACCAGTTCGTTCACGTTCAGCTCGTGCTTGTTCAGCACGTGCATGAGCCGCATTCGGGTGTCGTCGGAAAGGGCCTTGAAGTAGTCGAGTGCTGCCGACATGGGGTTACCGCGCAAGATTTCTTGAAGTATGGCGCATGGTTCTCCACACGCCGGGCACCGTTTCCGGATGCCTTGATATCCATACATCAAGAAAACTTGATTTGCAAGTATCCGCTCTGGCGCATACAGCGCGCGCCCGCCCGCATTTTCATTGCCGGAGCATCGCCGCAGGATTACAAAATGAAATATCCCCGTTGCAAAAGGTAATCCCGCACCCTCCTCCGCCGCACCTTCCCCATCCGCCACATCTCACGCAACACCTTGGTTTTGCGGCTTTTAACCATCCGCACCACCCTTGGCACGCCGCATGCTCTACCGGTGACGTCCGGCACCCGCCGGGCCGGGGTCGCCCTTCTTCGCTGCCACAGGCAGGAACGGCCCCCGCGCACCTCCACCCGCGCCCTGCCGGGCGCGCCGGAGCGCACCATGGAACTGTACGACGCCATCGGCATCGCCTTTGCGGCGGGCCTGTTCGTCTACCTAGTTTATGCGTTGTTTCGTCCAGACAAGTTTTAACGGAATCCTCTCGGACCGACTCCCCATCCCTGTCGGGCCCGCCCCATACCGGAGACCATCATGACCCCGCGCGACTATCTGCAACTGGCCCTGTTCCTTGGCATACTGGCCGCCGTCTCGCCGCCGCTGGGCCGCTACATCCACCGCGTGCTGGAAGGCGGCCGCACCTGGCTGCATCCCCTGCTCGGCCCGGTGGAGCGGCTGATCTACACGACGGCAGGCATCGACCCCGACCGCGACCACCCGTGGCAACGCTATGCCGCGTGCCTGCTGGGCTTCACCCTGGCGGGCTTCTGCCTGACCTTCGGCGTGCTGCTGTTTCAGGACGTGCTGCCGCTGAACCCGCAGCACTTCCCGGCCCCGTCGTGGGACCTGACCCTGAACACTGCCGTCAGCTTTGTCACCAACACCAACTGGCAGGCCTACGGCGGTGAAACCGCCATGAGCCACCTTTCGCAAATGGTGGCGCTGACCTACCAGAACTTCGTTTCCGCCGCCGTGGGCATGGCCGCGTGCATGGCCGTGCTGCGCGGCATTGCCCGTACCGAGGCGCAGGGCATCGGCAACTTCTGGGCCGACCTGGTGCGCTCCATCCTGTATGTGCTGCTGCCGCTGTGCCTGCCCGGCGCGCTGCTGCTGGTGGGCCAGGGCATGGTGCAGACCTTTGCCGCCTCGTTTGCCGCAACCACGCCGGAAGGCGCGGTGCAGACCATTGCCGTGGGTCCGGTGGCCTCGCAGGTCATCATCAAGATGCTGGGCGTCAACGGCGGTGGCTTCTTCAACGCCAACGCCGCCCATCCCTTCGAGAACCCCACGGCCGTTTCGAACTTCATCCAGATGCTGGCCATCTTCCTGCTGCCCAGCGCGCTGGTGTTCACCCTGGGGACCGCCGTGCGCCGCCCCCGCCACGCCTGGACGGTGTGGGGCGTGATGGCCGCCGTGTTCGTGACGGGCACGCTGCTGACCGCCCACTTCGAGTACCGGGGCACCCCGGCCATGGCGCAGGCCGTGGCGGTGACCTTTGCGTCGACCTCCACATCCGTCCCCGTTCCCGTCCTCGTTCCAAACATGGAAGGCAAGGAAGTGCGCTTTGGCATCTTCTCTTCTTCCCTGTTCGCCGTCGTCACCACCGACGCCTCGTGCGGCGCGGTGAACGCCATGCACGACAGCCTGACCCCGCTGGGCGGGCTGGTGACCCTGCTGAACATGCAGTTGGGCGAAATCATCTTCGGCGGGGTGGGGTCCGGCCTGTACGGCATGGTGCTGTTCATCATCCTTACCGTGTTCCTGGCCGGGCTGATGGTGGGCCGCACGCCGGACTACCTCGGCAAGCGCATCGAGGGGAGGGAAGTAACCCTGGCCGTGGCCGCCCTGCTGCTGCCCGCCCTGCCCCTGTTGGGCTTCACTGCGCTGGCCGCCGTGGGCTGGGGGCCGCAGGCCCTGGCCAATGCGGGGGCGCACGGCTTTTCCGAACTGCTCTACGCCTACACCTCCGCCGCGCAGAACAACGGCAGCGCCTTTGCCGGGCTTGCCGCCAACAGCCCGGTGTTCAACCTGACCACGGCGGCGTCCATGCTCATCGGGCGCTTCGGCGTCATGCTGCCCATGCTGGCCGTGGCCGGTTCGCTGGCGGCGCGCAGGCCGCGCCCGGTCACCGACGCCTCGTTCCCCGTGGAAGGGGCCACCTTCGCCCTGCTGCTGACCTCGGTCATCCTCATCGTGGGCGCGCTGACCTACCTGCCCGCCCTGTCGCTGGGCCCCATCGTGGAACATCTGCAAATGATTGAAGGCCGGCTGTACTAGCCGGATGAAGGTACCAACGCCATGAAACGCTCACGCTCCCTCTCCCACGACCCGGCCCTGTACCGCCGCGCGGTGCAGGACGCCTTTCGCAAGCTGGACCCGCGCGTGCTGGCCAGAAACCCCGTCATGTTCGTGGTGGGTGCGGGCAGCCTGCTGACCACCGCCGCCTTCCTGCACGACCTTGCCCTGAACGGGTGGTCGTCCCGCGCGGCCTTTGGCGGACAGATCAGCCTGTGGCTGTGGGCCACGGTGCTGTTCGCCAACTTTGCAGAGGCGCTGGCCGAAGGGCGCGGCAAGGCCCAGGCAGACACCCTGCGCAACGCCCGGCGCGACACCCCGGCCCTGCGCCTGCGCGACGGCGGCGCGACCGAAGAGGTTTCCGCCTCGGCCCTGCTGCCCGACGATCTGGTGGTGGTGGAGGCGGGCCGGATGATCCCCGCCGACGGCACCGTGGTGGAAGGGGCCGCCGCCGTGGACGAATCGGCCATCACCGGCGAATCGGCCCCGGTGGTGCGCGAATCCGGCGGTGACCGCAGCGCGGTGACCGGCGGCACCACGGTGCTGTCCGACCGGCTGGTGATCCGCGTGACGCAGGAGCCGGGCAAGTCGTTCCTTGACCGCATGATCGCCCTTGTGGAGGGCGCGGAACGCCAGAAGACCCCCAACGAGATCGCCCTGAACATCCTGCTGGCCGGGCTGACCATCGTCTTTCTGCTGGCGGTGGTCACCCTGAAGCCGTTCGCCCTGTTCCACAGCGTGAACCTGGGCGTGGTGGTGCTGGTGGCCCTGCTGGTGTGCCTGATTCCCACCACCATCGGCGGGCTGCTGGCGGCCATCGGCATTGCGGGCATGGACCGCCTGCTGCGCCGCAACGTGCTGGCCATGTCGGGCCGCGCGGTAGAGGCGGCGGGCGATGTGGACGTGCTGCTGCTGGACAAGACCGGCACCATCACCCTTGGCAACCGCATGGCCGCCGACTTCGTGCCCCTGACCGGCGTGGACCGGGCGGCACTGGTGCATGCCGCGCTGCTGGCCTCGTCCGGCGACGAAACCCCGGAAGGCCGGTCCATCGTGGATCTGGCGCGGCAGCAGGGCGGGGACACCGCCTCTGCCCCGCACGGGCACATCACGCGCATTCCCTTCACCGCACAAACCCGCATGAGCGGCATCGACCTGCCGGGCGAACAGTTGCGCAAGGGCGCTACGGATGCGGTGCTGGCCTGGGTGAAGGGTTTGGACGGATTGGATGGGCCGAATGCGCAGGACGGGCAGAAAGGGCAGGAAGGGCCGGAAGGTGCGGACGCGGCCAACCGGACCGCCGCCGCCCGGCGCGAGGAAGCCCACCGCGAGGCCGACGCCATCGCCAGCCAGGGCGGCACCCCGCTGGTGGTTGCCTCGTCCGTGGCGGGCGTGCTGGGGGTCATCCACCTGAAGGACGTGGTCAAGCCGGGCATGCGCGACCGCTTCGAGCGCATCCGGGCCATGGGCATCCGCACGGTGATGATTACCGGCGACAACCGGCTGACGGCACAGGCCATCGCCGCCGAGGCAGGCGTGGACGACTACCTTGCCGAGGCGAAACCGGAAGACAAGCTGCACCTTATCGTGGACCTGCAAAAGGGCGGACGGCTGGTGGCCATGTCTGGCGACGGCACCAACGATGCGCCCGCGCTGGCCCAGTCGGACGTGGGGCTGGTGATGAACACCGGCACCCAGGCCGCGCGCGAGGCGGGCAACATGATCGACCTGGATTCCGACCCCACCAAGCTCATAGAAATCGTGGAGATCGGCAAGCAACTGCTGATCACGCGCGGCGCGCTGACCACCTTCAGCGTGTCCAACGACGTGGCCAAGTACTTCGCCATCATTCCCGCGCTGTTCGCCGCCTCGCTGCCGCAACTGGGCGCGCTGGACGTGATGCGCCTGTCCAGCCCGGAAAGCGCCGTGCTTTCCGCCGTGATCTTCAACGCGCTGATCATCGTGGCGCTCATTCCGCTGGCCCTGCGCGGGGTGCGCTATCGCCCCCGGTCCACGGCCCATGCGCTGCGCGCCAACCTGCTGGTCTACGGGCTGGGCGGGCTGGTGGCCCCGTTCGTCGGCATCAAGTGCATCGACCTGCTTATCACCGCCCTTGGGCTGGTGTAGCGGCAGGCAAAGGAGACGATCATGCTTACCCTTGTCAGACAATCCCTCGTGGTCACCCTGCTGCTTGCGGCCCTGCTGTGCGGCGCGTACCCTGTACTGGTGACAGGTGCGGCGCAGGCCCTGCTGCCCGGCAAGGCCAACGGCTCGCCCGTGATGGCGGATGGCCGGGTGGCGGGTTCGGAGTTGATCGGCCAGCAGTTCACCGGGGCCAGGTACTTTCATGGCAGGCCGTCCACTGCCGGGGATGACGGCTATGACGCGGCGGCGTCCGGCGGGTCCAACCTTGGCCCCACCAGCCGCGCGCTGGCGGAATCCATGCAGGTCCGCGCCGCTGCCCTGCGCGCGGAAAACCCGGACTGGAGGGCTCCCCTGCCGCCGGACATGGTTACCGCCTCGGCCAGTGGCCTTGATCCGCACGTCAGCCCCGAAGGCGCGCGCATGCAGGTTGCCCGCGTGGCCGCCGCGCGCGGGCTGGCCACGGAAAAGGTGACCCAACTGGTGGACGCCCACGTGGAAGGCCCGCAACTGGGCCTGTTCGGCGAACCGCGCGTCAACGTACTGCGCCTGAATCTGGCGCTGGACGAGTTGGCGGGCGGACGGGCAGAAGGCAACTAGGACGTGTACGGGCGATAGGTCCTTCAAAAGCCGAAGGACCGCCGACTGCCCGGTATGCGTACCATGAGAGCGATCCGGCGGTCTGGGTTACACTGCACGCCACGCGCGACAGGATTTTTGTTCACCGGCAAGGAAGATGCGCCTTTTACGGAGGCGAGCGCGCGGCAGTTGTCAGGCAAGCGCGAAGGTCGACCCGGAGGGCGCGCAGCGTGGCCGTAGGCGAGCTTGCGAGCCATACGGCCATCGTACGCAGAGCGCGAGCCTTACAAATGGCGACCGCAGAGCGCTCTGATGTGCGTGACCGGAGTAAAAGACGCATCTGACGCCGCCGGTGGGCAAAAGGCCGTCGCGCGGTCGAAGGGGAAACAATGGAAGGTTTCGCGGAACTCCTGGCCCGCAAACGCCAGGGCTCGCTGAAGGTCTATCTGGGCTACGCGGCGGGCGTGGGCAAGACCTACGCCATGCTCCAGGAAGGCCACCGGCTGCGCCAGGCCGGGTTCGACGTGGCCATCGGCTACGTGGAACCTCACCGCCGCCCGGAAACCGCCGCGCTCATGGACGGGCTGGAGATTGTCCCCCCGCGCATGTGCCGGGTGGGCGACGCCCAGTTTCCGGAGGTAGACGTGCCCGCCGTGCTGGCCCGCCGCCCGCAGGTGGCGCTGGTGGACGAACTGGCCCACACCAACGCCACGGGTTCGCCCAATCCCAAACGCTACCGCGACGTGCTGGACATCATGGAGGCAGGCATCAACGTCATCACCACGCTCAACGTGCAGCACCTGGAATCGGTGGCCGAGCGGGTGGAGACGGTGACCGGCATCCCGGTGCGCGAACGGCTGCCCGACGCGGTGCTGCACCGCGCCGACCAGGTGGTGAACGTGGACGTGACCAAGGAGGAACTGCGCGAGCGGTTGCGCCTGGGCAAGATCTACGGGCCGGAGCAGGCCGAGCGGGCGCTGATGGGCTTCTTCACCTACCAGAATCTCTCGCTGCTGCGCGAACTGTGCCTGCGCGAGGCATCGGGCGACCAGGTGCGCAAGATCACCGAACAGGGCCTGTTGTCGCGCGAGGCCGCCGGAGACGCCGTGGAAGCGGTGATGGTGGCCCTGAGTTCCGACCCCACCGACGCGGAAACCTTGATCCGCCGGGGCATGCGCATGGCCAGCCAGTTCGGCTCGCCGTGCTATGTGGTGTACGTGCGCCGCCCCAGCGAAACCCCGGTGCGCATCGACGCGGGGTTGCAACGCGTGCTGCAGAACAACCTGCGCCTGGCCGCCCTGCTGGGGGCGGAAGTGGTGCAACTGGAAGGCCACGACGTGCCGGAGGCGCTGGTGAACTTTGCCAGCGAGCGCAACGTGCGCCATGCGGTGTTCGGCAAGTCGCGCCTGTCGCCCCTGCGCGAGCGGCTGCGCGGCTCGTTCATCCTCGACTTTCTGCACGAGGCGGTAGGTGTGGATGTGCATATCGTCAACACCACCCCCAGGGAGGCCCCATGAGCGCCAGCCCGTATGCGTCCTTTACGGATGGGCCTCCTGCGAGTGAGCATGGCCCGAATGTTTCCAGCGGAGGGCATCCCGGTGGAAACACTCCCCACGCATCACACGGGCGGCACGAGCCCCACTTGCCCCACGGTCCGGAATCGCCCGCCGCCCACACAGGGACGCACGCCACGCCGCTGCCCACCCTGCAAAAGCGCATCCGCCGCGACTTCCTGCGGCTGGTGGCGCTGTTCGGGGTGCTGGGCATTGTGCTGGTGGGCGCGGTGTTTGCCGCCGGGCGCATGCCCAACCTGCTGGTGCGCATGAACTACGATTCCATCGCCTGGGTGCGCGAAATGGAAACGGCCATGAACGGCCTGCGCTTTGCCGCGCAGTACCCGGAACGGGACGGCGCGGGCTGGGCCGCCGCCTTCGAGGCCGCGCTGGACCGGGCGGAACGCAACATCACCGAGCCGGATGAACCGCAGGCCCTGGCAGACATCCGTGCCGCCTGGATAGAGTTCCGCAGGGCAACCACGGCGGCAGGGACCTCATCCGCCCCCGATGCACCCAATGCCCCCAATACTGTCGACGCGGCGCACGCAAAGCTGCGCGCCACCCTGTCCGCACTGGTGGAAGTGAACGAGCGCGGCATGTTCCGGCGGCTGGACCGCAACACCCTGCTGCGCGACGCCACCGTGCTGGGCGCGGCGGCGCTGTTTCTGGCGGGCACGCTGTGGGCGGTGCTGCTGGCGGACAGCATCGCGGGCCGCGTCTCACACCCGCTGCGCCGGGCGGCGGAAGTGTTCAAGGAACGCCCCCGGCTGGGCGCGCCGCTGCACCTACCCCCGCCCCAGACGCTGGAGGTGCGCGTGCTGTTCGACGAACTGGTGCGCCTGTGGGGACGCCTGAGCGAACTGGACGCCCTGAACGTGGGCAGCCTGACGGCGGAAAAGCGCAAGCTGGAGGTCATCCTGGAATCGGCGGACGACGCCATTCTGGTGCTGGACGGCGCGGGCACGGTGGCCCACGTCAGCGAACGGATGCTGCCGCTGCTGGGCCTTGCGCGCGAACAGGTGCTGGGCATGCCCTGGGCAGACCTTTCCACCGCCGCGCCCAACTACCTGGCCCTGCGCACGGCGCTGGACGCCAGCCTGCACGGCAAGCGCGACGTGACCCTGGCCGAAGGCGGCGAGGAACGGGTGTTCGTGGCCCGGCGGCGAGACCTCGTGGGTGGGGACGGCCACGGGCTGGCGGAAGGCGGCGGTGACGGCCAGGCCCAGCCCCCGTCCGCTCCCGGCGCGTCCCGGTATCATCTTCCCCCCCTATCCCCCCTTTCTCCAGACTCGCCGCACGCCCCCGCTTCCCCCACTTCGGTGGTCGGGCAGGTGTTCCTGCTGGGCGACGTCACCGAGTCCCGGCGGCGCGAGGGACTGCGCTCGGAAATGATGGACTGGGTGTCGCACGAACTGAAGACGCCCATGCAGTCGCTGTGTCTTGCGGCGGACCTGCTGGACCGGCGCAAGGACAATCTGGACGCCGAGGGCCGCCTGCTGGTGGAAACCGTGCGCGAGGACGCCGCCCGCCTGCGCACCCTGGCCCAGCAGTTCATGGACATCGCCCGCATGACCCCCTCTGCCCTGCATCTGGCGCGAGACGAGGCGGACCTGCCCGCCCTGCTGGACCGCTGGCTGACGCCCTTTGTGCTGCTGGCCCGTGAAACCGGCGTCCGCCTTGCCGTGGACGTCCGCGAGGCCCCCGTAAAGGTGCGGCTGGACGCGGAACGCTTCGCCTGGGTGGTCTCCAATCTGGTGGCCAACGCCCTGCGCGCCAGCCCCACGGACGGCGAGGTGCGGGTACGGGTCACCGAGCATCAGGGCCGCGCGGTCATCGAGGTGGAGGACGAAGGCGCGGGCCTGCCGGAAGCCGTGCAGGCGCGGCTGTTCCAGCCCTTCGCCCACGGCCCGGCTGCGGGCGCGCGCGGCGGCCTGTACGGCCTTGGCCTTGCCATCACCCGGTCCATCGTGGATGCCCACGGCGGGCACATCGCCTATGAACGGCGCGAGGAACGCGGCTCGCGCTTCACCGTGACCCTGCCGCTGCCGCCCCGTGACGATCAGGCGGACGATGCGGGCACGGACACCGACCTGGCCAATGACGCGACAACGGCGCACCGCTCCACCCCGGACATCGGATGATGCCGGGGCCACCCGCCACACCGCAATCTCCACAATCCTCATGAAGGACGCCATGCCCTCCACACCGCAACCACACGCCGCGCCAGCCGCAGCCGCCGCTTCCCCCGCCCCCGGCACTGAGCACGCCCGCATCCCGCTGGACGTGTTGGTGGTGGACGACGACCCCGGCATCCTGACCACCCTGCGCCTGGCCCTGGCCGCTGCCGGGTGCCCGGTGCGCACGGCGATCAGCGCGGAAGAGGCGTTGGCCCTGCTGGCTGAACACCCCGCCGACCTTGTGCTGACCGACGTGCGCATGGAAGGGGCATCGGGCATCGATCTGGTGCGCGAGACGCGCGCGCTGCTCCCCGACGCGCTGTGCGTGGTCATGACCGCCTTCGCGTCGTTCGAGAACGCCGTGGCCGCCATCAAGGCCGGAGCCTTCGACTACCTGCCCAAGCCCTTTTCCGTGGAACAACTGGAACATCTGGTGGGCAAGGTGGTCACGGTGGTGGCCCTGCGCCGTGAAAACGCCCGGTTGCGTGCAGCGGGCGCCATGGACGCAGCGGGCGCGGGCGGCGACTGGTTCGCGGGGCTTACCGCCCCGGCCACGCTGGCCTTGCAGACGCTGGTGGAGCGCATTGCCCCCAGCGAGGCCACGGTGCTGCTCACCGGCGAGACGGGCACCGGCAAGACCGCGCTGGCGCGGGCCATCCACGCACGGTCGGCGCGGGCTGGCCGCCCCTTCGTGGAGGTGACTTGCACCGCGCTGGCGGAATCGCTGTTCGAGTCGGAGGTGTTCGGCCACGTGCGCGGGGCGTTCACCGGCGCGGTGCGCGACCACGCGGGCAAGTTCGAGCTGGCAGAAGGGGGCACGCTGTTCCTGGACGAGGTGGGCGAACTGTCGCCCGCATCGCAGGCCAAGCTGCTGCGCTTTCTGGAGGACCGGGTCATCGAGCGGGTGGGCGGCACCCGCCCGCTGCGGCTGGACGTGCGCATCATCGCCGCCACCAACCGCGATCTTGCCCGGCTGTGCCGCGAAGGCGCGTTCCGCGAGGACCTGTACTACCGGCTGAACGTGTTCGAGTGCGTGGTGCCGCCCCTGCGCGACCGGCCCGACGACATTGCGCCGCTGGCGGCCAAGCTGTTCCGCGCGGCCTCGGTGCGGTTGGGGGTGGCGACGGGGGCGGGCGGTGTACCCGATGCCGTTGCATCGACCGAGGGGCTTGCCCCTCTGCCGCAGGCGGTGCTGCTCGCCCTGCTGGCCCACCGCTGGCCGGGCAACGTGCGCGAACTGCGCAACGCCATGGAGCGCATGGCCCTGCTGGCCGCCGGGCGACAGCCGGGACTGGCCGACCTGCCCGACGCGGTGCGCACCGCCGCCGGGCTTCCCCCGCTGGGCGCGGGCGGCCTGCCGCAACGCGGTGACGAGGACGACGCGCGCCTGCCCACCCTGCGCGAACTGGAAGAAACGCACATCCGCCGGGTGCTGGCCACGGAACGCAACATGGAGCGCGCCGCCGCCATTCTGGGCATCACCACCGTGACCCTGTGGCGCAAGCGCAAGGAACTGGGGCTGGAATAAGCGCAGCCCTGCTCCGGAAGCCAAGGGCGTCTTTTCGCTCGCTTCGTCCGATCCCGCCGGTTGCATCGGGCGAAACGGCAACCTGAGCCAAGGGTTGTTGAAAAACCTGTTTCGGGGCACCTCGTACGGTCAAAGGCGGCAACGGCTATACGAATCTTCGAGCATTGCACCCGCCACTACAAATAAAAGTTTTGGGGGGAGGGGGCCGGGGGAGGAGACCCTTTTCCAAAAGGGTCCCTCCCCCGCTACGGTTTGGCTTTTCAACAGCCTCTACCTGGCCAGCCGCAACAACCGCTCGGCCACCACCGCCGGGGCCACGTGGCGGCGCATGGATTCGGTGGCGCGCAGTTCGCCGCGCAGGGTCATGGGTTCGCTGGCGTGGGCGCTGGTCAGTTGCGCCTCGCAGGCATCGCGCAGCAGGGCGAATGACGCCTCCACCTCCGGGTATTCGTTGTCCTCGCGCCACGGCAGGCGCAGCGTGGTTTCCGCCTCGCGCCCTGCGTGCGAGGGGGCATCCAGCACGTAGACGCCCCTGGGGGCCTCGCCCGCGCGTTCGCTTTCGCCGGGGTAGCAGTGGGGCCGCCACGAATCGGGCGGTTCGGGAATGGTGGACTGCACCCGCACCGGGGGCACGGCCAGCGCCTTTTCGTGCGGTTCAAGGGACACAGTGTAGCGCAGCACGGGGCGCAGGTTGCCGCGCTGCTTGTCGATGCGCCATTCGATGCGCATGGTCAGGCTCCTTCATGCAGGGTCAGCACCTCGCCGAAGGGCGGTGCGTCGGCACCACCGCCTGCCCCCACGGGCCGGGTGGACGCCCACAGCACCGGGTACGGCGGCGGCGCGGGAAAACGGTTGCATTCAAGGTCGGTCAGGCAGATCAGGCAGGCCGGGCGCAGGCCGTCGGCGTCCACGCGGGCGAAGGCCGGGCGGTAGTCGGTGCCGCCGCCCCCGCGCGGAGTCAGGCGCAGGGGCAGGTCCCAGCGGGTCAGGTGCAGCACGTCCTGCACGGCGCAGTCGCAGTAGATGACCGTGAGCCGGGTGTCGAAGTCCTGCAATATGGCGGACACCTCGCCGCAGAAGCGGGCCAGCGATGCGTCGTCCACCGAGCCGGAACTGTCGATGACCAGCACCAGTTCCGGCAGGTCCTGCGAACGCAGGGACGGCAGGTGCAGCCCCATGTGGACATAGCGCCGGTTGGGCGGCGTCCATGAATAGTCGTTGGCCGTGCATTGGCGGATGAACCGGCGCAGCAGGGTGCGCCAGTCCAGCGGCGAGTGCAGGGTCTGCCCGGCCAGCCGTTCCAGCCCGGCGGGCAGGTCGCCCATGAAGCGCGCCCCCTGCACCGCCTGCCCAAGATCGATGCGCAGGTCGCGCTCTGCCCGGCGGCGGGCGGCGTCCGAGGCGTCCCCCTGCAACCGAGGATGGTCGCGCACCTCGCCGGAAAAGGACGTTTCCACGTTGTCGCGGCCTTCGCCCTCGCCCGTGCGGTCGCCGCCGCGCCCGTCTCCGTCATCCCCTTCCGGCAGTTCCGGCGGGGCCTGTTCCGGGTCGCTGCGGCGTTGCGTGGCCGGGGCGTTTTCCGACTGGTCGCCGGACGCGCCGGAGCGCGCCCCGCTGGCCTCGGCCTCGCCCTGGGCCTTGTCGCCCGTACCGCCGCCCTTCTCTTCTTCCTGCATGCGCGAAAGCACGGCGTAGATGTCTTCCGCCGAGCGGCCCCGGTGTTCCGGCGCATCCAGAAACCCGGCGGGCAGGGTGAAGCCCGCGTCCAGCAGTATGCCGTTCACCGCGTAGTCGCAGGCGCGGTTCCACAGGCCCTCGTCGCGCCCGTCACGGCGCACGTGGTGGCCGCAGACCACGTGCAGCACCTCGTGCGCCTGCATGGCCGTGACCATGGCGTCCGGCAGGGCGGCCACCCGACGCGGGTTGAAGCCCAGGGTCACGCCGTCGGTCCACAGGCCGTCGCAGGCTGGGTCCGCCTTCAGGTGCAGCCGCAGGGCCAGCGAGCCGAAAAAGGGATGATCCAGCACCAGCGCGGCGCGGGCGCGCAGCATGCGCCCGTGGGCCTCGGTTTCCAGCGCCATTGCGGTGGGGTCGGAAAGGGCGGAGAATTCGGGGGTGGCATGGGAGGAGACCACGGCCCCGGAGGCTACAGGTACAGCGCCCGCTTCTCGGGCAGGCCCACCGGCAACTATCCCGACAGGCCCACCGTCTGGCTGTCCGCCGGACAAGCTTGCCGGAACCGGCGCAACGACCAGTCTGCCGGGCCGGAAGTCGGCAATCTCCGGATGCACGGCCCCCCTCACAGCAACACGTGGGCGTTGGCCTGCGCCCACCGCGCGAAGGACGGGGTTTCCACCACCGTGGTGTCGGCGCGCACGGAATCGCGCATCAGCAGCACGCCGAATTCCACGGGCAAGCGGTCGGCGTAGCAGACCAGCGCCTCCATGGTATCGGGCGCGGCATGGCGGGCCAGCGCCTCGCAGATGGCGTAGGCGGCGGCGGGTTCGTCAGGCACTGGGGCGTCATGCGGGGCGGCCAGTACGGCGTCCGGCTCCGGCAGGTCGCGCCACACCCGCAAAAAGCCCGCAAATTCTGCGGCGGCCCCTTCGCCCACGGCCCCGCGCACCAGGTCGTATTCCACGGCCTCGTCCGGCCCGGCGGCCAGCATGTCCGACACGTATTCCCAGGTGCGCGGCGAGGGAAAGGCGCGGTCAGCCACGGCGGGGTCGAAGTCGTGCAGCAGGCGCGGGCGAAAACGCAGGAAGGCCGTGACCTCGGAACGGATGTTCGCGGTCTGAGCCCAGCCCAGCCAGTCCTCGAGGTCGGTCTCGAAGTCCAGGTGTACCATACGGTTGGCCAGCGCGGTGGGCATGCGGTGGGTTACCGCCCGGTCCTGCTCGCGGTTGCCCGCCGCCACCACGGCCCAGCCGTCAGGCAGGCGGTATTCGCCAAGCTGGCGGTCCAGGATCAGCTGGTAGCAGGCGGCCTGCACCAGCGGTGGTGCGGCGTTCAGTTCATCCAGAAACACGATGCCCCGACCGTCATCGGGCAGGAACGAGGGCGGGCACCACCGGGCGCGCCCGGCGGCATCGATGGTGGGCAGGCCGCGCAGGTCCACGGGGTCCAGCAGCACGGCACGGATGTCGCGCAGGTCCATGCCAAGGTTGTGGGCAACCTGCGCCACCACCCGGCTTTTGCCCACGCCCGGCGCGCCCCACAGGAACACGGGACGGCGGATGGCCACCAGCGTGGCAAGGGCGCGGGCAATCTGGGAAGGAATCATGAAGGCTCCAGGGATGAAGGGATGGCGTGCGAGCAGGGGGGCCGGGCGTACCCCGGCGGCAGGCGGCAACGGCCTGCCGAAAGGCGCGGCGCACCCGGCAAACCCCGCAGCGAGGCGTTTTGGACGGACACCATGTTGGGGGAGGCACATGCCGGGCACGCCGCCCTGCCGGACCATTTCCGCATTCTCCGCATGACGGCGCAACGTGAAACGGCCACGGAGCAGGCGTGACGCCGACGGGGGTTGCGGCCCACTTGCGATCAGGGTGCGACCCGATTGCAATCAGGTCACCTCATGGTCATGACGCAGGGGGGCGGCGTCATCGATGCGGGGTGGGCCACGTCGGCGGCACCCTCTGTGTATTGAAAATGAAAATCGAAGTCAACAAAAGGACAGCAGTCTCCTTCCCAACGGCCCGTCAGCGGATGAATATCCCATGACGCAGCCCTGCCTTGATCCGGCCAATGAACCGGCCAACCTCGACGCGTTCGCTCCCGCATCACTCTTGATTCACGGAATAACTACCCCACATACCAACCGGCCAGCCTTTGGCGCAAAAAACGGCGGCCCCTCGCGGAGCCGCCGTCGTTTCCAATGTATACCGATGCGCCGGGCACAGCCCGCCGCATGCTACCACTTGCGCTCATACTTGTTGCGCAGCCAGATGGCCGTGGCGTTCATGCCCAGCAGAAACACCAGCAGCACCATGATGCCTGCGGCGGTGCGCTCGGAAAAGGCCCGCTGCGAATCGGAGGCCCAGGTGAATATCTGGGCGGGCAGCACCGTGGCCGCGCTGTTGAAGCCTTCCGGGGCCTCGGGGATGTAGGCCATCATGCCCACGATGAGCAGGGGCGCGGTTTCACCCATGGCGCGGGCCAGGCCGATGATGGTGCCCGTCAGGATGCCCGGCAGCGACAGGGGCAGGGTATGGTGCCACACCACCTGCAACGGGGTTGCCCCAAGGGCCAGCGCCGCCTCGCGGATGGACGGGGGTATGGACCGGATGGCCGCCCGCGTGCTGATGATGATGGCGGGCAGGGTCATCAGCGACAGGGTAAGGCCGCCCACCAGCGCCGATGAACGGGCCACCCCCATGAAATTGATGAAGATGGCCAGCCCCAGCAGCCCGTACAGGATGGACGGGATGGCCGCCAGGTTGTTGATGTTCACCTCGATGATCTGGGTCAGCCGGTTGTCCGGCGCAAATTCCTCCAGATACACCGCGCACATCACCCCCACGGGAAAGCTGATGGCCAGGGTAATCAGCAGCACGTACAGCGAACCGATAGCCGCCGCGCGTATGCCTGCCAGTTCCGGCAGCTTGGAATCGCCCGCCTCGAAGAACCCCCAGTTGAAGGCCAGGCGCGCCTTGCCTTCCTGACGCATGGTGTCCACCAGCGCCTGATGCCGGGGCTTCAGGCGGTTGGGGTTGCCCTTCATGTACTGGTCGGTGTCTGCGCTGGCCAGCACCCACAGTTCCTTCGTGGTGCCGATAAGCCTGCTGTTCTCGGCCAGCATGGCCGGGATGAGCCGGGTGAAGCTGCGCGAAACGATCTGCACCGTGTCCGCGTCCATGGCGGCATACGGGTTGTCGTGCGCTTCGTCCGTGTAGTTCACGGTCACAAGCAGTTCCGCCTGCTGGAAGGCCGGGTAGCCCTTCATGGAAATGTCGAACAGAAAGAACACCAGAAATGCCCCGGCCAGCAGCAGTGCGAAGATGGCGCACAGGCGAAAGCGCTTTTCCGACGCACGCCGCCTGCGCAGCAGTTTCTTTTCGTCGATGCCGAACAGTGATGCCATGTTGCCCCCCTACTCGTACTGCTCGCGGAATTTGCGGATGACCACCAGCGAGACCACGTTCAGCACCAGCGTCAGCACCAGCAGCACAAGGCCCAGCCCGAAGGCGGAGAGGGTCTGCGGGCTGTCGAAGGCCTGGTCGCCGGTCAGCGAATCCACGATGCTCACGGTGACCGTGGTCATGCTCTTCAGCGGGTTCCAGGTCAGGTTGGGCATGAGCCCGGCGGCCATGACCACGATCATGGTCTCGCCCACCGCGCGCGACACGGCCAGCAGCACGGCGGACACCACGCCCGGCAGCGCCGCAGGCAGCACCACCTTGCAGATGGTCTCCGACGTGGTGGCCCCCAGCGCGTACGAACCTTCGCGCATGGACTGGGGCACGGCGTTGATCACGTCGTCCGACAGCGAGGAAACGAGGGGGATGATCATCACGCCCATGACCAGTCCGGGGGCCAGGGCGTTGGTGTACTCTGCCTCCAGCCCCATGGCCTCGGCCAGGTGGACGATGAACGGGCTGACCGTGATGGCCGCAAAGAACCCGTAGACCACGGTGGGAATGCCCGCCAGGATTTCCAGCGCGGGCTTGGCGATGCGCCGCACCCGCTGGCTGGCGTATTCTGCCATGTACACCGCCGCAAACAGCCCCATGGGCACGGCCACCAGCATGGCCACGGCGGTGATGTAGAAGGTGCCCGCGAACAGCGGCAGCGATCCGAATTCCGGCGTGGCCACGTTGCCGTCAGCCCGCCCCGTGGAAATCAGGAAGGCCGTCTCCGGGCTCCACTTGGTGCCGGTCAGAAAGTCCCACAGGTTTACCATCCGGAAAAACTGCATGGCCTCGAACACCACCGACACCACGATGCCGATGGTGATGAGGATGGAAATGCACGACGCCCCGATGAGCGCCCAGCGCACCGCGCCTTCCACGCTGTGGATGGCGCGGAAATCGCGCCCGATGGCCCGCTGCGACCACACCAGGCCGAACGCAGCCAGGGCCACGCCCCCGCCCACCAGCACCGGGCCGGGCACGGTGGCAATGTGCAGCAGGTGCAGCAGCCCCGCCAGCACGAACAGCCCCATGGACGGCAGGGCCACCCACAGGAACGAATACCACCCGTAGTACACGAGCGGCGAATGGAATTCCGTGCCGCGGGCATTGTCGGCCCCCGCCCTGCGGCGGGCTGCCATGTATGCCAGCACCGAAAGCGGCAATATGGCCATCAGGGCCATCTGCAACGCGCTTCCCATGGTCATGTGCTATCCCGTTGGCCGGGGGGCGCGCACCCCCCGGAAATAGTGAAGGCCGGGGAAGGCGTATTCCTTCCCCGGCACGTGCGGCGTGTTGCTACTTCAGGTCTTCGGCGGTCAGCTTCTTCAGGCTGGTCACATCCTTGCGCACCTTTTCGCGTTCGGCGGCAGGCAGCGGGATGAGGCCGATGGTCTTCAGGTAACCGGCGTCGCCGATCATCTTTTCGGACATGAACAGGTCCACGTATTCCTTCAGGCCGGCAATCTTGCCCACATGGGCGTCCTTCACGTAGAAGTACAGCGCGCGGGAGATGGGGTACTTGGCCGAGGAAATATTGTCGAAGGTGGGGGCGTTGCCTTCCACCGTGCAGCCCTTGATGCGGTCCTTGTTCTCGGCCAGGAAGCTGTAGCCGAAGATGCCCACGGCTTCCGTGTCCTTGGTCAGCTTCTGCACGATGAGGTTGTCGTTTTCACCGGCGGGCACGTAGGGACCGTCCTGGCGAATCTTCTTGTACTGCACGGCGTCCTTGCCCAGCACGGCCTTGAAGGTATCGTCTTTGCCGGTGAATTTTTCGACCACCATTTCGATGAAGGCGTCACGCGTGCCGGAGGTGGCAGGCGGGCCGTAGATGACGATCTTGCGGTCGGGCAGGGCCGGGTTCAGCTGCTTCCAGGTCTTGTAGGGGTTGGCAACCAGCTTGCCGTCCACGGGCACTTCTTCCAGCACGGCCAGGGCAAGATCCTTCAGGGTCAGGTTCATGTCGGCGTTGCTGATGTTCTGGGCGATGACGATGCCGTCAAAGCCGATCTTGGCTTCGGTGATCTCGGTCACGCCGTTCTTGGCGTTGGTTTCCAGTTCCTCGACCTTCATGCGGCGCGAAGAGTTGGTCACGTCCGGGGTGTCGGGGCCGACGCCCGCGTAGAACAGCTTGTGACCGCCGCCGGAACCGGTGGATTCGACCACGGGCGACTTGAACTGCTTGTTGGTGGCGCCGAATTCTTCGGCCACGGCGCTGGAGAAGGGATACACGGTGCTGGAACCCACGATGCGGATCTGGTCGCGGGCTTCGGCCACACCGGCCAGCGACAGCACAAGCGCGGCTGCCAGCGCCACTTTCTTGAACGACTTCATTGCAAACCTCCCTGACGGTTCCCTGTTGGGGGTAATTGTGTGCGGTGCAAAATCATCGCGCAACAATAACTAGCCAGCGCAGGTTACGGCCTGTTGTGACGACAGTTACAATCCTGTGTCATGCGGGCTGGCATGTCACGGACGCCGGAACCGGGTGGGCATACCCTGCGTGATCCGCTGCAATCACGCTATATTGCATCGCCATCACCGCTGGCCAGACCGTCGATGGCATGTTGCAGTTCACCGGCAAGATGCGACAGCCCGGCCACGGCATGGGCGGATTCGGCCATGCCCTGCGCCGTTTCGCGGGCAATGGCGTCCACCTCTGCCACGGCGCGCCCCACGTCCTTACCGCCGCGTGTCTGCGCCTCTGCCATGGCGGCGATGGCCCGCACCTCGCCGCCGGAATCGCCGATGCGGCCCAGAATGTCGTCCAGCGCCCCGCCGGAACGGGTGGCCAGCGCATCGCTTTCGCGCACGGCCCCGGCCACTGTGGCGGTACTGTCCACAAAGCCGCGCGTGGCCCGCTGGATGGCCCGGATGCGGTCGCCCACCTGGCCCGTGGCGCTCATGGTCTTTTCCGCCAGCTTGCGCACCTCGTCCGCCACCACGGCAAAGCCGCGTCCAGCGTCGCCAGCCCGCGCGGCCTCGATGGCGGCATTCAGCGCCAGCAGGTTGGTCTGGTCGGCAATGTCGCTGATGACGCCCATGATCTGGCCGATGGATTCCGCCTCGCGCCCCAGGTCCGCCACGTCGTGTTGCAGCTGTTCCACCTGGCCATGCACCTTGTGCATGACCGCCATGGAGGCGCGCACCACGTCGCGGCCATCCTCGGCAACCTGCATGGTGGATGCGGCCATGTCCACGGCCAGGGCGGCGCGGCGGCCCACCTCGGCCACGGTGTCGTTCATGCGGTCCATGGCGGCGGTCACCTCGTCCACGCGGGCAAGCTGGCGGGCGGCCCCGTCACTGGAATGGGCCACCTGCTCGGCCAGTTCGTGGGCGGACGAGGCCACCCGCCGGGCGATGTCCTCCGCCTCGCGCGCGGTGGCGGCAATGACTGCGTTCTGCGCGTCCAGCCGGGCATGCTGGGCGCGTTCGTGGGTCAGGTCCACCCACAACGATATGGCCCCCATCAGTTCGCCGTCCAGGTCGTAGATGGGCGTGGCCACCATGTGCAGCACCACCTCGCGCCCGTCGGACTGCGGGTCCAGCACCATGTCTTCGGCCACCCGGTCACGCCGCTCCATGCTGCGCCGGGTCAGCACCGGGCGCACGGCGGCCGCGCCAGAGCCATGCACCAGCTCGCCCAACGGCCTGCCCAGCCACGCGGCGGCGTCGTCCCCGCGCCGCAGCACGGCCAGGGCTTCTGCATTGACGTGGGTAATATTGTTGCCAAGGTCCACCACCACGCAGGGCACAACCACCCCGTCCAGCACCCCCTGGCTGAAGCCCAGGCGCATGCGCAGTTCCCCCACCATGGCCTGCACGGCGCGCACCGTGGCCCCGATGGTGTCGTCCGCCGGGTAGTGGAAGGTGTAGTCGAAGTTGCCGCGCGCCACCTGCTGGGCCAGCGTTGCCAGCCGGTGCATGGGGGCCATGAGCTGGCGCACCATCAGCCAGATGACCAGCGCGGCAACGGGCAGGGCCACGGCGGCGGCAATGCCCGCGCCGCGCCACAACCGGGCGCTGACGCCTTCCATGAGTTCATCACGGCTGACGGTGGTGACGAAGGTGACGTCCCACGGGGCATAGCGGTCGACGCAGGCTTCGTATTCCTCGCCGCTGTCTGTATAGATGACGGCGCGGGAGTCGCCCCCAGAGGTGGCGGCGCTGGCGGTGCGGTGCGGATTCAGGGCCGCGCCCCACGGCAGTTCGAAGACGTTGCGCCCCAGCATGGCCGGGTCGGGATGAATAAGGATGCTGCCCGCGCCGTCGAAGGCAAAGGAATACCCCTTGCCGCCCACGTTGTGGCGCACCACGGCGGCGGCAAATTCCGGCGTCAGCAGGGGGCGGGCCACTTCCACCGCGCCCAGCACCTCGCTGCCGTCCATGCCCTTTACCGGGGCATAGGCGGCCAGGTTCCATTCGCCGCCCACCTTGAGGATGCCGGCAAAGCCTTTGCCGGACAGCACCGCCCCGGTCACGGGATGCTCCTTGCCAAGGTACGTCCAGCGGGCGCTGCCGGTGGGGTCGGCCACGCTGGAGCTGACGCGCACCAGCCGCCCTTCGTGCAGTTGCAGCACGGACGCGCCCACCCCGGCCAGGTCGCGCATGCGGTCCACAAGGTCGGTGCTTTGGTGCAGGTAGGCGGACCCCAGCTTGAAGCCGGGCAGGGTGGCCTTTAGCTGCTGGCCGGTCTCGGCGTCGCGCAGGTCCGCTTCCACCTCCATGAAAATTTCGGGAATGGGAAACCCGGCCAGGCTGAACTGCAACTGCATCAGCTTGAGGTCCGACCCGATCTTGTTACGATTCAGCGTATCCTGAAACCGCGCGGATTCCATGAGTATCTGCGATACGTTGCGCAACGATGCGCGCCCCTGCGCCAGATAGCCGCGCCGGGCGTCCGTCAGGCTGGTGACCAGCATGGCTGTCATGGTCACCAGCACCATGGCCAGCGAGCCAGCGATGAGCTTGGTGCGGAACGAAAGAGTGGAAAGCATGGCCCGTCCTTGAATATGCGTGTGGGCGGTGTGCCGGGTGGATGTGCGCCGATGGCGGACATCCGTGCGGCGTGGGATGCGGGCCGGGGCAATGCTGTGGATGCGGGACGGAAACGCAGGGCGCGCGACGGTGCAAAGGCCGTTGGGGCGACCCCGTCTTGCCGGTACGCAATGCGCCCGGCAGCCCCGTCTCCGCACTTGCGGCGGCTGCCTTGTCGGCAGTTGCACCGGCAGCAGTCGTCCCCTGGCGGTCAGGGTGCGCCACCCTCCCCGGCGGCTGGCGTATTCATGGTGTACGCGGGCGAAGAACAGGTTACGGCAGCGTCACGTTTCCGTAACGCACCCTGCTGTTGCCGCGATTTCGGCGCATTGGCGCGGATGACGATTGCGTGGCGAGAGCGTGCGACGGTGACGCCCATCAGCCTGCGCCCTGCCCCCCCCAGCGCCAAGGCCCCCCGCACGCCCGGTGCGTTTCCGGCCCGAACATGCTACATGCCCCGCATGCCAGCCATCCTTGCCCACACCATGCATGCCGACTGCACCCCCCGGAGGCCCCGGTGAAGGCCATCGGCGAGGCCCTGCGCGGCTTTCTGGACCGGCGCGGCGCACCCGAACGGATGCGCCTTGTGCGCCTGTGGGAGAACTGGGATATGGTCATGGGCGTGGACATTGCCGTGCTGGCCTACCCGCTGGGGCACCGCAAGCGCATCCTGCTGGTGGGGGCAGAAGACAACATGGCCATGCAGGACCTGACCTTCCTGACGCCGGAAATCCTGGAGCGGGTCAACGCCTTCATGGACGACGTGTCCGATGGGCCGTACTTCGAGCGGGTGGAGGTGCATCTGCTGCAACGCCGCACCCCGCTGGACGAGGTGCGCGTGGTGCGCGGCGCGCCCCCGCCGCGTGTGCCCCCCAAACCGGACAACCTGGGCGGGCTGCTGGGCGCGTTCGACCCGGAATCGCCCGTGGGCCGCGCCTACGCCAGCTACGTGCGCATGTTCCGCGAAATCGGGGATGCCGCGCCGAAGCCGGGCGGTACGGAATCAGGCGGACGCGATGGACGCGATGGGCAGGACAGACGCAACTGACGACACCGGGACGACGGGCGCAACGGCCACGCCGAACGACACCGGCGCGACCGAACCCACCGGCCAGCCCACGGGCGCATCGGACTACGCTCCCCTGCCACCGCCTCCACACTCTCTTGCCGCGCCGCCATCTTTTTCGCTTGACGCACCCCGCGCCTTCGGAGTATCCGTCTCTTCCGCGCTGCAAGGCGCACAGGGTGTCCCCATCGTCTAGCTGGCCCAGGACAACGGCCTTTCACGCCGTCGACAGGGGTTCAAATCCCCTTGGGGACGCCACCGCAAGCCAAAAGGCGTACGCAACCGCGTACGCCTTTTTCCGTTTTGCGCCCTTCGGCTGGCCCAGTCGCCGGTCGATTGTGCGCCAACGCGCGCCTGCACGCGACTGCTGCAGCCCTTCCCCTACACCTCCGCCGTGTACGGCGGGGCCGGATCGTACTGGATCAGCCTGCGCACGGCGCGGGAGTGGGCCGGGTCATGAATCTGCCCCACCAGCCACAGGGCCATGTCGATGCCCGCCGAAACACCCTGCGAGGTGACAATGTTGCCGTCACGCACGTAGCGCATGTCCGGCAGCAGGGTCAGTTGCGGATCGCGGCCCAGTTCCTCTGCATAGGCCCAGTGGGTGGTGGCCCTGCGCCCGCGCAGCAGGCCCGCCGCGTGCAGGATCAGCGTGCCGGTGCATACGGCGGTCAGCCAGCGAACCGAGGCGGCCTGCCCCCGCACCCAGTCCAGCAGGCCGGGGTCGGAAAGGGCATGGCGGGTGACATCCGCCGTGCCGGGCAGCACCAGCACGTCCAGCGGGGGCGCATCGGCAAAGGTATGGTCGGGGATCATGCGCAGGCCGCTTGCCCCCCGCAGCGGGTCGGGCCGCGCGGCAACGGTCACGATGGCGTCATTGCTTCCCGCGATGTGGCGGGAGGCGGCAAACACCTGCTGCGGGCCGACAAAATCCTGCTCCGCCACCTGTTCGTAGATGTACAGGCCGTAGGTGGTCATGGGTGCTCCTTTTTGCGCCAGTCGCGCCAGTCGCGCCAGTCACGATTGTCGCGGTTCGTGATGTGCCGGGCCGTGCCCGGCGTCCGCCGAAAGGAGTGCCGCGCAAAGTTTGCGGACGGCGGGGCGGACCACGCCAGCATGCATCCACGCGCCAACCCGTCACAACGACACACGCCCCGCAGTTTGCGCCATGGGCGATACTGCGGGGCGTCATGCGCCGCCGGAACACAACCGGGCGTCCGGCCACGGCGTGCCGTGTCAGCCGCTGAAGTGCTCCAGATACTGGCTGGGCGTCACCCCCATGCGGCGCTGGAAGGCCCGGCGCAGCCGCTCCTCGCTGCCAAAGCCCGCCGCCACGGCCACGGTCTGCATGTGCGCTTCGCCCGATTCCAGCAGTTCGCGCGCCCGGTCCAGGCGTAACTGCTCCACGTAGCGCGCCGGGCTCATGCCCGTTTCCTGCGGGAACACCCGCGCGAAGTGACGCGGGCTCATGTGGGCCTGATCGGCCAGCCGCTCCACGCCCAATTCCTCGCCAAGGCGCGTCTCCATCCAGGCATGCAGCGGGCCGAAACGCGCCCCGGCCCGCGTCTGCGCCCGCAACGGCGCGCTGAACTGGCTCTGGTTGCCCACCCGCCGCCGGTACACCACCAGCAGCCGGGCCACCTCCATTGCCGTGGCCGGGCCAAGGTCTTCTTCCACCAGATGCAGGGCCAGGTCGATGCCCGCCGTTACCCCGGCACTGGTCACCACGCTGCCGTCGCGCACGAAGATGGCGTCCGGCTCCACCCGCACCGCCGGGTAGGCGGCAGCCAGCCGGGCGCAGGCCTGCCAGTGGGTGGTGGCCCGCCGTCCGTCCAGCAGGCCGCAGGCGGCCAGCAGCAGCGCGCCGGTACACACGGATACCACCCGGCGGGAGCGGGCAGCCAACCCGGCCACCAGCGTACACAGGTCCGGGTCATCCCCTTCCCGTCCCGGCGTCACCCCGCCAGGCGTCACCAGTGTATGCGGGGCGAGAGCATGCGCCTCGGAGGCGTCGTTTCCGAAAATATCGGACAGGGATTCCGCCAGCACGGGCAGACCCGATGATGCGGTCACCGGCCCCGCCGCCTGCGCCACGAAACGGCAACGGTACGGCGCGGGTCGACCCTGCCGCTCGGCCAGCCGGGTTGCGCAGGAAAACACGTCGAGCGGACCGGCAAGGTCCAGCCCCACGAAACCGGGATAGAGAACGAACACCACAAGGCGGGGTGGCTGCGACATGGAACCTCCGGTCAGTTGGAACGCGGCGCTGCACGGCGACGCGCGGCGCAACTGCGCCCGGCATGCAGGGCCGGACCCGGCGCACAGCCTAGCCGTCTCCGGTCATGGCGGCAATGTCACGCAACCTGCATTTCATGCCATGCACGGCCACAGCGGGACACCGTGGAACATGCCCGCCCCATGCGGGCCGCACGCCCCGACGCGCACCCAGCCGGAAGCCATGCTCCATCCCTGCGGGTTCCGACAGGCTCAGGCGTTGCCATACACGCCGCTGTTCCCGATGCCGCTCCCTCCGGCCTGACCGCTCCCTCCGGCCGGACCCGCGCTGCCGCCAAACATCTCCACCGCCGCATCGATGAGGCCTACCTCCATGAAGTCCGTGCTGCGTTCTATCTGGCGGTTGGCCGCACGGCGCATGCCCGCCACGAAGGGCGCGGCCCCGTCGCCATGGAGGCCATGCAGGACGTCGGCCACGGTGGGACACAGGTAATGCATGCACAGCGGCGACTTGAAGAGATGCAGGGTGCAGCCGCAGGCCGTCAGGTACGGGCAGCCCCGTTCGCCCATGACTGCGCCATGGGCATGGTGCGCGCCTTCCTCGGTTTGCAGGCGCGCCAGCGCATCGGCCATGCGCAGGGCCAGCCCGGTGGGCTGCTGCATCATGATGTCCGACATGCTGAACACCACGTTGTGGCTGCGGTTGCAGCACCCCAGCGGGGGACGGTCACAACTGTCGCGGCAGATGTGCTTGGTGGCGCGGTCCTGCACCATGTCCAGTTGGCGGGCGTACAGGGAATAGCCGATAAGCGCCCGGCGCAGCCCGTCGTCCATGACAGACCGGGCTGGCGAGGCTGGCGGGGCAGACCGGGCCGACAAGGAAGATGGGGCAAATGCGGACCCCGCCCCCCCCATGTCGTTCAGGTGCGCGCTGAGCCGGGTGACCTGGCGGCGCACCGCACGCGCGGAAAGCAGCGGATACTCGCGCTCCGCGAACAGGGCGGCGTCGCTGTCCACGCTGTCGGTGTTTGCCCCCGACAACGCGTCGAGCCAGCCATCTATGGGCATGGAACATGCGCCTTTGCGGATCGCGGCGCAATGAAACGACCACGAAGGGAAAACGGGCACACATGCCGGAAACGCACCGCCCTCCCCGTTTCCGCATGCACGGGACAGCACGACGGCAGCTGGTCATGATCGCGCATTGCGGCACACGACACCCGACTGCCCAAGATATCCGCCTTTTGCGTAGCATGCGGCTTCACGCATTGTACATGGCAACATTGACGCAATGCTGCATGAAATGCGCATCTATGTGGCATCTTGTACACGATGCGGCATGCATGCCGCATGCAGTAACGCATCAACACAGCAATGTGCCGCACCGCAGACCACGCACACCCGGTTCTCGCGCCTGGCTGAAGGGGCACGGCAGAAGGGGCATGGCCCGCAGGCCATGCCCCATTGCATTCACGCCCGAATGGTCGGGCCTTCCTCGTCTCCCCAGCCTTGCTGTCTTTTGGCCGACACCCTGCGTCGGTCACGCCATCGGCCAGAAGGGCAAACAGGCTGGGATGACGGGCGGGACGGTACGGCTAGAACTCGTACACCAGGTTGAAGGTCAGCTTCTTGGCGGCGCTCAGGTCTTCGCCCGCCGCGCCCCAGACGTCTTCGTCCAGATCCAGGCGGATGTAGCCCATTTCAAGGATGAAGGTCAGGTTCTCGTAGATCTGGTAGGTGTGGTCGAAGTTCACTTCCCAGGCGCTGTCCTTGTCGGTCAGGAACACGCCGCCGCTGGCCGGGGCCAGTTCGTCGGCCAGGCCGGAGGTGTGCTTGACCAGGTCGGCGTCGTTGGTGCCGCGCATGTAGGCCACGCGCACGAGGTGCGACAGGTTCTCGACGAACGAGATGTCCGCCACCTGCACGCCAATGCCCCACAGGCCCGCGCCGTTAAGGGCGAACTGGCTGTCCTGGTTGAACGACGAGCCGGGGAAGCCGAAGCTGGTGGGCGCCCAGGCGTTGGGCGAGATGGACGGCATGCGCTCGGAGCCGTTGTCGATGTCGTCGTCTTCACCGCTGCCGTACCAGGCGAACACGCCGGGGGTGGCGGCGTCCATCTTGTATTCGACCATGGCCGAAACCAGCCAGCCCTCGCGGGTGGCGTAGTCTTCGTCGGCGTCCTTGCGGCCATAGGTGGCGTCCATCTTCACGGCGAAGGGATCGAACAGGGACAGTTCAAGGGCCACGCCGCCCCACCACGCGTGGTTGGCGGTGGTGTCGTCGCCGGTCATGCCGGTGCGCTGCCCAAGGCTTTGCATGCCATCGACAAAGGTGTCCCACGAATCGGTGTTGTAGCGGTCGCCGCTGCCGTCGGCATCCCTGCCGACAGATGCGTACACCAGGTACGGGGTGACGCTGACGCCGTCCAGAGTCACCGGCGCGGTCAGGCCGAACACGTCCACTTCGTCAAAGGAATTGGAATCGGCGGTTTCACCGGCAGAGGTGTCGTAGGGGCGCGCCCAGAAGGCGGTGAGGCCCACGTTTTCGCTGACGGTATAGCTCAGCACCAGGGCGGCCACGTCCTCATCGCTCAGGATGGGGCTGGCGCCAAAGGTGGCTCCGGGCAGATCCATGCCCTGCAGGCCCATGCGGACCTTCAGTTCGGTATTGGGTACGGTCCAGTCGATGTACGACCGACGCACCTTCACCGACTTGCCGTCCGCGCCCAGCGCGCCGTCTTCCTGGCCCCAGGTGGTGGTGCCCATTTCCAGAAACACCACGCCGCGCAGCGATTCGCTGGCGATGATGTCGATCTGGGTGCGCAGCCGCTGGTGGGCGGCGAAGTCGTCTTCGCTGTCGCCGCCGTTATCGGCGGAGCGGTAGTTCATGCCATCGGTCCACGAAAAGTCGAAGGCCCATTCGCCCTTGGCTTCAATGGTCGCCGCGCTGGCCGGGGATACGGCGCCGCACAACAGCGCCGCACCGAGCAGCAGCGTGATCAAGCGTTTCATGCTTCCTCCTTCCTTGCAGGAATATGCTTCGGGCCGGGCGGCATTGGCTCCGCACGGCCCAGTGCAACACCGCGCCGCGCAGGGGTACGGCGGATGTTTCCGTCCCGTGTAATGAAAACGATTTTCAGAGTCAATATCATTTCTGATTTTTCAATCATTCCATGACCTGCATCCACTCCCCATCCGAGGCGGTTCGATCATGATTCACACCAGAAACACATATGAAACATAACGATTCAATATGGCACACCACTTTAAAACGTCCCACTGCACGACCGCAAGCAAACCATTCATCGGCATTGTTTCAACATGAATTCTCTACCTGCTTGGTTGTATAAATTCTATACTGCAACGGTATAGAAACTATTCTACCATGCGAGTAGACTACTATTTTTTGCAACACCACTTCCACGGTAGTCTTTCATGTGCTATTGAATCCTCAAACACATCCGCACTTGCGACAAACATTATAGTGCAACGATCATCTTCCGCGCCCGGCACTAAATCCTTTTGCGCGGAACAGGAGGTCAGCATGTCCACGCCCACCACAACCCCACACATGGATCACGGCGAGCCGGAAACTCCGCCCGCCGCGCACGCCATGACGGGGCATCCGCACTCCGGCCCCGGCGACTGGGAACCGGGCAGGCAGGTCATCGCGCCGTCCATGGCCCCGCTGCCGGACCACCAGTGGCAGGAAGCGCCGGTCATGTCGCCCGACGGCATGCATGTGGCCGCCGTGGTCCGGCAAGAGGACGACAGCTTCACCATGCGCGTGGACGATGGGGTCTGGGCTGCAGGGTTCGACAAGGTCTGGTCGCCGCGTTTCCTGCCCGATGGACGGCTTGCCGCCATCGTGCAGCAGGATGGCGAGTGGACCGTGGCCGTGGACGGCGAAACGTGGCCGGAAACCTACGGGTTCATCTGGTCGCTGACGCACGGGCCTGCGGGAAAGGTCATTGCCGCCGTGCAGCAGGACATGCGTTACGGCATGATCGTGGACGGCGAGCCTTGGGAAACGCTGTACGAGAACGCCAACAATTTCGCCGTCAGCCCCAACGGACGCCGCACCGCCGCCGTGGTGCAGACGGTGCCGCTGGGGCAGGCCGACCTGGAAACCTTTGTCCGGGGCGTCTACAGCGTGGCCGTGGACGGAGAGGCCTGGAACCGCAACTTCATGAACGTATGGACCCCCGTGTTCGACCACCGCAACGACCAGGTGGCCGCGCAGGTGCGCCTGTCTCATTCCGAATACACCGTGGCCGTCAACGGCACGCCGTGGCCCGCCACCTTCCCCTGTGTATGGGAACCCTGCTTCGACCCCGCCACCGGCGCAGTGGCCGCACCGGTGCGCAAGGATGGCCGCTGGGGCATGGCCCTGGACGGCACCCTGCTGTGGGATGCGCGCTTCTTCCAGTGCTGGTCGCCCGCCTGGAGTCCGGACGGACGTCACCTGTGGGCCATTGTGGCGCCCCGGTACGGCAGTTTCACCGTGGCCCGTGATGCTTCGCCCTGGCCATTCAGCGCGCCGGTAATCGCCGACCTTGTCCTGTCGCCCGACGGCACCCGCGCCGCCGCCCTTGCCAGCAACGACAACACTGACTGGCAGGTGGTGGTGGACGGAGTGCCCTGGCCCGGCAAGTGGGACATGGCCTGGCGGCCCGTGTTCAGCCCGTGCGGTCGGCACGTGGCGGTGCGCGTGCGCGATCGGGCGAACGACGGGGGCCGCGAAACGGTGCTGCTGGATGGCCGCCCGTGGCGTGATGCCTTCACCACGGCGTGGGATCCGTTGTTCGGCCCCGCCGGTTCCGGCGATGCGGGCGTCCGCGTGCTGCTGCGGGGCATCCGCAACGGCGCGTGCGAACGGTGGGTGGCCACTCCCGACGACTTCAGGGCCTGACAGGCCAGCGGAGAAAACAGCAATGCAACAGCTCTACAATTTCGCCGTGGGTCCCCTGGCCTGGGTTGCCTGGGCCGTATTTCTGGGCGGCTCGGCCTGGCGTCTGGCCTCCATGTGGGCGTTGGCCCGCAAGAAGGACATGAACGCCGTGGCCTACATGGACGTGCGCTTCGCCGCGCGGTCCATGGCCCACTGGGCAACCCCCTTCGCCACCCTGGGCTGGCGTGCCAACCCCGCCGTCACCGTGGCCACCTTCGCCTTTCACACCGCGCTCGGCCTGCTGCTGCTCTTTGCGCCGGGGCACGCGGTGCTGTGGGACTACGCCTTTGGCGTGAACGTCTGGTCGCTGCCCGAAGGCATCGCCGACGCACTGACCGTGCTGGTCATCCTGCTGTGCGGGTTCTTTGCGTGGCGCAGGTTGCAGTTGCCCACCGTCCGCTTCGTCACCCGGCCCATGGACTGGCTGGTGCTGGCGCTGGTGGCCGTGCCGTGCATCACCGCCTTTCTGGCCAAGCAGCAGATCGGCGACAACCTGCTGCTGTCCACCCTGCACGTGCTGTCGGGCGAGGCCACGCTGATGGCCCTGCCCTTCACCCGGCTGTCGCACGCCATCTTCTCGCCCTTCACGCGGGCATACATGGGCTCGGAATTCGGCGGAGTGCGCCACTGCCCCGACTGGTAAGTCCGAACTGGCCGGGCCAGGCCGGCAAGGCCGGGCTGGCCGCAACAGCAGGGCACAGGGGCATGACAGGACGAAAAAGAGCAGGACAGGGCCAGCCGGACTTCAAACCATACGGGCCGACCGGATTCATCGGAAGGGCGCGCCGCGCCATCCCACGGGAGACAACCACATGAGCGCAACGGAATTCTCGGGCATCGCGGAACGCCGCATAGAAGACGCCAACCTCATCCGGGGCGTGGCCGGGCTGACGCGCGAACGCATCGAACGCGTGGTCAAGGCGGTGACCAGGGGCGAGGCCGGGGCACGCCTTGCCGTGTACCACGAAACCTGCATGCGTTGCGGCATGTGCGCCGACGCCTGCCACTACTGCATCTCGCACGACGGCGACCCCACCTATTCGCCCGTGGGCAAGATGGAACAGACCATGTGGCGGCTGCTGCGCACCGGCGGCAAGGTGGACCCGGACGAAATCTACGGCATGGCCCAGATCGCCTACACCGAATGCAACCTGTGCCGCCGCTGCGTGCATTACTGCCCCGTGGGCATCGACACCGGCTACGTCATGAGCCTGGTGCGGCGCATCTGCCATCGCCTGGGCGTGGTGCCGCTGTACATTCAGGACACCGCGCACAGCCATTCCGGCACCATGAACCAGATGTGGGTGAAGGAAGACGAGTGGATCGACAGCCTGGTGTGGCAGGAAGACGAGGCGCGCAGCGAAATTCCCGCGCTGTGCATCCCCTTCGACAAGGAAGGGGCGGATTTCATGTATTCGGTCATCGCGCCGGAGCCCAAATTCCGCACCCAGCTCATCTACCAGGCGGCGGTGATCTTCGACCAGGCGGGGGTGGACTGGACCATGCCTTCATCCCCCGGCTGGGACAACAGCGACATGTGCATGTTCACCGGCGACTACGAAATGATGGGCCGCCTGAAGCGTTGCCACTTCGAACTGGCCCAGAAGCTGAAGGTGAAGCGCATCGTCATGGGCGAATGCGGCCACGCCTTCCGCTCCGTGTATGACGTGGGCAACCGCTGGCTGGGCTGGAAGAACCACCCCGTGCCCATCGTGCATTCCGTGGAGTTCTTCTGGGAACTGCTGACCGAAGGCAAGATCAAGCTGGCCAAGAAATTCGAAGAGCCGGTGACCATTCACGACCCGTGCAACATCATCCGGGGGCGCGGGCTGATGGACAAGCTGCGCGAGGTCACCCACGCCCTGTGTTCCAACGTGGTGGAAATGAGCCCCACGCGTGAACACAACCTGTGCTGCTGCGCGGGCGGCGGGGTGATCAACTGCGGCCCGCCCTTCAAGGGGGTGCGCCTTGCGGGCAACAAGGCCAAGGCCGACCAACTTGCCGCCACAGGCGTACACACGGTGGTGGCCCCCTGCCACAACTGCCACGGCGGGCTTGAAGACATCATCCAGCACTACAAGCTCGGCATGCACACCAAGTTCCTGGGCGACCTGATCTACGACTGCATGGAAAAGCCCGGCGCCGCCTAGGCACGGCAAGGAGCACCCGCATGAAGGCACCCCGCCAGAGGAATGGCCTGACGACCCAGGTGGCCATAGTGACGGCCATTCTGGCCGCCGCGCTGCTCTTCCTGCTGCTGCCGCCGGTACACACGGCCCCGGCGCAGGAAGACATGAAAAACCTGGCCCCGGAAGCCCTGGCCCCGCACTCGCGCCCCGCCGCCCGGTTCGTGCATGACACGCACAACGAAAAGGCCCGCATCGACGAATGCGGCGCGTGCCACCACGGCACCACCGAAGACGGTCGGCGCGACGCCATGGCCCCCACGTCCGAGGGCACCCCCTGCTCCGACTGTCATGCCGTGCATGGAGGCGGAGGCGGCAAGAGCGGCAAGGACGGCAAGGGCACGCCGCTGGAGCGCGCCTTCCACCGCCAGTGCATGGGCTGCCACAGGGACCAGGGCAAGGGCCCCACGACCTGCGGCGGCTGCCACACCAAAGTCTGAGGCTCCACGGCAACAACGGCAACGAACGTAACAGCGACGACAACGGCGGCGACAACGGTAATCGGCATCCTGCGGCTTTCCGCATCGCACAGGATGGAGAACACACCGGCGACCACCCCGGAGATCACCCCGGAGGACACATGGACACCGTGCATCTTGCCCCTGACGGAACGCTTCGCGCCCCGGACGGAAGCCCCCACGCCGATCCGCTGCCCTGCCTGCGGCTGGCTGCGGTGCTGGACGCGGACTGCACGCTGCGCTCGTTCTTCGCCCTGCTGACCCGGCATGCGGAACTGCAACGCCTTGGCCCGTTCCTGCCCGCCGCAGTGACCGAGGCAGCCCGCTGCCCCGCCAAGGGCTGCCGCGCCGACGGGCTGACCGGCCTTGCCCTGCGCAAGACCGTGGACCTCATCGGCTACCCCGGCGGCCCGCGCGCGGAAATCTATCTTTCGTTGCGGGCCCTGGCCCCGGGGGCAGACAGCCCCTGCGGCCGCGACGGCGAAACGGAACACGAAATCAGGTTCATCCCTCTCGACGCCCTTCTGGATCTGCCGCTCTCGCTGGGCGGCCTGCGACACGTGGTTTTCGGGGACAGGACGCGGGTGCTCGACTGCGAGACCACCTTCAGCCTGTTCGAAGTCATCGACGGCCTTGCCTGGGAGCTCGGCTTCCAGGGCGGCGCAAGACACTGTAGCCTGCGGAGGTAAACGCCATGTTCGGTAAGATCCTCTTTGCAACGTCAGCCTCTCCGGCATGTGACAACGCGGCCAAGGTGGCCTTTGAACTGGCCCGGCGCAACGAGGCGCGCCTGTACGTCTTCCACGTGCTGGGGGTGCCCACGCGCGGCTTCGGCCACTACGTGCGCGACCTGAAGTCCGGCGAGGAAGAAGTGGCCGACGCGGACTACCGCGAATGGGTCACTGAAGAACTGAAGCACGTCTACGAGGCCCAGTTCAAGGAATTCGGCCCGCCCAACTCCGCACTGCAACTGGCCGTCGGGGTTCCGCACACCGAAATCCTGCGCTTTGCGCGACAGGAAGGGGTGGACCTGATCGTCATGGGCGCGCACGGGCGCGAAGAAGACGCCGCCGCCTCGCGGGTGCGCTCCATCATCGGCAACACCATGCAAAAGGTGGCCAAGTCGGCCCGCTGCCCGGTGCTGATCGTCAACCGGCCCTGCAACACCTGCTGGCACATGTTCTCCAACATCGTCTTCAGCACCGATTTCTCCAAGCCTGCCGACGCGGCCTTCCAGTTTGCCTACAAGACCGCGCGCGAAGTGGGCGCCAAGCTGTACCTGTTCCATGCCTGCGACCTTGGCGGCTCGGGGCTGTACCCCAGCCAGGCCGAAATCGAACGGCAACTGGAGCGGGCGCGCAAGCAGATGCAGGACAAGTACGTGAGCAAGATGACCGACTACGACAACTACCAGGTGGAAATCTGGGAAGGCACGCCGTATGTCGAAATTCTGAAGTACGCCCGCGACCGCAAGGCGGACCTTATCGTCATGGCCCACCACGCCAGCGATGCGCCCGCCGAGGAAGCGGAAATCGGCTCCACCGTGGAACAGGTGGTGCTGCGCTCTGCCTGCCCGGTGGCCAGTGTGACGCATGCGGAGCGTGTTGCCTGACGCCCGCCTGTGGGCAGAGGCAGGAAGCATGACGGCGCGGGGCGGCCACGCTGCCCCGCCAGCCAGTGCATCGCGGGTTCACGACGAGCGACGACCGAAAACGGGGCACGACATGGCGCTGGTGCTGGTGGTAGACGACGACCTGTCGTTCCGGTTCTTCCTGAAGGCCCTGTTCGAGACTGACGGACACGAAGCCGTGGCCGCACGCAACGGGACCGAAGGGCTGGAGGCGGCCCGCACGCGCCGCCCCGACCTTGTGGTGCTGGACGTGATGATGTCGGGCGGAGGGGGCCTGCCCATGTACCGCGCCATGCAGGCCGACCCCGCCCTGCGTTCCGTGCCGGTAATCATGCTGTCCGGCGTGGGCGGGGCGACTTTTGCCCACGGGCTGTCCATGTGCCAGGCCGCAGACGGGGACGGGGGAGGGAGCACGGAGGTGAGCGAACCGTTCGCCTACGTGGAAAAACCCCCCAAGGCGGAACGGTTGCTGGAACTGGCGCACCGGGCGCTGAACGGGACTGGAAACGGAACGGCGGGGACCATACGGCCGGCAGGGCAGCCCCGAATGACAGAGCAGGCAGAGCAGGCGAAACAGGACAGAACCGGGTCGGACCCGGACGGAATATCCCGGAAGACAGGGCAGGCAACGGCGTCACCGCGCGCCGCCACGCACGACGCCAAGGAGAATGAGCGCATGCCGTACAAGATACTGGTCGTGGACGACGACCCCTACATCGTGAAGTACATGGTGGATATCCTTTCCGACAACGGGTACGCCACCTGCTCCGCCTCGGACGGCAGCGAGGCGCTGGAGGTGCTGCAACGCGAGCGCCCCGACCTGGTGACGCTGGATCTGGAAATGCCCAACGAGTGGGGGCCGCGCTTTTACCGCAAGATGACCAAGGAAGACGCCTTCCGCGACACCCCGGTCATCGTCATCAGCGGGCTGTCGGGCATTCACCTGGCCATCCGCAACGCCGTGGCCTCGCTGAAAAAGCCCTTCGACCCCAACCGCCTGCTGGAAATCATCCGCGAAACGCTCGAAAAACGCGGCGAACTGGCGGCGGAAGCGCCAGCAACGCACCAGTAGCGCGCCACTGGTCCGCCAATGATGCGCTACTGATGCGCTAGTGACCCGCCAATGATCGGGCAATGACCCGTCAATGACCGGGCAGTCACGCGGCGTGGCGCCCGTGGGCCTTACGGACGGCGGCGGGCCTGACGCCTGCGATGGCACCCCGCACCGGGGCGGGCAATACCCTCTCCGGCGGCCCGCCCTTGCCGCGCGCGGCTCCGCGTGGGACAATGGGACATTGGGGCGGTCTCCGACAGCGTGCCTGTCGCGCCGCCCGCAACGCCCCATCCCCCGATGGCCGCGCCGGGTACGGCACGGGATTCACCACCCCGCGCACACCACACCCGGAGCGTCCCGAACCACGAGGAGCCGCGCATGGGCGAAGCGATCCTGCTGGTGGATGACGAGGAAGGCATTCGCACCGTGCTCGGCATATCCCTAGCCGACGCGGGCTACGACGTGACCACCGCCGCCAGCGGCGAAGAAGCCCTTGCCCGGTTTGCCGAACGCAGACCCGACATCGTGCTTACCGACATCAAGATGCCCGGCCTGTCCGGGCTGGATCTGCTGGAGCGCCTGAAGGCCGCCGACCCCGACGTGGAAGTGATCATGCTCACCGGCCACGGCGACATGGATCTGGCCATCCAGAGCCTGAAGCGCGACGCCACCGACTTTCTCACCAAGCCCGTCAACGACGACATGCTGGAAGTGGCGCTGCGCCGCGCCAAGGAACGCATGTCCATGCGCCGCAGCCTGCGCGGGTACACCGAAAATCTGGAACAGATGGTGCGCGACCAGTCGGCCCGACTGGTGGAGGCGGAACGGCAACTGGCCGCGTTGCAGGTCATGGACGGCATTGCCAGCGGCATCCGTTCGCTGTGCAGCGCGCTGGACGACGGCGGGCTGTTCAACGAACTGCCCTGCTTCGTGGCCGTCCACAACGCCGACCTCGAAATCGTCTCCACCAACCAGTTGTACAAGGAACGCCTGGGACACCGCATCGGCAGCCATAGTTGGGAGGCCTACGCCGGGCGCGGCCCCGGCGACCGGCTGTGCCCGGTGATGCGCGTGCTGGAAACGGGCGAGGGGTTCCGCTCCAATGAAGTGCTGCTGGGCAAGAACGGGCAGGAAATTCCGGTCATCGTGAACACCGCGCCCATCTACGGCAACGACGGCGAGGTGGAACTGGTGCTGGAGCTTTCGGTGGACATCTCCGAGGTGCGCCGCCTGCGTGAAGACCTGCGCCTGACCCGCGAACGGTTCCGCCAGTTGTTCGACGAATCGCCCTGCTACGTGGCGGTGATGGACCGCGACTTCGGCGTGGTGGAGGCCAACCGCAGATACCGCGAGGATTTCGGCGACCCCACGGGCCGCCGCTGCCACGACGCCTTCGCCCACCGCCTGGCCCCCTGTTCCGGCTGCCCTGCCGGGCGCACCTTTGACGACGGGCGTCCCCATCAGGCGGAAACCGTGGTCACCGCACGCGACGGGCGGCAGGTGAACGTGCTGGTGTGGACAGCCCCCCTGCGCGACGCGGAAGGGGCCATCACCGAAGTCATGGAGATGTCCACGGACATCACCGAACTGCGCCGCTTGCAGGACCGGCTTTCGCAACTGGGGCTGCTGCTGGGGTCCACGGCGCACGGCATCAAGGGGCTGCTCACCGCGCTGGACGGCGGGGTGTACCGCCTTGGCAGCGGCATCGCGCGCGGCGACGCAGCGCGGGTGCAGGACAGCCACCAGGACATCCGCCACCTGGTGGACCGGCTGCGCAAGATGGTGCTGGACCTTTTGTACTACGCCAAGAATCGCGAACTGAACTGGGAAGTGGTGGTCACCCGCGCCTTTGCCGAAGAAACGGCCACCCTGGTGGACGCCAAGGCCACGGAACGCGGGGTGCGCTTTGTGCGCGATTTTGCGGAGGCGGGGACAGGCCGCGGGGGGAACGCGGAAACGGGGTCAGACGCCGGAGAGACCACGGGCACGGCTCAGGCCGGATCAGCGGGAAGCGGTGGCACCACCGACCTCGGCACCTTCGAGGGGG
This sequence comes from uncultured Desulfovibrio sp., assembly GCA_964402645.1. Classification (GTDB taxonomy): domain Bacteria; phylum Desulfobacterota; class Desulfovibrionia; order Desulfovibrionales; family Desulfovibrionaceae; genus Cupidesulfovibrio. Next base: position 217,378 of record CAYOCV010000004.1, on the reverse strand, counting down.
ACACCGGGGCGCTGTCGTCCGCGCTGGTGAACCTGCTGGAAAACGCGGTGGAGGCCTGCGCGGCAGACACCCGCAAGCAGGACCACGCCGTCACCTTCCGGGTGCGGGGCACGCCGGACGAGGTGACATTCACCATCATCGACAACGGCACCGGCATGGACCGCGAGACCCGCGAGAAGCTGTTCACCCTGTTCTTCTCGTCCAAGGGCAGCGCAGGGACGGGCATCGGCCTGTTCGTGGCCAGCCAGGTGGTGCGGCAGCACGGCGGGCACATTGCCGTGGCCTCCGAACCCGGCGAGGGCAGCACCTTCACCGTGTCGCTGCCGCGCCGCCTGCCGGAGGCGGTACGCAAGAGAGATAATTAACTCCTAACTGTCAGAGCAGATAAGCAGCCAACATTATAGCCCTTTACATAACATAAAAATACATATAGCACCATAATTACAAGTGGCGCTAGCATCACAACAAGCCACACATTACAGTGTAATACTTTCCCTGGCTTATTTAATATCTCATTTTTCCCTTCCTCAGAACCATCATATTCACCTTTTTTCCCATTTACTTTACTCTTTTTAAATATATACATCATGTACACTGCCACTACATGTAACAATGAATACAACACTAGCGACAACACTATGCTTTTCGATAGCTCATACGAAACATTCGAAATCGTAACAGCAACAAACAATACATGCGGAAAAGCTACAGTCCTCCACCTAGCAGCCCATGCTACATTCATTTTATTTTCCAATAAATTTCCACTACGCAATTTCTGCCAAATGCTAAAATCACCTTTAAACTTACATCTCTCAATATCAATCATAGTCTCTATATATACACGCTTCCTTGAACACCATATTGCATCGATATACCAACACATCGAACAAAAAATTAATGCAACAACAGAAGCAAACAACATATTAACATGCTCCTTCGCCACAAATACACCAGCAAAAAATGTCGAACTAAACCCTTTTATTGTTGTCGACCTATTATCAATAGCCTCAACAGCCTTGATCAATTCAAAATATTCCTTAGAGAACAAAAATTCTTTGGTATTTTCAGACATATACACCACCACATACTTCTTCACAGTTCGCCAAACAAACATGCATAGTGCAACACCGATAACTACGCTACGCCATGAAACATCTCCCAAAATAACGCAAAACCTATCAAAACACAAACACCCGCAGCACGGCACGCACCCCATGCCCCTGCGAGACGGGGCCAAGTTCCAGTTCGCCGCCCATCTCGCGGGCCAGCTTGCGCGTGGCCATAAGGCCCACGCCGCTGCCGCCCGGCTTGGCGGAAACGAAGGTGGCAAAGCCGTCCGGGGCTGCACGCCCCCCCTGCTCCTGCCCGGCTGACCCGGCCTGTTCCGGAAAACCGGGACCGTTGTCCTCCACCACGTATTCGATGCCGGGCACGCTGGCCGCCCCAGCCTCCCCGGCGGATACGGCATCCCCGCCCGCAGCGTCGGGCAATGCCGCCCGGCGGCTGCGCAGGAGCACCCGGCGGGGCGCATCCGTACCGGCCCCGCTCGCCCGGTCTCCACTGACATCCATCCGGTCCGCCTCACTGATCGGGACGCTGGCTGAGCCAGTGGCCGTGCCATCCGCCCCGCCATCGTCCTCAAACGCCTCGATGGCGTTCACCGCCAGATCCATCAGGCAACGATGCACCGCGTCCGGGTCCAGCATGGCCGGTTCCGGCCCGGCCCCGGCGTCCAGCGCCAGCGTCACCCCTGCCGCCGCCGCGCGCGGGGCCAGCAGCCGGGCCACGTCGCGCAGGGGACCATCCGGGTCGCACGGGCGCGGGGCAAGTTCCGCTGCCCGGCCCATGTCCAGCAGGCGCATGGCCAGGTCGCGCACCCGCGCCACGTCGTCGCGCACCATGCGCCAGCCCTGTTCCAGGTAGTCGCGCCGGTCCAGTTCCAGCCCCTTTTCCAGCACGAACATGGCCCCTTCCAGCCCGCCCGCCACGTTCTTGATGGCGTGGGCCAGCCCCGCCGCCGTCTCGCCCACGGCGGCCAGCCGTTCTGCGTGCAGCAGCTCGCGGGTGCGTTGGGCCACCAGTTGTTCCAGTTCCTCGGTATGGCGGCGCAGGGCCTCGCGCAGGGCCATGCGCTGGCGGGCGCGGTCCAGCGCCACTTCCAACGCCTCCGGGGCCACCGGCTTGGTCAAAAAGTCCCCTGCGCCATGGCGCAGGCTGGACACGGCAAGTTCCATGTCGCCGTGGCCGGTCAGCACCAGCACCTCCACGCCGGGGGATTCCGCCTTCACCGCGCGCAGCAGGTCTATGCCGTCCATGCCGGGCATGCGCACGTCGGTCAGCACCACGGCAGGCGGGGCTGCGCGGACCATGGCCAGCGCCTCCGCGCCGGACGCCGCCGTGCGCACCGTGCAGCCCATGTCGGTCAGCAGCAGCGCCAGCACGGTGCGGATGCCTTCCTCGTCGTCGACCAACAGAAGTGGCAGAAGGGGCAGAAAGGGCAAAAGGGGCGGAGGGGACAGCAGGGCCGACGAGGACTGGGGGGATTGGGGCGCGCTCATGCCGCGCCCCCTTCACCGTGTACCGGTTCGTCGGCAGAATCCGCTCCTCCCGCTCCCCCCGTTCCCCCGGCATCCACAGTCCTCACCGCCCCCGACGTCACCGGAAAATGCAGGGTAAAGCACGCCCCGCCCTCGGCCATGTTGGACGCCTGGATGGTTCCGCCAAACTCCTTGACCAGCCCGTAGCTGATGGAAAGCCCCAGCCCCGTGCCCTTGCCCACCTTCTTGGTGGTAAAGAACGGCTCGAAGATGCGCGGCAAGAGCGCCGGAGGTATGCCGCCCCCGGTGTCGCACACCCGCGCGGTCACCCGCCGGTCGTCGGCCACCGTCTCCACGGTGATGCGGCGCGGTGCGCCCGGTTCCTTCTCGCTGCGTTCCTCTATGGCGTCGCGGGCGTTCAGCAGCAGATTGATGAACACCTGCTCCAGCCGGTTGGCCACGGCCATGACCGGGGGCAACGGCTCTGCCAGCCGCCAGTCGATGTCGATGCCGCGCAACGACAACTGCCGGCTGAAGAACTCCGTGGCGTTTTGCAGCACCGCGTTCACGTCCACCCGCTCCAGCGCCAGGTCCGACCGGCGGCCAAAGTCGCGCATGTGCCCGATGATGCGGCTGGCCCGGTCCACGTGGCTGTCGATTTCGCGGGCCATGGTGGCCAGGATTTCCGGATTGATGGGTTCGCCGCGCGTCACCTTGCGCAGCAGGAACCCCCCGGCGGTCTTGATGACCGTCAGCGGCTGGTTCAGTTCATGGGCTACCCCGGTGGCCATCTCGCCAAGGGTGGCCATCTTGCCCGCCTGAATGACCTTCTGCTCCGCTTCCAGCCGTTCGGTGATGTCGGTGGTGGTCACCAGCAGCACCTGCCGGGCCAGGTATTCCGCCGGGGAGAGCATGATGTCCACGTGAAAGGGCCTGCCGTCGCGCGCCACGTTGCGGGCGCGGTTCAGCACGGTAAAGGCCCGCAACTGCGAGGCGTAGCGTTCGCGCTCGTCCGGGGGGAACAGGTCCAGGAACGAGCGGCCCTTCATTTCGTCGCGCGGCCAGCCGTACACCTTTTCCGCCGTGGAATTGCAGTCCACAACTTCCAGGGTCTGCTGGTCCAGCACGAACACGGCGCTGGGAATGTGGTTGAAGATGGCGTGATACTTCAGCTCCGAACGGCGCAGTTTTTCTTCCAGTTCCTTGCGGTCGGTGATGTCCAGGGTCATTTCCATGGCTGCGGTCACCCGCCCTTCCGCATCGAACACGGGCGAGGTATGCACGATCCAGTGCGCCCGGCTGCCGTCGGTATGGAACCCGCTTTCCTCGCTGCAATGGGCAAGGCCGGTCTGCATGGTCATTTCCACCGCGCAATTGGGGCACTTGCCGGTGCGGCCCTTGTAGGCCTGAAAGCAGAAGTCGCCGGGCTTGGGAGTGAAGTTCTCGCGGAACATGCGGTTGTAGCGCAACAGACGCAGATTCTTGTCCTGCACGGTGATGGCACAGGGCACCTGATCGAACAGCCGCTGGTATTCGTCGCGCTGGCGGTTCAGTTCCGCCCGCTTCTGGGTGATGTCGCGGTCCATACGGGTGATGGCCCCGGCCAGTTCGCCGATCTCGTCCTGCTGGCGCACGTCGGCAAGGTCCACCGTCTCGCCGCGCGCCACGGCGCGAGTGCCCTCGATAAGCCGGGCCACGGGCCGCGTCAGAAAACGCCGCATGAACAGATGCACAGCCGTGGCCCCCAGCAGGAACACCGCCGCCGCCAGGGTGACCACACGGGTCTGGAAGGCCAGCACCTCGGCCTCCGCGTCCTCCTGCGAAAGCACCACCTCCAGCGCGCCCAGCACCAGTTTGTCCGTCGGATGAAAGTGGCAGGGGTCGCCCGAACAGCCGGGCTCGTTCATGATGGGGGTAAGGCTGCCCAGCAGGCGGCGGCCATCTGGATCGGTGAATACACGGGTACGTTCGCGCAGGGCCAGCCACTGGCGCGGTTCCGCCGTACGGTGACAGGCGGCGCAGGCCTCGTCACGGATGTTGGTGCGGCGTTCCACCTCGTCCGGGTCGCCCGAAAACTTGATGACCCCTTCCTTGTTGTAAATGCGAATGGAGACGATGTCCTTCTGGCGGGCCACGTCGCTGATGATCTGGTTGATCTCTTCGCGGGCGTTCAGCATCATGGCGAAGCGCGCGCCCAGGCGGATGGTGGTGCCCAGACGGTCGCCCCCGGCGGCCAGTTCGTCGTGCAGGTGTTCGCGCTGATAACGGATACTGCCCAGCGACAGCACCAATACCCCAAGGAACAACGCCGCGCCGCTGCCCGCCACCACCTTGGCGGCCAGGCTGCCCGCCAGCCCCCGGCGATTGAAGCGGCCCTGCCCGTCGCGCCCCGTGCTCATGCCACGCTCCCGCCTGTACTCATGCAACCCTCCCGCCTGCGCTCATGCCGCGCTCCCAAAGGGGCGTACCGCCCGCTCCGGCGGTCATGGCAACATCCCGTGTTGCGGCGTCGCCTGCAGGCCGGCCACGGTCAGGATACGGTGGCAAGGCGTTGGCGTTGGCGCTGGCTGCCGGAATCTTCCGCGTCATCCGGACAGTCCGGACCGTCCGGATCACCAGGGCCGTCCTGTCCCGCTGGCCGGTCCGACCCGGCGGGCCCCTCCGGCTCACACGGCTCCGTCACATACGGCGCCCGCGCCGATACGTCGGGCCCTGTCGGCTCTGCAAGCCCGGCCAGCGCCCGCAGTTCCCGTTCCGCCTCGCGGCGGTGCTCGGCCACGGTGCCGGGGCACCAGTCACCGAACTTCACGCCCTGGTCCACGTAGCGCAGCAGTTCGCCAAAGGTGATGGCATCCAGCCGGTCGAACATGGCCCGGCTGCACTCCTTCCACACCATGCGCGTGAGGCAGCCGGGGGCATGGGTACAGTTTTCCTCGTCGCGGCCGCAGCCCACCATTTCCGCACCGCCCTCCAGCACGCGCACCACATCGCCCACGGAAATGTCGTCGGGTGAACGCCCCAGGCGGTGCCCGCCGTTGGGGCCACGCTGGCTCACCAGCAGGCCCGCCTCCTTCAGCGCGCGGCTGATCTTTTCCAGATACTTCTGCGAGACATCCAGCCGACGCGCCACATCGCGCATCAGCACCGGACCCAGGCGACTGTGCTGGGCAATATCCAGCATCATCCGCGTGCCGTAGCGGCTGTTGGTCAACAAACGCATGCCTGCCCCCTCGGTTGACAACCCCGCAGCAGCCATGGAGGGAACCCACACTCCGTACCATGCCGCGCCCATGCACTGCGCATGCAGCCGTCATCATGGCGCCGTCATACATGACGGGCGACGCCAAACGCTCCATGCACGCCGCGATACCATAGCATACCGCAGCGGTATATTCAACAACATCAAACGGCTAACACTTTCACTCCACATCAGGACAATCCGGATTGAACGGATTGCCACGCTGCAAATCCACTTTGCAACAGCACATTGCAACACAACAACGTACGCCGCATTGCGCACGCATCGCTGCATGAAACAGAAACGGCGCACAGCCTGCACGGGCTGAGCGCCATTGGATTCGAAAGAGGCAGGAGAAGCGGATACGGGAAAAGGAGGGAGCCGGGGGGGGCGCCGCGTCAGACTCCCGGCCTGTCGGCGCGGGCCGCGCCGTCTTGCGACAGTTCGTGCTCTGCCAGATCAGGTTGCCCCGTGGCCAGATCCTCCAGGGTGATGGAGTCCAGGGCCGATTCCACGGCATCGGCGGCGCGCGTCCAGCCAAGGCAGGTCAGCCTGTCGCCGGGAGTGGCGGGCAGGCCGCAGTGCTCCGCGATGCGGATGCCCCCTTCCATCAGCCGCACTACCGTACCCAGGGATATCCTGTCGGGCGGCAGGGCAAGCCGGTGCCCCCCCATGGCTCCGCGCGCGCTGGCCGTAAGACCTGCGCGGCGCAAATCCTTGAGTATCTGCTCCAGAAACTGGACGCTGATGTCCGTATGGCGCGACAGCGCGGTGGTGGTCAGCGGGCCTTCGGTGCCATGCACCGCAAGGGCCACCAACACCCGTGCCGCATAACGCGTTCTGGCGGTAAGCTTCATGCCGTTTCAGGGTCTCCCGTTACGGAAAGGCGCGATGTTGCACCCGTCCGCTACGGCACACCTACACCATGCCTGCACGGCATTCAACAACATTAGTCAAAATTGGCACGCTCCGACATTGCGGCAGACACACCGGAGAACTGTTGTATTGGACTGTTCCCATCCAGGATGTTTTCAATCCGGAACAATGTTCCGCAAAAGAAACCCCCATGAAACAGTTTGCGGCGTGCCGCCCGCCGATTTGCCCGTTGCGCACGGCAAACCCTTTCACGCGACGAAGTCGCTGGTGTGCAGGGCAGAACTGACGCCACCACGCACGGCCCACAAGTCTTCCACGATATCCAGAAAGGCATCCAGCGGTTTGGGGTCGAAGTGAGCGCCCCGGCCTGCACGCATGACCTCAAGGGCCTTGTCCAGTGCAAAGGCGGGCTTGTAGGGCCGCTTGCTGGTCAGGGCGTCGAACACGTCGGCCACGGCCACAATGCGCCCTTCGAGCGGAATGGCGTCGCCAGCAAGGCCGCGCGGATAGCCGCTGCCGTCCCAGCGTTCGTGGTGGGTGCCCGCGATGGTGGCGGCAATGCGCACCACCCGCGACGACGAGGCCGATAGTATCTTCTCGCCAATGACGGCATGCTGCTGCATGACCGCGAATTCCTCCGGCGAAAGCCTGCCCGGCTTCAGCAGGATGGCGTCCGGCGTGCCTATCTTGCCCACGTCGTGCATGGGCGCAGCCGCGCGCAGGTCGCGCATCCCGTCGGCATGCATGCCCAGCGCGGCGGCAATGCCTTCGCTGTAGAAGGCCATGCGCAGGATGTGGTCGCCGGTGTCGTCGTCCTTGTAGGCGGCGGCCAGGGTGAGCCGGTTGAGGGTGTCGAGGTATGAGCGCTCCAGTTCTGCACGCGAGGCGCGCAGATCGAGCACGGTGCGCCCCAGGTCGTCGGCAAAGGCACGCAGTTGCCCGTGGGCAAGGCGCAGCTGCTCACGCGTCTCTTCCATGGCCGTGCAGGCGCTTTCCGCCGCCTCGCTCAGGGAGCCACGGTGTGCATGCTGCGGGTCGTACATGGTATCCTGCGTCATGGGATCCTCCCGTGCTGTCTTCATTTCTCCAAGCCCGGATACTTCGTACGCTCCGGATGGTCCCGCATTTCCCCTGTGGCCGCGCCGGGCGGCATGTCATCACTCCCGCATTTCCCCTGTGGCCGCGCCGGGTTCGGACTTGCGCCCGCGCGGGTCCCGGCACGGCCTGGGGTGGGGGGCTGCTCCGGGGCCGGTGGGCCGCACGACGGAACCCCTGTCCGCCGTCCTGCCCCGAAGCGGGCGAACGGCCCGCACGCAGGGGGGACGCCCCCGCACCGGGCAACGCGCCCGAAACATCAGCCCGCTGCAAACTCCTGCGCATCCGTGCTATGCACCGCCATGCTGGCGGGCAGGCGCACCGCCACCGTGGTGCCCCGGCCCACCTCGCTGGTCAACGACACCTCGCCGCCGTGCAGACGGGCGATGGCCCGCGCCAGGGTAAGCCCTATGCCCAGCCCTTCACGGTTGCGCGTCATGTAGCCTTGCGCCTGGTAAAAGCTTTCAAACACCCGCTCCCGCTCCTGCGCCCCGATGCCGATGCCGGTATCCGCCACCTCCACCAGCACCTCGCGGGCCGTACGGGCAGCGCCCGCCTCTAGGCCTTCCGACTTCGCCCCAGCCCCGCGCACATGCCGACAACGCAAGGTAACCATGCCCCCTTTCCTGTTGAAGCGAATGGCATTGTGCAGCACATGCATGAACAGTTCCCGCAGCAGTCCCGCGTTGCCGCGCACCGTCACCGGCGCGGCCCCGGCAGGGGCAGGCCCCAGCACCACGCCGTGCGCGGCGGCGTAGGAGGTCAATTCCTCCAGCACGTCGGCCAGCAGGTGGTACACGCCCACGGGCGCATCCACCGAAGCGTCCGGCCCATCCACCCGCCCCCCCTGCACCTCGGCAAAGCGCACCACTTCGCGCACCATGGCGTGCATGCGCCGCGCGGCCTGCAACAGGTGGCCCAGCAATTCTTCGGCATCGGAATCGCCCCGGCGGCGCGCCTCGTCCAGCAACACGTCGCCCAGGCCCAGAATGCCGTTGAGGGGGGTGCGCATCTCGTGCGAGATGATGGCCAGAAAATCCTGCTTCAGGTGCTGCACCCGGCGCTGCATGCTGATGTCGTGCAGCACCAGCACCCACCCGCCATCGCGCATGGCCGATGTGGACACCCGCGCCAGCCGCCTGGGCACGCCTTCGGGCGAGGGCAGTTCCAGTTCCACCACCCGCGCCCCATCCATGCCCGACCCGCGTCCCGGCAACGCCGCTGCGGCCCCAGGCCCGCCCAGCAGTTCCGTCAACGGTCGCCCCTCCACGGCAGAGGCCGGGTGATCCAGCATGGCGCAGGCCGCCGTGTTGACGCTGACGGCAACGCCCGCCGCATCCACCGTGATCATGCCGTCAGCCATGGAATCTATGACCGCGCGCAACCGTTCGTTGACGGTCTGCAACTCGGCACGCTGGGCACGCTCAACGGTATACAGCGCCGCCAGATCCTCGGCATAACGCACCGTCTGCATGGAAACCTCGCCGCACTCGACCAGGTTGGCGGGGGGCGGAGCGCCCGCAAAAGCCCCGCCCGGCGATTCGCCAGCCCTGCCTTCGGGCTGGCTGGCCGAAGGCTGCGCGGCATGATCCGGCGCTGTGCCCGCATCCGCTTCGGGACTGTCGCCAGCCCCGGCAGCAATGCGGTCACCGGCGCCAGCCATGTTTTCGGCGGCGGGGGGTGCTGGTGCGTCCCGGCGGGTTTCATCCGGCAGACCGGTCATCCCAGAAACTCCTCAATCTTGCGGATCAGCGCCAATGGACTGAACGGCTTGGGAAAGTAGTCGTCCGCACCCGCACGCAATCCCTCGTCGCGGTCCTGGGTCTGCCCCTTGGCGGTCAGCATGATGATCCGGCAGCCAGCCGTGACGGGGTCGGCCTTGATGCGCCGTGTGGCCTCCAGCCCGTCGATCTCGCCAGGCATCATCACATCCATCAGGATCAGGTCCGGGCGATGCAGCCGGGCCATATCCACGGCCTGCATGCCATTTTCTGCCTGCAATATCTGATAATTGCCTATGCGCAGCGTGGCTTGCACCAGTTCGCGCACTTCGTACTGGTCTTCGGCGATAAGTATCCGCTTCATGGCGCGTCCCCCTTGCATGCGGCGGAGTCGGGGTGCGGGTCCGGCGCACGGCATGCGGCACCGGGCCGGAACAGGTCAATATCTTTCAAAATCCTCGTCGGATGCAACCGCATCATCCAGGTCCAGGCTTACGCCGGCCTGGCCACCCTTGGGGGCCTGGCCCTGCCGCGCGGCCCTGGCGGCCCGGTCGCCATGCAGTGCGCCGCCGTCAAGGGCAACGGCCTGCCGCCCACGTTGCGGGCGGCGTATCTCCAGCCCTCCCGGCGCGCCCCATCCGCTCGGCTGTCCCGCCCCGCCCGGACGGTCTGGCGAACCTGCCAGCGCGGGCACGCCGCCTGACGGCAGCCGGAAAAATGCCACGGACCGGGCCAGTTGCGAGGCCTGCCCGGCCAGTTCTTCCGACGTGGCGGCCATCATCTCCGAGGCCGAGGCATTCTGCTGGATCACCGAATCAAGCTGCTGCACGGCCTTGTTGATCTGCTCCGCGCCAACGCTCTGCTCCTTGCTGCCCGCCGCAATCTCCTGCACCAGTTCCGCCGTCTTCTGGATGCTGGGCACCAGCGTGCCCAGCATGTTGCCTGCCCGCTCGGCCAGGGCCACGCTGGACGACGACAGTTCGCCAATCTCCGCCGCAGCCGCTCCGCTGCGTTCGGCCAGTTTGCGCACCTCGGACGCCACCACGGCAAAGCCCTTGCCGTGTTCGCCCGCTCGGGCCGCCTCGATGGCGGCGTTCAGCGCCAGCAGGTTGGTCTGCCGCGCAATCTCCTGTATGATGGATATCTTTTCCGCAATGGTCTTCATGGCCCGCACCGTCTGGGCCACGGCGGTTCCGCCCTCGCGGGCGTCTTCTGCCGAGCGCAGGGCGATGCGGTCGGTCTCTGCCGCGTTTTCCGCGTTCTGCTGGATGTTCGAGGTCATCTGCTCGACGGAGGCAGACACTTCTTCCACCGCGCTGGCCTGCTGCGTAGCGCCCTGGGCCATGTTCACCGCCGTCTCGGACAGTTCGCGGCTGCCCGCCGTGACTCCCTGGGTGGTTTCCATCACCTCGCCGATGACCCGGCGCAAATTGGCGGTCATGGCACGGATGGCCTCGGCCACGCTGCCCACTTCGTCACGACTGGTTACTTCGACATCTGCCGTCAGGTCGCCGGAGGCCACCTGCCCGGCCGCATCACTGATGCGTTGCAAGGGCCGGGCGATGGACCGGCTGGCCAGCAGCCACGCGCAGGCCACCACCACGGCAACGATGCCCAGCGCCCAGCCCGCCACAGACAACGCGGCCATGCGTATGTGGGCGTTCACCGCATCCAGCGATGAAACGATCTCGAACGCGCCATGCACCTCGCCTTCGCGCCAGCCTTCCTTGATGCCGCCCACCACGTCGCGCTCGCCCTTGGGGTCGCCATGGCAGAACAGGCATTCGCGCGTCAGCTTGATGGCCCGGAAATAGCGGATGTGGTCCGCCTCGCGCAGGATCATTTCCTGCTGCCCCGAGGCCGCCAGCTGTTCCAGTACCTTGCGTTCCAGGTCCGTAGGGGTGTTGGCCTGATTGCGGGGATGCATCTTGGGCACCCGGAACTCGAAGCCCAGCTTCTGCGCATTGGCCCTGGCCATCTTGATGGCGGTGATTACCGGCACGGCGTCCACCACCTTGTCGGGGGGCAGTTCCGCAAACGGGCGGATCAACCCGGCCTCCAGCTTCTGCGCCATTTCGCCGCGCGCCGCCTCGGCCATGAGCACCACGGCGCGGCTCTGTTGCAGGATGGCCTCGTATGCGCCGTCGCGGATGTCGCCGATGCGCTGCACGGCCATGAGCCCCGCGATGCACACGGGCCCCAGAATGGCGATGGCCATGATCTTCGCCTTGATGCCGAAGGCGCCGGACTTGCCCTGCGTGCCGTGTGTAATGGACATGGTGTCTCCTTCAGGCCAGACGTCCCCAATTCACCACTTCACCTGCTGCCAGATCACTGGTCAGCCCCAGCCCCCGCCGCCCGATCCTTGGCCGCCGTGCGGCTCATGCCTCCGCAGGCAGGGTGAAACGCACCGTGGTGCCCACATCCCTGGCGCTTTCCACGGCCACTTCACCGCCGTGGGCCTCCACAAGATGCTTCACGATGCTCATGCCAAGACCGGTTCCGGGGATGCCGGTATTCGAGGCATCGCCCCGATAGAACTTCTCGAACACGCGCGCCAGTTGCTCCTGGCTCATGCCCATGCCGTTGTCGCGCACGCTGACCTCGTGCGTGCCCTGGCCGGGGCGCAGCCGCACCTCCACCACGCCGCCGCCGGGGGAATACTTGACGGCGTTGCTGAGCACGTTGTCGAGCACCTGGGCCACCTTGTCCGCGTCCACCACGGCGGTAACCGGCGTTTCGGGCAGCAGCAGCCGGAATGAATGCCTGCGCGTGCCCACGATGTGCGCGGCCACCTTGCGGCGGATAAGCGCCACCAGGTCGCACGGCCTGCGCTTGAGGCTGAAGCCCTGCCCCATCTCGATGCGTGAGATATCCAGCAGATCCGCCACGATGCCGGTAACCAGCGCGGCCTGTTCGTTGATGTAGCCAAGGTACTGGCGCTGCTCTGCCGGGGGAATGTCCGGCCCGGTCACCAGCAGTTCGGAAAAGCCCAGGATGGTGGTGAGCGGGGTGCGCAGTTCGTGCGCGGCGGTGGTCAGGAATTCGTTTTTCATGCGGTCCAGCTCGCGCTCGCTGGTCACGTCGTGCAGCACGGTGACCACGCCGGTATGCACGCCTTCTGCGTCGCGCACCTCTGACGTGCTGGCCGTGTAGTGATGCACGCCGCCCGCCTCCGTGGGGCGTGAAAAACCGAACTGGCAGGGGGTGCCGCCCATGGTGTCGTCCAGGCAATGCGCCAGCCGCTTGCGCAGCGGTTCATCGTCAATGAGGTCAGCCACCGCATCGCCCTCGATGCCGCCGGGCGCGGCAAGACCCAGAATGTCTTCCGCCGCCGGGTTGGTCAGCACCACCCGGTGTTCGGGGTCGGTCACCAGCAGCCCTTCGGACACGGAACGCAGGATGAGGTCGATCTTTTCACGGTGCGATTCCGCCGTGCCCAGGGCCTGTTCCAGGTCGCGGGTGCGCTCCAGCACCATGTTCTCCAGCCGGGCTCGGTAGCCCTGCAATTCGGCCTCGGCGGCGCGGCGTTCGCTGATGTCCTCCAGCATGCCCACGGCGTATTGCAGGTCGCCCTTGCGGCCCCGGATGGCCGCCACGGCCAGCCGCACCGGAAACACAGAACCGTCGCGCCGCAGGTGCTGCGTTTCCAGGAAAAAGCCGTTGCGCTCGCCCCGGTGCAGCTCCGCAAACAGGGAGCGCACGTCACCCGCCTCGTTCGCATGCACCATCTCCGAGAAATGCCCCAGAGGCAGCTCTGCCGCGGCAAACCCATGCAGCGCGTTGAACAGCCGGTTGGTCTTGACCAGACTGCCGTCCTGATCACTGATGAACACCCCCAGGGGGGCGTGCTCGAACACGGCACGAAAGCGCGCCTCGCTCTGCTGCAACGCCTCTTCCTGCTTGCGGCGGCGACTGACATCGCGCCCGATGCCGAAGACCAGCACCTTGTCGCCGTCGCGCACCGGCACGGAGACGGATTCTATCCAGTTCTCGCGTCCGTCGGGCCGCAACCATGAATACACGGCGCTCTGCGGGCCGCGCAGCCCGCCGTCGTCGCGGAAAGGATCCAGCGCCTTGCGCCCGCCCAGAAACACCTGCAACGGGCGAACATCCGGGGCCTGCCGCAGTTCCTCGCGGGTTCTCCCGGCCATGCGCTCGTAGCCCCGGTTGCAGTCTACCAGCCGGGGCGGGCGGCCATCCTCGTGGTGTTCGTAGACGGATATGCCGTCCAGCGAGTGCTCGAAGATGGTGCGATAGCGCAGTTCCGCCTCGCGCAGGGCGCGTTCCGCCAGGCGTTGGGCGGTGATGTCGCGCAGGGACACCAGGGTTGCCGGCCCGTCCTCCCAGATTACCGGGGCGGTGCGCACTTCCACCAGGCAGGTGGTATCGCCGCCGCACAGATCCATCTCGGCATCACGCACTGGCACGGGCGACGGCTGCCCCAGCATGTCCGGCAGATCGGGCAGATCACGCCCCAGCATGGCCAACGCCGCCGGGTTGGCAAAGCGCACCAGGGTTTGCGCGTCCACCACCAGCATGCCGTCGGGGTTGGCGCTGATGATGGTTTCCAGCCGCTGGCGGTGCTGGCGCAGCGCGCCTTCTGCGCGCTTGCGGTCCATGGCGTAACGGATGGTGCGGCCAATGAGGCCTTCAGCCACCTCGCCCTTGCGCAGGTAGTCCTGCGCGCCGCGCGCCACGGCCTCTTCGGCAAAGGTGGGGCTGGAAAGTCCGGTCAGCACGATGACCGGCAACTCTGGTGCATGCGAAACCAGGCTGCCCAGGGTATCCCACCCCTGGCTGTCGGGCAGGCTGAGGTCCAGCAGGGCCACGTCGAAATCCCCGGCGTCCAGCCGCGCAAGCCCATCGGCCAGCGTTTCCGCCCGCTCGATGGCATGCCTCAGGCCCGACCCGGCAAGCAGCAGGCTGAACAGCCTGGCGTCACCGGGGTCGTCCTCGAACAGCAGTATGCGCACCTGCGCCTGGTCCATCGTTCCTCCGGGTTCCTTCGGCATGCATCGCGCGCACGCAGCCCAGCCCGCACCGCCAATGTCGGCCTTTCCCCGCCCGTCAGTCTCCCTTGTGGGGCAGGGTCACTATGCCCATCCAGAAATGCTCGATCTGCCCCACCACCTCCACAAACTGTTCCCAGCCCACGGGCTTGGTGATGTAGCAGTTGGCGTTGAGGTCGTAGGCATGCAGGATGTCGCGCTCCTGCCGCGAGGTGGTCAGCACCACCACCGGAATGGTGCGCAGTTCCGGCGCTCCCTTGATTTCCTCCAGCACCTCGCGCCCATTCTTGCGCGGCAGGTTCAGGTCCAGCAGCACCAGGTCGGGGCGGGGCGCGTCGGCGTACTGGCCCTCGCGCCGCAGGAAGGACATGGCTTCCTCGCCGTCCTCCACCACGAACAACCGGTTGGACACCCGGTTGCCCTTCAGCGCCTCGCGCGTCAGGCGCACGTCGCCGGGGTCGTCCTCCACCAGCAGGATGTCGATGAGTCGTGCCTGATACTCGCAACTCATGTGGTCACCTCCCCCTCCTGTCTGCCCTTGTTGATGGAGCTTGCGCCCCCTGCGGGCCTGTCGGGAATCACGAACCGGAACGTGCTGCCCCGGCCCGGAGCCGATTCCACGTCAATGACGCCGCCGTGCCGTTCCACGATCTTCTTGCACACCGCAAGGCCTATGCCGGTGCCCGGATAACGACCCGGTCCGTGCAGCCGCTGAAACACCCGGAAGATGCGCTCGAAATGCTCCGGCTTCATGCCTATGCCGTTGTCGCGCACATGAAAGCGCCACGCCCCCCCCGGCCACTCCGCCCCCATGGTCCGCTCCGCCCCGATGCCGATGACCGGGGGAGCGTCGGACCTGTATTTCACGGCGTTGGCCAACAGATTGCGCAAAAGCTGCTCCATCTGCACCCGGTCGGCACGGATCAGGGGCAGCGGCCCCCGCTCCACGGTGGCCCCGGCGTCTTCGAGCAGCAGGCCGAGGTCGGAAAGCACGGTGTCCACCACCGTCTCCATGTCCGTGTCCGCAAAGTCCCGCCCTTGGGTGCTGACGCGTGAATAGGCCAGCAGGTCCTCGATCATGTCCTTCATGCGGCGTGCGGCATCCACGGCAAAACCGATGAATTCGTCCGCATCACTGTCCAGCCGCCCCACGTAGCGTTTGGCCAGCAGGTCGAGAAAACTGGCGATCTTGCGCAGCGGTTCCTGCAAGTCGTGCGAGGCGATGTAGGCGAACTGTTCCAGCTCCGCGTTGGAGCGGCGCAATTCCTCTGCCTGACGTTCCAGATGCAGTTCCGCTTCCTTGCGCTGGGTCACGTCACGGCCGGACAGATAGACCAGTCCTTCTTCGGGCAGGGCCACCGATGTCCAGGCAAGCCAGCGGTACACCTTATCCTGGCAACGAAAGCGGTTTTCCACCGTGCTGGCCGCCACCCCCGCGAGCGTGCTCGCACTGCCCACCAGCAGCGCACGGCTTGCCTCCAGATCATCCGGATGCACGAAATCAAGAAGCGGGTGACCTTCCACTTCTTCCGCCGAAAAGCCGAACAACCGTTCCCAGGCGGGGTTTACCCGCCGCAACGCCCCCTGCTGGGTGATGATGGCCACCGGGTCCAGCGACAGGGCAAAAAAGCGCTCCGCCTCCTGCTCGGCCCGCTGCCTGCTGATGGCCTCGCGCAGCATGGACGCCCGCGCCTCGCGCGTGGCCAGGGCCCCCGCCTCCACGTCGCGGCGCAAGCGCACCGTGCGCGACAGCAGCATCACCGAGGCTCCCAGGAACACCATCAGCAACATCATGGCGGCGGCGGCCAGCAGCAACTCGCGGTCGGTGTAGCGCGACAGCATGTTGCCGCCGAACCAGCGGCGGTACAGCACCTCGTATTCGCCCGAAGCGCGCACCCTGTTCAGGGCCTCGTTCAACTCGACCGCCAGGGCCGTATTGCCCTTGGCCGTGCCGAACGAAAACCGCAGCGTGCGCAACGGCTGGCCGGACGGTTCCAGCGGAGCGTCCGTGGGCAGGCGGCGGATGATATGCTCCACCACGGGTTCCGGGGCCACAAGGGCATCGGCCCGGCCCCAGGCCACGGCCATCACCGCGTCCAGCGGCGCGGGCACCGGCAACAGGCGCTGGCCCGGCAAGCCCCGAAGGTACTGGTGGCTGGAATGGTTTTCCACGACGGCCACCAACATCCCCGCAAGGCCCGCCACGTTGCGGGGATGCACGGCAACGTCACGCCGCACGTAGATGCGCTCGGCCAATTCCACGCCGGGTTCGCTGAATTCCATCGCCAGCAGACGCTCCGGCGTCTCCGCCACCAGGGCCAGCACGTCCAGTCGTCCCTGGTTCAGATCGTCCCGCAGCACCTTGCCGTTTTCTTCGGCATGGATGACCGCGTGCAACCCCGCCGCGCGGGCCACGGCCTCGGCAAGGTCGCGGGCGAACCCTGCCGGCACGCCCTCCACCATGTAACTGAGCGGCGGATACGTGCTGATGAGGCCGATGTGCAGTTCAGGCGCATCGGCGGGCAATCCGTCGGACGCCAGCACCGCCGGATCAGGCCGGAGAGCGGCGTGCTGTTCTTCTGCGAAAGCTGGTTGCGCAGCCCAGGCTGCCCCGGCCACGACATCCGCCGCCCGGCCCGGCCACCCCCCCAGGCTGCCGATGCCCTGCGGCAGCAGCAACAGCAGCAACGCCAGCAGAACCGGCATGGCCCCACGCATGCAACGCCCCATCAGCCGCACCATGCGCGCGATGCCTGCCGCCACGGGCGGCCATGGCGGTTCCCCCGTTACGGACGGGCCGGGACGCGGACACCAACCCGTGCGGTGTGCAAAGGCGCAGGCGCTGTTCGTTCCAGACGACATGCCCGCCCTATTGTCCCGCGTACGGTTCGACGCGCACCCCGCGCCCGTGGCCCTCCTCGCCGCCGTCCACCGGGGCCAGCCGGTAGCCCAGCTCCTGCGCTATCTGCTCCAGCGGCGTCACGTCGCGGGTGGTGCGCAGTATCTGGAAAAACGTCTCCACGCCCAGCTTGGCCCCAAGGTCGAACGGGTTCAGTTCGCGCATCAGGGTGGGATAGGGCTTGCCGATAGTGCGCGCCACTTCGCGCGCCTGGCTTCTGCTGCTGAGCACGGCCCCCTGCACCATTCTGGTGATCCACTTCTCGGACATGTTCCCTCCTGCGGTCGTCGTCGACCGTCATGTCCTCATAGATATCAAGAAGCATGCCACCCTCGCAGACAGAGCAAGCGCCCACTCACGCATGACCTATAAACGCAAATAGCTGTATATATTATAATTGCACTTTTCCCCCAGAGACGATATCACTACGGCTGTATCCAAATACGAGAATCGAGTCTCATCGAATGAGACCTCGTATCGCCCGGTGAGACATCTTTTGTTTTTCCGTCGCGCCAAGAAACGCGCCTGAAGATTCCGGAAAGGTCGCCTGCCCCCTGCGAGGTTGCTCCATGCCGCGCTTGCCCACTCCGCCCCACCCCGCACCCGATGCCTCGTGCGGTCCGACGCCAAACAGGCAGGCGCCAAACAGGCAGGCGCCAGACAGGCAGGCGCCAGACAGGCAGGCGCCAGACAGGCAGTCACCAGATGGGCCGGACCAGGAACGCCCCCAGGTGTGCCAGGCGGCGAGTCCGCCCATGCACCCCCAGCCCAGCCAGCCAAACCGGACAGACGAACCCATTCCGTTGTTCGAGCACAGCGTGGTCCCCATGCTGCTGGTGGACCCCGCCGACGGTTCCATCGTGGACGCCAACCCCGCAGCCTGCCGTTTCTACGGATACCCGCGCGAGCGCATGGCGGGCATGCCCATTTCAAGCATCAACACCCTGGACGGGCGCGAACTGGCCGAGCGCATGGACGAAGCCTTCCGACGCGACCGCTCGGCCTTCCGGTTCCGTCATCGCGCGGCGTCCGGCCTGGAGCGCGAGGTAGAGGTGCATAGCGGCCCGGTATGGCTGCATGGCCGGGTCCTGTTGCATTCGGTGGTGCATGACGTGTCCGCCCTGCGTGGCTCCATGCAGCGCCTGGACCGAGTGCAGCGGCTGAACGACCTGCGTGCGGCCCTGATCCGCGGCGGTTCGCCCGAAGAAAAACTGCGCCTGCTGGCGCGGGAGGTGCTGTCCATCTTTGATGCCGGCGCCTGCCGCATCTGGCTGGCCCGACAGGGCGACCGTTGCACGCAGTGCCCGCATGCCGGCACGTCATGCCCCACCGCGCCGCGCAATCCCCCGGTCTGCCTGCATCTGCTGGTGGAAGAGCCGCCTTCGCCCTGTTGCCAGCCCCTCCCGGCGGAGCCTCCCCAGCCCGACCCGCGCATTGCCCGCATTCCCTTCCGGCACGGCCCGGTGGGGCGCGCCGCCTCGGCCAGCACCCGGCGGCCTGTGCTGCACGCAACGCCAGAGGCCGACGCCCCCCTGTCCTGCGATTGCGGCATGTTCACCGCCTACGCCATCCGCGTCGGCCAGGGCATTTCCGGCGGGGTGCTGGGCGTGCATCTGCCCGCGCTGGACCCCATCGCCGACATGCAACTGGAAGGCTTGGCCCACACCGCCGCGCACCTGCTGCAATCGGCCCGCGCCGCCGACGCCACCCGCCGGGCCCTGCGCGGGCTGGACAACCGCATCCGCAAGCGCACTGCCCAGTTGCGCCGCGCCAACCTGCTGCTGCGGCGCGAAGTGACCGAACGCCGTCGGGCGGAATCGGCCCTGCGCCACAGCCGCGACCTGCTGGAGCACGGCGAACGCATCGGTCGTCTGGGCAGCTATTGGCGTGATGTGGAAACCGGCCACGGCCAGTGGTCGGACAACCTGTTCCGCATGTTCGGCTTTCCGCTGGCGGCGGAAGCCCCGTCGTTCGCCCAGTTCTTCGAGCACATTCACCCCGAGGACAGGGGCCGGGTGGCCGGGCAGTTGTACCTCGGCATGGAGCACAGGGATGCCACGCTGGTGGAATACCGCTACCGCGGCCCCACCGGGCAGTACCGCCACGCGCGGCAGCAGGTGACCTTCGGCGCATCGGCCCGTACCGGGCACAAGCAGCCGGAGGTGATGCACGGCATGGTCCAGGACATCACCGACCAGCGTCAGCGGGACGAACTGCTGCGCTTGCAGCGCGACCTGCTGCTGGCACTCGGCATCACCAATTCCGTGGAAGATTGCCTGGGACTATGCCTGCGCACCGCCCTGCGCGCTGACAGTGTGGATGCGGGCGCGGCATGGCTGCGTGTGACCACGCCGCCCGATCCGCTGGATGCGGCGTCCCATCCCCCGAACGCCGGGGGCAAGGACGAATGGCGGCTGGTGGCGGCACAGGGGTTCGATCCCGTAACGCTGGAACGGGTGCGCCGCCTGCCGTCGGGCACGCCCGCCACACGCCTGATGGCGGCGGGCCGCCCCGTGCCGGAAACGCCGCCGGAACAGGAATCGTGCTGCATTCTTACCGGCGATGCGGAACTGGATGCGCTGGCGGCGGCTTCGGGCATCAGTTGTGCGCACCTGTTGCCCGTGGCGCACGAAGGGCAGGCGGTGGCCTGCCTGCTGGTGGGCACGCGCGGTCCCGGTCCCATGCACAAGGCGGCGCGCCACCACGTGGAAGCCGTGGCCGCGCAGGGCGGCAGCGCGTTTGCGCGCATCATGCAGCAGCACTCGCTGCGCGAAAGCGAGGCCAACCTGCGCGCCCTGCTGAACGCGCCGCGCCTCAGCGCCTTTCTGCTCGACGCCACGGGCCGCGTGCTGGCCTGCAACGCCACAGGGGCCGGACGTCTGGGCACGACGCCGGAAGCCATGCTGGGCAACTGGCTGGGGGAATATGTTCCGGAAGAACTGCGCCACAGGCGGCACGCGGTTCTGGAAAGCGTCGTGGCCTCGGCCTCGCCCGCCACCTTCAGGGATGCCCGCGGCGTCTTCATCCTTGACCATTCCCTGTACCCCATCACCGACGAAACGGGCCGGGTACACCGGGTGGCCTGGCTTGCCGAGGACGTGGCCCACGAAGTGGCCCTGGAGCGGCAACTGCGCCAGGCCCAGAAGATGGAGGCCGTGGGCACGCTGGCCGGGGGCATCGCCCACGACTTCAACAACGTCCTTGGCGTCATCATGAGCAACATCGAAATGCTCTGCGACACGGGGCTGACGGGCAGGGCCGCCGCCCGGGCAGACCGCATCCTGCGGGCCGCGTTGCGGGCACGCGACGTGGTGCGCCAGTTGCTGGCCTTCGGCCGTCCGGCGGACGAACCTTACGCCACCCTGGATATGGGCCGTACCATCGACGACGCCCTGCAGCTGATCAAGCCGTCCACCCCGCCCAACATCACCCTGCGCACCCTGCTGCCCGTCACGCCCCTGCCCGTGCATGGCGACGCCACCCAGATCCACCAACTGCTGCTGAACCTGTACACCAATGCCGTGCATGCCATGCCCGAAGGCGGCCTGCTGGACGTGACCCTGGAGACGCTGGAGCTTGGGGGCGACGACGTGCTGCGCAGCTATCCCGAACTGTCGCCGGGCCGCTATGTGCGCCTTTCGGTGGCCGATTCGGGCCTTGGCATGTCAGCCGCCCATCTGGAACGGGTGTTCGAGCCGTTCTTCACCACCAAACCGCAGGGCATCGGGTCCGGCCTGGGGCTCAGCATGGTGCATGGCATCGCCCGCAAGCACGGCGGCACGGTACGCGCCCATTCCCAGCCCGGGCAGGGAGCGCGCTTTGACGTGCTGTTGCCCCTGCTGGAACCGGTCCCCGTCGAGCAATCTGCCCAAGCGAATGGACCTGCCCTCCTCACGGCGCCCCCGCCTGCGCCAGCACAGCCAGATCAGGCAGATCAGCCAGACCAGCCAGACCAGCCAGACCAGCCAAGCCGGCCCGGCCAGCGCCCGCTGCACGTGCTGGTGGTGGACGACGAACACGACTACCGCCAGTCCGTGGCGGACATGCTGCACGCCCTGGGGCACCGCTCCACCGGCGCCGGAGAGGCGGATGAGGCCCTGCGCCTGCTGGCGGCGGGACGTTATGACGTGGCGCTGCTGGACCTGCGCATGCCGGGGCTTTCCGGCACGGAACTGGCGCGGGCCATCCGCGCGCACGGCCACACCCTGCCGCTGGTGCTGTGTACCGGCAATCAGTGCGACATCACCCCGGAAGAACTGCAGGACGCGGACATGACCCTGATCGGCAAGCCGTTCACGGGCGAAGAATTATCTCGACGCTTGCATATTTTGTTTGAAAAGACGTACAGTCCGGAAGATGTCTGAAATCCTCATCATCGACGACGACCCCTTGGTAGCGGAAACCCTGGCCGACCTTGCCGAGGACATGGGCCACATCCCGTTGCGGGCCGCATCGCTGGCCGACGGGCTGGCCCATGCGGACGCAGGCTTCGGCGACGTGGTGCTGCTGGACGTGCTGATGCCCGACGGCAACGGGCTGGAGGCGCTGCCGCGCTTTGTCGGTTCGCCCTTGCACCCGGAGGTTATCATCATCACCGGCGCAGACGCCGAACAGTCGGCGGAAATGGCCGTGCGCAACGGGGCATGGGACTACATCACCAAGGGTGCGCCGGTCGGGGCCATCCGCCTGGCCATCCTGCGCGCGCTGGAATTTCGCAACGAAAAGCTGGCGCGCACCGCCCAGCAGGGACGCCAGTTCAACCCTTCCGGCCTTGTGGGCGCAAGCGCGGCCTTCATGGAATGTCTGGACCTGGTGGCCAAGGCGGCGCAAAGCGACGTGCCGGTGCTGATCACCGGCGAAACAGGCACCGGCAAGGAACTGGCCGCGCGCGCCATCCACGAGAACAGCAACCGGGCTGGCCGCCCCTTCGTGGTGGTGGACTGCGCGTCGCTGCCCGAAAATCTGGCGGAAAGCGTGCTGTTCGGCCATGTGCGCGGGGCCTTCACCGGGGCAGACCGCGACGCGGAAGGCTTGATCCGCCAGGCATCCGGCGGCACGCTGTTCCTTGACGAAATAGGCGAGCTGCCCCCGGTGCTGCAAAAGACCTTCCTGCGCGTGCTGCAGGAACGGCGCTTCCGCCCCGTGGGCGGCAGGCAGGAAGTGGAGTGCGACTTCCGGCTGGTGGCCGCCACCAACCGCGACCTTCCGATCATGGCCCGGCGGGGCGAATTCCGCGAGGACCTGCTGTACCGGGTGCGGGCCATGCACATCGCCCTGCCCCCCCTGCGTCAGCGCGAAGGCGACCTGCGCCCGCTGGCCGAACATTTCGTACACCAGTACTGCGAACGCAACAGCCTGTCCTCGCGCATCCTGACGCCGGAACTGCTGCGGGCACTGGGCGCCCACCACTGGCCGGGCAACGTGCGCGAACTGCGCAACACCATGGAAACCATGATCGCCTTCGCGGGCGATGTGCGCACCCTGCACCCCGTGCATCTGCCCGAACACATCCGGGTGCGCCACGTGCGCGCCACCGCCGGGGGGACGCGGGCGGACCAGGCCGAAGGCGATTCCCCGGACCAGCCGCTGGCCGGGCTGTCCATTCCCACCTGGATGACCTACCGCGACGTGGCGCTGGAACGCGCCGCCGTGGACTACTTCCAGAACCTCATGGCCTACGCGGGCGGCGACATGGGCAAGGCCCAGCAGCTTTCGGGCCTTTCACGCGCGCAGTTCTACCGGCTGCTGCGCAAGCTGCGCTAGACAGGGTGTTCCGACAGGTTGTTCACCCGCCTCCCTCCGGAACGGGAAAGCCCCCGCGAAAATTCGCGGGGGCTTTCGTATGGCGCACCGCCGGGCGCCATACGGAGGAGGAGGCGGGGCGACCAGATCGGGGGGGCGGTCACCCCTCAGTTGGTCCCGGCGGATGCGGAGGCCTCGACACTCTTCACGGCTGCCTGCCCTGTGCCGGACATGGGTTCGCCGTTCCAGCCGCCACCCAATGCCTTGAACAGGGTCAGGCGATTGCCGGATTGCGAAAGCCGCACCGTCACCAGGTTCTGCCGGGCGGATGCATGCGCCCGCTGTGCGTCAAGTTTGGACAGATAATCGTCCACGCCATGCTCGTAGCGTTGGGTGGACAGGGTGTAGGCCTTGCCCGTGGCCCGCACCAGCGAGGCCTGCGCCTCGGCCTGCGTGGTCAGCGACGTGCCCTGCGCCAACGCATCGGACACCTCCCTGAAGGCCGTCTGCACGGTCTTTTCGTACTGGGCCACCTGGATGTCCCGCTCGGCCTCGGCCGATTCCACCCCGGCGCGGATGGCCCCGGCGTGGAAGATGGGCAGGGTGGCCTGGGGCACGAAACTCCAGGTGCGCGAACCCGCGCGGAACAGGTCGTTCATTTCCGTGCTGGCGTTGCCGTAGCTGGCGGTAAGCCCGATGCGCGGGAAGTACGCGGCCCGCGCCGCGCCGATGTTGGCGTTGGCCGCCTTCAGGGTATGTTCCGCCGCCGCCACGTCGGGCCTGCGGGCCAGCACTTCGGACGGCAACCCGGCGGGCAGACCCGCCAGTGGGGCCACGTCTGCCAACGTGCGGGCCGGAACAAGATGTGGAGAAAGCGGCATGCCCAGCAACAGGGCCAGGGTGTTCTCGTCCGTGGTCATCCGGGCCTCGGCGGCGGCCACGCTCACGCGGGCGGTATCCACCGTGGTCTGGGCCCGGACCACGTCCAGTTCCCCGGCGATGCCGCTCTCGTAGCGGTTTTTCACCGTGGCGAACGAAGCACGCTCCGTGTCCAGTATTTCGCGCGCCAGATCCAGCTGTTCGCGGTCAGCCACCAGGGTCAGATAGGCCTGGCCTACCTCGGCCACCAGCGTAAGCTGCACGCTGCGGGCCGAGGCGTCGGCGGACAGGTACTGTTCCAGGGCCTGTTCCTTCAGGCTGCGCACGCGCCCGAACAGGTCCAGCTCAAAGGCGCTGAAGCCCACGCCCGCGCTGTACGTATGTGACGTGTAGGCATCTCCCGTGGAGGACACCGGGGCCGAGGTGCGCCCCATGTCCGCCCCGCCGCTGGCGTCGATATGCGGAAACAGCTCGGCCCGCGCAATGGCGTGCTGGGCACGGGCCTTCTCTATCTGCAGTACGGCCACGCGCAGGTCGCGGTTGTTGGCAAGAGCCAGATCGATCAGGCGCGCCATGGGCGCATCGGTCACCACCTGCCGCCAGTCTTGCGGCATGGCCGGAGACGCGGCGACAACGGAGGCCGGTTGCCCCGCCGCGCCGCCCGTGTTCCAGGCGGCGGGCAGGTCTGGCGTGGGCCGGTGGTATTCCGGTATCAGCGAACAACCGGCCAGCAGCGCCAGCGCCAGGGCGGCCAACGTCGCCACTGTCGCCAGCCGGACGGTCCTGAGCATGCATGTCGTGCGATTCATCGCGTCACCTCGCCGGGGTTTCCGGCAGGATTGTCAGGGGAAGACGGTGCATCGGCCAGTGTTCCGGAATCCGTCGTGTCCGGGTTCACGGTCTTTCGTCCGCGTGTGGCAAGGGTGTAGACCATCACAAAGAACACGGGCACGAAGTACACCGCCAGCACCGTGGCCGAAAGCATGCCGCCGATGACCCCGGTGCCGATGGCCCGCTGGCTGCCGGACCCGGCCCCCGTGCTGATGGCCATGGGCAGCACCCCCAGCAGGAAGGCCAGCGAGGTCATCAGGATGGGCCGCAGCCGCAGTCGTGCCGCCTCCGCCGTGGCTTCCAGCAAGGGCGTGCCCGCCTTCACCAGATGCATGGCGAACTCCACGATGAGGATGGCGTTCTTGGCTGCGAGGCCGATGGTGGTCAACAGGCCCACCTGGAAAAACACGTCGTTGTTCAGGCCCCTGGCCATGGTGGCCGCAAGCGCCCCGATGATGCCCAGCGGCACCACCAGGATGACCGCCGTGGGCACCGACCACGACTCGTACAGCGCGGCCAGGCACAGGAACACCACAAGGATGGAGATGGCATACAACGCCGGGGCCTGCGAGCCGCTCATGCGTTCCTGATAGGACAGACCGGTCCATTCCACGCCAATGCCGGGGGGCAGTTGCGCGGCCATCTGCTCGATGGCCCGCATGGCGTCGCCGGTGCTGATCCACGGCATGGAGTTGCCGATCAGTTCCAGGGCAGGCAGGCCGTTGTAGCGTTCCAGGCGCGGCGAACCATATATCCAGCGGCTGGCCGAGAACGCCGAGAACGGCACCATCTTGCCCTGCGCGTTGCGCACGTGCCAGTTGGCAATGTCTTCAGGCAGCATGCGGAATGGCGCATCCCCCTGCATGAAGACCTTTTTCACGCGGCCCCGGTCGATAAAGTCGTTGACGTAGACGCCGCCCAATGCCGTGCCGAGGGTTTCGTTGATGTCACCCATGTTCAGCCCGTGGGCCGCCGCCTTGGCCACATCAATGTCGATCTGGAACTGCGGCGTGTCATCCTGACCGTTGGGAATCATGTAGGCGATGTCTGGGTTTTCCGCCGCCATTCCCAGCAGTTGGTCACGTGCCTGCATCAGCTGTGCGTGCCCCAGCCCGCCCTTGTCCGTCAGGAACAGGTCGAACCCTGATGCGTTGCCCAGTTCCGCCACCGCAGGCGGCGTAAGGGTGCTGACAACCGCGTCCCTGTTTTCGGCAAACGCCTGCATGGCCCTTTCCGCAACGGCAAAGGCGCTGTTTTCCAGACCCTTGCGCTCGTTCCACGGCTTCAGGTCCACAAAGGCCATGCCGGTATTCTGCCCGCTGCCGGCAAAGCTGAACCCGGCGATGGTGAACAGCGAACCCACGGTCTTCTTCTCGTTCTCCATGAAGTGATGTTCCAGTTGGCGCAGCACTTCCAGGGTCCGTTCCTGCGGTGCGCCGGGGGGCAACTGCACCATGCTGAAAATGTTGCCCTGATCCTCTTCCGGCAAAAATGCGGTGGGCAGGTGCAGGAACAGGTACCCCATGCCTGCCAGCAGCAACACGTAGATGCACATCATTCTGCCGACCCGCCCGGTCACTCCGGCAACCTGGCGACGATACCCCCGGACGCCCCGGTCGAACGTGCGGTTGAACCAGCCGAAGAACCCGGTCTGGGCCTGATGTCCATGCGCGTGCAGGGGCTTCAGGAATGTGGCGCACAGGGCCGGGGTGAGCACGAGGGCCACAAGGACCGACAACGCCATGGCCGAAACGATGGTAAGCGAGAACTGGCGATAGATGACCCCCGACGACCCCTTGATGAAGGCCATGGGAATGAACACCGCCGAAAGAACCAGCGCAATGCCCACCAGCGCCCCGGTGATTTCACCCATGGACTTCCGGGTGGCTTCCCTGGGGGACAGCCCCTCTTCGGCCATGATGCGTTCGACGTTTTCCACCACGACGATGGCATCGTCCACCAGCAGGCCGATGGCCAGCACCACCCCGAACATGGTCAGCATGTTGATGGAAAAGCCGAAGGCCGCCAGCACCCCGAAGGTGCCCAACAGCACCACGGGAACGGCGATGGTCGGAATGAGCGTGGCACGCATGTTCTGCAGGAACAGGTACATGATCAGAACCACCAGCGCGATGGCTTCGGCCAGTGTCTTGACCACCTCTTCGATGCTTACCCGCACGAAGGGGGTGGTGTCGTACACGAACGAATACTGCACCCCCTGCGGCAGGTTGACCGCCAGTTCTTCCATGGTCGCCTGCAAACGCTTGACCGTGGTGAGCGCATTGGCGCCCGTGGCGGGCTTGACGGCAATGCCCGAGGCGGGCTTGCCATTGAGGCGCGCCACCATGTCATAACTTTCGCTGCCCAGTTCCACCCGCGCCACGTCCGCAAGGCGCACCACCGAACCATCCTGGTTGGCGCGCAGCACGATCCGCTCGAAATCCTCGCGGGTCTGCAACAGCGTCTGCGACTGGATGGTAAAGCTCATCCGCTGCCCCGCGACGGCGGGCGCACCGCCGATCTGCCCCACGGCCACCTGGGCGTTCTGGGCAGTGATGGCCGCCGCCACGTCGGAAGGATCCATGCCGTAGCTTTGCAGCTTGTTCGGGTCCAGCCACACGCGCATGGCGTATTGCGCGCCGAAAAGCATGGTTTCGCCCACGCCGTCCACACGGCTGAGGGGGTCGCGCAGGTAGGTGGCGGCGTAGTCGTCAAGGTCGCTGTCCGTGATGTCGGGGTTGTCCGACATGAGGGCCACCACGGTCAGAAAGTTCGACGAACTCTTGTTGACCGAGATGCCCTGCCGTTGCACCGCTTGCGGCAGCATGGGCGTGGCCAGCGAGAGCTTGTTCTGGACCTGCACCTGCGCGATGTCCGGGTTGGTGCCCGCATCAAAGGTAAGGACAATGGAGGCCTGTCCCGCAGCGTCGCTGGACGAGGACATGTAGCGCAAGTCGTCCAGCCCCTTCATGTTCTGCTCAATGACCTGGGTGACGGTGTCCTCCATGGTCTTGGCGGAAGCGCCGGGGTACACGGCGGTAATGGTGATCGCCGTCGGTGCGATGCCGGGGTACTGGGCAACCGGCAGGTTGAGAATGGACAGGACGCCCGCCAGCATGATGATGATGGCGATAACCCAAGCGAATACCGGACGATCAATGAAAAATCTGGCCATGATGCAGCTCCCGGCTACTGACGCGCGGCAGAGTCCCGGTCCGCCGGGGCATTGGCATTGACGATGTTCACCCTGACGCCGGGCCGTGCCTTTTGCAGACCTTCCACGATCACCCGGTCGCCCTCGTCCAGCCCTGTACGCACCAGCCAATCGCCATCAATGGCCCTGTCCACGACAATGGACCGCGCCTCGACGGCATCACCGGGGCCGGCCAGCATCACCAGCGGATTCCCCTTGGGGTCGCGGGTCACGGCGGCCTGGGGAACAAGTATGGCACGCTCGTTCACGCCTTCTTCCAGAACGGCGCGCACGTACAGGCCCGGCAGCAGTTCGCGGTTCGGGTTGGGGAACTGGGCACGCAGGGTCACCACGCTGGTGCTCTGGTCCACGGAGATGTCCGAGAACTGCAACGTGCCTTCCTGCAGGTATGCGCTGCCATCCTCGAACAGCAGCCGCACCTTTGCGGTGTCGGCGCCGCCCTTGCGCACCCGGCCATCGGCCAGCACCCGGCGAAGCCGCAGCAGATCGCCGGTGGACTGGGTAACGTCCACGTACACCAGATCGGTCTTCTGCACCGTGGCCAGGGCCTCGGCCTGGTTGGCGGTGACCAGCGCGCCGGGGGTTACGGCGGAACGACCGATGCGCCCTGAAATGGGCGCGGTGATCCGGGTATACCCAAGGTTGATGCGCGCCGCCTCCAGCGCAGCCCTTGCCGCCGCCACCTCGGCCACATACTGCCTGTACGCTGCCTGGGCGTCGTCGTTGTCCTGACGGCTCACGCTGTTGGTCTTCACCAGGTCCGCGTACCGTTCGGCCTTCAGCCTGGCAGGCTCCACGACGGCCTCGGCCTTGGTCAGTGCTGCCCTGGCGCTGTCGTATGCAGCCTGGTAGGTGGCGGGGTCGATCTGGTAGAGCGCCTCGCCTTCCTTCACGTCCGCCCCTTCGCGGAACAATCGTTTCTGGATGATGCCGCCAACCTGCGGGCGGACTTCCGAAACCAGCAACGCAGAAACCCGCCCTGGCAACACGGTGGAAAGGGTCACCGGGCGGGGGTGAACGACAAACACCGAAACTTCCGGGTCCGGAGTGGGCGCGACGGCAGGCTGGTCCTGGCCACAACCGGCAAGCGCCGTTGCAAGCAGGACAAGCCCGAGCACGAGTGTTGTTCTTGCACTATTGAACATGAAGAATCCTTGCTGGTTCGCGGGATGTTGGCTGTTGTTCCGATATGCGGAAGAGCGTCACGCGGGACGAATCAAAACGGGCCGGGACAGACCCGGCAGCCCCGGAAGGAACAGTCGGCAGGGGGCGTATGCCGCCCGGCGATGGGCGCCAACCGGGAATAACGCGACAAAATCGTCGTCAGGGGCTTGCGTCATTAATTTAATGACCGTACTGTACGGTTCATACAGCCTACTGTCAACACCCAGCCAACTCGGGTATGTTGCGCCCATCATCTCAAAGGAAGGTACACGCCATGGCTCGGGGCCGCCCGCCGCGCGACAGGAGAAAAGAAATTCTCGACATCGCAGGCACCCTTTTTCTCGAAAACGGCTTCCAGGGAACGTCGATGTCGCGGATAGCTGCCGCGCTCGGCGGCTCCAAGGGCACGCTGTACGCCTATTTCAACAGCAAGGAAGAACTGTTCGAGGCATACCTGCATGATCTTGTGCAGACGGAAGCCGCAAGCCTTGTGCTTCCCGACCACTCCGAAGACATGGTCAGCGTCCTTACGGCCTATGGCAGGCGGTATCTTGAGCTTTTCGTCAGCGAAGCTTCCGTCGCGCTCATGCGCATCCTGTACCATGAAGTTGCCCGCTTTCCCGAAATCGGGCGCAGCTTCTACGAGGCGTGCATCCAGAGCGGCAGAACCCCGCTTGCCAACTACCTTGGCCGTGCGAACGGAGCGGACGTCCTTGATGTGCCGGACCCCGAAATGGCGGCGGATCAATTCTATTCGCTGTGCGAGGCCCCCATCGTGATGCCGATCATGCTCGGCATGCGCGAGGAGGCCGACGCGGAAGCCATCAACAAGGCGGTGGATGCCGCCGTTGCCGTCTTTTTCCGGGCATACCGGAAGTAGCTGCCGCGCCGCTCGTTCCTGCAACCGGGCCGATGCCTCCGCCAGCCCGGAAGGACGACGACCATGGCCCACGGTCTGCACGCAGGCCCTGTTCCGACCTGACCTGCCTGATCTGCCCTGTTCCGCCCTGCGCGCATGATCCGCGAACCGGCGGAGCGCAAGCACGCATGCAAAACGGGCCGCCCGCATCGCGCGGACGGCCCGTCTGTCTTGCCTGTATTGGCCGAAAGCAGCGGATGCCGCCACCCCGGCCCTGCCCCTACCCCATCCGCAAGGGACGCATGGCCAGCAGCGCCCGGCGGCTGAACGGCCCGATGCGGTCTTGCGCGAATTTCCCCTGTGGCCCGCTCCCGGCGTCGGCCACCATATGGTGGTGGTAGAGGCTGGGGTGTACCTCGCACAGGTACAGCACCCGAACCAGGTCGGAATCGGCCAGCAGGGCTGCCGGGGATGTCTTCTGCACCTCGGCCAGCCGCGTGCGGGCAATGGCCAGCATCTCGTCGCGGTCGCCGAAGTGCATGGTGAACGTGGGGCAGGTCTTGACGCAGGCAGGCAGCATGCCCGCACGCACCCTGTCGATGCACATGTTGCACTTGGTCAGCAGGCCCGTGGATTCCTCCTTGCGGGGGATATCGTAGGGGCACGCCTCGCGGATGGTCTGGTAGTCCAGGTCCTTTGTCTTTTCCGTATAGATCACCGCGCCGGTGGCCTCGTCCTGGATGATGGCGTCCGGGATGAAGGCATCCGCCATCATCTTGCACGGAGGTTCCAGACAGTGGCGGCATTGCTCGGGAAAGAACACCCACTTCAGCTTGCCGTCCACTTCCACCTCGTTGAAACGCACCAGCTTGAAGGTGTGCCCATTGAGGTCCGGCGGGTTCTGGTAACTGCCGGTATTCACCGTTTCATCGGCGGCCAGCTTCTTCCACTGCTTGCACGCGGCCTGACAGCCCCGGCAAGCGGTGCAGCGGGTCTGGTCGATGAAGAAGGTCTTGCCCTTGTTCTCGCTCATGACTCACCTACCCTTGCTTTCCGGGCTGCACTTTTCTCACGTTGACCATGAACACCTTCGTTTCAGGGATGCCCGTGTTCGGGTCGCCCACCGAAGGCGACAGCAGGTTGGCCGAGTCGAACGTGGCGTTCTTCTTCTGACCCCAGCCGAACTGCCAGGGAATGCCCACCTGATGCACGGTTTCGCCCATGACGGTGAACGGCTTCAGGCGCGGGGTGACGATGGCCACCACCTGCACCTTGCCGCGCACTGATTCCAGCACCACCTGTTCGCCGTTCTGCACGCCCAGCTTGGCCGCCAGCTCGCGGCTCATCTCGCAGAAACCATCGGGCTGCATTTCCTTCAGCCACGCGGTCTTGCGGGTCATGGTGCCGGACTGCCACTGCTCGGTCACCCGATAGGTGGTACACACGTAGGGGAAGCGCGGATCGCGCACGGCCTTTTCCTCGTGCGCGAAGTGCAGGGCTGTGGGGTTTACCCGTTGCGCTGACAGGGGGTTGCCCGCCAGCGGGCTTTCAAAGGGCTCGTAGTGCTCCGGCAAGGGGCCGTCCACCCGGCCAGGGCCGAACAGTTGGCCGCGCCCTTCGCGCACCATGATGAACGGCAGCTTTTCGCCGGGTTTCCACCCGCCGTCGGGCACGTCGCCCACCCACTTTTCGCCGTTCCAGGCAATGACGGCGCGCTTGGGGTCGAAGGGCTTGCCCGTCTGGTCCACCCCGGCGCGGTTGTACAATATGCGCCGGTTGGCGGGCCAGGCATACGACCAGTTGGGGAACAGGCCGATGGCCGCCTGCTCCGGGGTCTGGGTGCGGTCGCGCCGGGCCATCATGTTGCCCTGCTCGGTGTAGCAGCCGGAGAATATCCAACAGCCGCACGCGGTGGAGCCATCGGCCTGCAACGCGGCAAAACCCGGCACCTGCTGGCCCGCCTTCCACTGCTTGTCGGCAATGGTCACGTCCTTCAGGAAGGTGCCGTTGAGCCGTTTGGCCAGCGCACTGGCGTCGTACGCCCCATCCTTCAGGTACGCGGTGTCCAGATTCAGGATGGGTTCCGGGTGCTTGCCGCCCTCTGCCTTGTACAGCTTGCGCACTTCCTCGAACAACCGAATGACGATGTCGCCGTCGCTCATGGAATCGCCCATGAACCTGGCGCTCTTTTCACGCCATTGCAGCCAGCGGCCGGAGTTGGCCACCGAGCCGTCCTTTTCCACGCTCATGCATGCGGGCAGAAAGAACACCTCGGTCTTCACGTCCTTGGGATTGACGCCGGGGCCCTTCCAGAACAGCGAGGTCTCGTTCTCGAACAGGTTGACCATCACCGCCCAGTCCAGCCTGGCCATGGCCTTGCGGTTCTTGCCTGCGTTGGCCCCGCCCGCGCAGGGGTTCTGCCCCCACACGAACGCACCCTTGAAGCCGCCGTTGTACATGCGCTCGAACAGCGACAGCCAGGAGTATTCCACCACCTTGGTGTCGTCGATCTTGGGCAGCCAGGTGTACGCTTCCTTGTGGTCTGCCGCGGGATACATGGCCTTCAGCAGGGACGCCGCGTACTTGTCCAGGTTTGACCACCAGTTGGCGCTCTGCGGGTCGCTGGTAACCGGGGTGCCCGCCTTCACGTAGGCGTCGTAGTCGGCCCAGATGGAGCGGGGAATGGGCAGGTAGCCGGGCAGGTTGTCGCACAGAAGGGCGATGTCCGTGGTGCCCTGCACGTTGGACTCGCCGCGCAGCGCGTTCACCCCGCCGCCCGCGATGCCGATGTTGCCCAGCAGCATCTGGATCATGGACAGGGCGCGGATGTTCTGCACGCCCACGGTGTGCTGGCACTGGCCCATGGCGTACAGGATGGTGCCCGCCTTGTCCGGCTTGCCCGTGGCGGCAAAGGAATTCCACACCGCCAGCACCTTGTCTTCCGGCATGCCGGTGACGTTCACCACGGTCTTCAGGTCGTAGCGGGCGTAGTGGCGGCGCATCACTTGCAGGACGCAGCGCGGGTCCTTCAGAGTGGGGTCCTTCAGGGTCACGCCCTTGTCGTCGGTGACGAAGCCCCACTTCTTGCGGTCGTAGCTGGCTGTTTCCGGGTTGAAGCCGGAGAACAGGCCGTCCTTGAAGTCGTAGTCCGGCCCCACAAGGTACGCAGCGTTGGTGTAGTCCACCACGTACTGCTTGAAATACAGTTCGTTATCCAGAATGTGCTTGATCAGCCCGCCAAAGAACACCAGGTCCGTGCCCGAACGGATGGGCGCGTACAGGTCCGCCTTGGCCGAGGTGCGCGTGAAGCGCGGGTCCACATGGATCAGCGTTGCTCCGCGCTGCTGGGCGCGGGTTACCCACTTGAACGAGATGGGGTGGTTTTCCGCCGCGTTGCTGCCCATGATCAGCAACACGTCGCTGTTCTTGAGGTCGATCCAGTGATTCGTCATCGCGCCGCGTCCGTAGGACTCTGCCAGAGCCCCCACAGTGGAACTGTGTCAGATGCGGGCGTGGCTCTCCAGGTACACCAGGCCGAGGGAGCGGTGCATGGCCTGCAGCAGCCAGCCCTCCTCGTTGTCGATGGCGGCGGACCCCACCGAAGCCATGGCGCGGGTGCGGTTGACCGGCTGGCCTTTGTCGTTGACGGCCTCGAACGACGCGTCGCGGGTATCCTTGATCTTGCGGGCGATGCGCGGCAGCGCCCAGTCCCACGACTTTTCTTCCCACTTGTCGCTGCCGGGGGCGCGGTACAGCACCTTGGTGATGCGCTGGCTCTGCTCTGTGGTCTGCCAGATGGACGACCCCTTGGGGCACAGGGTGCCTTCGTTGGTGGGGTGGTCCGGGTTGCCTTCGATGTTGATGGTGCGCCCGGTAGCGGGGTCGGTCCAGACCAGCAGGCCGCAGCCCACGGCGCAATAGCAACAGACAGAGTTGGTCAGGGTGGCCTTGTCGATGGCCAACCCTTCGGCGTGGACCGCGACCGGGGCAAGGCTGATGCCCAACCCGCCGAACGCAGTGGCCACGGCGCCCGTGGCAGCAAGCTTGATGAAGCCCCGCCGGTTCATTTTCATGTGTGCCTCCTGACGATGGATGCGGGTTGCGCGCAAAACGTGCGCGCCGGGCGCGGGCGGGGAACGGCATGCCGCCCCGCGGAAGCTGGCACCCAGCATTCCCTGCATACCACACCGCACGGATATGGGAAGCCACTTTCTTCCACGTTATCAGCTATATATGTCTTTCTTGACAGAATGGGCGCGCGGGGCCGCGCCAGAAACGGACGGGGCGCGCGGTATGTTCCGCGCGCCCCGGTAGGATGTGTTGTGGTCAGATAGTGAGCGTTATCGGCACTGCAAGTCTTTAATCCCCAGCCTTCAGATCGGGCAGGCAGGAGACAAAAGGACCCCAGAGCCCTACGGCTTGACCTTGTGGCAGTCCCGGCACTCCACCGGCCCCGCCGCCTTGCCCGCCGCCAGCAGCCTGGCGTGGCAGGCGTTGCAGCTTGGCCCTTCACCGTGGAAGGCGTTGCGGAAGTAGCGCGGATTCTCACGGTCCCTGGGGGTGCCGGTTGCGGCATCCACCACCACGTCGTGGCAGTCCTTGCTGGCGCATTTCATGGGGCCGCCATCCACGTAGCCCTTGTGGTGGCAGGTGCCGCAATCCACGGTGGGGGTATGCGCCTCGTGCGGGAAGGGGACGCGCGGCTTGGCCAGCTTCGCCCCCTGCGGCACGGTGACGGTGACCGCCTTGCGTTCCACCAGCGGGTGATGCACCGAGAATTCCGGCGTTTCGCCATGGCAGACGAAACAGTTGCCGGAAGCGCCCATGGCGCGGGCATGCTGCTGGTACTGCATGGGGGGAATGTTGTCGCGGTCGCGCCCCAGCGGGTTGCGTGCCGGGTACACCGCGTGCGGCGCGCCGTGGCAGGCCGGGCAGCGCAGCATGGTGGTGTCGTCGGCGCGCTCGGCGTACAGCCCTGCGGCATCGGCGGTCCACTTGTTGAACGCGCTGGCGGTGGCCGACCTGGGCTTTTCGGCAAAGTCGTGGCAGCCCGCGCAGTCGGGCAGGTTCACCCACGGGGTGCGCGGGGCGATGTCTTTCACGTCCTTGACCGCCACGGGCGTGATGGCCCCCATCAACCGCTCGGCAGCGAGGTTGCCCGCTTCCTGCTCCTTGCGCAGCAGGGACAGGGCGTGGTCCTCCATGACTCCGTGGCAGCGGGTGCAGTCCAGCCCCTTGGTCACGTGATAGTCGCGCCAGAAGCGGGTGGCCCCGTCGGGTGCGGAAGGATGGCAGGCATTGCAGGCATCCGCGCCGCGCCCGGCCATGTAGGCAGCGTGCCAGCCGTGGATGGCGGCGGACATGGCGGGGGGCATGGCCTTGCCGGAAGGCGCTGCGCCCGGCTTGGCCGCCTCCGCCTTGTCTGCATCGGCCTTGGCCTGCGGTTCATGGCAACTGCGACAGACCACGGTGGTGCCGGACTTGGCCCGCCTGGCCAGGTCGGTGCCGTTGATGCGGTCATGCACGTCCAGCACGTCGGCGGCGGTGGTCGCGGAAATGCCCGCCACGCCGCCCACCTTCCACGCGCCGCCGTGACAGTTGCGGCAACCCATCTCGGTGGACACCGGCAGCACGCAGCGGGTGACGGCCAGCAACGCGCCGGAGGCGTCGCGCGCCTCCACGGTCACCGTGGGATACGGGTTGAACCCGTCCTTTTCGCCATACGGCAGCACGGGAATGCCCGTGGCCTCGTACAGGGTGGAGCCTTCCACCAGCTTCAGTTCGCCGGAAAGCTGCGGGGCTTTCGCCTGCGCGGCACCATCGCCAGGCTTCGCGGCAGGCGTGGTGGCGGCCTGCCCGGCGGGGGTGAGCGACGAATCGGCCACGGCGGCGGGCTGCGCGGACGCAGGTTTGGACTCGCCGTCCAGCCGCCAGGCAAGGGTTGCGCCCTCGGTCACCGCCTGCGGGCCGGGGCCGCGATGCACCAGTTGCGCCCGCAGGGTGGAACCGGGGGGCAGCAGGGTCCACGCGGGTTCCGCGTCGGTGACGTGCTGCATGCCCTGCCTGCTCCATGCCACCAGCACGTACGCATCCTTGCCGGGATCGAACGGAGGCACGTCGGTGACCAGTTGGCCATAGCCAGTGCCCGCTCCGGCCCCAGTCCCTGCCTGAGACGCCGTGGCGTTCTGGCCCGAAACATTCTGGCCCGGAGCAGTCTGGCCCGATACCGCAGGTGTTGCGGCGGGCCGCATGGACGGCGCGAACAGTTGCGCGCCCAGAAAGCCCACCGCGAACACGGCCACCACGATCAGCCACACGCGGAACAGGTTCTCGGTCAGGCGGTTGTCGGTCTTGTTCATCGTCGCATCTCCCTGCGTCGTTGCTGCCGAAAGATCATGACTGCATATCCGGGCGGCCTAGCGCGCCAAACGGCGTTCCACTTCATGGGTGATATAGGTCGCCAGCGCATTGCGTTCCTCCGGGGTGCCGCAGAAGGGCGGCATGTAGGGCAACAGCTTGCCCTGCCCGGCCAGTTGCGCCTCCATCCCGGCCACGCCGCGTCTGGCCGCGCGCGGCACCATGTCCAGCATGGGGTTGCCCATGCCGTGACAACTGGAACACTGCTGCGCCCACAGAAAGCGCCCCACGTCCAGGCGGTTGGCGTCGGTCACCTGGTGCGTGCCCGCCCAGGCGGTAAGCGACAGCGCGCCTTCGCGTTGCATGCGCCCCACATCCGCCGCGCGGATGCCGTTGGAATACATGTACCCGTGGATGACCCACGGACGACGGCCCGTCTCGCGCATCCACTCGAAGGTTCCCACCTGCGCAAGGCCCAGCAGCAGCACCACGCCCGCCAGCACGGCCCGCGCCCTGCCGCTGGCCTTCACGAAAAAGGCCAGCCCGCCCAGGAACAGCAGCGGGGTAACCACCGGCCAGGCCAGGGCAAAGGGCCGGATGTCGGCGGTGCGGCGCAGGATCATGGCTTGCTGTTCGGGCGGAAGCGCCGCGAAATACCACGCCGCGCCCAGCAACAGCCCGATGAACGGCAGGCACACCCATTTGGCCGACCAGCACACCATGGCCTCGCGCGTTGCCGGGTGGGGAATGCGCAGGGCCGTAATCATGGCGAACAGGCCGGACAGCAGCAGGCACAGGGCAAAGCGGAACACCAGCGCGGGCCAGAAGGTGGGGTTGAAGAACCCGTCCCAGAAGTTGCCGGTGCGCAGCCATTCGCCGGGGGTAAGCATGAACCCGATGATGCCGTTGATCATGAACAACGACAGAAAGGCGAACAGCGCGTACAGCCAGCCCGCCGTCATGTGGTCCTTCTTGTTCATGCGGCCGGAAATGCAGCGCTGGAAGGTGTAGTAGTACACCAGAAGCGCCGCTATCTCGCCCAGAAAGAACACCCACTCGGTGGCCCAGCCGTACACGAACAGGTGTACCAGTTGCGAGGTGGCCGCCGGACTGACCAGCGAGATGATCAGCCAGATGCCCACCCCGGTCACCCCGCCGAAAACCATGCTGAGCAGCACGAAAAACCGGCTGTGCCGCTTCACCCATTGCAGGATATGATTGTTGCCTTCCGCATGGCCTTTGCGTTCCGCCATGACCAGGAAGAACCCGCCCCCCACGGCGAACTGGGCCACGAACACGTGGATGACGGAAATGAGCGCGATGAGCAGGCCGCCGTTCACCGGCAGTTGCCAGACCGGGTACTGCATGGCCTACGCCTCCTTCCCGCTGCGGCGGGCGATGACCACCAGCCACCAGATTGCAGCAATGCCCGCCACCAGAGACACCACGAACAGCGCCGCCGCGCCCTCCTGCCCTGTCATGGGAAGCTGGGGCGGGACGACGGCAATCGCCGCCGCCTTGGCCATGGAGGCGTCCAGGTGCGGGGCCAGCCAGGCGTCGCGCAGCACGGCGCGCATGGCCGCCATCAGGAATATGACGCCCGTGGCTGCCCCGGCGGCCAGCCACACCCGGCGCTGCCGGGCGGCCACAAGGGCCAGCACCGTGCCAGCCAGCCCCAGCGCAAACGCCCCGGTGGCCAGCCCGTGCCCGCCCATGAAAAGTTTTGTCAGGTGGCCGGGCAGGCTGAACAGAAACCACGTACCCAGCACGAACTGGGCGTAGGTGGCGTGGGTGAACCACTTGAGACCTTCGGTGATGCGCAGTTCCCAGTCCTGCGGCCCCAGCGGGCCGGAGGCCACCGGACCGCCCGCCTTTTGCAGCAGCTTCGCGCGCCCGGCAATGAACAACCCGCCCACGGCCACCGCGCCCATCACCATGTGCAAATAGCGCGGCACAAGCGAAGGTTCGCCCCAGTTCAGCAGGGTGCCGCCCGGCGAGGCGGCGTAGCCGGTCCAACGGGCCGGGTCCAGCATCAGGGTGGCGTTGTTGGTAAGCACGAAGGCGTTGACCAGCAGCAGCGCCACGCTGATGCCCGCCACCAGGGTGCGGCGCGGGCCGAGCACGGCGTGCCCCAGGCCGTACAGGTAGAAGCCGTAGTAGGCCATCATCACAAAGCCCACGATCCCCAGCCACCACGTGGCCATCAGGATGGAGCTGGGGTAGATGAACTGCCCGTACAGCACTTGCAGGAACAGCAGCGGCGGCACCCCGAAGTTCACGGCCAGGGCCATGGCGCGCGGCACCCAGGCCGCCGTCTCGCGGATGTCCGTGTTGATCTGGTCATTGGGCGCAAA
Organism: uncultured Desulfovibrio sp.; assembly: GCA_964402645.1. GTDB lineage: Bacteria > Desulfobacterota > Desulfovibrionia > Desulfovibrionales > Desulfovibrionaceae > Cupidesulfovibrio. The sequence goes on along the minus strand of CAYOCV010000004.1, from coordinate 178,600 downwards.
CGGCGTGCGCATAGAGCGGAACAGGGTTATCACACCCGTGCCCAGCACCACGTTCATGAACAGCAGATGCACCACAAAGGTGAGCAGCAGAAGCGCCTGAAACCACCCCCACGGCCCCGGTATGGGGTCGGGCACGGGCACCAGCGCGGCGGGCGGCAAAGCCGGGGTCATGCCGGTTTCCTCCTGGATTCGCCAACCATGGCCCGCGCCTTCCTTTCGGTTACACCAAGCGGGCGGGGGCGGAACGATCATTCCGCGCAGGCCGTGTACGCCTTGTGCGCAACACGGGCCAACGGGAGCACGGCGGGGCGATGATGGACGTGAATACTTGCATTCTTGCCCAATTTCCCTAACCGGGCAAGCGCTTCCGCCGAAAAATCAGGACGTCCAACGCAAAGCGCCGCTGGCGCATCCGGCCACGTTGAAGAACGCGCCGGGGCGGCGTATAGGGTGAAGTCCGGTTCACGCCCGGTTTTTGTCCGGCATATGCCTGCCCCATGCGAACATGATCGGGGCACAAGTTGGACGTCGCGAACAGCAACCTCACAGGATGCAGACCACCATGCTTCATGCCCCCATACGCCTTGCGTTCCGTTCCCCCCGTCGCCTGACCATGCTGCTTGCCCTGCTGGGCATGGCCCTGCTTGCCGGGCTGAACCCCGCACGGTCCGGCCTGCTCGCCCCCCCCGCCGCGCTGGCCGCCACCGCCGACAGCGCGCCCGCCCTGCCTGGAAATGCACCCCAGGATGCACCAGACGGGCAGCAGGCCATGGACGTCATCTGGCAGACACGCGGCCAGGAATTGTCCGCCCTGGTCGAGGAAGCCGACCAGTTGCGCAAGTCGTTGCCGGACATGGCGAAGGCGCTGGACACCCAGGTGGCCGCCGTGCAGCGCGATTACCAGCGCCTGTTCGCGCTGTACCAGCTAAGCCGCAACCACCCCAGCGAAATGGCCGCCATCCGCCGCCAGTTGGCGGGCGTGCAGCGCACCCTGCAAGGGCGGCTGGCCCCCATGGAGGCAACGGACGCTTCCGTGCGCCAGCGCCTGGACGACTTCACCGCGCTGGACAAGGAACTGTCCGAGCATCTGGCCACGGAACGGTCCAGCGAACTTTCCAAGGACCTGGCCGAATACCTCGCCAAGCTCACTGAAGGCCGCAAGAACCTGACGGCCCTGCGCACCCGCCTTGCCCGTGCCCTGGACCCCGGCCACGCGGTCAACGCCAAGCTGACCCAGGCTCTGGAACAGATCGACGCGCAACTGCCCGCATTGTGGCGCACCTATTACCTGGTGGCCTCCAGTTCGCTGATGGATCTTACGGTATGGCAGTCATTGCCCACCAATCTGGCCGCATGGTCCGACACGGTGGAGGTGCGACTGGCCACGGAATTTCCGCAGACATCCCGCGACTGGGGCGCGCTGCTGCTGCGTTTTGCCTTCCTGGCCGTGCCCCTGCTTCTGCTGGGCCGCCTGACCCTGCGGCGCGGCTGCCGCCTGCCTGGGGGCTGGGCCGAAAGCTGCCGCAACGTGGCCGCACGCAGCTGGCCGTGGATCGCCATCGGCATTGCCCTGCACTTCGCCTCGTGGGCACGCGGCGGCGAAGTGTACCGGGCCGTGGTGGTTCCCGCGCACCTCCTGCTGCTGTGGGGCGAACTGACCCTGGTGTGGAGTCTGCGCGGCACGGGCCTTGCCGGGGTGCCGCTGCGCTCGCCCCTTTCGTTGCTGTTTGCCCCGGCAGCCATCGGCGTGCTGCTGCTGTTCCTGAATCCGCCCGCCGTGCTGCTGGCCCCGGTGTGGGCGCTGTGCATGGTGGCGGTGCTGGCCGTGCGCGCCCGGCGCGGCAGACCCCATGTGCTGCCGCTGCTGGAAAAGGTGCTGCTGGCCTGTGAACCCGCGCTGTGCATCATCTCGTTGCTGGCTGCGGTGTTCGGCTGGGCGCGGCTGGCCATCCCGTTCTTTCTGGTGGCGCTGGCCGTGGCCGTGGCCCTGCAACTGGGCGCGGTGCTGGTGGCCTTCGTGACCCTGCTGGCGGAACGCCTGCCGGAAACGGGCATGCGCGCCCTGCTGCGCGGCCTGGTGCTGGGCCTTGGCGCGCCCGCCATGTGGGTGGTGGCCGCCGCCACCCTGCTGCCGTGGATGTCCGCCTTCCCCGGCGGCCCGTACATGATGCGCCAGGCGCTGGAACTGAACGTCAACGTGGGTTCGGTGTCGTTCAACTCGCTACGGGTGCTGGGGCTGGTGCTGCTGTTCTACCTTACCCGCTCGGCCATCGCCGTGGGCACCTCGTTTCTGGAAAACCTGCCCGCGCGCCTGCCCCGCGTGGAGCGCGGGGTTATCCCGCCGCTGCAGACCGGGCTGACCTATGCCCTGTGGGCGCTGTTCGGCCTGGTGGTGCTGAACGCCATTGGCGTCAGCCTGACCAGCCTGACGGTCATCGCCGGTGGCCTCAGCGTGGGCCTGGGCTTCGGGTTGCAGACCATCTTCAACAACTTCTTCAGCGGGCTGATCCTTATCTTTGGCCGCTCGCTGCAGGAGGGCGACATCATCCAGATCGGCGAAACATGGGGCACGGTGCGCAAGATCAGCATCCGCTCCACCACCGTCGAAACCTTCGATAACGCCGTGATCTTCGTACCCAACTCGGAATTCGTGTCCAACCGGCTCACCAACTGGACCCGCAACAGCCTGCGCATGCGCCGCGACATTGCCGTGGGCGTGGCCTACGGCTCGGACATCGACAAGGTGACCGACCTGCTGAAACTGGCCGCCGCCGACCACCCGCACGTGATGCGCGACCCCGCGCCCAACGTGCTGTTCCAGGAATTCGGCCCCAGCAGCCTCGACTTCGTGCTGCGGGTATGGGTGGACGACCTGAACTACGGCGCGTCCACCGCATCCGACCTGCGCCGGGTCATCGACCGCCTGTTCCGCGAGAACGACATAGAAATATCCTTCCCGCAGATGGACGTGCATGTGCGGGCCATCGACGGCCTTCCCGCGCTCTCTCCGGCCCCTGCGCCGGTCGCACCCGCCACCTCTGCCAGCGGATCCGGCGAAGGCGCGGCGCAACGTGGGGACAGCCCAGCAACGCCCGGTGCGCCAGGAAGGTCAGACACGGCAAACAGGGCCGGTGGGCATGACGCCCCCCGCAACAGGGGAGAAGCCTTTGGCCCCGGCGAAGCCGATGCCGACGAGCGCCCTGGAGACTGACGGACACGCCCTGCCCCCCTGTTTGTCAGGCCCGGCGTGGTCGCCCGATCCGCCCCGATTCGCCCAGTTCGGCAGGTTCGTCAGGTTCCCTCTGTTGGTCCTGGCAGCAATGACCGGCTGGCATGGCGTATACCCGGACTGACCAGTTGCAATTCCGGGAACAAAGCGCACGGAGTGTCATATTTTCAAAAATGACATTTCGTGCGCTTATTTTTTCCTATAATTGTTAATATCCACAACTCAACATCTTCCGCCAGTCGCCCCTACAACAATATAATGCCCTGAAATTACGCGCTTATTCCTTGCGCCATTCTGTTCCGCCGCCACGGAACCATCCTTGCAACGTCCCCGACATGCCATGCACGTTGCAAAGCCTGAAGCTCAAGGCCCTCTACGCCATCAGCCAGGTCTTCGACCGGGCCCTCGATCTCGAGCAGTCCCTCGAAGACGTGTTGCGCGTGCTTTCCGAAACCCTGTCCATGAAGCGCGCCACCATCACCCTGCCCGACCGCGAGACGGGACAATTGGTCATTGCCGCATCGCACGGGCTTACCCCCGAGGAACGCAGCCGCGGCGTGTACCGGCTGGATGAAGGGGTGACGGGCGCCATCTTTCAGACCGCCCGCCCGTACATCGTGCGCGACGTGCGCACCGACCCGCTGTTTCTCGACCGCACCGGCGCGCGCAAGGTGGAAAAGGGCAAGATTTCCTTTCTCGGCGTCCCCATCCTGAAACTGGGCGCGCCCATCGGCGTGCTGAACGTGGACCGTTTGTTCAACGACGAGGTCTCCACCTCCGAGGACGTGGAGTTTCTGGGCATTGTGGCCACGCTGGTGGCCCAGTTCCTGAGCGTGAACGAACAGGTCAACGAGCGGGTGGACACCCTGCGCCGCGAAAACGTCAAGCTGCGCACCCGCGTGCTGGATGAACGGGGCGACTACATCGTGGGGCGCAGCGCGCCCATGCTGGACGTGCAGCGCCAGATAGAGCGCGTGGCCCCCACCAAGGCCACGGTGCTGCTGCTGGGCGAATCGGGCGTGGGCAAGACGCTCATCGCGCGGCTGTTGCACAATCTTTCCGACCGCATGGTCCACCCCTTCGTGAAGGTGAACTGCGCCTCCATTCCGGAAACGCTGCTGGAGGCGGAACTGTTCGGCCACGAGAAGGGCGCGTTCACCGGGGCCGCCGCCGTGCGCGCCGGGCGCTTCGAGGAAGCCCACAGGGGCACCATATTCCTTGACGAAATAGGCGAACTGCCGCCCGGCATCCAGGCCAAGCTGCTGCGGGTGATCCAGGACCGGGAGTTCGAACGGCTGGGCAGCAACCTGACCCACCGGGTGGACGTGCGCATCGTGGCGGCCACCAACCGCGACCTGGCCCTGCTTTCCGAACAGGGACGCTTTCGCCAGGATCTGTACTACCGGCTGTGCGTGTTTCCCATCCGGGTGCCGTCGCTGCGCGAACGGCCCGACGATGTGGAGCGGCTGCTGAACCACTTTCTGGCCAAGGCCGCACGCGACTACCGCCGGGTCATCACCCTGGCCCCGGACGCGCTGGACCTGCTGCGCCGCCACGAATGGCCGGGCAACGTGCGCGAGATGGAAAACCTTATCGAGCGGCTGGCCATCCTGTCCGAATCCGGGCAGGTGGACCGGCGCTTTCTGGAACCGCTGCTGGAGCATTCCGCCACCGAAAACGCCCAGCCCGACGGGGCGCATCCCGTCCTGTCCAGCGGGCCGGGCCTGACCGGATCCGGCGGAGTCATGGGGGCATACGGCGGGGACGCCGCAGCCCACAGCCTGCATGGCGACGGGCATGCCGAGCATGCCGGATACCACGCATACCCTGCGCACCCCGCTCTCGAGGACAGGGGCATGCACCACGACGATGCGCACCCCGCCACCCTGCGCGACATCGAACGTGCCGAAATCATCGCCGCCCTGCGCCGCAACGGCTGGGTACAGCACCGCGCCGCCGCCGCACTGGGCATAACCCCGCGCCAGATGGGCTACCGCATCCGCAAGATGGGCCTTTCCGGCCTGGTGGCCGGGGAACGCGCCCGCCGGGGCGACTGACACGCGCAGCATCCTCCACCGGCACGCAGGAAATTCGGGAGCCTGCCGTGCCGGTTCCGTGTACCGCCACCATGTGAAAGGGCGGCCCCGTCAGGGGCCGCCCTTTCACATGCATGATTCCGTGTACAACGGTCCGGAACAGCCGGGCCTACGCCCCGCCTTCGGCAGTGCCCCCGGGTTCCTGCGCTTCTTCATTCCCGGCCCCGGCTTCCGCCGCGCCTCCGTCCCCATCGGCATTCCCTTCCGCGTCCGCAGCCCGCACCACCGGGCTGCCCCCCTGCTCGTGCAGGTAGTACTGCGAGGGAAAACGACCGTCGGTCTGGGGCACTTGCAGGCCCAGCCGGGCCTCGTGGTTGATCAGGATGGGTCCGGTAAGGTTCAGGGCCGTCTTTTCGGGCCGCCCCGGCGGGATGGACACGGTGACCAGCACCGCCACCTGCCGGATGGTGCGCAGCCGCAACAGCTTCTGCTCCGCGTCGCCAACGCGGATGGGATAGTCCTCGATGAAACTGTACGGGTCGCCCACCAGCAGGCCCAGACGCGGGTCGTCCATGCTTTGCAGGATCAGGAATGGCGCACCCTCGCGCAGTTGCAGCAGCGTGAACTCGTGCTTGTCCTCGAAGCCCATGATGCCCCGGGGGAAATACAGCACCTTGTCCAGCGCCACCTTCTGGCGGCCAAGCCGGGTCTGGATTATTCTTTCGTTCTGTCGTGCCATATTTGTGTCGCCGCAAGCAGGTCAGCGTTGCTGGTTTCAAGCGCCATGCGGTTTTCCTCCATGACGCGCCGGTAGACTTCCTCTCGGTACACGACCATGTCGCCGGGTACGTCGAGCCCGATCTTGACCTGCTTTCCCTGCATGCCAAGGATGGTGATGCGAATGTTGTCGCCGAGGTACAGGCTTTCGCCTGGCCGACGCGTAAGTATGAGCATGGGTGCCGGCCTTTACAGGAAGTTCGTGAGATTCATCTGCATGATCATGGAGGACGACTTGAGCACGCTGTTGTAGGTCAGCTGCTGCTGCGCGAGCTTCGTCATCAGCTTGGCCACGTCCACGTCCTCTATGCTGCTCATGCGCATCTTCTGGTCGTCTTCCTGCGACTCCAGGATGCCCTGCACCACGTCAAGCCGGTTCTCCTTGCCGCCCACACGCGCCGCCGCCGTCAGGATGACCTTGGAGGCGGTGCCCAGTTCGTCCAGCGACTTCTGGATGCCGCTCTGGCTGTTCGTCTCGGTATAGGCGATCAGCCTGCCCATCACCTCGAACAGGTTGCGCCCGTCGCCGCCGTACACCGCCGTGGGGCTGGACTGCCCCGGCGCCTGGTACAGCCCGCCGAAGATGTCCTTGCCCACGTTGTTCACAGCCATGTATTCGCCGGGCGAAATCTCGTATTCCAGCGCGGCGCGGTGCGGCTTGATGACAAACTGGTCACCCGCCGCCAGCGCGTTGCCCCCGTTGGAGGCCAGCGTCAGGAAGCCGCCGGGCACCAGCAGCGACACCGGCCCGCCCGTGCCCGACGCCGTTGCGGGCACCCAGGTGGAACCGCCATCCATGCTGTAGGAATAGCTGATGGGTCCGCTGAGCGTGCCCGACTGGTCGATGCGCACCATGACATCGCGCGAGAACGATCCATCCGCCGTGGCCGCGATGTCGGCTGCCCCGTACCGCTCTGCCGTGAGACCCGTCGAGTTGGCGTCGTCGCCCTTGTAGATGGCCGTGGGCCGGATGTACAGCCAGGTGCCGTTGCCCGCTTCGTGCCCGTTGGCGGTATCCACGGCGGTCACCGTGGCCCCGGGCGACATGTTCAGACGCACCCCGCCCAGCATGACCGGCGCGGCATTGGAGGCCAGGGTGCCGGTCTTCCAGGTGCTGCCGCCGTCCTCGGAATAGCGGTAATCCAGCGCATCGGCGCCAATGGTGCCGCTTTCCAGAAACTGGAACACGATGGTGTTGCTGGCCCCGCCCTCCACCGTGAACGAGGTGTTCGACAGCGCCGGGTCGTTGGCGGTGACGGCAAGGCCCGCCACGTAGGCGGCGTCCTCGATCTTGTGCCCGGCGAAAATGTGACGGCTTTCGTTTTCCGTGTTGGCCAGGTTGATGAGCTGCCCGTACAGCTCGCGCATTTCGTAGCTGATTTCCTTGCGGTTCTCCGGGCTGACCGTGCCCGTGGCTGCCTGTTCGGCCAGCGCCTTGATGCGGGTCAGCACCGTGCTCACCTGGGTAAGCGTCTTGTCCGCAAGGCTCAGCCAGCTTTCGGCCTGCCCCACGTTCTTCTGATACTGCTCGTTGGTGGCGATGGAGGCGCGATAGTTCAGGATGCGGGCCATGCCCACAGGATCGTCCGACGGGCGGTTGACCTGCTTCTGGCTGGACGACTGTATGTTCGATTCCATGAGGTTGGACAGCGCATAGTTCATGTTCGAGATGTAGTTGTCGAACATGGTCCGCTGCGTGACGCGTCCTGCCATGGGAGACTCCTTTCGCCGCTACTGCTTGAGGCCCAGCAGCGTCTGCATCATCTGGTCCGCCGTGGTCACCAGCTTTGCCGCCGCCTTGTAGGCATGTTGAAACTTGACCAGACTGGCCATTTCCTCGTCCAGGTTCACCCCGGACGAGGCGCTCTGGCGCTCGTCAAGATCCTTGGCCAGCGTGGCGGTGTAGGCCGCGTTGAACTTGGTGGATGCGGTATCCGCGCCCACGGTGGCCACGATGGCGCTGTAGTATTCCGACAGGGTCTGCGAACTGGCGCGCTCGAACGTGGTGGCGATGGTCACTTCCTTGGTGGCCAGCCCGGCAATGGACTTGGCCGTGTCGTTGTCGCCCGCGTTGGCCTCGCTGCCGCCGTTGATCTTGCCTGCATTGATGAAATTGGTGTCGCTGCGCACGTCTGGCCGCACGGCAATGGTAGAGGCATCCGACCCCTGGAAATAGGTGTTCAGGCCAAGTCCCGCCAAAAGGCCTGCGGAATCCGACCCCACGCCGAACTTGTAGCCGCTGTTGCTGCGCACCACGAGCTTGTTGTCCACGATGTCGGCGGTGATGTAGGTGCCGAAGTTGTTGTTCAGCGCATCGCGCACGTCGTTCAGTGAATGCGTCGCGGGGTCGAAGTTCTGGATGCCCGGCGTGGCGGTGTCGAAATCCAGCGGGCCGGACGCGTTGGAAAGGTAGGCCCCGCTGTTGGCGTCGTACACGTACATGCTGAAGTTGCCCGATTGCAGCTTGTCCAGCCAGGCAAGGCCGGAACTGTCGGACCCCAGGGCGATGGACGGGTCGGAAACGCCGTAGGTGCCGCTCATGACCGTCATGTGGTCGAGCCCGGCCCCCTGGCTGTGCAGGCGGTTCACTTCCCAGATCAACGATTCCGACAGGGCGTTCACGCGGTCCACGTAGCGGCCCACCTGGGTATCGCGAAAGATCATGTACCCGCCGATGGTCCCACCGGTGATGCGCCGGGAGTTGTCGGTGCCGTCGGCCATGGTCTGGGGTGAAATGTTCAGGGGCGAGGTGGTGGGCGTAACCCAGTACACGCCGCTCTTGGGCGTGACGGTGAAGCGGTCGCCAGCCTCCAGGTTCTGGGTGGCACCGCTGAAAAAGATGTCCAGCCCCTGCACCTTGACCTTCTGGTCCTCAGGGCGGGCGGCAAACAGGCGGTCGTTGCCGTTCTCGTCCTTCAGCCAGGTCTTGCCGCCGTCCAGCGATACCCGGTACATGGCCGCGCCCGCGCCGCTGGTCACCGCGCCGGACTGCACCACGTCAAGAGTGTATTCGTACTCGTCCGACCCGTTGAAATGGATATCGCCGTCAAAGTTCGAGCCGGGCGACAGCGATTGCTGCGACTGCGGCCCCTGATAGTCCAGCGAAAAGGCGTTCACCCCGTCTACCAGAGTGTGCCCGGCCCTGGTGGCCACCGTGAACTTGCCGCTGCCGTTGTCGATGACATCGACGTCGAGCTTCTCGGACAACTGGCGCACCAGCAGGTTGCGGTTGTCGATGAGAGTGTTGGCGTTGTTCTTGCCGGGCTCATCGTGCATCTCGATCTGACGGTTCAGGTCGGCGATCTGCTTGATCAGGCTGTTGGCCTCGTCCACTTCCTGCTTCAGGTACTGGTCCATCTGCTGCTGCATGACGCGCAGGTTGGACTCGGAATTCTGGAGCAGCTTGACGAGGTTGTCGGAATGCGAAAGCAGGGCGTCGCGGCTGGCCTTGTCGTCAGGGCGCTGCGAAAGGGCCTGCCAGTCGGCGAAAAACTGCGACATGGCCGCGTTGATGCCGGGGGTTGTCGATTCGTTGAACAGGCTCTCCACGCTTTGCAGCATCTGGTACTGCGCATCCCAGCGGGACTGCTGCGAGGCCTTGTCCAGATACGACTTTTCCACAAAGCCGTTGAAATAGCGGTACACCTCTGCCGCGTACGCACCATTGCCGATCTGACCGGGAAACCCGTCAAGGGCGGGGTATTCCTCGAAGCGCACCGCCTGGCGCGAATACCCTACGGTATTCACGTTGGCGATGTTGTTGCCCGTGGTCTGGATGGCAGTCTGGTTCGCCAGCAGCGAAAGCTGCCCCATGTTGAGCAGCGAGGTGACCCCGGCCATTTACAGCCTCCCGCGGATGAGGGCCGCCTCGGAACGCGCGGTGGTCATGCCGCCCTTGCGTCCGTAGGTTTCCTGCTTGGGGGGGACAAGGCGGCGGTGCAGGTAGTCCAGCAGTTCCTGGCTCTGGTCCAGCAGGGCCAGGGCCAGGTCTGCGTTCAGCGAGGCCTGACGGGCGCAGTGCTGTTCCTGGGCATCGATGCGCGCGATGATGGCCCGCACTTCCTCGCCCTGTTCTTCGGGCAGCATGTCCGCGTATTCCGAAAGCCGGGTGCGCTGCATGACCGCCTTCAGGTCCACGCGTTCGCAGGCCAGTTGGCGCATCAGTTCGTGGATGGAGAATTCCACCGCGCTCACGGCGTCGGGATTGCGCCCGCGCAGATGGGAAAACTCTTCCTCAAGAAGCAGCGCCAGCACTTCAAGACCCTTGGTCTGCCGGACAAGATTGCCGCGTATCTGCTCGTACATCTGGTTACCCTCCAGGGCGGGTCCGTTGTGCCGCAGGCCCCCCGGAAGCGAGGCTGCGCGCCGCATATTCCGGGTTCACCGCCAGTTCGCCTTGCCGCACCTCGAAGTGGAGATGCGGCCCGGCAACGCGGCCCGTCCCCCCTGCCTTGGCAATTTCCGTGCCCGCCCGCACCGTGTCGCCCTCGCGCACGTCCAGGCTGCCGTTATGGCCGTAGAAACTGCGCCAGCCGCCGGGGTGTTCCAGCACCACCAGCTTGCCGTAGTCGGCCCGTTCACCGGCAAAAACCACCTTGCCGTCCCATGCGGCGCGCACCGGATCGCCCTCGGTCACGGCAATGTCCACACCCGGATGCCAGGCCCGTTCCCCGGTGATGGGGTCGTTGCGCCAGCCGAAGCCGGAGGCGATGCGCCCCTCATGCGGCCAGGTCATGGAACCCGGCGTGCCAAGGGCCACCGCCGGGCCGCCCGTGGGCGAGGGTTTGGGGGCAGCCGTCGTGGATGCGGGATCGGCCTGGGGCGCTGCTGTCGGCAAGGCGGACGTCTGGCCCGCTGCCGGGGCAGCGCTGGCGGGCGCAACGCCGGAAACGGCATCCTGCGCGGCCTGTGCGGCCTGTACCGCCGCTCCCGCCTGCATTTCTGCGGCGGTCGGCGCACCCGAAGGCACGGAGAGTACACGCGTGGCGGATGGCGAGGCCACCCGCTTCATGGCGTTGGTGCGGTGTACGATGGGCGGGCCCTTCTGGGCGTCGCGCATGGGGCTGCGCACCTTGCGCGTGTTGCCTCCGGGCACAGCGGCTGCGGGCAACCCGCGCGTGCCGTGCCCCTGCGAGGCGGACGCCGGAGCTGCGGCGGCCTGTGCGGCCTGTACCGCCTCCGCCGGGGCAACTGCCGAAGCTGTGGACGGAGCGGCTGTAGAGACGGCAACGCCCCCCGCCGCCGGGATGGCGGATGCCCCCGCAGCGGCAACAGGAGCGGCAGCAGACACGGGTGCGGCAGCCACCTGACGTTCCAGTTCGGCCAGATGCTGCTGCACGATGTCATGCCCTGCCGCTGACCCTTCCGGTCCGTGCCCGGCGGACGCAGACCCGGCGGACACCGCACCTTCCGGCGCAGGCCCTTCGGATGCCACGGGGGCTTCGGGGCTGGCAGGCTCGTACATGGACGACGGCGCGGCCCCCTTCACGCTTGCGGAAGCGGGGGTCACCGTGCGCGGCACAAGCGACACCGGCTTCACCGGCACCGGTTCGCGTACCGAACTGGGGGCGGTGGTGCGGCTGGTGTCGGTAAGGCGGGTGGAAAGCTGTTCGTAGATCATGTCAGCAAGGCCGATGCCGCCTGCGGAGGTCATCTTTTTGGCAAGCTCCTGATCGTACATGGACTGCCAGAATTCCTCCTCCTTGCTGTGCAGGTAGCCTTCCTTGGGCAGGGTGGCGCGCATCTGCTCCCACATCTTCTGCACGAAAATGGACTCGAACCCCTCGCACGCCTGGCGCAGCTTCTGTTCCTTGGACGGATCGTTGCGCAGGTTCTTGCGCAGGGCATCCATCTCGAGCTTGCGCTGGGTAAGCTCGTGCTGGGCCGCTGTTGCAGTGGCAAGTTTGGGATCGACGGGAGCGGTCATGGCAAATCTCTCATCGTTTCAGCATGCTAAAAAATTGCGAAGGGGCCGTGCTGGCACTGTCTTTCAGGGCGCGCTTGCAAATGAGGAATTTCGCTCGTTGGCGAGGAAAACAAGCCTGCCATGAGGGAGTGCGGCAGCCGTTGGGCGAGTTTGCGAGCCTTACGGATGGCGACCGCAGCGCGTACTCTTATCGTATTCGACCGATATGGCAGGCGAAGTTTGACAAAGCCAACGAGCGAAAGAACCATTTGCACGCGCGCCCTAGATGACTTCGAGGTCGGCATGCAACGCCCCCGCCGTCTTCATGGCCCGAAGAATCGAGACCAGATCACGCGGGGTGGCGCCGATGGCGTTCAGGCCATCCACCAGTTCCTGCAATGTCGCGCCTTCCATGAGCATCAGGCGGCGGTTTTCCTCACGCACGTTGATGTCGGTACGCGGGGTGGCCACGGTCTGCCCCGAACTGAACGGGCCGGGCTGCGAAACGTCCATGCCTTCCTGCACGGTGACCTGCAGACTGCCGTGGGCCACAGCCACGCGCGAAATGCGCACGTCGCGCCCCAGCACCACGGTGCCGGTCTTTTCGTCCACCACCACCTTGGCGGGGCCGTCGGGGGTGACCTCGATGTTTTCGATGGAGGCCATCAGCGGCACCAGGTTGCCCCGGTAGGCGGGCGGCACGTCCAGGGCCACGGTGGAGGCATCCTGGGCCTTGGCGTAGCTGCCGCCCATGACCCGGTTCAGCCGCTCCACCACCTGCATGGTGGTGGAAAAATCGGCGTTGGACATGTGCAGGGTCAGCGTATCCTGGCTGTTGAACTGGAAGGGAATGCCCCGCTCCACGATGGCCCCGCCGGGGATGGTGCCCACGGTGGTCACGTTCTTCTGGGCGCGGGCGGCCTGCCCTTCCACGGAAAAACCGCCCAGGGCCAGCGGCCCCTGCGCCAGGCTGTACACCTTGCCGTCCACGCCTTTCAGCGGGGTAATCAACAGCACGCCGCCCTGAAGGCTTGTGGCGTCGCCCATGGACGACACGGTGACGTCCAGCCGGGTGCCGGGCTTGGCGGAAACCGGCATGCGCGTGGTGACCATGACGGCGGCCACGTTCTTGGGCTTCAGCTTCGCCTGATCCACGGACACGCCCATGCGCTCCAGCAGGTTGACCATGGAACTCATGGTGAAGGTGGAGTCCTTCTTGTCGCCCGTGCCGCCCAGGCCCACCACCAGGCCGTAGCCCACCAACTGGTTGTCGCGTACGCCGCCGAAACTGGCGATGTCCTTGATGCGCACGGCCTCTGCACCGCCCGGCAGGGCCAGCAGCCACAAGGCCGCAAGCAGCGGGGCAATCAGGAGGCGGGCAGTGAGGGTACGAAGGCTGGGCGACATGGTGTCTCTCCAAAAATCCGGCTGCACGGGGCAGCCCGTTACGCGGCCCCCGCGAGTATGGGGCGGGAGCGCGCGGATTGCTGACGGTCAACAGATAAGCATTCCTCAGGGCGCGGCACCGACGGGTATCCGACGGTATTCCGGTGCTGCCTACGGCTATTGCCAACACCGTGCCAGTGCGAAGGCGACGAGTCCGCCCGCATGCATCGTCAAACGGGATGTTCGCTCCGGTCATGTACCAACCCGTACAGCACTGCTTTCGCCATCCGTAAGACTCGCGCTCCGCGCTCGCCTAACGGCTGCCGATCTCCCGTCGCGAACATCCCGTTTTCCTTGCCTGCGAACGGACTCGCCGCCTTCGCGCTACGCTATGCCTATAACAGGGAAAATGCACCGGCTCCTCTTCATCCCGCATTCTTGTGGCTTTACTCCTTAATACCCGCGGCGGTCTTACGTCGCGGGGGGCTGTGCGGACACGATGTGAGAAATTACGAGTTTTGCCACCGGGCAAGGCGGATTGGCGTTTTTGAGCGGAGCGTACTTTTGTACGTGAGCATCAAAAACGACAAGCCAACGCAGCCCGGAGGCAAAAGACGGATTTCGTCGACAGCGTGCCCGCGTTGGACCTAGCCTGCCAGCAACGTCCACCGCGCGGCGCGAACGCGGCAAGTCCGCCCGCAGGCAAGGAAAGCGGGGCCGACGACGAGGGAGTGTGCGTCTTCAGTCCTCACACGCGTCGCGTAGCGCGAACGCGGCAAGTCCGCCCGCAGGCAAGGAAAGCGGGGCCGACGACGAGGGAGTGTGCGTCTTCAGTCCTCACACGCGTCGCGTAGCGCGAACGCGGCAAGTCCGCTCGCAGGCGAGGAAAACGGAGCCGCCGCCGGGGGAGTGTACTCTTTGGTACTCGACCCCGGCGGCGGCGATGTTTGACGATGCATGCGGGCGGAATCGCCGCGTTCGCACTAGAAGGGCCAGACGTTGTCCATCAGGCGGGTAAACCACCCCGGCTTCTGCTTGTCCGCCAGGGTGCCCTTTCCGTAGTACTCGATGCGGGCGTTGGCCATCTGCGACGAGGTCACGGAGTTGTCCGCAGACACGTCGCGGGCGCGCACCATGCCGCTGACCACAATGTACTGGGTCTCGTCGTTGACGCGGGTTTCGCGCGCGCCTTCCACTTCCATCAGGCCGCCGGGCAGCACGCGCAGCACGCGGGCAGCGATGACGGTGGTGACGGTGCTTTCACGCTTGGTTTCGCCGGTGGCCGAATGCTTGGAGGTGGAGCTGGTGGACAGAATGGGGTTGGTACCCACCAATCCGCTGAACGGCCCCGTGGGATTCATGGGGTTGATGGACGCGCTGGACTGCCCGAAAAAGGCGCTGACGCCCAACTGGTTCGTGCTGGTCTTGTCGGCGGTGGTGTCGGCCTTGTTCTTGGCCTTGTCGGTTTCCACCACCTTGACCAGCACGATGTCGCCCACCCGGCGGGCGCGGTTGTCGGAGAACAGGAACTCCGATTCCGACTCGCTGTACAGCGATCCGGGGTTGGCTGCCGCGTCTTCCGGCTCGGAATAGGCCTGCGGCTGCGTGACCGGCGGCACCGGCGAAGGCTGCTGGCGGGCGGCATTGCACCCGGATACCAGCAACACGGCGCACCCGGCGGCAAGCAGTCTGCGTTTCATGACGGTTCTCCTTGAAATTGCGGATAAGGCGAACTTCTGCCTTTAAGGGGGGCCCCTACCGGACGACGACCGTCCCCCCATCCTTCACTGCGGCGTAGATCTGCCGCTTGCTTTGCAAGTTGCGCACGGGAATGGTCTCGCCAAGGCCGCCGTCGGCCATGGCCTCGCCCTGCACCTGAAGGCGTACAGAGCCGGAATCGTACAGCACGGTCACCACGCTGCCGCGCCGCACGGTGGGCACGCCGGAAAGATCGCTCTGGTAGATCACCTGTTCCGCGCCCACGGCGCGCCCCAGACGCCACGGCCCGCCCCGTCCATCCCATGCGGGTTCACGCAGGTAGGCCAGGTTCTTGCGCATATGGGTGACCTTGTCGGGGGTCAGCACGTCGTCCTTGTTCACGGGCTGTGTGGCGCAGGGCACATCGGCCCAAACGTCGATGAAGGCTGATCCGGTAAACTTGCGCACTGTGCTGCCGTCCACCTCGCGCACGGCAAAGCGCAGGGTGTTGCGCCCGGGTGTGGCCTGGGTGTTTTCCACCACCACCTGTTGCTGCGGATGAGCCAGAAATACGTAGGGCGGCAGGCGGTAATCCTGCATGGACGCCTCGCCGGGCAGGGCTGCCAGGGCGGGTGTCAGAGACCTGACGGCCAGGGCGCGCAGGTCGCCTTCACGCAGCACCGCGCCACCGCGCTGCAACACCAGCGTGCCGGGGTACAGGCACAGGCTTTCGGTGTCGCGCAGGGCCTCGCGCAGGGCCTGTTGCAGACGCGGGCGATTGACGCTCATGGGGCGGCCCGGCTCGGTGGGTGCGGCCCACAGGGGCGTTGCGGCCAGTTCGCGCCAGGCCTGCGGAGAAATGGGACCGACCGGTTCGGCGATTTCGCCCAGGGTCACCGTTGCGCCGGACACCACGGCGGCATCCAGCAAACGTATCCGCCAGCCAGCGTCTGCCGTGCCTGCCCGCGCAGGGGCAAGCCCGAACGACAACAAGGCGATGGCAAGGGCCAACGCGGCCAGCCAGACCATGGGGCCCGCGAATGCGGATACCATGGCGACGGAATGGCGGGCGGGCGCGGTGCGGTGGTGGCGGATCATGCGGTGTCTCCCCGGTCTAGCGTTTGAGCTGCACGGCAGTCTGCAACATGGTGTCCGAGGTCTGGATGGCCTTGGAGTTCATTTCGTAGGCGCGCTGGCCCACGATCATGTTCACCATCTCGTCCACCACCTCGACGTTGGACATTTCCAGAAAGCCCTGGGCAATGGTGCCCACCTGGTTTTCGCCGGGCACGCCTTCCACCGCCTCGCCGGAAGCCTGGGACGGGATGTACAGGTTGCGTCCGCGCGCCTCCAGACCCGCCGGGTTGATGAAGGTGTAGAGAGGAATGTCGGCTTCGGCCAATGCGGCCCCGTTGCTGTCCAGCGCGGAGATGTGCCCGTTTTCCGTCACCGTCACACTTTTGGTTTCAGCGGGCACGGTAAATTCCGGTTGCAGGGTGTAGCCGTTGGCCGTCACCACCACCCCGTCCTGGTTCAGCTTGAACGCGCCCGCCCGGGTGTAGGCGTCTTCACCGTTCACCTGCACCAGAAAGAAGCCGTCGCCTTCGATGGCAAGGTCCAGCGAGTTGCCGGTGTTGGAATAGTCGCCCTGGGTAAAGAACTTGTGGACCGTGGTGGGGCGCACGCCCATGCCCACCTGGATGCCGGTGGGAATGCGGTTGTCCCCTTCCGTGGCGGCGCCGGCGATGCGCATGTTCTGGTACATGAGGTCCTCGAACTCCGCGCGACTCTTCTTGAAGCTCGTGGTGTTCACGTTCGCGAGGTTGTTGGAAATCACGTCGATGTTGAGCTGCTGGGCCACCATGCCGGTGGCGGCCGTCCAGAGTGAACGCATCATGGTCGTTGTCTCCTTGCAAGGAGGTTCGTTCTGTCAGTTGTCCGGCGGTGATTGCCCGCCAAGCAGTCGTCTGCAAACCGGATGCCGGAGGCAATCGGGGCTTTTCAGCGGGCGGCAACGTGGCGGCCTGCATCAAGCTCTTGTTCCGAATTAGGATTTTCGTTCGTTGGCAAGGAAAACGAGCCTGTCATGAGGGAGTATACTCTTGTTGTATTCGACCGAGCCTTAGCCGTTAGGCGAGCGCACAGCGCGAGTCTTACGGATAAGGACAGCAAAGCCATGACAGGCGAAGTTTGACCGCGTTGCGCACGATGTCCGTGGGACTCGCGAACTCGTCCAACGGCCACGCTTCGCGCCCTTCGGGTCGGACGCCAGCGGGCGAAAGGACAATTCGGAACCACCCGCTAGACTTTCTTGCCCACCTTCTGCGTGGCCTCCCGGTCTATGGAATCCGAGGTCTGCATCACCTTCTGGTAGGCCTCGAACTGGCGCTGGGCTTCGATCATGTTCACCATTTCGGAGACCACCTCGACGTTGGACGCCTCCAGGTAGCCCTGGGCCACGTAGGCCTTCTCGGCGGGCACCTCGCCCGCGTTGGAGCCTGGCCGCAGCCGGTACATGTTGCCGCCCAGCTTTTCCAGGGCGGTCAGGTCGTTCACGGTGACCATGGTCAACTGCCCGATCTGAACGCCGCCCGAAAATATCTGCCCGTCGTCGGAAATCTCCACCGGCTCTCCGGGCGGCAGGGCAATGTCGCCGCCCTCGCCCTGCACCGCATGGCCCATGGCCGTCACCAACTGGCCATCGGAGGTTTGCAGGAAGTTGCCGTTGCGGGTGTAGAATTCGCCGTCAGGCGTGCGCACCTTGAAAAAGGCGTTGCCGGATATGGCCACGTCCAGCGGGTTGCCGGTGTAGCGCATGCTGCCCTGCTCGAAGTCGGTGTGGGCCACGGCTATGCGTGGTCTGGCCACGTGCATGGGCTCCGGAAACAGCTTTTTGGAGCGCACGTTGGCAATGGGCTCCATGATCTGGTCATGGGCGAACAATTGCATGGTATCCTTGAAGGATACGACGTCGCGCTTGTAGCCCGTGGTATTCACGTTTGCGAGATTGTTCGAGATGTTGTTCATGCGGTGCTCATTGGTGAGCGCGCCGAACAGGCTCGACAACATGCCTTCTTGCATGCGTGCCTCCTTGCGGGCGTACTGCCCGCGCCAGTGGCATTGCAAAGCATGGTCCGCGCAAAAAAACATGAATCATGCAGGTGTAATGACCGCACATGATACCGCAAGAATGCCCGGCTCCCTCCCCCGAAAACCGGGCAGACCGACGGAACCACGACACCGCGACAGGCGTTCTGCGAGACGAACCGGAACAGCCACCTCCGCCAGCCAGACGAAAAGCCCTTGCAAGCAACCTTGCCGGTGCCCCCCGCCTGTCCGCTTCCGAATGCGCACATGCCGGGCGCGCGCCTGAAAACCGCACCATTCCTTATTGACAGGGCGCGCAGGCCATACTATACACTCTCGTCTTGACAGAAGCGGCTGCCGATATTCCTCTGGAATCGCTTCCCGGAGCGCCACGCCTTACCGCTCCACGGCACACCGCTTCGACATCCTGAGGGCCGTGCGCGGCCATTCCGGGTGGCCTTTCGGCCCCCTTTTTTTTTGCTGCGGCTCCGCCGCTCACGACAACGGAAACAGCATCCCGAATGAGCACGCATCCCCTCGGCGACGCCGTCGCCGCCATTGCCTCGCCCCTGGCAGACGCCCTGGGCATTGCCCTGTGGGGCATCGAGATCCTTGACGGTGGGCGCACGGTGGTGCGCGTGTACGTTGACGCCAAGCCCGGAATGCCCGCCCCCGAAGTTGCGCCCCAGGACAGCGAAGCATCCGAAGGTGACGCGTCTGAAGACGAGGCGCCCGAAGGCGTTACCCCCGAAGGCGTTACAATAGACCAGTGCGCCCGCCTTTCGCGCCAGCTTGGCCTTGCCCTGGACGTGGAAGACGTGATCCGCGACGCCTACGTGCTGGAAGTATCCTCTCCGGGGCTGGAACGCCCCTTCTTCGAGGCCGCCCAGATGGTTCCCTACGCGGGCCGCTCCATCGAACTCACCCTTGCGGTGCCCTACCCGGAATGGCCGGGCCGTCGCAAGTTCCGGGGGGACATCGTGCGGGTGGAAGGCGACACCCTTACCTTCCTGCCCGACACCGCGCCCCGCCCCGACGAAGACCCCACCCCCCTTACCGTGGCGTGGGATGACGTGAAAAAGGCGCACCTCGTCCACATTTTTCCCGACACGACCCGGCCCCAGCCCGGCGGCAAGACCGGCCAGCGCAAGAAGGCGCAGCCCAAAAAGCCCGCACGCGGCGGCGCGCCGCACGACGACACCACGGACTAGGCCACCGATCCGGAGGAGTACCCATGAGCCTGGAACTCAAGAAGGCCATCGACCAGATCAGCAAGGACAAGGGTCTTGACCGCGACATGCTGATCGACACCCTGGAGGAAGCTGTCCGCACCTCCGTGGCCCGCAAGTTCGGCGACGAAATGGACGCCGAAGTCAGCTACAATGACGAGACTGGCGAGATCGACGTCTACCAGTTCAAGATCGTCGTGAAAGAGGTCGAGAACCCGAACAGCGAAATTTCGCTCGAGGACGCGCGCACCCACGATCCCAGCGTACAGCTGGACGACGAAATGGGCTTTCGCGTGAAGATCGAGGATCTTGGCCGCATTGCTGCCCAGTCGGCCAAGCAGGTGATCATCCAGCGCATGCGCGATGCAGAGCAGGAGATCATCTACGAAGAATACAAGGACCGCCGGGGCGAAATCGTCAGCGGCATCATCCAGCGCCGCGACAAGGCCGGGTGGATCATCAACCTTGGCCGCACCGAAGCGCTGCTGCCCAAAGAAGAACAGATCCCGCGCGAACATTACAAGCGCGGTGACCGGGTGCAGGCCATCCTCATCGATGTGCGCAAGGAAGGACGCGGCCCGCAGGTCATCGTCTCCCGCGCGCACCGCGACTACATGGCGGCCCTGTTCCGCCGTGAAGTGCCCGAGGTGGACGACGGCACCGTGCAGATCATGGGCGTTTCGCGCGACCCCGGCAGCCGCGCCAAGGCCGCCGTCATGTCGCGCGACCGCGACGTGGATCCGGTGGGCGCGTGCGTCGGCATTCGCGGTTCGCGCATCCAGAACATCGTGCAGGAAATGCGCGGCGAGCGCATCGACATCGTGGTCTGGAGCCCGGACATCGCAACGTACGCCCGCAACGCCCTTTCTCCGGCGGTGATCTCGCGCATCGTGGTGGACGAGGAAGAGAACCTGCTCGAAGTCATCGTGCCTGACGACCAGCTTACCAACGCCATCGGCCGCAAGGGCCAGAACGTGAAGCTGGCCGCCAAGCTGCTGGGCTGGAAGATAGATATCTACACCGAAACCCGCTACAACGAGGCCAACGCCATCGGACGCGGGCTCGAACAGATCGCCAGCGTCGCCGAAATCTCCATCGAACAGTTCATCGCGGCAGGGTTCCAGTCCATCGAGCGCCTGCGTGAAGCCGACGACGAGGAACTTTCCTCGGCGCTGGGCCTTGCGCCGGGCAAGATCGCCGACCTGCGCGCGGCCATCAACTTCCTTGCGCCCCAGGTGCAGGATGAGGCCGACGCGGCTGCCGAACCGGACGCGGAAGCCGCGCCGGAAGCTGCCCCGCAGGACGCGGACCAGGGAACCGAAGTCGAAGCGAAGGAATAGTACGCGGATGGATGACGCCATCCGCGGGAAGCACATACCATTACGCACCTGCGTCATATGCAGGCGCCGCTTTGCAAAGCGCGAGCTTCTGCGGTACGTCCCCCCGACGGACGCCGCCGGGGCGGGGATAAGCCCCGTTCCGGACGAAAGGCAGGTACTGCCTGGACGCGGGTTCTACGTATGCGAAAGCCCCGAATGCCGGGAACGATTCCGGAAATTTGGCGGCTGGCGAAGGAAGCGCAAGGGGGTTCAGGAATGACAGACGACAAGACCAGGGTGAAGGACCTGTCCACAGAGTTGGGCGTGTCCACCAAAGATCTGCTCCATACGCTGCGCGACCTCGACATCCCGGCCAAGAGCGTGATGACCACGCTCAACGCCGACGAAGTCGCCCGCGTGCGCGAACGCCATCAGGGCCAGACCGCCGAAGCGGGCGTTGACCGCAAGGTGGTGCAGCCCGGCGTCATCGTGCGCCGCCGCCGCCGCGACGGAGAAGAAGGCGATGCTCCCGTGCGTCGTCATGGCGACGAACGCGAAGCCGCCACTGGCGCCCCCGAGGCTACAGGGGCTGCCGATGCCGAGGCTCCTGCAGCCAAGGCCGACGCCGCTGCGCCCACTGCGACAGCCGAACGGCCCGCACGTGCCGCCCGCGCCGAAGCCCCCGCGGCGTCCGAGGCACGTCAGGCTGCGCCTGCCGCGCGCATCATTCGCCGCCACGACGAGCCTGCGCCCGCCGCAACGGTAGTTGAAGCTCCGGTCGATACCACGCCGGCTGCCCCGGCGGCCCCGGTTGCGCCTGTCGCGCCTGCCGCTCCGGTCATTTCGGCCTCCGAGCCCGCAGCAGCGGCCCCCGTGGCCGAAGCCGCACCGGAAGCAGCGCCTGCCGCCGCAGCCGAAAAGCACGCCACGCCCACCGCGCGCATCATCCGCCCGGCCCGGCCCGATGCCTCGGCCATGCCCGACGCCACTCCCCAGCCGTCCATCCTGCCCCCCGTGGCAGCCGACGCCGCCCCGCGCGGTGAAGGCGTGGACGGCGACGAAGACGACGCCGACGGCAACCGCCGCAGGAAAAAGAAGCGCACGCCCGACGTGCCCGGACCGCAGGTCCGCGTCATTTCCCGTCCCGATCCTTCGGCACCCGCGCCGCGCCCCTACCCGCCGCGTGAAGGCGGCCAGGGTGATCGCCCCGCCTACGGCGACCGGCAGGGCTACCAGCCCCGCTCCGGCGGCCCCGGCGGTGATCGTCCCGGCTACGGCGGCGATCGGCAGGGCTACGCCCCCCGTTCCGGTGGCCCCGGCGGTCCCGGCGGCCCCGGTGGTGATCGTCCCGGCTACGGCGGCGATCGGCAGAGCTATCCCCCCCGTCCTGGTGGTCCTGGTGGTCCTGGCGGCCCCGGCGGCGATCGGCCCGGCTACGCCCCCCGCCCCGGCGGGCCCGGCGGCGACCGGCCCGGCTACGCACCTCGTCCCGGTGGCCCTGGCGGCCCCGGTGGTCCCGGCGGGTATCGTCCCGGCGGTCCCGGTGCCCCCCGCCCCAGCGGTCCTGGCGGCCCCCGTCCCGGCGGCCCTGGCGGTCCCGGCATGGGTCAGCCCCCGGCTGGCGGCGATGAAGGCCAGAGCAAGAAGAAGCGCCTGAAGGGCCGCCGTACGGTGGATTTCCAGGCTGGCGCTGATCGCGCCCCGCGTGGCCGCGAGGACGACGATTTCCCGCGCGGTGGTCGCCGCGGCAAGGGGCGCAAGGGCCGTGACATGAAGCCCACCGCCGCCACCCAGCCGCTGAAGGCCGCCAAGCGCAAGATCAAGGTCGAAGAAGCCATCCGCGTGGCCGACATGGCGCACCAGATGGGCCTGAAGTCCACAGAGATCATCAAGGTGCTGTTCGGCCTCGGCGTCATGGCGACCATCAACCAGTCGCTGGACATCGAAACCGCCACCCTGGTGGCCTCCGAGTTCGGCTACGAAGTGGAAAAGGTGGGCTTCTCGGAAGACGATTACCTCATCCCCAAGGAAGAGGACGCGCCCGAGACCATGCAGCACCGTCCGCCCGTGGTCACCATCATGGGCCACGTCGACCATGGCAAGACATCGCTGCTTGACGCCATCCGCAAGACCAACGTCACCATGGGCGAAGCGGGCGGCATCACCCAGCACATCGGCGCGTACCACGTGACCACCAAGAAGGGTGAAATCGTGTTCCTCGACACGCCCGGCCACGAAGCGTTCACCGCCATGCGTGCCCGCGGTGCGCAGGTGACCGACATCGTCGTGCTTGTGGTTGCCGCCGACGACGGCGTCATGGAGCAAACCCGCGAAGCGGTGAACCACTCCAAGGCCGCCGGCGTGCCCATCATGGTTGCCGTCAACAAGATGGACAAGGAAGGCGCCAACCCCGAACGCGTCCAGCGCGAACTGTCCGAACTGGGCCTTGTTTCCGAAGCATGGGGCGGCGACACCGTGTTCAGCCATGTGTCGGCCAAGACCCGCCAGGGTCTTGACGAACTGCTGGAACTGCTGGCCCTGCAAGCCGAAATCCTTGAGCTGAAGGCCAACCCCGACAAGCCCGCCCGTGGCCACATCGTGGAAGCCAAGCTGGACAAGGGCCGTGGCCCCGTGGCCACCGTGCTGATCCAGGAAGGCACCCTGAAGCAGGGCGACACCTTTGTGTGCGGCGTGTTCAGCGGCCGCGTGCGCGCCATGTTCAACGACCAGGGCAAGAAGGTGAAGGAAGCCGGCCCCGCCATGCCGGTGGAAGTGCAGGGCTTCGAGGGCGTGCCCGAAGCTGGCGAGGAATTCGTGTGCGTGACGGACGAAAAGCTCGCCCGCCGCATCGCGGAAACCCGCGCCGTGAAGCAGCGCGAAAAGGAACTGGCCCGCGAATCCAAGGTTACCCTGGAAACGTTCCTGTCCCGCCGCGCCGACGACCAGGAAGCCCTGGTGCTCAACCTGGTGGTCAAGGCCGACGTGCAGGGCTCGCTGGAAGCCATCTCCGAGGCGCTGCGCAAGCTCAGCACCGAAAAGGTGCGCATCAACATCATCCACGGCGGTGCCGGGGCCATCTCCGAATCCGACATCCTGCTGGCATCGGCCTCCGACGCCATCATCATCGGCTTCAACGTCCGTCCGACCGCCAAGGTCAAGGACATCGCCGAGCAGGAGAACGTGGACATCCGCTTCTACGACATCATCTACAAGCTTGTAGATGAAGTGAAGAACGCGATGGAAGGCATGCTCGCCCCGGTGCAGCGCGAAGTGTACCTGGGCCAGGTGGAAGTGCGGCAGACCTTCAGCGTGCCCAAGGCGGGCACCATCGCGGGCTGCCACGTGGCCGACGGCAAGATCACCCGCAACGCTGGCGTGCGCCTCTTGCGCGACGGGGTGGTGGTCTACACCGGCAAGATCACGTCGCTCAAGCGCTTCAAGGACGACATGAAGGAAGTCATGAAGGGCTATGAATGCGGCGTGGGCCTTGAAAACTTCAACGACATCAAGATCGGCGACGTCATTGAAGCCTTCGAGATGGTCGAAGAAGCCGCCACGCTGTAAGACCAGACAGACAACGATTGCCTCCGGCGGGCAGGGGGCGCAAGCCTCCTGCCCTGCCGATTTACTGGCGCGGGATTTGCCCGCACATTTCGTCAACGATGCGCCACGCGGCGCGGCACCCCCATGATCATCGGCGTGCTCACGGTGGATTTCGAGTTGCACGGCAACGATTCCCTGAAAGGGAAGCGACGCGTTGCCAACAGCCTGAAGACGAAGGTGCGCAACACCTTCAACGTGTCCATCGCCGAGGTGCGCAACCAGGATTCCCTGACCCGGCTGTCGCTGGCCGTGGTTTCGGTAAGCAACAGCGAGCGGCACCTGCAAAGCCGCCTCGACAAGTGCCTGGCCATGATGGAAGCCGTTTGCCCGGAAGAGATGGTGTACAGCGACATCGAATTTTTTGCCGCCGAATAGTGAATTGCGGGCCTTTTGCCCGCTGGCTTCGTCAAACTTCGCCTGTCAGTCGGTCACGTACCAAAGAGTACGCTCCCTTCTGCCAGCCTTGTTTTCCTCGCCAGCGAACAAAACTCCCGCAATTCAAAAGCCTCGGTGTGCCTGCCCCGAATACAAAATTTGGGAGGATGGGGATCCCCTTCCCCCACGCTTCCATCTCACCTCCCCCCTCTCCGCAGGAACCCACCATGACAGATACCGCAGCCAGCATTGCCGCCATCATACGGGCAGAGGACGACATCCTTGTGGCCAGCCACGCCAACCCGGACGGTGACGCCGTGGGGTCCATGGCGGCGGTTGCGCACATGCTGCGCGCGTTGGGCAAGCGGTTCCGGCTGTACAACACCAGCGGGGTGC
The DNA here is from genome assembly GCA_964402645.1 of uncultured Desulfovibrio sp. GTDB lineage: Bacteria > Desulfobacterota > Desulfovibrionia > Desulfovibrionales > Desulfovibrionaceae > Cupidesulfovibrio. The sequence goes on along the minus strand of CAYOCV010000004.1, from coordinate 153,560 downwards.
CGCACCAGTACGGCTGGGTGGACATGGGCGGCCCGGTGGCGCGCACCTGGGCGGAACTGGGTGATTTCACCCCGCGCCTTGCGGTGATTCTGGACTGCGGCGACGCGCACCGCGTGGGCGGCGACTTGCAGACCCGGCTGCCGGAACTGCGCAGCGTGAACATCGACCATCACCAGGGCAATCCGCTGTTCGGCACGGTGGGCAACTGGGTGGAACCGCACCTGGCGGCCACCTGCCAGATGACGGGCATGCTGGCCCGCGAGTTGGCTGTGCCCCTCATCGGCCCGCTGGGCGAGGCGGTGTACCTTGGCATCTGCACCGACACCGGCAACTTCTGCTACGGCAGCACCAGCGGAGACCTGCTGGAACTGGCGGCGGAGATCGTGCGGCTGGGGCTGAAGCCCGGCCTGTTCCACGACCGGCAGGAAAACAACTGGTCCATCGGTCGCATGCGGCTGTGGGGCGCGTTGATGCAGGGCATAGAACTGCACTGCGGCGGCGCGGTGGCAGTGTCGGTGATTACCGAGGAACTATTCGCACAGCACGGGGCGGACAAGGACGATCTGGAGGGGTATGCCTCGCAGTTGCGCCGCCTTGCCGGAGTACGCGTATCACTGATGGTGCGCGGCGACGGCGCGGGCCGCAGCAAGGTCAGCCTGCGTTCCAGCGGCACCGATGACGTGCGCGTGGTGGCGGCGGTCTTTGGCGGCGGCGGCCACCGCAACGCGGCAGGGGCCGAACTGGACATGCCGCCGCACGAGGCCGCGCGGGCCGTGCTGGCGGCCATTCCGCCGCAGCTTGCACCCTGCGGCAAAGAGGCATAAGGTATATGGCTGTCCTGCCAGCGCAGCAGCATGGCCTTCTGGTGCTGAACAAGCCCCAGGGCCCCACCTCGGCGCAGTGCATTGCCAGGGTGAAGCGTCTCGGCCAGAAAAAGATCGGACACGCGGGCACCCTCGATCCCATGGCGAGGGGGGTGCTCCTTGTGCTGTTGGGGCATGCGACAAAGATTTCCGGCCACCTGATGGCCGACGGCGAAAAGGTGTATCTTGGCACCCTTCGCCTTGGCACAACCACCGATACGTGGGACGCGGAAGGCAGCGTGACGGCCACCGCCCCGTACGACCACGTGACCCCGGACGACATCCGGCGCGAGGTGGAACACTGGCTGGGCAGCACCGAGCAAGAGGTGCCGCCCTACTCCGCCGCCAAGCATCAGGGACAGCCCTTGTACAAGCTGTCCCGTGCCGGGCGCGAGACGCCGGTAAAGATGAAGACCGTCGAAATTTCGCGGGCACAGGTCGTATCGTGCGACCTGCCGTTCGCGACCTTCCGGGTAACGTGCAGTTCCGGCACCTACATACGGTCCCTGGCCCACAGCTTGGGGATGCGTTTAGGGTGCGGCGCCATGCTTACGGAACTGACCCGGGAGTACAGTCACCCGTTCGGTATTGACGAGGCGCACGAGCTTGATGCCGTGCTCGCCGAGCCCGAGCGGTTGCCGGAGCGGGTCATACCCGTAACGCGCGCCCTGCCACACTGGCCCAAGCTGCGCATAGACGCGGCGCAGGAAGCAGGGGTGCGCAACGGAATGACCGTGCCGTACATTCCCGAAGCCATGGCGGCATTGCCGTTCGCCGAGGGACTGAAGGCCATCATGCTCGCTCCGGACGACACGCCCGTGGCCCTGGCCGAGACGCGCATCGTGAACGCGCAGCCGGTCTGGACCGTGCTTCGGGGACTGTGGAGTCAATAACATCCACTTTGGAGGATACAGCTGTGGTCATGGACGTCGATCAGAAGAAGAGCATCATTGATGTGCACGCCAAGCATGAAGGCGACACCGGTTCGCCCGAAGTGCAGGTTGCCCTGCTCACCGCCCGCATCGAACAGCTCACCGGGCACTTCAAGACGCACAAGAAGGACTTTCACTCGCGTACCGGCCTGCTGAAGATGGTCGGTCAGCGTCGCAAGCTCCTCAAGTACCTGAAGGCCAAGGACGTTCAGCGCTACCGTGCGCTGATCGAAAAGCTCGGCCTCAGAAAGTAATCCGCCATCGGCAGGGCCCGCCGTCGCGTGACGGCGGGCCCTGCGCGATGCGCATGGGCGACGAGTCGCCCCCAACACGCAGCGTGAAGGGGGGTCCGGGAAGAGCGCCATGCCGGAAGCCGCATCTGCCGCCTCCGGCCCCACCATGATGACACCGGCTGGGCACATCCTGCTCGCAACAGGAGCGCAACAGGGTCACATCATGGCCTTCTCCCCGGAATCCCCTTCGCTGAACCGAAGAGGTACGCAACAATGCAGAGCGTTTTCAACGCTACCCGCGTCTCCGCCATGGTTGGCGGAAAAGAAATCATCCTTGAGACCGGCCGCCTCGCCAACCAGGCGCACGGCGCGGTCTGGGTGCAGTGCGGCGGCACCGTAGTGCTGGTTACCGCATGCACCCAGCCCATGGAACGCGACATGGGCTTTTTCCCGCTTACCGTTGACTACTCCGAAAAGATGTACGCCGCAGGCCGCATCCCCGGCAGCTTCTTTCGCCGCGAAATCGGCCGCCCCAGCGAACGCGAAACCCTGGTTTCGCGCCTCATCGACCGCCCGGTGCGCCCCCTGTTCACCAAGGGCTTCCGCGATGAAGTGCAGATTCTCGCCAACGTCATTTCCGCCGACCAGGAAAACGACAGCGACGTGCTGGCCCTTACCGGCGCTTCTGCCGCGCTGACCATCTCGCCCATTCCCTTCGAAGGCCCGGTGGCGGGCGCGCGCATTGGCCGTGTAAACGGCGAATTCGTGCTGAACCCCACCCTGAAGGAAATGGAAGGCAGCGACCTTGCCATCGTCATCGCCGCCTCGCGCGATTCCGTGGTGATGGTGGAAGGCGAAGCCCAGTTCGTGCCTGAAGACGTCATCGTGGCTGCCCTGGAATGGGCCCACAAGGAAATCCAGCCGCTCATCGACGCCCAGCTCAAGCTGATGGAACTGGTGGGCAAGGCCAAGATGACCGTGACGCCCCCGGTGGAAAACACCGAACTGAAGGCCCGCGTCGAAGAACTGGCCACCGCCGAACTGGACAAGGCCCTGCGCATCCCTGAAAAGATGGCCCGCAAGGACGCCCGCAAGGCCGTGAAAGAAAAGGTGCTTGAAGCCCTGCTGGCCGACCCGGCCCTGGCCGAAAACGCCAACCTTGGCCGCGAAGTGGGCGACATGCTCGGTTCGCTGGAAAAGGTGCTGGTGCGCCGCCGCATCCTGAAGGAAGGCACCCGCATCGATGGCCGCGACACCAAGACCGTGCGCCCCATCCTGATCGAAGCGGGCCTGCTGCCCCGCGCCCACGGTTCCGCCCTGTTCGCGCGCGGCGAAACCAAGTCGCTGGTGGTGGCCACCCTTGGCAGCTCCACCGACAGCCAGCGCATGGATTCGCTGGTGGGCGACGTGACCAAGAAGTTCATGCTGCACTACAACTTCCCCGCCTACTCGGTGGGTGAAGTGAAGATGTCGCGCGTGTCCCGCCGCGAAATCGGCCACGGCGCGCTTGCCGAAAAGGCGCTGAAGCCGGTGCTGCCCCAGGATGATTCCTTCCCCTTCACCCTGCGCGTGGTGGCGGAAACCATGGAATCCAACGGTTCCTCGTCCATGGCCGCCGTGTGCGGCGGCAGCCTTTCGCTGATGGACGCGGGCGTGCCCGTCACCGCCCCGGTGGCCGGCGTGGCCATGGGCCTGATCAAGGAAGAAGGCGAGTACCTGGTGCTCACCGACATCCTTGGCGATGAAGACGCCCTCGGCGACATGGACTTCAAGATCGCGGGCACTGCCGAAGGCATCACCGCAGTCCAGATGGACATCAAGATCAACGGCCTGCCCACCGACGTCATGGCCCGCGCCATGGCCCAGGCCCGCGAGGCGCGCCTGCACATCCTGGCCGAAATGGCCAAGGTGCTGGAAGGCCCCCGCACCGAACTGTCCAAGTATGCGCCGCAGCATGCCGAGGTGTTCGTCAACCCCGACGTCATCCGCATCATCATCGGCCCCGGCGGCAAGAACATCAAGGCCATCACCGCTGCCACCGGCGCGTCCATCGACATCGAGGACAGCGGCAAGGTCTCCATCTTCGCGCCCACCTACGAAGCCATGGAAATGGCCCGCGAAATGGTGCAGTACTACGACCAGCGCGCGGAACTGGGCAAGAACTACGTGGGCAAGGTGCGCAAGGTGCTGGAAATCGGCGCCATCGTCGAAATCCTGCCCAACCTCGAAGCCCTGGTGCATATCTCGCAGTTGGACACCAACCGCGTGGAACAGGCCGGCGACGTGGCGCGCCTTGGCGAAGACATGACCGTGAAGGTCATCGAGATCAACGGCGACCGCATCCGCGCCAGCCGCAAGGCCGTGCTGCTGGAAGAGCAGGGCGTCGAATGGAACCCCGAAGACACCGCCCGTCCCTCCGGCCCGCCGCGTGATCGTGGCGACCGGGGCGATCGCGGTGGTCGTGGCGACCGTGGTGACCGTGGAGGCGACCGCCGTGGCGGTGATCGCGGCGGCCGTGGCGGCGACCGTGGACGTGGCGGCGACCGCCGCTAGGCACACGCCGCAGCACGGCGCACCACACGCAGTGCATTGATGACGGGCGCGGGGACATCCCCGCGCCCGTTTTCATTGCCGCGCCGCCCGCCCCGACGGGGGGAACGCCCGCAAGGCCGGACGGTCCGGCATCAGTGATCGCAGGTATTGACCCCAAGCTCCAACCTGTTGCCAAACCACGCCGCCACAATATCTGCCGGGTCTGCGGCGGCAGCGCCCACCAGCACCTGCACGCCCCGCTCCTCCAGCAGTTGGCGCGCGCGTGCTCCCATCCCACCGGCAATGACCAGTTGCGTCCCCGTCTCCGCAATCCAGACCGGCAGCACGCCCGGCTCGTGCGGCGGTGGCGTCAGCAGCTCCCGGTCCTTCACCGTGCCGGTGCCGGGGTCCACGGTCAGCACGGCAAACTGTTCGCAATGGCCGAAGTGCTGGCACAGCTTGCCCGCCGCCAGCGGTATGGCGATCTTCATGTCCGATGCTCCTTGCGATGCAGGGACGCCGTTGTCGCCCCCCGAAGTTTCCGCCCCGAAAATACCGAGCGTTCCCGAATCACCATTGGGGCACACCGTCCCCGCAGCCTGCACCACCGGCAGAAAGGCACGCAGCACCGGGTGTACCGGTTCCTGTCCGCCGGACAGGTCCGTATCCAGCAGGCTTTGCCCGGCATCCCCCGCACTGGTCAGATCGGGGTGCAGCGGAATGCTGCCCAGAAACGGCACGCCGGTCTCGCGCGCCAGTTGTTCGCCGCCCCCGGCGGGGAACAGCGGCGTCAATTCGCCGCACCTGGGGCACACGTAGCCGCCCATGTTTTCGACAATGCCCAGGATGGGGTTGCCGATCTGGCGGCAGAACCCCACGGAGCGCCGCACGTCGTCCACGGCCACGCCCTGCGGCGTGGTGACGATGACGGCATGCGCGTCCGGCCCCAGGAGTTGCAGTACGGAAAGCGGCTCGTCGCCTGTGCCGGGAGGGCAGTCCACCACCAGCACATCCAGGTCACCCCAGCGCACATCCACCAGAAACTGGCGCACCATGCCCATCTTCACCGGGCCGCGCCAGATGACCGGCACTTCCGGGTCGGGCAGAAAGAACCCCAGCGACATCACCCGCAGGTTCGGCCCCGCGCTCACAGGGGCCATCCACCCCTCGCCCGCCACGGGCCTGGCCCGGCCAAGCCCAAGCATGCGCGGTACGCTGGGACCATGGACATCCACGTCCAGCAGGCCCACCTTGCGCCCGGTGCGGGCAAGGCCAACGGCCAGATTCACGGCCACCGTGCTCTTGCCCACGCCGCCCTTGCCGCTCAGCACCACCATCTTTGCGCCTACCCGGCCAGCCATGCGCATCGGGGTTTCCGTACCATCTCCCGGTCCATCGGCAGCATGCCCGGCATGCCCATCCTGACCACCACGGTCGCCGTGCCCGCCGCAGCCGGATCCCGTGCAGCCCCCGGTGGCTTCCACATGCTGTTCGCCGCCGCAACCTGCCCCGCCGCAACCGCAGCGATGCTCCTGTTCGTTCGTGTCCGTACCCATGACTACCAGTGCCCTTCCCGGTCCGGCTCCGCCGCCGGGGTCAGATTGCCTTCCGCCAGCGCCCGCAGGGCCTGACGCGCGGTGGCATGCGTTGAAAGGTAGATGGCAATGCCCCCCCGGCGCAGCGCCGTGAAGGCCTTGGGGCCCACGTGGCCGGTGATGACGGCCTCGGCCCCGGCATCGGCGGCGGTCTGCGCGGCCTGAATGCCCGCGCCCTGCGCCAGCGACATATTGGACGCCGCATCCAGCCTGCGCACCGCCCCCGTGGCCGTATTGCACAGCAGATAGCCCTGCGCGCGCCCGAAGCGCGGATCAAGCCGGGCATCAAGTAGGGGGTCGCCCCCCGCCGCAACGGGCTGCACGCCCGGCGCTGCGTCCTGCACGGTAATGAGAACCTGCATGAAATCAGTCTCCTGCGTTGCGACGCCGCCGAAAGCAGGCTGCGTCCGTTGTGTTGCATGCGCCGCCGCGCCGTGGCCTCCTGCCCGGAAACGGGCAGCATCCGGGCATGGCAAGCGTTTCCGGCCTGCCCCGGACAAGAGCGGACACCACATCCGCCTCGCTGCCCGAGAGCCACGGCAAAACAGCGATTCCGGCCATCTCCACGGCGCTCCGCCAACAGGGGCGGATGCCGCCGCACACCAGCAGGGAAACCCCAAGGCGCGACAGAACGTCGATGAGCGGCGCGGCCCCGCCATTCGGTACGGGGAGGACAATCCGTTCCGCCGGAACACCGCCAGTCATGCGCACGCAGCGCAGCTCGGCGGCTGTTTCCAGCAGCGTGGCAAGGCGATCCTCGATGCAGGCAAGGCAGACATGGGCATTCATGGTGTCCCCACGGCGCGGCGGTAATGGTCCATCAAGCATGCATGATGCCATTCGAAAACATCGTTTCCGCACAGGATGTTGCATGAACACGCGTCTGCAACGGTCCGCGCAGCCCCCGTACACCGGGCGCAAAACTCGCCCAAAACGAAAAGCGGGCGCAAAATGCGCCCACTTGTGCCCGGCGGCGGCAACACGCGTCACGCAGTCGCCCCGCCGATCCTTCGACAGCCTTGCGGCCAATGCCGCCCGCTGCGGCCTTAGTCCGCGCCGCCGCCTCCCTTCAGGATGCGGCGCAGGGTATCCTTGGAAATGTCCAGTTCGCGGCAGGCGGCCATCACCCGTCCGCCGTGCCGCCGCAGGGCCTCGCGCACCGCGTCCAGCTTGGCGGCAGCCATGGTGCGTGAGCCGTCAGGGGCGAATTGGGTTGGCGCGGATTGGGCTGGCGCAGCCGCACAGCCTCCTGCTCCCCTTGCCTGGGGGCCGGGCGCAGACGCCTGCGCGCCCAGCAGGTATTCCGGCAAATGTTCCAACTGGATGAACCCGCGCGGGCACAGGATGAACGCATACTCGATGATGTTCTCCATCTCGCGCACGTTGCCGGGGAAGGGATAGCGCAGCAGCAGGTGCAGCACGTCTTCGGAGACCCCGTCAATCTCCTTTCCGTTCAGCAGGTTGCGCTGCGCCACAAAATGATCGAGCAGCAAGGGAATGTCCTCTGGCCGTTCACGCAGGGCGGGCAGACGCAGCATGACCACGTTGAGCCGGTAGTACAGGTCGCTGCGGAATCCTCCTTCGCCCGCAAGGCGTTCCAGATCGCGGTTGGTGGCGGCAATCACCCGTGCGGGGGCGGCCTGGGGCCGTACCGCGCCCAGCGGCTCGTACACCTTTTCCTGCAACACGCGCAGCAATTTCACCTGCAACGGCAACGGCATGTCGCCTATTTCGTCAAGAAAGATGGTCCCATCGTCCGCCAGGGCAAAGCGGCCCGGCTTGTCGCGCCGCGCATCGGTAAACGCCCCGGCCTTGTAGCCGAACAGTTCCGATTCCAGCAGATGCTCCGGCAGCGCACCGCAGTTCACCCCCACAAAGGGCCTGCCCCGCCGGGGGCTCAGGTTGTGGATGGCGCGCGCGAACAGTTCCTTCCCGGTGCCCGATTCGCCCAGCACCAGCACGGACGCATCACTGGCCGCCACCTGCGGCAGGATGCCCAGCAGGCGAATCATGGCCGCGCTGCGGGTTACGATGTCCTCTACCGTGTGCTGGCCGTCCAGTTGCTTGCGCATCAGGTGCAGGGCGGAAAGGTCGCGGAAGGTCTCCACCCCGCCGATCAGCCTGCCGCGCCTGTCGCGCAGGGGCGCGCCGCTGATGCTCACGGGGGCCTTGCTGCCGTCCGGGCGCAAGATGAACACCGACCGGTTGCCCAACGGCATGTCCTGCTCGATGCACGCCCGCAGCACGCAAGCCCCGTCGCAAATGCTGGAATGAAACACGTCGCGGCAGCGTCGGCCCAGGGCCTCGTGCGCAGGCACCCCGGTGATCTCCGCAGCCGCCCGGTTGAACGAGGTGATGCGCCAGTCAAGGTCCACAGTGAACACACCGTCGGCCACACTTTCCATGATGGTCTCGCAGGATATGTCACGCGGCAGGGCCATGGCTTCTCCTTTTCCCGGCTGAACCGGCAGTGTGGGCAGCGCCGGAACGGGCAATGCCGAATGGGTGCGCCAAAAGTATGCAAGCACTCGCATACCATGCGGGCGCGTTTTGCGCCCGCCTTTTCTCCAGCCTTCCCCGCATTCGCCTAATCATCCGGCATCATTGGCTGGCGTTGACTGGAACGGTTCGTGCTGACCAGCGGATGTGGCTGACATGGCCACTGTTTCACCTGCAACCAGGAGGCGCATATGCCCGGCATGAACGGAACAGGCCCCATGGGGCGCGGTCCCGGTACCGGACGCGGCATGGGCCGCTGCGGTACGGCACGGGCGCGGCGCGGCCAGACAGGCCCGCCCGCCACAGAGGCCACTGCGGAATCGTCCGCCCTTGACGAACTGGCCGCCAATCTCGGCAATGTCATCGACACGGCGCGGGATGTCATCGACGCCCTGCGTCCGGGAAACGGTCCGGGGAATGGTCCGGGGAACTGCCTGGGCAACGGCAGGGGCGCCGGGCAGGGACGTGGGCGGGGACTCGGAGCCGGTTTCGGACGCGGGCGCGGGCGCGGTCCCGCCACACCGCCCGCCACGGGCGGCGACCAATGACGGACATCGACAATCTTGCGGACCGCCCGGAAAATGCCGTTCCCGGCGGCCCGCATGCCCGCGCCACAGCACCGGAGGCCGCATGAAACTTGCCATTGCCAGCGGCAAGGGGGGCACGGGCAAGACCACCGTGGCCGTGAACCTTGCCGCGCTGCTTGCCGCGCGGGGCCATCACGTGGCCCTTGCCGACTGCGACGTAGAGGAACCCAACGCGCACCTGTTCCTGCCCGTTGAATGGAAAACGCGCGAACAGTGTACCCTGCCCGTGCCCAGGGTGAACGAAACCCTGTGCCTTGGCGGGGCGTGCCGACGCTGCGTGGACGCCTGCCGCTTCAAGGCGCTGGCGTTCATGGGCGATGCGGTGCTGGACTTTCCGGACCTGTGCCACGGCTGCGGGCTGTGCGCCCTGGTCTGCCCCACGGGGGCCATGACCGCCACCACGCGCCTGGTGGGCGAAGTGCGCGGCGGCATCGCCTCCATTCGTCCGGCCATGCGCAGCAACGCGGCAAACGGGACGGCGCGGTCCCAGGAAGAGGCCGGGGCTGCAGCGCCTGTCGCGCGCTCCAATGTCGTGCCCGCCCTGCACTTTCGGGACGGGGTGCTGCGCATCGGCGAGGCCATGGCCACACCGCTGATCAAGGCCGTGAAGGACATGCCGCCGCAACGCATCCCGCAATCCTGCTCAGGCACCGGAAGCGGCCCCGCGCCGGTACCGTGCTGCTTCATCATCCGCGACTGTCCGCCCGGCGTCGCCTGCGCGGCCATCAACGCCGTACACGACGCCGACCTGCTGTTGCTGGTGGCAGAGCCGTCCCCTTTCGGTCTGCACGATCTGCGCCTGGCCGTAAGCCTTGCGCGCCACCTGCGCCTGCCGCATGCCGTGGTGCTGAACCGGTTTGGCATGGGGAACGGCACGGAAGCCGGGACGCCCCAGCCCGGCGCAATGCCGACGGCGGCGGCCCCCGCCCCTGCCCTTGCGCGTGACCCCGTAAGCGAATGGGCCGCGCGTGAGGGCGTGCCCCTGCTGGGGGTCATTCCCTTCAGCAGGGCGGCGGCAGAATGCGGGGCCACCGGCAGCCTGATACACGATGCCGCGCCGGAAGTGCGCGCGGCCTATGCCTTGCTTGCGGAAGCAGTGGAGGCCTTTGCCCGGGGCGGCAACGACACAGGCAGCCCCTGGCACGGCCCGGAACTGGCCGGGTTGAAAGATATGGTCGAAGCGGCCCGCAACACCGAAGACGCCGGAAGCGCCGCCAGCGCAAAGGAGCATGCATGCGGCAGATAGTGGTCCTTAGCGGCAAGGGGGGAACGGGCAAGACCAGTGTCACGGCGGCGCTGGCGTGCGTGGCCTGCGAAAGCAGGGCACCGGCAGGGGGCAGGACGCAGGACGGGGGGCGGCCTCCCGCGCTGGTGCTGGCCGACTGCGACGTGGACGCATCGGACCTGCACCTGCTGCTGCAACCCGTGGTGCGCGAACGGCGCGACTTTCACAGCGGCGTGCTGGCCCGCATCGATGCAGCCCTCTGCACACGCTGCAACGTCTGCACTGCTGCCTGCCGGTACGGCGCGCTGGACGCTCCGCCGCACGTTGCACGCGAAATGTGCGAAGGCTGTGGCGCATGCGCCCACGTCTGCCCCGAAGGGGCCGTGGCGCTGGACGAACGGCACTGCGGCGAATGGTACGTTTCCGATACCCGCTTTGGCCCCATGGTGCATGCGGCGCTTGGCATCGGCGAGGAAAATTCCGGCAAACTGGTCAGCACGGTGCGCACCCGCGCCCGCGAAATCGCCGAGGCGCTGGGGGCGGGCACCGTGCTCATCGACGGTTCTCCGGGGGTGGGCTGCCCGGTCATCGCCTCGCTGGCCGGTGCGGATACGGCCCTGCTGGTGACGGAACCCACGGTTTCGGCGCTGCACGATCTGGAACGGGTACATGCCCTGACCAGACATTTCGGCGTACACGCCGCCGTGCTGCTGAACAAGGCGGACATCCACGCCGGCATGGCCCGCCGCATTGCGGCATTCTGTGCGGAGCACGCCCTGCCCCTGCTCGGCAGCCTGCCCCATTCGCCGGTATTCATGGCCGCGCAGTTCGCCGGGCTTTCCGTGCCCGAATTCGCACCCCACGCGGAAGGCGCGCTGTTCCGCGAGGTGTGGCGCGGATTGCAGGCCCTGACGCCAACGGAAACCGGAGCCTGACGATTCACCCGGCATTGGCGGCGAGGTGTGCGCAATCGCCGCCCGGTCTGGCCGCCTCGTGCGAAATGGCACACCGGCGCAGGTTCCCCTTTTCCGTCGGCGCAACCGCGCATTCCCAAATCCCCGCGACATGACTTGAAAACCTGTGGCCCGACCGCCGGGCCGCAGGTTTTTCCTTGCCCGCAAATCTCGTGCGATTGACAGAAAACACGCGCGGACGCTATAGTCCCGAACATAAATTTTCTAAAGATATTCACGATCTGCACACAGGACGGATGGCCAGAAGGCCGTCTCCGGGGGAGCCTGCGGGGAGACCGGTCACAGCGAGGTTCGTGATGCAAAACGATGTCGAACACCTGCTGAAGCAGCACCAGGACAGCATGGAACGCCACGAGCGCGCCATGCGCGAGACCGAGCGCAAACGCCGTCAGGCCGAGGAACGCCTGGACCAGGCCTATGCGGCCCTGCGCCAGCGCCTTTCCGAGCAACCGGACCCGGACGCCGCAGGCGTGGTGCTGCCGCCCCCGCCCGGCATGGCCGGACCTTCGCAGGGCACCTTCTCCGGCCTGTTGGGCAGCCTGCGCGCACTGCTGTTCTGATTTTTCGCAGCCGGACGCAACGCGCCGCCACCGGATGGTTCCGGTGGCGGCGCTTTTTCATGATATCTGTAGCCGCCATGCATGCTGACGCCGCACGGCATCCGCACCTGCACGTGCTGTTACGGGCTACCGCCCTCGCAGTTGGCGCTTGTCCCCCACGCGGACGGTCACGCGCTCCTTGTCGAAATATTCCAGCAGCGGAATCACGTACTTGCGCGAAAGGCCGCCCGAAAGTTCCTTGAACCCCGCCGGGTCCAGGTCGTCGTGGGTGTCGAACCACGCAGCCACGCGGGCCTTCAGATCCGCCATCACCGGTCCGGGGAAGTACAGCCCGTCCTTCACCTTCACCAGTTCCCCGGCGTCCTGCAACAGTTTGAACACCGCCGCCGCTTCCTTGAATTCCAGCCCCAGCGGCTCCAGCACATCCTTTGCGTTGGGCGGGCTGCTGCCCCCTTCCGCGTAGGCGGCGCGAATCCTGACGCGCAGGCCCTCCTGGTCCGACGCCAACGACACCTTGTGCCCCGCCAGACGCAGCACGTCGCCTTCGGCCACCAGTTCGCCCGCCTTCAGCAACCGCTCCACGATGAAATGCACCAGCTTGGGATGCAGCCCCCGCCCCCACCCGGCGGACAGCGCGCCGCGCGCCATGCCCGGCTTCAGCGGTTCGCGGGCATGGTATTCCGCCGCGCGGGCCAGGCACCCCGTCGCCAGACGGCGCACCGTCTCGGCGTCCACGTAGGCGCGTTCGTCCCGGTCAAAGCAGAACACCTGCCCCTTGGCCCCCAGGGCTTGCAGGGCCTTGTCCAGCCGCTTCGATTCCATGTTGGTCAGCACCGAAAGCTGCGCAAACCGCGCTCCGGCGGAACCGGCCAGCCGCAGCAGGGACTGAGTGGCCGCCTCCTGTGTGGCGGCGTCCCCGGCCTCGTGAACATCGGGCAGCCCTTCCAGCAGTGCCAGCCTGTCGGCAAATTCGGCGTCCTTGCGGCGCAGGTCCAGCCCCAGCGGGTGCAGCACCGCACCCCCGGCCACCGTGCGCAACGGCGAGAACGAGCGCACCACGCAACGGTCGCCCGCCACGCCCACCATGGGTTCGGTAAAGCGCACCTCGCACAGGGCGGTTTCTCCGGGGGCCAGCTTGTCCCGGTCGGGGAAGTACAACCGCGCCAGCACCTCGCGCGCGCCGTGGTGAAAATGGACCTCGGTGCGGTTCTTCAGCGGCGTGGGCGCGGACGACAGGCAGGTCAGCCGGGTCATCCAGCGCAGGGACGGAAACAGCGTGCCGGGGTGGGCCAGCACGTCGCCACGCTGCACTTCCTCCACGTCCAGCCCCTGCACGTTGACGGCGGTGCGCCGCCCGGCCGGGGCCACGTCCACCGGGCCGCCGTGGCTTTGCAGGCTGCGCACCCTGGTCTGCGCGCCGCCGGGGTACAGCAGCACCTCGTCGCCCACCTTCACGCTGCCGGACACCATGGTGCCGGTGACCACCGTGCCGTGCCCCTTCATGGTGAACACGCGGTCCACGGGCAGGCGGAACAGGTCGCTGCGGCGCACCGGGCGCAGGTCGCGCTCCAGCATGGCCAGATGTTCGCGCAGTGCGTCCAGCCCCTGCCCGGTGGTTGAGGACACCGGAAAGATGGGCGCCCCCTCAAGGAACGTCCCGGCCAGAAATCCGGCCACGTCCTCCTGCGCCAGGTCCAGCCATTCCGGGTCCACCATGTCCACCTTGGTCAGGGCCACAAGGCCGTGCCGGATGCCCAGCAACGAGCAGATTTCCAGGTGTTCGCGGGTCTGGGGCATTACCCCTTCGTCCGCCGCGATGACCAGCATGACGAAGTCGATGCCCGACGCCCCGGCCACCATGTTCTTGACGAAGCGTTCGTGCCCCGGCACGTCCACGATGCCCAGGCGGCCACCGCCAGCGTCGGCGCCCGGCAGGTCGCAAAACGCAAACCCAAGCTCAATGGTGATGCCCCGACGCTTTTCCTCTTCCAGCCGGTCACAGTCGATGCCGGTCAGCGCGCGGACCAGCGAGGTCTTGCCGTGGTCGATATGTCCTGCGGTGCCCATGACGACAGGCATGCGTGTACTCCCGGTTGTTGTGCCTTCGGCGGAATGCGTTCGTAGACGCCTCCGGCGGGCGGTTGTATCCGCTGCGCCAATGCCGGAGATTTTTCTTGCGCCTCCGGCGGGCAGGGGACGCTGTCCCCTGCACCCCTGAATGTTCTTTGCGAAGCAAACGCAGGGCTGCATGGAAGCGGTACGGACGCAGGCAGGCAGGCGCGGGAGCAACACTCCGGCATAAACCTCACTTGCCTCGCATCGTCATGTGGTTGTAGGCAAAAAGCAGCACGGACTCAAGCTGGCCGGACGGCAAACGCACCTGCAACACGCTGTGCGCACTGACGAAACGACAAAAATGCGCACCCTGCCCCCGCACGCCAACCCCACAGGCAGCCCGCGCGGGTATCCGGCACGGCGCAACACGCCCCCAAAGAAGAAGCCCCACCAGAGGAGCCCCCATGGAAACGCTGTCCCTGCGCACCACCGCGCGCGAACAATTGCTGGATGTGACCGGAGAACTTCAGGAACTGGTGGCGCACAAAGGCTGGACCGACGGCGCGCTGGTGCTGTTCTGCCCACACACCACGGGCGCGGTGACCGTGAACGAAGCCGCCGACCCGGACGTTGCCCGCGACATTGCCGTGAACATGGGCACCATCGTCCCCCGGCGCGGCGACTACCGCCACGCTGAAGGTAACAGCGATGCGCACATCAAGACCAGCCTGTTCGGGCCGTCCATGCTGCTCATCGTGGATGGCGGGCGGCTGCGCCTTGGCACATGGCAGGGGGTGTACTTCTGCGAATTCGACGGCCCGCGCGAACGCAAGCTGTGGGTGCAGTGGTTGCAGGGATAGGAGTCTTCCTGAAAAATGATTAAGTTCCTCTGTAGGACTTAATGTTTTTTAGGTGATATTTTGTCGAGATGCCAATAGTCTACAGGCCACGTGGGGACTTCTCTATCAAATTCCTTTAATATTTCTGTGCGAGCAATTTTCCATAGGCGCATAATAAGAACTCTTGCACCTCGAGCAGCTTCTAAATCATACTCTTTTCCATAACCAAGTTCAGAAATTGTATCATAAACTCTCTTTATCGGTTCAAACGGATACAGTCCGATATTTTTATCATTTTCATCAATATTAGAGAAAACACCTCTCACTTCTTCTATTGCAGAACTTATAGCCATCAACACAGTACTATACTCATCTTGAGTTGGTTTTTCTTTGTGTGTATATTGAATGGATTTCTGAACTGCATCGATTAGCTTAGACCACAAAATCCGTAACTGCTGAAGATATGACATTCTTCGCTGAAGACAAAAACCAAGCCACGCAAGCGGAAAAGACACAAAAATAGGGACAAGATCCTTGTAAAGTTTATAGTACCAAGCCTCACATGCTGCACCATATAAATACACAAAAAAAGCAATTACTGCCACAAAAGACAACCAAGCCACATACACTAAGACCCAGCGTAACATACTTTTCTTTGTCATGGTGAGCCTCCTTGCTCTTCAACCTCCCTTGCCACTTAATAGCATGTAGCGTAATTATTTTTACATAAAACTCTACTCTTCCTTCAGCTCCCGCGTCATCAGATCGCGCACTGCGTCGTGCGGGTTCGCGCCGTCGTGCAGCACGCTGTACATGGCGTCGGTAATGGGCATGTCCACGCCCATGGCGGCGGCAAGGTCATGCACGGCCTCGGTGGTCTTCACCCCCTCGGCCACCATGCGCATTTCGGTGACGATGTCGGCCAGCGCGCGCCCCTCGGCCAGGCGCAGCCCCACCTGCCGGTTGCGCGAAAGGTCGCCGGTGCAGGTCAGCACCAGATCCCCAAGGCCGGAAAGCCCCATGAAGGTGGATGCCCGCGCGCCCAGCGCCTCGCCCAGGCGGGACATTTCCGCCAGCCCGCGCGTGATCAGCCCGGCCCGCGCGTTGCTGCCGAAGCCGAGGCCGTCGGACAGCCCGGCGGCAATGGCTATGACGTTCTTCACCGCGCCGCCAAGCTCCACCCCGCGCACGTCCGTGCTGGAATAGGTGCGGAAGCCGGGGGTGGAAAACACCTCGCGCAGCCGTGCGCCAAGATCCGCATCCGTACAGCCCAGCACCACGGCGGTGGGCAGGTTGCGCACCACCTCTGCCGCAAAGGACGGCCCGGAAAGCACGGCGTAGCGCGGGTCCAGCCCGGCCAGTTCCTCCGCAACCATCTCTGCGATGGTGCGCATGCTGCCCGTCTCCACGCCCTTGCTGGCGCTGACAAACACCACCTCGCGCGGCAACAGGGGCCGCAGCCCGCGCAGCACCCCGCGCACCTGCTGGCAGGGCACCACGGAAAGCACCACGTCCGCGCCTTCCAGCGCCTCGCCCGCGGCCACATGCGCGCGCACGCCGGGATGCAGGGCCAGCCCTGCCAGGTAGCGCGGGTTTTCGTGCCGGGTGTTGATGGCCTGCGCCACATCGGCGTCGCGCAGCAGCAGGCGCGCATCATAGCCCTTGCCCGCCAGCAGGTGGGCCAGGGCCGTGCCCCAGCTGCCGCCCCCGATGACGGCGATGCGCATGGCGTCGCTGGTCATGTCATGTACTCCGTGGCCGCAAGCGGCTCGTGGTGTGTCTTGTGTGCCAAGTGGATCAAGTGGGTCAGGCGTGCCAAGTGTGCCGACGCACCAAATATATCAATGGGCCGAAAGGATATGGCAAAGCGCGGTCCGCCACAAGGCAGACGCGCCGCGACCTCATACGGCAAGCCGGTTACAGGCGGGTGGCGCCTCCCGGCGCGGACCCGCGTCCCGAAGAGGCAACATACGTTCCGACCTCGCAAGGGACGTTCCGCCGGGGCAAGGGACGCCCATCCGCGCAAGGGGAGTTTCGACTTCGCAAGTGACGCTCCGGCCCGGCAGCGCACAGGCCCGACGTCCTTGTGCCGCGCGTCGCACCAACCCCGCACCCGCCATCTCCCCTCGTCTTGCGGGATGCGTCGGCAGGATGCCTCGGCGGGGTGCGTCGGCGGGTTGCGTCGTCCGGTGGGACGGGGTATCAGCGTGTGTCGAACCGCAACCGAACGAGGACCACGCATGAGCCGTCCCGACGACACCGCGCCCCGATTCACCGAAACAGAGCGCCGCATTCTGGCCATCGTGCAGAAAAACCTGCCCGACAGCGCCACCCCGTACGCAGACATCGCCGCCGCCGTGGGCACCGACGAAGCCGCCGTGCTCGACCTGCTGCGCCGCATGAAGGAAGACGGTTCCATCCGCCGCTTCGGCGCCAGCATCAAGCACCAGCGCGCCGGGTGGACCCACAACGCCATGGTGGCCTGGCGCGTCACCGAACAGCAGGCCGAAGAGGCAGGCAAACAGGCCGCCGAACACCCGCTGATCTCGCACGCCTACTACCGCCCCTCGTCCGCGCCCGACTGGCCGTACGAACTGTACACCATGATCCATGGCCGCCACGAGACGGAACACCTGGAAGTGATCGAACAGCTGCGCCGCGAAACCGTGCTCGACGAGTACGCCGTGCTCGAATCGCTGCGCGAGCTGAAAAAGACCTCCATGGTCTATTTTCCGGAATAGGCAGGGACATACGACCGGCGCACTGCCTTGTCGCCTGTCTGCTTCTTTTCCCCGCCCCATCCCGTGAAACTGCCTTTCTTCCTTACACTCCGCGCCGGTCCTCCGGCGCGGATGGCCAGTGCGGGGCGGTGCAAGGAATTACGATTTTTGTCCGCCGGGCAAGGCGGATTCTGATGGCAACGCCACCGCGATAACCACAGGCCGCCACCGCCGCACGGCTCCAGACCCGCCCAAGCCGAAGCATACCCGCCCCGCGCGGGTTTCCGCCGGAACCTCACGCACGCCACGGAGAACGCAGCATGGACCACCGCTCCAAGGAACTTTTCGAACGCGCCCAGCAACTCATCCCCGGCGGGGTCAACAGCCCCGTGCGCGCCTGCCTGGGCGTGGACAGCGACCCCCTGTTTGTGGCCCACGCCAAGGGCAGCAGCCTGACCACCGTGGACGGCGTCACCTTCGTCGACTACGTCCAGTCCTGGGGGCCGATGCTCCTCGGCCACGCCCACCCCGCAGTGGCCACCGCCATCCACGCCGCCGTGGACCGGGGCACCAGCTACGGCGCTCCCTGCGAGGACGAAGTGGTCCTGGCCGAAGCCGTCATCGACGCCCTGCCCGCCGTGGACATGGTGCGCATGGTCAACTCCGGCACCGAGGCCACCATGAGCGCCCTGCGCCTTGCGCGCGGCGTCACCGGCCGCAACAAGGTGGTCAAGTTCGTGGGCTGCTACCACGGCCATGCGGACGCCTTTCTGGCCAGCGCCGGTTCGGGCGTGGCCACCCTGTCCATTCCCGGCACCCCCGGCGTGCCCGAGGCCACGGTGCGCGACACCCTGCTGGCCCCCTACAACGACCTGACCGCCGTGGCGGAACTGTTCGCCCTGCACGGCAAGGACATCGCCGCCATCATCGTGGAACCGGTGGCAGGCAACATGGGCCTGGTCCTGCCGGTGGACGGCTTTCTGCAGGGGCTGCGCGACCTGTGTACCGAACACGGCGCGCTGCTGATCTTCGACGAGGTGATCACCGGTTTCCGCGTGAACTACGGCGGGGCGCAGAAGCGCTTCGGCATCACGCCCGACCTGACCACCCTTGGCAAGATCATCGGCGGCGGCCTGCCCGTGGGTGCATACGGCGGCAGGGCCGACCTGATGCGCCGCATCGCCCCCTGCGGCGAGGTGTACCAGGCGGGCACGCTGTCCGGTAACCCGCTGGCCATGGCGGCGGGCATCGCCACCCTGAAGGAACTGAAGAAGTCCGACTACGACGCGCTGGAAGCCCGTGTATCTGCGCTGGCTGCTGAGCTGCAAACCATTCTGGCGGCCAAGGGCGTGCCGGTGCGGGTGAACACCATCGCCTCCATGTTCACGGTGTTCTTCACCGACCAGCCGGTCACCGACTTCGCCAGCGCCAAGACCGCCAACGCGGCCCTGTACACCAGCTATTACAAGCAGATGCGCGACAAGGGCATCTACCTTGCGCCGTCGCCCTTCGAGGCGGCCATGGTCTCGTTCGCCCATACCGATGCAGACCTTGCCGCGCTGCTGGACGCCGCCCGGGCCATCACCCTTACGGCCTAGCCCTGCGCGCCGGAACCCTGTTCCGGAGCATTGCGACGACCACGGGGGCGGATGCCGCAGCACGGCCCCGCCCCCGCTTGCATTGCGACCACAGGCGCACGGACAAACCGGACGCATGCCGGGTTCCCCGCCGTGCCAGCCCGTTCCGCGGCGCTCCCACCAACGGGCTTGGCCGCAGTGCCCGGCAACATCACCCCAAAGAAACCATCTTCAGCCCTGTCATGAGCGCCATGCCCCACACGCCCCATCACCCACCCGCGCGGCCCATGGCCGTGTACGCGCTGACCCCTGGCGGGGCTGCGCTGGCGCGACGCATTGCCGGGGAGTTGGACGGGACGTTGTACCTGCCGGAACGGCTGTGCGCGGCGGCTGCGGATGGGGCGGACAACGCCGAGCCGAACGGGACGACGATCCCTGCGCGCGATGCGGCGACAGACATGCCCTCTGGCGCGCCGTGTGCCGCGAGCAAAAATTCCGCCGCGCCGCCCCCCCAGCCGTTCGCCTCGCTGGCGGACCTTGTGGCGCGCAGCTTCCGCCAGCACCCCGGCCATGTCTTCGTGGCGGCCACGGGCATTGTGGTGCGTTGCATCGCCCCGCACATCAGTTCCAAGACGCATGACCCCTGCGTGGTGGTCTGCGACCAGCGCGGGGCCTTTGCCGTCAGCCTGCTGTCCGGACATCTGGGCGGCGGCAACGACCTTGCCCGGCAGGTGGCTGCTATCACCGGCGGGATGCCGGTCATCACCACCGCAACGGACACCGAGGGGTTGCCCTCGTTCGACCTGCTGGCCGCGCGGGCCGGGCTGGCCATGGCCGACATCGCCATGGTCCGCCACGTCAACGGCGCGCTGCTGGCCGGGGAACCGGTATGGATCTGCGACCCCGCCGACGCGCTGGGGCTGCGCGCCACCGGGATCTTGCCTGACGCCGCACCCGACGACGCAGGGGATGATGTCTCCGGAACGAGCGGCGCACCGGAGGCTTCCGGCGGCGGCACGGACATGCCGTCCCGCCCCGCGCACCTTTTCCGGTTTGTCGCCGCCCCCGCCGATCTTCCGCCCGGTGCGCCTTCCGTGCTGGTCACCCCGCACGATCACCTGACCGCACCGCGCCGCCTTGTGCTGCACCCGCGCGTGCTGCACGTGGGCACGGGCTGCAAGCGCGGGGTGGACGGCGCAACCATTGAAGCCCGCATCCGCGCCGTGCTGGCCGCCGCCCATCTTGCCCCGGCATCCCTCGCCGCGCTGGCGTCCGTGGACATCAAGGCCGACGAACCGGGCTTGCACCAAGCCGCCGTCGCGCTAGAGACGAACCTGCACTTTTTCGACGCCGCCAGCCTGGCCGCCGTACCCGTGCCGCATCCGTCGCCCAAGGCCGCAGAAGTGCTGGGCGTGCCGGAAGTGGGCGTGGCCGAGGCCGCCGCGCTGCTCTCTGCCCGGCAGGCAGGCGATGCTGCCGCCTTGTTGATTCCCAAGTCCGCCGGGCAGGGCGTCACCGTGGCCGTGGCCGTTTCCGGCATCGGCCCGTCCGCGCCTGCCGCATGCCCCGCAACCGCTCCAATGTCTATAACCTCTCCCATTGGCGAGACCACACCATGACCATCGCTCCCTTGCGCGTCATCGGGCTTGGCCCCGGCGACGCCGCCCTGCTCACCCCGCAGGCCCGCGCCGCCATTGCCGCGTCCGACTGCATCGTCGGCTACACCCTGTACGTTGAACTGGTGCCGGAAGAACTGCGCCAGGGCCGCGAGGTGCTGGCCACCGGCATGATGGCCGAGATGGAACGCTGCAACGCCGCCATCGACGCCGCCCTGGCGGGTCGGGCCACCTGCGTGGTCTGCTCCGGCGACCCCGGCGTGTACGCCATGGCCGGGCTTGTCTTTGAACTGCTGGACCAGCGCGGCCTTGCCCATCTGGCCCACGCCGTGGAAGTGGTGCCCGGCGTGCCCGCCCTGTGCGGGGCCGCCGCCCTGCTGGGCGCGCCGCTGATGCACGACTTTGCCTCGGTAAGCCTGAGCGACCTGCTGACCCCGTGGCCGGTCATCGAACGCCGCCTGGATGCCGCCCTTGGCGCAGACTTCGTGGTGGTGATCTACAACCCCCGTTCGCGCCGCCGAGCCGACCACCTGGAAAAGGCCCTGGCCATCGCCGCGCGCCACCGGGGGCCGGACACGCCCGTGGGCATTGTGCGCCAGGCCTATCGGCCCGACCAGCAGGTGTCGGTCACGCCGCTTGCCGCCTTTGACCCGGCCACCGTGGACATGCTGTCCATCGTCATCATCGGCAACGGGGCCACGGGCATGGTGGGCGGTCGCATGGTCACCCCGCGCGGGTACATGGACAAGTATGCCTCCGACGGCACGCGCAGGAAGGGCGGCGAATAATCACGCGCAGGACGCATCATGTCGCAGGCTCACCGCCGCCGTACCGGGCAGCACGGGCGAATGCAGCGCGCAATGGTCCCAGGAACGCCCACCGCGCATTCTAATGGGCACCCGCGCCGCCTTGTGCGGCACGGCACACGCGGCACACGCAAAACAAGGCAACATTTTCCCCTAACCCACCAGAGTTCGCCGCATTTTCCCGGCCTGTCTTGACACGGCGGGCGCGACCTACTACGATGGCGCTTGGGAAATCCTTAACATGCCTTGTGAAGGAGGTATTTCTGCGATGAAAAAGATGTTCCTCACTGGCGTGCTCGCGCTGGCCGTCGCCGTCGCCATGCCCGCCCTTGCCGCCGCCCCGAAGGCTCCTGCCGACGGTCTGAAGATGGACAAGACCAAGCAGCCCGTGGTCTTCAACCACTCGACCCACAAAGCCCTGAAGTGTGGCGAATGCCACCACCCGGTCAACGGCAAGGAAGACTACCAGAAGTGTGCCACTGCCGGTTGCCATGACAGCATGGACAAGAAGGACAAGTCCAACAAGGGCTACTACCACGCCATGCATGACAAGGGCACCAAGTTCAAGACCTGTGTGGCCTGCCACACCGAAACCGCCGGCGCCGACGCCGCCAAGAAAAAGGAACTGACGGGCTGCAAGGGCTCCAAGTGCCATAGCTAGGCACTGCCGTCATTCTTTCGGCTTTACGGGCCGTCCCTTCGGGGGCGGCCCTTTGCGTTGCAGGGCAGGGCGTGGCCCACGCGGCCATCCTGCGGCCCGGCGATGCGCCCATGCGGCACCCCGCATCATGTGGCATGCCGCACGCGCTTGCGCCATGCCCGCACCTGTGTGTAGTATTGATGCCTTGAAGCACGCAGAGCTTCTGCCGCCCCCGTGCGGCCCTTTGCCGGACAGGTGCGCGCGGCGCGCCGCAACAGTTACCGAAGGTTTGCCCAAGGGTCTGTCATGTCTCCCACCGACGATGCCCACCTGACAGCCGACGAGGACATCATCGAGCTTACCGACATCATCGAAAAGGGAAACGCGCCCACGGCGTCGCCCGGCTCCGATGCCGCAAGCTTCGAGAAGGAACTCGAAGACCTGTTTTCCGACGGCGGCGGTCTTGAATCGCTGCAGGGATTTGATGCCCTGGACGCCGACATCGCGCCCCCGTCTCCTGCCGCGCCCGCTGCCCCGCTGGGCGACGGCGGCGACGACGCCAGCATGGACGCCGACATCGACGCCCTGCTGAACAGCATAGGCGACCTGCCGGAGACCCCGGAGCCTGCCCCGCGCCCCGCGCCCGCAGCGTCTGCCGCACCCACGGCCCCCGCCGCCCACACCGACGCAGAGGAGGCCACCTCCATGCCCGCCAAGCCCGTATCGTCCACGCCCTCGGCCATCACCGGACGCCCCGTCGATCCGGACGAGGAACTGCACATGCCCGACATGACCGATGTGGACGCCCTGCTCGGCGACCTGGGCGCGCCTACCGCCGCCGACCTGGCGTCGGGCGGGTCCGGTTCGTCCACGGGCGATGACGACATCGACGACCTCATCGCCGGGCTGGACGCCAAGGCCGCGCCCCCGCCCGTGACCGCGCCCGCAGCGCCTGCCGCACCGCAGAAGCCCGCCGATCTTGTGGACGTGGCGGACCTGGACGCCCTGCTGGAAGACATGCTGGGTTCCGGCGGCAAGGCTGCCGCCCCCGCGCCCGAACCGGAACCGGCCCCGATGCAACCGGACGAAACGGACCCCTTCGAGGCTGCACTGGCCGCCAGCGCCGCGCAGCCTGCGGTGGCCCCGCCCAACGAGCCCCCGGCCGACGGCGATCCTTTCGAGGCCGCACTGGCCGCTGCCGCCACTGCGGCTGCCATGGCCGCGCCGGAACCGCCCCGCACGGCCCCCAAGGTCGAAACACCGGACGTCCCTGTGGAAGAAGACACGCCCGCCGGGTATGCCGCGCGTATCGAAGCCCTGGAAGCAACCCTGGCCGGGCTTGCCGAGCAGAGCGATACGGAACGCGCCGCGCGTGAGGCGCTGGAAACGCGCCTGACCGCCATGGAATCGCTGGCCGATGCCGCGCCGGAACTTTCACCCGCCCAACCCGCTGCCCAGCCCGTCACCCTGACGGAAGACGCGCTGCTCGAACTGCTGGAGCCCCTGCTGGCGCGAGAGGACGGTCCCTTCGCGCCCCTGGTGGAACGCGTGCGCACCGCCCTGGCAGAGGACATGGACGCCCGCATCGAAGAACACCTGGCCCCCTTGCGCGAACGCATCGAGGGCATGGGAACCATGGCGGAATCCGCACCGCAGGAAGGCGTCACCCAGGCCGATCTGGACATGCTGGCCGCCGATCTGCGCGCCTCGTTGCAGGCAGAGACCGACAAGGCCGCGGCTGCCGCCGCCGCGCGGATCATCCGCGAAGAAATCGCGGCACTGGCCGAAGCCCTGTAGGAATCCCGCATGGGTTCACGCAACCCGCGCGAACAGCACCACAGCTTCATAGGCGGGGCCGGATCATCCGGTCCCGCCCTTTCACATGCACTGCCGCCCGCCGGGCATCGTACCCGTCAGCACCTGCCAGGCCCCGGCGCGCAGGAACACGCCCGGCGCAAGGCCTGCCCCCGCCGGAAAGTCAGCCCCGCCGGGCCTCGACGGGAGCGGGGCGCAATGCTATAGACGCCTGAAAAAAGAGGGATGGCTTACCGGTTATTCCTCTTTTACCCGTCCGGTCTTCGTCCGCCGTGGTCGAGACCATTCCCCCACGGGCGGGTTTTTCTTTTTTCCTGCGGCGTGGCAGCAGTTCGCTGTACAGTGGCCGCAATTGGACAATCCGGCAGGCACGGTCGGGCATGCCGACCAGCCAGGCCAGCCCAATCCGGCAGACCGGGCAAACAGGCCTGCACAAACCGGCACGGACCAACACCGGAAGACACGCGGGCACATCGCCCCCAGCGCCACCGCCGCGCCGCTTCCCCGCCAGACACCTGCCGGGGAACGCGCCAAAAGGACCGCACATGGACAAGATTCGCAAGGAAGCCCTGCAGGTTACCAAGGAAATCGTGGTCAAGTTCATTGAAACCCAGCGAGTTTCCCCGGCGAGCCTGGGCGAGGTGTTTCCCTCCATCTATCGTGTGGTGCTTGAATCCATCGCCACCGACGGCGCACGCGACGGCCAGCCTCCGGTCACCCCGGTGATGACCACAGGCACGGAACGGGAGTAGCCGCGCATGGATCGCACCGCCGCCACCTGTTCCCAGGGGGATGCCCCCCGCACTCCTGACCCGTGCGGACACGCCCGCAGCGTTTCCGGCATGTTCGGGCGCATCGCCGACTGGTACGACCTGCTGAACCGCGTGCTCAGCGGCGGGCTGGACAAGTACTGGCGCTATCGCCTGGTGCGCCACGTGACGCCCGGCCCCACGGGCCGCGTGCTGGACCTGGCGGCAGGCACCATGGACGTTTCGCTGGAGATCATGCGCCAGCACCCCGGCGTCCGCGTGCCCGCGCTGGACTTCTGTCGCCCCATGCTGCAACGCGGGCGGGGCAAGCTGTCCGGCGAAACGGCGCGCGCCATCTGGCCCGCCGTTGCCGACGGACGCCGCCTGCCCTTGGCCGATGCCAGCGTGGACTGCGTGACCATTGCCTTCGGCATCCGCAACATCCTGCCCCGGTCGGAAGCCTTTGCCGAAATCCTGCGGGTGCTGACGCCCGGCGGACGGCTGTGCGTGCTGGAATTCGGCACCGGCAAGACCCCGGTGTGGCGCGGGCTGTACAATTTCTATCTCAACCGCGTGCTGCCCATGGTGGGCAAGGCCGTTTCCGGCGATTCCGGCGCGTACCGCTACCTGGCCGACACCATCATGGCCTTTCCCACGGCGGACGAACTGGCCGGGGAAATGGTGCAGGCGGGCTTTGGCCGGGTCTTCCACCTGCCGCTGACTTCGGGCATCGTACGGCTGCACGTGGCCGAAAAGCCCCTGCCCCCGGCAACCGGGGGACAGCAGGGCGAAGCAGCCGCGCAGGTGCGGCCCGCTGCAAAGGCGCGCAAGATTGCGCCCTCCAAACCTGCGGCAGCCGTCACGTACGGCGCATCCGCCATCGCGCAAGCACCGGAGCAGGGCGCGGCAGCCGCAGTGAGCAGCCAGACGAAGGATGACGACGCAGCAAAGACCGGCACGGTGCAGGCAACCCTGCCCGGCGCGGTCACGCAGGGAACGGCTAAAAAGAAGCGCGCCTCCGGCGGAACCAGGGCGGGCAAGAAGACGCGCTAGCCGCAGGCGGCAACGCGAGGTGCGGGGAACGGAGCGGAAGCCGTCAGGCTGGCACGGGGCAGACCGACATGTGGCAGGCCGAGATCTATCAGACCAGCATGCGCCGAGCCAGCCAGACCACCAGCACGCCCACGCACATGGCCGCAATGCCCATGCCCCGCAGCATGGCAGGGGGCTGGTCGGACAGCGACCGCAACACGGGGCGCATCCGCTCGGCAAACAGGACGTACGGAACGCTTTCGATGACGAAGGCAAGGCCCACGGCGCAGAGAAGGGTATTCCAGTCGATATGCATGGGGCCTTCTCACACGGCGGAACCGCCCGTGGCAACCCCTGCCGGCAACGTATTTTTCACGCGCACACGTGTCCTGACCGGCCAGCCTGGTCTGGCCCCTGTCGGGCAAGAGCCCGCCGCGCGGGCACTCCCGCACACGAACAGGCATGACGCGGACGCGATGCCTTCCATGAACGCAACAGGCCGCCCCGGCACTGCCGGGCGGACACGAAAACGGCAAGCAACCGAGTACACGACATGACCACTCTTGATGCAATCGTCCGCCGCGAATCCCCCGTGGCCGTGGTGGGCCTGGGCTACGTGGGCCTGCCCCTGGCGGTGGCCCTGGCGCGCCGCTTCGACGTCATCGGCTTCGACATTTCCAAAGGCCGCGTGGACGAACTGACCGTCGGGCACGACCGCACCGGCGAGGTGGCCGACGCCGACCTTGCCGCCACCACCGCCAGCTTCACCTGCGACGGCGCCGCCCTGGCCGCCGCCGGGGTTATCATCGTGGCCGTGCCCACGCCCATCGACAGCCACCGCAACCCCGACCTGACGCCCGTGGTAAAGGCCTCCGCCACCGTGGGCCGCCACATGTCGCGCGGCTGCGTGGTGGTGTACGAATCCACCGTGTACCCCGGCGTCACCGAGGATGTCTGCGTGCCCATCCTGGAGCGCGAGTCGGGCCTTGTGTTCGGGCGGGACTTCACCGTGGGCTACTCGCCGGAGCGCATCAACCCCGGCGACAAGGTGCATACCCTGGAAACCATCATGAAGGTGGTCTCCGGCAGCGACGCCCCTACCCTGGACCTGCTGGCGGGGCTGTACGGCAGCGTGGTCACCGCCGGGGTGCATCGCGCGGCCAGCATCAAGGTGGCCGAGGCCGCCAAGGTCATCGAGAACACCCAGCGCGACCTGAACATTGCGCTGATGAACGAACTTTCGCTGATTTTCGACCGTCTGGGCATCGACACCCTGGAAGTGCTGGAGGCGGCGGGCACCAAGTGGAACTTCCTGCCCTTCCGGCCCGGCCTGGTGGGCGGCCACTGCATCGGTGTGGACCCGTACTACCTCACCTTCAAGGCAGAGGAGCTGGGCTACCATCCGCAGGTCATCCTGGCAGGCCGCCGCATCAACGACGGCATGGGCAAGCACGTGGCCGAAACCGCCGTCAAGCAGATGATCAAGGCGGGCTGCCGCGTGGACGGCGCACGGGTGGGCATCCTGGGGCTGACCTTCAAGGAGGACGTGCCCGACCTGCGCAACACCCGCGTGGTGGACGTGGTGGCCGAACTGCGCGAATACGGGGTAACGGTGCTGGTGCATGATCCCATGGCCGAAACCGCCGAAGCGCAGCACGAATACGGACTGGATCTTGCCTCGCTGGAAGATTTCACGCAGCTTGATGCGCTGATCCTGGCCGTGGGGCACAAGGCCTACCGTGCAATCCCCCTGTCCGCCATGCGCGGCTGGTTCGCCACGCCCGACCGCGCACTGCTGCTGGACCTGAAGGGCCTGCACGACGCGCGCTCTGCGGAAGAAGCCGGATTCTTCGCCTACTGGCGGTTGTAACGGGGTCCGCGCCCGGCCCCAAAGGACTGGAACGACATGCTCGCCAGCCAACGACGCAGACGCCTGCCCCCCGCCCCCGACGACGCCACGCTGCGCGCGGCCCTGCGCCGCACGGCGGAAAAGGAACAGGCCGCCGACAGCCGGGACAAGGAGGACGATCCGCACACCGGCCCCGCCTGTGCGCTGATGCCGGGCATTCCGCGCGGCACCCTGCTGTGCGAACTGCCCCCGCGCGACGTGCCGGTGGTGCTGTGCTGGGACGACTGCTGACGGGGCTTGCAGGAAGCGAGTTCGCTTCTGCGGTCCATGCCTTCCGGCGGGCAACTGCTGCTGGACATAGCGCCCAACCAGATGGGCAGCGCCCGGCACATCGCCCGGGTGCGCCAGGCCGACGTGCTGGGCATGCCCTGCGCCACCGCCGAAGGGCATTTGCGGTTGCTTCTGCGCAAACGGTAACAACGACACATCCGGCGCACCGCGCCGTTCATGGATAGTCCGCACGCATGAGTCTTGTCATCGCCACCGCCACCACCCGTGAAATGAAGGCCGTGCTCACCGGCTTCAACGGACGGGGCCGCGTGGGCTGCGCCCTGCCCGCACCGGGCGAGGTCTGCCCATCGCCCGTCAACGGGCGCAACTGTCTGCTGCTGGTCACCGGCGTAGGCCCGGTCAACGCGGCCCTGTCGCTGGGGCGGGTTCTGGGTGCGCACCGGGGTGTGCGCGGCGTGATGAATCTTGGCGTTGCGGGCACCTTCGACGTGCTGCGCGCACCGCTGGGCAGCGCCGTGCTGGCGTCCGCCGAAGTATGGCCTGAATACGGCCTTGCGGGCGACGACGGCGTGGACCCGCACGGCATCGCCTTTCCGCAGGCCGAAGGCCCGGCTGGCCCGGTGTGGGACCGCATCGACCTTGCGCCCGCGACATTGTTCGAGCAATGGCACCTTGCCGTGCCAGCGGCGGCCCGCAGCGGCGTTTCGCTGACCGTCGCCGGCGTTTCCGGCACCCCGTCGAGGGCACAGGCCGTGTGCCGCCGCCACGCCGCGCTCATGGAGAACATGGAAGGCTTTGCCCTGGCCCTGGGCTGCCTGCGCCACGACCTGCCCTTTGCCGAGGCGCGCACCATGTCCAACATCGTGGGGTCGCGCGCGGCAGAGGACTGGGCGCTGGAAGGCGCGCTGGACGCACTGGGCGCACTGGCCCGCGAACTGTTCCTGACCGACTGACAAACTCTTTTCCGACACGCGGACGCTCACGACAGGTCCGGCTCGAACACGCTCGCACATATACGCGGCCCCTGCATGCGGCCCGGACCACTTCGGTTCCGGACACGCCCGGCCACAAGCCCTACGGACATTCCCATGCTGAAGCTCAAAGCCTATCTGGCCACGGAACTGCCGCACATCAACAAGACGCTCGACGCCGAAGTGGCAGTGCTGCACCCGCTGGTGCGCCCCGTGGCCGAACATGTGCTGCGCGCGGGCGGCAAGCGGCTGCGCCCCCTGCTGACCCTGCTCACCGCAAGGGCCTTGCGAACGGGGGGCGCGCAAGGCGGCGGCCTGTTCCGCAAAAGCTCCGGGCCGGACCTGTACCCGCTGGCCTGTTCCGTGGAACTGCTGCATTCGGCCACCCTGCTGCACGACGACATCCTGGACGGCGCGGACCTGCGGCGCGGGCTGCCCGCCGCGCATACCGTGTTCGGCCAGACGGAAACCGTACTGGCCGGAGACGCCCTGCTGGCCCTGGCCAACCGCATTGTGGCCCGCTACGGCGACGCCCGGCTTACCGAAACCATTGCCGAGGCCATCGTGCAGACGGCCACCGGCGAAATCGTGGAAATCGCCCACCAGCGTTCCACCGACCACGGGCACGACACTTACATCGACATCATCACCGGCAAGACCGCGTGGATGCTGCGCGCCTCGTGCGAGTTGGGCGCGCTGGCCGCGCAGGCCCCGGAAGAAGCCGTGCAGGCCGCAGCCGGGTTCGGCCTGAACCTTGGCATCGCCTTCCAGATCGTGGACGATGCGCTGGACTTCGCCGCATCGTCCAAGGACACGGGCAAGCCCGTGGGCGGCGACCTGCGCGAAGGCAAGCTTACCCCGCCGCTGATCTACTATCTTGAAACGCTGACGCCGCAGGAACGCGACGCCTTCGTGACGAAGTTCCGGCAGGGAACCTTTGACGATGCAACAGTGGCCGAAGTGGCGGCAGACCTGCGGGCACGCGGCTGCGACGTGAAGACGCGCGAACTGGCCGCCAGCTATCTGGACAAGGCGGCGGCCTGCCTTGATGCATTGCCCGATACGTCGGAACGTCGTATCCTGCGGCAAAGCATCGACTACGTTCTCAACCGCGGCACGTAGTCAACTGGGGCACATAGTCTACCGGGGCACGTTCTCAACCGGGGCACGCAGCGCCCGCGCGGGGCCGCATCCGTCAACAGATCGCAACGGGTCGCATCCGTTTGCCAACGGACCACATCAGCCAACGGGCCGCGACGCACCGCGGTACGCCACGCAACCCCACAGCCGGAGGGGCGCATGACTGTTCCGCAGGGTCGGCGCATTGCCGACGAAGAAGCCATCAATCGCTGCCTGCAACTCACCTTCCCCCCCGTCATGGTGCAACTGGTGCAGGCCCTGGTTGCCCCTTTCCCCGAATTTTCCACCATCGCCCGCATCCTGGCCATGGACCCCATACTGGCCGCAGCCGTGCTGAACCTGGTCAACTCGCCCTATTACGGGCTGGGCACCAAGGTTTCCGACCTGCAACGCGCCGCCACGGTGCTGGGCACGCGCGAAATCCTCAAGCTGGCCCTGTCGCTGTCGTTCCAGAAGCGGGTAAGCAACGAGCTGAAGCGCCCCCAGCAGGCCATGTACCAGGACTGGCGGCTGGTGGTCTGGTCGTCCATTGCGGCGGAACAGATCGCCCTGCGGGTGCAGCCGGACACGGCGCACCTGGCCTACCTTGCCTCGCTGCTGAAAGACCTTGCCCTGTTCATGCATCTGTGCTCCGCCGATGAAGACCCAGCACTGCGCGGCAAGGCCTGCATCACCAGCTTCGAGCGCGATCAGCTGACGCTGGAAGACTCCTGCTGGGGAGCCGATCACGCGGCCATGGCCCGCAGCATCATCCATCGCTGGGGCCTGCCGGAAGCCATCGCCGACGCCATCGCCAGCCACCACGACCTGGACGGTGTGGCCCACCATACGCCGCTGACCCAGGCGGTGATTCTGGGCACCCAGTGGGCAGACCTGCTGCACGGCCAGGCCACGCATCCCGCGCTGATCATCCAGTTCGAGATGTTGCTGCGCTCGCGCCTTTCGCTGGACGAACAAGCCCTGGAAAACCTGCGCGAGGCCTGCGCCCAGCGCTTCAAGTCCATGCTGGCGCAACTGGCCATCCAGGACCGCCCGGCGGGCGCCCGCCTGTATGAACAGTCGCTGGAGACCCTGCAATCCTTCTATTTCCTGGGGGCGGAGCTGTCGCACGTGGTGGGCGGGCTGCCTTCGCTGGCGGCCACGCTGGGGCGGCAACTGCGCTGGTACTGGAACGTGCAGAACTGGGAAGTGGCCCTGCGCGTGCCCGGCAGCGAAGAATTCGTGCTGTTCAGCGCCGACGAGGCCACACAGGCTCCCCGCCAGTCTGCACCCGGCCCCGTCACCCGGCTGCCCTGGCGTACAGGGCAGGAACGGGTGCCCCTGGCCGCATCGGGCACCGACTGGGGCCAACTGCGCCTGCCCAAGGACGCCCTGCCCCCGGCCCGCAAGTCGGCCCTGCTGGTGTACTGCCACTTCATGTCCATGGCGCTGGAAAACTACCACCGCCAGCAGGCCGTGCTGGAAGCCAAGGCAGATACGCTCGACGCCCTGCCGCTGGGCGTGGCCCGGCTGGACCGCGAAGGGCTGCTGGTGGAAGCCAACCGGCGTTTTCTGGACTACGTGGGGCACGACGACCTGCCCCCCCGCGCGCCGGTGCGGCCCCTGCTGGCCGAATCGCTGGGGCTGGACTTTGGCCCGGAATGGCAATCCTTCACCGCCAACGGCGGCCCGGCGTTCATCAGCCGCCTGTTCTGCCCCACCGATGCGGCGGGCAAGCGCATGGGCGCGCCATGCGCTTACGTTTCACTGCACCGTCGGCGCGACGACGCACATGACGACGTGCTGCTGCTCATCGAGGACGTGACGGAAATCTCCGACGTGGACGTGCAGAACCTGCGCCAGCGCGACTTTCTGGAGCGGCTGCTGGATTCCATGCAGGAAATCGTGCTCACCGTGGACAGCGCGGGGATAGTTTCCTGGGCATCGCGCCGCTGCGCAGGCCTGCGGGGCAAGAACCTGTTCGCCTCGTCGCGGCCCACGGCCTCGTTCACCGACACCTGGGACCCGGCCTACCTTTCCGGCGCATCACCGGCCACCCCGGTGGAGGCGGTGCTGGAACTGGGCGACGGCAGCATGGGGCTGTTCGAACTGGTATTTTCCGCGCTGGACGCGCGCGAGCACGAAGGTCCGGCCTTCCTGATGGTGGGACGCGACCTGACCAGCATCCGCCGCCTGGAAGAAAAGGTAAAACAGCAGGCCATGTACGACGGCCTGACGGGGCTGTTCAACCATTCACAATTCCACATGATTCTGGAACGCGAAATGGAACGCAGCCGTCGCACGGGCCGCCAGTTGGGGCTGATATTCTTCGACCTTGACCGGTTCAAGGCCATCAACGACACCTACGGCCACCAGGCGGGCGACACCGTGCTGCGCCGCGTGGCTGCGGGCGTCAGCGCGGTGGTGCGCAAGGGAATGGACTTTCCCTGCCGCTACGGCGGCGACGAGTTTGCCATTGTGGTCACCGAGGTGACCCCCGAAATCATGGAGGGGCTTGCCCGGCGCATCCGCGAAGGAGTGTCCGCCAGTTGCAAGGGCGCCGTGGACATGAGCATGGGCCTTACCCTGCTGACGCCTGCGGACACCGGGGAAAGTCTTGTGCAGCGGGCCGACAAGGCCAGCTACACCGCCAAGAAAATGGAAGGGGTGAAGGTGCGCTGGGCGGAATGACGCTGTCTCCGGATGGACTTATCGTCCGGCGGCAGCAAGACCCACCGCCCGGATACCTGGCCCCCGCGATCATTCCAGGCCGAATACATAGTTTACACCTATGTGTTCGGCCTATTGTCATTGCAACAGCCTATTTCCCGTAACCCTCCGGCGCTGTTAGCATCCATTCACTCATTATCCATCATCCCGTCATCGCAAGGAGGGTCCATGCGTCGTCTTCGTGCAATCCTGTCCGTGCTTCTGGTTCCGGGTCTCGTCACCCTTGGCCTTCTGGCCACCGCCATCGCCGCGCCGCTGGATGCCTTTGCGCCGCAAGCCGGCCTTAGCGGCACCCTCGACATCGCCGGTGGCACCGCGCACATCCCGGTCATGAAGGAAGCCGCCAAGCGCATCATGACCGTCAACCCGGCCCTGCGCATCTCCGTGGCGGGCGGCGGTTCCGGCGTGGGCGTGCAGCAGGTGGGCGAAGGGCTGGTGGCCATCGGCAACACCGGCCGCCCCCTCACCGAAGCAGAAGTGCAAAAATACGGCCTGGAATCCTTTCCCTTCGCCATCGACGGCGTGGCCGTGGTGGTCAGCCCCACCAACCCCGTCACCGGCCTGACCGGCAAGCAGGTGGCCGACATCTTTGCGGGCGCCGTCACCAACTGGAAGGACGTGGGCGGCAAGGACGCCCCCATCACCCTGTACACCCGCGAAGACGGCAGCGGCACTCGCGAGGTGTTCGTGGAAAAGGCCCTGAAGAAGGGGCCGCAGGCTCCCACGGCCAACGTGGTGAACTCCAACGGCGCCATGAAGACCGCCATCGCCCAGGATCCCAACGCCATCGGCTACGTGGGCATCGGCCACCTTGGCGAAACCATCAAGGGGCTGCACTTCGACGGCATGGTGCCCACGCAGGAAAACGCCGCCAGCGGCGCGTACACCGTCACCCGCAAGCTGTACATGAACACCAAGGGTGCGCCGCAGGGCCTGTCCAAGGCGTTCATCGACTACATCTTCAGCCCCGAAGGGCAGGAGATCACCAAGGCCAGCGGCTACATTCCGCTCGACAGGTAAACCCCGCCGTGCAAGGCCCGTCCCGCCAGCCCTGCCCCGCCACTCCGGCCCGTTCGGCAGATCGTGACGCCCGCGCGCCCCTGGCGTTGCGCTGCGCTGCCGCCGTCACGGTGCTGGGCATCGCCTCCGTGTTCGGGTTCGTCACCGTATACGCCCTGCCCGTGCTGCACAGCGGGCAGGGCCTTGCGGTGCTGTCCTGGCGCTGGCTGCCCGCCGCCGGGCAATTCGGCATCCTGCCCATGGTCTGCGGTTCGGTGCTGCTGTCGTGCTCGGCCCTGCTGCTGGGCTGGCCGCTGGCACTTGGCCTGTGCGGCTGGCTGCACGGGCTTGGCCCGGCCCGCCCGGCACGCCTGCTGCGGCAGTTGGTGCGCGGCATGGCGGCCGTGCCCACGGTGGTCTACGGCTTCGTCTCGGTATTCCTGCTGGTGCCGCTGGTGCGGCAGGCGGGGCACGGGTCCGGCCTGTGCTGGCTGTCCGCCGCGCTGGTGCTGGCCCTGCTGGTGCTGCCCACCATGGTGGTCATCATGGATGCCGCCCTGCGGGAACAGGGCCGGGCGCTTCGGCTCACCGGGGCGGCGCTGGGCCTTTCGCCCGCGCAGATATTTACCCGCATCATGCTGCCGGGGGCGCGCCGCTGGCTGGTTACGGCGGGGGTGTTCGGCTTTGGCCGGGCCGTTGGCGATACACTGATCCCGCTGATGCTGGCGGGCAACGCGCCCGGCGTGCCCGCATCACCCTTTGACGCGTTGCGCACGCTGACCGCGCACATGGCCCTGGTCATGGCCACCGACGCGGGCAGCACTGCCTATCATTCGCTGTTCGCGGCGGGCATCCTGCTGCTGGGGGTCAGTGCGGGAGTCAGTCTGGCCGTGCGCCGCCTGCGCGGCGCGGGGCAGGATTCGCTGACCGGCGCGGAGTGGCAGCCATGACGCAGCGCCCGGTTTCGCCCGCCGCCCGGCATCTGCACACACGTCATTTGGCCACACGGCATGTGGCCGCCCGGCACGAACGCCCGCGCGAAATGCTGATGACCGTGCTGGCCTGGCTGGCCGCAGTGCTGGTCGTGTCCGTAGCCGCCATCGGCTGCGGCTACCTGTTGTGGCGCGGCGTACCCACCCTTGGCCGCGCGCTCTTTTTCGGCGATGCGCCCCCCTTGCTGGCCATGGCCGGGCTGCGCCCGGTGTGGGACGGCATCTGGCCCGCCTGCGTGGGCACCCTGTACCTGGTGGGGCTGTCCACCCTGCTGGTGCTGGGGCCGGGCGTGGGCTGCGGCATCTACCTTGCCGAATACGCCGGGCCGTACACCCGCCGCCACCTGGGGATGGCCGTGGAACTGCTGGCCGGGGTGCCGTCCATCGTCATGGGGTTGTTCGGGTTCACGCTCATCCTCATGCTGCGGCGCATGTTTCTGCCGCACGCCAACACCTGCCTGCTGCTGGCGGCAGGGTGCCTGGCCCTGCTGGTGCTGCCCCCACTGGTGGTGGCTAGCCGCGCCGCGCTGGAATCGCTGCCGCAGGGGCTGCGGCTGACCGGAGCGGCCCTCGGCCTGACCCGCGAGCAGACCGTGTTCCGGGTGCTGCTGCCGGAAGCCGGGCGCGGCATCCTGGGGGGCATCATGCTTACCGTGGGCCGCGCGGCGGAAGACACGGCGGTGATCCTGCTCACCGGCGTGGTGGCCAACGCCGGGTTGCCCGCCGGGCTGCTGGCCAAGTTCGAGGCCCTGCCCTTCACCATCTATTACACCGCCGCCCAGTACCAGACCGAGGACGAACTGGCGCGCGGTTTTGGCGCGGCGCTGGTGCTGCTGGTGCTTTCCGGCTCCATGATGCTGGGGGCCGGGGCGTTGCAACGCACGCTGGAAAAACGTCGCAAGGGGGAAGATGCATGGAGTTGAGCCTGCCCGTTTCCGAACCGAGCCTGCGGGTGACCGGGTTGCGCGTGGCCTTCCATGGCCGCCCGGCGGTGGAGGACGCATCGCTGGACCTGCCCCGCACCGGGGTCACCGTGCTGCTGGGGCGCTCCGGCTCGGGCAAGACCACCTTCCTGCGCGCCCTGAACCGCCTGAACGAGTGCTTTCCCGGCTGCGAAACGTCCGGCTCCATCCTGCTGTACCCGCGCAGCGCGAATGGTGGTGCGCATGCGGATGGCGCTCCATGCGACGTGCCTGGACCGAACGAACCGTGCGATCTGTCGGGGCCGGACGAACCGTGTGCCGTGCCGGGGCCGGACGGCCCGTGCGACCTCCTGGGGCCTGACGGTCCGTGTGACCTGTTGGGGCCTGACGGCCCGGCCCTGACCGAACTGCGCCGCCGGGTGGGCATGGTGTTCCAGACGCCCAATGTGCTGCCCATGAGCATTCGCCGCAACCTGCTGCTGCCGCTGGAACTTGTGCGCGGGAAACTGGCCGATGCCGCACCCCGCATGCAGGGCGTGCTGACCGACGTGGGCCTGTGGGACGATGTGCGCCAGCGGCTGGACCGGCCCGCCGCGCAACTTTCCGGCGGGCAGCAGCAGCGGCTGTGTCTGGCGCGCATGCTGATCCTGGAGCCGGACGTGTTGCTGCTGGACGAGCCAACCGCCTCGCTGGACGCGGCCACCACCCGCGACGTGGAAGAACTGGTGCGCCGTCTGGCCGCAGACCGCCCGGTGCTGATGGTCTCGCACAGCCTGGGGCAGACCCTGCGCCTGGCCGACCGGGTCATCATTTTTGCCGAGGGCAGACCGCAACGGGAATTCACTCCCGCCGATCTTGCAGGCGCTGCGGGCCGCGAGGCCCTGATGCAGGCGCTGCTGTAGCCCCCTTGGGAACATTGCTCCGGTTTTGATTTTCTGCCACGTCATGTCCTGCGGCGAACTGTGGCCAACCATGCACCGCACATGATCCTCATGGGTATGGCACCAAAAACCGCTAGAAACCGCCTCCAATCACGCCGCTACCTTTCCACCTCTTGCTCCGCCAACCCCGCCATCCACCCCCTTCACGTATTTGCAAAGCGCGGCGTTTGCCTTTATGGAGAGCCAACCGCTCGCACCCCCAAACACCCTCAGGAGTCAGTCATGCTTCGGCGCATAGAAGTTGGGCTTCGGCCGCAGGTCACCGATACCGTGGGCCGCAACGTCGCCGCCAAGATCCGGGCCTCTCTGGGCCTGAACGTGGAATCCGTGCGCCTTGTCAGGGTGTTCACCGTGGATGGCCTTTCCGGCGACGACCTCGCCCGCATGGTGGCCCAGGGCGTGCTGCACGACCCCGTGCTGCAGGACGCCGCGCTGGACCTGCTGCCCGTCCCGCAGGGTGCGGCCCCGGCGGACTGGGTGCTGGAAGTGGGCTTTCGCCCCGGCGTCACCGACAACGAGGGCCGCACCGCGCGCGATACCCTGGCCCTGGTGCTTGGCGCAGACCGCAGTTCCGTCGCCGTGTACACCTCGGCCCAGTTCCACGTGACCTGCGCCAAGGACACGCCCCTGTCACGCGCTGACATGGAACACATCGCCCGCGACCTGCTGGCCAACGAACTCATCCAGCGCTTCATGCTGAAAAGCCGCGACGAATGGGCCGCCGAGCCCGGCTTTGTCCCGCAGGCCGCGCAGGTTACCGGGGCATCCAGCGACGAAGTTGCCATAATCCCGCTGTCCACCATGGACGACGCGGCCATGATGGCCTTCAGCCGCGAAAACACCCTGGCCCTCAGCCTGGAAGAACTGCACGCCATCCGCGCCTACTACGCGGACCCCGCCGTGCGCCAGGGCCGCGCCGCCATGGGCCTGCCCGCCGACCCCACCGATGCGGAAATCGAAGTGCTGGCCCAGACCTGGTCCGAGCACTGCAAGCACAAGATCTTTTCCGCCCGCATCGACTACGAGAACCGCGAAACGGGCCGCCGCGAGGTGGTGGACAGCCTGTACAAGACGTACATTCAGGGTTCCACCAAAACCATCCGCCAGCGCCTGGGCGAGCGCGACTTCTGCCGCTCGGTGTTCAAGGACAACGCCGGGGTCATCGCCTTCAACGACACCCACGACGTGTGCATCAAGGTGGAAACCCACAACAGCCCCTCGGCGCTGGACCCCTACGGCGGCGCGCTGACCGGCATCGTGGGCGTGAACCGCGACCCCATGGGCACCGGCCTTGGCGCGGAACTCTTGTGCAATACCGACGTGTTCTGCTTTGCCTCGCCCTTCCACGAAGGCGAACTGCCCCCCCGCCTGCTGCACCCCCGCCGGGTTATGGAAGGCGTGCGCGAGGGCGTGGAGCACGGCGGCAACAAGTCCGGCATTCCCACCGTCAACGGCTCCATCGTGTTCGACGAACGCTACCTCGGCAAGCCGCTGGTATACTGCGGCACCGTGGGCATGCTGCCCAAGGAAATTCACGGCCGCCCCGGCTGGTACAAAAAGGCCCTGCCCGGCGACATCATCGTCATGGCGGGCGGGCGCATCGGCAAGGACGGCATCCACGGCGCCACCTTCTCGTCCGAAGAACTGCACGAAGGCTCCCCGGCCACGGCAGTGCAGATCGGCGACCCCATCACCCAGCGCAAGATGTACGACTGCATCATGCGCGCCCGCGACATGGGCCTGTACAACGCCATCACCGACAACGGCGCGGGCGGTCTTTCCTCGTCCGTGGGCGAAATGGCCGGGGATACCGGCGGCTGCCGCCTGGACCTTTCGCGCGCGCCGCTGAAGTACGACGGCCTGCGCCCGTGGGAAATCCTGCTGTCGGAAGCGCAGGAACGCATGACCCTGGCCGTGCCGCCGCAAAAGCTCGACGCCTTCCTGGCCCTGGCCAAAGAGATGGATGTGGAACTCACCCCGCTGGGCGAGTTCACCGAATCAGGCCGCTTCCACGTGGTCTACGGCGACAAGCAGGTGGCATGCCTGGACATGGACTTCCTGCATGACGGCGTGCCCCAGATGCAGCTTTCCGCCGTATGGGAACGCCCGTCCTTCGCCCCCGAATGCGAATGCAGGCTGAA
The DNA here is from genome assembly GCA_964402645.1 of uncultured Desulfovibrio sp. Lineage (GTDB taxonomy): Bacteria > Desulfobacterota > Desulfovibrionia > Desulfovibrionales > Desulfovibrionaceae > Cupidesulfovibrio. Next base: position 114,755 of record CAYOCV010000004.1, on the reverse strand, counting down.
CCCGGCCCCCGCCGAGCAGGGCCCGCTGCTGCACGCCATGCTGGGCCGCCTGAACATCTGCAGCAAGGAATACCTGATCCGCCAGTACGACCACGAGGTGAAGGGCGGCAGCGTGGTGAAGCCGCTGGTCGGCGTCAAGCGCGACGGCCCGGCGGACGCCGCCGTGGTGCGCCCCCTGCTGGACAGCGAGGCGGGCATCGTGCTCTCGCACGGCATCTGCCCCAAGTTCAGCGACTACGACACCTACTGGATGATGGCCAACGCCATCGACGAGGCGGTGCGCAACGCCGTGGCCGTGGGCGGCGACCCCGACCGCATGGCTGGCACCGACAACTTCTGCTGGTGCGACCCGGTGCAGTCGGAAAAGACCCCCGACGGCCAGTACAAGCTGGCCCAGCTGGTGCGCGCCAACCAGGCCCTGGCCCACTTCTGCCTTGCCTACGGGGTGCCCTGCATTTCCGGCAAGGACTCCATGAAGAACGACTACTTCGGCGGCGGGGTGAAAATCTCCATCCCGCCCACGGTGCTGTACTCGGTGCTGGGCGTCATGGACGACGTGAACCGGGCCGTCACCTCCGACTTCAAGCAGCCCGGCGACAAGGTGTACCTGCTGGGCGACACCTTCCGCGAACTGGGCGGCAGCGAAATCGCCGACCAGTTGAACACCGTGGGCGCGCGTGCGCCGCAGGTGGACGCCCTGGCCGCCATGGCCCGCTACCGCGCTCTGCACGGGGCCATCAACGCGAGCCTCGTTACCGCCTGCCACGACCTGTCCGACGGCGGCCTTGCCGTGGCCCTGGCCGAAATGGCCGTGGGCGGGCGGCTGGGCGCGCGGTGCGACATCGCCGCCGCGCCTGTTGCAGACGACATGACCGCCACGGAACTGCTGTACTCCGAATCGGCCAGCCGACTGCTGGTCACCGTGAAACCGGGCAACGCCGCCGCCTTCGAGGCGCGCTTTGCCGGGTCCGCCTGCGCCTGCATCGGCGAGGTGACGGCGGATGCGGTCCTGACCGTCACCGCCCAGGGCGCGCCCCTGCTGGCGGAAGGCGTGGAAGGGCTGGCCCGGTCGTTCAAGGCCACCTTCGACTGGTAGCAGACAGGGGTTCGGCTGCCCAACGTGTCCCTTTGAGCGTTGGGAATCGTTTCCCGGACACACTGCACGGAAAATACGCGCAAACACGGCGGGGCGGTCCAGGCAGGCCGCCCCGTTTTGCGTGTGGCCCCCGGGCCGCCGCGTCCGGCGCAAGGCCCTGCGCGCCGCCATTGGCAACAACCGCACAGCACGCGCAATGGCATGATTTGTATGGCGTGCGCCCAAAAAGCATGCCATGTTGGCCGCAGGTGCCCGGCTGTCGCGTCAGGCGGGAACGGGCACGGCCAAGCCGTAACGCCGTCAGCGCCGGGAGTCGCCATGCGGCCGAACATGTTCTCCATTCGCGTCACCCTGGTCTGGATCGCCCTTCTGGCGGCCCTGCCTTCGTTTGGCGTCATCCTGTACGATTCGCACCGCCTCGCAACGCAACTGCAAGCCGAGGCGGAAGCTTCCGTCGCCCGTACAGCCAGCAGCATCGCGGCCTTGCAAGCGCGCGTGACAGACAGCGCCCGCCAGACGCTGGTCACCCTTGCCGCCCAGCCCGATGTGCGACGGCTGGACCCCGTCGCCTGCGAATCCGCCTTCCGCGACGTGCTTTCCGGCGGCGGTCCGCTGCTGAACCTCCTGGCCATCGACGCCAACGGTGATCTTGTGGCCTCTGGTCGCCCCACCGTGCCCCACCCCGGCGACGCGCCCTTCAACCTTGCCGACCGCATGTACTTTCGCGCCGCCATGCGCGACAAACGCTTTTCCTCCGGTGAATTCGTGGTGGCGCGCACCCTGCAGGAAGCCACCTTTCACTTCGCCCTGCCGCTCGTGGACGCCGAGGGGCGCGCATACGGCGTGCTGGCTGCCCCCATCCGCCTGGACCATTACGACACCTTCTTCGACAAGCTGAACCTGCCGCCGGGGTCCATTCTCAGCCTGTCCGACCACAGGGGCATCCGTCTGGCCTTTCGCCCCGCCGTCGACACCAATCCTCCCGGTGCGCCGATACGCGGCGAAGCGTGGGACATGGTGCGCGCCGTGACCGACGAAGGCCTTGGCACGCGCGTGGGGCGTGACGGCACCCTGCGGCAGTACGGGTTCACCCGCCTGCGCCTGTACCCGGAAATGGCCCCGTACATGAACATCATCGTGGGCCTGCCCGAAGAAGCCGTGATGGCCCCGGTGCGCGCCGCGCGTGACCGTGCGCTGCTGCTGCTGGGCGCGGCCATGGTCATAACCCTGGCTGTGGCCTGGATGGCGGGCGGCAGGCTGGTTGCCCGGCCCCTGTCGCGCATTGCCGCCACCGCCACCCGCATCGGCGAAGGGCAACTTGGCGCGCGCACCGGCATCGTCCACGGCAAGGACGATATCGGACAGTTGGCCTTCAGCGTGGACACCATGGCCGCCATCCTTACCAGCCAGGCCCGCGAACGCGAAACCGTCACCGCCGCGCTGCGCGACAGCGAGGCCCGCTATCGCGCAGTGTTCGACGATGCCATGGACGCCATCCTGCTGGCCCACGCAGACACGGGCATCCTCATCGACGCCAACAGGACCGCGTTACAGATGCTTGGCTATACGCGCGATGAACTTCTGGGGATGCACCAGCGCGAACTGCACCCGGAGCGGGACCGCGCGGGCGGCTTTGGCGGCCGCTTCGACACGCTGCGCGACCAGCCGCTGGACCCGCCAGTGGAAATGGCCATCCGCACCCGCCTTGGCGAAGAACGCAACGTGATGCTGAAGGCCAAGGTGCTGCGCATCGGCGAACGCGAAGTGGCTGTGGGCCTGTTTCACGACATCACCGAACGCCGACAGTCGGAACTGCAACTGCGCGAAGTGGAAGCCCGCTTCCGCTCCATCGTCGAGGGCGCGCCCCTGGGCGTGCTGCTGCTGGCCCTGGACAGGGCGGAACACCTGCGCATAGAGGCGGTGAACCCCACTGCCGACGCGGCCCTGCGCATTACCGGGCAGGGCATGTTGGGACGGCGGCTGACAGAAGCGCTGCCCGGCATTGCCGCCACCAACCTGCCCACCATTTTCGCCAGCATCGCCATCAAGGGCGGCGCATTCAGCGTGTCCGCCCATGCCAGTGCCGGATGGCTGCCCGCCGGGTGGGCCTTTGCCGACCTGTGGGTGTTCCGCACCGGCAGCCGCCAGATTGCCGTGATGTTCGCCGACGTCACCCGCCGCACCCGTGCTGCGGATGAACTGCGCCAGGCCAAGGAAACGGCGGAAAAGGCCAACCGATCCAAGTCGGAATTCGTCGCGGTCATGAGCCACGAGGTGCGCACCCCCGTCAACGGCATCATGGGCATGCTGCAACTCCTGCGCGGCACGCACCTTTCCGGCGAGCAGGAAGACTGCGTGGAAACAGCCCTTGGGGCCAGCCGCAACCTGCTGCGCATACTGGACGACATTCTGGACATCTCGCGCATGGAGGCAGGCGCGCTGCCGCTGGTGGAGGAATCGTTCTCCATGGCCGAGGTGACCGAGCCCGTGCGGGCCATGCTGGCCCACCAGGCCACGAACAGGGGGCTGACCTTCGAGGTGCAGGTCGATCCGGACCTGCCGTCGGTGCTGACGGGCGATGCCGGGCGCATCCGTCAGGTGCTGGTGAACCTGGTGTCCAACGCGGTGCGCTGCACCGACACGGGGGGGGTGCGCGTGGAAATCTATCCCCTGCCGCGTTGCGGGCACGCAGGCAGGATCAACATCCACATGGCGGTCATCGACACGGGCGCGGGACTGCGACCGGAACTGCTGCGCACCCTGTTCGACAACTACGCCACGGACGGCGCGGGCACGGGCCTGGGCCTCGCCATCGTGCGCCGGCTCACGCTGCTCATGGGCGGGGCCGTCTGCGTGGGCACCAATCCCGGCGAAGGCTCCGAATTCCACATCACCCTGCCCCTGCGCGCCGAAGGGTGGCAGCCGCCCGCAGCGCGTGCCCCCGGCGAGGCGACGGCGGATGGCGTTACCGCAACGCCGCCAGTGCCCCCAATTCCGCAAGCCAGTCTGCGCGATGCGCGGACAACAGGCCCGACGGCGGCGTCCCTGCCGACGCGCCAGCCAGCCTCCTTCCCGGCTGACCAGGCGGCCAGCGCCATGCCGCCCGAAGCGGACGGCACGCCGGGTACCGCAGCAGCCAGCCCGCGCATCCTTGTGGTGGATGACGACGAGGTGAACCTGATCACCGCACAACGGCTGCTGGCCCGGCTGGGCTACACGGCAGACCGCGCCGCATCGGGACGCCGGGCATTGGAAATGCTGGAACATTCCCGCTACGACGCCGTGCTCATGGACATCCAGATGCCCGACATGGACGGCATGCAGGTCACCAGGCTCATCCGCATGCGCGAAGCCGTGGCTCCCGGCGTCACCCCGCCGTGGGTGCCGGTGCTGGCCCTGACGGCCCATGCCATGCTGGGCGACCGCGAACGGTTCCTGGCTGCGGGCATGAACGATTATCTGGCCAAGCCCATCGAGATTGACGAGTTGCACGCCCGGTTGCAGAGCCTGATGCAGAATCCTGCGCCGACCGGCCAGGGCAACGCCGCCGGACCGGATAACGCCGGATAGGGCCAGACAGGACCCGACGAGGCCAACAGGGATGGACAGGACCAGAAGGGGCCAGATACTGCCCATTGGCCTTCCCCGTACGCACCGCGTCGGCATCTGTTTTCGCTGCTGCACGGCACGACATGTCGCGCCGAACATATTCCAACTGTACGCACAACCTGTATTTTTTCGCCCCCGGCTTGACGCAAGCGTTGCCCTTGGGTACAGCGAGAACAAACAGGAAGGGCGCAATCCGAATCCTGTCGGCACGCGGCGGGCACAGTCGAAAGTCGGGTTCGGCTCGCCCCCATGCAGGCGCGCGGCGTCACCCCGCGCGTCAGCCATGCATACCAAACGCCCATTGGCACACCGCTCCGATGCAGCGGGACGGATCCCCTGCGCCCCGCGCGCAGGACAAACCGGGGGGTCGCATGCTGTTCACCCGTTCGCTGGGCGCCAAGGTGCAAATGCTTGTCGTGGGCACCGCGGTCTTTGTTTTCGCAGCGCTGTTCCTGGCCAACTCCTACTGGCAGCGGGAAACAACCCTGCACCTCATCCACGATTCCTCCGCCCGCACCGCCCAGATACTGCTGGAATCCATCAACGACCCCATGTCCAAGGGCAATGACGAGGGCACCGGGGAAAAATTCAGCGCCATCGCCGCCCGATACCCCACCGTCAGCGTACACCTCACCGACTTTCGGGGTTCCGTCACCTATTCCACCCGACAGGAAGCCGTCCGCAAACCCATGAAGGACGTGGTGCGCGATCCCCGCTTTGCCGTGCTGTTCGATACTGCCCTGCAAAAGCAGGTGGACGACGGCCAGTTGCTGGAAATGGGCGGCACCCCTTACTACACCGAACTCAAGACCATCCCCAACGCGCCGGAATGCCACCACTGCCATGGCGGCAGCCAGCCCATCCTGGGGGCCATGGTCATGTTGCAGGACATCTCTGCCGACGCGGCCCTGCTGCGCACGCGCCAGTGGCAAGGCGGGGCCCTTTCGCTGGGGGGCATGCTGGCCCTTACCGCCGTGCTCTCGCTGTTCATGCGCCGGGCCGTGGTGGGCCGGGTGCGCACCATCGCCCAGGTGAGCAGCGAGATCGAACGCGGCAACTACGCCGTGGCCTTCACCGACACATCCCGCGACGAGCTGGGCGTGCTGTCCGCCAACCTGGCGGCCATGGTGTCCACCATCCGCAACCAACTGGAATACAACAAATCCGTACTTGGCGGCATCATCGTGCCGCTGGCGGTGATGGACAAGGCCGGGCGCATCGAATTCGCCAACCAGCCCATGTGCGCCATCTTTGGCAGCGCATGCAAGGAACTGATGGGGCTTTCGCTGCGCGAGGTGCTGGAAAAAGGCGGGCAGGACTGCACCCTGCAATGCGACCCGGTGGCCCAGGTGCTGTCTACCGGCACCAGCACCAGCGGCATGCTGCGCTTTGTGCGGCGCGACGGCGCTGCCTTTCCGCTGCACTACGAGGCATCGCCCCTGCGCGATACCCACGGCAATGCCGTGGGGGTCATCACCGTGATGATCGACCTGAGCCAGGAAGAAGAGGACAAGGCCCGCATAGAGGCCCAGCGCCGCAACCTGCTGGAAGTGGCCGAAGAAGTGACCGGCGTGGCCCGCGCCCTGTCCGACGCGGCGGAAGAGCTTTCCGTGCGCATGGGCGAACTGGCCCGCAACGTGGTGGAATCCACCGACGAGACGGCCCAGGTGGCCACGGCCATGGACGAGATGAACGCCACGGTGGTGGAGGTTACCCGCAACGCATCGGCCACGGCAGAGGCGGCGGACCTGGCCAACCACGAGGCCCAGCAGGGCGGCAGTGAAATGCAGGCCACCGTGGCCGAGACGCGCCAGGTGGCGGAGCGCGCCGCCGGGCTGGCCACCTCGCTCAACGATCTGGCGATGCGGGCCGACAACATTGGCCGGGTCATCGACGTGATCAACGAAATCGCCGACCAGACCAACCTGCTGGCGCTGAATGCCGCCATCGAGGCCGCACGGGCCGGTGACGCCGGGCGCGGCTTTGCCGTGGTAGCCGACGAGGTGCGCAAGCTGGCCGAAAAGACCATGACCGCCACCAAGGAAGTGGAACAGGCCATAGGGGACATCCAGACGGGCACGGCCCAGGCCGTGGACGAGATGACCCGCACGCGCGGCCAGGTGGAGACCACGGCGGACAAGGCCGAAGGCACTGGTGAAGCGCTGGGACGCATTGTGCGGCGCGCCGTGAGCATCGCCGACATGGTGCGCAACATCGCCACCGCGTCGGAACAGCAATCGGCCACCAGCGACGAGATCAACCGCAACGTCACGCGCATCAACGACCTTTCGCGCGACATCGCCGAGCGCATCCGTACTGCGGAAGCGTCCATCCACGAAGTGTCGGGCATGGCCAGGCGGCTTGGGCAGCTGGTGGAGCGGTTCCGCCAGTAGGGTACTGCCCCGCCCCATCGTGTCCGCACCCGGTCCGCAATGCGCGCGCATCCGGAATTTCGCGCAATCTTCCCGCCTTTTGGCGGAGAATGATTGAACAGTCCACCGACCTGATGTATAGGTGGCAATACCGCATGTTCTCTCCGCCCCGTCCGGTGGCACATCGGGCGGCATATCGGGAGACACGTGCGGCAGCACGCCGCGCGCGGCGCACCTGCACCGCGCGATCTGCGACCCGGACGAAACCCGGCCCCACTGCGGGGCAATGCGGAACGGGAACACGCGGCAGCAACGAGACACACCGGCCCCGCCCGGATCGCCCGGCCTGCGACACACAGACCGGACGCCCGGAGCAGCACGAACATCACACGGCCGATCCAGGCCCAACAGATCCTTCAAGGAGGCATCCCGTGCCGAACATGCTCGAAGTCTACAAATGCGTTCACTGTGGCAACATCGTTGAAGTCCTGCACGCTGGCGGCGGCGACCTGGTCTGCTGCGGCGAGCCCATGAAGCTCATGAAGGAAGGCACCAGCGACGGCGCCAAGGAAAAGCACGTGCCGGTCATCGAAAAGACCGCCACCGGCTACAAGGTGAAGGTCGGCTCCGTGGCCCACCCCATGGAAGAAACCCACTGGATCGAGTGGATCGAACTCATTGCCGATGGCCGCAGCTACACCAAGTTCCTGAAGCCCGGCGATGCCCCCGAAGCCGAATTCTGCGTCCAGGCCACCGAAGTGACCGCCCGCGAATACTGCAACCTGCACGGGCACTGGAAGGCCTAGGGCCGCCCGCAACCCCCCGACCACGAGGACCGAATCATGAAGAAGTACGTCTGCACCGTCTGCGGTTACGAATACGACCCCGCCGAGGGCGATCCCGACAACGGCGTGAAGCCCGGCACCGCCTTTGAAGACGTGCCCGCCGACTGGGTGTGCCCCATCTGCGGCGCGCCCAAGTCCGAATTCGAAGCCGCCTAGGCGTTCGCACTTTCGACCATCAGGGGAGGCCGCGCCGCCGCAAGGCGGTGCGCCTCCCCTTTGCGTCGGGCGGGTTCCTGAGGCGCTGTCCGCCCTGCCTGCAACCGGCCACCCGGCTCCGGGCCATGTGCCAGACGCAAGGAACGAAACGCATGCGACCGGCCCCAACGGCCATGCCCAACAGGATCGTCTCACGGACCGGCCCTCGCCAACCCGCACCACGCATCAGGCATTGCCCCCCTTGCCCCACCCTCGGAATTTCCTTACTCCTGTGGTCAGCCCTCTTGCGCATGCTCGCCGGCATGCCGCGCCCCACGCGCACACCCACCGCACCCGCATCGCGAGGTAGAACATGCACGCCCTTGAAATAAAGAAAGACATCCACTGGGTCGGCGTTGTCGACCACAACAGCCGCGACTTCCACGGCTATTCGCTGTCGCCGCAGGGCACCACGTACAACGCCTACGTGGTCATGGACGAAAAGATCACCCTGTTCGACACGGTGAAGCACGAATGCCTGCCCACCCTGCTCTGCCGCCTGTCTCAGGTGGTGGAGCCCGAAAAGGTCGACTACATCGTCTGCAACCATCTGGAGCCCGACCACGCCGGCGCTCTGGCCGAAATGGTGGCCCGCTGCAAACCCGAAAAGATCTTCTGCTCGCCCATGGGCCTCAAAGCCATGGAAGCCCACTTCGACATCACCGGCTGGCCCGTGCAGGTAGTGAAGACGGGCGACTCCATCAGCCTCGGCAAGCGCACCGTGACCTTCGTGGAAACGCGCATGCTGCACTGGCCCGACAGCATGGTGTCGTACATTCCCGAAGACAAGCTGCTGATCTGCAACGACGCCTTCGGCCAGAACATCGCCAGCACCGAACGCTACGCCGACGAAATCGACCGCTCCGCGCTGCTGCACGCCATGAAGGAGTACTACCACAACATCGTGCTGCCCTTCTCGCCCATCGTGCTGAAGACACTGGACGCCATCGCAGAGCTGAAGCTGGACATCGACATGCTGGCCCCCGACCACGGGCTGATCTTTCGCGGGTACGACGAAGTGCAGTTCGCCTTCGACACCTACCGCCGTTACGCCGAGCAGAAGCCGCAGAAGCGCGCCGTCATCGTGTTCGACACCATGTGGCACTCCACCGAAAAGATGGCCCAGGCCATTGCCGACGGGCTGGAGGCAGGCGGCGTGCCCACCCGCATCATGTGGCTGAAGGCCAACCACCACAGCGCGGTGATGACCGAACTGGCCGACTGCGGCGCGGTGATCGTGGGTTCGCCCACCCACAACAACGGCATCCTGCCCGAAGTGGCCAAGATGCTCACCTACATGAAGGGCCTGCGCCCGCAAAACCGCATCGGCGCGGCCTTCGGCTCGTTCGGCTGGTCCGGCGAATCGGTGAAGGCCATCACCGAATGGCTGGAATCCATGGGCATGGAACTGCCCGCCGAACCAGTAAAGGTGAAGCACGTGCCCACCCACGACACCTACGGAAAGTGCTTCGAACTGGGCAAGGCCGTGGCGGCGGCACTTACCGCTAAATGCGCAGTATAGGCAGCCGCATCCATACTGGAACACACGGGGAGGGGCCGCACGGCCCCTCCCCTTTGTCGATGGCACAGCGGCAGACGGCAGGCTGCAACCCGCGCCGGGGCGGTCGTGTCACTATTCCGCGCCACGGTCACCAAGACGGTAGTTTTCGTGCCTCTGTTGCGACCCCCCAACCTTTTCGCCACAGTCGGGCCATGGATTTCCTTTCCCCCTTCCTTGCGGCGGACACGCTGAAGCTGTCCGTCATCCTGCTCACGCTGAAGGTGGCGGGCATCGCCACGGTGGTGTCCTCGGTGCTCGGCATCCTGACGGCGTGGTGCATCGCCCGCCGCCCCTTTCCGGGCCGCACCTGGGTGGATGCCCTGTGCGCCCTGCCGCTGGTGCTGCCGCCCACGGTCATCGGGTATTACCTCATCCTGCTGGTGGGGCGGCGCGGCCTGCTGGGGCCGTGGCTGGCCGAATTCGGCATCAACCTGATGTTCTCGTGGGAGGGTGCGGTGGTGGCGGCCACGGTGGTGGTCTTTCCGCTCATCTACAAATCCGCCCGCGCCGCGCTGGAAGCCGTGGACCACAACCTGGAAAACGCGGCCCGCACCCTGGGAGCGTCCGAGTGGAAAGTGTTCCTGCGGGTGTCGCTGCCCCTTGCCTGGCGCGGCATTCTGGCCGGGGTCATGCTGGCCTTCGCGCGGGGCATGGGTGAATTCGGGGCCACCCTGATGATCGCGGGAAACCTGCCGGGCCGCACCCAGACCCTGTCGCTGGCCATCTATTCCGCCTTTCAGGCCGGGGACGACGCGCAGGCGCTGGCGCTGGTCATCGCCACCTCGCTGTTGTGCATGGGCGTGCTGATCCTGGCGGACAAGCTGGCCAGCGGCGGCCTGTCCTTCGGCAGGGGGGCGTGATGATAGACCTTTCCATCACCCATCGCCTGCCCCCGGCACGGGGCGCGGGCGGCAAGGGCTTCAAGCTCGACGTGTCCTTCACCACCGAAGACCGCACCCTGGTGCTGTTCGGTCATTCCGGTTCGGGCAAGACCCTGACCCTGCAGGCCATCGCCGGGCTGATGCACCCGCGTGAGGGGCGCATTGTCATCAACGGGGCCACCCTGCTGGACACGGCGGCGGGCATCGATATTCCAGCGCGCGACAGGGGCATCGGCTACGTGTTTCAGGACTACGCCCTGTTCCCGCACCTTTCGGTGCGCAAGAACGTGGAATTCGGCCTGGGGGCAGGGCGGCGCGCGTCCGTTGTCGGGCAGTCCAACGCCGGACAGGCTCACGCCGGACAGACTGACGCCGGACAGGCTCACGCTGGCAGCGGAAGCGGGGCCATTGCCGACGGCAAAAGCGACAGACAGCGCGTGAACGAGTTGCTGGAACTGTTCGAGATAGACCACGTGGCCCACAACCTGCCGGGCAACATTTCCGGCGGGCAGCGCCAGCGCACCGCGCTGGCCCGCGCCCTGGCCACCAACCCGCGCGCGCTGTTGCTGGACGAGCCGTTTTCCGCCCTGGACCCACTGCTGCGGGTGCGCATGCGCAAGGAATTCACCCGGTTGTTCGCGCACTTCGACATACCGGCCATCATCATCACCCACGACCCGGACGATGTGGACGCCTTTGCCGACACTCTGGTGCTGTATGAGGACGGACGCATCCGTCACCGACTGAACTTCCGCGAACTGCGCGCAGAGGGGAAACCAGCACTGGGATTGCTCATGACGTTAATGGGGTAGCATCATCTCCGTCCCCTGATCCGCCTCACCTTTCCCGCCAGGCCATGCGCGTCAACATGGTCTGGTGGGTTTCGCGCCCGGCGCGCCGCCTCGTGGGCCCGGTTTCCCACGGGCTTTCGGAGATCGCCATCCGCCCGTCCGCCCCTTCACGCGAAAGAGCCGCCGCCCCTTCCGGGACGGCGGCTCTTTCCGCAGGCAGGCACGTCACGCCAGCACGCCATGTCCAGTCGTCGGGCGTTTGCCGCCGCGCTATTCCACGTTCAGGATCACCGAGAACGCCTTGAACATCACCAGAATGTCCGTGCCCGGCTCCAGGTCCAGCGCCTTCACGCTTTCCACGGTCAGCAGGGCGCATACGGTGGTGCCTTCGGGCAGGTCCACCACCACCTCGGCGGCGATCTCGGAAAGGTTCACCCGCGCCACCTTGCCCGCGTAGCGGTTGCGGGCGCTGGTCTTCAGCCGGTTCTCCTCGCGGGCCAGGATCACCCACGGGGCCTTCACCGTGGCGGTCATGACCTTGCCGTTGCTCACGCCAAGGTTCTGGGCGCTTTCTTCCGTAATTACCGAAACCACCTTCAGCCCGCTGTTGGTGGTCAGTTCCACTTCCACCAGCAGCCCATCCTTGACGACGGACGTTACCCTGCCGGTGAACGCGTTGCGTGCGCTGGTTTTCATCCGGGTCTCCTTGTTCAGGTAATGATGCACGATACGCCGTACGTCATCGTCTGAAAAGCGCAGGTAGTTGGCCGTCTGGTTCATGCTCTGGTGGCCCAGGATGCCCTGCACGATCTTCAGCGGCACGCCGCCGCGCAAAAGCTCCACGGCCCGCGAATGCCGGATGACGCGCGGGTTCAGGTATTCCTTGGGGATGGAGCATTCCGCAGCGCGCTCGTAGAACTTGCGGCGCACGTAGCCCTGATCCATGCGAAAGACCCGCCCGCGCAGGCTGAACATCATGGGGTCGTCCAGCACCCGCTGCACCTCGCGCATGACCGGGCCGGGCAGCTGGATTTCGCGCCCGCCGTGGCCGCGCACGATGACCTGCTGACGCACCAGGTCGAGATCTGCGGCATCGTCCAGAGCCAGCACCTCGCCAAGGCGCAGCGCGCCGTGTCGCATCATCAGGAAGGCCACCCACAGCCGCCCGCGCGAACGACGCTGCACCGGCGTGGATGCCGCGCCGAACCAGGCAAGGAAAGTGGCCGTCAGTTCGTCGAGCTGCTCTGACGTAAGGTGCTTGACCCCTTCCGGCACCTCGAAACTTTGGGCAGGGCAGGGAACATCCTTTGCTCCCTGCGGCGCAGGCATGGTGGCCCCGCGCGCGCAAGAAGACCCGCCCCCCATGCCCGACACCCCGGACAACGCGGTGACGAGGGAATGCAGCGTAGCCGCGCCTAGGCCGTCCGCACCCGCAGGATCAAGTGCAGAATCAGATGCGGTCGCGCCGAAGTCGCCGGGCATGCCGGATGCGCCGCCGTTAAGGCGCGCCTCCAGTTCCCGCTCGATGCAGGCCCGCATCAGTTCCAGTTGTGTCTCGTCCAGTGCGCCGACGATTCCGGCCAAAGGAGCTTGCATGGTCGATCTGCCTCCGCAGTGTCGTTGCCGCCGCCACCCTGCCGGAAATCTTGGTCGGTTTTGACCGGAAAGGAAACACAGTCACGAAAAAAACAACCCAGGTGACCGTATTGCCTGCCGTGCGGGCAGCGGCTACCCGAAAGATGGAAGGAGCCCCGGTCGCACGTGCCTGCCGCGCCGGTGCCCCGACGAGGTCCGGCCCGGAATGCGCACCGGGCCGGCACCCCGTGCCGCCTTTGTCCCCCGCCCGGAACGTCGTGCCCGCATCCTGCGGGCGGTCCGCCTCTCCGGATTCCCTGCGCCTTATACGAGACACCAATGTTCCTCACCTCTTCCCTTTCCGGCTCGCTTGCGTCTGCGGTGCTGGTCATGTTCGCCGCGCTGGCCGTCCTGGCCGTGCTGCTGGCCTTCGAGACCGGCTGTTCCCCGCGCGGCAACGCCCATGACGGAGAACTGGGCCTGGCAACGGGACGGGGCACGGCCCTGCGCCTGCGCCTGCGCGAACTGTGCGGCGGTCCGCTGGCCCTGATGCTGGCCGGGCTGGGCGTGCCCCTGCTGTGGCCGGAACCGGAAGCCGGGGCGGCCCTGCTGGCCACTGCCGCAGCGCTGCACCTGCTGCGCGGCCCCGCCGCCGCCCATGCCGCGCCCCATGCGCCAGGCGATCCCTCAGCCCCGCAAGTCCCGCACATTTCCTATGCCCCGGTGGCCCACATGCGCACCCCGTTCACCAACGTGCGCGGCATGCCCATCCAGCCCGTGGGCGCGCAGGGCGTGGCGGGCAGCATAGACGTGCTGCCCGAATTCGCCGACGGCCTCGCCGACATCGAAGGTTTCTCGCACCTTCTGGTCATCTACCACCTGCACGAATGCAAAGGCTTCACCCTGCGCGTGCAGCCCTTTCTGGACAACGACGAGCACGGCATATTCGCCACCCGCTCGCCCCGCAGGCCCAATCCCATCGGCATTTCCGTCCTGCGGCTTACCGGCGTGACCGGCAACCGGCTGCACGTGGAAAACGTGGACATGCTGGACGGCACCCCGGTGCTGGACATCAAGCCGTACGTCCCCACCTTCGACGTCTGGGACGCCGACAGGACGGGCTGGTTCGCCACCGTGGCGGACAACGCCGTGCAGTGCAGGGCCGACGACCGCTTCGTCCCCGCAGACACCACTCAACCTCAGACAGGAGGCGCCTCATGATTTCCGGTTTCCGTCCGTTCCGCACTGGCCGCCGCGTTCTTGCAGCGCTGGCTCTGGCCGCGCTGGTCTGCGCTCCCCTTGCCGCCCACGCGGGCGAAATCACCGTGTCCGCCGCCGCCAGCCTGACCAACGCCTTTACCGACATCAAGGGCATGTTCGAAAAGGTCAACCCCGGCAGCAAGGTGCAGACCAACTTTGCCGCGTCCGGCCCGCTGCTGAAGCAGATGCAGGAAGGCGCGCCGGTGGACGTGTTTGCCTCCGCCGACCAGGTCACCATGGACAAGGCCGTGGACAGCAAGCTCATCGATGTACCCACGCGCGTGGACTTCGCCACCAACAGCCTGGTGCTCATCGTGCCCGCCGACTCCAAGCTGGGCATCGCGTCAGTTGACGACCTCAAGAAGGCAGGCATCACCCGCATCGCCGTGGGCAACCCCGACTCCGTGCCCGTGGGCCGCTACACCAAGGCCGCGCTGACCGCCGCCGGTTCGTGGGACGCCATCTCCGGCAAGGCCGTGCTGGCCGAAAGCGTGCGTCAGGCCCTGGACTACGTGTCCCGTGGTGAAGCCGAGGCGGGCTTCGTATACATGACCGACGCCAAGATCGCGGGCGACAAGGTGAAGGTGGTCGCCACAGTCAAGGGTCACGCCCCCATCACCTACCCCATCGCCATCCTTGCCGCGTCGAAGGACAAGGCCGCTGCTGCCGCTTTCATCAAGTTCGTCACCGGCCCCGAAGGCTTGGCCGTGCTGGACAAGTACGGATTCGGCAAGCCGTAGCCCGGCAGTTCTGTTTTCCGGATTACCTCGCCAACACCAACGGGCGTCGACCGCATGGTCGACGCCCGTTTTGCGTTGCACATGGCAGGCCTCCGTCGCTCCCCCATGCCCGCCCGCGTTCCGCCCAACCCTGCGCGCGGCGCACCCCGCTCACCGCCGCCCCGATCAGCCTCCGTGCCATCCCGCACAACCCCGCAAACCGGCCATCACCGCCAACTTGCCGCCGCCATGCATTTTTTGCTGACAGTTTCTCCGCAACCATGCTAGATTACGCATAGTCTCCCTGGTAAATCACGTAAAAAATCTTCCAGCATACTTGCATCTTGGCGAGAAAGTGGTAGTAGCAACCATTATCGCTTGATGCACACACGTTGTCCGGCCTTCGGCGGAAGCAGACCGGGCAGCGCGCCGATTTCACCGTTTAACCTTGCCGGGCTTCCGGGCGGCCACACCGCCGGTCCCGCAAAGGGGGAAAGCATGGATGTCGTCATGCTGTCGCGGCTGCAATTCGCAGTAGCCGTCTTTTTCCATTTCATCTTCGTGCCGCTGACACTGGGCCTTTCGGTGCTCATCGCGGTCATGCAGACCATCTACTACCGCACCGGAAACGAAACCTACAAACGCATGGCCAAGTTCTGGGGCACGTTGTTCCTCATCAACTTCACCCTGGGCGTGGTCACCGGCATCACCCTGGAATTCCAGTTCGGCACCAACTGGTCGCGGTACTCGGAATACGTGGGCGACATCTTCGGTTCGCTGCTGGCCATCGAGGCCACCCTGGCCTTCTTCCTGGAATCCACCTTCCTGGCCGTCTGGGTGTTTGGGTGGGAACGCGTCTCGAAAAAGATGCATCTGTTCGCCATCTGGGCCGTGGCGTTTGCCTCCAACCTGTCCGGCCTGTGGATCATCCTGGCCAACGGCTGGATGCAGAACCCCGTGGGCTACGTGATCCGCAACAACCGCGCGGAACTGGACGACTTCCTCACCGTGCTCAGCAACCCCTACGCATGGGGCCAGTTCTTCCACAACCTGACTGCCTCCTGGATGCTGGCGGGTTTCTTCGTGCTGGGCATCTCGGCCTGGCACCTGCTGCGCCGCAATGAAGAAGAGTTCTTCAACCGCTCGTTCAAGCTGGCCGCCGGGTTCACCCTGGTGCTGGCCGTTCTGGTGGCGGTGCAGGGCCACAACCACGGCAACACCGTGGCCAGGCTGCAACCCGCCAAGCTGGCGGCCATGGAATCGCACTGGGAAACCCAGAAGTCCGCGCCCATGTACCTGCTGGCCGTGCCCAACGAAAGTGCGGAAGGCAACTCCATCCAGGCCTTCGGCATTCCTGGCGTGCTCAGCCTGCTGGCCTTCAACGATCCTTCCGCCGAAGTGAAGGGCCTGAAGGACTTCCCCAAGGAAGACCGCCCGCCCGTGCTGCTCACCTTCCTGAACTTCCGCCTGATGGTGGGCCTTGGCACGCTGTTCCCGCTGCTGGCCGGCGCCGCCTTCCTGTTCCGCAACCGCCTGCAGGACAAGCAGTGGCTGCTGAAGGCGCTGCCCTGGGCCATTCCGCTGCCGTACCTGGCCATCATGGCCGGGTGGGCCGTGGCCGAAATTGGCCGCCAGCCGTGGATCGTGTACGGCATGATGCGCACCACCGACGCGGTGTCGCCGGTGCCCGCCTCGTCCGTGGCCGTATCGCTGCTGGCGTTCGGCGCCGTGTACACCCTGCTGGGCGTGCTCGACATCTACCTGCTTCGCAAGTACGCGCGCAAAGGCCCCGCTGCCTAGCCCGCATGACGTGCCGCATAGCCGCATGAACAGCTAACCGAGAGGATCGGAAACATGTTGGAGACAATCTGGTTCGTCCTGTGGGGCCTGTTGTGGGCCGTATACTTCGTCCTTGACGGCTTCGACTTCGGCATGGGCACCCTGCTGCCCTTCGCCGCACGCAACGAGGCCGAGCGCCGTACCATCTACAACGCCGCCGGTCCGTTCTGGGACGGCAACGAGGTGTGGCTGATCACCGCAGGCGGTGTCACCTTTGCCGCATTCCCCAAGGCATACGCGGTGATGTTCAGCGCGCTGTACGCGCCGCTGCTGATGCTGCTGTTCGCGCTGATCTTCCGCGCGGTGTCCTTCGAGTTCCGCAACAAGGTCGACAGCCCCGGCTGGCGCAAGGTGTGGGACGCATTCCAGTTCCTGGGCAACTTCGTGCCCGCGCTGCTGTTCGGCGTGGCCTTCGCCAACCTGTTCATGGGCATTCCCATCGACGGCAACGGCGTGTACCACGGCAACCTCTTCAAGCTGCTGAACCTGTACGGCCTGCTGGGCGGCGTGTTCTTCGTCCTGATGTTCGCCCTGCACGGCGCGCTGTGGATGGGCATCAAGTCCACGGGCGAACTGCACGACCGCGCCGTGGCCCTGGCGCGCGGCATCTGGCCCCTGCTGCTGTGCGCCGCGCTGGCCTTCCTGACGGCCACCGCCGTGTACACCAACCTGTACGTCAACTACATGAAGCTGCCGCCGCTGCTGGTGTTCCCCATCCTGGCCGTGGCCTCGCTGCTGACCACCCGGTTCTTCATCGCCTCCAACTCGGTGGGCATGGCCTGGGTGTGCAACGCGGTGTTCATCGTGTGCGTGACCTTCTTCGGGGTGTTCGGCATGTACCCGGCGCTGCTGCCGTCCAGCATGGACCCGGCCTTCAGCGTCACCATCGCCAACGGCGCGTCCAGCCCGCTGACGCTGAAGATCATGCTCACCGTGGTGGTGATCTTCGTGCCCATCGTGCTGGCGTATCAGGCGTGGGTGTACTCCGTGTTCACCCACAAGATCACCGACGAGGACCTGGAAGACGAGCACGCCTACTAGAAGGCAAAGCGGCACACGACACGCCGCACGCAACACTTCCGACACACAGGGGGACCCGCAAGGGTCCCCCTTTCCTTTTCCGACAGCCAACGGTGTTTTCCGGTCCACGCTGCGACTTCAGCCCAGCCTTGCATGTAGGACGCGCCCTACAACTTTCCTACAACTTCCGACAATCATTGCACGCCCAAAGCGGCATGGTATTGTGCAAATTGAAGTCACTCCGGTGGCAGCCCGCGCCGAAGGCGGCGGGGCCTGAACCGTACACCGCTACAGGAACGCCATGTCGTCCACCACCTTCCCGGCTTACTCCCCTTCCGCACCCGCCCCGGCCAGCGACCGCGTGGCGGACGCCGCTGCCTTTGCGCGGCGGGGCGCGGCCCTGCGCGACTTTTTCTTCGCCACAAACGGCGACTCGCTGCGCCGGGCCTTTCAGGCGCTGGCCCTGCCGGACGCCCCGCCCCTGCCGGACGCGCCCGCGTGGGATGAAGAGGAATACCTGTTCAACCGACTGTTCGTGGGGCCTGGCCCGGTGGCCGCGCCGCCCTATGCCTCCGTCTATCTGGAAACGGAACGCCGCCTGATGGGCGAGGCCGCCCTGTTCGCCCGCGAAGCATACGCGGCGCTGGGCCTTGCCTCGCCATGGCAGGGTTCGCTGCCCGACGACCACATCGGCCTGGAGCTGGACGCCGCCCTGACCGTCTTCGCCGTCCTGCAACAGGGCGCGGCAAACCCGGCAAATTCCCCGGCCTGCGCAACATCCGCCGCACCCGGTCCCTGCGCACCCTCCGGCCTTCCGGCGCACGGGCCAGCCCCCGAAGACCTTGCCCCGTGGTGGGACGCCTTCGTGGTCGGGCACATGGCCGCCTGGGTGCCGTCATTTCTCGATGCCCTGCGCCGGGCAGGCGCAACGTCCGCCGTCATGGGCCGCGCGGGCGACGACCTGGCCCGCTGGCTTGCCGACGCCATGTCCCTGGGGCGCGGGGCCTTTGCCCAACCGGAACAACCGGTCACCAAACGAGGAGCAGTATGAACAAGACCGATCGGGCAGCACGCGGCTGCGACAACGGAAGGCGCTTCTTCCTCAAGGGAACGGCGGCCCTGGGTACGCTGGGCGCGTTGGGCGCGCTGGGCTCCGGCCCTTGCGCCCTGCTGCGTCCGGCCCAGGCGGCCCCGCTGAAGGGCGGCGGCTATGCGGGCGGCTATGCCGTGCATCGCCAGGTGTGCCCGCGCAACTGCTACGACACCTGCATGATGCTGTCCCACGTCAAGGACGGGCGGGTGGAATTCGTGGAGGGCGACCCGTCCTGCACCTTCACCGGGGGCGGCCTGTGCGTGAAGGGCAACTCGTACGTGGGCAGCGCCTACAGCCCCGACCGCATCAAGTACCCCATGGAACAGCAGGGGCGCGGCACCGGCAAATGGAAGCGCCTGAGCTGGGACGAAGCCATCGACAAGATTGCCCGCAAGATCATCGAGTGCAAGCAGAAGGACGGCTCGCTGCTGGGCGTGGGGCTGAACCGCCTCTCCGGGCATCAGGGCGTCACCCCCAACGTGTCCGACGGCATGTTCGCCTCCATGGGCTACATCACCCGACTGGTGGGCACCCCGTGCTGGCCCGCAGGCATCGACGCCCAGTCGTACGACATGGGCAAGATGCTGGCCGACGACCCGGAAGAAATGCCCGAATCGCGCTACGTCATCCTGTGGGGCGGCAACCCGGCCTACTGTTCCATCCACTCCATGAAGTACGTCTACGCCGCGCGCGAACGCGGGGCCAAGATCCTGTGCATCGACCCGGTGTTCACCCAGACCGCCGCCAAGGCCGACGAATACTGGCAGATCCGCACCGGCACCGACGGCGCGCTGGCGCTGGGCATGTGCCGTCACATCCTGGACAAGGGGCTGGCCGACCAGAACTGGCTGGCCGCCAACGCCCACGGGTATGACGAATTCGTGGCCTACCTGCGCGACAACGTCACCGTGGAATGGGCCAGCCAGGAAACCGGCATCCCCGCCGACAAGATCCGCGCCGTGGCCGAGGAATTCGCCACGGCAAAGCCCGCCACCATCTGGATGGGCTACGGCCTGCAACGCCATACCAACGGCGGCGCCACCATCCGCAGCATCGACGCCCTGTGCGCCATGACCGGCAACATCGGCGTCACCGGCGGCGGCGCGCGCTACGGCAGCCTGCTGAACTACGTGTTCACCGGGGCGCACGGCGCGTTCCAGCCGCCCGCCGGGTCCGTGGGAATGCAGACCACCGCGCCCGACGGCAGCGTGAAGAACGCCCGCCGCATGCTGAACATCAACAAGATGGCCGAAATGCTGCTGACGGCGGACAACCCGCCCGTGCGCCTGTTGTGGGTGGCCGGGTGCAACCCCGTCTCGCAGATATTCGACCACCAGAAGATGCTGAAGGCGCTGGCGCGCATGGAAATGACCGTGGTGGTGGACCTGTTCTTCAACCAGACCGTGGAACAGGCCGACATCGTGCTGCCCGTGACCACCCTGTTCGAGGAATGGAACGCCAACGCGGGCTACTGGCACCGCTGGGTGGGCATCAACGAAAAGGCCATCGAGCCGCTGCACGAGGCCAAGTGCCAGGTGGACATCGCCAAGTTGCTCACCGCGCGGCTGAACCAGCTTTCGCCGGGCTTCAGCACCTTCCCGGCTGACGCGGACCCGCGCGCCCTGCTGATGGCCGAATGCGGCCAGGCCATGAAGGACCACTTCGGCATCGCTTCCATGGAAGATCTGCTGAAGACCCCGGCCAAGGCCAAAAAGCCCGGTTCGGTGTGGTCCGACGGCAAGTACCTGACCCCCTCCGGCAAGTACGAGTTCAAATCCGACATCTGCGCCAGGAACGGCTTCAACGCCCTGCCGGTGTACGTGCCGGGGCGCAAGCCCTTCGGCCCGCTGCGGGTGCTGACCCCGCACGCCAAGTTCGGCCTGCATTCGCAGTTCATCAACCTGGAATGGATGGAAGACTTCAACCCGGAACCCATCGTGTACATCCACCCGGAAACGGCTGCGGCCCGCTCCATCCGCGACGGCGACATGGTCGAGGTCAAGGCGCGCACCGGGGCCACCCGGCTGCGGGCACGGCTGACCGGCAACATGCCGCGCGATCACATCCTGCTGTACGAGGCGTGGTTCCGGAACAATCCGTACAACTGCCAGAACCTGGTGGACGAAGAGAGCGCCGACATGGGCGCGTGGAAGACCGGCGCGCCCGGCGTGGCCATCCATGACCAGTTCGCCGATGTGGCGCGCGTCTAGGAGCGAGAATCATGAAAAAGCAACTCGGTTTCCTGGTGGACACGGAAAAGTGCATCGGCTGCTTCACCTGCGCCATGGCCTGCAAGAACGTGTACCACCAGCAAAAGGGCATCGTGTGGCGGCAGGTACACCCCATGGGTGAATCCATCTACCCCCACCGCGAGCGGGCGTGGCTTTCGCTGGCCTGCAACCACTGCGAAAACCCGGTCTGCCTCGAACAGTGTCCGGTAAAGGCCTACACCAAGCGCGAGGACGGCATCGTGGTGCATGACCAGGACGCCTGCATCGGCTGCGGCAACTGCGTGCGCTCGTGCCCGTACGGCGCGCCCAGGATGAACCCCGTGGAAAAGCGCGCCGAAAAGTGCAGCATGTGCTGGCAGCGCATCGACGCCGGGCTGGACCCGGCCTGCGTACACAGTTGTCCGGTGGGGGCGCTGTCCATCGCGGACATCTCCACCGCCCGGTTGGACGGCTGGGTGCAGTACCCGGCAGGCTACCCCGAACCCAAGCGGCTCAACCCCTCCACCCGCTTCAAGGCCCCGCGCCAGCCGCGCGAGGTGCGGAGGAACGACGCATGAACAGCATGGAACTTCCCCTTGTGATCTTCACGGTGCTCAGCCAGGGCGCGGTGGGGCTGGTGGCCCTGACGGCGGCCCGGCAATGGGCGACGGACGGCGGGACCGACCTGGCCCAGGCCCCGCGCACGGCCTGGCTGACGGCGGTTGCGCTGCTGGCGCTTGGCGCGTTTGCCGCGCTGTTCCACCTGGGCCACATGGGCGGCGCGGTGCGCACCCTGGCCAATCTGGAATCGGCATGGCTCAGCCGTGAAGGGCTGGCCCTTGGCGCAACCGGCGCGCTGCTGCTGGCGGGGTACCTGTCGCCCGGCCTGCGGGCGCGCGGTACGGCCACGGCGGCCGCCGTGCTGGGCGTGGCGGCAGTGCTGGTGACCAGCATGACCTATGCCCCGGCGGGCTTTCCGGCCCTGAACAACGCGCTGCCGGGGGTTTTCTTCCTGCTGACGGCGGCGGTGCTGGGACCGGCCCTGGCGGCCCCCTTCCTGCCCGACGCGCACCAGCCTGCCGCCATGCGCGCCCTGCGCGCAGCCCTGCTGGTGTCGCTGGTGATCAACCTGGCGGCGCCGTGCGTGTGGCTTTCCGGCGGCACGGTGATGCGCCTGACCGGCGAGGCCTTTCTGGCTGCGCCGTTGTACTGGCTGCGCATGGCCCTGCTGGCCGTGGCGTGCGTGCTGGCGCGCGGCGGGCGCATGCCCGCGTGGATGCTGCCGCTGCTGGCCGTGCAGGAACTGCTGGGCCGGGCACTGTTCTTCATGCTGCCCGTGCATGCCTCCGTGAACATCGGCAACCCGTTCTGATCGACGCCCCGCCCCGCGTGCCCCGATGGCGCGCGGGGCGGGGATGCGAGGACACGACCATGAACATGCGCACCCTGTATCCGACGCCGCTTGCAGGTGCGGCGCTGGCCGTCATGCTGACGCTGGCGGCGGCATTGTCGTTGCCCGCCATGGCCGCAGCGGGGGGGACGGGGGCAGCATCCGCCGCCACCTTACGGCACATCCCGCCCGGCCCCCTGCACGGCACGGTGGGCAAGGCGCTGGCCATTCCCGTGGCCAGAGGCGGTGCGGACGAAGGGGACTACATCGTGCAGGCCGTGCTGCTGCCCGGACCCGGCAAGGCCGTGGCGAACGCGCCCGATGCGTCCGGCGCTCCCGTCGGGCCTGCTACCGGGTCCACTACCGGGCCTGCTATTGAGCCGGACATTGAGGCGGACATCACCGTCGATGGCCGCACCGTGCAGGTGACGCCGCGCCAGGCGGGCGTTCTGATGCTGGAGGTGCGCGGCATGCGTGAAGGCCCGGTGTCCTGAGGCGGCGCACAGCCCGAACAGGTGTTCGGGGAACGCATCGAAATCACGGTCTCGCGCTGAGCGGGGCCGTTTTTCATTTCAGCGAACGCTCCACCGATCGGGCATCATGCAGGGGCGTACGGCGCGGGTCGGGCAGCAACCAGGCACACACGCAGCGCAGCCCCCGCGCGGAGCACAGCACACGCAGCCAGCCTGTCAGGCGTGGCCGGTACATCCACACGGCCAGCCCCGCCACCACGCCCAGCACCCACCACGCGGCATGGGCCAGCACCGCGCCCAGCACCAGCGCCAGCCCGGCGGCCCCCCAGCGCAGCGGGCCGCGCAGCAGGCACACGGCGGTCAGCACGCCGCACAGGGCATTGGCCAGCAGAAAACCGTCAGCCAGCGCCACCAGCCCGGTCACGTCAATGACGCCCCGGCCCACGGCGGCCAGCACCACCGCATGCGCGCCGCACAGCAGCGCGATGCCCCCGGCGGGCGCTCCGCTGCGGGCGCGCAGGCCCACCGCGCGCGGCAGGATGCCGTCCCCGGCCAGCGACGACGCCAGCCGCGCCACACCGCCCACGAACATCAGATAGGTGGTGGCGCACAGCGCCAGCGCCAGCGCCCCCAGCACCGGGCCGCCCCACGCGCCGAACAGCGGCGTGAGCAGCGCGGCCACGCCGTCCGGCGGCGCGATGACGCCGCCAGCGGGACCTGCCGCGCCTGCCGCACCAGTCGCACCAGTCGCGCCCATCATGCCAATGGCGTCTGCCGCATCTGCACTGGCCGGGACCGCATTGCGCACCGCCAGCCACTGCATGCCCCCCGCCACGGCCAGGTCCACCGCCGTAACGACCACCAGCGCGCGGAGTACCGCCTTGCGGATGGTGCGGCGCGGGTTGCGCACCTCACCGCTGTAGTTGCCCACCACTTCCCAGCCGACCACGATCCAGAACAGCAGCAGCAACGCATGCCCCAGCATGGCCCAGTCAGGTGCTGGCAAATCGAAGGCGGACAGGGCGCTACCCGTCACAGCGCCGGGCATTGCCCCCGTCACTCGCCCCGTCATTCCCTCCACAGCGCCGCGCCACAGAGCACCCGCCGCATCGCCCAGCGTGACCACGCCCCCGGCAAACAGCAGCCCCGCCGACACCGACGACAGCACCAGCGCCACCCGCCCCAGCGAGGCCACCTGCCGCAGCAGCAGCCCGGCGCACACCAGCAGTAGCCCGTAGGCCACACCCACCGGGGGCAGCCCGCCCAGCGGCAGGTAGCGCACCCCGGTCAGCAGCACGGCCACGGGGCCGAACAGCACCGCCACCACCAGATACAGCGAGGCCAGACGCCGCCCCTCCGGCCCGAAGGCATGGCCCACGGCCACAGACACCCCCCCGTCGCCGGGGAACAGCACGGACAGTTCGCCGAACACCAGGGCGAACACCACCCCCACCGCGATCATGACCAGCCACGCGGGCAGCGCCCACGCCCCGGCCACCCCCAGCACCACGGGCGGCAGGATGATGATGCCCGATCCCAATACCGGCCCCACGATAAGCCCCGCCAGAAGCCACGGTCCAAGTTGCGCGTTGCGCATGGGGTTGCCCTCCTGTTGTTTCCGTGCCATCCTTGGCCCCGTAGCGCCCGGAAATCCAACGGTATTTCCCGAAGGCAGCGTTCGGCCATGCCGAATGCTCGCCCGGTCAGACAGGATATGGCCGGATTGTTCCCGGCGCGCGCACGGTGTCATCCGCCCCCGGCCTTCGGCGTCATCGGCCTTTGCCCACATCCGCAACCCCGCGCACCGCCATGGAACTGCACCTGCTCCGCGCCTTCGCCACCGTGGCCGCATCCGGCACGCTTACCCGCGCCGCCGCAGAGCTGCACCTCAGCCAGTCGGCCCTCAGCGGGCAGATTCGCGCGCTGGAAGAAGCCCTGGGCGTGTCCTTGTTCCGCCGCCGCGCGCGCGGCATGGACCTGACCGACGCGGGCGCGGACCTGCTGCCCCTGGCCAGAAAGGCGCTGGATGCCGCAACGGCCCTGCGCCGCAAGGCGGAACGGCTGCGCGCCCAGCCCACCGGACGGATAGTCCTTGGCCTGAACACCGACCCAGCCTTCCTGCGCATGGTGGCCCTGCACGAGGCCCTGGGCGCGGCTTGCCCCGACGTGGCGCTGGAATTCACCATGACCCAGACCATGACCACCTCGGAACTGCTGCGCGAGGCGGCCATTGACGCGGGCTACCGCTACGGGCAGGAGTTTGCGCCCGACATCGTGGAGCACCCGCTGCGCGATGTGGAAATACGCATCGTGATTCCCGCAGGCATGGTGCCCGCGCTGCCTGCCCAGACAACCGCATCGGCTGCGGCATCGGCTGCGGCATCGGCTGCGGCATCGGCTGCGGCATCGGCTGCGGCATCGGCGGCGTCTCGCCCTGCCGTCTCACTGGGTGCGGCTGCGGCCACGTCTGCCGGCGCCCCGCGCAAAGGCCGCGCGCGCGCGGCATCGCACCCGCCGCCGGAACGTCCGGAATGGTCCGACGCCGTGCGCCGCCATGGCGCGCCTCGACATGACGAAGATGTGCCGCAGTTTTCTGCCGACACGTCCCGCCCCGGCGAGTGGAGTGCTCAGGACGCGGCGGCGCGTGTTTCCGGCGACCAGCACCCCGGCCGGCCCATGCCTTCCGGTGACGAACCCGCGCCCGGCCTGCTGACCGCGCTGCTGGCCCGCTGCGGCGGCATGCCCGTGCCCCGGCCCGACTTTGCCCCCGCAGACCTGCCCCGCCTGCCCGTCCACGACGCCAACGCCTGGCACGCCCTGTCGCTGCTGCCGTGGATCTGGCCCACCTGCGACTGCCCCTTCCACCGCACCGTGGCCGCGCGCATGGCCCCCTACGGCGTGCGCCCGCGCACGGCTGCCGTGGCCATAGACGAGCCCATCGTCAAGCAACTGGTGGCCACCGGCAAGGGCGTGGCCGTGCTGCGCGCCGACGAGACCGCCGAAATGGTGCGCGACCACGGCGTGTATGTGTGGCCGGAGCCGCTTTCCGTGCCGCTGTGCATTGCCCACCGCACCGACCGCAGCGACGATCCTGCCCTGCGCGCGCTGGTGGAAGCCGCCCGCGCCGTGTGGAAGTAGCTGCGCCGCCCTGTTACACCGTCGCCCTGCTACGTCGGCACACGGGGCATAACCGCCCACCTCTTCCCCCGCTCCGCCAGTTTACGGTCGCCCATCCTGCACAGCCTGCCCGGCGCGCCCTGCCCCTTGGTTGCCTGATTCCCCCGCCCGCGCCCCCCGGGCTCCGCTTTCACGGCTACCTTTCCTAACAACGCCGAACGCGGCCCCCGCCAAGGCGGAAACCGCGTTCATTCCGTGCGGCCACAGCCGCGCGCGACACCATCATATCCGGGCATGTGCCCCGTCATGCCTCATCATGCCTCATCATGCCCCGTCAGGCCCCGTCAGGCCCCGTCAGGCCCAAGGGACACGCCAGCCATGCGCGCCAACGCTGCAAGGCCGGTGGCTAGGCCCTGATGTTGACCCCAACTGCGCCGTCAGACCCGGCGGAATCGCCGCTTCCGGTTTCCAGCTTGCTCAGTTGCTTCTGCAATTCGGTAAGCTGGCTCTGGAGCATGGTGATTTCCGTCATCTTCATGGATGCCTGCTTCTGCCGCTGGTCGGCATCCAGATTCTCATCTTCCTGTATTTCCTGAAGCTCCTGCTGCTTTTCCTTGATCTTCTCGCGCAGGTTCTTGATCTGCTCCCGCAGCGCCTTCAACTGGTCAGCCTTGTCCGAATCCTCGGTGGGGGCTGCGCCGCCCGCGCCGCTGCTGGCCATGCCCGCCGCCTTCTGCCGCCCTTCATCAGAAATGCTCACGGTATCGCCGCCGCTTTCCGCACCCTCCGAAGACGCGGTGCGCAGCGTACCCGTGCGTTCCGTGCCCGCCTGCACCTGCAAGGTGGTGGCAGCGATGCCGATCGGGGTGCCGTCCAGTGCTTCGACCATGGGGTCTCCTTTCGCGCCAATGCGCGACCTTCAGTCAATCTATCGACGGCTTGCCTGAAGAGTTTACCGCGCACACTCACATTTCCTTACGCCCCACTACAGTGGCGCGAAAAAAAATGACGCAGGGGTACCAGGGAGAAACAAAAGCAACCGCGGGCACGCCAGCCGGAGCGCATGCGGTGCGCGTTCAGGGCGAGTCCTGCCCGCGTTATTGCCGCGTTCCTGCGAGTCCGTACCGCATTCTTATCGCGTCTTTATCGCATCTGGCCCCGACCGCGCACCCAACGCGCAAAAGCCCGCAGGCGGACGCAGGCATGACGGAACCAAGGGGAAATGTTCGATTATTCCGTGCGGCACGCACCGGTAAGCGCCCGATGCACGTTGACCACGAAGTCCTGCACGTTGGTGAGGATGGAGCGCGAGGTCAGCGAGCCACGGTCGGCCAGCTTGCCCGCCGCGAACTCCGAAATGTCCGCAATGAAGAAATGCACCGGGCGCAGGCTGCCCCCCGGCCCGGCCTGATACGAGGGGGTCATGTTGCCGGTGGCGATGGTGTGCAGCGCGGTGGCCAGCGCCACCACCGTGGTGGCGCGGCGCACGTGGGCGCGCATGGCGTCTTGCGCGGTGTACACATCTGCGATGACTTCCGGCAGGGGGCCGTCGTCGCGGATGGACCCGGCCAGCACGTAGGGCACGCCGCGCGTTTCCAGCGCGTGCATCACCCCGTCACGCACGCGGCCCGACTGCACGGCGGCGCGGATGGACCCGCAACCCCGGATGGTGTTGATGGCGTCCAGATGGTGGTAGTGCCCGCGCGGGGCCTGCCGCTTGTCGTACAGCCCCTGCCCCAGCGCGGTGCCGTACAGGGCGGCCTCCAGGTCGTGCGTGGCAAGGGCGTTGCCCGCCAGCAGGGCATGCACGTAGCCCGCATCGATCAGCCCGGCAAAGGCGCGGCGGGCGTCGGCATCGAACACCACGGCAGGCCCGGCCACCCACACGATGTGCCCGTGCTCCCTGTCGTGGCGCAGCACTTCGTACAGGGTGTCGTAGTCGAGCGAGAAGGACGTTTCGCGGCTGACGCCGGTACGGAAGGCGAACTTGTCGGTAGGGGCGGCGGGGGAAGGCGGGGCGGATGATACAGATGGGGCGGTGACAGTGCCCGATGAGGCGGATGCGCCCGATGTGCCGGGTAAGCCGAGTGCGCCAGACGCGGTGGCACCGTCCGTAAGATGCCCAGCGGAAGCTGTGGCGGAGTTGTCTGCCGGTTGAGTGTCAGCTTGGGAAGCTGACGGTTGGTCATCCCCAGACGAGGGAGCAGACATGTGGGCAGCCGTGTGGGCGGACACGTTGGCCGGAGTCCACCCGGCCAGAAAATCCGGCAACTGGTCCAGCGGTCCGGCATGCACGTAAATGCCGTCCTCGCCGTTTTCGCCCCGGCCCACCGCCACCAGATCGCCCTTTTTCAGCCGCCGGAACTCCACTACCTCCAGCGTGCCGTCCGGGTTCTTGCGGATGACGCAATCCATGCGCGATTCCGCAAGCAGCACCCAGCGCCCCGGCTCCACCTGCACGAACTCCGGATAGATGGACGTGGCGTGGTAGTTGTCGGGGGCTACGCCGTCGGCGGGGGCTTTGCTCCATCCTGCCAACTTGTTCATTCAACCACCACTAATTGATTTGCTATTCACTGCGGGCTTAGCTACACATAGTAAAATTTCCCACAAAGGAGAATCTGCCATGCCGCGTATGGATTGGAGTCAATTACTTTGTGGAGAACGCTACCTAGGTCCCGCTTGCCAAGATACCGCAATATGCAGCTCACCCGATGATGGTAGGAGTCCATACCTTAAGGATGTCGACAGAATCATGTTTTCAGGTTCATTTCGTCGACTTGGTCGGAAAACGCAAGTCCACCCTCTAAACGATAACGATCATATACATACACGCCTTTCGCATAGCTTAGAGGTCAGCTGTGTGGGCAGGAGCCTTGGCGTAATGGTTGGAAAAAGGATAAAGAACAATGATGATTTTTTAAAACGTGAAGATGGCGTACACAACAGATTTGGAGAAATTGTACAAGCAGCGTGTCTCGCCCACGACATAGGCAATCCACCTTTTGGACACGCTGGAGAAGAGGTAATCAGGCATTGGTTTACAGAAAAAGTAATCGAACTAAAACAGCGAATTGCTGACCATAAAATAAACGACTTTACTGCATTTGATGGAAACGCAATGTCCCTCAGGGTGACCTCGTACGCGGAGTATTATATTGCTTCAGGGGGAATGCGTCTCACCTATCCCACGCTAGGTGCCTTATTAAAGTATCCTTGGACATCTGATCATTGCGGGGAAAAGAAAAAATTCAGCTGTTTAAACGAGGATATCGACACACTTAAAGCCATTGCTCACAAACTTGGATTAATCATAATCCATGAAAGCCCTACGTCAGCAAAGTACGCGCGGCATCCACTAGCGTTCCTCGTTGAGGCTGCTGACGACATATGCTACAAAATACTAGACATAGAAGATGCCATTGAACTTAAGCATCTGCCACCACATTTCCTGCATCAGATGTTCATAGACCTACTCAAAGAAAAATACCCCAGCATAGACAGCGATGCCGTGCTAAGTAGTGACATCATCGCAAACCGCACAAAAACATCATACATAAGAGGAAAAGTTATTGGAATTCTAACAGATGATGCCGCCGATGCATTTATAAAAAATTACGACGCGATAATGGAGGGAAATCTTTCAAAATCCCTCTGCAATATTGGTGGCTACAAGTCATTTGAGCTACTTGACCGCGCTTTTTCTGTAATAAAAAACGATGTGTTCACAACAAAGCGCAAAGCCATCCTAGAGGTTGGAGCACACAGCAGCATTGGAAACATCCTATCTACATTTTACACAGCTGCTCTTGATTTATCATCACATACACAAAACAATTTATCATACAAAACGCAAAAAATAAAAGATCTCCTTGGAAGTAACATTCCTCCAACATTTGTGCTTGGTGATCAGAACAAATTGTATGAGATATTAATCATAATGTTAGAGTATATATGTGGCATGACAGATCATTATGCCACCGAGTTCAACAGAAAGATCCTTGGCCTTGGGAATTAAACCAAACAGCGACTAACTACACATACAACTCCCCACCCGTACAGTCATTGATGACCAACAACGGAAAGTCCTTCACAGTCAATTCACGTATGGCCTCCGGGCCAAGGTCGTCGTAGGCGATGACGGTGGCGGCGGTGATGCACTGCGAAAGCAACGCGCCCGCGCCGCCTGTCGCCCCCAGGTAGACGGCAGTATGTTCTTTCAGGGCGTCGCGCACTTCGGTGTTGCGGCGCCCTTTGCCGATGGTGGCCTTCAGTCCCAGCGCGTGCAGGCGCGGGGCGTAGCTGTCCATGCGGTAGCTGGTGGTGGGACCGGCGGAGCCGATGGGCCGTCCGGGCGGGGCCGGGCTGGGGCCAACGTAGTAGATCACCGCCCCGCGCAGGTCGAAGGGCAGGTCTTCGCCCCGGTCCAGCGATTCGGCAAGGCGGCGGTGAGCCGCATCGCGCGCGGTGTAGATGGTGCCGGACAGAAAGACCACGTCGCCGCTGCGCAGTTGCGCCACGGCCTCGTCGGTCAGGGGAGTGGTAAGGTGGTGAGTCGCCATATCTGGTTCCTTGTATTTCCGTACATGTCCCGAGGCGGGACCGCAATGGGGCTATTGAGAAAGACGGACGGTTGCGGGGGCGCATCCCCCGCCGGGTAACGGGGTGCGGCCATCCGCACCGTGCGTGACACCGCGACGGGTCGGTTCGCAATCCCGCGCCATCCGGTAACGACTGACAACAACCGGGCCTCAACCGTAACACAACCGGGCCGCAGCGCACTCGCAGTTGGCTCGAAACCCTGCCGCAACGTCACCGCAACCGGCCCACGGCTGTGCTGCGCCCTGTGCCGCAACAGGCCCGCAACGGTTGCGCAGCTTGCCGACCACTTTCCGGAAAGCGACCGCCGGCTTGCGGCGCTTCCGCTCACCGCACGGTCTGCCCGCCGCCCGGCCCGCAGCCCTTGCTACAGTTCTATCTCGCCGTGCCGGGCCGAATGGCACTGCACGTTCACGGCCAGCGGCAGGCTGGCCAGATGGCACGGGGCAAAAGCCATCTTCACGCCAAGGCAGGTGGTCTTGCCGCCAAGGCCCATGGGGCCGATGCCCAGTTCGTTGATGGCGGCCAGCAGTTCCGCTTCCTTGGCGGCCATGTCCGGGTCGCGGTGGATGTCCGTCAGCGGGCGCAGCAGCGCCTTTTTGGCCAGGATGGGCGCGTAGTCGAAGGTGCCGCCCACGCCCACGCCGATGATGGTGGGCGGGCAGGGGTTCGGCCCCGCCTCGCGCACGCGCTGCACCACAAAGTCCTTGATGCCCTGCCACCCCTGCGCGGGGGCCAGCATGGTCACGCGCGACATGTTCTCGCTGCCGCCGCCCTTGGCCATGAAGGCAATGCGCAGCCGGTCGCCGGGCACAAGGTCCATGTGGATGACCGCCGGGGTGTTGTCACCGGTGTTCTTGCGGGTCAGGGGGTCGCAGGCGGACTTGCGCAGATAGCCTTCGGCATAGCCGAT
Source organism: uncultured Desulfovibrio sp. (assembly GCA_964402645.1). Taxonomy (GTDB): domain Bacteria; phylum Desulfobacterota; class Desulfovibrionia; order Desulfovibrionales; family Desulfovibrionaceae; genus Cupidesulfovibrio. Next base: position 83,197 of record CAYOCV010000004.1, on the reverse strand, counting down.
GCGCACGCCCTCGGTAATGGCCTCGCGCAGGGTCATGCCGTCCACGCGACAGTCCTCGCCCAGTTCCACGAAAAAGACGGCCAGCCCCGTGTCCTGACACAGCGGCAGGCCGGTGGTGGCCGCAAGGTCGGCGTTTTCCAGCAGTTGCCGGAACACCTCTTTGGCGACGTCGCTTTCCTCCGCCGCCTGCGCCTTGCAGAAGGCCCACCGCACATCCTTGGGCAGGTAGCGGTTGCACTCCACGCACAGCCGCGCCACTTCCTCCACAACTCGTGTCGCCGGTATGCGGCGCATGTCTGGCTCCTTTGTCCGGTATGAACGGGGGAGAACCGGGCGATGGCCCCGTTCCTCCAAAACTTTCGATTCGGTTGCGGACGTTGCGTCCGTGCGGCCCGATCTGCTGCCGCCGCGCCACCCTAGCAAGCGGCGCGGCCCTGCGGCAACAGCCGGATGCCGGTGCGGATGCCCGCGCACGGTGCGGGCCGAAGCAACCGCAACGCAACACCGCAACCGCACAACAGCGCAAGCCGCGCAAAGAATGACCGGGCCGCCCCGCGTGCGGAACGGCCCGGCGATACGGATACGTCAGCGCCTTGTCTGCTACCCCCCGAAGGGCAGCAGCTTTTTCAGCACGGTCAGGCCCATCTTGCGCCGCAGGTACCCCAACTGGTTCTGCAACGGCAGGTGCTTGGGACAGACATCCTCGCAGGCCAGCAGGCCCATGCAGCCAAAGATGCCCTCGTCCGATCCGATGATCTCGTAGAAATCCGCGTCGGTGCGCTGGTCGCGCGGGTCGGCGGCAAAGCGCGCCACGCGGATGAACCCCGCCGGGGCCAGGAAGTCGGGCCGCAGGTTGGCGGTGCCGCAGGCGGCCACGCAGCAGCCGCATTCGATGCACCTATCCAGTTCATAGATGGCGTTGGCCACCTCGTTTTCCATGCGCGCTTCCTGCGCGGCGGGGTCGAATTCCGCACGGGTGTGAATCCACGATTCGGTGCGCTGGTACATGCCCCGGAACCACGTGCCCGTATCCACCGCCAGGTCGCCCACCAGCTTGAACACCGGCAGGGGCAACAGGGTGATGGCGGCGGGCAGGTCGCGCGTCTTGGTGTGGCAGGCAAGGCCGGGCCGCCCGTTGATGACCATGGCGCACGAGCCGCACACCCCGGCGCGACAGCAGAAGTCGAACTTCAGCGAGGGGTCCTGTTCCTCGCGCAGGCGGTGCAGGGCGATGAACAGCGTCATGCTGTCCGTCTCGTCCAGCCGGTAGGTGTCCATGTGCGGCACGGACGCCGGGTCCTGCGGGTTGTGGCGGAAGATGTTGAAGGTCAGCGAGCGTTGCATGTCGGGCTCCCTATCGACCTGGCACATGCGGGAATGTCGTCCCGAGTGCGAGGAAAACCGTATTGTTGCGAAGGGAGCGTACTCCCCTCGTACGTGACCGAGAAACAATGCGCGTTTGACGACGCAATCGGGCGACAGGCCCCATGTGCGTCACGCACTGATGATCTTGCCGCCGCCATACCCTCTGTCACCGGGCGGCAACTCGACATAACTGGTGGCCGGTTCGTACTCCAGGTGCGGCAAATCCGCCCCCGGACGCCACGAAGCCAGCGTGCGGTTCAGCCAGTCGCGGTCGTTGCGTTCCGGAAAGTCCTCGCGGGTGTGCGAGCCGCGGCTTTCGGTGCGCATCAACGCGCCGTGGCACACGCACAGCGCCAGCCGCACCATGCCCGGCATGCGGATGGCCAGCGCCAGTTCCGCGTTGGCCCCTACCCCGTCGGAGGCAAGGCCGATGTGCTGCGCCCGCTCATGCACTTCCTGCAACGCCTGCACGCCCCACGTCAGGTCCTTGCCGTTGCGGAACACGTAGGCCGCCCGCTCCAGAATGTCGTACATGGCCTCGCGCACGGCGTAGACGCTTTCCTTGCCGTCCGCGCCGGAAACAATGCGCTTGATGCGCGCCTCATCCCGCGTCGCCGCCTCGCGCACGTGCGCGGTGGAAAAGGCGGTATCATACCCTTGCAGGAATTCCGCAATGTTGCGGCCCACAATGCCGCCCGCCACCACGGTTTCGGCCAGCGAATTGCCGCCCAGCCTGTTGAAGCCGTGCAGGTCCCAGCAGGCGGATTCGCCCGCGCTGAACAGGCCCTTCAGGCCATAGGCCGCGCCGGTCTTGTCGGTGCGCACGCCGCCCATGGAATAGTGCTGGGTGGGCCGCACGGGAATGAGCTGATGCAGCGGATCAATGCCCAGGAAGTTCTGGCAGATCTCGTCCACCTCGCGCAGCTTGGTGCGGATGTGGTGTTCGCCAAGGTGCCGGATGTCCAGCCACAAGTGCTCGCCGTAGGGGCTTTGCACGCCCTTTCCGGTGCGCATGTGCTCGATCATGCGGCGCGAAACCACGTCGCGCGAGGCCAGTTCCGCCTTGTCCGGCTCGTAATCGGGCATGAAGCGGTATTCGTCGCGGTCCAGCAGGGTGCCGCCGTCGCCCCGGCAGCCTTCGGTAACCAGAATGTCGGTGGGCACGGTGCCGGTGGGGTGAAACTGCACGGCCTCCATGTTGCCCAGCTTCGCCACGCCGGTATCCAGCGCCAGCGACAGGCCCGTGCCTTCGCAGATGATGGCGTTGGTGGAGGCGCGGTAGATGCGCCCGTACCCGCCGGATGCCACCAGCGTGGCCCGCGCGAGGTAGGCGCGCAGTTCGCCCGTGCGCAGGCAGCGCACGATGGCCCCGTGGCAGGTTTCACCATCGTGGATCAGTGAAACGGCCTCGGACCGGTCATGCACGGTCACGCCAAGCTGCGCGGCGCGGTTGTCCATGGTGTACAGCACCGCGTGGCCCGCCCCGTCGGATGCGTAGCAGGTGCGCCACTTGGCCGTGCCGCCGAAGGCGCGCGAGTGGATCAGCCCGTGGTTTTCGGCCTTTTCGGTGGCGTCGAAGGGCTTGCCGCCCTTCCAGTAGGTGTGCGTGCCCGCGACAACGCGGTTCCACGGCACCCCCCAGTGGGCCAGGCGGCGCATTTCGATGGGGGCCGCTTCCACGAACATGCGGGCCACTTCCTGGTCCGCGCCCCAGTCGGAGCCTTTCACGGTGTCCAGAAAATGCACGTCGGGGCAATCGCCATCGCCCATGATGGCGTTGCCAAGGGCCGCCTGCATGCCGCCCTGCGCGGCCACGGAATGCGAGCGCCGCGCGGGCACCAGGGACAGACAGACCACGGAAAAACCCGCGCCCGCCACTTCGATGGCGCAGCGTTCGCCCGCAAGGCCCGCGCCGATGGTCAGAAGATCGGTATGGATGATCTGCATTGGCGTGCGTCTCCTATTCCAGCGGCAGCAGCCGGAAGCGCAGCAGGGTGAGCAGCGACAGGCACAGGAACCCGCCCAGCAGGTACAGGCCCTTGCGGGTGATGTCCGCACGGTTTGCGCGGGTAATCAGGCCCCACTTCACCCCGGCGCGCCACGCCCCGATGACCAGATGCAGCGCCAGCGCGGGCAGCACCAGCAGAAATACCCAGAACCAGCCGCCATGCTGCACGCGCACGGCGCTTTTCAGCGCCTGCACCGGCAGATCGGTAAGGCCCGTCCAGATGTGGATGGTGATGAACACCGCAAGGATGAACGCGGTGGCCACCTGCGCAACCCAGGCCCAGGTTTCCGGGTGGTGCAGCAGGCGCGCGTGACGCCAGGCGGTGACGGCCTGCGCGGCCTTGAAGGGAATCTTGCGGGCGGCCACCGTGGCGTGGACGCAGAACACGATGGCGATGCACACGCCGCCCACGGTTTCCAGGTGCAGGGCGTCCATGACGGCGGACATCCCGTTCAGGGCACCCGCGCCGAACAGCACGGTGGAAAGAAGGATCATGTGCATGCAGGCGAACAGCGCCAGCGCCGCCCCCGTGGCCATCTGCACCCAATCGAGCCAGCCGTCGGCACGGGATCGTGGCCGGGCCGGGGCGATGCAGTCCGTTTCCATTGAGCCTCCTTGCGAACGCGAGACGGTCAGGGCCGGGCAAAGCCGGGCGGAACCGGACAGCGCCAGACAGAGCCGGGCAAAGGATGACACGGCGGCGGAGCAGGGAAACCGGGAAGTTGCCGGGCGCAAGGGACAGGCGGACAAGCGGCGAAGCAGGCGCGCGGCCAGATCGGGAAGCATCCGCTGCAATGTGGCGGATTGACTGCCCAACCACCCAATTTCCATACCTTTTCCAGTGCGCTGAACTATGGCTGACGCGCCCGTGCATGTCAAATCATGCGGGGTGCATGGAGAGGGGACGCCTGCGGCGCACCGGACGCCGCCGCGCACGGGGCAGGGGTATGCACCACGGACAGCGTGAAAACAGCCGTCTGCATACGCCGCCGCGCGCGGGGCGGGGGTGCTTGCATTTCATGGCTGGTGCGGATAGGGGGAAAACTTCCCACACCGCCGGGCGGCCACGGCCCGCCCAGATCATTTCCGGTCGTCACGGTCGTCATGGCCGTTTCGGTCAGCCCGACCAACAGAAGCGGCTGACCAGCAAGGCCAGCGAATCAGCAGGGGCAGCGGACCAGTAAGGTCAACACTGCCATTGCGCGTTCGCTGATCGGCAACCGGCAACCGGAGCGGCCCCGCAGGCCGACGTCCCGGCGGCATATCGTTTTTGAGGGGGGTCCTCATGCGCGAAATACGTGAAGAACTCATCCGGTTGGCCCGTGAATCGGGCTTGCCCGTGCCGGTTGACGCCTCGGTGACCGAGGTGGTGCAACTGCTGGGCAGCGACACGCACCTGTCGCCCGAACTGTGCGAAGCGTTGAACCACATCCTCGCCGGGCTCGGCGGGGTTGCCGTTCCCGCCGCCTGCAAATAATCCACGCCAAAGGGGCATGCCATCGCCATCATGGCGGGCATGCCCCTTGATTTTCCGCGTGCGTCGCACCCTTGCGCCCGTTGCACTGGCGGCGCGGGGTGCCGCACTGGTGCGCCTCGCGTGCATCGCATCGCCACGTCGTGCGCCCGCAGGCCCGGCGTGCCGCGCGCCCACCACATGGGTGCGGCCCGGCCCGTCACCTGGCCCGTCACCTGGCCTGACGCCAGGCACGCCGCCCGTCTCTCCGCCAGCCCCGTCCGCTACATGTCCACGTCCAGCGCCAGCCCCACCGGGCAATGGTCCGACCCCATGACGTGCATGTCTATCCACGCATCGCGCACCGCGCCGCGCAGTTCCCCGGACACGAAGAAATAGTCGATGCGCCAGCCCACGTTGCGTTCGCGGGCGCGGGTCTTGTACGACCACCACGAATAGGCGTGGGGCGTGTCGCCCTGCACCAGCCGGAAGGTGTCCACGTAGCCCGCCGCCGTGAAACGGTCCATCCATGCCCGTTCGATGGGCAGAAAGCCGGAGATGTTCTCGTTGTCCTTGGGCCGGGCAAGGTCGATGGGCCGGTGCGCGGTGTTGAAGTCGCCGCAGACCACGATGGGCTTGTGGCGGCGCAGATCTTCTGCATGGTTCAGGAAGGCGTCGTAGAAGCCCAGCTTGTAGTTCAGCCGTTCCTCGCCCTGTCCGCCGTTGGGAAAGTAGATGTTGAAGTAGTGAAAGGCCGGAAATTCCATGTGGATGCACCGGCCTTCGCCCTGCCAGGCGGGGTCCGGCATGTCCAGGTGTACGGCCAGCGGCTCCACGCGGCTGAACACGGCCACCCCGGAGTAGCCCTTCCTCACCCGCGAAGCCAGCCACCACGCCTTCCAGCCCTCCGGATCGCGGTGGGCGGCGGGTACCTGTTCCGGCTCGGCCTTGGTTTCCTGCAAGCCCACGATGTGGCCGTCGCACCCGGCGAACCAGTTCCACTCCGGCTTGCCGCTCAGGGCGCGGATGCCGTTGACGTTCCAGGAATACAGCTTGAGCAGCACGGGGCCTCCCTGCGTGCGGACGTGGCGGGTGTGTGGGGAAGGGGCGAAAAAGACGATTCACCGCGCGCCTGTGCCGTTTCGGGCGGCACGACCCGCGCGGGGCTGACCGCACGGGGCGGGAGCGGCATTGACGCGCATGGCGCGCTGCGGGGCACGGGCGGCAGGCGGCTACTTCGGCGGGCCGGAATCCGTCCCCGGAGCGGGCTCGCCGCCCCCGTCGAAACCGTGGCGCAGCCGCGCCGCGTACTGCATGTCCACGCCCAGGATATGATCTTCGAACCACGACTTCAGGAAGTGGAACATCTCCAGCGGCAGCATGGGCGGATGGGCGTCGGCATCAAGCGCCAGGGTGAATTCGCGTACCCGCGAAAGAAACTTCAGGTGTTCGCCCTGGTGAAAGGCCAGCAGTTCCGGCGCTACCTTGCGCACCACGGCTTCTTCCGCCGAAAAGTGCGCGGCGGCATGGGCCTTCAGGCCGGCCAGCACGGCGCGCAGGCGGCTGCCGTCCTCCGGACTGGCGGCGGCATCGGCCATATCGTTCAGCAGTTCGATGATGCGAACATGCTGGGCGTCCAGTTCAGGCACGCCCACGCTGAACCGGTTCGACCATTCCACGTGACGCATGACGGCTCCTTGAGATGCATGGCGCGGGGCGCAAATCCTTCCCGCGTCCGGCAGCATACACCACGAAAGAGCCTTGGCGAAAGGGGGTTAGTCCCGAAAGTAGATGGGGGAAACTCCCCGCGAACGATACCGGCGCAGCCGCTTGCCCCCGGCGGGGGCGCAGGCGTTGCGGGCGCGGCGGGTCAGGCCCGGCCTAATGTCCCTTGGGGCCGAACAGCGCGGGCACGTCCTCGCCCGGCACCGGACGCGAAAACAGATAGCCCTGGCCGCCCTCGCACGAAAGTTCGGACAGCATGATGCGCTGTTCCTCTTCCTCCACGCCTTCGGCCACCACGTCCAGGCCAAGGCTGTGCGCCAGCGCCACAACGGCCTGCACGATCTTGAAATGCCCCGGCTCGCGGCACATGCGCGCCACAAAGCTCTGGTCCACCTTCAGGGTGTCGATGGGGAACTGTTGCAGGTAGCTGAGCGAGGAATACCCGGTGCCGAAATCGTCGATGCACAGGCGCACGCCGATTTCCTTCAGCCTGCGCAGCACCAGGTTGGCGTAGTCCGGGTTTTCCATCAGCATGGTTTCGGTCACTTCCAGCTTCAGGCATTTGGCGGGCAGGCCCGTTTCGCGCAGCACAGAGGCCACCTGCTCCACCAGCCCCGGCTGCGAAAGCTGTCGCGCCGAAAGGTTCACGTGCATGACCACGCCGCGCATGGACGGCTGCTGCTTGCGCCACGCGGACAGGGCGCGGCACGCCTCTGCCAGCACCCAGCGGCCCACCTGGTGAATCTGCCCGGTGGATTCGGAGACGGGAATGAATTCCGACGGCCCCACGATGCCGCGCTCCGGATGGTTCCAGCGCACCAGCGCCTCGAACCCGGTCAGCTTGCGGTCGTGCAGCGACATGATGGGCTGGTAGACCAGGAAAAATTCGTTGTTGTCCAGCGCCCGGTGCAGGTCGATTTCCAGCTGCATCAGGTTCATGGCCTGTTCGAGCATGGAAGGCTGGAACACCGCGATGCCGTCGCCGCCGTGTTCCTTCACGTGGTGCATGGCGATGTTGGCGTTGCGCAGCATTTCGTCGGCGTTGCCGCCGCCCCGGTTCAGCACCACGCCCACGCTGGCGGACACGCGTATCTGGCGGCCCGACACCTCCAGCGGCGGTTCCAGCGAGGCGCAAATGCGCCGCACGGTGATCAGGGCCTCTTCTTCCGAACGCACCTCGTCCAGCAGCAGGATGAATTCGTCGCTGCCCAGGCGCGACACGGTGTCAATGGTGCGGATGTTTTCGGCAAGACGCCGGGCCACCTCGCGCAGCACCTGGTCGCCCGCTGGGTTGCCCATGGAATCGTTGACCACCTTGAACCGGTCCAGGTCCAGAAAGGCCACGGCGCACACGTTGTCCGAACCGCGCCGGGCACGGTGCAGCGAACGGTCAATGCGGTCCAGGCACAGGGCGCGGTTGGGCAGCCCGGTAAGCGGGTCGTGCCAGGCCTGGTGCTTCATCTGGGTGAGCATGATCTTGCGGTCGGTGACGTCGCGCCCGCTGAAGCGCACGCCCAGGGACCCGCCGTCTTCGCCGTGCAGGCGGCGGCTGGTGCAGGCCAGCCAGCGTTCGCGGCCATCCTGGGTGCGCACGCGCACCTCCACCTCGACCATCTCTGCGCCGGAGGCCACCATTTCGCGGTGCTTGCGCCACAGGGGCAGGTCTTCGGGGTGCATGATGCCCTCGATGAACCGGGCGTTGGCGCGGAAGGATTCCAGGGAATAGCCGGTGATGCGCTGGCAGGCGGGGGTGACGAACACTACCTTGCCGTTGGCGTCTTCCCAGCTTTCCCAGTCGGCCAGGTGCTCGGCCAGCACGCTGAAGCTCTGCGCGGCGTCGCCCTCCGGCAGAGGGGCGGGCGCGGACATGAAGGGCTCGGCGTGGCGGGCGCGGGTGGGGGCGTCGTCAGGAGGAGGGAGTTCCGGCGAAATTCGAGGCGCGGCGTGGTGCATGGCGCGGCCATCGGGGTCGGGAGAGCCGCCGGGCGTCACGTAATGGTGCGCGGCGGGCGGCAGCGTGTCGGGCAGGGGATCATGCCCCGAAAGCGGTGTGTCGTGCGGCGCGGCGACGGGACGCAGGGCATGGACGCCCTCCGGACCCGGCTCCTGGCCATGCCCGGGGGCAACATCGTGCCGCACATTCTCTGCGGCGTCCTGTCCCTTCTGGTCGCTCACGCGGCATACCCCCTATGCCTTGCCAGCTTGCCGCGCGTGCCACGCGCGTGCGGCCCACCACGCGGGCGGCCGAAGGATGAGTGTCTCGTCGGGGCCGCATCGGCCCGTCACGTGGGCGTAATACAAGCCGCCGGAAATAACAACTCCCGTTGCATACCGACAACGCAACCGCAGTGGCACGCAATATGCCGCCATTACAGCGTGTTCCCCGCAATGCCTCTGGCACGCTGCCGCGACCGGGCATCGCAATCCGCAATTTCCGGACAGTTTTCATGTATCCACGCCGCCGATGCCGCAACAGGCTGCGCCGACGCCCCCGCCGATGCCCGCCGCCGCGCACAAGGCATGCTGTCGGCATGGCCGCGCCAGCCGGGGCAAGGATGGCGCACCGGGTTCCCAGGCTGCAGGCGCTGCGCTACACTGCGCGCGGGGCGGTTGCGTCCCCACCTTCACCGCCACAAGGACCCGGCATGACGCCATCCCCCGCCAGCACCACGCCAACCTCCATGCCGGGCACGCCGGAACGCACCCTGGCCCGCAACGCCGCCACCGTGGCCGGGGCCGCGCTGGCGTCACGGTTGCTGGGCTACGCGCGCGATGCGCTGACCGCGTACATTCTGGGTGCGGGGGCCGGGGCCGACGCCTTTTTCGTGGCCTTCCGCCTGCCCAACCTCATGCGCCGCCTGCTGGGCGAGGGGGCGGTATCGCTGGCGTTCACTCCTGCCTTCGTGCGCCTGCGCGAGCGCGAGGGCGATGCACGGGCCTTCGCCTTCGGGCGCGGAGTGCTGCTGCGCGCGTTGCTGCCCCTGGCCCTGCTGTGCCTGCTGGGCATGGTCCTGGCCAAACCGCTGGCCCTGCTGCTGGCCCCCGGCTTTGGCGCAGTGGGCGTTCCGCCCGGCGTGCCGGAACGGGCCGCGCATCTCCTGCGCATCTGCCTGCCCTACGGGGTGGTCGCCACCTGCGCCGCGCTGTGCGCGGGCATGCTGCACGCCCACGGTCGCTTTCTGCCCCCCGCGCTGGCCCCGGCGGTGCTCAATCTGGTCGTCATGGCCGCTGGCGGGCTTGCCCTGGCCGGGTTCGGCGACGCCGCCACCCTGCTGGCCTGCGGGGTGCTGGCGGGCGGCATGGCCCAGTTAGGTCTGCAACTTCCCGCCCTGCGCCGCCTGGGCCTGCGCTGGCGCGCCCCCCTGCCCGCGCGTGACCGGCAGGCCGACGACGCCGCCCGTACCCTGCCCGCCGGAGTATTCGGCGCATCGGCGCAGCAGCTCAACGTGCTGGCCTGCACCCTGCTGGCCTCGTTCCTGTCCGAGGGCAGCGTCACCGCCCTGTACTACGCGGAACGGCTGATGGAATTTCCGCTGGGCGTCTTTGGGGTGGCCGTGGGTGTGGCAGCCCTGCCCGCGCTGTCGGCGCATTCCCCACAGATTGAAGGCGCTGCTCGCCCTGCCGTCCCCGGCCTGAGCAGCCCGGCCAGTTCGACCAGTTCGACCAGTTCGACCAATTCGACCAATTCGACCGGCCCAGACAGCGCAACCGGCATCACGCACCCGCACGACGAATTCCGCAGGATTCTCGGCGATGCGTTGCGCCTTTCCCTGTTCATCAGCCTGCCGTCGGCTCTAGGCCTTGCCGCCGTGGCCGCGCCGCTGGTGGGCCTGCTGTTCGGCCACGGGGCCTTCGACAACCAGGCCGTGGACGCCACGGTGGCCGCGCTGCTGGCCTACGCGCCGGGCATTCCCGCCTTTGCCGTCACCCGCCCCCTGCTGGCCGCCTGCAATGCCCGCCAGGCCACGGGCGCTCCGGTTGTGGCGGGTCTGGCATCGGTGGTGGTCACCCTGGCCCTTGGCGCGCTGCTGCTGCAACCGCTGGGTGTCGCTGGCCCCGCCCTGGCCGCCAGTTGCGCGGCATGGGTCAACACGGCCTGCCTGATCCTCGCTCTGCGGCGCGGCGGCGTCTCCGCGGATCTGCATCCGCGCCCCGCGTTGCTGCATACGGTGCTGGCCTGTGCGGCCTGCCTGCCTGCGTGGTGGCTGGCAGGGGCCTTCGCAGGCACCGGCTGGGCCGCACCCGTGCTGCACCCGGCCACGCGCCTGGCCCTGGGCGTGCCACTGGCCGCCCTGCTGTATCTGGGACTTGCGTTGTGCTGCCGCAGCCGTGACGCCATCGCCCTGCTGCGCGTTGTGCGGGGCGGCAAAACACGCTAGGCTGGCCGAACCGTCCCTCTCTGCCTTCGCTCCATTTCCCGCAACGCGCGTTACCGTGGGGAACCGCCCTGCCGCAGCCCAATCCGGCAGTTCGGCACCCCCAAGTTCCCGTGAAGGACGCTGCATGTCCGAAAAGGCTCCGCACCATCTGCTTACCGGCATCCAGCCCCGGCTGGGCCTGCTGATCACGCTGGCCACCACGGTCATGCTGGTGGTGTTCATGATCACGGACTACACCGCCGCCAGCCGCAAGCTGCACCGCGACACGGAAGACTTTGCCCGGCGGTTGGCCGTGCGTGCCGTACGCCAGTTGCAGGTGCCCGCATGGAATCTGGATTCTGTTTCCATAGCCGCCGTCATCGCGGCGGAGATGGAAGACCAGCGGGTGTATGCGGTGGCCCTGTTCGAGCGCGACGGGACCACCCTGCTTGGCGGCATGCAGCGTGACGGAGACTGGCGTCCCGTGCCGTGGACCGGGGCCACCGGGGGCGACGTTGTCACCGAGCGCGAGGTGCTGGCCCATCAGGGCGAGGAAATCGGCAACGTGGTGGTGATGGTTTCCCAGCGCGGCATCGACGAGGCTCTGTCCGCCATGGTGCGTGAAAACGCCGTGCGCGTGACGGTTGTCGGGCTGATGCTGGTGGTGCTGATCATCCTCATTTTGCGCCGCACGGTGGTGGTGCCTGTGGCCGGTCTGGCCCACGTGGCCCGCAAGGTGGCGGAAGAACGCAACTACGCCCTGCGCGCCGCCCGCCACGGCCACGACGAGATCGGCAGACTGGTGGACGCCTTCAACACCATGCTCGAACAGGTGGAGCGCCACGAGCGCCAGCTGACCGTGCAGCAGGGCGAACTGGAGCGCATGGTGCGCGAACGCACCGCCGCGCTGGACACCGCCCAGTCCCGCGTGAACCGGGCCAGCCGCGCCAAAAACGAATTTCTGGCCGGGGTCACCCACGAACTGCGCACCCCCATGAATGCCGTCATCGGCATGGTGGACATTACCCTTGGCACCGACCTTTCACCCAAACAACGGGAATACCTGAATCTTGTCCGCTCATCCGCCCGTTCGCTGCTGGGCGTGGTGAACGGCGTGCTGGACTTTTCCAAGCTGGAGGCCGGGCGACTGACCCTTGAATCCATTCCCTTTCGTACCCGCGACCTGCTGGAAGAAGTCACCGACCTGTTTCACGACCGGCTGGCCGTCAAGGACATCGAACTGGTGGTGGACATCGACACCGATGTTCCCCCGGTGCTGGTGGGCGACCCGTTGCGCCTGCGCCAGATACTGGTCAACCTGGCCGCCAACGCCTTCAAGTTCACCGAACGGGGCGAAGTGGTCATCCGCGTGGCCCTGAACGATGGCGCGGGCGAGGCCGCCCCGCAGGTCGCCGCGCAGGTCGCCGGGACGCGGACTGGCGTGGAACTGGCCTTCTCGGTACGCGACACCGGCATCGGCATCGCGCCGGAAGCGCGCGACCGGTTGTTCGAATCATACAGCCAGGCCGACGCCTCGGTTTCGCGCCGCTTCGGCGGCACCGGCCTTGGGCTGTCCATCGTACGGGCGCTGGCTAAGCTCATGGATGGCGAGGTGGGCGTGGAAAGCGAACCGGGCCGGGGCAGCACCTTTCACTTCACCGCCCGGTTCGGCCTGCCGCCGGAACAGGAGGCGGCCACGCCGCCCCATCCGGCACTGGCGGGCAAGCTGGCGCTGGTGGCCGAGGCCAACCCCACCTGCGCGCGCGTGCTGGCCCGGCTGCTGGCCCAGCTAGGGGTGCGCTGCCAGGTCGCCCCGGACGTGGCCGCCCTGCGCACGGCGCTGCATCATGGTCCAGAACGCCAGGCAGGACACGCCGGATTGGCCGGATTCACCGAATTCACAGAGCAGGCGGATTCTGCGGCGGACGAGCAACATGCCGTCTCCGGCGGGCAGCAATCCTTGCCAACGCCGGACGCCTGGGACTTCGTGCTCTGCGGCCTGTATCTGCCGGTGGTCGGGTCCACCAACGAAGGTCCGGCCACGCCGTCCACAGCACCGGAATGCGCTGCCGAGCAGGGCGACATTCCCAGTACGTGCGCGGCATCCACCATCCTCATGCGCCTGCGCGAGGAAGGGGTGCCCGTGCCCCCATTGCTGGTGGCCGCCGCCATGGGACGCGAACCGGACGCGGAAACCGCCGCCCGTCTCGGTGTGCTGGCGGTGCTGATCAAGCCGGTGAAGCTGGGAGCCCTGCGCGATGCAGCCCTGCGCGCCGTCTCCCCCGTGGTGGAACAATGCGCCCCGGCACGACAGGCACGACAGGCACGACAGGCGCGTGGGGCCACCCCCACCGGCAATACCGATGATGCCGGGCAGGCGACCACGCCGCGCCCCGCAAGCCCCGCCGCCCCCCACACACCCGACGCCCGCGCTCATGCCGCAACCGGGATGCGCATCACGCCTTCCGTGCCGCACGACCCGACCCTGCACGGGGCACGTGTGCTGCTGGTGGACGACAATCCCGTCAACCGCGCCGTGGCCATGGAAATGCTGACCGCCGTGGGCGTGACGGCAGAGGTGGCCCCCTCCGGCGAAGCCGCGCTGACCGCGCTGGCCCGCAATGCCCGTATTCCCGATACGGCGGATACGGCGCATACACCGGACGCCCCCTTCGACGCCGTATTGCTGGATATCCAGATGCCGGGCATGGACGGCTACCAGACCGCTGCGGCCATACGCGAACGCAACGCCGGGGGCGCTCTGCGGCTGCGGCCCGGCGCACCGATCATCGCCTTCACCGCGCGGGTGGAGGGCGAGGACGAGGAAGCACAGCGCCGGGCGGGCATCGTCACCCGACTGGCCAAACCTGTCGAACGGGATGACCTGCTGGCCACCCTGCGCCGGTTCCTGCCTCCGCGTCCGGACTCCGCCCCCGCCATGACGACGCCGCAACAGGCCGCCAACGGCAGGCCCGCGCCCAACCACCGCCCCGCTGCGCAAGACCTGCCCGACGCCCTGCCGGGGCTGGACGTGGCCAGCGGCGTACGCCGCATGAACGGCAAGGCTTGGCTGTACCTGCGGGTGCTGGGCAGCTTTGTGGCCGCCTATTCCGGAGCGGGCGAGGAATTGCGCGGGCTGGCGGCAGCCGCCGCGAAGCCGGACACGATTGGGCCAGGCGCAATTGGGCCAGACGAAATTGGGCCGGACGCCCGCGCCGCCGCGTGGCGCGCCCTGTCGGAGCGCGCCCACGCCATGGCGGGCGCGGCGGGCAGCATATCCGCCAACGACGTGCATGAAGCTGCCCGTGCGCTGGAGCGCAGGGGGTTGCTGCTGGCTGGCGACATCCCCGAGCGGGAGGTCACGCCGGAGGAACGGGACGCGCAGGCCGCAGGGCCGAAGGCATGGAGCGAATCCATGTCCGCCCTTGTGGAACAGTTCGACGCGACGGTGCGCACCGCCTGCCGCAGCATCCACACCCTGCTGGAAACGCACGGGGACTGACGGGGCAGCAGGCCGCCGTCGCCATCCGGCGTGGCGTCCGGAAGGAAGCAACGGCCACACGCTGGGCCATTCCTCACCGCACAAAATTCCTGAAGGATACCGGCGTACCGCGCAGTTGCCGCGTGGTTGCCGCGTGGTTGAAGGACAGTTGCCCCCATCAGCGGGGTTCCGTTCCGGGGCCTGTAGAGGTATGGTCCGCCCGACATGGACAGAGGACATTTCTTTTCCCAACCGCACCAGCAGGTGCAGCGCAGGGCAGCCACACTGCGGCGCGCGCCGGGTGCCGGAAAAAGAAAAGCCCCGCTTTCGCGGGGCACGGAATCAATGGGGCGAATGATGGGACTTGAACCCACGGCCACCTGGGCCACAACCAGGTGCTCTGCCAACTGAGCTACATCCGCCGTAAGAGAGAGCGCATATACACCCGGCATCGGGACCGGTCAAGTGGCAATCGCCCCCTTTCGGCCCTTTCAGCCCCTTTCACCACCGGTGCCCGTTTTCCGATCATGCACCCATGCCGCAACGGGACAACCCGGCGCGGCGCAGACAAAGCCATCACCCGCGCGGAACATTTCCGCCGCGACTACCCGTAAAGGATACCCACGACCACATGGACAAGCTCGTCATCCAAGGCGGCGTCCCGCTGCGCGGCGCCATCGCCGTCAGCGGCTCCAAGAACGCCGCACTGCCCATCCTGATGGCCTCGATCCTGGCCGAAGAACCCATCACCTACACCAACGTGCCGCGCCTGCGCGACATCTTCACCACCAACAAGCTGCTGGCCATTCTGGGCTGCCCGGCGGAATTCGACGGCCACACCGTCACCGTCACCCCGTGCGACCTGAAGCCGGAAGCCCCCTACGACCTGGTGAAGACCATGCGCGCCTCGGTGCTGTGCCTTGGCCCGTTGCTGGCGCGCCTGGGCGAGGCCCGCGTGGCCCTGCCCGGCGGCTGCGCCATCGGCGCGCGGCCCGTGGACCTGCACCTGACCGCGCTGGAAAAGATGGGGGCCACCTTCGACCTGGAATCCGGCTACATCCAGGGCCGTTGCAAGAAGCTGCACGGCGCGCACATCCACTTCGACTTTCCCACCGTGGGCGGCACCGAAAACCTGCTCATGGCCGCCACCCTGGCCGAGGGCGAGACCATACTGGAAAACGTCGCCCGCGAGCCGGAAGTGGTGGACCTGGCCAACTTTCTCGTTGCCTGCGGGGCGAAGATCGAGGGGCACGGCTCCAGCATCATCAAGGTGCAGGGCGTGCCGCGCCTTGGCGGGTGCGAATACCGCATCATGCCCGACCGCATCGAGGCGGGCACCTTCATGGTGGCGGCGGGCATCACCGGCGGCGACCTGCTGCTGACCGACTGCCCCTTCGAGGAACTGGAGGCGGTCATCGCCAAGCTGCGCGACATGGGGCTTGTGATCGAACGCGAAGGCGCGCACGACGTGCGCGTGACCCACAACGGCCACCTGCGCGCCCGCGACGTGACCACCCGCCCCTTCCCCGGCTTTCCCACCGACATGCAGGCCCAGATCATGGCCCTGATGACCATCGCCAGCGGCGCGGGCGTGGTGGAAGAAACCATCTTCGAGAACCGCTTCATGCACGTGCCGGAACTGGTGCGCATGGGCGCGGACGTCAAGCTGTCCGGCCACTCCGCCATGGTGCGCGGCGTGCAGAAGCTCATCGGCGCGCCGGTCATGGCGTCCGACCTGCGGGCCAGCGCCTCGCTGGTGCTGGCGGGCCTTGCCGCGCAGGGCGAAACCCACGTCCAGCGCATCTACCACCTGGACCGGGGGTACGAGCGCATCGAGGAAAAACTGAACGCCGTGGGTGCGCGCATCACGCGCATGCCCGAATAGCCGCACGTCTTCCGGGCGGGCCCGCCACGCGGCGCGGCCCGCCTTTTTTTGTACCCGGACAACCACCCCACAGGCGTCGCCAGTCCCATGCACCAGCCATCCTCGCAACGTCACCCGCCGTCACTGCGGCCCCCGCTGCTGCCGCCGCTGCTGTTTCGGCAGGCCTGCCTGCTGGCGGCGCTGGCCGGTCTGGCCGCGCTGCCGCCACGGGGCGAACCTGTTTGGGCCGTGACGGCGGCGGTACTGCTGTGGCTGGGCATGTGCACACGGGCGCGGGGGGCGGCGCGGGTGACCGTGTACGCATTGTGCTTCTGCGCCGGGCTGGGCGCGGCATGGCTGCGTGAACCCGGCCCGCCGCCGCCAACGCCCGCCTGGGTCGATACCGGCCATGCAGTACGCTTCAGCGGCACGGTGGCGGAATGCACCCCCACCACCGACGGGCGCATCCGCCTGCTGCTGCGCGATGTGCGGCCAGAGGCAAATGCGCAGCAGGCAACCGGCGCTGGCGGACAGGCCGCGCCGGGGGGTGCGGCAGCAACAGCATCCGCAGCAACAACAGGCGCGACACCGGACACGGCACCAGGCACACTGCCGCCCGCCACCGCATCCCCCACCCGGGCGGAACCCGTGGAGCGCCCGGCCCTGCCGGGGCTTCTGGCCCTGTCGTGGCAGAATCCGCCCCTGCGGCCCGCACCGGGCACCCGCCTGACCGTCACCGCCGCCGTGGCCCCCATGCGCGGATTGGCCAACCCCGGCGGCGACGACAGCGCGGCGTTCTGGGCATCGCGCGATGTGCGCTTCCGCGCCTGGACCACCCACGCCAAAGGGATGCCCCGCGCGGAGGGCACCCCCTCCGCAGGCTGGACGCTGCGCGAGACCCTGCGCACCGCCATGCTGCGGGCCATCGCCCTGCACGGCGGGCCGGAGCACGGCAGACCGGGCGCTGAAGGCGGGTCGGACGCCACTGCCAGACCGGACGCAGCAAACGACACAGAGGCGGCAAACCCCGCCGCGCAGCCCCCATCGAAAAAAGGCGCCGGGACAAAGCCGCGCCGCAAGGCCACGACAGGGGCTTCCGCGCCGGAGAGCCGCCAGCCGGAATCCGCCCTTGTGGCCGCGCCCGACACCGCCCCCGAACCGCCCACCCCGGCGGGAACCTTTCTGCCCGCGCTGGTGCTGGGGGATCGCTTTCATCTGGACAGCCGCGACCTGGACCTTGTGGCCCGCGCCTCGCTGATCCACGCCATCGCGTTGTCGGGCATGCATCTGTGCGCAGCGGCGGCGCTGGGGGCCGGAGCCGCCCTGCTGGCCGGGCGCATTGCCCCAGGCGTGTACCTGCGCATTCCGCGCCGCAAACTGGCCCTGGCCTGTTCGCTGCCGCCCGCGCTCGCGTATGTGTGGCTGGGCGGCGCGCCGCCCTCGCTGGTACGCGCGGCGCTGATGCTGGTGTTCTGGGCGTGGCTGTACTGGCGGGGAAGGCCGCAGGTGCTGCTGGACGGCCTGCTGTGGGCGGTGTGCGTCATCGTGCTGTTCGACCCCGGCGCGGCGGACGACCTGTCGTTGCAGCTTTCCGCCTGCGCGGTGGCGGGCATTGCCCTGGCCAGGCCGCTTGCCGCCCTGTTGCCCCGCCGACTGCGGGAATTGGGGGGCTTGGGTGAACCCGTGGTGCCGGACGACAATACCAGCAGCAAGGACAACAGGAGAGGCAGCGTCGGGAGCGGCAGCGGGGGCAGCGCCGGAAACGGTGCATCAATGCCGACGGCACCCATCTCGCGGACCGCGCACCCATGGCGCGCCCGCCTTGTGGTATACGCGGCGCGCACCCTGTGGGTGACCCTGTGCATCCAGTTGATTCTGCTGCCCCTGTCCGCGCGCGTCTTCGGCACGTCCAGCCCGTGGTTCGCACTGAACCTGCTGTTCCTGCCGCTCATCGACGGGGTGGCGCTGCCGCTGGGCCTTGCGGGCATGGCCGTGGCCCCGGCAGCACCGGACGTGGCCGGGTGGCTGCTGCTGGTGGCCCGCTGGCCGTTCGACCTGTTGCTGGTTTCGCTGCGCTGGCTGGACGGCGCGGGCCTGCTGGGCAACCCCCAGTTGCTGCGGCCCCATCCCGCCGCCATGCTGGGGCTG
This sequence comes from uncultured Desulfovibrio sp., assembly GCA_964402645.1. Classification (GTDB taxonomy): domain Bacteria; phylum Desulfobacterota; class Desulfovibrionia; order Desulfovibrionales; family Desulfovibrionaceae; genus Cupidesulfovibrio. The sequence goes on along the minus strand of CAYOCV010000004.1, from coordinate 64,795 downwards.
TGGGTGCTGCTGGGCGCGGCGGTGCTGCATGTGTCGGAGCGTGCGTCGGAACATGCCTCCGTGTACGGGCCGGGCAGACCGGATAGGGCGGGCAGGCCAAACATGACGGACAGGCGCGCGGCCCTGCTGCTGGCAGCCGGGGCGTTGCTGGTGCTGGGACCGGTGTGGCCGCGCCTTGCCGCCGCCACGGACCCCGCCGTGCGGCTGGCCGTGCTGGACGTGGGGCAGGGGCAGTCAGTGGCGCTGGATTGGGGCGCTGGGCGCATGCTGGTGGACGGCGGGGGCACGGCCTCGCGCTCGTGGGACACGGGCCGCCGCGTGGTGGCCCCGGCGCTTACCGACAACCGCCCGCCCCGACTGGACGCGGTGATCTGGTCGCACCCGGACCGCGACCATTTGCGGGGCCTTCTGTACATCATCGACACCTTTGCCGTGCGCCGCGTGGCGGGCAACGGCGAGGCCCCGCACGGCGAAGACGGCGCACGGCTGGCCGCCATCCTGCGCCACACCGGACTGCCGGGGCCAAACGGACGGTGCGAGGAACGCTGGCATGCCGGGCAGCGCATTCCCCTTGCGGACGGGCTGGAACTGGAAGTGCTGCACCCGCCCCTGCCGGAAGCGGCTGGCCCCGCCTTTGACGGCAACGACGCTTCGCTGGTGCTGCGCCTGATGGCGCGCGGCGGCCAGAACGAACAGGACGGACGCGGCGCGTGGCGCGGTCTGGCGCTGATTCCCGGCGATGCGGGCGACCCGGCCATCCGTGCCCTGCTTGACGCGGGTGCGGACCTTTCGGCGGAGGTGCTGGTGCTGCCCCACCACGGCGGCAGGCGCAAGCTGCTGCCGCAACTTCTGGACGCGGTGCGGCCCTCCGTGGCCCTTGCCAGCGCGGGCTACCGCAACCGCTGGGGCTTTCCCGTGGCGGACACCCGCGCCGCCCTGTCGGCCCGGAACATTCCCCTGCTGGTGACGGCGGAATCGGGCCAGATACAGGCCCGCTGGGATGCGCAGGGGACGGACGCGGAAGGGACGGATGCGGGCGGGACGAAGGGCACAGGCAGCGTGAAGGCCATGGGCGAAACCCGCGCATGGCCCGGACCGGCCAGCATCACCACTGCCCGCGACGGGGATGGTGACGACGCGGACGGCGGCCAGTAGCCGCCACCATTGACGAACAGCCTCGCGCCATTTCCATAAAGCTTGTCGAAGGTACGGGTCGGAATGTGGCTTCGATTCCCCCGTGCCGGGTGGCCGCGCGGCCACATCGCGTACTGCCGTCCACACGCCTGTCGGCACGGCCTCTATCCTGCTCCCGCCCTGTCCCCTTCCCGCTATTTCAACTTCTGGCAACGCTCGCAGAATACCGTGGTGCGCCCGGCCACCTTGCCCGTGGTCAGGGTGCGCCCGCAGGCCACACACGGCTGACCGGACCGGCCATACACCCGGAAACGGTTCTGGAAGGCCCCGGCATCACCGTGGGCATCGCGGTAATCACGGATGGAACTGCCGCATTCGGCGATGGATTCGCGCAGCACGTCCACCAGATGGCCGTGCAATACGCGCAGCCGCTCGGGCGAAAGCTCCCCGGCCTGCGCGTCGGGCCGGATGGACGCCCGGAACAGCGATTCATCGGCGTAGATGTTGCCGATGCCCGCAATGACCGTCTGGTCCAGCAGCAGCGCCTTGATGCGCCCCCGCCGCCCCCGGAACAGCGTCGCAAAGTCCGGCGCGGCGATTTCCAGCGGCTCCGGCCCCAGCGAGCGCCAGAAATCCCAGGTGGCCAGATCGGCCTCGGACAGGGCGCGCACGTAGCCGAACTTGCGCGCATCGTCGAAAAACAACCGGTTGCCGTCGTCCAACCCGAACACCACGCGGGTGTGGGAGTTGGGCGCAACCTCCGGCCCGTAGACAAACAGCCGCCCGGTCATCTTCAGGTGTACGCCCAGCAGGTGCGGCACGCGGTTGCCGCCTGTGCCGTCCGTGCCAGACGCGCCCATCGTGCCTGACGCGCCAGAACCGGCCACCTTGCCCGACGCGTCATGGCAGGCCATCAGGTCGGCAGCGTCGGGCGGCGTTTCGGACGAAGCATCGGCCCCTGCCATAGCGACCCCACTCGCCCCACCGTCTGTGGCATCCGGGCCGTCCAGCGGAGCCAGTTCCATCAGCAACAACTTGCCGCGCCGCCCCACCCCGGTGATGACGCGCCCCGGCACGCACCGGGCAAACGCCGCCGCATCGCCCTGCACGGTCCCTGCGTTGCGCACCGAAACGGACACGATGCGCCGCCCCGCCAACTGGGGCCGCAAACCGCAGGCAATGGTCTCCACCTCTGGCAACTCAGGCATGGGCAACTCCGCGTGACTGTCGTGCGATGAACGAAAAACGCCGCATCGGCACACCATAGGCACGCCGACGCGGCCTGTCAGCAGGCCCGCGCATGACGGGGCGGAATTGGCAAGGAAACAGGGCCGCTTGACGCTGCCATCGGTTGGAAGACGCGGCACGCGCGCGAGGGCGTTTGTCCCGGCGTCATCGTCTTTCCGCCCCACGGCACAACTTGGCGTTTGTCGCGGATTTCGTACCGAGAGCAAGGAAGGCGGACACACACGAGGGGTTTTGTCCCAAGGGCGTTGCATTTACCGGCCCACAGCACAACCGGCGCAGACGGCGGATTGTGCGTCGAGGGCAAGGAAGGCGGCCCTTTTGCGACGGGAGCGTACTCTTCTCGTACCCGACCGGAGCGGAAGGGCCGCCTGACGCAGCCATCGGCCGCAAGACGCCGTCTGCGTCAGGGGCAGCCCATCCGGTCGCAGAGATCCCGGATAGCCGCCACCACCACCTGCGACCGGCTCATGCTCCAGTCGGCGGCCACGGCGTCCAGTTTGTCCTTTTCCTGCTCGGTCATGGTCAGGGTCACCTTGACCACGCGGCGCGGCTCCAGGCGCACGGGCACCATGAACAGGGCGGCCCCGGCGGGCGGGGGCGCGGGCAGTTGGTCCGGCGGGGTGGGTTCGGGCAGGGTTTCGCCACGGGCCAGCAGGCCGCGCACGTGTTCGGCCAGGGCTTCCTCGGCCATGCCGTAGGCCTCGCACAGGGTGTCCGCGCCCACGTCGCCGGGGGCGGCGTCGGGAAAATCGGGAAAGTCCACGGCGAATCCGTCATCGCCAAGGGGGGTCAGCACGGCGCAATACAGCATTCTATCCTCCGGCCGGGGTGTCCGGCGCATGCTCGTGGCTTGTGCGTCTGCTCATGATGGCGCTGCACGCCGGGCTTTCAGGCCCCGACGAATGTATCGCCGGAGCGTGCCCCGGAGCCGGAGAATCCGGCGCATTCGGGGCGGGCCAATCAAACTCCAATTCGTCCGATTCCGCAATACAGCCCTCCCCTGCGCTGCCGTCGCCCGTGGCCAAAACATCCACGAAACGCCAGCGGCGCGGGCCGTCGCGGAAAATTCCTACTTCAGGCCGGGAACGATCAGCACCCGCTCGACGTCGGCATCGCCGGGGCCACGCACGGTAAAGTGCACGTCCTGTCCGGCGGCCACGGCTGCCGCGCCTGCTTCGTGCAGCACGCGCATGGAATCCACCACGCGGTCGCCCACGCGCAGGATGAGGTCGCCGGGGCGAAACCCGGCGCGTTCGGCCACGGAGCCAGGCTCCACCTGTTCCACGCGCGCGCCGTCCGCTTCCTGCTGCAACAGCAAGCCCAGGCGGGGCCGCGCGGGGCCGCCCGCAGCGGCTGGCATGCCGGGCATGGGGCGCGGCGGTTCCGGCACGGCCCGACACACCCAGAAAATGTCGGCCTGTGCCGCATCGGGCGGGGTGTCCGCAGATTCTGCGGTGGGGGCGGCGGATACATTTGCAGACGCATTCGCGGACTCACCAGCGGGCGCGCCCTTGGCGTCGGTCACCGGGGTCCCGGCAGCCGCATCCGGCGCGATGCGCCACGGCATCACCAGCAACACGCGGGCATCCGGGTCCAGCAGACGGATGCGCCGGGCAATGCCCCAGCCGAACTCCACATGCCCGCCGCCCGCCAGAATGACCACCGGGCCACCGTGGGCCACGCGCACCCGCACGGCCTGATGGGCCATGGCCGAATCCCACAGCGATTGCACCAGCAGGAACCGTTCGAGGGCTGCGGAGTCGTTGTCCGGGGTGACGGATGGCGCAGAGGATGGCGTGACGGATGATGCGGCTTCCGACTCAACTGGGGTGACTGGAGTGACGGGGGTGACGGAAGCCGCCTGTACAGCGGATGGCGTTGCGACTGGCTGCTCCCCGGCCTGAATCTGCCCGGTCTGGGGCTGATCTTTTTGGGGCTGCTGCCCCTGCGGTGCGGTTTGCCCAGCACCACCGGTCCGCCCCGCCCGCATGGCCGCATGTTCGCGGAAGATGGCGGTCAGCGTGGCGCGCTGTTCCGGCGCGGGCGCGATGATGGACGGCGGCAGCCAGGCCCGGTCGGCCTCGGGCACGGATTCCAGCCCGCCCCGGCTCACCTGGCGCACCACGCGCTGCGGCACGTTCAGGCCGTGCACCGGCAGGCGCGCCCAGTCGGCCACGGCAAACACGGGCTTGTACAGTTCGAAGTCGTAGCCCCAGGTCTTCGGCCAGTCCAGGGCATCGGAAAGCTTGTCCAGCAGGGTGGCCCCCCGCGAAAATTCGTCCAGCGCGGGCTGCCCGTCGCGGGGCACCATTTCAAGCCCGATGGCCGGGCGCGCGCCTTCCGCCAGCAGGGCGGTGATGAACGCGGCCTGCGCCCGGTGGTCGCACGCGCTGGTGTGCGATTCACCCAGCAGGATGTAGTCGTGGCGCAGGGCCTGCCGTGCGGCGTCCGCCGGGTCCATGGTGCGGATTTCGCCCGCCGGGGACACCGTCACCAGCGTGCCGTCGGGCAGGCGGGGGGTGGTCATGCCCATGCGCGCGCCGTTCTCCGGTGTGGTCGCCGTCGCGGTAACCGGCGCGTTCGCTGTCGCGCTTGCCGTTGCGGCAGCGGGCGCACGCGCCGTGCCGCCGCTGTCGGGCAGCCGCGCCGCAGCGCAGCCGCCCGCAAGCAGCACGAGCAGAAGCAACGGCACGCAGGGCAGGAAACTTCCCGCCCCGCGTCCGCTCATATGCCGGGTTCCGGCTAGTCCCATACCCGCTTGTCCTCGATGGGACGAATCTGCGGGGGCAGGGTGCCGGGTGCAAGGATCTTCAGTTCCGGGCGCAGCTTGATCTTCTCGCGGAACTGGTGGAGCAGTTCGTCCTCGCGCTTGAAGTTGCTGGCCTCGATGAACAGGGTCATTTCGTCGATGCCGCCGGGGTTGGTGACCTCGATCTGCCAGCGCTTGATTTCCTCGAAGCGCGACATGACCTGTTCCACCTGATGCGGGTACACGAACATGCCCTTGATGCGCGCGGTGGTGTCCACGCGGCCCACGATGGAGCCAAGGCGCGGGCTGGTGCGGCCACAGGGGCAGGGTGAACGGTCGATGTACGACAGGTCGCCGGTGGCCAGGCGGATCAGCGGGTAGGTCTTGTTGAAGGCCGTAACCACGATTTCGCCCACTTCGCCGTCCTTCAGCGGAATGCCGGTGTCCGGATGGCAGATTTCCACGTAGCAGCGGTTGGCGATGTGCAGGCCGGTCTTGTGGAAGCATTCGTAGCCGATGCAGCCCACGTCCGCCGTGCCGTAGCCCTGGCGCATGATGAGGTCGAACTTCTTCTCAAGCTGCGCGCGCAGCTTTTCGGAGAATTTTTCGCCGGTGACAAAGCCCACTTCAAGGAACAGGTCCTTGCGCAGGTTCATGCCCTTTTCCTCGGCCTTCTGGGCAAGGTGCAGGAGGTAGCTGGGCGTGCCCACATAGCCCGACACGCGCAGCTTGGACATGATTTCAAGCTGCGTGGCCGCGTTGCCGGGGCCTGCGGGCACCACGGCGCAACCCAGGTTGCGCAGGGGTTCCTCGAACATCAGGCCCGCCGGGGCGAGGTGGTAGTTGAAGGTGATCTGGGCCACGTCGCCGGGGCGGAAGCCCACGGAATAGAAGGCTTCGGTGTAGCCCCAGTAGTCGTCGGCGCGGTCTTCGGGGTCGAAAATGGGGCCGGGCGACAGGAACACGCGCTTCAACTCGCCAAGGTCCTTGGTCAACAGCCCGCCAAGGCGCGGCCCCATGGACTGGAGGAAGATGAGTTCCTTCTTCTTGAGGATGGGAATGTGCTTGAGGTCCGTGAGGGTCTTGAACTTCTCCACGTTGAACTGGGCGCGGTCGAAGCGTTTCTTCACGTCCTCGGAATAGCGGTAGGCGTAGGAAAGCAGGTCTTTCAGCTGGATGAGGTAGTATTGCCTGCGTTCGCTCTCGTCGAGCACTTCGCGGCGGCTGTAGATGCCTTCTGTACGGTCCTTGCGGGTCATGCGGTGGGCTCCTTGGTATCGTGGCGTGCGGTGCGCGCGGCCCCCGGAACAGGGTACGACGCCCGACGCATTTGCAGAACCGGGCCATAGCCTGCGCGTATGGGGTTGGCAAGAATATTTTTTTATTTCTTTTTATATCAGTATGATGGAATATTTTCCACATGTTGATAAAATATGTGGAAAATCAGACTCTCACACAACACCGTGAAAGGCACGCCATTGCGGCAGGTTACCGATGGGTGACCGGCGGGTTGTCCAATCGGTTGTAGGAGGCTAACCGCACGCCGTGCAACAAGCCCCACGATTATAATGGGATGCATCATGCCCATCTCCCCCCGGCGGGAATGTGACCCTGGTCACGGCAGGGGCGACAGCTTCCAGGTACCCTGCACTACTCCGGGGCGGCATGCCCGTTTCTGCCGCCCGCAGCCCTGTCCTTCGCTCCACCCTTCTGCCTGCGACCACACCATGGACTATTTTCGCAAGATGTGCGGCTGCGGCCGCGACAACTGCCGCCCCGGCCTGCTGGGCCTGCTGCCCAAACCTGATGTTTCCGAAACCCTGTGGTCGTTCATCGGCGCGCTGTGCGGCATAGGCGTGGTGGCGTGGCTGTGCGACCGGGTGGCCTCGCCGGGGGACGGCTTTGTGCTCATCGGCTCGTTCGGGGCATCGGCTGTGTTGGCCTACGGCGCGCCGGGCGCGCCCTTTTCGCAGCCGCGCAACCTGCTGGGCGGGCACGTGCTGTCCGCGCTGGTGGGGGTGTTCGTGGCGCGCAATCTGGGCGTGCCGGGCCTGGCCGGAATGTCGGGGGCGGAAGCGCAGGTCATGTCCACCGCCTGGCTGGCCCCTGCCGTGGCCGTGGCCGCCGCCATCGCCCTGATGCATCTTACCGACACCCTGCACCCGCCGGGCGGAGCCACGGCCCTCATCGCCGTTACCGGCAGCCCGCAGATCCAGGCGCTGGGCTACAAGTACGCCGTGGTGCCCGTGGCCGCCGGGGCCGCCGCCCTGCTGGTGGTGGCCCTGCTGGTGAACAACATCCCGCGCGGACGGCGCTACCCCAGGCACTGGTGGTAACTGGCGGAGACGGGGAAAACTGGTGGCGGCTGACGACAACGGGCCGCCCGGTTGCCACGGCAGTGTGGGCAGGCTAGAATAGCCGAGTGCGGCGGCGCGTTGCGGCTGGTCAGGAGAACATATCCCCTGACCGTGCCAGCCCCCGCCGCAGGAGTCCCATGGAACCTTCCGTCCCGCATTCAGACACCGACTCCACCGCCCGGTCCCACGCCCAGACCCTGACGGGGCGCGTGGCGTTGGTCACTGGCGGCGCTCAGGGTATCGGGCGCGGCATCGTGGAGCATCTGCTGGCCTGCGGCATGTCCGTGGCCGCCATGGATGCCGACGCCGAGGCGCTGGCCGAACTGGCCGCCGATCACGGGGCGTCCTGTCCCGCAGACCTGGCTGGCGCGCCAATCCAATCCGACCCGCCCCTATTACCTGGCCCGGCATCCCTCCACCCGTTTGCGCACGCCCTGCTGCCCCTGCACGGCAGCGTGGCCGATCAAGCCGACGCGGACCGCTGCGTGGCCGCCACGGTAGCCCGTTTCGGCGGGCTGCACCTGCTGGTGAACAACGCGGGCATCGCCAATCCCCACTCCGGCCCCGCCGCCGTGGAATCCATGGACATGGACCGCTGGCAGCGCATGCTGGACGTGAACCTGACCGGTCCCATGCGCATGGTGCGCGCCGCCGTGCCCCACCTGCGGGCCGCGCAGGGGGCAGTGGTCAACATAGCCTCCACCCGCGCCGTGCAGTCGGAACCGCATACCGAGGCCTACGCCGCGTCCAAGGGCGGGCTGGTCGCCCTTACGCACGCGCTGGCCGTCAGCCTTGGCCCCCAGGTGAGGGTGAACTGCATCTCGCCCGGCTGGATAGAGGTGCGCCACCTGCGCAAGGCGGCGCAGCGCGAAACACCCGTACATACGGATGCCGACCGCGCCCAGCACCCTGCGGGCCGCGTGGGCACGGTGCGCGACGTGGCCGCGCTGGTGGCCTTTCTGGCCGGGGAGGACGCCGGGTTCGTCACCGGGCAGAACTGGCTGGTGGACGGCGGCATGACCCGCCGGATGATCTACGAGGAGTAACACCGGATGTACGTCGGCCTGCATACCGCAAGCCTGCCGCAGGTACTGGCGGAGGCCCGCCAGCGCATCGTGCTGCACATGGCACTGTACGCGGAGTTCGGGCGGATGCCCGCATTGGCCGAGGCACTGCACGCCGCACTGGCGCAACCCACCTTCCGGCGGTTGCAGATTGTCACCGTGCCGCTTGCATCGCGCCGGGGCTGGGTGGACGAGTTCCTGCACGCCCTGCGGCCGGACCTGACGGCGGTGCAGATGGAACACGAGTTCGCCGCCTCGCGCGATTTCATCGTACGCCTGGCGGCCCGCCACGAAGGGCTGGTGGAAGTGTACGAAACCCACGCCCTGCCCTGCGCGCCGTGCGCCATCGTGGACGACCGTATCCTGTTCGGCCACTACGCGCACAGCCCGGTGCCCATGGAACAGGGCTTCTGGTTCAGCGTGGCCGCGCCCATGGACGACCTGTTCAAGTGGGCCGAAACGGGCGTGCTGCCGCGCGACGCCACCCCCAGGCACCGGGCGGCATTCCGCTTTGTATGCGACTGCCGCAACGCCATGCGCCAGGCCAAGCGCATGCTGTTGTAGGGGACACCCCAGTCCTCTGCCCCCGTCCGGCAAAAAAAACATCCTTGCGGCAAAAAGTGCTTGCCAAGGTCATCCATTTTGCCTATTCAGGTTCTCCGCGACGCCGAGGTAGCTCAGTTGGTAGAGCAGGGGACTGAAAATCCCCGTGTCGGGAGTTCAATTCTCTCCCTCGGCACCACCGCAAGAAGAATGGGGTTGGAACTATGTTCCGACCCTTTTTTCGTTTCATCCCCCGCACACATCACACGTCTGGCAGCTTTTTCCGCCGCGTGAACATTGCTGCGCAACCTCACCGGAGCAGGAAAAAAGCCCACCGCCCGAATCCGCAACCGAGAATCCCCGGATATAAGGCGACCCACGACAGCAAAAGCCCCCGTTCCTTCCGGAGCGGGGGCTTCGTCGTCGTAGAGCTTCAGGGCGTCGGGCAATGCTGCGGACGCCCCGCGCCGAACGTGCTAGTCGGTGACGATCATGACGTTGGAAGCCTTGACCATGGCCTTCACGGCCGAGCCCTTCTTGAGGCCCATGTCTTCCACCGAACGCTTAGTGATGATGGACACCACTTCGATGCCGGGGGCCACTTCGATGATCACTTCCGAATTGACGGCACCAACGGTGATTTCCTTGACCTTGCCGGGGATCAGGTTACGGGCGCTGACTTTCATGATGTTGCTCCTTTCATTAAGGGATGCGGACGTGCAATCGCCTGAGCGAACGGCTCGCCACAGGTAAATTCATAGGCACAAGATAGCACCTGTACAGAGTCATGCAAAATAAAATTATCGTGACTGTTGATTGTCTTTAAAATTCGTGACTCTTTCGATGCCTCTTGCATCAAGCATACATCCGCCAGGGCAACCTTGAAAGCATCGCCGCAGGCAGATGCGGAAAAATCATGCCTGCCATCGCTGCTGCCGCGCAGTCATGCCTTCACGAACGTCCTTTCACGCACGCAACCCGCTTCCCCACGTGCGATCTGATTTCTCCCGCCGGTGAATCGCGCGCTCGTGCCCCCGCCAGATCGCCAGCCTCTTCGCACCTCCATCATAAAATTCGCACTGCCAATCTGTGCGTTGACATGTTTTTTTTACTCTGGCATCCACAGTAGCACACTTTATATTTTTTTATCCTGAACACACATTCAGATTCCGGAGAACGACATGCCAACCCGGTTGCCTTTCGCTGTCGCCCTTTCCTCGCGCCGCTTGCTGCGGGCGTTTCTGTTGCCGATGCTGGCCGTCATCATGTTGGCGGGCGGCCTGGCCGCCCCCCTTGCCGCACACGCCGCCGACACCCCGGCGGACACCCTGCGCTATTCCTGGCCCTCCAACGTGGGCGAACTGAACCCGCACATGTATTCGCCCAGCCAGATGTTCGCCCAGGGCATGGTGTATGAATCGCTGGTGAAGTACGCCAAGGGCGGCGCCATCGAACCCTGGCTGGCCGAAAGCTGGACCATTTCGCCCGACGGCAAGGTGTACACCTTTACGCTGCGCAAGGGCGTGACCTTTTCCGACGGCACGCCGTTCGACTCCAAGGCCGTGCGCATGAACCTGGAAACGGTGCTGGCCAACCGCGCCCGGCACGACTGGCTGGAACTGGTGGCCCAGATCGACAAGGTGGAAACGCCCGACGCCCGCACCGTGCGTCTGGTGCTGAAAAACGCCTACTACCCCACGTTGCAGGAACTGGCGCTGATACGGCCCGTGCGCTTCCTGTCGCCCTCGGCGTTCCCCCCGTCCGGCAACACCGCCGAGGGCATCAAGGCCCCCATCGGCACCGGCCCGTGGAAGCTGGTGGAAACCCGCAAGGGCGAATACGACGTGCTTGAGCGCAACGACGCCTACTGGGGCAAAAAGCCCGCCATCAAGCGCATCGTGGTCCGGGTCATCCCGGACCCCAACACCCGGCTGGTGGCCTTGCAGGCGGGTGAACTTGACCTGGTCTTCGGCGGCGGCGGACACGGCGGCGGCCAGATCAGCCTGGAAGCCTTCGACGCGCTGAAAAAGGGCGGCACGTACGCCACCTACCTTTCGCCGCCGCAGGCCAGCCGGGTCATTGCGCTGAACAGCAAGAGCGGCCCCACCGCCGATATCGCCGTGCGCAAGGCCATCCTGCACACCATCAACAAGGACGCCATGGTCAAGGGCATCTTCCTGAACGCGGAAGCCCGCGCCGACGCCCTGTTCCCGCCCACGTCCCCCTACTGCGACCTGAAGCTGCCCCCCTACGCCCACGACGTCGCCAAGGCGGAAGCACTGCTGGACGAGGCTGGCTGGAAACGCACCTCCCCCAAGGGCCCGCGCATGAAGGACGGCAAGCCGCTGGCCGTTGACCTGTGCTTTGTAGGCAATGACGCCCTGCAAAAGGCCATCGCGGAATTCCTGCAATCGGAACTGGCCCGCGTGGGCATGCAGGCCAACCTTATCGGCGAGGAAGAAGACGCCATCGGCGAACGCCAGAAGAACGGCGCGTTCGGCATGGTTTTCGGCGACACCTGGGGCGCGCCCTACGACCCGCATTCCTTCGTCAGCGGCATGCGCGTGCCCACCCACGCCGACTACCAGGCCCAGATCGGCCTGCCCATGAAGGCTGACATCGACGCCAAGATCGGCAAGGTGCTGCTGACCACCGACGAAACCACGCGCCAGAACCTGTACCGCGACATCCTGACCACCCTGCACGACCAGGCCGTGTACCTGCCGCTGACCTACCAGACCAGCATGGTGGTGCATACCGCCCGCGTGGACGGGGTACACTTCGGGGCCATGGACACGGAAATCCCCTTCGAGGACATGCGCCTGAAATAGGGCGAGGAGCAGGAGGGCGGCCAAGCGCCGCCCTCCCTTTTCCTGCCGCCGGGGGGCCGACACAGACGTCCGCCCCCGAAGGCATTCTTCAATCTGTCGATGTGCCTTTCTTCCTTATACTCCGCGCCGGTCTTTCCGGCGCGGAAAGGCGCCAGCCATTGGACGAGCGCGAAGCGCAAGTCTTACGGATGGCGACCACAAAGCGCGGATTCCGCCAGCAGTGTGTTCGCATGCACCGCGACACACCCAACAGCCGACCCCCCCCCCAGCCCCGGAAACACGCATGCCCGCCTACATACTGAAACGCCTCGCCGCGCTCATCCCCCTGCTGCTGCTGGTCTCGGTGGTGGTCTTCCTGCTGCTGCGCGCAGCACAGGGCGACCCGGCCATGGCCTACCTGCGCCTGTCGCGCATCCCCCCCACCGACGAGGCCCTGGCCACTGCCCGCCGCATGCTGGAACTGGACCTGCCCCTGTGGGAACAGTACGCCCGCTGGCTGGCCCGCGCGGTCACCGGCGACTTCGGCAAATCCTACGTCACGGGCCGCCCGGTGCTGGGCGAGGTGCTGCACTACCTGCCCGCCACCCTGCAACTGGCCGGGGCGGCCCTGCTGCTCACCCTGGCCGTCAGCGTGCCCCTTGGGGTCGGCGCAGCCCTGCACCGCGACCGCCCGCTGGACAACGCGGCCCGCGCCCTGTCCTTCACCAGCGTATCCCTGCCCAATTTCTGGCTGGGCTTCCTGCTGGTGTGGCTGTTCGCGGTCAAGCTGGGCTGGCTGCCCGCGCTGGGACGCGGCGGGCTAGAACACATGGTGCTGCCCGCCGTCACCCTGTCGCTGATGTCCATGGGCATCAACACCCGGCTCATCCGCACCAGCCTGCTGGAAAACATGCACGCCCGGCACATCATGTACGCACGGGCACGCGGCATTTCCGAACGCGGCGTGGTGTGGCGGCACATGTTCAAGAATTCGCTGATCCCGGTGCTGACTTCGCTCGGCATGCACGTGGGCGAACTGCTGGGCGGCGCGGTGATCGTGGAAACGGTGTTCGCCTGGCCGGGCGTGGGCCGCTACGCGGTGTCCGCCGTGTACAACCGCGACTATCCCATCCTGCAATGCTTCATGCTGCTGATGACGGCCATCTTCGTGCTGTGCAACCTTGCCGTGGACATCCTGTACGCATGGGCCGACCCGCGCATCCGGCTGGGGGAGGACCGCGCATGACCCAGGACACCCTTACCGCCGCCACGCCCCCCGTTGCCCCCGCGATCATTGCCGACGCGGCTCCGGGCAACACCCTGCTGCGCCAGTTGCTGTCGCGGCCAACGGCCCTGGCCGCGCTGGCCCTGCTGTGCATCATCCTGTCCATGGCCGTGTTCGCACCCGCCTTTTCTCCCCGCCCCCCGGACGACGTGGACATCACCCGCAAGTTCGAGGCCCCCAGTCTGGAAGAACCCCTGGGCACCGACCACCTGGGCCGCAGCGTGCTGGCCCGGCTGTGCCACGGCACGCGCGTTTCGCTGTTCGCCGTGGGGGCCATCCTGACCTGCATCGTGGTTGTGGGGCTGACGGCGGGTTGCGTGGCGGGCTACGCCGGGGGCCGTGTGGACGGTCTGCTCATGCGCGTCTGCGACGTGTTCATGACCTTTCCCACCTTCATCCTGGCGCTGTTTCTGGTGGGGGTGCTGGGGTCGGGGCTGACCAACGTGATCATTGCCGTGGTCTGCACCCACTGGGCCTGGTACGCGCGGTTCGCGCGCGGGCTGGTGCTGGGGCTGAAGCAGCGCGAATACGTGCTGGCCGCGCGCGCTGCGGGCACCCGACCGGCGCGGCTGGTGCTGCGGCACATCCTGCCCCCGGTGCTGGCCCAAATGCTGGTCATGGCCGGGCTGGACGTGGGCCACATGCTGCTGCACGTTTCCGGCCTGTCCTTCCTGGGCCTTGGGGTGCGCCCCCCGACGCCGGAATGGGGGGTGATGATCGGCGATGCGCGCGAATACATCGGCGCACACCCTGAACAGTTGCTGTACCCCGGCCTGATGATCTTCGTGACGGTGATGGCCTTCAACCTGCTGGGCGACGCCCTGCGCGACGCGCTGGACCCCGCCGCCGCGCGCGAGACGGAACAGGACGCGGCCTGCGCGGCGCACGGAACCGACGGTTTCGACGATCCGGAATATCCCCTGGAATATCCGGATGACGCGAACAACGACCACGCGGATTTCAACGGCGTGCGCGCAAACGCGCGCGAGGGGGCGGCATGAACGGCATGACATCTTCGTCCATCACCGCTGCGCCCGCATCCGCCGCAACGACCGCATCCGCCGCAGTACCCGCCCTGATGGTGCGCGGGCTCGAACTGCGCCGCGCCGCCAGCAACACCGAGGCGGGAAACGGCAGGGCTACGCTCCCTCCCGCGTCCCCTTTGGCCGCCCCCCCTCTTGTCGGGCCTGTGGACCTGACGGTGGAACGCGGCCAGGTGGTCTGCCTGGTCGGCCCCAGCGGCTGCGGCAAATCGCTGACCTGCATGTCGCTGCTGGGCATGCTGCCCGACGGCGTGACCCGCACGGCGGGCAGCATCCGCGTGAATGGCCAGGCTGTGGACTGGCAGGCCCCGGAAGGGCACGCCGCAAACGGCCCGCCCCCGGAACGGCTGCGCCTGCTGCGCGGGCGCGAGGCCGCCTACGTGCTGCAGAACCCGGCAAGTTGCTTCGACCCGGTGTTCACCATCGGCGCGCATTTTCAGGAAACCCTGGCCGCGCATCAGCCCGCCGGAAGCCGCAACGAAACCCGGCCCGACTGGCGGGCGGCGGCCCGTGCCGCCCTGTACGAGGTGGGGTTTGACGATGCGGAGGCCATCCTGCGCCACTACCCGTTCCAGATGAGCGGCGGCATGCTCCAGCGAGTGATGATCGCCCTGGCCCTGGTGCTGGATGTGCCCTTGCTCATCGCCGACGAACCCACCACCGACCTCGACCTGCCATCGCAGGCTCGCGTGCTGGATTTGCTGGACCAGGTGCGGCGCACCCGCAATATGGCCATCCTGCTGGTGACGCACGACCTCAGCGTGGCGGCCCGCATGGCCGACCGCATGGCCGTCATGCGGCATGGCCGGGTGGTGGAACAGGGCGACGTGCGTACACTGTTCGCCGCGCCCCGCCACCCGTACACCCACGCCCTGCTGGCCGCCCACCACCGACTATACGGCCTGTGCCCGCCACACGGGTTCGACGCCGTACCGGAACATCCCGCCGCATCTTCCGCCGCATCTCCCGCCGCCGGAGGCCGCCCATGAAGGATACCGCCATGCATCCCGATGCTGTTTCCACCATATCCGCCGAATCTTCCGCCTCTTCCTTCTCCTCCGTCCCTTCCTTCTCCAGCGGGGCGGGTACGCCCGGCAACGATGCCCCGCCCCTGCTGGAACTGTGCGGGGTCACCCGCAGCTACCGCACTGGCGGGTGGTTTGCCCCGCGCCAGATGCACGAGGTGCTGCGCGGGGTGGACCTGACCGTGCGCGAAGGCGGCTGCACCGGCGTTGTCGGCCCCAGCGGCGCGGGCAAGAGCACCCTGTGCCGCATCGCCCTGGGGCTGGAACAGCCCGACGGCGGCATGGTGCGGTTCATGGGGCGGGATGTGCGCCACGGACTTGGCAAGGACCGCCGCCATATCCAGGTGGTTTTCCAGAACTCGGTAAACGCGGTGAACCCGCGCCTGACCGTGGAACGCATCATCGGCGAGCCGCTGGAAAACTTCACCACGCTGGACCGCCGCCAGCGTCGCGCCCGCGCCGGAGAACTGCTGGAACAGGTACACCTTTCCCCGTCCCTGCTGGACCGCCTGCCCCACCGCCTGAGCGGCGGGCAGTTGCAACGGGTGTGCATCGCCCGCGCCCTGGCCCCCCGTCCCCGACTGATCCTGCTGGACGAAGCCCTGAGCAGCCTGGACATGCTGGTACAGGCCCGCGTGCTGGATCTGCTGACCGAACTGCGCCGCGCCACGGGCGTCGCCTATCTGTTCGTGACCCACGACGTGCGGCTGGTGCCGCTGTTTTGCGACGAAGCGGCCGTGCTCACCGAAGGCCGGGTGGCCCCGGTGGACATGCGTGCGCCCGCGCATGCCTGCGCACCGCAGCAGGGCGCGCAACAGGACGCGCATCAGGCATCGCATCCGACAACCCCGCATCAGGAAGCCTTCAACGCGCTGCGCGCGGCCATCCTGCCCGCCATGCCCGCACGCACGCCGCTGTAGCGACAACCACCTGCCGTGCCGGTGTAAGCCGCGAGGTCCCCCCCTGCCATACTTGCAATTTGGCGCGGCGCGGGGCAAGCCTGTGGCGTGACAACATCCCCCACCCACGCAATGTCCCCCGCAGCGCCGGACGGCCCCACCGCCGCGTCAAAAGATGCGCCCGCGCGCATTGCCTCCGCCCCCCGGCCCGATTCCGGGTCCGGCCCAGACCCCACACCTGATCTCGGCCCCGATCTCGGCCCAGACCTGATACTGGGGCTGGCCGCCGGATACCACGCGGGCGATGTGCGTCCGTTCCTTGCCTCCCTGCGGACCACGGGCTTCACGGGGCGGTGCGTGCTGTTCACTTCGCCCACCACCCGCGACACCGACCGCATGGCCGCCATGGGCACGGACATCCTGCCCTTCGAGCGCCCGCCCGCGCTGGCCCACCTGCCCTACAACGCCCTGCGCTACTTCCTGTACCTGGACCTGCTGCGGCAGGCCCCGCGCCCGTACGCCCGCATCCTGATCACCGACGTGCGCGACGTGATCTTCCAGCGCAACCCGTTCTCCTTTCCGTGGGCCGACGGCCTGAACGTCACCCTGGAGGACGCCCGCATGACCATCGGCGCCTGCCCCTACATGACCCGCTGGGTCACCGGACACATGGGCGAAGCGGCATGGCGTACGCTGGCCGGGCAGCGCATCTCCTGCTCCGGCACAACGCTGGGCGACCACGCGGCCATGCAGGACTACCTGGAGCGGCTGACCGGGCTGCTGCTGCCGTTTTCACCCGCGCCACCGCCGCTACCGCCATCCGACGGCACGCCCCCGCCCCCCGCAGGCATGGCCGGGTACGACCAGGGGGTACACAACCACCTGCTGCACGGCGGCCACCTGCCCCGCGTCACCGTGCATGACAACGCCGGGCCCATCCTGACCCTGGGCTACAAGGCCACCCCGCCCGCCGCCGACACATACGGCAACATCCTGAACGACGCAGGCCTGCCCGCCGTCATGGTGCATCAGTACGACCGCATGCCCGAACTGTTCCGGACGGTACGCGCCCGCTACGTCTGATATTCCTTTTTCCGGAAGGAACCATCCACCGTAAAACCCTGCCTGTACCGCAGGCATCTGCATTCCTACCCCGCGCAAGATATCATTCCTTTTTCCCGAATTCGTGCAGGAATAGAATTCTGTATTGTACCCCCTTATCCGGAGGATACCCATGCGTTTTCGTTTCCTGCCCATCCTGCTTCTCGTGGCCGCCCTGACCGGCACGGCATTCGCCAGCAACCAGGGACCAGGCATCGGCCCCGATGAAGCCCTGCAACGTCTGATGGCCGGCAACGCCCGGTTCGTGGCCGAAGCACCGGCCAGACAGAACCTGACGGCCAAGCGCCTTGCCACCTCGCAACACGGCCAGACCCCTTACGCCACCATCCTTTCCTGTGCCGATTCCCGCGCACCCGTGGAACTGATTTTTGACGAAGGGGTTGGCGACCTGTTCGTCATCCGCGTGGCAGGCAATGTGGCCGCCACCGATGAGGTCGGCACTGCAGAATACGGCGCGGACCACCTTGGCGTGCCGCTGCTGGTGGTGATGGGCCATACCCAGTGCGGGGCCGTCACAGCCGTCGTGCAAGGAGCCGAGGTGCATGGGTCCATCCCCATGCTGGTGGCCCCCATTGTCCCCGCCGTGGCCGCCGCCGAAAAGTCCAACCCCAAACTCGACCGCGCGGCCCTCGTGCCCAAGGCCATCGAAGCCAATGTCTGGCAGGCCATTGATGACACCATGCGCCAAAGCCCCATCATCCGCACCCGCGTGGCCGAGGGCAAGCTCAAGGTCGTCGGGGCCATCTACCACCTGGACGACGGCAAGGTCGAATGGCTGGGCGAACATCCCCAGCAGGCGAGGTTGCTGAGCTACACCAGCGGCCCCGCCCAGGCCCACAAGTAGCCGCACCACCGGGACCCCTTTACGTCCGATGCGTTCGGCGCGCTCGGCGCACCCCTGAAAAAGACGACGCGGGGAGTGGTGAAACTCCCCGCGTCATTGCATTTCAAGCGCCCGGCGTCGCCCCGCTAGAGCGTGCCTTCCCGCGCAGCAGCCTGAAGGGTGCGCACGCTCAGTCCCACATACGACCGCGCGGCGGACGGCAATTGCGCGGCCACCGACTCGTAGGCAGCGACCAGGTCGGCCACGTCGGCGGCACGGGTGGCCCGGTCCACGTCGGCCAGTTCCTGCTCGGTGAACTTGCGCTCCATCTTGTAGTGGTTGCCCCACACGTGCCCCCACGAGGCCTCGGACAGCGGCGCGGCGCGCCCGGCGTCCTGCCGGTGTACCACGCGCACCCTGCCGTCGTAGACCACCCGGCCCCCTGCCTTCCACACCTGGATGTCGTGCTCCAGATCATCCACCTGCGAGGGCGAGAAACGCAGGTCGAAGTCGGGCACGCCCAGCCGGGCGCAGGCCGCCTTGTCCAGCAGGTGGCAGCAGCCCATCACCGAAAGGCACGGGCGGCGCTGCCCGTACTGGCCAAAGTCCATGACCAGCGGGGCGTTGTTGGTGAACCGGATGAGGTGCTTGCCGGTCTTCTCGAAATAGCGGGCCACGTACTGCACCGTGGGCAGGCTGCCGGGGTTCACCCCCTGCGGCCCCACCACCACCGTGCCGGGCATCTCGTCCATGTCCTGCACGTAGCTGCGCAGCCAGGTGCGCGGCAGCAACACATCGTCGTCCAGAAAGGCGAACAGGTCCCTGTCGCGCATGGAATCAAGGTGCCACAGCCAGTTGCGGGCCGCAGGCGCGCCGATGTTGATGGGCAGCTGGATCAGCTCCACCTGCCGTCCGGCGGCCACCGCGCGCACGCCCGCCTCGAACTCGTCGCGCGAAAAGGCCGTGGACCCGTTGTTGATGAGCGCCACGTGCGCCCCGCCAATGTCCGAATCCAGCAGGCTGGCCAGGGTGTCCAGGGTCACCTGCAACTTGTTCCAGGTGTAGAACCCCACGCCGATGCGCCGCCCCTCCAGCACCGATGCCGGGGCCTCCTGCCTGCCCATCTGGGCCAGATGGCGCACCAGGAACAGCAGGGCAGGCTCGGCGTCCAGCGCCTCCATGTACAGGGCGCGGGCCGCGGAAAGGTCTTCGGCGGCCTCTGCCATGCGGGCGCGCAGCAGAATCGTCAGCGGGCACGGCAGGGCCTTGGCCAGCAGTTCGTCGCGCAGGGCGGCGTCGCCCGCCGCGTGGGCGGCATGGGCCAGCACCCCAGCGCCCGCCGGGGCCGCCGGGGATGCGAGAAAATGCGCAATGCCCGCCGCCGTCTGTCCCCACGCGCCCATTTCCCACAGGCGCATCAGGCAGGCGAACACGTCGCCGGGGACGGTGGATGCGCGGCACGCGGCCAGCACCGCATCCGGGTCGGCGGGCAGATCCCAGGCCCTGCCGAAGGCCTCGTTGGCGGGCACCTGCGGCTGGCCGTCCAGCACGGCGGCGGACGCCTTCAGCCATGCGGCATAGGCAGGCGAAGGCGCAGCCATGGCCCCCAACTGCCCCACCAGCCCACGCAGCCCCGCATCCAGCGGGTTCAGCAGCAGCGCCTGGCGCAACAGCCCGGTGCCGAACAACATCCGCGCCTTCTGCTGCTGCGGGGGCAACTTGTCCAGTTCGCCCAGCAGTTCGTTGGCCCCGGCCATGGCGTAGCCTGACTGGCTGAGGCCGTGCAGCAGGTGCAGAAACATCCATTTGGCGAGGGGGGCGTCGGTGGCGGGCATGAAACCTCCGGAAAATGTACGGGCGCGGCCCATGCTGCGGGGCGTGCGGTTTCCCTACCATATCGGCAGGTACGGGCAAAGCATCACACCCCGTCACGCTCCGGTGAGGCCCCCGCAGAAAACACCCCTGCACGGTCAGGCCGAAGCGGATGTCGTCGGCACGATGCCGCATTGATCCAGACTATACAAAAACGCAAATCTAATCAGTAACCCCTCAGGTATATTGTAAAGATCCGTACCTATTGGTAAGCAATCACTTTCGTTTTCCATTCCAACCTTTGGGGAGGTACAACGTGTTGAAAAGGCTGATTCCCTTGTTGGCCGCCGCACTTCTTGTGACGGGGTGCGCCACCACCGAGCGGCCCAAGGCGGAACGCGTGGAAGGGGCGCAGGCTGCCATAAGCCCCACCGTGCAGCAGGCCGCCGCCGTGGACAAGAAAGGCGTGAAGCGGAAAGTCGCCATAGGCCGCTTCACCAACGAAACCAAGTACGGCCAGAGCTTCTTTCTGGACAAGGATTCGCGCGACCGCCTGGGCAAGCAGGCCGTGGACATCCTGTCCTCCAAGCTGGTGGCCACCGAAAAGTTCATCCTCATCGAGCGGGCCGATCTGGACAAGATCCAGAAAGAACTGGGCATCGGCGGCGCGGGTGCATACCGCAACATGGCGGACTACCTGATTCTGGGTTCCGTCACCGAATTCGGGCGCAAGGACGTGGGCGACGTGGGCGTGTTCAGCCGCTCCAAGCGCCAGGTGGCCTTCGCCAAGGTGCATATCCGCCTGGTGGAGGTTTCCACCGGCCAGATCATCCATTCCGAGGAAGGCAGCGGCGAGGCCTATTCCGAGGCGGGCAGCATCATGGGCGTGGGCAGCCGCGCCGGGTACGACACCACGCTGAACGACAAGGCCATCGAGGCTGCCATCACCAACGTGTCGTCCAACATCATCGAAAACCTGCTGGAACGCCCCTGGAAGGGCTACATCCTGGCCCAGGAAGGCGGGCAGTACCTGATCTCCGGCGGAAAGACCCAGAACATCAAGTCGGGCGACCTGTTTGACGTGGTGGCCGAGGGGCAGAAGGTGCGCAACCCCCAGACCAACATGGACATCGTCTTGCCCGGCAAGGTGGTGGGCAGACTGCGCGTGGCCGCCACCCTTGGCGACACGCCGGAAAGCGAAGTTTCCGCCTGCACGTTGCAGGAAGGCTCGCTGGCCGCGTGGGACGCATCCAAGGACTACGGCAAACTGTTCATCCGCGAAGTTCGCTAGGGAGAAGGCATATGCGCAAGACATCCATACGCATCGCCACGCTGGCGGCGCTGGCCGCCGTGCTGCTGCTTACCGGGCTGTTCGCGGGCTGCGCCTCGCGCGAGGGCGTGGTGCAGGGCGACACCAAGGCCTATTTCTGGTTCACCGGCAACGCCAAGGGGGCCGTGGCCCGCCTGAACGACCTGCCCCCCTTCACCCTGGGGCAGTCCAGCGGGGCCAAGGACTGGAACACCACCCCCAAGACCAAGGATACCGTGTACGAGGTGGCCCCCGGCCGCTACACCGTCATCGTCGAACGCGACGGCGTGGTGGTGGTGAACCGCACCGTGCTGGTGGGCGCGGGCATGACCAAGGAGATCCTTGTCCCATGACCATGACGCACGAGACCGCTCACCCTGCGGCACGCCCCCTGCGCGCCATGCAACCGACGCTGCTGGCCGCCGCCCTGTGCGCCCTGTGCGCCCTGTGCGCGTTGTCCTCCGGCTGCGCCAGGCCCAACGCCATGTACTGCATGGACAACTACTCCTCCACCCTCTACGCCTGCCGCAAGAACCCCGCGCAGGAACAGCAGGACAAGCACGTCAAGGCCATGCAGGACATCGTCGCCAAGTCGGAACAGCGCAATCTGCGCGTGCCGCCCGGCATCTTTGCCGAGCTTGGTTACATCAACCTGAAGGCTGGCCAGATGGCCGAGGCGAAAAAGTACTTCGAGGCGGAAAACCGGCTGTACCCGGAATCGAAGGTGTTCACCACGCGCCTGCTGGCCTGGGCGGACGCCTCGTCCGGCTCCGGCACCGAAAAGCCTGCAACCGACGGCGCAGCAACGGAAGGTGCGGACAGCAAGGGGGGTGTCATCACCCCTGCCGATGCGGTGAACGACGCGCCCGTGCTGCCCGCCGGGGAGGGGGCCGCCCATGAATAGACTGATAGCCGCCGTGCTGCTGCTGGCCCTTGCCCTGCTGGGCGGCTGCGCCCACACCGCGCAGCGATCCACCAAGGCGGAACTCTATCCGCTGATGTACGAACAGAAACCGCGTTCCATCGTGGTGCTGCCGCCCATCAACGAATCCACGGCGGCGGACGCCCCCACGTACTACTCCACCACCATTCAGGAACCGCTGGTGTACACCGGGTACTACGTGCTGCCGTACGAGGTGTCGTCGGACATCCTGGCCCATGAAGGCATCACCGACGGGCACCAGTTGTACGACCTGCCGCTGAACACCCTGAAGGACTACTTCGGGGCCGACGCGGTGCTGTTCACCCGCATCAAGAAATGGGACACCTCGTACGCCGTGGTGGCCTCGTACCTGACCGTGGCCGTGGAATGCGAGTTGAAGTCCACCACCACCGGCGAAAAGATGTGGAACTATTCCGGGACGGTGGTCATAGACCTGACCAGCCACAACACCGGCGGCGGCCTGGCCGGGCTGCTGGTGCAGGTGGTGGTGACGGCCATGAACACCGCCATGGCCGACTACGTGCCCTACGCCATGCAGGCCAACGCCATCGCCCTCAACGCCATGCCGTACGGGCCGTATCACCCGCAGCACGAAAAGGACACCGAGTACAAGGTGTTCGTGCCGAAGACCGCCGACAAGTAGGCGCGAAGGCACGGAAGATGAACAGACACGGGCGGGACCGCATGCGGTCCCGCCCGTTTTTCGTGCCGTATGCCCGGAGGGGGCAATGGGGAAACAACCCTAGAAGCCCGGCGGACACTCATACCCGCGCGCCCTGCGCTGGGACAGGTCGCCCCCTGGCAGGGATTCGAAGAAGTACACCGTCTTGCCCTTGTCCGTGGCCAGAATGCCCTTGCAGTAGGCCCCGCACACGCCGGGATCGGCGGCGAAGCAGATGTTCTCGTACTCGAACTTCAGGAAATTGGTGGGCCATGAATTGCAGTCGAACCGGCCCGACAGGGGGCAGTCCAGCCGCTTTACCTGCCCCGCCGCCACCACACCCATGCCCTTGAGGTTGGCAATGTCGTCCAGAGCCATGGCAGACCGGACAAAACCAACAGGCCCGACTGGTCCGACGGGGGCCGCAAGGATCGCCAGCAGCGCAAGCATTGCAAGGGCGGCACGGCGCGCCAGATCCGGCATCCCGCCATGCCCGACGCGGGCATTCTCCAGTCCGGCGTGTTGCATCCGTACGCATGTTCTCTGGGTGCATGTCTTCTGGGCCGCGTGCATCGTTCCCCTCGCGCGTTCCGGTTGTTCCTGCGGTACTTGGCCCCACCATATCGCACCGGCTGCCAGCCGCAACCCCCTGCGGCAGCATGAACACCCGAAAAATGCGGCCTCCGGCACGGACGGCCTTTTCCCCGCCACGCCGCCTGCCCGGATCATCACCCGACATCAGTGCCCGAACATCATCACCCGCATCATCGGATTGACGCACCGCACCCGCCCGGATAGACGACGACAACGGAGTGCAGGCCATCAGGCATGGACGGCCACCAAGCTTCGCGGTACGCCCGCGCACCTGGCCCCCCCCCGCGCTTCCACTATTCGCAGCCCCTCACCCGCCCAACGGAGGAACCGTGCCCGGCATTCGCCTGTTTCGTCTTTCCGCCACCGCTGCCATGCGAGCCCCGCTGCCCCTGCTGGCGCTGCTGCTGATCACGGCCCTGCTGCTTTCCGGCTGCGCCAAGCCGGCCCCCGCACCTGACGCCGCAGCCTCCGCGCCTGCGGTCCAGCCTCAGCCCGATGCCGCCGCGCAAGACGCCGAAGCCGCCCGGATGCGCGAGACGGCCAGCAAGCCCCACTCGCCCACCACGCCGGACGACGCCGCATGCGACCCGCTCTCCGGGGTGCTGCAAGGCCAGTGCGTATCCATGAATCAGGAAAAGACGCGCGGCCAGTGCTATTCGCTGCGGCCCGGCGCAACCACCACCAAAAAAGGCAAGAAGGGCAAGACCGTAAAGGTCACCGGGCGCTGCCAGCCGCAAAGCCTGATCTACGCCCGCTGCCGCACCGGCATCGACAGCTGCCGCCTGGGCGACACCAGCCCGGTGCAGTGGTTCAGCTGCGCCCAACGCAACGGGGCCACCACCCGTACGCCCACGCCGGGTTCGGTCATGGTGCTGGATGCCAACAAGGGCCGGGGCATGCCCACCGGCCACCCGGTGTACGTGGAGGAAACCTGCCCCAACAAGGACGGCACGTGGACCCTGCGCATCACCCACACCAACTATGACCGGCAGTGCCATCTGGACCAGGACGCCAAGGTGCGCTTCAACCCCAGGACCATGCAGGTCACCTTCCTGACCGGCCCCTGGGGCTGCTGGGCCAAGGACCTGAAGGCCATGGGGTTCATTCTGCAATAGTCCCGCACAGCTCCCGCAATACGAACGGGCGGCCCTTCCGTGAGGAAGGACCGCCCGTTTTCCATAGAGTTTGCACCCGCCAGGGTCTGTCAACACTACGAGGATTTTTGTTCTCTGCCGAGGAAGAATGCGTTTTTATGGAGGAAGTGTACTCTTATCGTACTCGACCGGAATAAAAACGCACTCTGACGAAGGCAGAGGGCAAAAAGACCGTAGTATGGCAGGCCCTATTCTATCGGGGTGTTTTCCACCAGGTTCCAGATCCCGCACGGGCAGGCACCGGCGCAGAAACCGCAGCCGATACATTTTTCGGCGTCCACGGCCATCTCGAAGCCGCAACCGCCCTGCACTTCGCGGCGGCTGATGGCCGCCTGCGGGCAGATGGTCTCGCAGATGCCGCAGTCGCGGCACGCGCCGCAACTGGCGCAGGCGTCGCCGCACTGGCCGAGATCCTGGAAGTTGTCGATGCGCGGGTCGAAGTATTCCAGCTTCACGCGCGCGTAATCGATCATCTTGCGGGTATCGGACACGGGGCGCTTGCCTTCGGCCATCTCCACGATGGCCTCGGCGGCCTTGCGGCCCATGCCGATGGCCTGGGTGAGCAGGCCGGGGCGCACCGCATCGCCAATGGCGAAGACGCGGGCGTCGGTGGTCTGCTGGATGTCGTTGACCACAACGTGGCCGCGTTCCACGGCAATGTCGTCGGGCAGGTAGTCGAGGCCGGGCGCATCACCGATGGAGAAGATGACCGTTTCGGCGGGCAGCAGCTCGCCGGTGGTCAGCACCAGCCCTTCGGGGGTGATCTCTTTGGTGAAGCAGGGCCAGCGGAAGGTGGCCCCCACGTGTTCCGCCTCTTCCTTTTCCTTGCCGAAGGCAGCCGGGGTCTGGATGTCGATGAGGGTGATGGATTCCGCCCCCAGCCGCGCAGCCTCGGTGGCCACGTCGCAGCCCACGTTGCCCGCGCCC
The DNA here is from genome assembly GCA_964402645.1 of uncultured Desulfovibrio sp. GTDB lineage: Bacteria > Desulfobacterota > Desulfovibrionia > Desulfovibrionales > Desulfovibrionaceae > Cupidesulfovibrio. The sequence goes on along the minus strand of CAYOCV010000004.1, from coordinate 39,293 downwards.
ACGATGACCACGCGCTTGCCCACGGTGCCGGAACCGGACTTGGCAGACTTCAGGAATTCCAGTGCGGTGCGCGCCAGTTCCTTGCCGGGCACGGGCAGCATGCGCGGGGTGTTGGCCCCGGTGGCCAGCACCACGAAGTCGTTGTCGGCCTTCAGCTGGGCAAACCCGTCCTTGCCAAGGCGCTGTTGCAGATGCACATGGGGCAGCACCTCGCGGGCGCGCGCCAGTTCCGCGTCCAGCACATCCTGCGGGATGCGGCTGCCGGGAATGGCCGAGCTGATCTTGCCGCCCAGTTCCTTGTCCATGTCGTACACGGTGGCGGCAACGCCGCGCATGCGCAACTGCCACGCGACAGAGATGCCCGCCGCGCCGCCGCCGATGACGGCCACCTTGGTGCCGGTCAGCGGGGGCAGCTTGGGCGCGCGCGATGCCGCACCCGCCTTGCCGATCCCGGTGATGTCCACGGGCTTCATGCGCTGCAGGCTGCGCGAACAGCCCTGCATGCACAGATTGGGGCACAGGTAGCCGCACACGGTGGCCGGGAAGGGGGTGTAGGCCAGGGCCACGTCCACCGCCTCGTCGATCAGGCCTTCGCGCACCAGCCGCCAGCGCTCCTGCACCGGCATGCCGGTGGGACAGCTGGACTGGCAGGGGGCCATGTGCTGGCCGTTTTCCCACACCGGCACAAAGCGGCGCAGTTCACCGGTGGTGATGAGCGGGATGGGGCTGCGGTCCACGGAGGTCAGGTCGCCCACAAGACCGCCCATGCCCAGTTCCTTCTCCCACACGTTGCGGCGAAAATCGGCCACGGCCCGGCGCTTCTTGCCCACCTTCTCGAAGGGGCCGCGCGCGGCGATGCACTGCCAGTCCTCGCGCACCGAAAGCCCGGCCAGAAGATCCGACTTGCCCACGGCAGCCAGGAACCCGGCCAGGTTTTCGGTCAGCCACGCCCAGGCGGCATCGTCGATGGGCACCTGTTTGGCGTCGGCCTGCGAAAAGCCGTCGTGCGGGCCATGCACGTAGATGCGCCCGCCCACCATGCCCACGCACGGGCGGTAGCCCAGCACGTTGGCGGAGTTCTGCGCGCCAACGCCGCAGACAACGGCGGTGCCGCCCGCCATGAATTCGGCAAAGTAGTCGCCCACGCTGCCCAGCACCCACAGTTCCGGCGCGGAAAAGCGCGGGTTCTGCTTGGTCATGGTCATGCCGCGCGAGCCGATGTTGCCGCCGATGTACACGCGCCCCTGGGCCATGCCGTTGCACGCGCCGTTGCCGGCGTTGCCATGCACGACAATGTTGGCGCCCGCGTTCAGCCAGCCCACGTCGTCGGACGCGGGGCCGAACACTTCCACCGTGGTGCCGGTACTGCCCAGCGAACCCAGCCGCTGGCCCGAAGACCCGCGCACGGTGACATGCACGGGTTCCTGTTCCGATATCCACAAGCGCCCGCCGATGCCGTGCTGACCGCAGGCATCCACTTCCACGTTGCGCGCGCCTTCGCGCACAACGCCTTGCAGGCGCTCTTCAAGAATGCGCGATTCGATGCGCTTTCCGTCTTCGATGCCGCTTACGCGGACCACTTCGCTGGGGGACATGGCGTCACTCCGCTGCTGTATGGTTGCCTTTCCGGCGTTATCTTCATTCGCCGCGCCGGGGACGTATTTGCCGTCCCGCCGCGCGGAATCTTTTCTCGACCTGACCTGCGATGCCCTGCGGCACGCGCTGCGCCTCTCCAGCATTCGGAGGATTTTTGTTCTCCGGCGAGGAAGGCGGGCCTTTTCCGAGGGGAGCGTACTCTTCGGTACGTGACCTGAAGGAAAAGAGCGCCTGACGAAGCCGGAGGACAAAAGGCCCCGAATGCTACACCACGTACTGGATGCCGAGGCGGTTGGCCGCATCCTTGTTCGCAATGCCGAGTGCGTCGGACATGCCCACGGGCAGCGAGGTGGACCGGCCCAGCGGCGCGAATATCTTGCGCAGCTCGGTGTCGAAGGCCAGGTAGAAGTCCACCACCCGTTCGGCCACCTTTTCCGGGTCCAGCCTGCGGTACACGCGGGGATCCTGCGAGGTGATGCCCTTGGGGCAACGGCCCAGGTTGCAGATGTTGCAGCGGTCGATTTCCGACCCCACGCACCCGGCCCCGGCCTGCATCACGTACTTGCCCACCTGCACCATGCTGGCGCCCAGCATGATCAGGGCGGCGGCGTTGTGCGCGAGGTTGCCGTTCTTACCGATGCCCCCGCCCGCGATGAGCGGGATCTCGTTCTGGCAGCCCTGCTGCACGAGGTCGTGGTAGCAGTCGCGGATGTTCGAGGCGATGGGGTGGCCCATGTGGTTCATGGACACGTTGTAGGCCGCCCCGGTGCCGCCGTCCTCGCCGTCGATGGCAAGGCCAGCCGCGTAGGGGTTGCGCACCAGATTGTTCAGCACGGCGCGCGAGGTGGTGGTGGCGGATATCTTGGGGTAGACGGGCACGCGGAATCCCCAGGCCATGCTCATGGACTGGATCATCTTGGCCACGGATTCTTCAATGGAATACTGGGTCTGGTGCGTGGGCGGGCTGGGCAGCGAAACGCCCGGCGGCACCCCGCGAATGGTGGCGATAAGCTTGTTGACCTTGTGCCACATCAAGAGGCCGCCGTCGCCGGGCTTGGCGCCCTGGCCGTACTTGATCTCGATGGCGCAGGGGTCTTCCTTCATCTGGGGGATGGCATGCAGGATTTCATCCCACCCGAAGTAGCCGGAGGCAATCTGCAGGATGACGTACTTGAGGAAGCGCGAGCGCAGCAGGCGCGGCGGGCAGCCGCCTTCGCCCGTACACATGCGCACGGGCATGCCCATTTCCTCGTTCAGGTAGGCAACGCCCATCTGCAGGCCTTCCCACATGTTGGGGGACAGCGCGCCGAAGGACATGGAGCCGATGACCAGCGGATAGATTTCGCGCACCGCAGGCACCCAGCCGTTTTCCTGGAAGGCCTTCAGCCCCTGTTCGGGCGGCAGCACGCGGCCCAGCAGGGTGCGCAGCTCGAACTCGTGCCGCCCGGCGTCCAGCGCGGGGTCGGTGAGCATGGAGATGCGGATGAACTTGATCTGGTCCAGCAGGCTGTCCGGCGCATTGCGGCGACCGCCACGGGTACGGGCATGGCCCCCGCGGTTGTTGTGGAAGCGCAGCGCGGTGCCTTCATCCAGCCGCATGGGCCGGATGGCGTTGTTGGGACAGACCATCGTACACATGGCGCAGCCGATGCAGGCGTAGGCCGCGTCGGTGCGCTGGCGGATGCCGTGGAACACCGAATAGGTGTTCCTGGGCTTCTGCAGAAGGCCGGTGGGGGTTTCGACCACGCGCTTCCTGTGTACGGCCAGCTCGATGGCGTTCACCGGACACACAGAGGTACACCGCCCGCACAGGGTGCAGGTGTCCTTGTTCCACTCGACCTGCCAGGGCAGGTCCTTCACGCTCAGCGTTGACGGGGTAATGCCTGCAGTTGGCTGCATATGGTCACCTCTTGGCATTCGGGACGGACGTAGGCCGTGTCCAGATGCATGGGCTGGAAGTCGAGGGTCTTGTCGCGGTCGGGGATGGCGGCGTCGAGGCCGCACAACTCGGACGAAAAGGCGTACATGCCGGGCTTGCCGCCCACCACGCCGGGCCGCAGCTTCTTGCGGTCCTGCGCCATGAACATGGTGCCGTCCGGCAGGCAGCCGATGACGCAGTTGGGGCCGTCAATGATCATCTTGCGGCACAGCACCTTCAGGCGGGCCAGCATGTCATGGTCGGGGTGCCCGGCCATTTCGGCGTCGGACAGCGGGGTGATGACGTGCTTGTACGCCTCCACCGGCAGGCCCAGCTTGTAGTGGGTGAAATGCATGATGTGCGTGAACACCTCCGAGTCGGACTGGTAGCCCATGTAGCCGGGCACGTTGCGCGACGAGAGGTATTCGCGGATCGGGATGAACGCCGTGTTTTCCCCGTTGGTCATGGTGCATACGCCTTCGATGAAGAACGGATGACATGCGTACAGGTTGATGGCGTAGTTGGTGTTCTGGCGGCCCTGGCACAGGATGCGGCGGGCGTGCAGGTCGGGCCGGTCAAGGCCCAGGTAGTCGCCCACGGTGAGCGGATCGCCCACTTCCTTGATCATCACCACGCCAGGCCAGAACGAAAAGGCCATCATGTCGCGCTCGGCCTCGCCCTGCTGGCGGATGGCCACGCGGGTCTGCACCAGCTGCGCGGTGCGCTCGGCCTCGGGCATGTCGGCCCAGGCTTTGGGCGGCTCGTAGGCGCGGGCCAGGTACACGCCGCGCCTGGGCGTGCCCGCAGGCGGATTGGACTTGATGATCGACACCGAATGGAACGGCCGGAAACCCAGGTCGTCCATGATCCCGTCGAGCCGCTTCAGGCCCTTTTCGGTGAAGATGCCGGAAAGGATGGGATATTCGGGGTGCTCCGCAAAGGGACCCGACAGACCGGATAGATAGAGCCCGACCCCGGAGCCGTCATGCCCTTCCTTCATCACATTCAGGGCATTGATGGCCACCATGGGGGAGACGGGTTCCGTCGAAGTCAAGGCGAACAATCGACACATGGACGCGTTCTCCGGATGGCGTGGACTCCGCCCCGGAATGACACGAATGCGCAATCCGCAGCGGGTTCACGTGGGATAGCGGAAAATTCCAAAAACGGCAAGATTGTGTGTTTGATGGCGGCCAGATTGGTTTTTTTATGACATAATTGTAGTACATAATATCACGTTTTTGTACTACATTTGCATGTATTATGACGATTTAACACGATTAAACAGCGAAAAACAGGCACCCTGCCACAACCGGGTCTGGAGTGGTCATGGCTGCTCCGGCGCACTTTGCTGCGTCACATTCCGAACTGAGCAACCAAGCAACGTTTCTCCAGCATTTCCGCAATGATGTCGCAAGAACGCCCCCAATATCCTGCCATAACAGGCCGTTCGGAACGTGCGAACCACTTCCCGCTGCAAGGTTGTCTCGGCTGCAACGACTGTGCGGCGCACCAACAACCAATATTTTACCAATCAAAAACAGGATGCTACATCATTAATCAGAAAATTGTAAAAGTTCCGACTTTGCAGCTCCATAAAAAAATCATTGTATCACAGGATGTTGTTTTTCCATACAGTGAGGTGTGAACCCTTGCCATGTCCGCCGCAGACCGCCGAATAATGCCGCCCGACTGTACCGCAAGCGCAACGCAATTCCGCAGCCCGGCGGATTGCCGCAATCCTGCGCAGCCATACAGCGGTGATGCAGCATGCCGTACCGGCTTTCGCGGCGGACGACGCACGACACACCAACAGGAGGAGGAACCATGCATGCTCTGCGGAGCAACCCCACAGGCCGACCATGGCGCATCGTGCTCGTGGCCGCCCTGGCGGGCGTTGCGGTTACCGTAGGCGCGGCCCTGGCCATGACTGCCACGGACCAGGCCCTGTTCTGCGGCAGTTGCCACTCCATGGCCGAGGCGGCGCTGACCCACAAGCGTTCCACGCACGCGAAATTCGCGTGCAACGAATGCCACGCGCCGCACAATCTGGCGGCCAAGTTGCCCTTCAAGGCCAAGGAAGGCACGCGCGACATCTACTCGACCACCCTTGGCACCATCCCCGACCTGATCCACCCCGGCGGCGAGACCAGGGATGTGGTGCAGGCCAACTGTCGGCGCTGCCACGTGTCCACCACCATGACCGTGTCCATGGAAACCAAGAAGTACTGCACAGACTGCCACCGTCACGTGCCCCACACCCCCAAGCTGCCCATAGCCAGAAGGAGTGCCGCCGATGTCTAGCCGTAGCCTTCTCGTTGCGCTGGTGGCCATGGCGCTCGCCGCGCTGGCGGGCTGTTCCGAGCCTTCGGAACCCATGACGCCCACCTACAAGACCAAACTTTCCGCAGAAGAAATGAAGAATTCCGCGTTCAAGGCGGAATTTCCCCTGCAGTACGAAACCTACCTGCGCAACAACGAATCGCAGATCATGACCGAGTACGGCGGGTCTGTGCCGTACAACAAGCACGACAACGTGGACCCCCTGCCCGAAGGGTACAAGCACGCCCAGCCGTACCTGAAGAACCTGTGGCTGGGGTACCCCTTCAGTTACGAATACCGCGCCGCGCGCGGCCACACCTATGCGGTGAAGGACATCCTGCACATCGACCGGCTGAACAACTACAGCGAGAAGGCGGGCCTGCCCTCCACCTGCTGGAACTGCAAGACGCCCAAGATGATGGAATGGGTGAAGGAATACGGCGACGACTTCTGGGCCAAGGACTTCCACGAATTTCGCCAGAAGCTGGACGTGGACGACCATACCATCGGCTGCGCCAACTGCCACGAGCCGCAGACCATGGAACTGCGCCTGTACAGCGAACCGCTGAAGGACTACCTGAAGTCCCAGAACAAGGAATTCAAGAACCTGCCCCGCAACGAAAAACGCGCCCTGGTCTGCGGCCAGTGCCACGTGGAATACTACTTCCAGGACAAGGAATTCGGCGCGGCCAAGAAGCCGGTGTTCCCGTGGGCCAACGGCTTCGACCCCGAAGACATGTTCGAGTACTACAAGACCCACGGCAACACGACGACCAAGGGCTTCGAGGGCAACTTCGCGGACTGGGTACACCCGGTGTCCAAGACCCCCATGCTGAAGGCCCAGCATCCGGAATACGAAACGTGGATCAACGGCGTGCATGGCTCCGCCGGGGTCACCTGCGCCGACTGCCACATGGCCTACACCCGGCTTGACGGCAAGAAGAAGATGTCCACCCACCACTGGACGTCGCCGCTGAAGGATCCGGACCTGCGCGCCTGCCGCCAGTGCCACACCGACAAGACCCCCGACTACCTGCGCCAGCGGGTGCTGTTCACCCAGAACAAGGTGTGGGAACAGCTTATGGTGGCCCAGGACATCTCGGTGAAGGCGCACGAGGCCATCCGCATGGCCGCCGAATACACCGGTCCCAAGCCCGCCGACTACGACGACCTGATGATCGAGGCGCGCCAGATGTGCCGCAAGGGCCAGTTCTTCTGGGATTTGATCTCTGCCGAGAACAGCGTGGGCTTCCACAACCCCACCAAGGCCCTGAACACCCTGGCCCAGTCGCAGCAGTACAGCCAGAAGGCCGTGGACGTGGCCATCCGCGCGGCGGCCTTCACCACCGCCAAGGACCTGGACGGCGACATCAAGAAGATCGTGCCGCCCATCCTGAAGCACAGCCGCGAACTGCAGATGGACCCGGCCCACATGGCCACCCACAAGTGGTTCAAGTACCTGCCGCTCACCCCCAAGGCCCCGCGCGTGTGGGACGGCCAGACCCGGCTGATTCCGCCGCCCGCGCCAGCCGCAGCCCCGGCCAGCTAGGCTGACCCGATCGCCCCATCGCGTGTCATAAGGATCAGGCGTAGCGGGCGTATCGGGCGAAGCGGGGCGTTGCAGGGCGTGCCCCGGCGTATCGGCGGCAACGCGCTGCGTGCAAACAATGAGGGGCCGGACGGTTCACGTCCGGCCCCTTCGTTTCGGGCTCTCGCCCCTCGCATACCGCCCTCGTGGGGTAGCCCACGAGGGTCTGCGCCAAGGGAGCATCATCTGTCCCGCACGATGAGGATGACCAGCACCGACATCGCACAGATCATGAACACCCACGTCATGCGCGATCCCCCTCTTGGCTTTGGTCACTATAAACTAAGAACGAAGGATACATCTGTCACTGCGGGGAAACCCTACCTTTGCAGAACTCCCGCACGGCAGGCCGTTGCGTCAATGCTGATGGACTTGGCACAACATTCCACGCCAGGCGCTGCGCCACACGACACGAACGCAAGCCGCGCCACATGATGCATGCATTGCAATTTTTTGCAGCATGCACTCGCATACGTGGCAACATGACAGTGGCGTCATCTTGTCCACAGGCAGCACCGAAGGGTTTCGGGAACATTGCCGCGCGCCGCGCCGTACAAGGCCCCGGCACGGCAGACCCCGCGCTTTCGCCGGGGAATGGCGCTGCACATGCCCGATGGAAAAACCGGGCTGCAATGGCCGCGATGCCATACGGGGCAGGGTAAACAGCAGGAGGGGAAAACGGAGGAAGGCAGAGGGAAGCCGGACCTGCCGGACGGCACGCCGGTTCAGCGCAGACAGCGTCGCAGGCTGCGCGGGGAGAAGAGGGTTACCGCAGGCGGCGGTACAGGGCCATGTACGCTTCGGCCATGCGGATATCGGTATAGTGGGCCACGCTGGCCATGCCGCCTGCCACCAACCGGGCACGCAGGGCAGCGTCCGTGGCGATGCGGCGCATGGCCTCGGCCAGGGCCGGGGCATCACCGGGGGGAACCGCCAGACCATTTTCGCCGTCGCGCACCAACTCCAGGTTGGAGGAAAGGCCGGAGCAGATCACCGGCAGCCCGGTGACCCAGCCCTCCTTGATCACGCCGCTGCTGCCCTCGCCGTGTACTGAGGGCACCACCAGCGCATCGCAGTCGGGCAGCATGCGGCGGCTGTCCTGCCGCCCCAGAAAGGCCATGTGCGGTGACACGCCCAGCGCATCAGCCCGGTCCAGCAGGATGCCGAACAGCGGGCCTTCGCCCACCACGCGCACCTCCCACGGGGGCATGGAATCGCCGCCAGCCGTATCAACGGCCACAGCGTCGGCCTCAGCGTTCCCCTCGCTGCGCACAGGCCCTGCCTTCAGGGCCGCCAGCGCCTCTATGAGCACCGCATGGCCCTTCTGCGGGGTAAGCGCGCCCACCATGCCGAACACGAAGCGACCATCGTCGCGCTCGCGTCGGGGATGATAGCGGGAAGGGTCGATGCCGGAATGGATCACCGTGATGCGCGCCGGGTCCAGCCCGGCAGCCGCCAGCACGCCGCCCGTCTCCGCACTGACCGCCGCCACCGCATCCGCCGCCAGATACTTGCGGCGGCTCAGTCCCCGGCCCAACGGATAGGACACCCGCCGGGTGTGCAGCAGCGGCACGTTCGCCCCCCACGTTCCCTTGCACAGCGCGCCCAGGCTGGCCGCGCGGGCATCGTGGGTGTGCAGCACCACCCGGGCGTGACCGCGCGCCTCGCGCCGCAAGGCCCATAGTGCGCGCGGGCTCCACGACCGGCGACCCGGCAACGGCAGCACGGCAATGCCCGCCGCCGCCGCCTCGCGCGCCAAGGGCGCACCGGCAGGACAGGCCACCACCACCGAAAACCCGTCACTGTGGTGCAGCGCGCGGGCCAGGTAGAACACCTGCAACTGACCCCCGCGCAATTCGCGCCCCAGGTCCAGCAGAATGATGTGCATGGTGGTGTCGGTGGTCATTTGTTTTGTCCGATGTCGCAAGCTCGTCTAACGGCCACGCTTCGCGCCCTTTGGGTCGGTCAGCGGGAGGGCGAAAGGACGGAGCGCGAACGTGCCTAAAAAGGAACCCCGTGTTCCATCAAATCCGCCTGCAACAACTCGCGCAACCGGCGCGAAACCGGGCCGGGGCGGCCATCGGCCACGGGGCGGCCTTCGTAGGCCACCACGGCCACGCAATCGGAGCTGGTGCCCAGCACCAGGATTTCGCGGGCGGCGTGCAGTTCTTCCTCGCGCACCTTGCGGAAGCTGACGGGCACCTCGCTCTGGGCCAATTCCACGGCGCGCAGCACGGTGGTGCCCGCAAGGGCGTTGGTGAACTTCGGCACCACCAGGGTTCCGGTTGCGTCCACCAGGGCCACGTTGGCGATGGCGGTTTCGGCCAGGCAGCCGTCGTCGTCGAACGAGAAGGGCACGTCCATGCCGCGCTCGTGCGCCTCGCGGGTCATGAGCACGTTGGGCAGGTAGTTGGCGTTCTTGATGCGCGCAAGGTACCCCTGCTTGGCGGGGATGGAGCTGCGGAAGGCCGTCAGCCCCTTGTCGAACCACGCCTCCGGCTTGGGGGTGAAATGGTAGGCGGCCACGTACAGGCTGGGTTCCGGGCATTCCGCAGGGTCGATGCCGAAGCCGCCGGGGCCGCGCCCCACCAGCACGCGGATGGAGCCGTCGGCCTCGCCGCCCGCCTTGGCCACCTCGATGATGATCTCGCGCATGCGTTCCCACGTACACGGCGGGGCAAGATACAGCCCGGCGGCGGAACGGCGCATGCGCTCAAGGTGCGCATCCAGTTGGTAGATGCGGCGGTGCAGGTACTTCATGCTCTCGAAGATGCCGTCGCCGCGATGGGCAAGGTGGTCGTCGAGGGGCATGAGCATCAGGCGCGGGTTGCGGCATATGGCGCCCACGCGGTGCTCGTAGAAAGCGATGATGCCGGCTTCGCCGGGGCGTTCGCGGGACAGCAGGCGGGTGACGTAGTCGTCGGTATCCAGCACGGGGATCACGGCGTGACCACTCCTTATTGCGGTGGGTGGCGATGCGCCCGCGCGTCGGTGGAAAACACCACTGCGCCGGGCGGACGCGCGGCCATCCGTCCGGTCTGCAATACCGGGGTCGGATGGCCGTCTGTCTAACATTTCCCTTGGGGATGGGCGAGCCGGTCCAAATCAGGATTTTCGTCCATTGGCGAGGAAAACTTGCCTGCCATGAGGGAGCATACTCTTATCGTATTCGACTGAGCCTTAGCCGTTAGGCGCGCGCGTAGCGCGAGTCTTACGGATAAGGACAGCAAAGCCATGGCAGGCAATGTTTGACAACGCCAATGGGCGAAAGGACGATTTGGACTAGCGCAGGAAGAGTTGCGGGTCCCGCACCTTCAACAGATCCCGCTCCACCAGCGCCTCGGCAATCTGCACGGCGTTCAGGGCCGCGCCCTTGCGGATGTTGTCGGAAACGATCCACATGTTCAGGCCGTTGGCGATGGTCTCGTCTTCGCGGATGCGGCCCACGAAGGTGTCGTCCTCGCCCGCCGCGTCGATGGGCATGGGGTACATCTTCTGGGCGGGGTTGTCATACACCCGCACGCCGGGGGCCTGCGCAAGAATGGCGCGGGCCTCCCTGGCCGAAAGCTTGCGCTCTGTCTCGATGTTCACCGACTCGGAATGGCCGTAGAAGACGGGCACGCGCACGCAGGTGGCGGTAACCTTCACGGAGGGATCCTCCATGATCTTCACGGTTTCCAGCACCATCTTCATTTCTTCCTTGGTGTAGTCGTTGTCCATGAAGACATCGATCTGCGGCAGGCAGTTGAAGGCGATGCGGTGCGGGTACACGGCAACGTCCGGCTCCTGCATGTTGAACATCTGCCGCACCTGCTTTTCCAGTTCGTCGATGGCCTTCTGCCCGGTGCCGGAAACGGCCTGGTAGGTGGAAACCACCACGCGGGTGATCTTGGCCGCGTCGTGCAGCGGCTTCAGCGCCACCACCATCTGGATGGTCGAGCAGTTGGGGTTGGCGATGATGCCGTTGTGCGCGGCAAGGGCGTGGGCGTTCACTTCGGGCACCACCAGGGGGCAGCGCTCGTCCATGCGCCACGCGCTGGAGTTGTCCACCACCACGCACCCGGCCTGCACGGCATGGGGGGCGAATTTCTCGGAGGTGGAACCACCCGCCGAGAACAGGGCGATGTCCACGCCCCGGAAGGATTCTTCGGTCAGTTCGCGCACGGTCAGTTCGCCGCCCATGAAGGGCACCTTGTTGCCTGCGGAACGGGCCGAGGCGAAGGGGATGACCTCCGCCGCGGGAAATTCGCGCTGTTCCAGCGTATTCAGCATTTCGCGGCCCACCGCCCCGGTGGCCCCGCACACGGCGACGACAAGTCTTTCCTTGGACATGATGCACTCCTTGCGCGTGGAGTCGGGCAACGGCCCGTCCTCTTTCGCTTCCCTCGACTTCCCTACCCTGGCGCAGCCCGCGCCGGGGCGCCGTACATGGCGACCGCCCGCCATGTCGGCAACGGATGCAGCAACCCGCCGCATGGGCCTTCCCCCTCGGAAAAGGCCCGGCAACCCCTGCCATCACCCTGCCGGAATGCTTGCACCGCGCTGCGCGCTGCCCCTTGCGGGAACTGCCGCGCAGCCGGAATTGCCCACCATATGCCGAGGCGCGGCGGAACGCAATTGACCGCGCGGGGCAGTACGCGGGAGGTTACCCCCTGCTAGAACCGGCGGACCAGAAACACCCCCACGGCCACCAGCACCAGCCCGGCAACGCGCAACAGCCCCAGCGGGCGTTCCGGGTAGCCCAGCAGGCCGAAGTGGTCCAACGTCACCGATGCCGCCATCTGCCCGGCCAACACCAGCGCGATCATGGCCGTGGACCCCAGGCGCGGGGCCAGAAAGGTGACCACGGTGACGAAGAACGCGCCCAGAAGGCCGCCCGTCCACTGCCACGCCGACGACGTGGACACCGAAGGAAACGGGATGCGCGCCGCCAGCACGTACAGGGCCAGCGCCGCCGTGCCCACGGTGAATGAAATCAGCGAGGCCAGGGCCGGATGCCGCGCCCAGTTGGCCTGCAACGCCGCATTGATGCCCGCCTGCGTGGGCAGGGTTGCCCCGGCCAGCAAGGCCAGCACGATCCAGAGTATCTGTCCCATACGCCCTCCCTACGGGCTTTTGCTCTCAACAAGCGGGTAAAAACGGCACCGGGGAGGGGACCTTTTGAAAAAGGTCTCCCCCCCCCGGACCCTCCTCCCAAAACTTTTCATCAGGGCCATCACAACAGTCAAGGGCTGCCTGCCCCGGGTCAGCCCGCCCGGCGTCCTATGCCTACCCCGGCCCATCCCGCAGGTCGGCCACCAGCGGCAGGTCCGCCTCCAGAAACGGCAGGCGCATGGCCTCGTCCCAGGTCAGCCACGCAAAGCGGTGGCCCTCCAGCGCGGTGACCGTGCCGGTGAACCCCGTCACGTGAAAGAAGTGCAGTTCCACCGACAGGTGCGGATAGTCGTGCCGCACGGTGCGCCAGAAGGCGGCCCGCACCGGGGTTACGCCCAGTTCCTCGCGCAGTTCGCGGGCCAGGGCGTCCGCCGGTGTCTCGCCCGGCTCAATCTTGCCGCCGGGAAATTCCCAGAACCCCGCCTGCGGCTTGCCCTCCGGGCGCTCCACGGCCAGGAACCGTTCGCCGTCCCACAGGATGCCCGCCACCACGGCGATGCGCCGGGCGGGGGACGGTGCGGTCGCGTCCTGATCACAACCTGCCGCCTTCAAGGGCACCGTGTTCATCTTACGCGCCTTCCACGGTCAACGCCGCCCGCCGTGTCTCAAGGTCGGCAATCACCGCTTCCAGTTCGCTCATTTTTTCGAACAGTTCCTCGCCCTGCCGCTGCAATTCGCCAAAGCGCTTCAACAGTTCCGTGGTCCGGGCGGAATCGGCATACACCGACGGGTCGGCCAGGGTCTGTTCCACCTCGGCCTGTTCGGCCAGCGACGTTTCCAACTGCTTTTCCAGCTTGGCGTAGGCGTCCTGCCGGGGCTTCAACTCCTTGTACAGGGCATTGCGCTGCTCGGCCTGTTCGCGCTTGATGCGCTTCATGTCGTCGCGCGACAGCGACGGCGCATCGCGCCGGGCCTCGCCCGCGCCGGACGCCAGGCTGCCGGTGTCGCCCTGCTGGCGGCGCGCCGCGTCGTATTCGTCAAACCCGCCCTCGTACACCGCGATGCCGCCGGGCGACAGCGCCCATATCTCGTCGGCCACGCTGGACAGCAGGTGCCGGTCGTGAGCCACCATCAGGATGGTGCCCTCGTAACTCTGCAAGGCCTCCACCAGCGCCTCGCGGCTTTCCAGGTCCAGATGGTTGGTGGGTTCGTCCAGCACCAGGAAATTGCAGCGGGCCAGAAACAGCGTGGCCAGAATCAGGCGGCTCTTCTCGCCCCCGGAAAGCTCGCCCACCACCCGGTCGAAGTAGCTTTGCCCCAGCAAAAACAGCCCGAGCACGCTCATCAGTTCTTCTTCCGTGGTGCGCGGGTCGGACAGGCGGCGGATTTCGCTGAGCACCGTGCCCGAAGGGTTCAGCGTCTCCAACTGGTGCTGGCTGAAAAAGCCCATGCGCACCAGCGTGCCCATGACCACCGTGCCGCCGCTCTTTTCCAGCTTGCCGCCGATCACCTTCAGCAGCGTGGACTTGCCGCACCCGTTGGGTCCGGCCAGCGCGATCTTCTGGCCCCTGTACACATTGAAGGTCAGGCTGGGCCACAGCCCCGTGCCGTCCGGAAAGGCGTATTCCAGATCCACCACGCTGAGGATGGTCTTTTCCGCCCGCGCCGGTTCCGGCCACGAAAAATCCAGTTCGCGCCGCTTCTGCTCCGGCCTGTAGTTTTCCAGTTCCTTTTCCAGCTTCTTGGCCATCTTCTGGCGCGAACCGGCCTGCCGCGCCTTGGTGGCCTTGGCCCGGAACCGCCGCACGAAATCCATCTTGCGGGCAATTTCCTCTTGCAGGCGCTGGGCCTCGCGCTCGCGCTGGCCCTCCACCTCATCCTGCAAGGCCACGAACTGGCTGAACGTGCCGCGCCGGTACAGGGGCTTGCTGGCCCCCAGGTACAGGACGTGCGTGCCCACCTTGTCCATGAACACCCGGTCGTGCGCCACGAACACCAGCGCGCCCTTGTAGTCCATCAGAAAGGCTTCCAGCCACTCCACGGCTTCCAGGTCCAGGTGGTTGGTGGGTTCGTCCAGCAGCAGCACGTCCGCCCCCGCCGTCAGCACGCGGGCCAGCTTGGCGCGCTCGCGCCAGCCGCCCGACAGTTTGCGGATGGGCAGGCTCCACTTGCGCTCGGCAAACCCCAGGCCCGACAGCACCGCCCGCGCCCGGTGTTCCGGGTTGTACCCGTACACCTGCTCAAGCTCTGCCTGCTTCGCGCCCAGCCGCCGGATGGCCGCCTCGTCCCCGGCGTGCGTCGCCGCCTCCCACTCCGCCCAGAAGTCGTGCCACGCAGGCAGCACGTCCAGCACCCAGTCCAGCAGGGGACGGTCCAGCACGTCGTCACCCAGTTCCTGCTGCACGTAGCCCAGCCGACAACCCTTGGGCAGCAGCACCTTGCCGCTGTCCGCAGATTCCACGCCCGCAATGATGCGCAGCAACGTGGACTTGCCGCAGCCGTTGGGGCCGCACACGCACAGCCGTACGCCCGACTGCACCTCTAGCGAGAAATCGGACAGGATATCCTGCCCGTTGTAGGACTTGCTGAGACTCTGGATGGTGAAGTTCATGACGCTACCTATCAAGGCATGAAGGAAGAGAATGTGGGGGAGGCGGGGAAACTTTCGGGAATGTTTCCCCGCCTCCCCCACACCCCCTCCACCCCTTCAAAGCTTTTCAATTATGAGGATAGTGGAGATGCAAGGGCGTATAGCAACAAACCCCGCAACCTCGCAAATATTCGACAATTAAAAAGTTTGCGGGAGGGATGGGGGTTCGGGGGAAGGGAGGGGGCTTTCCAAAGCCCCCTCCCTTCCCCCGAAAGTCAACTATTCAAAGCTCTCATCGTCGGCAGGGGCATCAGCGGCATCTGCTGCGCCGCGCGCGGCGGCCAGGCGTTCCTGGCGGGCGGCTTCCTGCTTACGTTCGCGGGTGCCCAGGGTGCGGAACGAATCCCATTCATCGGAGCGTTCCTGATGCCGGGCAAAGATGAGGAAACCGGTGTGGGCGATCATGCGGTCTTCGGGGCGCAGGCGGTCGGCCACGGGCTTCCAGCGGCGGATCAGGATTTCGCAGACCTCGATGTCGTCGAAGGGCCCGGTTTCCATGCCGTGCAGCAGCTTGGACACCTGGTCCACGGTGGGCACCAGGAAGCCCAGGGCCGCGCCCGGCTTCACGGCGCGGACCACGTGGTGCAGGTAGTCCCACGGGGTGCGCACGTCCAGGAACAGGGCGTCGGCGTCGGTTTGCTCGAAGCCGTCAATGATGTCGCGGTTGAACTGGGTGACGTTCTGGCCCACGCCTGCCCAGTCGAGGTTGCGGCGGCAGAGCTTGTAGAATTCCTCGCGCGCTTCGTAGGTGCAGACGCGGCCCGTGGGGCCGGAGAACCACGAAAGCGCCACGGTCAGGCTGCCGGAACCGGAACCCGCCTCGATGATGGTGCGGCCCGGACCCACGCCAAGGCGCATGCAGATGTAGGCGATGTCCTTGGGATAGATGATCTGGGTCTGGCGCTTCACACCCTTGACCAGGTCGGTGATGGTGGGGCGCTGCACGCGAAAGGGCACGCCCTGCCGGGTGCGGATTTCGG
The DNA here is from genome assembly GCA_964402645.1 of uncultured Desulfovibrio sp. Classification (GTDB taxonomy): domain Bacteria; phylum Desulfobacterota; class Desulfovibrionia; order Desulfovibrionales; family Desulfovibrionaceae; genus Cupidesulfovibrio. Next base: position 23,145 of record CAYOCV010000004.1, on the reverse strand, counting down.
TGCCGTATTCGGCGGCGGCCAGGTCGGCCATGGGCAGCACGCCTTCCTGGCAGTGCAGGTCGTTGCCCTCTTCGACGCGGCGCAGGTAACGCTTGCCGCGCGGGCTTTGCAGAATGACCAGATCTCCGTATGCGGGCATGGGAATTCCTCCTGAAGGTTCTGCGGCAACCGGCCCGCACGTGCGAAGCCGGGCGGCGCGCGCCCTGCGTGCGCCCGGGGCCGCGCCTGCCGCCAATGGCAAGCCCGGTCCCGGCCCTATGGAACGAAGGGCCTACCGGGACAGGGGGGCGGTGTCAAGAAGCGGCGCGATTGGCCGAATTGGCGGGATCGGGGCGCGACACCGACAGCGGCACGGCAGCGACACGGCATCAGCACCCACGGGCCACCGATTGGCGCAGGGGGGGGCCGCAGCGCGCGGCTTCGCACGTGTGCCCTGTCCGCCCCCGGCTGCTCGCCGTCATGGTGCGGGGCCGCGCACGAACGCCGCCGGACCGTGCAACATTACAATGGACGGCCACTGCGGCGCGTGCTAGTGCGCCTTCCTGCCCCTGCAAAACGGCCAGAGAACCCCACCGGTTTCCCGCCCCCGCTTGCTTTTTTCCTGAAAACCCGTTTTGATGCACCCCACGGTGAAAGGTGCGGCCCACGCCGCGCCGTGCATCCGGCTTTCGCACGCATTCTCGCACAAGGACGTTTTTCTGGACAGCATGCCCCTTGCCCACGTGTTCGGTCCGGTGGCCTCAGGCCGCCTTGGTCGTTCGCTCGGCCTCGACCTGCTTGGCGGGCGGGTGTGTTCCATGGACTGTCTGTATTGCGAGGTGGGCGCGACCGATGTGCATACCTGCGAACGGGCCCCCTATGTCCCGGCCCCCGTGCTGCTGGACGAACTGGCCCGCTGGCGCGACGCCGAAGCTGCAAGGCACGGCGCCACGCCGGACAGCCGGACCCATGCAGTCCAGCCCCATGCGGCCCGGCCGGACCCTTTCCGGCTTGACCACGTGACGCTGGGCGGTTCCGGCGAACCCTGCCTGAACAGCGACCTTGCCCGCATCATCGCGGGCTGCCGGGACATCCTGCCCGGTGTGCCCGTGGCGGTGCTGACCAACTCCACCCTGCTCCATCGGGACGACGTACGCGCCGACCTTGCCGGGGCGGACGTGGTGCTGCCCTCGCTGGATTCGCTGGTCGAATCGGAATTCCGCGCGCTGAACCGCCCGTGCAAGGGCGTTACCGCGCGCGGCGTGGCCGACGGCCTGCTGGGATTCGCGCGCGGGTTCGGCGGACGGATCTGGCTGGAGGTGCTGCTTGCGCGCAGCATCAACGACACGGCGGAAAACCTCGCCCTGTTGCGTGACTACGTGCGCCAACTGGCCCCCCACCGGGTGGACGTGACCACCCTGTCGCGGCCGGGCGCAAGCCCGCGCGCCCTGCCCGTGGACAGGGACGTGCTGGCCCACTGGAGCGACGAACTGAACATGGCCGCCGGGTGTCCGCAAACGACATCGGCTGGCCATGGCCCCTCGGCGGCGACACCGGATGACGGTTCCTGCCGTGCGGCCACTGCGACGGACGCGGAGGCCCCCGTACCCCCCGTCCTTTCCGTCCCTTCCCAAAAGGACACGGAAGCCCTGCAAGAGGCGGTGCTGCGTTCCATAACGCGCAGGCCGCAAACCGCGCCGCAACTGGCAAAGGCCCTGGGGGCCCCGCTGGACGCGGTGCGGAAGGCGCTGGACGAGCTGACGACGCGGGGCGCGTGCGCACCCGTGGCCGAAACGGCCCTGCCGCGCGATACGGATGGCGAAATTTTCCACGCCGGGCGCTCACCCCGCAACGGGTAGCGCCGGGCGGCCGCTGTCGCGGCGACGCAACGGCTTCTCCGCACCCGGAAAGGGGCGGACGACGCCACGCCGGGGATGCCCACACGCACCCCGCCGCGCGGATGCATACGGGCGAACGTATCGCCCGATGCCGGATGCGCCCAACGCCGGATGGGCAGGACGCAACCGCATCCGCCACGCTGCGAAAACCGCGCGTAAACCCGCCCGGAAATCCTGTCCCGGAATACCGGCAGGAATCGGGGCAGGAACCCGCGCGGACGCGCCGCAGGCACGGCAACGCGTTACAAATTTTTTGAATTTTTACACATTTTTTCCGCAGAGGACTACATGACAACGAAAAAGAGCAAGCTGAGAATGTTCATCAGCGTGCTGCCCGGCGAGCAGGTGGAAGTCGCCCTTGCCGAGGAAGGCGCGAAAGAGAACCAGGTCAAGGAATACTACGTGGAGATGGTCCACCAGGCCAAGACCAAGGGCAACATCTACCGCGGCATCATCAACAACGTCGACACCAACCTCCAGGCTGCCTTCGTCAACTACGGGGCCGAAAAGAACGGCTTTCTCCAGATCGACGAGGTACACCCCGAATATTACAACACCCCGCACGACGCCACCAAGGGCAAGAAGTACCCGCTGATGCAGAAGGTGCTGAAGGCCGGGCAGGAAGTGCTGGTGCAGGTGGTGAAGGAACCCACCGGCAGCAAGGGCGCGTTCCTGACCACCTACCTGTCCATGCCGGGCCGCTTTCTGGTGCTTACCCCCGGGCGCGAGCAGATCGGCGTCTCCCGCAAGGTCGAGGACGACGAGGAGCGCGGCCGCCTGCGCGAGATGCTGGAAGGGCTGAACCCCGGCCCCGGCCTTGGCGTCATCGTGCGCACCGTCAGCGCGGGCACCAGCAAGACCACCCTGCAGCGCGACCTGCAATTCCTGAAGCGCCTGTGGAAGGACATCCGCAAGAAGGGAACAGAGGAATCCGCCCCCTGCCTGATCTACAAGGAGCCGGATCTCGCCTCGCGCGCGGTGCGCGACTACCTGAGCGACGACGTGGCCGAGGTGTGGGTGGACGACGAGCACACCGCCACGCTCATCGAGGACTATTCCTCGCTGCTGTTCCCGCGCAAGGGCAGCCTGGTCAAGGTCTACAAGGACCAGACCCGCACCCTGTGGGAACGCTTCGGCATCCAGCGCCAGCTTGAACAGATCTACTCGCGCGAGGTCACCCTGCCCTCCGGCGGCCGCCTGGTGTTCGACCAGACCGAGGCGCTGATGGCCATCGACATCAACTCGGGCAAGATTTCCGGCAAGACCAACTTCGAATCCATGGCGCTGAAGACCAACATGGAAGCCGCGGAAACCGTGGCCCAGCAACTGAAGCTGCGTGACATCGGCGGCCAGGTGGTCATCGACTTCATCGAAATGCGCGACCGCAACCACTGGCGCGAAGTGGAAAAGATCCTGCGCAACGCCATGAAGAACGACCGCGCCCGCCACGACGTGGGCAAGATGAGCCGCTTTGGCCTGTTGCAGGTGGTGCGCCAGCGCACCGGCTCGTCCGCGCTGTCCATCACCATGGAAGCCTGCCCCTGCTGCAAGGGCTCCGGCCTGCGCCGCAACATGGAATGGCAGTCGTTGCAGGCCCTGCGCGAAATTCACCGCCAGTTGCGCGCCCTGCCGCACGGCACGCCGTCGTTCGTCTTCGAAACCGGGGCCGAGCTTGCCATGCACCTGTTGAACCACAAGCGCGAACGCCTGCTCGACATGGAACGCCAGTTCGGCGTGCATCTCGACATCAGGCCCGCCCGGTAACGCCGTGCGCGTCCTGCTGCACGTCTGCTGCGGGCCGTGCTCCATCGCCACGGTGCGGATGCTGCGCGACGAGGGACACGAGGTCACGGCCCTGTTCCTGAATCCCAACATCCACCCCATGCAGGAATATCTGCGCCGCCGCGAGGCCATGTCTGAGGTCTCGCGGCGGCTCGACCTGCCCGTCATCTGGCGCGATGCAGAGTACAACCCCGCCGCCTGGCTGCGCGACATGGCCTGGCGCGAACAGCCCGGCGTGCGCTGCCGGGTGTGCTACGCCACCCGTCTGGAACGCACCCATGCCATCGCCGCTCGCGGCGGGTACGATGCCTTCACCACCAGCCTGCTCTACTCGCGCCGCCAGCGCCACGACATGATCGCAGAGGTGGGGCGCGGCATTGCCGCCAACGGCGATACCCCCTTCCTGTACCGCGACTTCCGCACCGGCTGGCAGGAAGGCATCGACACGTCCAGGGAATGGGGCATCCACCGCCAGAACTACTGCGGCTGCCTGTACAGCGAGGCCGAACGCTTTGCCCGCGACTTTGCAAAGGTTACGGGCGTGCAAGAAGAGCGGGACAATAAATAAAGAATCTGCGGGGGAAGGGACCCTTTGAAAAGGGTCTCCTTCCCCCGTACCCCCATCCCCCCAAACTTTTCAATTGGGGGTTACTAAAGCGCACCCCCGTATCCGCCAGATGCCGCACGCAGTGCGGGGTCTGGCGGCAAAAGGGGTCAAGGGGACGGCAGCCGTTATGTGAGCGCAACGCGCGAACATTACGGATGGCGATCGCAAAGCACGCGGCCCCCTTGCGGGGTACGGGGCAGCGCCCCGTCATCTTCAAGCCACACACCACCATGCTGCTGTACATCCACGTACCTTTCTGCCGCCGCAAATGCCGGTACTGCGCCTTCCACTCGCTGGAACTGGGCGCGGCATCCGCCGTGCGCGACTACGTGGACACCCTGCTGCGCGAACTGGCCCTGTGGGGCGACCGCCTGGGCAACGTGCCGGTGACCTCGATATTCTTTGGCGGGGGCACGCCCAGCCTGCTGCCCGCGCGCACCGTGGGGGCGATTCTGGACCGGGTGCGCAAGGCGTTCGCGGTGCAGCCGGGCGCGGAAATCAGCATGGAGGGCAACCCGGAATCGCTGAAGCGGCCTGCGGAGTTGCGCACCCTGCTGTCCGCTGGGGTGAACCGGCTATCCATGGGCGTGCAGTGCCTGGACGACGCCATGTTGCACACCCTGGGCAGGCCGCATCGCGCGAGAGAGGCGCTGGACGCGTACCATGCGGTGCGCGCGGCGGGCTTCCAGAACGTGGGCATGGACCTGATCTGGGGCCTGCCGGGGCAGACCCTGCGCCAGTGGATGAAGCAACTGAAGGAAGTGGTGCGCCAGCGGCCCGACCATCTGTCCTGCTACGGTCTGACGCTGGAACCGGGCACCCCGATGGAGGACGACTGCGTGACCGGCAGGCTGGAACTGCCGCCGGAACGTGCCCAGGCCGCCATGTTCATGGATGGCGCGGAATTGCTGGAGTCCGAAGGGTACATCCACTACGAAATTTCCAATTTCGCCCGCATGGGCTTCCAGTGCCGCCACAATCTGGGCTATTGGGAAGGCGAGGACTACCTTGGCCTTGGCCCGTCGGCGGCGTCCACCCTGGCCGGGCTGCGCTGGAACAATCCGGAAGACCACGCCGCGTGGACGCGCCAGGTGGACGAAGGACGCATCGGCGCCGAGGCCGAACGACTGACCCCGCAAACGCGGGTGCTGGAGCTGATAATGCTGCGGCTGCGCACGGCGCGCGGCCTGCGGGTAAAGGCCTACCGCGAGCTGACGGGACGCGATTTCCTGCGCGACCACCAGCGGCTGGTGCATCTGCTGCACCGTGAAGGGCTGCTGCGCATCCGCGACGGCTACCTGCGGCTGACCCGCAGCGGCATGCTGGTTTCCAATTCCATCCTAGAACGGCTGTTCGAGGATACCGAGGCGCTGATGGCTCTGCCCGTTGCGATGTCGCCCACCACCCTGCCGCCCCCTTCCGACGGTGCCGAGGGAGCAGAGGTCTTGCATCACGCACGGGTCGCGGATGATGCTGACGCGGACGGTGTGGTCGCGGACGGTGCGGACGCGGACGGGACGAACGGGACTGCCCCTGCTGTACACGCACCCGCCGCGCCCGGCATGCCCGGCATGCCCGACATGCCGAACGTAACGGGCACGCCCCCGGCAACGCCGGACGCCAAACCGGCGGATTCCGCCCCTGCCAGCGCCACGGCCTCCCCCGTATCCCCGGACGGCGGGATCGACCATGCCTGACCCTGACGCCGCCCCCCAGCCCGAAGGTCCGCAGGACTCTGTCCGGCATGATTGGCACAATGGGCACGACCGACGCAGCCGACTCGACCGGCGTACGCTGTACGACCGGCGCGGCCCCGGACCGCGCCGCCCCACGCCCCCGAAACAGCTGGGGGACAGCATGCTGGGCTGGGTGCTGCTGGTGGTGCTGGCAGTAGTGGTGGCCACCAGCGCCGCCCACGTGCTGCGCGAACGCGAACGCCACATGGACACAGCCCGCCTGCGGCTGGAAGGGCAACTGCGCCTGACGGGCGAACATATCGGCGGGTTGTTGCAGGCCATGGACCTTTCCCTGGCAACCCTGGCCCTGGATGTGGCCGAACACGGGGCCGAAAGCCCGGCGAAACTCGCCGCCATGCTGCGCCAGCGGCTGGACATGCTGCGCCCCCAGGCCCTTGAACTGGCCTGGATTTCCCCCGACGGCAGCCTGAAGGCATCCACAAGCGCAAACGCCCCCCCCTTCCACGGACCGACCATTGCAACCCTGCTGGCCGCCCACCGCGACCTGCTGCTCGATTTCTACCTTGTCCGCCTGCCGGAACCATCACCCGGACCGCACCAACCCGCCCCGCCCCGAATGCTGCTGAGCCGCCGCGTTTCAAACGCTGGCGGCGGCTTTGACGGCGCGCTCATGGCGCTGGTCAATCCCGTTTCCCTGCACGACCGTTATGCGGATACTGGACAAGACAGGGCAGAATGCACCGTGCTGTTCGACGAGGGCGGGGCGCCGCTGGTGGTATGGCCGCCGAACGCAGAGACCGTCTGCGTGCGCACTGCTGTGGTCGCCTTCGCCAGCGCCAGTCAGGATGATCGGGACAGGGCCGGTTCCCCTCCTGATCAGGTCGCACCGCCGGATCAGGAAGCGCCGGATTCGCCAGCGCCTCCCGCCCTCGACGGTGCCCCCTTCGACGACATTCCCGGCAAAGGCATTGCCGATCCCGACCTGCGCGTTGTCGAAACACCGGAAGCGCTGGTGGGCATAGCCCAGTTGCGGGATTTCCCTTTCCACATCGCCATGTACACCCGGCTCGACCTCGTGCTGTCGGCATGGCGGCGGCAGGCGCTGACCAACGTGGGCATGACCCTGACCCTGTGCCTGGCCGTTTCGCTGCTGGCCTGGTCGGCCAGCCGCCAGCGCGGGCAACGGTTGCAGACGGAAATCGCGTTGCGCCGCAGCGAGGCCCGCTATCGCACCCTAGCCGAAAACTACCCCGGCGGCGCAATCATGCTCTTTGATGGGGCCATGCGCTGCCTGCTTGCCGATGGGCAAGGACTGGCCGGGCTGCTGTCTCCGCGTGAGCGGCTGGAAGGCTCCCTGCCCTCCGACGTGCTGCCCCCGCAGGCGGCCCTGCATTTCGAGGAGCAGTTGCAGGCGGCCCTGCTGGGCAGCGAGGTCACCTTCACCATGGCCGTGGACGAGCGCATCCACGAGGTGCGCCTGCGCCCCCTGCACGAGGACCGGGAAACCGGCATGCCCGCCCGGTGCATGGCCGTGCTGCAGGACATCACCCAGCGCGAAGCCGACCGCATGGCCCTGCGCCGCAGCGAGTCCAGGTTGCAGGAGGCGCAACAGATCGCCCGCATGGGCAGCTTCGAACTGCACCTGGATACCGGGGCATTCCTGTGGTCCGCCGGGCTGTACGAAATGCTCGGGCACGATCCCGCCCTGCCGCCTCCGTCCCCGTCCGAGGTATTCGCCATCCATGCCCCGGAAGAACTGGGCTGGTTCCACGAACACGTGGCCGCCATTTCGGACCAGCCAGTGACGGAACTGCAACGCGTCTTTCGCTACCGCACCCAGGGCGGACGGCAAGGCTGGGGACAATTCCGCTGCCGGGTCACGCGCGGGGCCGACCGCCTGCCCCTGCACGCCCAGGGCACCTTTCAGGACATCACCAGCCCGCGCGAGACGGAACTGGCCCTGCGCGACAGCGAGGCCAGGCTCAACGAAGCCCAATTCATCGCCCTCATGGGCAGTTATTCGGTAAACCTGCGCGGCGGCGACGCATTCTGGTCGCCGGGGCTGTTCCGGCTGCTGGAGCGGGATCCGCAGGACGGCTCGCTGACGCCGACCGAAGCCTTCCGCCGCCACGCGCCGGACAGTGCGCCATGGTTCGAGGCATTTCTGGCCACTCCCGCCGACCGGCAGGAAACCACCACCCAGCGATCATTCGCCTACGTAAGCGCCACTGGAAGGCCGGGTTTCGGACGGTTGCAGCTCATGGCCCGACACGGCGCGGACGGACTGCCCGAACAGATATGGGGCACGTTCCAGGACATCACGGCCCTGCACGAGGCCGAGCAGGCCCTGCGCGCCAGCGAGGCCAGGTTGCAGGAAGCGCAGCAGATTGCCCGCATGGGCAGCTTCGACCTGGATCTGGCACATGACCGCGCCGACTACTGGTCGCCCGGGCTGTATGCCCTGCTGGAACTGGACCCGTCCCAGCCCCCGCCGTCGCCCTCGCAAGGCAGCGCCATCCATTCACCAGAGCGCGCCGACTGGTTCGACGCCTTGCAGACCTCGCGCGATCTCGCGCCGGAAACCATCCACTCCGAGACCGTGCCCTACGTCACGGCCAGCGGGTGCAAGGGCGTGGCGCACATGCAGGCCGTGGTGCAGCGCGGGCCGGACGGCACCCCCGTGCGCATGCGCGGCACGTTTCAGGACATCACCCGCCTGCACCAGGTGGAGCAGGCCCTGCGCGACAGCGACGCCCGGCTGCAGGAGGCCCAGCTTATCGCCGGGCTGGGCAGCTTCGACTTCGATCTCGCCAACAACGTGGCCACCTACTGGTCGCCGGGGCTGTTCGCCCTGCTCGAAGTGGAACCGGGCACGCCGCTGCCCAGCCCGCTGGAAGGCTGCCGCATCTACGCCCCGGACTACGCCGCACAGTTCGAGCGGATGATAACCGAACCCGCCGACGAGCCGGAATCCGTCTTCTGGGACAACATTCCCCTGCGCACCGCCAAGGGACGGCGGATGATGGGGCAGATGAAGGCCGTGGTACAGCGTGGGCCGGACGGCAAGCCGGTACGGGCGCGCGGCGCGTTTCAGGACATCAGCCGTCTGCACGATGCGGAGCAGGCCCTGCAACGCGCCAAGGAAGAGGCTGAAAGCGCCAACGAACTCAAAAGCCAGTTCGTGGCCAACATCAGCCACGAGATGCGCACCCCGCTTTCTGGTATTCTGGGCATTGCGGACGTGGCCCTCTCGCGCCTGCATGACACCGCGCCCACGGGCCACGACGACGAACAGGCCCGCTATCTTTCCATGATCCGCAACGTATCCGAGGGACTGCTGCACGTGATCAACGACCTGCTGGACTTTTCGCGCATGGAGGCCGGACGGCTGGGGCTGGACCAGGTGGAGTACGACCTGCGGGCCGCCGTGAACGATGCATTGGCCCCGCTGGCCGTGCAGGCGGAACGCAAGGGGCTGTCGCTTACCGTACACCTTGACGCAGCCGTACCCGCCCGGTTGCAGGGCGACCCGTTGCGGCTGCGCCAGGTGTTGGTGAATCTGGCGGGCAACGCCGTGAAATTCACCGACACGGGCAGCGTACACGTGGACGTGCGGCGCAACGCCACATGTCCACGGCCCGGCGGCTGCCTGCGCTTTACCGTGCAGGACACCGGCCCCGGCATCCCGGCGGACAAACTGCCCCTGCTGTTCGAAAGCTTCTCGCAGGCCGACGGATCGCACACCCGGCGGCACAGCGGCAGCGGCCTGGGCCTTGCCATCTCCCGGCACATCGTGCGCCTGCAGGGCGGCGACATAGGCGTGGACAGCACGCCCGGCGAGGGCAGCAGCTTCTGGTTCACCCTGCCCCTGGACAAGGATGCGCCGCAGGGGGCCGATGCCCACACCGACCTGCGCCTGACCAACCCGGATAGTGCGGGCCATCCGGATTCTCCGGCCCGACAGGCGCAGGAAGTACAGGGAACACAGGGAACTCAGGGAACTCAGGAAACCGGCAGCCATGGCGGGCAGGAAGTGGCCCACCCCCTGCGCGTGCTGCTGGCAGAGGACAACGACCTGAACCGCGAATTCCTGACCTTCTTCCTGAACGATCGCGGGTACGAGGTGCATATGGCCATCGACGGGCAGGAGGCGCTGAACCGCCTGCGCGAGGGATGCCCCGTAGGCACCGGAATAGCCACCGACAGCGAAATTGGCGAAATTGAGGGCTCTGGCGAGGCGGCTGGCCGTGCGCCCTTCGACGTGGTGCTGATGGACGTGCAGATGCCGGTGGTCAGCGGGCTGGAGGCCACCCGCCGCATCCGCGAGGCGGCAGCCCTGGGGGCGGCCTGGGCCGACGTGCCGGTCATAGCCCTGACCGCCCACGCCATGCAGGGCGACCGTGACCGCTTCCTGGCCGAGGGCATGGACGACTTCGTGGCCAAGCCGGTGAACCGCGAGGCCCTGTTCGCGGCCATCGAAACCCAGGTGGCCCGCTACCGCGCAAAACGCGGCGGCACGGATAGCGGTTCGGACACGATGTAGCCGTCAACGGACCGCGCGAACGTTCCGCCCTCTTCTCCCGCCATTTCCGCAGAACGCATGAAGGCCCGGCATATGCCGGGCCTTCGAATTTCACGCACCGTGGGTCTTTCTCTTCCCGCCAATCCCGCAATTGCCTTTCTTCCTTATACCCCGCAGCGATCTTCCGCTGCGGGTGGCTGGTGCGGGGACGATGCAAGGAATTACGATTTTTTGGGGGCCGGGCAAGGCGGCGCGCGATTTTCGCGCGGAGCGTACTGACGTACGTGAGCAGCGAGAATCACGCGCCAACGCCGCCCGGCCCAAAAAGGCGAATTCCGCCAGCAGCGTCACCGCGCTGACCTCACCCCTCCACAACGCACACCGCCAACGGGCAAAGGGCGCGCTCGCGCTAACTGATCTCGCGCGTCGTCCGAAACTCCACCTTCGGATACCGCTCCATGGCCGACTCCAGCCGCCACGGGTTGGGCGCCAGATACGCCAGCGCACCCTCCGCATCCACGGCCAGCTCGCCGCGATGATAGTCCTGGAAATCCGCAAAAATCTTCTTGTCGTCGCAATGCACCCAGCGCGCCGTATGCGTGCCCACGCCCTCGTACACGGCATCCACGCCGTACTCGTCGGCCAGCCGCGCCACGATCACGTCAAACTGCAACACGCCCACCGCGCCCAGAATGTAGTCGTTGTTCACCAGCGGGCGGAACAACTGCACCGCGCCTTCCTCGGCCAGTTGCTCCAGCCCCTTCTGCAACTGCTTGGCCTTCAGCGGGTTCTTCAGGCGCACCCTGCGGAAATGCTCCGGCGAAAAGTTGGGAATGCCCACGAACTTCAGCACTTCCTTCGATTCGGTGAAGGTGTCGCCGATCTTGATGGTGCCGTGGTTGGGAATGCCTATGATGTCGCCGGGAAAGGCCTCTTCAACGCCGGTACGGTCCTGCGCCATGAAGATGGTGGCGTTGGCCACGGTCACCTCCTTGCCGGTGCGGTGGTGTTTCAGGCGCATGCCCCGCGTGAACGTGCCGGAGCAGATGCGCAGGAAGGCCATGCGGTCGCGGTGGGCCTTGTCCATGTTGGCCTGTATCTTGAAAACCACGCCGGTAAACGCTTCCTCGCCGGGTTCCACCACGCGGGTGGCCGCCGGGCGCGGCTGTGGACCGGGCGCGAATTCCACGAACATGTCCAGCATTTCGCGCACGCCGAAGTTGTTGATGGCGCTGCCGAAGAACACCGGGGTCAGCTCGCCCTTCAGGTAGCGGGCCTCGTCAAAGGGGGTGCCCGCCTCTTCCAGCAGGGCAAGGTCCATGCGCAACTGCTCGGCCTGGTCGCCCAGGTATTCGTCCAGTTGCGGGTCGTCCACGCCCTGGATGACGATGCCCGACTGGATGCGCCCGCCGTGGGTGGCGGAAAAGAGATGCAGTTGCTTGTGCAAAAGGTCGTAGGTGCCCTTGAAGGTGGAACCCATGCCGATGGGCCAGGTCATGGGGGCGCACTCGATCTGCAGGTGCTGCTCGATGTCGGCCATGACGTCCAGCGGGTGCAGCGCCTCGCGGTCCATCTTGTTGACGAAGGTCATGACCGGGGTGGCGCGCATGCGGCACACGTCCATCAGCTTGCGGGTCTGGGCTTCCACGCCCTTGGCCGCGTCGATGACCACCAGCGCGGAGTCCACGGCGGTGAGCACGCGGTAGGTGTCTTCCGAAAAGTCCTGGTGCCCGGGGGTGTCCAGCAGGTTCACCACCCGGTCGCGGTAAGGGAACTGCATGACCGAGGTGGTCACGGAAATGCCGCGCTCGCGCTCCATGGCCATCCAGTCCGAGGTGGCGTGACGGGAGGCTTTGCGGGCCTTGACCGAACCGGCCATCTGGATGGCCCCGCCGAACAGCAGCAGCTTTTCGGTCAGGGTGGTCTTGCCCGCGTCGGGGTGGCTGATGATGGCGAAGGTGCGGCGGCGCGCGGCCTCGCGTTCCAGTCTGCTGCTCACGGCAATGGTCCTCGAATGGGTCTGGGATGGATGCGGGTGGATGCGGGATGACGATCGGATGACTGCGGAATATCCGGCGTTGCGCCGCCCTGTCGGTTGCTGCCCGTGTGCCGGGGAAATGTCCCGAAATGTGAAACGCCCGGCTGCCCGGTGAGGAGTGTGCCCAAAAGGGCGGACACTGGCGGGACGAACATGCGAACGACGCGGCAAAAACAGGGGGCGGGCCTTGCCCGCGCGAGAAGCGGAGTTATGCTACACCTGAAGAGAGCGGTCAACCGCCGGGTCCTGCCCCGCCGCCACAGGCCGCCGGGCAGACGCTGCGGCGCGTCGCGCACACGCTGACTGTTTTACATTTTTGGTTTAAATTACAATGCGATGCGATATCGCCAACAAGACGCTTTCCCGGCCTTGCGATTTCGGTTATTATCCGAAAGTTTCGCACCCGGAGCATCATCCCAATGCGTCCGCACCCCAACCGCACGCCGCAAGGCCACCTGACGAGATGACGGCATTCCCCACCTGTTACGGCATCATCCCCGCACGCTACGCCTCGTCCCGTTTTCCCGGCAAGCCGCTGGCCGACATCGCCGGCATGCCCATGTTCTGGCATGTGTACCAGCGTGCGGCCCGCTGTCCGGAATTTTGCAAGGTGGTGCTGGCCACGGACGATGCGCGCATCGCAGAGGCGGCGCACCGGCTGAACGTGCCCTGCGTCATGACCCGGCCCGACCATGAAAGCGGCACCGACCGGGTCTACGAGGCTGCCTGCCTGCTGGGCCGTGCCGAAGGTGGGGCCAGCGGCGCGGCTTTGCCCGATGACGCGGTGGTGGTGAACATCCAGGGTGACGAACCCGCGCTGGATCCGCGCATGCTCAGCCAACTGGTGGCCCCGTTCCGCGCGGCAGAGGGGGGCGACCGGGTGCGCGTGGCCACCCTGGCCATGACCATCAGTGCGGCAGAGGCTGCCAGCCCCGACCGGGTGAAGGTGGTCACCGCAGCCAACGGCGATGCGCTGTACTTTTCGCGCGCGGCCATCCCCTTTGCTCGGGACGACAGCGCGCAGACGGGTGATGCGGCAGCAGGACCGGCCTACCTCGGTCATGTGGGGCTGTACGCCTTCCGGCTGGAGGCTCTGCGCGCCTTCACCCAGCTGCCGCCCTCTTCCCTTGAGCGGCGCGAGAAACTGGAGCAGCTGCGGCTGCTCGAAAACGGCATTCCCATCCGGGTCGTACCCACCACCTACCGTACCCACGGGGTGGACCGGCCCGAAGACATCGGCATCATCATCAACCTGCTTGGGGAGAACGAAGGATGAGAGCTTTCCTGGCCCTGGAAGACGGCTTCGTGCTTGAGGGACGCTCGTTCACCGGTCACGGCGAATCGGGCGGCGAGGTCATCTTCAATACCGGGATGACAGGCTACCAGGAGGTCCTGACGGACCCCTCGTACGCCGGGCAGATGGTCTGCATGACCTACCCTCTCATCGGCAACTACGGCGTGACGGCCGAGGACATGGAATCCGGCAAGATCCATGTGGAAGCCTTCATCGTCAAGGAATGTTGCAAGACGCCCTCCAACTGGCGGGCAAAAATGTCGCTGCCCGACTACCTGGTGCAGCACGGGATCATGGGCATAGAGGGCATCGACACCCGCGCCCTTACCCGCCACCTGCGCATCAACGGCGCCATGCGCGGCATCATTTCCACCAGGACGGACGACCGCGACGAACTGGTGCGCCGCGCCCGCGCCCTGCCCACCATGGAAGGCCAGAACCTGGTCACCAAGGTGGCCCCCGCCGCGCCCTACCGCTGGGACGGCACCCGCCCGCAGCCGGTAGAACTGGCCGCCGACGGGGCCTACGCCTGGCCCGGCCCCGGCCCGCGCCTGGTGGTGTACGACTACGGCATCAAGTGGAACATCCTGCGCCTGCTCACCGACCAGGGCTTCGACCTGCTGGTGGTGCCGCCCACGTTCACGGCCATGCAGGTGGCGGCCAGCGGGGCCGAGGCGGTATTCCTGTCCAACGGCCCCGGCGACCCGGCCACCCTTACCGATGAAGTGCGCGAAATCCGCGTGATGACCGAACGCATGCCGGTGGCGGGCATCTGCCTTGGCCACCAGTTGCTGGGCCACGCCCTTGGCGGCACGACCCGCAAGCTGAAGTTCGGCCACCACGGGTGCAACCATCCGGTCAAGGACCTGGTGACCGGGCACATCGAAATCTCTTCGCAAAATCATGGCTTCTGCGTGGACATAGAGAGCGTACCCGACGTAGAAATAACCCATGTGAACCTGAACGACGGCACGCTGGAAGGGTTCGCCCACAAGACCAAACCCATCCTGGCCGTGCAGCATCACCCCGAGGCAAGCCCCGGGCCCACCGACAGCCGGTACTTCTTTGCCCGGTTCCGGGGGATGGTGCGGGAGGCCGTGGGCCGCTAGAGGCTGTTTCCAAATTGTCCTTTCGCCCGTTGGCGTCCGACCCGAAGGGCGCGCAGCGTGGCCGTTGGGCGAGCTTGCGAGCCCTACGGACATCGTGCGCAACGAGGTCAAACTGCGCCTGCCATGGCGTTGCTGTCCTTATCCGTAAGACTCGCGCTGTGCGCTCGCCTGATGGCTAAGGCTCGGTCAAATACGACAAGAGTACGCTCTGCGGTCGCCAGCCGTAATGCTCGAAGACTTGCATAACGGCTGCCGCGCGTTGCGGTCCTTATCCGTAAGGTTCGCAAGCTCACCTAACGGCTAAGGCACCCCCTCATGGCAGACCCGTTTTCCTTGCCAACGAACGAAAACCCTAATTTAGCAACAGCCTCTGGAAAACACGCACGCGACTGAATACGACGTAACGCAGGGGGCGCGGAACAGGCACGCCGCGCCCCTTCGCATACGGGGCACTGCCCCTTTCCGCGCCACGCCACTCCGAGGGCGATGCATGTCCAATGATCTCACCAAGGCACGACAACTGCTTACCCAGGTGCGCACCCTGCTGCGCCAGGGCAAGGTCATGCCCGCCGCCCAGTCCTTTCACGAAGCCCTGGTGCTGGTGCTGAAAAACCCGCTGATGAAGGCCGAGCGCGAAGAATTCGAGCGCATGCTGGCCGACGCCTCTGCCTACCTCGACAACGACCCGGAACTGCGCAAGGTCTTTCCGCTCAAGATCGACTACAAGCCCGGATCGGAACGTCAGGTGCTGGACACCGTGCGCGAACTGGTCAAGGCGGTGAACGAAGCCGCCGTGAACGAGGCGCAGGAGCATATCAAGGCCCTGGAGGCCCGCAAGCAGGCCGAACTGGAACGCGGCCAGCAACTGCTGGACGACAAGGAGTACGACGCCGCCAACGGCGTGTTCCGGCAACTGGTGGTGGAATTCAGCGACGACCCGGCGCTGAAGGGCGACATCGGCGAACGGTTCCTGAAGGCAGGCCGGTACGAGGAAGCCTTCGACTACCTGGCCCAGGCCCTGGACCAAAGCCCGGAATCCGTCCACCTGTACAACCGCATCGGCATGGCCCTGCGCAAGATGGGCAAGTTCGACGTGGCGGAAAAGTACTATTTCAAGGCTGCCCAGTACACCGGGCGCGACCCCAACCTGTTCTTCAACATCGGCCGCCTGTACGTGGACTGGCGCAAGTGGGACAAGGTGGCCAAGGCCGCCTCTGCCGCGCTGCAACTGAAGCCCGACTTCGACGAGGCGCGCAAGATGCTGGAATTCGCCACCCGTCAAATGGGTAAGTAGGTGGAAACGTACCGGAAAAGCACGCGCGCGTGTCCCGCACGCGACGCGGCAGGATGGAAATGCAAGAGGGGGCCGGTCCTTGGGACCGCCCCCTCTTTTGTTGTCCGCTTTCGGGGCCACGCTCCGGCGCATGTCGCGCTGCGCATGCCTCAGCGCATGGGATGATGCGGCGACATGGCCGCGTCCAGCCGGGCCGTGGGGCCGTGACAGACAATGCAGTTGCCCCGCGCCCCGATGGGCGCGTCCGCCTTCTGGTACTGGAAGGGCTGTATGGAGTCGCGCCCCGCGCCGTAGTCGCTGCGGCTGGGGTAGGTGGCGTGGGGGCTGCCGTGGCAGGCAGCGCATGGCACCTTGCCGGTGGCATCCATGCGGTTGCGGTACAGGCCCGGTCCGCCTTCGGTCCACACGTTGAAGGCGCTCACCGGCATGGTGGGCCGCGTGTAGTTCTTGTGGCAGGTCATGCAGTCGGGCTCCTGGGTCCACGGGGTACGCGGCAGGATGGCCGCCGTGCCCTGCGGTCCCTGCGCCGTCAGGTTGCGCAACAGACCCGGCGCGGCAGGCTTGCCCTGTTCCACTTCGCGCTTCAGCAGCGAAATGGCATGATCTTCCAGATGACCGTGGCAGGTCACACAGGTCATCCCCTTGGCGGAATGGCTGTCGCGCAGGCAGCGGGTGACGCCGATGGGGCTGTCCGGATGACAGAAGGAGCAGACCTCCGCCCCGCGCCCGGCCAGATAGTTGGCATGAAAGCCGTGCAGCGCGGCAGGCAGGTTCACCACGCCTTCGCGGCCCTTGGCGTTCAGCAGCGGGTCGGGGTGACACGACTGGCACAGCACCGGCACGCCTGCATCGGACCGGGCCAGCAGGTCTGTGGCGTTGCGCTTGTCATGGGTGGCCAGGATGGACCGCGCCGTCACCGGCGAAATGCCGGTAACCCCCAGCTTGCCCCAACTGCCGCCGTGGCAGCGCCAGCAACTCATTTCCGTGCCGTTGGGCAGTACCGCGCCGGTGCGGGCCAGTTCGCGGCCCGTTGCCGCATCGCGCGCCTGCACCGAGAACACCGGGTACGGGTTCAGGCCGCCGGTGTCGGTATAGGGCGTCAGGGGTATGCCGACAGCTTCCAGCGTGCCGGTCTTGGGGTTCAGGTCCATGTTGCCCAGCATGCCCCTGCCGGTCACCGACACGTCGGGCGGCAGTTCCTTGCCGGAAATGGACCTGGCGTACTTCCAGTATTCCACCTGGGTGGAGGGGCGGCGCATGTCCGGCGGCGCGGCGTAGGCCATCTGCACCCCTTCGGACACGATGCGCGGTCTGCCCTCGCCCATGCCGTCGCCGCTGCCCCGCTTGATGAGCAAGGCCACCAGCGCGTTGCCGGGCGGCAGGTTGGAATAGGCCACGTCACAGTCGGTGATGCACTTCATGCCCAGGGTGTTCCAGGCCAGCAGCACATGGGCCGAGGAGGCCGGGTCAAAGGGCGGCACCTCGTGCCGCAGGGGCCGGATGCGCACCTCGTCGAAGCGGTCCGGCTTCTTGCCGTGCAGCCCCACGGCCACGTAGGCGGCAATGGCGTCACGCTGGAGCCGAGTTCCGGCAAAAGGGGGCATGTGGTCGAGCACCCTGCCCTGCCCTTCGATGTACGCCTCCATGCCCAGGGTGGATATGTGGCCGGTCAGGGGCAGGATATCGTTGCCCGGCGCGCCCACCGTGTGGCAGCCGCCGCAATGTTGCGCGAACAGTTGCTTGCCCTCGGCCACCTGGGCCGCCAGTGCCGCCCCGGACTTGGGCGCCGGCAGGGTTGAACCCGCCAGGGCAGGGGACGGGGGCGATGCGCCAAGCATCCACACCGCCAGCATCAGCCACGCCGCCCAGACAGGGCGTAGCCGCCACCGCACACCGGTGGCGGGTATCATGTCGTCACGCATGCAACCTCCCCGCGGCAATGCCGCATCCTGGTCCGCCCGCGCTGGCGCGTCGGGCTGCTTGCCCTCCCCGGAATATCCGAGTCTGGGCCATGGTAGAAGGGAGGCCACGGGGCTGCGATGATTATCAATTGGTGGTCGGAACGCCATGCCAGAACACAGAAACCCCGCCGGAACATGACGTTCCGGCGGGGCGTTCAGCACGTTGATCGGCAGCATCCGGCGGGCGCTGCCCGCTAAGGGTGCAGCCCGACCTTGCCCATCATGTCTTGCCTGCCATGTCTTGCCTGGCAGGCCTTACTTTTGCGTGGGTAGTTCGCAGTTGGGCTGCTCCGTTGATCCGGGTCCGACCATGGGGCGGAAGCACCGTTTGGTGCCGCCGCATACCGGGCAGTGCCAGGTGTCGGGCAAATCCTCGAAGCGGGTGCCCGGCGCGACCTTGCCCTTCCGGTCGCCCCGGTCGGGGTCGTAGACATAGCCGCAGTTGACGGTCTGGCAACGCCACATGTCCCTGGGATCGGCCATCATGCCTCCTTCCCCCCGGAATTCGGCCCGTATCGTGATCTGGCCGCACCGTGGGCGGGCGGCGCACGTCGCATGCCGCCCGCGCCCGGCGCGCAACGGTTTACCAGTTGATGCCCAGCAGTTCGAAGTGGGCCTGCGGATGGGCACAGGCGGGGCACAGGTGTGCGGCTTCGGTGCCTTCGTGCAGGTAGCCACAGTTGCGGCAGCGCCACACCACGGACGATTCGCGCACGAACACGCGGGCTTCCTTGACGTTCCTGGCAAAGCCCAGAAAACGGCGTTCGTGGAATTCTTCGGCCACGGCAATGCTCATGAACACCTTGGCGATCTCGTCAAAGCCTTCCTCGCGGGCAATGCGCGCGAACGAGGGGTACATTTCGGTGTACTCGTGGTTTTCGCCCGCCGCCGAGCTGATGAGGTTGGCGTGGGTGTCGCCGATGACGCCCGCCGGGAAGGCCGCCACGATCTCCACTTCGCCGCCTTCCAGAAACTTGAACAGGCGCTTGGCGTGTTCCTTTTCCTGGTTGGCGGTTTCGGCAAAGATGTCCGCAATCTGGACAAAGCCGTCCTTCTTGGCACGGGCGCCGAAATAGTCGTAGCGGTTGCGGGCCTGCGATTCGCCGGCAAAGGCGGTCAGGATGTTGCGTTCGGTCTTGGTGCCTTTCAGGGCCTTCATGACTGCTCCTTGTGCTGTCGTTGTGTTCAACATGAAAGGGAAGGGAGCCGATTGACGTCCGGCAATGCGTCCGGATGCGTCGAAAGGAGTGTCCGGTGCTCCCTGCTGACCGATGCACTACCCGGGCATTGCAGACGCGGAAGCGCCGGATGGTGCATAGCGAAAATTCTGCCGAACCCGGCACGCAGGCATCACGAAGATGACTGACCGGGCGGTGGGCGGCGGCGTGTCAGCGGCTGGCTTTGGAGCTGGGCTTCGGGGCTGGCCGTGAACACCACATAGTTCGTGCGCTCAAACCATATTGATGGCGATCAGGCATCCTGAAGTCTTGCCATGACTCCATCTGCCAAGCCTACCCGCACGGGGCGGCACATGCAAGAATGCGCATGCCGCCGGGCCGCGCCGCTGCTGGCGATCAGTTCTTCGACGCGCAGCCTTCGCAGACGCCCTCGAACTCGATGCGCCCGGAGATGATGATGAAACCGGGCGCGCGCGCCGCCGCAATGTCGGGGACATCGACGGGATCCATCACGTCGCCCACGCGGCCGCACTGGGTGCAGCGCACATGCTGGTGGGGCATGACGTTGCCGTCGAAACGCTTCTGCGATCCGGCGGATTCCAGCTTCAGGATGTCTCCGGAATCGGCCAGCAGATCAAGGTTGCGGTACACGGTGCCAAGGCTGATGCGCGGCAGGCGCTGCCGGACCATGCCGTAAATCTCGTCTGCCGTGGGGTGGCTGGTTACGCGGCGCAGTTCTTCCAGAATGACCATGCGCTGCTTGGTCATGCGACTCTGTTGCTGCGGACGGCCCGCGCTCTGCTGGCTGGCCTGTTGATGCTGGGTCATGCGGACCTCACGTGGTTTATTGGTAATGGTTACTGTTTGTGAGGCCCGCTGTCAAGACCCGCCTGAAAATGGGCGATCCGCTACGCGAACGGAACGCCGGAATGCGGCAAGGCCGCCGGGACTGCCCCGACGGCCTTGAAAACTCTGCGTACGCGCCCCTGCCCTGTCGTTATCCATCGACAAGGGACGGCTTCAGCTCGCCCATGGCGGCCCACAGCTTGGACAGCGCATCCAGGTATTCGGCCTTTGCCCCGGTCAGGGCCGCCTCCGCAGCGGTCAGCTTGGCCTGGGCGTCCAGCACGTCGGTGTTGGTGCCCACCTGCGCCTGATAGCGGGCCACGGCCACGCGGTAGGCTTCTTCGGCCTGGGTCAGCCCCTTGGTGGCCACCACGATGCGCTTGGAAGAATCGGTCAGGGTCAGCAGGCGCGACTGCACCTCATAGGCCACCTCGTGGCGCAGGTTGGCTTCTTCGGCGCGAACCTGGACTTCCACCTGGCGGGCCTGCTGGCCGGAATACCAGGTCTTGCCCCACTCGAACACGCTCCACTCGGCCTTCAGCCCGGTGGACCACTGGCTGAACCCGGTGGGGCTGAGGGTGCTGCCCGAAACCTCCGGATGATCGCCATCAGTGGACCAGTTGAAGTTGGCCGACACCTGCGGGTACAGCCCGCTGTCTGCAATGCGCACGTCCTTGCCCGCGATTTCCACGGCCTTGTCGGCGATGCGCACGTCGGGCCGGTTGCGGTAGGCGCGTTCCAGGCATTGCTCCAGCGTCATGTCGAAGCCCACAGGCACCAGAGCGCCCACATAGGCCGTGTCGTCGGCCACGGGCAGGGTCAGCAGGGTGTTCAGCCGGGCGTGCTGGGTGGCGTGGTTGTTCTCTGCGGTGATGAGCAGCGATTCTGCGTTGCTCACGTCCACTTCGGCCTGCAACACGTCCAGGCGCGGGCGCAGCCCCACGTCGTAGAAGGCGCGGGTAACCTTGGCCTGTTCGCGCAGGCGGTTCAGGGCATCGCGCGCGCTGCGCACGTTCTCCCCCGACTTCAGGTAGGCCAGAAAGGCTTCCTGCACCTGCACGGCGAGATCAAGGCGCGACTTGTCCAGGGTCAGGGCCTGGCGTTCGGTTTCCAGCGCGGCCTTCTGATAGGTGGACAGCAGCTTCAGGCCAGTGAACAGGGGCTGCTTGACCCCCACTGTCCAGGTGTAGGTGTCGTCGTCCAGTTCACGCGACATGGAGCGGGGTTTCTCGTTCAGGCGATCATATCCGTAGCTGGTGGATACGGCGGGGCCGAACGCCCCGCGCGCCGACTTGCGCCCTTCTTCCGCCGCGTCGCGCCCTGCGCGGGCGGCCACAACCCCCTGGTTGTCGCGCAGGGCGGATTCCACGGCGCGGCGCATGTCGTATTCTCCGCCCCTGGCGGTACTTGCCGCTGCGGACGGGGGGGCACCGGCAGGCGTACCGGCGTCAGCAGCCAGCACGGGCACTGCCATGCTTGCGCCAAGCATCAGAACAAGAAGAGTCGTGCGCGCAAGGCGGCGCGTGCGGCGCTGCGCCGTCGGCAGGCAAGCGGCATGGATGCGGTGCATGGGTACTCCTGACGGAGGCGGCGTGTAGGGGGGAACATGCCCGGTGATATGCCGGGGTGGACACGCGGGGGAGTGTAGCCGGGGCCGGGTACACTTGCAACAATGTGCAGCCGTCAGGCCGGGACAGGGGTGTGCCCTTGCACAATCAACTGCGGCGGCTGCGACGTGCCTCCTCTTTGCCATGCCGCGCCGGAAAAGTGCGCCCCGCGCCCGGTGCGCTTGCGCACGGGCAGCTGCCCCGGCCCTGCAGATACGGGCGCCCGGCGTCCCGCGTCCCGCGCCACTTTGCAGCCGCCCCCCGGAAAGTGCGTTCCTTTTCGCGCCGGAGCCCCTGAATCCCATTGCATCATTGTCCCGAGACGACTAAATGGAGGGCGGGGTGCCGGACGCGCCCCTGGCGCGGCGTGGGCCAACAGGCCCCGACCCGATCCGGCCTGATTCGGCCCGACCCATCCGGACCCGTCGCATCCGGACCTGACGCTTCCGGCCACGCACGGTGTACGGAACAACACGCACCGCCAGCAACACGGTACAACTCAACACCCGGTGGAGACACCCAACGTCATGGATATTCTCTCGATTCTTGCCCAGGCCACCCTGGTGGCCAAGTTCATCCTCGTCCTTCTGGTGCTCATGTCCATCGGCAGCTGGACGCTGATGTTCCAGAAGTGGTTTGCCCTGAAGTCCGCACAGCGCAAGGCCGCCGACGGTCTCGAACGCTTCCAGAAGGCCCGCGACCTGCGGGAAGCCGTACAGTCGCTGGGCGGCGATGCCGCCTCGCCCCTGTACCACGTGGCCCAGCAGGGTGTGGCCGAATTCAATCGTCTGAAGGAAGCAGGCAGCTCGGGCGACGTGGTGGCCGACAACGTGCGCCGCTCGCTGCGCCAGGGCGTGGGCAACGAGATGACCCGCCTTTCCTCCTCGCTGTCGTTCCTGGCAACTGCCGCCAACACCGCCCCGTTCATCGGCCTGTTCGGCACGGTGTGGGGCATCATGTATTCGTTCCACGCCATCGGCCAGATGAAGAGCGCCTCGCTCGCCACCGTGGCCCCCGGTATTTCCGAGGCGCTCATCGCCACGGCCATCGGCCTGTTCGTGGCCATTCCCGCCACCGTGGGCTACAACATCTTTCTGGGCATGATCAGCGGCATCGAAGTGCAGCTCGTCAACTTTGCGGGTGCGTTCCTGAACCGCGTGCAGCGCGAAATCAACGCCCACCGCGGGCCGGCCCAACCCGCCAGCCGCGCCGACCGCACGGACCGGGGCTAGCCCATGGGCGCTTCCGTCGGCAACAAGGGCGGCTTCGTCGCCGAAATCAACGTCACGCCCTTCGTGGACGTGATGCTGGTGCTGCTCATCATCTTCATGGT